>NZ_JANUBV010000023.1:0-84556 GCF_024808055.1 Rhizobium sp. BK176 | reverse complement strand
GCAAATTTGTATCACAAATTTGCGTATCCTGCCAAACCAATATAGACTGTTTCGGTTCGCATTTGCAACCCGTCACTGGATGCATACCCAGAGCGTGGAGGCGAGCCGGCGTATTGGGAAAAGTCTTATCTCGCCATCACGCCACCATGTCGTGTGAACACACGATAGTTCGATGTAGCAAGAAAGTATTACGCTATGACATAGGCATAGCCTGCTTTCACATTCTGTGGACAAGTGTCCACATCTTACCGTCGTGAGCCATGCCCGATCGGTGGGTGCCCACGATGGGGCAGATTGTCCACATCGCAGGGTCAAAAACGACAGGCTGGACGAAACGCAAAGACGAACTATAATGGTTCATATTCTGCGATATCTGGCGGAGCTGACGATGTCCCTGATTTATGCAGTGGTAAGCAACAAGGGTGGCGCTGGGAAGACGACCTTGGCGACACTTCTGGCCGGGGAGTATGCGCTTGACGGGCAGCGTGTCCTGATGGTCGATGCCGATGGCCGCCAGAATCTCGCCGGCTGGTGGAAGCTGTGTCACGCCAAAGGCAACGTTCCTGGCAATATCGAGGTTACCATCGCGGCCACCCACAAGGCGGTTGCTGAGACCATAGATCGATACCGCGATGCCGTTGATGTGATCCTGGTTGACGCCGCAGGGGTCGACAGTGTGCTGCAGACGACAATCATCCGATCCTCCGACGTGGTGTTGTCGCCGGTCCAGCCAGGCATCAAGGAGATCGAGGCAGCAGGGCAGACGGTCGCCGAGGTCAATGACATCAACGACCGCTATGGGCTGTCTGTCATCCACATGAACGTTCGCACCCGAATTACCCTGCCTGGCCGAAGCCTTGCAGCCTACCGCTTCATTCGTCCTTTCGTCGCTGGCCTCATCGAGGCGAACTATCAGACCATGCTGCTGCAGACGGAGCTGTTCGAGCGCAACGTCTACCGTGACATCCAGAACGGTCTTGGCACGCTGCAGATGCAGGAACTGACCGAAAGCGTGCGCAAGGCGCGCCTTGAGGTAAAGGCCCTGGTTGAGGAGATCGAGCTGCGGCGGGTGGCGGCATCAGATGAGGTGGCAGCGTGAGCAAGGACACAATCGACATTGAGCAGTTCTCGCTTGCACCGCGTCGCAGGTGCGACAGCGGCATGACTTTGTCGGACACCAATAAAAGCTCCGGATCGACCGGGAATGACGGTGCACCACCAGGAACGCCGAAGGCTGCCGCAACATTGCCGCGTCTATCCGAAGAGGAGCGGCGCGGCCGGGCTGCAAAACGTGGCAGCGAACAGCAGGAGGCTGCACGGCGGCTGAAGAACCTGAAGCGGGCAAAGGACCGGGCAGTCCGCTTCTACGTCAACGTGCCGCTGGAGCAGGCGGTGAAGGAGAGGTTGATGCGGGCGGCCCATGAGAACGACGTGAAGATGACCGTGATCCTGCAGGCGGCAATCGACATCTATCTGCAAGACAATGGCTATTGAGAGACAGCATCGAAGGCTGCCGGTCGATCCGGCGCGCTTCGATCTGCAACGGGCAAAGCCGCCTCAGAACGGCGGCTCCGGCTCGATGCGGCCGTCGAGTTCGGCCCAGATGACTTCGCGTTCGGCAAGCGCCAGTTGGAGTTCGGCTTCGATCGCCTTGCGCTCCAGAAGCGTTTCGGCATTGCGGGCCTCGGCGCGCAGTTCTTCGATGTGCTGGTCGATGGTCATCGTCGTCTCCGTGACTGATGTGACAGATGACGGCGGCAGGCAGGGCGGGGAGAGCCAGGTCAAGGCGCGCATGCGACCGGCAGAGCCGGCGTGCGGAGGAACCAGTTTTGTCGCAGCGTAGTGCAGCGAAGCGGAGAGAAAATCGGAGGGGCCGTGCGGCCTTGAGCTGGCTTTACCCACCCGGCACACTGGCCCGGTCTGAGCTGACAGTTTTAGCTCTCGTGTGGCACCAGTTTTTCCCTTGCGTCCGGGTGCCAAGAGTGCTGCCGTGACGAGATGCCGCCGCTGCCGCGGCAAGGCTAGGGTTGGGATGGCCATCCGCATGCGTTGGGCATGACAGTGATCAAAGCAGTGTGAGGCAAATCAACGAAGCCGTTGTGAGGGAAAAGACGCTTCCAGAGTTTGTGATGGCAACGGCAAAGCACCAGGCAGCCAATCGGCGCGATGCGACGAGCAAGATCGCCGCCGCCAGGAGAGCGACGTTCATGGCGGCAATGCGCTGAGCGGCGCGCTCAACAAGTGACGGGCGAAAGCCCCGCCCGGATCTGGGCGGGGCCTCATTGCGTGGCCTATCTGCGGGCGCTGCGCGACCAGATGAGCTGCAGTCCTTCCTGGCCCTGGACTTCGGCCAGCGTCGCGTAGATCGGTGCTGCAAACGAGGGGTCATCGAGCTTGACCGAGATGTAGTCGCAGGTCGGCGTGGCGCTTTGCCTGGAGCCAGATTGGACAAAACCGACGTGCCGCGAAGCCTGACGAATTGTCTTCAGCGTGCGGTATGACGAGATTGACGACGTCCTTGAAGGCCGGCAGTTGATGGACAGGCGCTACAGCGCATCCTAACGGTGTATCGATCCTCAGCCCACAAACCCGCACTTCTTGCCGCTAGCAGAAGACAGCGTTGCGCACCATTTTCGGTGTCATGCCCGGTCGTTTCAGATTTATGAAACTCAGTGGCGTCAGTGGCTCGCGCTCACTCCTGACTGGCTATGGCTGTGGTCTTTGCTTCTGCCTGTACGCGGGTTTCGGTTTGCTTGGCTGCCGAGACAAGACGACGTTGCGCGCGAATGGCGTGCCATTGCTGGTCGATCAGGACACCAATCAGGATGACCCCGCCCATGACGGCAAAATTCAATGACGACGGGATGCCGAGGAGGTTCACCAGGTTTTGCAATTCCTGGAGGAGGATCGTGCCGAGCACTACCCCAATGATGGATCCCTCGCCGCCACGGAGTGAAAAACCACCTAGCACCGCCGCTGCGATCGCATAGAGTTCATAGAATTGACCATGGCTGGCCGGTGAGATCGAGCGCGTGTACATGGCGAAGTAGATGGCGGACAGGGCGGTGAGCAAACCGCAGATGACGTAGGCCGCCATGATCATCCGGCCGGTCCGGATGCCGGAGTAGCGGGCAGCTTCCTCGTTTTTCCCGATTGCATAGAGGTAACGACCAAACACCGACCGGTGTAGCACCACCCACATCACAACGGCGATGACGACAAGCGCAATGAAGGTGTTTGGCACGCCGTAGAACCGACCGGCCGTGAGGAATTCAAGTTCAGGGAAATTCTGGCCGAACGCAAATCCCGCTGTTCCGTCGGCGGTGTAGAAGCGCGCGGCACCGCGGTAGATCAGAAGACCGCAGAGTGTGACGACGAAGGGCTGCAGGTTCAACCGGGTGATGAGCCAGCCATGAATCGCCCCGATGACTGCCCCGAGCGCCAGGATGAGCGGAAGGGCGAGGGTCGGGGACATGTCCTGTACAGCGATGAAATCGATGAACAGCACACCGAGGAGCGCCACCAGCGACCCCACGGAGAGTTCGATGCCGCCGGTGATGATCACGAAGGCCTGACCAATCGACAGGATGCCGAAAAGCCCGATGAGATTTGATGTATTCGCAAGATTGATGGGTAGCAGGAAGCGTGGATTTATGATCGCGACGACGATGCCCACGACGATGATCAGCAGCAGAAGTCCGAGGTCTTTTTTTGTCATCGCGTTTCCGTTCCGATGCCTGTTCCGTAGGTCGCGGCCCTATTTTAGCCGTTTGCCGACGGCAAGCAAAAGCACGCTTTCCTGGCTTATCTCCTGATCGTCCAGTATGCCGGCGATCTGGCCCTCGTGCATGACGGCGATCCGGTCGGAGACGCCGATCACCTCTTCCATGTCGCTCGATATCATCAGGATCGCGACGCCGGTGTCCGCAAGTGCTCGCATCAGGCCATAGATTTCGTTCTTGGCGCCAATATCGATGCCGCGTGTAGGCTCGTCAAAAATCATGACCTTCGGGCTCATCGACAGCCATTTGGCGAGAACAACCTTCTGCTGGTTGCCGCCGGACAGAGTGCCTGTCCGCGCCGAAACGGAGGGCGCCTTGATGCCGAGGCGGGCACGCTGCTTTTCGGCCGCGGTCCTTTCTCGGTCGGTGGAAACCATGAAGTTCGTGGCAAGGGCGGGGAGATTGGCGAGCGTTATGTTTGCTGCGATCGGGAGGTCGAGAAGGATCCCGTTGCGTTTGCGATCCTCGGGCACCAGGAAGATACCGTTTTCAACGGCGTCTCGCGCGCTGTTGATGGCGATTTGCTTGTCATCCTGCAAGACCGCTCCGCCATAGCTTCGGTCAATGCCGAATAGCACTCGCGCCAGTTCGGTGCGGCCCGATCCGACGAGCCCTGCAAGCCCGAGAATTTCGCCGTAGCGTATTTCGAGATCGACGGGCCGGCCAGGATAGGCGCCAGTCCGAACCATGCTTGCCTTTAACGCGACCGAGCCAGGCGATCGCCTTGGCTTTGCCGTTCGTGCCGCCAGGACGCGGCCGATCATCAGCTTGACCATCTGGTCATGACCAATATCTGCTCTGGCAAGTGTGCCGACCAGCATGCCATCGCGCAGCACGATCACCCGGTCAGCGACGCGCTCGACTTCGTGAAGTCGGTGCGAAATGAAGATGACGCTGATGCCATCCGCCTTGAGCAGATTAATAATGCTCAAGAGACGCTCGGTTTCGGCCAGAGGGAGGCTCGAGGTCGGTTCGTCGAAAATAACAAGTCTGGCGTTGATGGAGAGCGCCTTGGCAATCTCGACCATCTGCTGTTCGGCAAGTGAAAGGGAAGCGACCGGTGTATCGGGCGTGAAATGCGCCCCTACCCGCTTCAGAAGCGGCTTGACCATGTCCCTCAACCGGTTCCGGTCAACGAGCCTGAAGGGACCTGCCTTGAGTGGTTCACGACCGAGGAAGACATTGGCAGCGACGTCGAGATTCTCGAACAGATTGAGTTCCTGATGCACGAAGGCGATGCCCGAGGCAATGCTCGTTTCGACGCTGAGCGAATGCCGTTCGACCCCGTCGAGCAGCATTGTACCCCGATCGGGTGCGATCACACCCCCGAGGATCTTCATCAGGGTCGACTTCCCCGCACCGTTCTCGCCGACGAGGCCGATGACCTCGCCGGGGAAAATGTCGATCGACAGTCCGTCGAGAGCGACCACACCCGGATAGGTTTTTCCGATGCCGGAAAGGGTGAGAAACGGCTTCTCCGGAAGTGGTGGTGGTATGTCGTGGTTGTTTGCGGACCGGTCCATGCTGCTATGCCACTGGCTTGGGACATCGTTCGCGGCAGCGATTTCGCATCGCTGCCGCGAAGGAGATCTACTTTCCTGCCATGGCCTTCAGGTTAGCGGCATAAGCATCGACGTCGTCCTTCCCGACGATCACGGTCGGAATGATGATGAGCTTGTTCTCCGGTATCCCTGACTTGTCGCCCTTGAGGTAGGAGGCCATCAGCTTCATGCCTTGGTAGGCCCACTCGAACGGCTGCTGCACGACAGTCGCGGCGACCGTACCTTCCTTGACGCCCCCAAGTGTGATCGGGTCGTCGTCAAAGCCAACGACAGTGATCTGGCCAAGTTTGCCCGCATCACGCAGGGCCTCGTAAATCCTAGGCGTGTTATACGAGTAGAAGCCGACCATGCAGGTGACGTCGGGGCTCGCAACAAGAGCATCCTCGACATTCTTCTTTGCGCGGGTTTGATCGATATCGTCACCGCGCACGTCGGTCAGCTCAATCTTTGTTCCTTTCAAGCCGTCCTTCATGCCCTGGATGCGCTCCTTGGCGTTGTCAGCTCCAAGAAGGCCCACGAAACCGATGCACTTGCCGCCGTCCGGCATCGCCTTCTTGGCAATCTCGGCCGCCTGCTTGCCGGCGTCGATATTGGAAGAGCCGATATAGGCAACGCGATTGGTTTGCGGTGCGTCGCTGTCTGTGGTGAACAGCGCGGTCTGCGAGCCGATCTTGTTCAGCCCATCAGTCGAGGTCTTTGGATCCACGGCAGAAACCATGATCCCCTTGACGCCCGCACTGACAAGATCGTCCATCAGGCGCTGCTGCACGGCAACGGATGCCTGCTCAGGATATTTCAGTTCCATCGTGTAATCAGGCATTTCCGCCTGCGCCTTCTTGACGCCTGCCTCGGCTGCCTTCCAGAAATCGGAGGCGCCGTTGACCACGAAGGCAAGCGTAGGCTTGTCGGCAGCATGGGATGACGTGACCGACGCGACGCTCAGCATCAGTCCTGCAATGAACAGGGCAGCATTAGTCTTCATAGGCTTCATAGTACACCTCCCGAGGGGGCCACCGGTGCGTGTGCCCGTTTTGCGACTGGCGGCCGGATGCATGCGCCTCCTCCAAGGCGTCGCGAGCGCGACCAATGCATCGTTCCGGTCGTCCTTGCTGACGGTATACGAGTTTCTTGATTAGTAAATAGTAATATTAATTGGATTTTCAGATTTCTTCAAAGCGATCAAAGCGTTCGTACAGCCCACCGCCCGACCTGTCCAAAATGGTCGTCGCTGCCTCCAAATCCGCCAATTGTGCTTCCCGCCGCCCGTTTCCTTGTCTGCCGAGGACCACCGAGGATTCGCTCTGTCACCTCTCTGTGGCATTCCGTCGCTGCCGTTTGCAAATGCTCGCGGGCGCGCCAATTGCTGAATTCCAAAGCCGCGCCAAGCGCGCTTTAAGACGACGGATCGAGGATGTCAGATCAAGCCATAGTCGACTGCTTTAGTATCCACGAGGCAGTCCAGTTCCTGAGACACATGTCCCATCAGACGAGAATGCGAATCCTGTGCGCGCTCGCAGGCGGAGAGCGCAGCGTTGGGGAATTGCAGGACGCGCTCGACATGCCTCAGGCTGCAGTATCTCAGCAATTGGCGAAGCTGCGATCGGGAGGCATCGTTACGGAACGACGGACGGGACGCCAGGTCTACTACCGGGTTCTGCATTCCGAGACGATCGACCTGCTTTATGTGCTCTCAGGCATGTTTCCTTCTCGTGACGAATAGGTAGTCCAGGGCGTCCCGACTGGCCGGCCGCGCGCCTGCCGGTTTGTCGGTCGTCCCGATCCTGTGTCTCGAGGTCGGTTTTGTTCCGTTGTCTTGTTGGTCCAATCAGGTCCCTGGTCTTCCTTTTGATCCTTGCAGCAAGGCACCGGCATCAGGTCACCGGACGGCACGATGGACGCCTCGCTGCATCTGCGATGGCGCAACTGCATCAATCTTCATCACCTTCGCGATCGCGCCTATAAAACAGGCGGCATGCGCATTTGGGATAATGCCGACCGTTTTCCGGCAGGCGCAACATCGCACATTTCGACTACCGGAAACCCGTAATGGGCTTTCCAGACGTCTCCGGAGCCCTTTGAGAGCCGGTTGGCACGAAGAATGCATGGCGAAATCAGGTGTAATGTCAGGAGGGAAAAATGACCCCTTTGATTACCGATATCGTCAGCGCCACTGGAAAGCTTGAAGCAGCAATTCTGGATATTACCGATGCAGGCCCGGCCACCATTGATCGCTCGAAGTCAATGAGAGCCAAGGCAAAACTTCTTCCACAGGTGCTGGTGAAGCATTATCCGGAACTCTCATGGATCGAGCGGGAGTTGCGGGGCGTTTTCGAAGCCTGCTCGGACGCGATCGACCGCAAGACGGTCAATCCCGTGGTGGCAAGGGCGGCAATATCCATTGCGGAAGAATACCGCCAGGTCATCGGCGCCATGAAAGACACGAGGGCGTTGTCGCGTCGCCTGTCATAGCCGTGTCCAGATGAGGGAGACGCAGATCACCTTTAAGGTGCAACCTCGCATATGCACCGTATCCCCGGTTTGCGTCAGCACGCCGTTGAAGGTTTTCCGACTCTCGGGCTCGACAATGCTTCCGGTGAAGTTGCCGTTACTGCCGCGGAAGGACCCGATCCGCTTGCCAGCGTTGTTTCCGGTTTTCATCGTGATGCAGTAACCTTGGGCGCATTCGTCAATGGCGGCGGTGGTACCGACTTGTGTCTTCCAGGTTCCGACGACAGGCTCTTGAGCCAAAACACTGGAGGCCACAAGCGTCAGCGACGCCGTGATCAAACCCAGCCGTTTCATGGTTCGCTCCCTCTCTGATGACCAGCTAGGGCCGCTTCCGGCCTAAGGCGGTGGAGTATACGCTTTCAGGGCGCTCTGCTCCAGCGTTCCTTGGCCTGGTGTCTCCATCTGCCCGGGACAGGGTCCCGGGCCGACCATCCTTCACTTACGCTTCCAGCCACTTTACCTGTTCGGGGGTAAGCTTGATGTCGAGCGCCGAGAGGCTGTCCTCAAGCTCGGCGATGGTCCGTGGCCCGATCAGCGGAATGACCGGAAAAGGCTGCGCGATCACATAGGCAAGCGCGATGTGGATCGGGCTGCGGCCCAGCCTGATTGCCAGCTCTATGGCCCTGTCGCGGCGTTCGAAATTCCGGTCCGAGTACCAGCACCGCACGATCTCCTCGTCGTCATGCTTGTCACGTCCGGCACGGTCGGTGAAGAAGCCGCGTCCCTGGCTGGACCAGGCGAAATTCGGTATCTGCTTCTGCTTGAGCCACGTCTTCCAGTCGTCGTCGGAGGCTGCCACGCATCCAGCCCAGATCGGGTCGAGCATTTCTGCGAGCGAGAAGTTGTTCGAGAGCGCAGCCGGCGCCGTCTTGCCGGTCCTGGCAGCATAGGCTGCTGCTTCATCCATACGCTCGCGCGTCCAATTCGAACCGCCGAACAGGCCACGAATACGGCCTCGGCGCACCTCGGCATCCATCGCATCAACAAACTCTCCGACCGGAACGTCGACATTGTCCCGATGCATGAAATAGATGTCGACGTAGTCGGTCTTGAGCCGGTTCAGCGACTGGTCGAGCTGCTTGGCGATGATATCGGGATAGCAGAGCGGAGAATGGGCGCCCTTGCCGATCAGCACGATCTCCTCGCGCGGGACCTGCCGGCTGGTATGCCAGTCTCCGAAGATGCTTTCCGTCTTGCCACCGCCGTAGACGAAGGCCGTGTCGAACACGTTGCCTCCTGCCTCGTAGAACGCATCAAGGGTCAGCGACGCGGCGGCGAAGTTCGGGAAGAATTCGAAGCCGAGAGTCACGACCGACGCAGGTTTTGCGAGGCCAGGGATCTGGCGGCGCGGGACGGCATTGCCTGGTCGCACGGGTGCCCCCGCAAGGTTCGTCTTCCGGCGATCTGCCCGCTCGATCGCATATTCCAGGCCAATGGAGGAACGCCATTGGTCGAGGACGCGCAGATTGCCGACCGAGTCGGCCCAACCCATGCCCGGAGAGCGGAATTCCGTCTCACCGGCGCGGATGGCATCGCCGGCTGCGTCGACCTCGAAGGAATAAAGCCAACGATCCTCCTTGACTTCGATGGTCTGCAGCTCGTTGCCCTTGATGACGTCTATGTTGCCGATGCCACCCTTATGCCCTGAGGCAAACCAGAAGTCCTTGACCTCGATGCGTCCTTCCGACCCGATGATGCGCAGGGTATTGTCCTGCTGGGCCATGATCGAGCATGACACCTCGGCGATGATACCGTTTGGAAATTTCAGGACGGCCGAGGCCCATTCATCGACCCCGGACTGGCCAAGGTGGCCGACGCCGGAGACTTTTTCGGGCTCGAGGAACGCTTTACCTTCGGCTGCACCAGCGATCAATCGCGCCATGGAGACCGGGTAGCCGCCGACATCGAGAATGCCGCCGCCGGCCGTCTCGTTGGCAAAGAGCCGATGCTCGGGTCTGAACGTGCCCATGTTAAAGCCGAAGCTCGAGCGAATGATCCGCACAGTGCCGATGACACCGCTCTTGACCAATTCGACAATCTTGGCCGTCTGCGGGTGGACGCGATACATGAAGGCCTCGCCTGCAAAGACGCCGGCTTTCTTCGCTTCGTGATAAATTGCGTCGGCGTCGAATGCGGAAAGCGCAATCGGCTTTTCCACGAGGACATGCTTGCCTGATCGGATCGCCTTGATCGCCCATTCGGCATGGCCAGTATGAGGTGTGGCGATATAGATCGCGTCGATTTCCGGATCCGTCAGCAGCGCGTCGTAGCCCTTGACGATGCGGGCGCCGGGGAAGTTTTCGCCAAGCCCGGGCTTTTCCGGGGTGCGGGTGGCGATGGCGACGAGCTTTCCTGTGCGCGAATGCGCAATGCCGTCCGCAAACGTGCGCGCGATGGTGCCTGGGCCGATGATGCCCCAGCGGATCGGTTGGTCTGTGCTCATGGGAATTCCTTCTTCATTGCATAGTCTTGGGATGAATTCGGAGTCAGCGGAGGCGGTTGCCGGCGCTGTCGAACAGGAAGCTGTGCTTGGCGCTGAGACCGACCGTCAGGGTGTCTCGATTGCCAGCGGCGCGAGATTCGGGTCGCTCGATGATCATCTGTTCGCCCGCCGCCGTGGTCGCGTAGATGTAACTGGTGTTGCCAAGGTGTTCTGCGACGTCGATGGTGACGGTGAGATCCGCATTGCCCTGCCCTGCGTCAACGAAGTGTTCCGGCCGTACGCCGAGCGTTACCGACGCACCGGATTCCAGTGCACTTGTTACCGGCATGGTCAGCCGAACGTTTCTGTCGCCAGCAAGGGCAACCGTCGCGCCTGCAGCGTTCCGCTCCAGAATCTCGGCTTTCAAGAAGTTCATTTTGGGTGAGCCGACGAAGCCCGCCACGAACTGGTTGGCGGGGTCGTCATAGAGGTCGAGTGGTGCGCCGACCTGTTCGATGTTGCCGGCGCGCAGGACGACGATCTTGTCGGCAAGGGTCATCGCCTCCGTCTGGTCATGCGTCACATAGATCATCGTCGTGCCGAGCTGCTTGTGAAGGCGGGAGATCTCGACGCGCATCTGCACGCGTAGCTCGGCGTCGAGGTTCGACAACGGCTCGTCGAAGAGGAACACTTGTGGCTCGCGCACGATGGCCCGGCCGATCGCAACGCGCTGGCGTTGGCCGCCCGATAGCTGTTTTGGCCGCCGTTGCATCAGTTCGTTGATCTGCAGGATGTTCGCAGCGTGTTTGACCCGTTTTTCGGTATCCGCCTTCGGGTTGCCGTTCATGCGCAGCCCGAAGCTCAGGTTTTCCTCCACCGTCATATGTGGGTAAAGCGCATAGGATTGGAAAACCATCGCAATGCCGCGGTCGGCCGGCTCCACGTCATTGACGACCTTGCCGCCGATATTGATCTCGCCAGCCGATATGTCCTCGAGGCCAGCGATCATGCGAAGCAGTGTCGATTTCCCGCAACCAGATGGGCCGACGAAGACGACAAACTCGCCGTCCTTTACCTCAAGATTGGCGCCATGGATGATTTCCAGCGCGCCGAAGCGCTTCACGACATTTTTCAACGAAAGTTCAGACATCAGGCGTTTCCCGATTATTTGACTGCGCCGGCCGCAATGCCGGCGATGAAGTGGCGCTGCAGGAACACGAAGACGACTAGGATCGGCGCTGTCAGCAACATGGCGCCAGCCATGATCCCGCCCCAGGAGACCTTGGTCAGGCCGATCAGCGTTCCGAGCGCCACTGGTGCTGTCATCATCCCCGGTTTGGAGTTGATGAGCAGCGGCCAGAGGTAGTTGTTCCAGGAATGCAAGAAGAGGATGATGGCGAGCGCAGCCATCGTCGGCCTGGCGAGCGGCAATGCGATCCGGAGAAAGATCTGCCATTCCTTGACGCCTTCGACACGGGCAGCATCGAACAATTCGCCGGGCATCATCGAGAAGGCCTGGCGCATGAACAGCACGCCGAGCGAGTTAAAGAGCGGCGGCACGATCAACGCGATCCAGGTGTTGGCCAGCTTGAACTCGCGAGCCACCATGATGAATTGCGGGATGACGACGACGGCAAACGGCAGCGTGATGGTGCCCAGAATGATGCCGATGACGATCGAACGTCCGACGAAGCGGTAGCGGGCCAGCGCCCAGCCTGCCATCGAGGTGAGCAGTACCGATAGGAACGTATAGATTGCGGCAACACCGATGGAGATGAACATCGCGCGGATGAAGTTGGTATCAGCCTGCAGGTTCTTGAAGTTCTCGACAAAATTGGTCGAGGGCAAGAGCACGATCTCCGGGCTGAAGATGCCGAAGTCCGACATCGTCGAGAAGACGAACATCATCCACAACGGAAATAGCCAGATGATGGCAAGCGGCGTCAGGGCAGCGTGGAGGGCAATCTGCCGGAGCAGCAGCGATTGAGACTTCGATCTCACTTTGGCTCCCTTCCGATCCAGAGGTTGAGGAGCGAGATTGCGACTGCCAGCGCAGCCATCGTGTAGGCGACAGCCGAAGCGTAGCCGAAATTCAGCGAGCGGAAGCCTTCGCGATAAAGGAGAAGACCAAGCGTTTCCGTTCCACCCCCCGGGCCACCGCGATTGGTGATGAGGAACGGCTCCGTGAACAGCTGCATCGTGCCGATGACCGACAGGATGACACAGAAAAGGATGATCGGTTTCAGGAGCGGCAGGGTGATGTGGAAGAACTGCTGGGTCTTACTGACACGGTCCAGCGTTGCCGCCTCGTAGACGTCGTCTGGAATGGATTGCAAGCCGGCGAGAATAATGATCGCGTTATAGCCCGCCCAGCGCCATGTCACGGCGATGATGATCAGTGTCATGGCGGCGTTGGCATTATCGAACCAGGAAACGGCGGGAAGACCGACGAGAGTGATGATCTTGTTGACGATCCCGAAGTCGAAGCTGAACATCAGCCGGAAGACGGCTGAATAGGCTACTTCGCCAACGACGACGGGCGCGAAGAAGGCAAAGCGAAACAGCGGTCGCGCCTTCAAAAGCGGTGAGTTCAAGAGCACTGCCATGCCAGTTGCGATGGCGATCATGACAGGAACCTGGATGACCAGGATGATCAGCGTGTTGTAGAGCGCGTTGTAAAAGGCCGGATCGCCAATGAGACGACCCCAGTTAATGGAAAGACTGAATTTCCATGGATTGACGCGGGTGTTCTGAAACGACGTCAGAAATGAACTGATGATCGGCCATATCCAGAAGGTGGCAAACACCAGGAGATAGGGCGCAAGAAAAGCGTAGGCGTTCCGGTTCCGGATCGGCATTCTATTCTCCTCACAAACGAGACGAGCCATCCCTTGGGATGGAGGCCGGGCGTGTCGTCACGCCCGGCGCCATTACTCAGTTCGCAAGAGGAAGACCTGTGGCGGTGGCGATCTGTTTTGCCGCGTCATCGAGCGCGGCTTTCGCGTCGGGATAGCCACCGGCGAAGTACTTGGTCTGCGCCGCCCTGTAGATCGAGTCGGCATCCGTCTGGAACGCCGTGCCGCGGCTTGGAACAATCTTCGGTAGGGTCGACAGGATGTCTGCCCATACCTTCTGGTCATGCCAGTAGGGCAGAGGTTCGTTGACGAATGGATCCTGGACGGCGGTCAGAAGCGACGGAACAAGGCCGAATGATTTCAGCATCGTGACCTGGCCCTCATTGGTGCCGAGTGCATAGTTGATGTAGGTCCAGGCTGCTTCCTTGTTCTGGGAGTTGGCAGCGATCGCGAGCGATGAACCGCCGAGGTTCGCCGCATGCGGGCCGTCCGCCGTCAGGCTCGGCATCGTATAGACGCCCCATTTGCCCGAGAGATCGGGCGAACCGGAGCGGATTGTGCCTTCGTACCAGCCGCCATACATCTGGCTGGCGACCTTTCCTGCTGTATTGGCCTGGATCTTCTCGTCCCAGATAGCGGCCGTCAGTGTGCCGGCATCCTTCATCTGCTTGACTTTTTCAAGCGTTGCAACGCAGGCCGGCTGATTGATCGTGATCGTCTGGCCATCGGTCGAGAAGTAGCCGCAGCCCTGCTCGTTCGAGATCATGCGGAACCATTCGCTGTCACCGTTGAAGTCGGCCTGCGCCATGACGACGCCCGGGTTGGCGGCAGAGATCTTCTTGCCTGCGGCGATGAAGTCGTCCCAGGTCTTGATCGTCGACGGATCAACGCCTGCCTTTTCATAGAAGTCGCGGCGATAAAAGACCGCGACTGGACCGGAATCCCACGGCATCGCATAGGCGACATCGCCGACCTCGAGCTCGGTGCGCTTGAAGTCAGGGAACTTCGCCTGGATTTCAGGCGTGTAGCCGAGTTCCTTGAGGTTGGCAAAGCAGTCGGGGAAGCGGCTCCAGAAGATTTCCGCTTCGAAATTCTCGACGCTGACGATGTCGGGAAGCCCTTCGCCGCCGGCAGCGCAGGCCGCCAGCATCTTGTCGAAGACCTGCTGGTTGCCGAGATCCTCGACCGTGACCTTGATATCCGGATGCTGCTTGTTGAAGCCCTCGAGCGTGGACTTCAGCGCCGATGCGGCGATGTTCCAGCTCCAGATGGTGAGATTGCCCGACTGCTGCGCGAATGCAGAACCGGAAGCAAGCAGTGCGACTGCAGCGGTCGCACCGATAAGTTTGAAGCGCATTGAAAATCCTCCCTTTTCAATTGCCGTCCCTTAGCGAACGCGGCTAGACTATCTGGAAGGGAGCCGCTGTCTCCTAAAAAGGGAACATGGATTTGGCGGAAAGTAAGATCGTAAGGCGGGCTGTCTACCAGCCGGGAGCGAGCAGTATCGAAGGGTTGCCGACAGCCCTTCAGATGTTTCACAATCATCCACCTGTGATGCTGATGCCGCATTGGCATGTGCAGGTCGAAGTCAATTATGTCATGCGGGGCAGCGTGCACTACCGCATCAATGGGCAGAAGATCTCGATGACGGCTGGGGATATGTGCCTGTTTTGGGGCGGGCAACCGCATCAGATGGACGATTGCTCCGAGGATGCGATCTATGCAGGGGGGCACCTGCCGCTCGTCTATTTCTTCCGCATGCGCCTGCCGCTCAACATCTCGAGCCGCCTGATGAAGGGCGAGATCCTGTTTACTTCGGCGACCGACGCGGCGGACATGGAGAACTTTCCGCGCTGGGTGCGCTACACGCGGTCGGGTGATCCGGCCATGGCACAGCACGCCGTCGATGAGATGCTGTTGCGCGTCGAGCGAATCGCACTCGAACCTTATACCATGATTCCCACACTCGGGCCGACGGATGCCGACGACATCGAGCAGTGCTATCCGCAGTCGTCGCGCAGCGTGGCGCGGATGTGCGATTTCATCGCCGTCAACTTCCTGCAGGAAATCGATTCGGTCGACATCGCCCGCGCCGCTGACCTTCATCCGAAATACGCGATGAACCTGTTCAAGAAGACAACAGGCATGACACTCAACAAGTATGTGAACCTTCTGCGCCTCTCTCGTGCCCAGGCGATGCTGATGAATGATGAGGCAAATGTGCTGCAGGTTGCGATGGACAGCGGGTTCGGTTCGATCAGTGCATTCAACAAGTCATTCCGCCACATCGCCGGCATGTCACCGTCCGACTTCCGCCGGGACGCGCGGATGGTCACGCAATATGCGCCTTGAGCTGCAACGCCGTTTTTTCATGGGCTCCGCGTCGTTGCAAACACATTGTAGAGCAGCTCGGCGGAGGCGGAGAGCTCGCGGTCCCTGAGTTTGATGAGCCCGAACCCGGGGACGGATATGTCCCCCTCGATATGCAGCGCCTTGACGAGACCGTGGCGTTGAAGCAGGGCCGCGACAGGCTCGGCGAAAATGCCGAGCCGCTGGCTCTGCAGAATCAAAAGCATGGTCAGCAGCGCATCGGCGGTCGAAACGACGCTCGCCGGGACGATGCCATGGCGGCGTATGAAGTCGTCAACGACCTGTCGAAGGAACGAACCGTGTGGCTGGAGCACCCAGCTCTGGTTCCTCAGGTCTTCCTCGGTTACGAGTGGTTTGGTGGACATGGGGTGATCAACTGCCACGATGACGCGCAGGGTTTCCTGACCAACAGGCAGATAATCGAACCAGAGTGGGTTCATGCCACTTGGAATGCGGCAGACGGCAAAGTCCAGCCTTCTGCTCAGGACGTCCTCGAGCAGGACGTCACTGCTACCGACGGCGATGCTGATATCGATCGTCGGATGGGTGTCGAAGATCCGCTGCAGGGCCGGGGCAACATAGTCGGCCGCGGGTGTCATGATCGTGCCGAATGCAACGCTACCTCCCTGCCCGGCCGCGGCGACCACCATCTCGTACTCGGCGCGCTGTGCTTCCGAGATCAGCATCTTGGCGTGGCGCACGATCACCTCGCCTTGAAGTGTCGGGATCAGACCCCGGTTATGGCGTTCGAAGAGCTGGTGCCCGGACATCTGCTCGAGCTCGTTCAAGGTTCTCGAAAGCGCCGGTTGCGAGACACCAAACATTTCAGCAACCACACCGAGTTTTCCGTGCTCACTGAGCGCCACGAGCATCTTCAAGTGTCGCAGTCTGAAACCATCCAATCCCATAATGCCTCACCCGATATAAGAAATTCGCATATCAAAATGCGAAAGACTGATTATACATTCGTGTACCGATCAGTTAAGTGCATGACAACAACCGCGTCAACGCAAGGACATCTATCGTGGCAGAGAAGACCCCCTCCCCGAATCAGAACGCAGTTCAAGAGCAGGACGGATCGCGCCAGCTTCGTTCCAAGGCGTGGTTCGACAACCTCGCAAACCCGGACATGACGGCGCTCTACCTGGAGCGTTACATGAACTTCGGTCTCAGCCAGGAAGAACTGCAATCGGGCAGGCCGATTATCGGTATCGCACAAACCGGTTCGGATCTGTCGCCGTGCAACCGTCACCACATTGAACTCGCCAAGCGCGTACGTGAAGGTATTCGTGACGCTGGCGGTATTGCCATCGAGTTCCCGGTCCACCCGATCCAGGAAACCGGCAAGCGTCCGACCGCGGGTCTCGACCGTAACCTTTCCTATCTCGGCCTCGTTGAGGTTCTCTACGGTTACCCGCTGGACGGCGTCGTTTTGACCATCGGCTGCGACAAGACAACGCCCGCCTGTCTCATGGCCGCGGCAACCGTCAACATTCCGGCGATCGCGCTCTCGGTCGGCCCGATGCTGAATGGCTGGTTCCGCGGCGAGCGCACTGGCTCCGGTACGATCGTCTGGAAGGCGCGCGAGATGATGGCGCGCGGCGAGATCGACTACCAGGGTTTCGTCAAGCTTGTCGCATCCTCCGCGCCGTCGACTGGCTACTGCAACACCATGGGTACGGCGACCACGATGAACTCGCTCGCGGAAGCGCTTGGCATGCAACTGCCGGGCGGAGCGGCCATTCCCGCGCCCTATCGCGACCGACAGGAAATTTCCTATGAAAGTGGGCTGCGCATTGTCGAGATGGTTCGCGAGGATCTGAAGCCCTCCGACATCCTGACGAAGGACGCTTTCATCAACGCGATCCGCGTCAACTCTGCTATCGGCGGCTCCACCAATGCGCCGATCCATCTCAACGCGCTGGCCCGCCACGTCGGCGTCGAACTGACGGTCGATGATTGGCAGACATACGGCGAGGAAATCCCGCTGCTGGTCAACCTGCAGCCGGCGGGGGAATATCTCGGCGAGGACTACTATCACGCCGGTGGTGTTCCCGCCGTCATGGGCGAGCTGATCAAGCATGACCTGATCAACACCAGCGCGATGACCGTCAACGGCAAGACTGTCGGTGAAAACTACACAACAGCGACGATCGAGGATGACAAGGTCATTCGTCCGTTCGAGCGTCCGCTGAAGGAGCGCGCCGGCTTCCGGGTCCTGCGCGGCAACCTCTTCTCGTCGGCCATCATGAAGACGAGTGTGATCTCGCCCGAGTTCCGCCAGCGCTACCTCTCCAACCCGAACGATCCGGAAGCCTTTGTCGGTCGCGCGGTCGTTTTCGACGGACCGGAAGACTACCACCATCGCATCGACGATCCGTCGCTGGCAATCGATGCCTCGACGGTCCTTTTCATGCGCGGCGCAGGCCCAATCGGCTACCCCGGCGCCGCCGAGGTCGTCAACATGCGCGCGCCCGACTACCTGCTGAAGCAGGGTATCAGTTCCCTGCCTTGCATCGGTGACGGTCGTCAGTCCGGCACATCAGGTTCGCCATCCATTCTCAACGCCTCGCCGGAAGCGGCAGCCGGCGGCGGGCTTGCGCTGCTGAAGACCGGCGACCAAGTTCGCGTCGACCTGAAGAAGGGGACCGCCGACATCCTCATCAGTGACGAGGAGCTTGCGGAACGACGCAAGGCGCTCGAGGCAGCAGGCGGGTATGTCTATCCGGAGAGCCAGACCCCCTGGCAGGAAATCCAGCGGACCTACGTCGGCCAGATGGAAACCGGTGCCGTTCTCGAGCCCGCGGTGAAGTACCAGCGCATCGCCCAGACCAAGGGCATTCCGCGCGACAACCACTAGGCCAAGCGCGGGCTGGAGAACAATGGGCGCGGTGCCATTTCCGGCACCGCGCCCATTGCGTCGGCAGACACGCTACCGCGCGGCAACGAATTTGAGCTTGTCGAGCGGCGTTGATTGTGCTCGATTTCCAGCCGCCGCCGGGATGGAGGGGTGGCTCTTCTTTCTTGATATTGGGCGCCTCCACCGCTCGGTCACGGAACACTCAATGCCATATACTCTTCAGGATTCTGTCGCCGCAGGTGGTCTGTTCGTGGGTCGGGTCTGGAACCCTGCAGTCAAGGGCCCATGCGTGGTTTTGCTCCGGGACGGTGAGCTGATCGACATTACGTCAAGGGAAACGCCGACGCTCAGCGCGCTTCTGGACATGCCTGATCCCGCAGCTTTCGTTCGTGCCGCAGTCGGCCCAGTCCTTTGTCGGTTGAAGGATGTCGATGACGCCGGCATTGGCGCCCAGGACACGTCACGAATCCATCTGCTTGCCCCTGCAGACCTCCAGGCCATCAAGGCGTGTGGCGTCACCTTCGCGCAGTCGATGATCGAGCGCGTGATTGAAGAGAAGGCTGCCGGACACCCGGACCGTGCCGCGACGATCCGTGAACGCGTAAGGACCCTCATCGGCGGCAGCCTTGAGAACCTCAAGGCCGGATCGCCTGAAGCCGCCAAGGTCAAGCAGGCCCTCATCGATGAAAGAATGTGGTCCCAGTATCTCGAGGTCGGGATCGGGCCTGACGCCGAAGTCTTCACGAAGTCGCCTGTCCTATCGGCGGTCGGATGGGGCGCCGATGTTGGCTTGCACCCCATCTCGACCTGGAACAACCCCGAGCCGGAGGTCGTCCTGGCCGTCAACAGCCGCGGCGAGATCAAAGGTGCGACACTTGGCAACGACGTCAATCTGCGCGACGTCGAAGGCCGCTCCGCGCTCCTGCTCGGCAAGGCAAAGGACAACAACGCCTCATGCTCGATTGGTCCTTTCATCCGGCTTCTCGACGAGAGTTTTAGCCTTGACGATGTCCGTGCAGCGGAGCTGGACCTCACTGTCACGGGAGCAGACGGATTCATCCTCACCGGCAAGAGTTCGATGTCCAGGATCAGTCGTGATCCAACGGATCTCGTGAGACAGACCTTTGGCGCTCATCATCAGTACCCGGATGGCTTCATGCTGTTCCTCGGGACACTGTTTGCGCCAACGCAGGATCGCGACACGCCAAACCAGGGTTTCACCCACAAGATCGGCGACGTTGTCGAAATCTCTTCAGGCAAGCTCGGCGCGCTGGTGAACACGGTACGGCTGTCGACGGAATGCCCACCATGGACGTTCGGCATTTCGGCGCTCATGGCAAATCTGGCGCAGCGCAAGCTTCTCTAGGGCGCCGCGAGCGGGACAAAGGACCAGCGCCGCCCCCACCATGTACCTGTCCGGGGCGGAGGATTGGCTTATATTGCTTGTTGAGTTGGAGCACTTGTCCGATGCAAAGGATCGCCGTGATACTGATTGGCCTGTCTTTTCTCGCCGGATGTACGGGCGCGAAGGACTTCTCCTCGCCCGGTCTCGCTCCTATCCCCGGGAGCGTGATATACGGTGGACAGCCCCGCACGAAACTGACCAAGTCTCCTCCCGGCTCGACCTTCCCGCATAATTTCATCGATATGTACGGTCAGCGCGTTGAAGAGACCTACATGATCCAGCCCGATAGATCGCTGAAGATCGTTCACCGCGAGATCCGACCGATCCGGTTTCATGATCGATAGGGATCCTCCTATTCCGACCGTGATGTAAACCAGTGGTCGGCCCATCACCCGAAATGGCTGCACGTTGCAGCTGTTCAGGTTGAAGTCACATCGTCGCAAGACAATATTATTCAAGTTGTATGAACTAGCGATTGAATTTGTGGTTCGTCTCATACAAATAACGTGAGTGCGTTGCCGTTTAGTCGGGCGATGAACGCCACACTACCTCGGTATGGAACATTTACAATGAATGCAAAGACACCGAATGCCATCGATAGCTATGTCGGTTCCCGTGTAAGAACGAGAAGGCAACTCATGGGTCTCAGCCAGGAACGGCTGGCGGAGCAGATTGGCGTTACCTTCCAGCAGGTGCAGAAATACGAAAAGGGATTGAACCGGATAGGAGCGAGCCGGCTCCAGAGGATTGCTGACGTCCTGAGCGTATCACCGAGTTTCTTCTTCCAGCAGGACGACTCACAGCCGCTGAACCTTCCAGGGACAGAGATCGGCACGGCAGACCCGGTGGCGGAGTTCCTGGCATCGAAGGATGGCCTGGCGCTCAACCGGGCGTTCTTGAAGATTACCGACACGCAGCTTCGCGAGAAGATTGTCGCCCTGGTGAAGGCGATGGCCCAGGCAGAGGAGCGCCGCGATCGGCCGGTTGATAAATCGAGACCCGGCGAGACGTTTGCCTGATGATCGCAATGTGAATGGCAGGGCGCAGTCGAGCGATACCGATATCAACGATCAATCCCGGCTGATGTCGAAAGCGCGTGCGAACCGACTTCCGCCCTTTCTTCCCAGATCCTGGCAAGCTCGACCAGCGTTGCAACTGCCTTTTCCATGTCCTGCCTGCTGATCCATTCCTTCGGCGAGTGGAAGGCATGTCCGCCGGCAAAGATATTGGGGCACGGCAATCCCATGAAGGAAAGCCTTGAGCCGTCCGTCCCGCCGCGAATACTCCCCCGTACCGGCGTCATACCGGCGCGGCGGATGGCCTCCATCGCATTCTCGACAATCTGGGGATAGCGATCGAGAACCATCTTCATGTTGCGATATTGCTCCTTGATGGCCAAGGTGTGCGAAGAGCCGGGGTAACCAGCCATCACCTCTTTGACGATCCCCTCGAGCAATCGCTCCTTTGCGGCAAGGCCGGACTCTTCGAAGTCCCGGACAATCAGGCTGATTGCGGCCTTTTCCATTGATCCGGTAACGGCGACCGGATGGATGAAGCCATCCCGCCCTTCCGTTGTTTCAGGCGCTGCGTCGCTCGGCAACCGATCGATGATCGCGCCGGCAATCTTGATGGCGTTCTCCATCCTGCCCTTGGCAAAACCCGGGTGAATGGCGACGCCCGATATCGCAATCTCCACGGCATCGGCCGAGAATGTCTCGTCCTCGATGTGTCCGGCAGTTTCGCCATCAACCGTGTAGGCAAACTCGGCGCCCAGCTTGGCAAGGTCGACCCGATCTACACCGCGTCCAATCTCCTCATCCGGCGTGAACAGAAGCTTGATCGTGCCATGCTTCATGTCCGGATTATTTGCAAGGATCTGGGCGGCCGCCACGATCTCGGCAAGCCCGGCCTTGTCGTCGGCTCCAAGCAGTGTCGTGCCATCCGTCGTGACAATGTCGTGGCCAATCTGATCCCGGAGCGCCGGATTTTCGCTAACCCGAATGACCTTTGAGCTGTTTGCGAGCTCGATGTCGCCCCCTTGGTAGTTCTCGTAGATGCGCGGTTTGACATTGGTACCGGTAAAGTCCGGCGCGGTATCCATATGCGAGCAGAAACAGATGACCGGAACAGTCTTTTCAGTATTCGAGGGGATCGTCGCGTAGACGTAGCCATGATCGTCGAGATGCGCATCAACAAGGCCGATCGCGTTGAGTTCATCTACCAGGAGGCGGCCCAGATTCATTTGCTTCGCGGTCGACGGTTGGGTTGGCGAAGCCGGATCAGACTGGGTGTCGATGACAACGTAGCGAAGAAAGCGATCAAGAACGGTATCGGTCATGGGGTATCCATTTTGTGTCGGCCATGGCGTTATAAGCATTGATTGGTCCGGTGAATAGCGGCTCGAATACCGCTAGGCGGACGGGACAAACCCGGTTTCGGGTCGGACCTAAGTCCCTTGGAACTTATGATATGATCCCTAGTTATAGCGCTGTGTCGCAATATTTTAATGATAGGAGAGCGGAATGAGAAAAATTGTCCTGGCTGCAGCCATGGTGGGGGCGTTGGCCTCATGCACGGCCACGGAAAAGGGAACTGCGATCGGCGCGGGCACAGGTGCCGTCATTGGTGGTGCGGTCAGCAACAGCTGGGGAGGTGCCGCAGTCGGCGCCGTCGCTGGCGGCCTAGCCGGTGCGCTAATCGGACATTCGACCGAACGTCGCGGTTATTGTGTGTATCGTGACCGGTACGGCAGAACCTACGAGGCACGCTGCCGATAGACCCCATATGCGAGGACCGTCTTGTCGTAATGCCAGGCGGTCCCGCCATAGACGCGCTAGTGGGTCCCCTGTTGTTTTGCTCTTGCCACGATCTGCGTCGGATTGACGAACTGCAACGCCAGTACAAGCCAGAACAGGGTTGTTACCATGTAGACGACAGCCATCGCATCGATCGATTGGCCGGCTCGGACACCTGACGCGAAAACGGCGTAGTAGAGCGAAACGACAAGGGTCTGTGTCGTTGGCCCGGCAATCAGGAACGTCAGTTCAAACATGGCAATGGTGCGCACCAGCACCAGCAACAAGGCGGCGAGCATTCCGGGCAGCAGGAGTGGCAGCAGGATGCGCAGGAAGAGGCTCGTCGTCCCAGCGCCGAAGACCCGTGCCGCAGCTTCGATCCGCGGATCAATCTGTTCTATGAACGGGATCATGACGAGGACCACGAAGGGGAGCGAGGGTACGATGTTGATCAGCACCACGCCCCAGAAGGTTCCACCGAGGCCAAGCTGATAGAGGACGGTGGCCAGCGGGATGCCGTAGGTCAAGGGCGGGATCAGCAACGGCAGCAGGAACAAAAGCACAACGAGGCGCTTGCCGAAAAAGTCGCGGCGAGCCAATGCATAGGCCGTGGTCACGCCGAGAATTCCCGAGATGATCACGACCGTGAAGACGATCTCGAAGGTGACGAGAACGACACTGGAGAGCTGGAATTCCTTCCAGGCACTGAAGTACCACCGTGTTGTCCAGCCTGCCGGCAGCCATGTGCCGAGCCAGCGCGTCGCGAACGAATTGACGACGACAGCGGCAATCACCGCAAGCAGGTTGAGGACGAAAAGGACGGCAAGTGCCCAGATGGCGAAGCGCCAGATTTTCGATGTGATGCCTTGGTCCCGGATCATGACTAACCTTTCGTGCCGCCGGCCGGGCCGCGATAGAACAGGGAACGGGTCGCCAGGACCGCGAGCACCACCACCAGTTCGACGCCGCCCATGATGAGGGCGATCGCCGACCCCAGAGAATGATCATACTGTTCGAAGGCAGCCTGGTAGGCTGCAATCGAGATTACGCGCGTGGGACCGGCTGGCGCCCCGAGGAGCACGGCAGAGGGAAACACCGCGAAGGCCTGCACGAAGGCAAGGCAGAAAGTTACGGCGAGGCCGGGCACCAGGAGTGGCAGGAAGACACGGAAGAATCGTTGTCGCGGAGTTGCGCCGAGCGTGGCCGCGGCCTGCTCTATTGCGGGATCGATGCCGGTCACGTAGGACAGGGTAAGCAGGAATGCAAATGGAAAACCTGTGATCACAAGCGAGGCGAAAACACCCCAGTAATTGTTGGTCAATTTTACCGGTGAGTCGAGAATGCCGAGGAGCAGCAGCGAGTGATTGAACCAACCCCGGGGCCCGAGAAATGTCAACAAGCCATCTGCAACGAAAACGGTCCCCAGCGTGATCGGCAGGACGAGAATGGTCGTCAGCAGGCGCTGCCTGCGCATGAGACGGACGCGAAGAGCGACCGGCACAGCGAAGGCGAGGTTGATGACCGTGACCGGCAGCGCCAGCCGCATTGTTGCGGCGATGGTCTGGTACTGGAACGGGTCACCGAAGAACTTCGCGTAGTTCGCATACCAGGCGCCTTCCTTCGGCATGAGGGAGTCTAAAAGGCCATAGAAGAACGGATAGACGAACAGCGCGACCATGAACAACAGCCCAGGCAGCAGAAGCAGCGTCGTGCCATCGAGACCGCGGGCGGCAAGCCGTGTTTGCAGCGTCGGCCTGCTCATTTGCCTGCTCCGGCAAAAATCAGAGCTCGTCCGACGGCAGGCTGCAATCGGGTGGCTGCGCCGCGAGGCAACGGTTCGTCCGCCCGGAAATAGAGCTCCTTACCATCGGCCGCCCGTGCCATCCCGAAGAAGGCGCGACCCCGATATTCCATGCTGCTGACGGTTGCGGCGATTCCATCGCCGCCTGTCGCGACTAGATCCTCGGGGCGGACAGACAAGATGGCCGCGTCCCCGACACGCAGGGGCGACCGCAGCGTGCCGACAACCCGGGCGCCGGCGACCTCGATCTCGGCCTGCTCGGCCGAAACGCGCGTAACTCGGCCCGCCACACGCGTCCGGAAGCCCATGAAATCCGCGACCTCGACGTTGGCCGGGCGTTGGTAGAGATCCTGCGGTGTGCCGATCTGCTCAATGTTGCCCTGGCTCATGACGACAATGCGGTCGGCGAGCGACAAGGCCTCATCCTGGTCATGCGTCACATAGATGGTGGTGGAGCCGATCTGGTCGTGGATACCCCGTATCTCGGCGCGCATTTCGAGCCGCAATTTGGCATCGAGGTTCGAGAGTGGCTCGTCCATCAACACGATCGGAGGTCGTATGACAATGGCGCGTGCGATCGCCACGCGCTGCTGCTGGCCGCCCGAGAGCTGGCCGGGCAACTTGTCGGCCTGACTTTCGAGGCGCACCAGCGCCAGCGCTTCGCGGATGCGGCGGTCGGCGTCCGCGCCTTTGATGCCTTGCATCGCAAGGCCAAATCCGACGTTCTTCGAAACGCTCATGTGGGGAAACAGGGCATAGCTCTGGAACACCATTCCAAAACCGCGGCGCTCCGGCTCGAGCTGGTCGATACGTGCCCCGCCAAGCCGGATTTCGCCTCCGGAGAGGGCCAACAGACCAGCGATGCAGTTCAGTGCGGTCGACTTTCCGCAACCAGATGGGCCGAGCAGGGCAACAAACTCTCCTGGTTCGATGGCAAGCTCGATGCCATTAAGGGCGTTGAACGCGCCGAATGTTCGCCGCATCCCGTCGAGTTCAAGACGTGCGTTCTTGCGCGTCGGTGCGGTGTTCGTAACCGAGGTCAAACCACTCTCCATCTGAAGAATAAGGCTGCCGGCCCGTCGCTCCGGGCCGGCCATTTCCGGGATCAGCCCTTCTTGGCGCCGATCTTCTCGTCCCAGATGCGGAAGGCCTCCACCAGCTGCTTCGGCTCGAGGGGAACTTCCAGCGGATTGTTGGCGATCCAGTCGGCATATTCCGGCCGGCCGAATTCCTTGATCGTGTCCTGGCTTTCCTGTGGCGCCATCTCCAGGGTGACGTCCTTGACCGCCGGGCCCGGATAGAAATAGCCGGCGTCGTAGGCAATCGCCTGCTGCTTGGGCTGCAGGATGTAATTCAGGACATCTATGACAACACCGACCTTCTCGTCCGACACGCCCTTCGGAATGACAGCGTAATGGGCATCGGTCACCCAGTGGAAGCCATCGAGCTTCTGGACCTTGGCTTCGGCCGGTACGATGCCAAGTGCGCGTGGATTTATGTCCCAGCCGGTCGTCGAAACGACGATGTCGCGGGTACCCTCGCCCAGCTCCTTCATCACCTGGCCGGTTCCGGTCGGATAATATTCGATGTGTTCGCCAAGCGCGGCCAGATAGTCCCACGTTTTCGCCCAACCCTTGGCGGGATCGCGCGGGTCTTTATCGCCTAGAAGATAGGGCAGTCCCATGAGAAAGGTGCGGCCAGGACCGGAATTTGCTGGTCTGGCGTAGATGAAGCGGTTCTTGTTCGCCTTTGCCCAGTCAAGCAGTTCCTGTGCCGATTTCGGCGGCGTCGGCACCTTGTCGGGCATGTATTCGATCAGGGGGCCGGAGGGGTAATAGGTAATGACGATGCCCTGGTCCTTCGCAAGACCCTGCATCTTGAAGGCCTGCGGCTGCAGGATCTGTTCGAGGTTCGGAAGCTCCGATTTGTGCGCAGCGAGATCGATCCACAGACCCTGGTCAAGACCAGCAGAAAGCGCGTCGGTTCCCGTCAGGACGAGATCGATATCGACCTTGCCTGCTGCCTGCTGAGCCTTGATCTTTCCAGGCAGCTCAGGGGCTGGCGCCTTGGTGAAGGCGAAGCTGGAGACCCAATCGGCCTTCTCGGCGGCATAGGCCTCGAACATGCCTTGCGTCAGCGCCAGATTGCCGGCGACGTCAGCGATGGTGATGGTGACTGGGCCTGCCGGCTTTTTTGCCTGGGCGAAGGCCTTCAATGGCAACATGGTTGCTGCGAAGGCACTTGTTGCCGTGCAAACAAATGTTCTGCGGGTAATGTTCATTCTGTTTCTCCTCCTCTTGTTACCGGACGCCGCGGCACGAAGCGGTGCTTCCCGTGCCGTTCAATGCGTGGGACCGGGGCCGTCTTATTCAGATGCGCAAAACCTCCTGGAGTGAATGCGGGCAGCACCGGTCCTCCTCGGTGTGCCTTGGCAGTCGCATCAAATTGATATACTAGTATTCGCGGGCAAGTCAACGTCAGGACGTTTCATGCAGGCAGCAGTTGTTTCCATTCCGGCGGCCATAGGTTCGGGAGCCGAGAGGTCTGCGAAGCTGCGTCGCGCAACGACCGCCGATGCAATCTTCGAGCGACTTTACAGCGACATTCTCGCGCTGCGCATGCCTCCCGGAATGGTGTTGCAGGAAAAGAAGATCGCAGAGGAATTCAACGTCAGCCGCACCCCGGTCCGGGAAGCATTGCTGCGCCTGTCCGAGGGAGGGCTCGTGGATATCTACCCGCAGTCGGGCACGGTGGTGTCGCGGGTTCCGGTCGCTGCAATTCCCGAGGCCGTGGTGGTGCGCAAATCGCTTGAAGGAACAACGGTGGAACGCGCAGCCGAAGTGGCGACACCGGCAGATATCGCGCGGCTCGACACCGTCATTTCGAGGCAGAGGTCACTTGCTGCCCTCAACGACACATCGGCATTTCACGAGGAGGACGAGGCCTTTCATGAGGCAATCGCCGGCATTGCGGGCTATCCAGGCATCTGGGGGATCCTCAAGACGGTGAAGGTCCAGATTGACAGAGCACGCCGCCTGACATTGCCGGTGCTCGGCCGCATGGACAACGTCGTCTACGAACATGGCCTCATTCGCGACGCGATCGCCGCTCACGACGCCGCAGCGGCTCGAGCCGCCATGTTGCACCACCTGAGCGCTGTCATACCCGATGTCGCCGAGCTTCGCGTCCGATATCCGGATTATTTCTGCTGAGATGATCAGCAGCGCTGCTACCTGAACAAGAAAAGGAGGAGGAAGACATGCGCCAGGGATGGAGGTGGTTCGGGCCTGAGGCGCCGGTGACACTCGACGAGGTTCGTCAAACCGGGGCAACCAACATCGTATCATCGCTGCATCAGGTCCCGATCGGCGAAGCCTGGACCGAAGCTGGCGTGCGTGAGCGCCAGAGCATGATCGAGACGACCCCACCCGGGCGATCGACGCTGACATGGTCGGTCGTCGAAAGCATTCCCATTCCCGACGCCGTCAAGCGCAACGGCGGCCGCGCCAAGTCAGAGATCGAGGCGTGGATCGCAAGCCTGGAAGCGGTTGCAGCCTGTGGCATCCCGATCGTCTGTTACAACTTCATGCCCGTCGTTGACTGGACGCGCACGGACCTTGATCACGTCATCGAAACCGGTGCGACAGCCATGCGGTTCGATCATGAGAAATTTGCTGCCTTCGATCTTTTCGTGCTGAAGCGCGCAGGCGCCGAAAAGCAATACTCTAAAGACGACAAGGCACGCGCCGCTGAGGTGTTCAAATCCATGGACGAAGTCGAGGTTGCGGAGATCACGCGGATCATCACCTCCGCGCTGCCTGGCTCCACGACAGAGCCGCTGACCATCCCTGCGTTCCGCGACAAGCTCGCCGCCTATGCCGGGATTGATGCGGATCGGTTGCGCCAACACCTCATCGAATTCCTGCAGGCGGTAACACCGGTCGCCGAAGCCCGGGGAGTGAAGCTGACGCTGCATCCCGATGACCCACCCCGCTCACTCTTCGGCCTGCCGCGCATCGCGTCGACGGAACAGGACTATGCGGCACTCTTCGACGCAGTTCCATCAGCCGCCAACGGCATGTGCTACTGTACTGGCAGTCTTGGTGTGCGTGCAGACAACGACCTGCCGGCGATCGCCCGGCGCTTCGCATCGAGGATTCACTTTGCGCATTTGCGTGCGACGAAGCGGGAAGGCGACGGAAGGACATTTCACGAGAGTGCGCACCTGGAGGGCGACGTCGATATGGTTGCGGTCCTCAGGGAGCTTGTTGCAGAAGACCGGCGCCGCAGTCCGAGCCAGTCGATTGTCTTCCGCTCAGACCACGGACACAGGATGCTCGACGATCTGAACAAAAATGTCACGCCTGGCTATCCGGCAATTGGACGGATGCGCGGCCTCGCCGAGCTTCGCGGCATATTGTATGCCTTGGACGCAAGGCCGGACTGACAGATATCACCACCTGCTCGCGCGCATCCCTGGGACCAAACATTGGGGATAGCGGGCGGACCATCCCGGCCAGGCTCGGCCGGGATGGGAGATCCACTATCGGGAACAAACTTGCGCACAAACCATTTCTCTTCCTGCAGAGAGGAGAAAACGATGACGTATGACCCCAATGATCCCGTTCGAAACCCCGATCCCAATCCGGATCTGCGCACCGTGCCCGTGCGTCGAAAAGGCCCCTCATGGCTCGGATGGGTTGTGGCTGCCGCGGTGATTCTCGTCGCAGCCTTTGCGATCACCGAATGGTTTGATCGCCCTGGCACTGACCCGAATCCGACGGCCTCAACGACCCAGACCGAGCCGGTGAAGCCGCCGGTAGCGCCTGCCCCGGCTGCACCATCCAGTGAACCTGCAGCACCGGCACCGGCAAATCCGTCGACGAGCGGCACCACGCAGCCGTAAGTCGCAGGAATACGGCAACTCGCATTAGAGGACCCGTGCCCCGGAAAGCGCTGACTTTCCGGGGTCTTTCGTCTTTTGAGGGCAGTCCTTAGGATCTTAGCCAGCACACCGCTTGACGAGATCCCGCCGCTTCGCTTCGATAGGAAGGCGCGAGGCGGGATTCTTTCACAATGACAGCACTCTCTACCGGATGCATCATCGCCCTGCTTCTGGCGTCGGGCGCACTCGTCGGTGCGCTGATCAGCCGTCGCCTTCCCAACCATCACCTTTCGACGGAGTCCAAGGAGGCCATCAAGCTTGCGACTGCGATCGTTGGAACTCTCGCGGCCCTCGCGCTCGGCTTTCTGGTCGCGTCTGCGAAGACGACATTTGATGACGCCGAAACCGAACTCAGGGAATCGGCTGCAAGGCTGGTCCTCCTGGATCGCGTCCTGGCGCAGTATGGTCCAGGGCTTGTCGAGGTTCGAAAGCAGCTCTCGGCCCTCGTTTCGGCTCGCATTGAGCGCAGTTTCGAAGGGGGAAAGCGGACCGCGATCGCCAGTTCACCCGAGGACGACCCTGGTATCGAACCGGTTCAGAGGGCATTGAGAGCATTGACGCCTGACGATGAGGTCAAGCGCCTTCTCAAGAACCGGGCGCTTGATATCAGTGGCGCCATAGCAGAGTCCCATTGGCTGGTCCTTGAAACAGGCGAGGACGGTCTGCCGGGCGCATTTCTCGTCGTGCTGACGTTCTGGCTGATCGTGATCTTTTTCACGTTTGGCCTGCTATCGCCCTTCAACGGAACGGTCATATCGATCGTCGTGGTCTGTGCGATATCCGTGGGCGGAGCGATCTTCATCGTCAACGACATGGCCCACCCCTATGGAGGGCTAATATCGGTATCGGACGAGTCTCTGCGAATTGCCCTGTCACGCATGGGTCGCAACTGAGCCGTTTATGAAACGGTTCAAGGCGCGGCGCGCTCAGTGTGTTGCGGCGCGCTTCCTCGAGGCTGCAAGTATATAGTCGTCCGCAATGTCGGCGATCGCCATGGCGATTTCGGTCGGCGTGAAATCCAAAACCTTGTCACCCTTGATGATCTGGTAGACGGCCTCTTCCAGTTTTTCCCGGCAGGCAGAAAGCCTGTCCGCATGATTGACCTCTATGGCTCGTAGTTGCATGCTCTTTCTCCCGCCAATCGGGCGCACGCGATGTGCGCTTTACGCTGAAATGAGTTGAGCAAGGCGCCCGGACCTCAACTTACCCTAGCCATGACCATAATCAGAAAAAAAGGAAGCGCTTGTGAAATCGACGTGACACCAGCATAGATAGAGTCGCGAACTGTATATCACCACCGATCGGTGTCGGTTGGCCGCGTTCTGTTGGTCGTTCCCACGTTTTGAAGCAGAGTAGGGACGCGACATTCACGCCTTTTACAAGAAATTGTGGCAATAGCATTTCGGTTCTTGAATAAATTTACTCTCGGTTGTATTTTTCGGCAAAATTCATATAATGCTAGTCTGACACGAGCAACGGGGATTGTCATGAAGGCCAAAACTCCAAACGCCATTGACGCCTATGTTGGTGATCGGGTCAGGCAGCGGCGAAAGCTTCTTGGCCTCAGCCAGGTCAGTCTTTCGGAATCACTCGGCATCACGTTCCAGCAGCTCCAAAAATACGAAAAGGGCGTCAATCGTATCGGCGCCAGTCGTCTGCAGCGGATCTCGGAAGTCCTCGGAGTTCCGATCGGCTTTTTTTTCGAGGAAGGCAATGACCGTGGCATGGGACAGCACCTCAGCCCGCATGCAGACGAGGTGGCAAGCTTCATCGCATCGAAGGAAGGCCTTGCCCTCACGCGGGCCTTCATCGCGATCGACGATCCGAATATCCGCCGCACCCTGCTCGCACTCGCAAGAAGCCTCGGCTCATCACAGGCCGCCGCTGACGAGCCCGAAAGTTGGGACCGAGTGGACAATCTGAGAGGATAGTCCGTGCTGTATCTCCGGACCTTCGGCGAATTGCGCATGACCGATGGTACGGGCAATGCCTTGGCATATCCCGCAAAGGCATTGCTGACGATAGCCTATCTTTTTACCTGCACCGATCATACGCTGACGCGTCAGGAGATTGCCGCCTTTCTCTGGTCTGACGCGGAGCCGGATCAGGCGGGTCTCAACCTCAGGAAGCTGATTTCACGCATACGCCAGATCGATGAAAGCGATAGGGCACCACTCGAAATCACGCAATCGGCTGTCCGGTTGCGAACCGGAGTGCTGAGCGCCGACCTGCAGGTATTCGACGAGCTTCGGCCACCGATGGAGAAACTCAAGGCGGTCAGCGAACTACTTCAGCGTGATTTCGCCGGCAGCGTGAGATCGGTCAACAAGGCCATCGACAACTGGATCGCAAGGCAACAGGAAATCCATCTGACCAAGATGCGCCAGGTGCTCTTGGAGGCAGCCGGCTCTGCTACCAGCACTGAGGATTCGCGCACTATATCTGGAGCAGCCGTCCAGATCCTCGAACAGAATCCGACCGATGAGCCGGTTCGTGCAATCCTGCAATCACTTCCCGGAATTGCAGCGAGCCGTCAGCAGCCGGCAATGCCATCATTTCGAGCGATGGCTGAGGCCAGCTCCCCAACGGCTTACGGCGATCCGCCGGACCAGCGTGGGCTTGGCCGGCTGCCGCGGTTGGTGCTACTTCCCCCGACATCGCAGGGAGGCATTGGCGGGCTTCAGCTTGCCGCTGCGCTTGTCGAGGATGTGACGATCGAGTTATGTGCACTGCGCAACCTTTCCATCGTCGCTCCCCACACCGCAGAGCAGATCCGTCGCGATTCCGACAAGGCGGCCATCATCGCGCGCCACTCGATCTCCTATCTCCTCGACACGCGACACTCAGGTGAAGGACTTTATGCCCAGCTCGTCTTTTTCCCGACCGACGAAATTATCTGGGCGATGCGATTTCCGATGGACGCGGCAACGTTGCCGACCCAGCGGCGTCTGATCGCACAACACCTGGCATCCTCTGTTGCTGATGAACTTGCCAGGAACGAGCAAGGCCGGTTGAGCCTGGAAGCCAATCCGCAGGCCTATCATGCCTACCTCGTTGGTGCGAGCCTCATTGGGAAATTGACGTTGCCCCACATCCGAAGGGCCCGGTCAGCCTTCAAGGAGGCGTTGAAATACAACCACGGTTTCGCCCCGGCATTCACGGGCCTGGCCCGAAGCTATACCAGCGAGTGGCTGGTGACTGCTCAGGGCAATTCGGAGCTTCTGAACCTCGCCGAGCAGAACGCAGTCAAGTCCATCGAGTATGATGAGATTTCTGCCGGGGGGTTTCGCGAGCTCGGCGTGACAAAGCTCTATCTCGGGGACGTCGATGAGAGCGTCGCTGCGCTCAGCCACGCAGAGAATTTGAGCCCCCACTTCGCCGATGTGATCTACAGCCATGCCGATACGCTGGTCCATGCCTCCCGACCGGGGGACGCACTGGAAAAGATCAAGAAGGCGATCGCGCTTAATCCGCTGGCGCCGGACAGCTACCTCTGGTGTGCCGCCGGGGCGAGCTACTTTCTCGAGCAGTACGAGGATGCGGTTGCCTACGTCGAAGCGATGAAGGACAAGACACCGGCCCATCGCATCGCGGCTGCAAGCTTGGCAATGATGGGCGATCGCAGGCGGGCACATGTCTACCGACAGCGTGCTGCGGCTCTCAATCCGGTGTTCGACGTCGAAAAGTGGCTATCCGTCGTGCCGTTCAAGGAGCAATGGCAGAAGGATCTCTACCGTGAGGGTCTCTTGAAGGCGGGATTTTAACGGGCTTATCAACTGGAGAGGGAATGTCATGACAAAGGCAGTTGTGTTCGGCGTCGAAGGAGACGACACGCTCTATATTGCGGATCTGGAAGCGGGGACGGTGAAAGCACTGGATTCTGCCCCTGGCGACCTGGGCAAAATAGCAGCAATGAGGAAGGGCGGCGTCAAGGTCGTCAAGAAGGTGGATTTCGCTGTGGCGGTTTCTTCGGCGAAGGCAGCCTTCTCCGGTCACGTGGAGCCTTGAGTTCTGGTCCTGTCTGATCGTGCGCGTTACACCGACCGTACCGTTGCGGCCAGCGAGACGCTGTTGCGCACCGTTCCGCTCCTGGCGGGCTTTGGCATCACACGTGTGGCGCGGCACACCGGACTAGACTTCATCGGCCTTCCCGTGTGGTGCGCCTACATTCCAAACGGTCGGTCGATTGCCATCAGCCAGGGCAAGGGGCTGACCGACGAGGACGCCAGGGTGTCGGCCATCATGGAGGCGCTGGAGCGGGTTGTGGCGAACGCCCCGTCTGTTTCAGTGCGCCGTGCATCGGCGAGGAAATTGAAGGCCGAGGGTCTGGCGTTCGATTCCCTTCCCTCCCTGATTGGTCGCCATCAGCAGGAAATCCAACCAGACGAGGAGGTCGACTGGGGGCTTGGCGCTGATCTGTTGGCCGACAGGGGGGTCTACGTCCCGGTCGATGCGGCGGTGCTAGACAGAACGCGACACAATCGCTTCTGGATGTCATCCGACGGGCTCGCGTCCGGCAATACGCCTGAGGAAGCCATCCTGCATGGCCTACTCGAGCGGATCGAACGGGACGCCTATTGTCTTTGGCAGGTTGGAAGCGAGGAGGATCGGCTTGCAAGTTGTCTCGATGCCGCCTGCATCGGAGACCCCGTTCTGGACGGACTGCTTGCGACCATCGAAACAGCGGGACTTGATATCAGGCTGTTCGATATGACGACCGACATCGGGGTTCCCTGCGTCACGGCAGTCATGGGTGCGCGTGAACCGCACCGTCAAGGCGCGCGCTTTGTCGAAGTCACCGGTGGCAGCGGCGCCCACCTTTTTATGGCAAGGGCGGCGATCAGGGCCGTTACCGAGGCTGTCCAGTCCAGAATGACCTACATCAGCGGCGCCCGGGACGACATTCCGGCCGAGCTGTTTCGCACGCCGGCTCCCGCCGAGACCTTGCGCCTCCTGGATGCCGTTCCGCTTGGCCGCGACAGCCTCGCCCCTTTTTGCCCGGGCAACGTCACGGACCACCTCCGCGTGGTGCTCGATATCTTGCGTTCTCATGACGTCGGTCCGGCGATTGCCTTGTCGCTCGCGCCGCCGTCCCTTCCCTTCCATGTGGTCAAGGTCTTCATGCCAGCGCTCGAGAACCCCGAGGGGGCGCGTGCACACCTTTACGGTCCGCGTGCGCTTGCAAAGGCAATTTGCTCATGAGGGTCGTGTTCGTCGGGCCGAGCCTGCCTGCGAATGCACACCCCATGGCGACCGACATCCTTTTCCGCCCGCCGGCGGTTCAGGGCGACGTGCTTGCGGCCGTCCGCAGCGGGGCACAGGTCATCGGTATTGTCGATGGAGGGTTCGAATACACCGCCCCGGTGCTGCACAAGGAAATCCTCTATGCCCTCTCGCACCGGGTTCATGTCTTCGGAGCGGCAAGCATGGGAGCGCTTCGGGCAGCCGAGTGCAGGACCTTCGGCATGGTTGGGATCGGCCGGATCTATGAAGAATATGTGTCCGGCGCAATCGTTGACGACGCCGACGTAGCACTGCTGCACGGGCCATCCGAGCTCGGCTACCGGCCACTCACCGTCCCGATGGTCAATGTCAGGGCGACACTCGATGCCATCGAGGTTTGCGGCGAACTTGATCCGGCCCACCGTCTGGAAATCGAGCGCGCTGCGTCAGTGACGTTCTTCAAGAAAAGGACATGGAAGACGGTTCTTGAGAATGCAAACATGACCAATGCGGAAAGAAGGGCCTTGTTGCCTGTCCTCATTTCACGGGAGGTCGATCAGAAAGCAGCTGATGCGGGCGCGCTTGTAAGGGCGGTCAAGGATGCGGATCTCGAGGCATCGCCACACGCACCGCAATGGATTTTCAACAACACGCTGCCGTTATGGAACGGTGAATAGTCACTCGCTACGGCACAATGCAACAAGAACGTGTGTCACGGGTTTTTCACGGGCCTTTTGCGCGTGCCGCGACTAATCTCCATCCTGTTCGAGGGAGAGCAGAGATGAGTGCGACATCAGAATGCCGGACGATCGGTTTGCGGAGCGATGAGCGGTCCTCCGACGAGTTGGACGAACTCGTCGCGCTGGCCCGGATGATCGCCTTCGCCAAGGGCGCTGCGGAGGATATCGATCTTTCCGGGGCAATGCATTGCCTTGGCATGGCATTGAATGAGGTTCTGCGCGAGATCGGCGACGGTTCGCATGATGGATTGGCGGATGCGATAGCCACCAAGGGCTCGATCTGCCTGAACTGATAACGATGAGGGGACGTTGGGGGAGAGGCCGGCGCATGTTGCGCCGGCCTATTTCAATTTCTTGGAATAGACACAGAGCTTTTCGGAGTGCTCGTAGTCATTGCTCTTGTAGTACTCCGCAACCCCGCCGGTGCTGCGGGAGACGAGCCAGACAAAAACGAACCCAAGAATACGGGCTTCTGCTTCCAGATGGTTCAATAGGCGCGAACCGATGCCTGCGCGCTGGTGCTTCGGCCTTATTGCGATCTCGGCAATATGGATACCCCGTCCCATGACGGAGGTGTGAGGAAGTCCGAAGGCAAAACCGATCGGCTGTGTTCCATCGAATGCCGCCACGGCCAGGCATTTGGGTGTCGTCGTCAGTTCGTCGATCCGCGAAACTGCGTTGTCGATCGTCCACTCTTCATGCCAGGGATGCTTGGCGTAGGCTTCCACAATTATATCCGCGCTTTCCAGCGCCTCTTGCCTGGTCATGCGTCTATAAACAATCGGCATACACCCACTGTCACCGTCAGCGTGGTTTACGCTACTGGTGCCTTCCTGTTCACTCTACCCCGGAAACCTTAGACCATAGGCCGCGCGCTGTGTGTCGTGACTTCGCCGTGACACTCGTTTTGCGCGAGATCAAACAATGAAATCATTGGATAAGTTCCAGACCGTCGCCACGGATGCACCCTTTGTATATGGGGCATTGGCACTTTTTTCCTCGCGAGATCGCGGTCTGCGTTGATACCAAAGGAAAGCCCCGTAATCTGTTCGCCAGGCCCCATACGTGTGCCTTGAAGCGACCTGCCAAGCATTCGGCCATCCCTACCTTCTCTCCTTCAAGCCCATCACCGATGGAATGGCGACCGGTGCCCTTAAGAACTGATCCATTTTCAGATCGCAGGAAGACCTCAAGCCGCTTACATTGCATCAACGCCTCGAGCGCACGGGCGTCCGCGACGCGGAATGGAATACCGGCGCTCGCGCGCAATGCTCGGGCCCGCTGCTGGTCCATTCGAGCTCGAGCTTCACGCCAATTGGCGCAAGTACGGGCAGGTCAGCCTCCTCGAGGATACCATGCCCGACAAGGCAGCGGCGGGGTTGTTCACGTTCGAGGACAAGAGCTGGCGAATCTCAAGGGCGTGAACGGCGTCACCGCGTCAACTCCTTACGGTTTCGGAGGGGGCAGCAGCTTTAGCCCCGCCCCCAGCTACGCCAGCCAAGCCGACACAGGTCATGTGGCGCAATATTGCGACACATGACCCACTGCAATCACGGCAGTCCAAAACACAACCGGGCGGCCGAGAATTGCCAAAGCGGCGGCTTTGAGCCAAGCTGCAATAAGAATTGGTTGGAGGAGCCAATGCACGAACTCGCCGCTCATGCAGAGCACGTCTATACCTCAGCTCAAAGGGATTCTGCCGCCGCGAACTCGTCTGTCGTTGCGTCATGGCGGCGATGTATCGCCATGCACAGGCTCTCGCCCGAACAAATGCGACCGCCGATCCGTGTTAGTGAGCATGAGCTCCAAGAGGCCCGTGATGCTTCGCAAAGCCTGATTGGAGATGCTTCGGTCGAACTCGATCGGCTGTTCGCGACAGTTGGCAAGAGCGGTTGCTGCCTGATCTTGAGTGACCATAAAGGGGTTGCGCTGGAACGCCGCGGCATCGCGGGGGATGACAGGCACTTCCATGAACTTGGACTGTGGCCCGGGTCCATCTGGACCGAAGCCAGCATCGGTACGAACGGGATCGGGACTGCGATCGCGGATGACAGGCCCGTCACCATTTTGCGGGATCAGCATTTCTTCAGCTCCAACATCAGCCTGAGTTGCACGACTGCACCGATTCGCGATCACCGCGGACAATTGGCTGCTGCGCTGGACATCTCGTCATGCCGCGACGACGTAAACGAGGTTACACTGGGTATTCTCGCACAGATGGTTCGCGACGCGGCGTTGCGTATCGAAGTCAATCTGTTCCGGAGCGCTTTTCCAGGTGCCCGCTTCCTTGTCGTTCCGACGGCTGGCAATCCGACCGCGGCGCTCCTTGCCGTCGACCGCCATGATCTCGTCCTTGGCGCGACGCGGGCTGCGCGACTGGCCCTTAAGCTGGACGACAGGCGTCTTTCCGCGGGACTGCCCGCGGCCGATGCACTGCAGGAACAGAACCCGGCACCAAACCAGGACCTCGTCGACGCCGAGCGCGCGGCATTGTTGCGTGCCCTGTCCCGTACAAGCGGAAACGTCTCCCAGGCAGCCGTTGCACTCGGCATGAGCCGGTCGACGCTGCACCGGAAAATGAAAAGACTTAACCTGCATTGATGGCGCCAGCGCCGCGCTGTCGCAGGAGTGCTACACAGTGCACTGCGGTATCCCTTGGCGGCGCTTTCACACGCCGCAAAACTCGCGCAGGCTTCCTCTCACCGGTTCACTCCAGAACCTGGACCTTTGAAGGGAGGATGACATGCTGCATCAGAAGATCGTCGAGTCGCCATTCAGGACGAGTTACGGCAACTTCATAGGGGGCGAGTGGCGCGAGCCTATCGAAGGACGCTATTTCGACAACGTCACCCCTGTCACCGGAGGCAAGCTTTGCGAGGTGGCGCGTTCGAGCGAACTCGACGTCAATGCCGCACTCGACGCCGCACATGCCGCCAGGCCGGGTTGGGCACGGACATCGGCGACCGAGCGATCCAATATCCTGATGAAGATCGCTCAGCGAATGGAAGACAAACTCGAGCTTCTGGCGCGAGCCGAGACGTGGGACAATGGCAAACCGATCCGCGAGACAATGGCGGCTGACATTCCGCTGGCTATCGACCACTTCAGATACTTTGCCTCCTGCATCCGCGCGCAGGAAGGCTCTATCGGCGAGATCGACCACGATACGGTTGCCTACCATTTTCACGAGCCGCTCGGCGTTGTTGGCCAGATCATACCCTGGAATTTTCCGATCCTGATGGCGGCGTGGAAACTCGCTCCCGCTCTTGCTGCCGGCAATTGCGTGGTCATCAAGCCAGCCGAACAGACGCCTGCATCCCTGCTCGTCTGGGCAGAGCTCGTCGGTGACCTGTTGCCTCCGGGCGTGCTCAACATTGTCAACGGGTTCGGCCTGGAGGCTGGAAAGCCGCTGGCCTCCAGTCCTCGCATCGCAAAGATCGCCTTTACCGGCGAAACGACGACGGGCCGACTGGTCATGCAATATGCGAGCCAGAACCTTATCCCGGTGACGCTTGAACTTGGCGGCAAATCGCCGAACATCTTCTTTGCCGATGTGATGAGTGAAGAGGACGATTTCCTGGATAAGGCACTCGAAGGCTTTGCTATGTTCGCGCTGAACCAGGGGGAGGTCTGCACGTGCCCCAGTCGCGCTCTGGTTCAGGAATCGATCTACGACCGTTTCATGGAGAAAGCCGTCAGGCGCGTCGAAGCCATCAGACAGGGAAATCCCCTGGACCAAGCGACGATGATCGGAGCCCAAGCCTCGAACGAGCAACTCGAGAAAATCCTTGCCTACCTGGATATTGGCAAGCAGGAGGGCGCCGAGGTCCTCGCAGGTGGATCGCGCAATGAACTCGGCGGTGAGCTCGCCAACGGCTACTACGTGAAGCCCACCATCTTCAGGGGGCATAACAAGATGCGCATCTTTCAGGAGGAAATCTTCGGGCCGGTCGTTGCTGTTACCACGTTCAAGGATGAGGCCGAGGCACTGGAGATTGCCAACGATACACTCTACGGGCTCGGTGCCGGCGTCTGGAGCCGTGACGCCAATCGTTGCTACCGGTTTGGCCGCAATATCGAGGCCGGACGGGTATGGACGAATTGCTATCACGCCTATCCTGCCCACGCCGCCTTCGGTGGCTACAAGCAGTCAGGCATCGGTCGCGAAACCCACAAGATGATGCTCGATCATTACCAGCAAACGAAAAACATGCTGGTGAGCTACAGCCCAAAGGCGCTCGGTTTCTTTTGAGGTCACTCCTGCGGCGAATGGCCCGCTCCACTGAAGGAGCGGGCCGGAAGAAGGAGGAGAAGGATGGAATTGAGCATGAAGGATGAGCCCCGTGTCATCGCGACGGACAACGCGATAGCATTGATTAAGGAGATCCGGCGGGATCATCCGGATATTCTGTTTCATCAGTCGGGCGGTTGTTGCGATGGCTCGTCGCCAATGTGCTACCCGTCGGGTGATTTCGTCGTCGGCGACCACGACATCAAGCTGGGGGAGATTGCCGGGGTCCCTGTCTATATCAGCGCCACCCAGTTCGAGGCGTGGAAGCACACGCAGCTGATCATAGACGTCGTTCCCGGTCGTGGCGGAATGTTCTCACTCGACAATGGACGGGAGAGGCGGTTCCTGACCCGGTCACGTCTTCTTGGGCGCACCCCGTGACGAGACGACCCGATCGCAGATTGCTGCTCTGGTCGACCGGATTGCGGGAACCGTCCATCAGACGACCGGAAACGGCGCCCGGGCGCAAGCGTGGAGCCGTTTTCCGGGCCGTATCATTTTGTTCAGCCCGCACGCGCCCGGTGAATTGATGATTTGCTCGCCCGTCGTTCCACCTGGTCCTTCCTCATCGCTCCCGGCACGTCGACTTGCGCGTGCCCGGGAAAGCATAGTGAAAATGTCTGACAATCGGAATAATCAATCCGGCCCGCGATATGAACTGAAACTGTATTTTCCGCGGCCTCTTGATATTTCGAAGAAGGGGTGCCATTTACCGCTCACCGCCCGTATCGACGGCCTGCAGACCTGCCCGCTGAGGCTGGTCGCGTTTGCTGTCCGGGAAAGAAAAGGCGCTCCCCGATCGGGTTGAGCGCCTTTTTCTTTTTGACATCCGCCACGGTTCGCCCGAAACAGGTAGGCCTCGACGGAGAAGCCTGCAAATGAACGACAATGTTATCCAATTCCGACGTCCAAAGCCGCCAAGGCCACCAAGGCCGCGTTTGCGGAAGCTTGCCATAGCAGCCGGCGTGCTTGCCCTGCTTGTCGCCGCCTGGGGGTACTTCACGCTTTTCGGTGCGCCGACCTGATCGACGACATCGGCGCCGCGGCTCGGGACAGCTCGGCGCGGTTCCTTGGGAACGTTCTTTTTCGTCGGGACTTTTCTCGGTGTCTTTCTCGTCACAGCATTGCGCTGTTCACTGCGTGCATCGTGCATGAGCATGTCCGGATGCGGCGGGATTCAGCCAGAATACCACTGCGCCAGAAATGTGCATCGACACCGAGAGAAGCTGATGAAATCGTCTGAACTCGACAATGTGGACCGCAAGATCCTTCAACTGCTGCAGGTGGATGGCTCCCTCAGCCACGCGGCGCTCGCGGAGCGCGTGGGTGCCTCCGCTGCCTCCTGCTGGCGTCGGATCAAGGCGCTCGAGGCATCCGGAATGCTTGGACCAACCGTCAGGCTTGTCAGCCCCGAGGCGGTCGGCCGCGGCCTGACCGTGTTCTGCCAGGTTCGCATGAAGTCGCATGATCCGGCCGCGAGGAGCGACTTCGAGCGTTTTGCCGAAAGTCACCAGGAAGTCCTCGAATGCTACTCGATGTCAGGAGACTGGGACTATCTCTTGCGTGTCGCTGTCGCTGACGTAAAGGACTACGAGCGCTTGCTCATGAAAGGCATACTGACACACCATGCGGTGGCAACGTCATCGTCGCATTTCGCGTTGAAACGGGTCAAATATTCGACGTCTGTCCCGGTTTGAAATGTGCAATGGACTAGTGGTCGTTCTGCTCGTCAATGACATCGCGCAAGGTCATGGCAGCCTCGGTTCGATTTCCAACGCCGAGCTTGGCCATGATCTGGGTCATATGATGCTTGATTGTCTTTTCATGCAACTCGAGCTTGCGGGCAACAAGTTTGTTGCTCATTCCCGACGCAACAAGGTGAAGCACCTCCTGCTCACGGTTTGTGAGCATTGAGATCGCGCTTTGCTTGCTCGGTTCGGGCGCGGCACGGTTGGACAGCAACCGTGCCGAAAGGGCCGGCGCCACATAGCTTTCACCATCTGCGACATTGCGAATGATTTCTGCAAGGGTTCTTGCCCCGACGCCTTTCAGGACATAGCCCTTCGCACCACGATCAAGTGCTGCCGTCACGTCGTCACTGGACTCCGACACGGTCAGCATGACGATCTTCTGCGTCGGTAGACGGTCCAGAATCGCGGAGATTGCATTCAAGCCGCCACCGGGCATCGAAATATCGAGGAGCAATACGTCGGGCTGCTGATCCTCTGCAACTTTGATGGCATCGTCCTTCGAGCTTCCTTCCGCGACGATCTTGAACCCCTCGATTTCTGACAGGCTCCGCGCCACTCCTTCCCTGAACAGCGGATGGTCATCGACCACTGCAACGCGGATTGCTGTTTTCATGACTGGCCGATCTCCTCAATCGTGACAGGTGGCACCGTGCTTTGGTAATCGAAGCCGGGGCCCGCATCGTCGGGCCGTCCAGTTTCGTCTGGACCGTGAACATTATTCCGATCGGCCTGCGCGTCAAACATTACGATGGTATGACGGTCCAGTTCAGACCATAGGTCCATGGCAGATCAGACCTTGGTCCTGCAAAGGCGGCCAGATTGGACTGACCGAGCGCCATCCCGCGGGCGCTTTTTGGCCGTTTCCGGAGAGACGCGGCCGGCGCCAAGCATTTGCCGAATCTCTCGAATCGAGCTAGTTCTCAAACTACGGAAATTTATCGAATTATCGCCATCTGGCGAAACAAGTGGCAAAACAATCATTCGCGAACGATGTCAGCATCTGGATCATTGAAGCGAACTGAGGGAAGAAACGTGAATCGGCATCTGAGCAGCCTCGACTTTATGCAGAGCTTTTCCACCAAATTGGAGCTTGCCCTGCAAAATCTTTCGATGGCGCAGTACCCACCTGACGCGCGCCGCGAGATGCGAAAATTCTCTTCGTCAGAGGTCGCAGGGCTTCTCGACGTGTCGGAAGCCTATATCAGGCAGATCGTTCTCAAGGAAAAAGGGCCAGCGCCCGAGACCACCACCAATGGCCGGCGCATGTACACGCTCGAGCAAATCCTCGAACTGCGCCTGATGCTCGCCGAAAAGGGCCGCAAAAAGTGGATGAACCCGAGACGCGTGGCCGGTGAAGAGTGCCAGATCCTCGCGGTCACCAACTTCAAGGGCGGATCGAGCAAGACGTCCACGACAATTCACCTTGGCCACTACCTCGCTCTGAAGGGCTATCGCGTCTTGGCAGTCGATCTCGATCCCCAGGCGTCACTGACCAGCCTGCATGGGATGCTTCCCGATTTCGATCCGCGCGAAGATGAGACGCTTTATGCGGCCATCCGCTTCACGGACCCGAAACCGACAAAGTCCCTCATCCACTCCACCCATATTGCTGGCTTCGATGTGATCTGTGCCGGTCTTGATCTGACCGAGTTCGAGACCGCGGTTGCACTCGAGATGCGCAAGAACGGGGGCACCAGCTTCCTGCTGCGCGTATCCCAGGCGCTTGAGCAGGTTGCCGATGATTATGACGTCATCCTGATGGATTCGGCCCCTTCCCTGAACTTCCTCACACTATCGTCCCTGACGGCTGCCACCGGCGTGATCATTCCGGTCCCCGCGCACATGCTGGACGTCGATTCAACGGGAAAGTTCCTGGAACTTGCTTCGTCCTACATGCAGATCCTGAGCGAGATGGGGACCTCTGCACAATGGGATTTTGCAAAGTTTCTCGTCACGAAGTTCGAGGCCAACGATCATCCACAAGCCAACATGACCGCATTGATGCGGCAGGTCTTCGGTGAGGACCTGCTGTTGAACATGGTAACCAAATCGACCGCGGTTGCCGATGCCCTGACCTGGAAGCAAAGCCTTTACGAGGTGCAGCGTTCGCGTTTCTCGGCACCCAAAACCTATGACCGAGCCATGGAGTCCATCAACGCTGCCAATGCCGAGATCGAGAAGCTGCTCTGGGCGGCATGGGGGCGCGAATGAGCCGCAAGGATTCCCGCGGAATGTTCGCCAACGTGCTCGGTCAGCTTGAGCAGCCGAGCGCCGCGCCGAGCGTGAAGCCCACCTCGTCCCCGCACCTCCTCAAGGTCGCGGCGGGGGTTCGGCAGATCCAGGAAAAAGGCGAGGCTCTCGACAGACTCCTGAAAGATGCAGACCATGTCGTGGACGTCGACCCGATTGACGTCGCGCCATCCTCGATCCCGGACCGCTTTGACGGCGCCTACGACGAGGCCGCAATCGAGGAAATAGCTGCGTCGATAAGGGAGCGCGGCCAGATCGTCCCCGGTCTCATCCGTCCTTTCAAGGGTGATGGTGCGCCCTATCAGATCGTGTTCGGGCGACGTCGCCTCGCCGCAGTCAAGATGCTTGGGTTGAAGTTCCGAGCAATCGTGCGTGACCTCAGCGATGAAGAAGCAATCATCTTTCAGGGCGAGGAGAACGCCAGCCGCAACGATCTGTCCTTTATCGAGAAATGTGCATTTGCGCTCTCGCAGGAGCAGGCAGGCTACCGGCGCGATGTCATCTGCGCATCACTTGCGACCGGAAAGTCGCATCTCTCCGAGATGCTGCGGATCGCAACGGCAATCCCGCGAGACGTTTTGGTGCAAATTGGTCCCTCGCCCGAGATTGGCCGTCGTCGCTGGATTGATTTCGCCGATGCATTCGCCGCCAGCCCGGGCGGGGCAGACCGTATCCGCCAGGCGCTCGGCCAGGACAGACATGGCGGCCCCAAGGATCGGTTTGCCGTCGCTCTCGCGGCTCTGAAGTCCGAAGCTGGCCCGGCGTCCTCACTGAAAGCCGCCACCGAAATTCGCGCAAACGGTTTTCTGATTGCGACTGTCAGTCATGCCAAGTCTGGGTCGAAGATCAGCTTCAACAAAGCGGTTGCGCCCAGTTTTATCGATTTTCTCAACGATCGCATGGAGTCGCTTCACAGCGAGTTCGTTCAGTCGACACAACGCAACAGCAAAGGATGATCATCGCAAAAGAAAAAAGCTCCCGAACGTTGCCGTCGCGGAAGCCCTTCTCATAGGTTAGCAGCTAGAGAATCGCATTTCCGTGAATCCCTGTCAAGTATGGGCACCTTTTTGGTGAGTGGATTTCTTTTGCCTTCGTCAAGGTGAAGGTGATGGAAACAGGACATGTGACGACGCCTTTCGGGCGGCGGCCGATGACGCTTGGCATGCTCTCCAGCCAGAAGGCGGCGAGCGAGCTCAAGCCCGATCAATCGGTCGACAAATGGAAGATTTACAGGGCGCTTTGCGAGGCAAAGCCACTGCTCGGCGTAACCGACCGGGCGCTGGCGGTCCTCAACGCCCTGCTCAGCTTCTACCCGGCAAATCTCCTTTCCGAGGAAAGCGGTCTTGTCGTCTTTCCGTCAAACAGCCAGCTTTCGCTGCGTTCGCACGGCATGGCGGAGCAGACCATCCGTCGCCATCTCGCCGTGCTTGTCGAGGCCGGCCTGATCATCCGCAAGGATAGTCCGAACGGGAAGCGGTACGCGCGCAGAAACAAGGAGGGCTCGGTCGGAGATGCGTTCGGTTTCTCCCTCGCTCCCTTGATCGTCCGGGCTGAGGAAATCGAGGCGCTGGCAGCTGAGGTCGCGGCGGAACGGCTGCATTTGCAAAGACTGCGCGAACAGTTCACCCTCTGCCGCCGGGATGTTTCCAAACTGATCGAGACCGCGATCGACGAGGAGCTTCCGGGCGACTGGGAAACGGCCTTCACCTATTTCCGTGAAATTGTCGACGCCGTGCCGAGAACGCCGGCAGCCGATGAAATAGCCGCAGCGCTGGAGGCAATGCAGATCTTGCGTGACGATATTGCCAACAGGCTGGAAACATTGTTGAAAGCAAAAAAACCGAGCGGCAATCCCGCCCGAAATGAACGGCACATACAGAATTCAAACCCCGACTCTATTTTTGATCTTGAACCCGCTTTTGAAAGAAAGCAGGAGGCAAATCCGGCGTCCCCGATTGAGCCCCCCGCTGAAAGGACGAGACAGAGATCAGATGGGCGCAGTGGGGTCAATCCGCAGGAGCGCGCCGGCAACGACAATTCGTTAAAGTCGTTCCCGCTCGGAATGGTTCTGCAGGCCTGCCCGGATATGGCAGGCTATGGCCCCGGGGGCTCGATTACCAATTGGCGAGACATGATGGCGGCAGCGGTTGTGGTTCGGGGCACCCTCGGTGTCAGTGCGTCAGCGTACGAGGACGCGTGCAACACGATGGGACCGGAGAACGCAGCGACCGTTATGGCGTGCATTCTCGAACGAGGCGGACACATCAATTCAGCTGGCGCATATCTGCGTGATCTGACGCGAAGGGCAGAGCGCGGCGAGTTCTCGATCGGTCCAATGTTGATGGCACTGGTTCGTGCACGAGGGGCCGGATCGCGCCGGGCCGGGTGAGGTCGACCTCGTGTCTCGAATAAGGCTGAACAGCTGGATGTGCTGGGACGAAGATCGATGCCTCGCCAACGGAACGGACACGATGCGAATAGGTCGCAACGTTGAATTGCTGTCGAAGCGGCCAGGGAGATGGGGCCGCCTGCGTGTGCCGAGGATCTTGGACCGACCCAAGCAGGGCCGGTCTTTAACGTGCATAGAGCTTTTAGGCTGGGCGCTTGTGAAGCGGTACGGCCCTGTGCCAGTTCTCGAGGATCCGGCCATCGGTATGGGACTGCGTCGCCCAGCGAATCCCGTTCGAAATCACCTTGTGCACGGTCTTGTCGTGGTAGATCGGATAAGTCTCGTGCCCAGGACTGAAGAAGAAGATGCGACCGCGGCCACGTCGGAATGTGCATCCGCTGCGGAACACCTCACCCCCAGAGTACCACGAGATAAAAACCAGTTCGTCGGGTGGAGGAATGTCGAAGGGTTCGCCGTACATTTCGGAAGCATTGACTTCGAAATAAGGGGGCAGCCCCTCGGCGATCGGATGGGATGGATCAACGACCCATACCCGCTCGAGATCCCCTTGTGGCGTTTCGCGCCAGGAGAGGTTTGCGTTGGTTCCCATCAAACGGCGAAACAGCTTCGAGTGATGGCCGGAATGAAGAACGAGCAGACCCATTCCCTTGAGGACACGTTGCTGGATCCGGTCGATCAGCGCGTCGCTTACCTCTTCATGCGCCATGTGCCCCCACCACAGAAGGACATCGGTGTCGTTGAGAAGAATGTCCGGCAATCCCTCATGCGGGTCATCGAGCGTTCCCCTGCGTATCTCGAAGTCGGCATTGGCGATCCCGGTCGCAATCGCGCCGTCGATACGGTCGGGATAGATTTCCTGAACCTCCTTGTGGAGTTGCTCGTGGCGGCCTTCGTTCCAGATGGTGACCTTGATTGTCATGGTATCCTCGATGTTATGAAGCTTTTGCCGGGCGAATGACGCGGCCGGCGGAATCGAACAGGTGGCAGGCGGAGGTGTCGACCGCCAGGGACACGCGATCGCCCGGTCGCACTGTGATGTCACCTTCGGAGCGGACAACAATCGGCTGTTCCTGCGAACCGACAGTCATGTATGTCTCGACGCCCAGCCGCTCGACGATCATGACCTCGGCCGAAAAGTCCCCCTGCCCTACCGCTGCGATCTTCAGGTGCTCAGGCCGGATGCCAAGAGTAGCCTCACCCTGTGGCACTATCCCACTCGCGTCCGTCAGGTCGAGCGAGAGACCAAACGGGCTCCGGACATGGGCCTGACCGGCGGTCGATCTGGTGATCGCGATCGGGATAGTGTTCATCTTCGGGGAGCCGATGAAAGTCGCAACGAATTCATTGTCAGGCTGATGGTAGAGCGTCATTGGAGCACCCTGCTGGGCAACGACACCTTTGTTGAGGACGACGATACGATCGGCCATGGTCATCGCCTCGACCTGGTCATGCGTCACGTAAACGACGGTTGCCTTCAGCTCGCGATGCAGGCGCTGCAATTCGGCACGCATCTGCACGCGCAGGGCGGAATCGAGATTGGACAAGGGCTCATCGAACAAGATCAGTGACGGCTTCTTGATGATGGCCCGACCGATCGCAACGCGCTGGCGCTGGCCGCCGGACAGGGCGGCCGGCCGACGATCGAGATAGTCGGTCAGTTGCAGGATCTCGGCGACCCCCTCGACCTGCCGGCGGATTTCGGCCTCCGGAACCTTCTTCAGGCTCAGTGAGAAGCCGATGTTCTCGGCCACGGTCATGTGCGGATAAAGGGCGTAGGATTGGAAGACCATGGCGATGCCACGCTTGTCGGGCGGCACGTCGTTGATCCGCTTGCCGTCAAGCATGAGATCGCCGTCGTCAATGCCCTCAAGACCGGCGATCATGCGCAGCAAAGTCGATTTTCCGCAGCCGGACGGGCCGACGAAAACCGCGAATTCGCCGTCTTCCACCGTGATGTCGACGCCCTTGATGACCTCCAAAGCGCCGTAGAATTTGCGAACGTTCCTGAGATTGATCATCGTAATGTACTTTCTGGTGTCAGCCTTTGACGCCGCCGGCAAATGTTTGCACGAGGAAGCGACGCGCAAAGCCGAAGGCTACGACTGCCGGCAGGAGGTAGATAAACGCGAGTGCCGCAAGCAGCCCGTAGTCTATCTCGTTGATGCGCAGAAATGCGCGGAACAGGCCGAGTGGCAGGGTCTGCAATTCCGGCGAAGAGAGGAAAATCAGCGGCAGCAGGAAGTCGCCCCAGGCAGACATGAAGGCGAACAGTCCGGCGGCAGCCAACCCCGGCAGCGCCAGCGGGATCAGCACACGGCGAATGCGCTGTATCAGGGTGGCGCCGTCCATCAGTGCCGCCTCTTCGTAGTCGCGTGGCAGACCGTCGAAGAACGTCTTCATGATCCAAAGGGCCAATGGCAGCTGCATTGTTGCAAGCACGAGGATCAAGCCGAGATAACCATCGATGAAACCGGTCCAGCGCATGATCGGTCGAGTGTATTCGCCGAAGATCGGCCTCAGAATGGCACCTTCAGCATTGTTCAATGTCAAAAGGAACTTGTAGAGCGGCACAACGAGCGCCGTCGGCGGAAGGACACGGATCAATAGGATGGCATAGAGAAACGGCAGCTTCCACCACGCTCGGGTTCGCGACAGCGCGTAGCCGCCAAGGCCGGCCAGCACCATCACCAGCACGGTCGCTCCACCGACAACGAAGAGCGAGTTGAACAGCCACTTCGCGCCGTCCTCCTTGGTAAACACGCGCAAGTAGTTCGCAAAGCTCCATTGCTCGGGCCAGCGAAGGAACAGCTGCGCGTTGCCGTCGAAGGAGGCGAGAAGCACCCAGAAGAAGGGAACGGCGCAAAAGATCGAGATCAGAGACAGCGTTGCGTAGGCAAGCAGGTCCGATCGGGTCTTGTTGGCATTTTCGCTCGGCGAGATCACTGCCATGTTAGACTTCCACCTTCATGGCCCTGACATAGCCGACGCCGAGAACCAGCGAGATCAGTAGTGCTACGACGGCGACAGCTGCGCCATAACCGAGTTGGAACGCTGTGAAGGATTGATTGTAAATGTAGATGCTGACCAGCTCCGTCGCCCCGCCGGGGCCACCGCGGGTCAGTGCGTAGACGAGGCCGAAGACGGCGATGGTCGAGACGGCGGAGATCAGCATATAGAGAAGGATCGTCGGCATCATCAGCGGCAAGGTGATGCGGCGGAACATCTGTGAAGGCGTTGCGCCATCCATACGGGCGGCCTCATATATCTCGTTTGGGATGGTGCTCAGACCAGCAGTCAACAGGATCATCGCCGTCGCGATGCCGCGCCACGTGTTGACGATGATGATCATCGACAGCGGAAAGATCTGCAACCAGTCGGCCGGCGTCACGCCGAAGAAGCTGACGATGCGGCTGAGCGTTGCCTGCTCGCCTCCGGCCAGCATCGAAATCCACATAAAGCCTGCAACCACCTCTGGTGCTGCGTTCGGAAGAAGGATGATCGAGGAGAAGAGGCGGCGGAAATGGATACGACGACGCAGCGCCATCGCCGAGACGAGGCCAAGCACGAATTGTCCGATGACTGCGGAGCCGACGACGAACAGGAAGGTGACGAGCAAGGAGTTCCAGAACTTCGCGTCGTTCAGAAGCCGCGCATAGTTGCGAATACCGACGAAGCGCGGCCGCCCCAGTCAGCGCTTCATTGGTGAAGCTTAGGTAGATGGAGTAAAGCGCGGGATAGATCACGAAGGCCAGAAGCAGTGCAAGCGAGGGCAGCAGGATCAGAAGAAGCTGCCGTTCGGCGCGCCTTTCGTGGACGTTTCTGGCCATTGAAAGCTCTATAACTCATTTCGGAAGGGAAATCTGGAAACGCGGGCGGGCCCGCGTTTCCCTCGCAATGAGTAAGTAGACGCTTACTTTATGACCTCGTCGCCGAGCGTTTCCTTGACGTAGTCGACCAGGATTTTCTGTGCGCCGGCAGCATCGGTTTCCTTACGCAGGAGCGCTTCCGTTGCGCGGGCAACACCTTCGGAAACGGTGCCGAAGCCGGAAGCCTGCTTAAGGAAGGTGCCGTTCTCCGCCGCGGCATGGATCGGAACGAGTTCCGTCAGCTTCTGGAAGTCGGCGTTCTTCGCCGCATCCTTGCTGGACGGGATGTTGCCGATACGGGCCGCGTAAGAAACCTGTGTCTCCACCGAACCAATCTCCATCAGAGCCTTCTTGGCGAGTTCCACGTTGGCGGACTTGGAGTTGACGGCCCATGGGGCTGCCAGGTTGGCGAGAACATACTGACCGCCGGTTTGGCCGGGAACGGTCCAGGTGCCGACAACCTTGGTCACCTCAGGAATGGGGTTCTTGCTTTCACGACCCCAGTCGAAAATATAGCACCAGGAACCGCAAGTGGTTGCGGCCAGTTTGCCGGCCGGGAACATCTGATACTTTGGCACAACCCAGGGTTCAGGTCCGAGCAACGGCTGCGTTGGCATCAGGTCGTTGTCGATCAGCTGCTTGTAGACATCAAAAACATCCTTGATGCCCTCACCATTCAAATCGAGCTTACCGTTGGCATCAACGAGCTGCGGCGTCTTGGAACCGACGACCAGATGCTGAAAGCCTTCGTCGAAGGCGCCGCTTCCCCAGGAAACGCCGGCCGGGAAGAGCAGACCATATGCGCCGGTCTTCTTCTTGATTTCAGCGGCGCGATCGAGCAGTTCCTTCCAGGTCTTCGGCTGCTCGGTGGAGATGCCGGCCTTATCGAGAACGTCCTTGCGATAGTAGATTTCCTGAATGCCAAGCATGAACGGCATCACATAGGTTTCGCCATCCGGGCTGACGGCCAGCTGCTTGGCGACATCATAGAAATTGGCGTAGCCGTCCCATGCCTTGATTTCCTTGGTCACCGGCGCGAGGTAACCGGCCTCGACCATGTCAGCGACAGCGGCCGTCGTCGGGATGGAAAAGAGGTCCGGGGCGTTGCCGGCGCCGAGCTCGGTCAACAGCTTCGTCAGATAATCCTTGTCAGGCGCAGGGTATTCGACGACCTCGACGGTTACACCGTATTTCTTTTCGATCTTCTCGACCGTCGACTTCATGGCGTCGATGCCGGCCTGACCGTGATTGGCAATTCGGATTGTCTCGGCATGCGCCAGCGTGGAAACAGCGCCGAGCAGAATGGCGCACAGGCCACCAATGACCGTCTTCTTCAACGGAAGTCCTCCCTTTTGGTTCGCGGCGCCCTCCAGCACCACAGTCAAAAATGTACACGCATTCTTATTACTGGCAAGATGGATTTTAATGCGTTTTTTCATCTAACGCTAACACATTGAAAAGACGAGTTTTAATAAATCTTGTCTTCATTCGTTCATTTGTGTAACCGTATACACACTGCATTCGGGAGGATTTTGGATGTCACAAAAATTGCGGCTTGGCGTCATTGGCGCAGGCCTGAAGGCGGCCGAGTATGCGGCAAGCTGGGCACGCATGCCCGAGATCGAATTTGTCGCGCTTGCCGATACGATGCCTTCCTCCAGAAAGCGCCTGATTGACGTATGCGTTGCCGCTGGAGCAGGCGCGCCGAAGAGCTTCGACGACTACCGAGAGATGTTGGCTTCCTGCCGAACGGAGCTGGATGTCGTCTATGTCTCGACGCCGCATGCGTTTCACGGTGAGCAGGCAACGGCTGTCGCGGAAGCCGGCCTCGACCTCTTCCTTGAAAAGCCGATGGTGACGACGGTGGCGGAAGCCGAACGGCTGATTGGGGCGCAGAAGAAGAGCGGTGTGACCATCGTAACCGCTTTCCAGGGCGGTCTTTCGCCCCTCGTGATCGATACGCGCAAACGGGCGCTTGCCGGGGAGTTCGGCCACCTGATTGCAATATCGGGGATGATCTGGGAAAGCTGGTCCGGCAACTATGACGGTCACTGGAAGCAACAGCCGGAGATTTCCGGCGGCGGTTTCATGTTCGACACCGGCGCCCACATGATGAACACTGTCTGCCTGCTGGCCAACTCGGACTTCGAGAGCGTGTCGGCCTATATGAACAATCACGGCAAGGAGGTCGACATTGCCACCGCGGTTTCGGCCCGCCTCAAGAACGGCGCGCTGGCGACGCTGACGGCTGCCGGCGAGGGTCCTCCCGGCTGCGCTTCCTACATCACCCTCTTCTATTCGAAAGCAATCGTTCGCATCGATGCCTGGGGCGGATGGCGCGAGATCAGCGTCGGGCGAAACGCCGAGCCGCGAGAAGAGGCGGAAATTCTCGGCAATCCGATGAAAAACTTCCTCGCCATTCGCGAAGGGACAATGGAAAACACCGGCTCCGTTGAAATGGGCCTGCGATTCGCTAGGCTCTGGGATGCAATCAAGGAATCGGCTGCGGCAGACGGGCTCCCCGTCCGGATCTCCGCGCCATAGACGGGGAAATGTAGAAATGAGCAAGCGACGGGTCACCTCGAAGGAACTGGCAAAGCTTGCTGGGGTGTCGTCTGCGACGATCTCGCGTGCCTTCTCGCCGGATTCCAGAATCGGAAGTGCAACGCGCGACCGCATCCTGGCCGTTGCTCGCGAGTATGGATACCAGCCGAATGCCATTGCGCGCTCGCTCAACAACCAGCGATCGAGGCTGGTGGCGCTGGTTGTCAACGCAATCGGCAATCCGTGCGAAGCAGAAGAGCAGCAACTACTCGTTCATCGCCTCCAGGCCAGGCAACTTCTGCCTATCATTCTGTGTTGTGCCGACCACGATGATCGGCTGCAGCTCATGCGCTTAGCCTCGACCTATCAGGTAGATCATGTCGTCGTCTTCTCCGACATGGTCTCGATGCAGGACGCGATCGACATCTTCCATACGACGAAGCCGATTATCGTCTCCTTTGAACCGCTCGACAATGAGATGGTCTCAAGCGTCCGGATAGACGGATCGGCCGCTGCTGACGAGATTATCGGCAAGATTGTCGGTGATGGGAAGAAGCGGTTCGCCTACCTCGCGGGAACGAAGTCAAGCTGGATCGACAAGCTGAGGCGCAGGTGGTTTGTCGAGGCCTTGGCCAAGCGCGGCCTGACGCTACAGGCCGAAGCCTTTGGCGACTACAGCTACGATTCCGGTTTCAAGGAGGCTGTTTTGCTTCTTCACCGCGCCAAGGTGGATGCCATCATCTGCGGCAACGACGTCATGGCAATTGGTGCGCGCGATGCGGCACGGCGCGTACTCGGGAAGAGCACGCCAGATGATATTGCCATCGTTGGACAGGACGGAATCGCGATGGCGGCATGGGATTGCAATGACCTGACGACGCTGAGCCTCGACCACGCGGCATTTATCGACGCGGTGATCGAGCTCATCGAGCGCCATGATGCCGAACTAGAAGGCCCCCACAGCATTACTCTGACCTGCACGGCCCGCTGGGGCTCGACTGCGTAGGAAAGAGCTATCGAGATCGCGCGACCACAACGTCTTCCGCCTCTTGGCGGCTCATACCAAGAACAGCCCTGCCTATGTCGAAGCTGAAACCGTTGCGTGCGAACGCGGCCATCTCCTTGGTCACGCGGTCGCGATCGCCGTCGCCTCGCCGAAATGGCCCGAAGGCGCGTTTGCGCGCGAAGACCACGGCGGCCAGCAAGTCGTCTGCTTCATCGAGCGCGGCGGTGATGGTTTCTCGATGGACACCCTTTTGTGACAGTTTCTGAGCGATGTGTCGCTTCGATCTGCCACTTCGAACCCCGGAGCGCGTCCTGATTTCAGCATAGACAGTATCGTTCAGCCCCGCATGCTTGTAGGCGAACGCGACGGCAAAGTCCGCAATCGCCTTGAGTTGCACCTCGCTGATGTCTGTGAATTTTTGCTTCGCCTTACGGATGATGGCATCGAACAGTTGTCTTTCCGTCATCATCTGCCGCTCGAGCCGATAGATCGTCGAGTTTCTGGCCCAGCTCAGCATGCGTGCAGTCGGGATATCGGATGGTGTCGGCTCGTTGCTCACGATTGAATGGCGTCCTTGTTGCTTATCTGTGAGAGGAGCCAAGCCGTGAACGCCAGGCCGAGCGTATGTTCTCGCTTACCATCCGGCGTCACCACATAGTAGTTGTTCTCGGTCGACATCGGTCGGTCGACAACGATTTTGAGTTTTCCGGAGCTCAGCTCCTGTTCGATCAGATATAGTGGCAGAAGCGCAAACCCCAGTGCCATTGAGGCTGCTTCGATGATCATCGAAAACTGGTCGAACCGGTTGCCTCGATAAGACGGATCGGCGTCGATGTCGCAGTGTTCGAACCACTGGCGCCAAAGTCTCGGGCGCGTCGCCAGATGCAGGAGAGGCTTGTCTACAAGTTCCGCTGCGCTCGCGACTGGATCAGATTTCAGCAGGCTCGGGCTGGCAACCGGAACGATCTTTTCGTCGCAGAGAAAGGTGCAGGTTGCGCGTGCCCAAATCGGCTGGCCGTAGTGAATGGCAAGATCAAAGCCTTCCTCCTCAAAGTCGAACGGCTCTGAGCGAGAGGCTATGTCGACGAGGGAACCTGGATGGATCGCCAGAAAATTTGGCAGCCGAGGCGTCAGCCAGCGGCTGCCGAATGTCGGCAAGGTGGCGATCGAAAGGGTTGCCGTGGCGCCGGAAGCCGCCCGGATCATCATCTCTTCCGTCTGGTGCAGGAGACGTCGTGCCTCCGGCAAAAGCCGCTTGCCGGCTTCCGACAGGATCGCTCGCTGCCGCACGCGTTCGAACAGGAGGACACCGAGCTGCGTTTCAAGGTCCTTGATTTGCCGGCTGACGGCGCTTTGCGTCAGGTTCAGTTCGAGGGCTGCCCTGGTGAAGTTGCCGTGGCGGGCGGCTGACTCGAAGGACTGCAGTGTAGTCAAGTCAGGCATAAGCTTTCGAGGCAAGGTCATTCCGAAACCGCATCATCTTAGCTTCATTTATCGTTATTCATCTACTCCACGCGCGATATGATCGCAATCCAGAATGAACTCTTCCAACTGGCACTGTGAGATAAATATGTCGACCAGAAGTTTCGTTTCTTCCTGCAGCATCCGCTCTGCATTTTCCGCGGCTATGTCTGCCATGTATCGGACCGAGGTGCCGGCCTACGGCACGCTGATGAATATCGTGGCCAGGGTAAACACGGCAACGCTCAACGCCGATCCGGCGCTTAAGCAGAGGCTTGAAGAAACCGATTCCCTGGAGCGTGTATCGGAAGAGCGACACGGCGCGATCCGTCTTGGGACGGCTGCAGAACTTGCGATGATGCGGCGCGTCTTCGCCGTTATGGGCATGTTTCCGGTCGGCTACTACGACCTTAGCGAGGCCGGGGTGCCGGTCCATTCCACCGCGTTCCGGCCGGTGGGCGATGCGGCCTTGAAGCGCAATCCGTTCCGCGTCTTCACCTCTCTCCTGCGTCTCGATCTGATTGCTGACGAGGCACTTCGCGCCGAAGCCGAGACGATCCTGCAGAAGCGTCAGATCTTCACCGCCGGTGCTGCCGAACTGACGGAAAAGGCCGAACAGCAAGGCGGTCTCGACGCGGACGATGCCAATCGCTTCGTTGCCGAGGTTCTGGAGACTTTCCGTTGGCACAATCAGGCCGATGTCGACCTCGCCATGTACAAGCGCCTGCATGATGCGCACCGGCTGATCGCCGATGTTGTCTCCTTCAAGGGCCCGCACATCAATCACCTGACTCCGCGCACGCTCGATATCGACGAAGTACAGCGCCTGATGCCGGAATATGGCATTGCGCCAAAGGCCGTTGTCGAGGGTCCGCCAAGCCGGCGCTGTGCCATTCTGTTGCGGCAGACGTCGTTCAAGGCGCTCGAGGAAGCCGTCTCTTTCCAGGGTGCGGATGGGACCTGGCAGCAAGGAACACATACGGCTCGTTTCGGCGAGATCGAAAGCCGCGGTATCGCCCTGACGCCGAAGGGCCGCGGCCTTTACGACAAGCTTTTGACGGAGTCGCGCAAGGTGGTGCGCCCGGCAGCCGATGGCTCGAACGCGAGAGCTTATGAAAAGGCGCTCGCCGATGCGTTCGTGCCTTTCCCTGACAGTTGGGCCGAAATTCGCGACCAGGGCCTTGGTTACTTCCGCTACTCGCTCACCCCAAAGGGCCAAAGCACGATTGCCTCGGCTGATGTGACCATTGATCAGCTCGTGGCGGATGGTCTCGTCTGCTTCGACCCGATCGTCTACGAGGACTTCCTGCCCGTCAGCGCGGCTGGCATCTTCCAATCCAACCTCGGCGACGAGGCGGCGCAGGATTTTACCGCAAACCCCAACCAGCAGCGCTTCGAGCGCGATCTCGGTGCCTCGGTTCTTAACGAATTCGACCACTACGCCGGTATCGAGGCGCAATCGATCGCTGAGTGCCGCGCCCTTCTGACCGCGGCGCAAGCGGCTGAATAAAGCGACAGCTGAAACCGACAATCCTCCAGAACATCAGAGAGTTTTTCACATGACCATCGCAGCAAGAACAGTGAATGTAACCCAGGAAACCGTCGCACTTCTCGACAAGATCGGCGTCGACAAGGCGCTCTACACCGGTGGAGACATGGCCTCTTACAGCCCGGTCACGGGTGAACAGCTCGCTGCCCTGAAGACGGACAGCCGTGATGCCGCGACCGCGAAGATCGAAAAAGCCGCCCGCGCCTTTCAGGCCTGGCGCCTGGTTCCCGCGCCCAAGCGCGGCGAACTCGTTCGCCTGCTCGGCGAGGAACTGCGCGCGGTGAAGACGGAGCTTGGCCGACTGGTGTCGATCGAGGCCGGCAAAATTCCGTCCGAAGGTCTTGGTGAAGTGCAGGAAATGATCGACATCTGCGATTTTGCCGTCGGTCTGTCCCGCCAGCTCTACGGCCTGACGATCGCAACCGAACGCCCCGGCCATCGGATGATGGAAACCTGGCATCCGCTCGGTGTCGTCGGTGTCATCTCCGCCTTCAACTTCCCGGTTGCCGTCTGGGCCTGGAACGCCGCGCTGGCGTTGGTTTGCGGCAATGCCGTCGTCTGGAAGCCTTCGGAGAAGACGCCGCTGACCGCGCTCGCTTCGCAGACGATCCTGCAGCGTGCCATTGCCCGTTTCGGCGACGCGCCGGAGGGTCTGAGCGAAGTGCTGATCGGCGATCGTGCCATCGGCGAGATTCTGGTCGATAACCCGAAGGTACCGGTGGTATCCGCGACGGGCTCGACCCGCATGGGCCGGGAAGTCGGTCCGCGGCTGGCGCGCCGTTTTGCCCGTTCGATCCTCGAGCTCGGCGGTAACAACGCGGGTATCGTCTGCCCGTCTGCCGATCTCGACATGGCGCTGCGCGCCATCGCCTTTGGTGCCATGGGCACGGCAGGCCAGCGTTGCACGACGCTTCGCCGTCTCTTCGTGCACGAAAGCGTCTACGACCAGCTCGTGCCGCGCCTGAAGAAAGCCTATGCCAATGTCTCGGTCGGCAACCCGCTCGAAACGACGGCGCTTGTCGGTCCGCTGATCGACAAGCTTGCCTTCGACGGCATGCAGAAGGCGCTTGGCGAGGCGAAGGCCCATGGCGGCGCCGTCAACGGCGGTGAGCGCGTCGCAATGCCCCACGACAAAGCTTACTACGTCAAGCCGGCGCTGGTGGAAATGCCCGCGCAGGTCGGCCCAGTGCTGGAAGAAACGTTCGCGCCAATCCTTTACGTGATGAAATACAACGACTTCGACAAGGTGATCGAAGACCACAACGCTGTCGGCGCTGGTCTCTCCTCCTCGATCTTCACGCTGGACCTTCGCGAAGCCGAGCGTTTCCTCTCGGCCGACGGATCCGATTGCGGCATCGCCAACGTCAACATCGGGACTTCGGGTGCCGAAATCGGCGGAGCGTTTGGTGGTGAGAAGGAAACCGGCGGCGGTCGCGAGTCTGGCTCCGACGCGTGGAAGGCTTACATGCGCCGCGCTACCAACACGGTGAACTACTCCAGGGCTCTGCCACTTGCGCAGGGCGTCTCCTTCGAAATCGAATAGGAGCTGATATGACGATCGATGTGAAAATGGAGGCGGGTTTTAGGCCCGCCTCGAGGATATCTTCTATCGGTGTCTCCGAGATCCTACAGATCGGTGCACGCGCCGCGGCCATGAAGCGGGAAGGCAAGCCGGTCATCGTCCTTGGCGCCGGCGAACCTGATTTCGAAACGCCCGACCATGTCAAGCAGGCAGCCTGGGACGCCATGCAGCGTGGGGACACCAAATACACCGCGCTCGACGGCACGCCGGCGCTGAAGGAGGCGATCCGCACCAAGTTTCAGCGCGAGAACGATGTTTCTTTCGACGTGAGCGAGATAACGGTCGCCACCGGTGCAAAGCAGATCCTCTTCAACGCGATGATGGCGACTATTGATGCGGGTGATGAGGTTATCATCCCCACGCCCTACTGGACGTCCTATTCCGACATTGTCCAGATCTGCCAAGGAAAGCCGGTTCTCGTCCCCTGCGATGCGCAAAGCGGCTTTCGGCTTACGGCCGAGAAGCTCGAGGCGGCGATCACGCCGCGGACACGCTGGCTATTATTGAACTCGCCATCCAACCCATCCGGCGCAGCCTATAGCGCCGCTGACTACCGCCCGTTGCTGGATGTGCTCCTCAGACATCCGCATGTCTGGCTGATGGTCGACGACATGTACGAACACATCGTCTATGACGATTTTCGTTTCGTCACGCCGTTGCAGTTGGAGCCGCGTCTGCGTGAACGCACGCTTACGATCAACGGCGTCTCCAAAGCCTATGCCATGACGGGCTGGCGCATCGGCTATGCCGGCGGCCCGAAGGCGCTCATCAAGGCGATGGCGGTCGTACAGAGCCAGGCAACGTCCTGCCCCTCCTCGATCAGTCAGGCGGCGGCCGTTGCGGCACTCAGCGGACCGCAGGATCTTCTTGCGGAGCGAACCGAAAGCTTCAGGCGGCGTCGCGATCTGGTCGTTTCGGGGCTCAACGCCATCGATGGTCTTGATTGCCGCACGCCCGAAGGTGCTTTTTATACCTTTTCCGGCTGCGGTGGAATTCTCGGCCTGACAACGGCAAGCGGCCGCAGGATCACGACGGACAGCGAGTTCTGCGCCTACCTGCTCGAAGAGGCGAATGTCGCCGTTGTGCCGGGCTCGGCCTTCGGCCTGTCTCCCTTCTTCAGGATCTCCTACGCCTCGGCGCAGGCAGATCTCAAAGAGGCGCTGGAGCGTATCGCGGTTGCTTGCCAACGGCTCGGTTGAGCCACGGCGTGCGAGGCGGGTTTTGCCGGCTTCGCGCACTGTCTGCCTATCGTTGACGGAAGTTCGGCCTTCGCCAGAGTTAAAATGCAAAAACGCCCGGATCGTCTCCGGGCGTTTTCTCTTGCTTAAGTTTTGGCCGGCTGATCAACCAGCAATCTTTTCGCCGTAAGCCTTCTGCGCATAGTAGTGGCCGAAGCGGCTGTCGAGGAACGCATCAAGTCCGACATCTTCCTGGCGGATGAAGCCCTTCGCCGGCAGATCGCCCTTCGCCAACATGTCGAGAACGGCGCAAATGCTGCAGGCGGTCGTGATCTGGATGGCGCTCATCATGCGGCCGGCAACAACGGCGCTGTAGACCTTGTTGGCATAGGTTTCCTGTACAAGGCGACCGGTCTTCCAACCGGACACGGTGACGAAGACGATGACGACGTCCTGCATGGTGGACGGCAGTGCGTGCTCGAGGATATCCTTGAGGACTTCGCGGCGATGGCGCAGGCCGAGATCGCTGAGCAGCGCCTTCATGATGGCGGCGTGGCCGGGATAGCGGATGGTGCGATAATTCAGCGTGCGAACCTTGCCCTTCAGCGTCTCGCAGAGCGTGCCGAGTCCACCCGAGGTGTTGAAGGCCTCGTAGGTCACGCCGTCGAGCGAGAATTCTTCGCGCTCTTCCAGCGCCGGCACTTCGATCAATTGTCCGTCGACGATCGCTTCACACGGCTCGATGTATTCGTTGATAACGCCGTCGGTGCTCCAGGTCAGATTGTAGTTGAGCGCATTCGACGGATATTGCGGCAAAGCCCCAACGCGCATGCGCACGCTATCGAGTTTGTCGAAGCGGCTGGCAAGATCGTTGGCGACGATCGAGATGAAGCCTGGCGCGAGGCCGCATTGCGGGATGAAGGCGGTGGACGCGTTCGCAGCAATCGCCTTGACGCGGCGGGTGGATTCGACGTCTTCGGTTAGGTCGAGGTAGTGCACGCCGGCCTCGGCGGCAGCCTCGGCGATCGCGATCGTCAGGTGGAACGGAGCAGCACTCAGGACGGCGAATTTGCCGGAGAGCAGTTTGACCACGGCGGCATGGTCAGCGATATCGATTTCCGCCAGGCTGAGGGCGGAATTCGCCTCCATGTGTTCCAGTTGCTGCTTGCTGCGATCGGCAAGCGTAACGTGATAGTCGCCGGAATGGATGAGAAGGCGGGCAATCGTTGAGCCGATCTTGCCGGCACCGATGACGACGATGTTTTTCATATGTGTTCCCCTAACTGGATCCAAAAATCTTTATGGCCTTTTTATTCACGTCAGGTTGGTTGATTCAAAGCGCCATATTGATAAGAATGACCGCCGTATTTTGGCGGATTGCCGCCGGAGATGGTCAATATGACGATGAGCGACAAAGATCGGCAGCTTTTGTCGATCCTCAGCGAGAATGCCCGCATACCGACGGCCATGTTGGCCCGCAAGCTTGGCCTGTCACGCACGACAGTCCAGGCGAAGATTGAGCGGCTGGAGCGGGACGGCGTCATTGCGGGCTACGGTGTGCGCCTGTCGGAGTCTTTCGAAAGCGGGCAGATAAAGGCGCATGTGCTCATCACGCTGGCAGCGAAGGCACTTGGGCGCGTGACGCTTGAGCTACAGGCGATCGCGCACGTCCGCGTCGTCTATTCCGTTAGCGGCAGCTTCGACATGATCGCAATCGTTGCCGCGGAATCCATCAGCGAGCTCGATACGGTCATTGACAAGATCGGCGAGATCGAGGGGGTCGAAAAGACCCTCTCGTCGATTATCCTATCGACGCGCGTCAACCGTTAGAGTAGTCCGGTCGCATTGCGCGCACCATTTTGGTGGCTGGCCGGTGGGGCGTTGCGCCCCTGACATCGGCGCTGGTGGCTGACAATGATTGGTTTCGGTCGATCGAAGACGGGCCCGACGTATTCGCGCTGCAACGCGTGACGGAAGATGCTCGGTTGTTTCTCCGGATTGTCCAAGCGTTAAGGTCGCCCGTTGCAGCGCTTAAGGTAACTGCCTCCGGTGCGTTCATCGTGTGACGATGCCCGCGACTGTCTGCCGATTGTCGCTTCCGGGCGGGTAGCATGCGCGCCGCTGCCAAGGATTGTTTTGGGTGCTGACACAGGATCCAGGCCGCTGGCATGGTATCTCGGAAACGTCGAATTGATGTGGCTGCTCGAACGCCAGTGTGCCGAGGCGCCGTCATTTCAGTTGCGTTGACGGCGTGTGTGGACAAGCGGGAGACGATGCCCGCACTATTCGCGGCGGGCTTTCACCGGCGTCACGTCTTTCCCTGCGCATTGGTGGAGAGGAGGTATGAATTTGACGAGCGGCGCTCGATGGTACGTCATCATCATCTGGCAGATTAGGGCCGTCGCATCAGAAGTTTGCCGAGGATGAACTCACGTTGGTGATACGTCCGCGCCGGCAGGTTAACGCTTTTCTCGAGCCATGAATTTGTTTTGCCGTCGCAGCAACAGGCCTGTTGCCGGATCATTGTGAGAGAGAGCCGATGTGCGTGAGATCGTCGGTTTCTGGACGCGCCTGGAACGCGCAGCTTTTTGCATTCTGTCACAATTAGCGGCGCGGTGGTGATCTAGGCTGGAACATCCTCACCGCTGGCGCACGGCTCCAAGGACCGTCGATTGCAGACCACGCTCCCGTTTCTGGAGGTTCGGGGGCGGCCGCCTATGTATGTCAACCGAAGTCCTTTTGGCGGCCACGTCGACCTGGACCCGTCGGAAAGTTCCCCGCGGGGAACGATCCAAGCTTGAGTTCGAAGCGCGCCAGAAACCGATGTCGGAATTCTGCAGGGCGGTTTAAGTGGCTAAATGTTCAGCAGCAAGCGCTTCCTGCTCCCGTTTGGTTCTGGATGCGCGTTGGCTTCGATTTGGTGATGACACTAATGGTCAGGGTGCCAGACCAAAATGGCCTGTCTGATAGGACGGGGTCGCTCTGAGCCTGCGGTGGAGGCCCCGGTTGGCATGCAGCAATGGGGTCGTTTTTCAGAGTGTGATGGACAACACGGGCCGGCCAACGCTGACTGCCAATAGGGCGCGTACCGTGGGAATGGCGAGGCGTCGGGTTTGTGCTGGCAGCCGCAGCGCGATCAGGGTTCATCGGGCACTTGCTCATCGGGCACTTGCCGTCGCGATATTTGAGAGTTCCCCGCGGGGAACCTTGGCATGGCTCGCATGCCCTCGACTGCTCAGGGTCTCATGCGTGCCTCTGGAAATGATGGTTGGCGACACTTCGGTGCGCGGACTAACCGAAGGCTGTCTCCTGTCCTCGGCAAGGATTGATCAGTTTATTCAGTAGAAAGTTCCCCGCGGGGAACTGCAGGATATCGATCGGAGGATGGTTGTCGTGCGGTGAGCAGACGCGTCTTCCTGGCCCAGAACCACGCACTCATAAAGCCGCCGGACGGGGAAGATTTGTCGTAACTGCGGTTGACAAATCACCCCCCAATCCGGGATTCTGAAAGAGCGGAATGACCACGGCAGCGAAAGAATCGACTCTGAGAGACCGATTTTTGTCCCTTGACCGACGCTTGTCGCCCGCAAGCACGGCCCGAAAGCGCAAGTCCGGGAAAAGTTGCGTCATGCATAGCGGAAGTAACGACCGTATTTGCTGCCGTAACGAAAAAACATCATGGTTAACCAAGTATTTAACGGCGCCTCTCGCAGACTCAGCAGACACTCCTGAAACGCTCAACACATGTCGAAAGTACCTGTTCGCCAGGCTGCTTCCACCAGTTCCCGGCCGAAAAGATCTCGACCTCCTGCGCTCCATGGTAGCCGGCGGCCTCAATCGAACGGCGGATTCCTCTAAGGTCGATCACGCCGTCCCCCATCATCCCGCGATCGAGCAAAAGGTCCGTTGTTGGCACCAGCCAGTCGCAGATGTGGTGGGCGAGGATCCGGCCAGCTGCTCCCGCCCGGGAGATCTGCTGTTCGAGTTTGGGGTCCCACCACACATGGTACACGTCGATTGCGACACCTATCCCGTCACCGAGAAGATCGCAGATGTCGAGCGCCTGCTCGAGGGTATTCACACAGGCTCGGTCGGCTGCATACATCGGATGGAGAGGTTCGATGGCGAGCGGTATGCCGGCGGAGCGTGCGTGCGGGAGGATCTGGGCGATACCGTCGGCCACCATCTCGCGGGCCTCAGCGATGTTTCTTGATCCGACAGGCAGACCACCGACAACAAGGACGAGGCAGTCGGCGTTAAGAGCCGCTGCCTCGTCGATGGCCTTCCTGTTGTCGTCGATTGCCGTGGCGCGGGCCGCTGGATTGCCAGCAGGAAACATGCCGCCGCGGCATAGTCCCGTCACTTTCAATCCGTTTTCGGCGACAATGCGCGACGCCTCCGCAAGACCGATCGCGTGAACCTGGTCGCGCCATGGAGCGATCGCGACGATATCCTGTCTGAGGCATGCATCGACGGCCTGCCGCATGTTGTACTGTTCGCGGACGGTCGCGAGGTTGATCGATAGGCCGTCGACTGGCATGCGCGTTTCTCCCTTCCCACGTCATTGCGTGACGTGCTCTTGGTTTTTCAGATTCCAGCTGTTGCGAGGATTGTCTTCATTCGTTCAGTTGCCAGATCCGGGTCCCGAAGCACCCGGGCCTGGTCGGCAAGCCGGAACAACTCGGCAAGATGAACCATCGAGCGAGTGCTCTGCTGACCGCCGAGCATCTGGAAATGGCTCTGGAAGCCGTTGAGGTAGGCAAGGAAGACAACGCCGGTCTTGTAGAACCGCGTCGGCGCCTTGAAGATGTGCCGAGACAACGGCACGGTCGGGGCGAGAATGGCGTGGAATCCTGTGAGGTCGTCTGCTGCGAGCCTATGCAAGGCGGCGCTGGCCGCAGGGGCAATGGCATCGAAAATTCCAAGCAGCGCGTGAGAATATCCCTTCTCGTCGCCTGCGATGAGTTCTGCATAGTTGAAGTCATCGCCGGTATACATCTTTACCGCAGGATCGAGCCGGCGACGCATGACGATTTCCTTCTCGGCCGAAAGAAGGGAAATCTTCACGCCATCTACCCGGCTCGCGTGGTCGTTGATGATGGCGAGCGCTGTCTCCATGGCCGCCATATCGTCACGGGATCCCCAATAACCCGCAAGAGCGGGGTCGAACATGTCACCGAGCCAATGGATGATCACCGGTTCGCGGACCTGTCGCAGGATCCGGTCATAGACCCGGACATAGTCTTCGGGACTTTTCGCTGCGGCGGCCAGGGCGCGGCTCGCCATCAGAATGATACGACCTCCCTGCCCCTCGATATAGTTCACCTGTTCTTCATAGGCCCGAATCACGTCGTCGATGCCGACGTCAGGCCCGGGAATGAGATGATCCGTGCCTGCGCCGTAGGCAATCAATGCATCGGAACGATTGCGCGCGGCGGACTGGACCTCTGCAATCAGCTCCCTGGCTCCCGCCCAGTCGAGCCCCATGCCGCGTTGGGCTGTGTCCATGGCTTCTGCAACGCCAAGGCCGAGGTCCCACAGGTGTTCGCGAAACGCCACCGTGCGCTCCCAATCTATATTGCGGTCGAGCCAGGGATCGTTGTCGGCCAGGGGATCGACGACCACGTGTGCTGCTGCATAAGCGACGCGATTGAATGCATGTCCGCCGGCCGGGCGCTCGGGCGCGGCCAGTGGTTGGTTGGCGATGGTGTAGTGCTGGAGCGTGCGGCCAGAAACAGGAAGGTGGAGTGTCGTCGCCATCCTCAGGCAACCTTGCGAGCGACGGAGCCAGCGAGCGGGGGCACATTGACCCAGCGTCGCTCCTTCCAGCTCTTTTGCGCAAGCTCGGCGAGTTGAACGCCCTTGGCCCCTTCCCTCAAGGTGAACTTCCATGGCGCGTCCTCGACGACGTAACGCAGGTAGTCCTCCCACTGCGCCTTGAAGCCGTTGTCGAAGACCTGTGTTTCGGGAACTTCGTCCCACGTCCTGTAGAAATCGATCGTTTGTGGCTGGTCCGGGTTCCACACCGGCTTGGGGGTGTTGACGCGATGCTGGGTCCAGCACTTGGTTAGGCCGCAAACCGCCGATCCATGAGTGCCGTCGACCTGGAAGGTCACGAGGTCATCACGACGGACGCGAACCGCCCAGGACGAGTTGATATGAGCAACGATGCCCCCCTCGAGTTCGAAGGTCGAATAGGCGGCATCATCAGCGTCAGCCTGGTAGACTTCGCCATTTTCGTCGACGCGGCTTGGAATGTGGGTTGACGCATAGCAGCTGACGGCCTTGACCTCGCCGAAGAGGTTGTCCAGCACATAACGCCAATGCGGCAGCATATCGAGGATCATACCGCCGCCATCGGCAGCGCGGTAATTCCAGGAGGGCCGTTGCGCGGCCACTCCCCAGTCCCCCTCGAACACCCAGTAGCCAAACTCCCCACGCACTGAAAGAATCCTGCCAAAGAAACCGCTGTCCTTCAGCAAGGCGATCTTTCGCAGGCCCGGCAGATAGAGCTTGTCCTGAACCACGCCGTTCTTGACGCCGCGCTCCTCTGCGAGGGAAGCAACGGAGAGCGCTTCCTCTAAAGTCTCCGAGATCGGTTTTTCGCAGTAGACGTGCTTTCCGGCTTCGATGGCCTTCCTCAGCAAGGCGACGCGCATCTGGGTCGAGCCTGCGTCGAAAAAGATCTTGTTGTTCGGATCGGCAAGCGCGCTATCGAGATCGGTGGTCGTTCGGGTCAGTCCATGCTTGCGGGCAACCGCCTCGATCTTGTCCGCGTTGCGGCCGACGAGGATCGGGTCCGGCATCAGGCGATCGCCATTTCTAAGCAGGAGCCCGCCCTGCTCCCGGAACGCCAGGATCGATCGCACCAGGTGCTGATTATAGCCCATGCGGCCGGTAATACCATGCATGATGATGCCAAGCGAAATCGTCGCCATCTGTTCTTCCTCCCAATAAATAACTATTTAGTTACATAAGTGACATGCGCGATCGGAGCTGTCAACCCGGACCTGGCGCGTGCTCACTTCTCAAACAATGCGGGCAATATCAAAATCTAGCGCCCCCGGAACAAGGCCGACCGGAATCCCCACGCGGACAAGAGGCTGGATATCGCACGTCGAACAACGTAAGCGAAAACTGACATGCCTTTTTTGAACTGACGCATCGAGCATATGAAGCCAATTTCAAGAACCAACCTCGAGCAGGCCAAATCGCACAATCGGCGTGTGGTGATTGAAGCGATCCGAACGAACGGTCCCCTGTCGCGGGCGGCAATTGCGCGGTTGACGGCCCTCACGACGCAAACGGTGTCGAATATCGTCGAGGAGCTGGAAGTGGCGATGCTCCTCACGGCGGACGCTGCCAAAAAGATCCCACGCGGGCAGCCTGTCAGGCTCTATTCGATCAACCCGGACGGGGCCTACTCCATTGGCCTGGACCTGGAGCGCGACCTTGCGGTGGGCGTGCTGACCGATCTTGCGGGACGCGTTCGGGCGCGAGTGGAAAGAGCTGTCGAACGGCCAACGCCAGCCGAGGCGATGCCTGTTCTTGCCGAAATCGTGCTGGAACTCCAGCAGGCCTTCCCGCTCGATAGCGCTCGCCTGCTTGGCGCCGGCATCGCAATGCCCGGTCGCTACGCTACCGAGGTGTGACATTACTTAGTCCGGTAACGTTGCCCGACTGGCAGGACTTTCCCGTGGCGAGCAAGCTTGCGGACCGTCTCGGTATGCCGGTCCTTGTCGAAAACGACGCGGCCGCAGCGACAATCGGGGAGCGGCTTTACGGCGTGGGGCGCGGCCTGACCAGTTTCGTCTATCTCTTTCTTGGCGGAGGCATCGGCGCCGGCCTGTTCCTCGACGGCCAGCTCTACAAGGGCAGCCGCAGCAACGCTGGCGAGATCGGTCACATGATTGCTGTCTCGAACGGTCTGCCTTGCGTCTGCGGCAAGCGCGGTTGCCTGGATCGTTATGTGTCTCTCGGGGCTGCCTATGATTATCTGAATATCACAGCCCATGGACAGGCCTGGACCCGTTCCCCCGACATCGTGGCCGGGCTTAGCCAGGACCGGATCGACGCATGGGCAGAAACTGCGCCGAAGCCATGCGGCAGACGATCGATGTTCTCGAACTCGCCTTCGACCCCCAGACGATCGTTCTCGGCGGCTCGATGCCGACGCGTTTGCTAGAAGGACTCGCGCGCCGTCTCCAGCCCTTGCACCGGCCGGTCGATCCCGGCCAGGAACGTGTTCTGCCGCGCATCATGACCGGTGCGATCGGTAGGGATACGGCCCTTCTTGGTGCCGCGGCACTGCCGATCTTCTCGGAAACGAATCCACAGTTCGACGTTTTGCAAAAGCCGCTCAGGCAAAGGCCTCAGGAGTAGCCGTAGAGGATCGGCATCAGGCCCGCGAGCGCCTTGAACCGCTCCCAGGACTTGTCCTCGGGTCTTGTCCAGGCACTCTCGGCCAGCGCCGAGACCCGTGGGAATACCAGGCGGTCGAAGACGGCGCGGTCGGTCATCGGTTCCGACCAGATGCAGGCCTGGATGCCACGCAGCTTCTTTTTCTGCTCAGCGCTCCAGCCTTCGACCGGATCGAAATTATAGAGCGTCTCGGGCTCCGACCATCCTGCCCAGCTGGCGCCGGGCTCATCCCAATCCGGGCTGTTTGCCATGTCGAGGTAGTAGACCTGTCCGGGGCAGACAACCATCTCGTAGCCTTGCCCGGCAAGCGCTGCTGAGACTTCGACGCTCCGCCAGCCGCAGAGGTAGCTTTTGTCCTTGTCGATGACATTGCCATGCGCGGCTTCCTCCCAGCCGCCGGTGATGCAGCCTTGCTCGGCAAGGAACTTTTGGATCCTTGCGAGAAAGATGGATTGCAAAACGGCCGCACCCGACCCGTCGATATCATCTGCTCCATGGGTATTGGTGATAACGTTGAGCCGCTTGGCGTGCTGATTGGCAACGATGTCTCCACCGATCTCTTTGAGCTTCGCTAGCGCTTCGGGCGAGCCCGACCAGGCGCCCAGCGGAACTTCATCCGCCCCGATATGAATCGTCCTGAAGGGAAAGAGTTCGATCAGTTCGCGGAAGATGGTTTCCAGTACCTGATAAGTCTGCTCGCGCGCCGGATTGATGCAATTGTCCGGAAAGCCCTGGACGGAATAGTAGCTTCCGGCTTCCTGCGGATCGCGAAGCTCCGGGATCGCCTGTTGCATGGCATAGCAATGTCCAGGCACATCGATTTCAGGAACAATTTCAATGCCGAGCCCACCTGCATGCGCAACGATCTCTCGGACCGCCGCCTTCGTGTAATATCCGCCTGTCCGCGCCGCACCCGATCCTAGGAGCGGCGGGATCGCCAGCCCGTGTCCGCGCCAGGCGCCGACTTCGGTCAGGGCAGGATAGGCGTCGATTTCCACGCGCCAGGCCTCGTCGTCCGAAAGGTGCCAGTGGAAACGGTTGATCTTGTTCCAGGCAAGGATGGCGAGCAGTTTCTTGATTTCGGACGTCGCATAGAACTGTCGAGCAACGTCGAGATGCAGGCCGCGCCAGCCCATGTCGGCTCGTCGCGGATCTTGCCTTCGACAGGAAAGCGGAAGGCGTGGGGATGAAGATGTGCACCTCGCCAGATCTGACCAAGCGTGATCAGGCCATAGAGGAGGCCGGCGCGAGTGCTGGCCGAAACCTGTATTGAATCTCCGGCGAAAGATATGTCGTAGGCCTCCGCGGCAAATCCGTCGACGACATCAAGATTGACGGGCATGCCGCCTTCAGAGGCTGGCCGAACAATTCCCTCGACAGCAAACAGCTGCTCGACGAGGGTAACAAAGGCATCAGCCGCGGCATGTGCCAAGGGGTTGCTCGCGTTGATCGAGAAGCCGGGTGGGGCTTGCCGCTTCCCCGATACGGACACCTCTGAGGGCCAAGGTACGATCGCGACCGGCACCGGTGGATCGGCTGGAACGGGATAGATTTGCGCGCCGCGCTTCAAGGGAGCATTGTTTGCGAGTGATCGGGTCGGTTCGACCGAAAGCGATAGCGTGCTGCCATCGGCAAAGGCAAGATAGGCACCCGTTGCACCGTCCGTCCAATGCTGGAACGGCCAGCTGAGTGCGGAGATCGCCAGTGACCAGGTCTTGCCCGCGCCCAGCTCGAAATTTTCCGGCGGCAGGAACTCGGTAAAGTTCGACAGTCTGCGGCTGACGGTCCCGCCCTCGATCCGGACGGCCGGATCCACCCGGCCGGGACCGCTGATGCAGAGGGTGAAATGGGAGATCGTCTTGGTCGACAGGTTCTTGAGATTGAGCGTGTAGGCCTGTGGTGCTTCGTCCGTCGCAGGCCGCCATGTGGCCTCGAGCCGCAGGGCGTGCTGGCGCTGTGTCAACATGAATATCTCTCGATCGTGTTGGTTGGTTCCAACATTCGCTACGAATGCAGGACGCGGATAGTCACTTAGTCAATCACCTTGATTTAATCAGGCAACCGTCGACAACGTCAACCCGCTGCCATCTACGCTTCGCACGAAAGTTGCCGTTGCCCAGGACAACGTCCGGACGGGCGCTCACGGAGCGGGAGGAAGCGAAGCGGTCTGGCGGGCAACATCGGGATGAGCGGCCTTGAAGGGCGTCAGCGCACTGCAGGCTTCGGCGATCTTTTCGATACGCGGGAAAGCTGAAATGTCGAGGCCCCAGCGGCGGGCGTTGTAGACTTGCGGCACCAGACAGAGGTCGGCCATGGTCGGCTCGTCTCCGACGCAGAAGCGACCCGTCCGTGGATCGTCGAGCATTCGATCGAGCCCGCGAAGCCCGTTCCCGATGAACTTTTTCATCCATTGGCCTCGCGCATCCTCGTCGCCTGTGAGACGCACGACATGTGCTGCGACATGCAGATTGCATATAGGATGAACGTCCATTGCGACAGCGTAGGACAGCGCCCTCACCCGCTGCCGTTTTTCGGGGGTATCGGGCAGCAAACGCGCGTCCGGTCGGGTCTCTGCAAGGTATTCGATGATCGAAAGCGATTGGGTCAGTGTTTGCCCGTCGATGCTAAGGCTGGGGACCAGCCCTTGCGGGTTGACGTCGAGGTAGGTTTCGGTCTTGTGCGCAAAGGCAAGCAGATCGATCGGTACGGTCCGGTAGGCAAGCCCCAGGAGTTCGAGTGCGATCCGAACCCGGTAGCAGGCCGAGGAGCGCCAGTAGTCGTAAAGGACGATCTCTGTCATGGTTGCTGCTCCAGAGTTTGACGCTGCACCGTTTGCTCGATCGCACCGAAGATCGATGCGCCGCTCATGTCGGTCATTTCGATACGAACGGTATCACCGAATTTCAGAAAGGGCGTGGCCGGCCGACCAAGGCGGATGGTCTCGATCATCCGGATCTCGGCGATGCAGGAATATCCATCACCACCTTCGGAAATCGACATACCGGGCCCACCGTCCTTCTTGTTGGAAACGGTGCCCGAGCCGATGATCGAGCCCGCCGACAGCGCACGTGTCCTGGCGGCATGCGAGACCAGTTTTGCGAAGTCGAACGTCATATCAATGCCGGCATTGGCGCGACCGAAAAGTCTCCCGTTGACGCTGACGAGAAGAGGAAGGTGGACCTTTCCGTCCTTCCAGGTGTCGCCGAGTTCATCCGGCGTCACTGCGACTGGCGAAAAGGCCGATGCGGGTTTTGATTGAAAGAAACCGAATCCCTTGGCGAGTTCATCCGGGATGAGGTGGCGCAGCGAAACGTCGTTGGCGAGCATGACGAGCCGGATTGCGCTGAGTGCCTGATCGGGCGCAGCCCCCATCGGGACGTCGTCGACGATCACCGCAACCTCGCCCTCCATGTCGATGCCGTGGCCTTCATCGCAGGCAACGATCGGATCGCAAGGGCCGAGAAAACTGTCAGAGCCGCCCTGGTACATCAGCGGGTCGGTCCAGAATGTCGACGGCATGGCTGCATTGCGTGCTTTTCTGACCAGTTCGACATGATTGACGTAGGCCGATCCGTCGGCCCATTGATAGGCGCGCGGCAACGGTGAGTGCACGTGCCTCGCATCAAAGGCTTCGGATGGCGCGGTGCCCTCCTCCAGCCGTTCTGCCAGTTGGGCCAGCTGGGGCGCGGCCGTCATCCAGTCATCAAGTGCAGCCTGCATCGTGCGGGCGACCTCGCCCGCGTCACTATAGCGCCTCAGGTCACGTGTGACGATGATCAGCCGGCCGTCGCGGGAGCCATCCTTGAGTGTGGCAAGCTTCATGGGATCAGTCCGTGATTCATGGCTTGATGCCGGGGGTTCCGTCGAAGCGCCGCTCGAGCCCCTCCCAGCAATCGATGTAGTCATCCTGGAGGGTCTCCAGTTCCGCTGCATATCGGGTTAATTGCTGTGGAAAACGGGTTTCGAACATAAAGGCCATCGTGTGATCGAGCTTGACCGGTTTCAGTTGGCTGTTTGAGGCCTTTTCGTATCCAGAGGCGTCAGGACCATGCGGCAGCATCATGTTGTGCAGGCTCATGCCACCCGGCACGAAACCCTTTTCCTTGGCATCGTATTGCCCATGGATCAGGCCCATGAACTCACTCATGATGTTGCGATGATACCAGGGTGGTCGGAACGTATGCTCGGCCACCATCCAACGCGGCGGGAAGATCACAAAATCGACATTTGCGGTTCCCTCTTCGCCGCTGGGCGCCGTAAGCACAGTGAAGATCGAGGGGTCCGGGTGGTCGAAGAGAATGGCTCCTACCGGCGAGAAGGTCTTCAGATCATATTTGAACGGCGTGTAGTTGCCATGCCAGGCAACGACGTCCAGCGGCGAATGTCCGATCTCCGTCACGTAGAACTTGCCGCACCATTTCACATGGACGCGGCACGCCGCCTCCTTGTCCTCGAAGGCGGCGACGGGCGTCTTGAAATCCCGGGCATTCGCCAGGCAGTTGGCACCGATTGGACCGCGATCCGGCATGGTGAACTTCGCACCGTAGTTTTCGCAGATGTAGCCCCGCCACTCCGATCCCTGTCCGAGAGTGGTCACCTTGAACATCATTCCACGGGGGATGAGGCAGATTTCGGTTGGCTCGACCTCCATGATGCCCATCTCCGTGAAGACCTGGATTGTCCCGACCTGCGGAACGATGAGGAGCTCGCCATCGGCATTGAACGCATAGTCGTCGATCATGTCGTCCTTGAAAGCGTAGGCATGTGCGGCCATGCCGACCTGGGTCATGATGTCGCCGGCTGCCGTCATCGTCCTGATGCCAGCAAGAAAATCGGTGTGCCCGGCGGGGATCGGGATAGGATCCCACCTGAGCTGGCCAAGCGGCAACGCGTGGTCATCAAGGCAGGGCGCGGACTTCCAGAACGGATAGCGTTCATTATCGAAGCGCCGCGTGTGACGCACGCTCGGCCTGATCCGATAGAGCCAGGAGCGCTCATTTGTTCCTCGAGGCGCAGTAAATGGCGAGCCGGAAAGCTGTTCAGCATAAAGACCGTAGTTGCATTTCTGCGGGCTGTTCTGGCCCTGGGGCAAAGCGCCTGGCAACGCCTCGGTCTCGAAATCGTTGCCGAAGCCGGGCATGTAGTCCAGCTCGCTCGTTCCAGCCTGTGCACGGGATCGCGGTGCGTCGGTCGTGTCCATGCTTGCATCTCCTCCACTCATATAGTTACAAACGTAACCGTCGATTTTGTAACTATCAAGGAGCGGCCATGGCGGGTGAATTCGAGCTCGACGGTTTCATTCCCTACCGACTCAACCGCGCGTCGGAACTGATAAGTCTTTCGTTTGCGCGCCAATACAAGTTGGAGTTCGATCTGACGCGGCCTGAATGGCGCACGCTGGCCGCACTCGGCAGTGTCGGCGTGATGACGGCGACGGAAATCGGTGCACATTCGCACATGCATAAGACCAAGGTCAGTCGTGCCGTCCGCGCACTCGAGGAGCGGCATTGGCTAAAACGCATTCCGAGCGAAACCGACAGACGTTTCGAGCAGATCGCGCTCACGTCGCAAGGGCAGCAACACTATCGAAAGATTACCCTGCTGGCCCGCAAGTATCAGGAGACGGTGCGAATGACGCTTGGCGAGGAGGCCATCCGGCACCTCGAACTTGCGCTTTCGGCAATCGAGACCTCTGCCGGGCTGCACCGTAGATCCAGGTGAGCTACGCTACGCTCCGCCGAGGGGATAGCCTTGGAAGTTCTTTAACGTGTCGAGCACGATCGAGGTTTTCACATGCTGGACGGATTCATGCGGCAGCAGCACCTCGTTGACGAAGCGTGAAAGACCCGAGAGCCCGCGGGTCGCGATCTTCAGGTGATAGTCCATCTCGCCAGTCAGCGCATAGGCTTCGAGAACCTCGGGAAGACCGTTCACCAATTGCGCGAACCGCCGGGCGTTGTCGCGATTGTGGGTCGCCAGCGTGACCGAAATGACGACGAGCAGGTTGAGCCCGAGCTTGTCCGGATCGAGGTTTGCCTGATAGCCGCGAATGAAGCCTTCGGCTTCCAATCGCGTTCGTCGCCGCGAGCATTGGGAAGCCGACAGGGCGATGCGTTCGGACAGTTCCATATTGGTCAACCGTCCGTCGTTCTGAAGCTCGGCGAGGATTTTGAGGTCAAATCCATCCAGCTGCTCAGACATTGTATAATCCGCCGCTCTTGTGCATGTTTCGTGCGCATATTTTGCAAATTGCACTCACAATGCAAGTACATTGCACGAAAGAAAGCCCATAATTTGCATCAAATGGCTACTGCCGCAGGAGGAGCAAATGGGCCCGTATCCACACGACGCACCGCCGTCAAAAATCACCGCGGACAATCCCGCCGGAACGGATGGATTCGAATTCGTCGAGTTCGCGCACCCGCAGCCCGAGAAACTGGCCGAACTGTTCACCCGTATGGGCTATCGGCCGGTCGCAAAGCACAAGAGCAAGGACATCACCGTCTGGCGCCAGGGCGACATCAACTACATCGTCAATGCCGAACCGGATAGCCACGCCATGCGCTTCGTCGACGATCACGGCCCTTGCGCGCCGTCGATGGCGTGGCGCGTCGTCGATGCCAGGCATGCCTTCGATCATGCCGTTGCCAAGGGTGCGACACCTTACGAGGGCAACGACAAGACCCTCGATGTGCCGGCGATCGTCGGTATCGGTGGGTCGCTTCTCTATTTTGTCGAGCGCCACGGGAAGAAAGGCTCGGCTTATGATCTGGAGTTCGATTGGCTCGGAGAACGTGATCCGCGCCCCGACGGTGTCGGTTTCTTCTATCTCGACCACCTGACCCATAATGTCTATCGCGGCAACATGGACAAATGGTGGGATTTCTACCGCGAACTCTTCAATTTCAAGCAGATCCACTTCTTCAATATCGACGGCCGCATCACCGGCCTGATGAGCCGTGCGATCACCTCGCCCTGCGGCAAGATTCGCATTCCGTTGAATGAATCGAAGGACGAGACCAGCCAGATCGAGGAGTATTTGAGGAAGTACAGGGGGGAAGGCATCCAGCACATCGCTGTCGGCACCAATGCCATCTACGAGGCCACCGACAACCTTGCCGAGAATGGCCTACGCTTCATGCCCGGCCCGCCCGAAACCTACTACGACATGTCCGTCGAACGCGTTGCAGGCCATGACGAACCGCTACATCGGATGCGCAAGCACGGCATCCTGATTGACGGCGAAGGCGTACTCGATGGCGGCACGACAAAGATCCTGCTGCAGATCTTCTCGAAGACCGTGATCGGCCCGATCTTCTTCGAATTCATCCAGCGCAAAGGCGACGAAGGTTTCGGCGAGGGCAACTTCCGGGCGCTCTTCGAATCCATCGAAGCCGACCAGATTCGCCGCGGCGTCATCAAACCGGCCGCCGCCTAGCGACCGACGCAAACTGCAAATCAGTGGCCGTCGGGGGCAACAGCTTCCGGCGGCACTGTTTCGAGCAGGTTCTTGCGATGAAAGATGAACAGACCGGCGACAACGATGATCGTGCCTCCCGTGATCACATAGAGATCCGGAACATCGCCGAAGAACAGATATCCGAGCGCGATCGCCCAGATCAGCAAACTATATTGCAACGGTGCCAGCAGCGACGCCGGGGCGAGCTTTAGCGAACGCGTGATCAGGAGGTGGGCGCAGGAGGCAACGACACCGAGGGCCAGCATGCCGCCGAGTTCGACCGGCGAAGTGGGCTGCCAGGCGCCGATCGAAAGCACCGCACCGACGATGAGGGCGGCGATCATCTGCCAGGTTACCAGCGTGGTGTCGCTGGTATTGCGGAGATATCGGTTCAGCACCAGCGCCATCGAAAACGAAAGGCTGCCGACAATGCCGAAAAGCGAGGGTAGCGACAGCATCGCCGAGGATGGACGTAGCGCGATCACCACGCCGCAGAAGCCGACAAAGACTGCGAGCCAACGGCGCCAGCCGATCCGCTCGTTGAGGAAGAAGTGCGAGAGCGCGGCGACATAGATCGGCCCCGCCATGTAGAAAGTCATGACATCGGCGAGCGGCAGATAGGCGACGGCGGCATAGAACAGGCCGACATCGAGCGTGGCCAAAAGCACGCGCAGAAACTGCAACCCCTTCTGCTCTACCCTGAAAAGCTGGGCAGGGCCTTGCCTCGCGATCAGCGGCCCAAGGATGATGAAGCATCCGAGCGAGCGGATGAGCAGCACCTGCCCGACCGAAAAGCTCGTCACCAGCCACTTACCCATCGCGTCGTTGAGGGCGAAGAGAAAGTCTCCGAGCAGCATCAGGACGACGCCCATCAACACGAGGTTCTTGAGGCCCGTCGCGGTAGATTGTGGCTGCATAGTCGGAATTCCCGTCACCCATCGCTGCCTTGCTGCAGCAGGTGGGGCCGTCGCGTATATCGACCGGAGTGTCAAGCCGAGGCAGCGGCTATTCCGTCTTGCCCCGCAGCATTTCGATGATTGCGGAGAAATCGCGTCCGCCATTCCCCTGCTTCTCGAAAAGAGCATAGAGCTGCGACGCTTCGGCGCCGAGCGGTGTGGAAGCACCGGTCGATAGCGCCGCCTCTTGTGACAGGCGCAGGTCCTTCAGCATCAGCGCCGCGGCAAAACCCGGCTTATAGTCGTTGTTCGCCGGTGAGGTCGGGACGGGGCCCGGGACCGGGCAATAGGTGCTGATCGACCAGCATTGCCCCGACGAGGTCGAGGCGACATCGAACAATGCCTGATGCGAAAGGCCGAGTTTTTCACCGAGCGCGAAGGCCTCGCAGACACCGATCATCGAGATGCCGAGGATCATGTTGTTGCAGATCTTGGCCGCCTGCCCGGCGCCTGCCTCCCCGCAATGGACGATCTTCTTGCCCATCGCTTCCAGGATCGGCTTTGCCTTTGCGAAAGCCTCGGCAGAACCTCCGGCCATAAAGGTCAGCGTGCCCGCTGCCGCACCACCTGTGCCTCCGGAAACGGGCGCATCGAGAGAAAGGCACCCGGCGCTGACTGCCATCTCATGGGCCTTGCGAGCGCTGTCGACGTCGATCGTGGAGCTATCGATGATAAGCGTACCGACGGGGATCGAGCGAAGGATATCCGTCCATGCACTGAGCACATGCTTACCCTGTGGCAACATCGTCACAACGATCTCGGCGCCCGAAACCGCCTGACTGATGTGGCTTGCCGCCTTCACGCCGTGTTCTTCCGCGGCTTGCAGGACAGGCGCGGCCAGGTCGAAGCCGGTGACCTCATGGCCCGCCTTGACGAGGTTGGCGGCCATCGGCCCACCCATGTTGCCAAGGCCGATGAAAGCGATCGTTGCCATGCCGTTCTCCTATCTGTTGTCTTCCAGGATCATTGCCGCCGCCTTTTCGGCGATCATGATCGTCGGCGAATTCGTGTTGCCCGACGTAATCGTCGGCATCACCGAGGCGTCTGCGATCCGAAACTTCGCCAGCCCCCTGAACCTCAGGCGCGGATCGACGACGCTTTCGCGATCGGCGCCCATCCGGCAAGTTCCGACGGGATGAAAGATCGTCGTGCCGATGTCGCCGGCGGCCTGCGCCAGTTCTGCGTCCGTGTGGTAGTTCGGGCCAGGTTTGAATTCCTCCGGGTGGAACCGCGCGAATGAAGGCTGCGCGACGATCCTCCGTGTCAGGCGTATCGAACGGATAGCTATGTCGCGATCGCGTTCGGTCGAGAGATAATTGGGACTGATTGTCGGCTGGGCGGCAAAATCCGGGCTCGTCACGTGTACCGAGCCGCGGCTCTCCGGCCTCAGATTGCAGACGCTTGCAGTGATCGCCGGGAACGGATGGACCGGATCGCCGAACTTGTCGAGCGACACCGGCTGCACGTGATACTGCAGATCGGGTGTTTCCTTATCGGGGCCGGAGCGGGTGAAGACGCCGAGCTGGCTTGGTGCCATGGCCATCGGGCCAGAGCGCCTGACAAGGTACTCCAGACCGATCGCCGCCTTGCCGATCAGCCTCGTCGCCTTCTCGTTGAGGGTTGGAACGCCGGTCACCTTGTAAGCCAGGCGCAGTTGCAGGTGATCTTGCAGGTTTTCGCCAATGCTCCTCACCTCCTTGACGACGTCTATGCCCGCATTTTTGAGCACCTCACCGCGGCCAACTCCCGACAGTTCCAGAATGTGCGGGGACCCAATCGCGCCCGCCGCAAGGATCGTCTCCCTTGCCGCGTAGGCACGTTTGGTGCTGCCACCATAGTTATAGTCAACACCGCTGACTGCGCCCTCCTCGATCACCAGCTTTGATACCTGGGCCTTTGTCAAAACGGTCAGGTTGCCACGCCGTATCGCCGGACGCAGAAAGGCTTTGGCGGTGTTCCAGCGAATGCCGGATCGCTGGTTGACGTCGAAATAGCCTGATCCCTCGTTGTTGCCGGTATTGAAATCCGGGCTCTGCGGAATGCCAGCCTCCTTGGCGGCGGCCTGAAAGGCGTCGAGCACGGCCCAGCGGACGCGGGCTTTCTCGACGCGCCACTCCCCGCCCGCACCGTGCAGTTCACTCTCGCCGCGATAGTGGTCTTCCGATTTGCGGAAAAACGGCAACACATCGTCCCAACTCCAGCCGGCGCATCCCATCTGTCGCCAGAGATCATAGTCGCGTGCCTGGCCGCGCATGTAGATCATGCCGTTGATCGAGGAGCAGCCACCGAGCACCTTGCCACGCGGATAGTTGAGCACTCGTCCATTCAGTCCATCTTGTGGCGCGGTCGTGAAACACCAGTCCGTGCGCGGGTTGTTGATGCAGTAGAGATAGCCGACAGGAATGTGGATCCAGTGGTAATTGTCGCTGCCGCCGGCCTCCAGCAAAAGAACGCGTGTGTTGCGATCCTCGGACAGCCGGTTGGCGAGCACGCAGCCGGCGCTGCCGGCACCGATGATGATGTAGTCGAAGCGATCCATGTAATTGCCACCCCGCAGGTTAGCGGCGGTAGACGAAGCCGAGCTTCCGACCGAGGCGCGACGCATAGAATTCACCGATGATGCCGCGGCGGAAGATCAGCACGCAAATCATGAACACGACACCCGTGATGATCGTCACCGGGAATTCCGATGTCGCCAGGTAGTTTTCCAGCGTGACCACCAGGCCTGCGCCAAACAGCGGGCCGATCAGCGTGCCGATGCCGCCGAGCAGCGTCATCAGGATCACCTCACCCGACATCTGCCAGGCGACATCGGTCAGGGTCGCGAACTGGAAGACCAGCGACTTCACCGCGCCCGCCAGCCCTGCAAGCGCCGCCGACATCACGAAGGCGCCAAGCTTGTAGCGGGCGACGGAATATCCGAGCGATATTGCCCGCTGCTCGTTCTCGCGGATCGATTTCAGGATCATTCCGAACGGCGAGTTGATGAAGCGCCAGATGATGAGGATACCGACGACGAAGACGGCCAGCACGAAGTAATACATGTTGGTGGAGCTGTTGAGATCGAGGAGACCGAACAGCTGGCCGCGTGGGACGGACTGGATTCCGTCCTCGCCATGGGTGAACTCCGACTGCAGGCAGAAGAAGAAGAACATCTGCGACAGGGCGAGCGTAATCATCGCGAAATAGATGCCTTGTCGACGGATTGCGAAGAACCCCATGACGAGACCGAGGACCGCGGCACCCGCGACGCCGACGAGAATGCCGAGCTCAGGCGAAAATCCCCACTCCTTCACGGCATGAGCCGTAAAATAGGCCGCGCCGCCGAAGAAGGTCGCGTGGCCGAACGACAGGAGCCCGGTGTAGCCGAGCAGGAGGTTGAAGGCGCAGGCAAACAGAGCGAAGCACAGGAGCTTCATCAGGAAGATCGGATAGAAGAAGAACGGTGCCAACAAGAGGAGCAGCAGCCCGATGATCAGGAAGGCCGTCTGCACCGAAAGGGCGGTCCGGCTCTTTTCCGTCCTGATGGTTTCGGTGATCTCTGTCATCGTCATGCATCCCGGCCGAAGAGGCCCGCGGGCCTGATGAGAAGAACGATTGCCATGATGACGAAGATCACGATGTTGGACGCCTCCGGATAGAAGACCTTGGTCAGGCCTTCGGCAATGCCGAGTACATAGCCCGTAATGATCGCACCCATGATCGAGCCCATCCCACCGACCACGACGACGGCGAAAACGACGATGATCATGCTGGATCCCATCAGCGGCGACACCTGATAGATGGGTGCGGCCAAGACCCCGGCAAAGGCGGCAAGCCCCGCCCCAAGAGCGTAGGTCAATGTCAGCAGAACCGGCACGTTGACACCGAATGCCTGAACGAGCGTCGCATTCTCGGTGGCGGCTCTGAGATAAGCGCCGAGCTTCGTTTTCTCGATCAAAAGCCAGGTGCCAAGGCACACTACCAGCGACACGACGACGACCCAGCCGCGATAGATCGGCAGGAACATGAAGCCGAGGTTGACTGCGCCGGCCAAAACGGGGGGCTGCGCGTAAGGCTGTCCCGATGAGCCATAGAGGTAACGGAATGTCCCCTCGACAGCCAGGGCAAGGCCGAAGGTGAAAAGCAAGCCATAGAGCGGATCGAGGTCATAGAGCCGTCGAAGGAACAAGCGCTCGATCACCGCACCCGCCAGTCCAACGATGACCGGTGCCAGGATCAGCGACGGCCAATAGCCGATGCCGCCATAAGCAAGCAGAAGATAGGCGGCAAAGGCGCCGAGCATATATTGCGCGCCGTGTGCGAAGTTGATGACACGCAGCAGGCCGAAGATGATGGCAAGACCGAGGCTCAAAAGGGCATAGAAAGAACCGTTGATCAGCCCGATCAGCAACTGACCCATGAACGCCTGCAGGGGAATGCCGAAGATCATCGTCATCAGATCACACTCCCAGAACCTTATGCAGTGTATCCATTCGCTCCGGCAGCTCACCCACCGGGAATTCCGACACCATCTGTCCGTGGTCCATAAGATAGAAGCGATCGGCGATCTTGCTAGCGAAGCGGAAATTCTGTTCGACGAGCAGGATGGTCATGCCGCGCTCCTTCAATTGCTTCAGCACCTCGCCGATGCGCTGGACGATAACCGGCGCCAGGCCCTCGGTCGGCTCGTCGAGCAACAGCATGCGAACGCCGGTGCGCAGGATGCGCGCGATCGAAAGCATCTGCTGCTCGCCGCCCGACAGTTTCGTGCCCGGACTGTTGCGCCGCTCGTAGAGGTTCGGGAACAGCTCGTAGATCTCGTCGACCGCCATGCCACCCGAGGCCACCACGGGCGGCAGCAGCAGATTTTCGGACACTGTCAACGTCGAGAATATGCCCCTTTCCTCCGGCACGAAGCCGAGGCCCCGATGCGCCGTTTTGTGTAGGGGCACTTGCATCATGTCTACGCCGGCGAAGGTCAGCTTGCCCCTGCGGGCGCGTACGATGCCGGTGATGGTGCGCAGCGTCGTCGTCTTTCCGACGCCGTTGCGCCCAAGGATGGTCACCGTCTCACCCTCGCCGACCCGCATGTCGACGCCGTGCAGGATGTGGCTTTCGCCGTACCAGGCATTGAGCCCCTCAGCCTCCAGCAGTGCCGCCATTAGCCCTCCTCCGTGCCCATATAGGCCTGGCGCACCCGCGCATCGGAACTGACCGTTGCATAGTCGCCCTCGGCGAGAATTTCTCCTCTTTGCAGCACTGTCACGTGCTGGCAGATGTTGGCGACGACAGACAGATTGTGTTCGACCATGAGGACGGCGCGGTCGCGCGCCACATCGCGGATGAGTGCCGATACCACGCCGACATCCTCGTGGCCCATGCCCGCCATCGGCTCGTCGAGCAAAAGCACCCTCGGATCAAGTGCAAGCGTCGTCGCGATCTCAAGGACGCGTTTGCGGCCATAGGAAAGATCCGCCGCGATCGCGTCGCGCTCCTTGGAGAGGCCGACCCTCGCCAGCAACTGTTCGGCGCGGTCGTTCAACGCGTCGAGCGCAGACAGCGGGCGCCAGAACTGTGTCGACAGGTTGTTGGGCCGTTGCAGCGCCACGCGCACATTGTCGAGCACGCTCAGATGCGGGAAGACCGCGGAGATCTGGAACGATCGCACCAGTCCCATACGCGCCACCTTGTCCGGTGCCGTTTTGGTGATGTCCGTGCCCATCAGTGTGATGGTGCCTGATGTCGGCTGCAGGAACTTCGTCAGCAGGTTGAAGACGGTCGTCTTGCCAGCGCCATTGGGGCCGATCAGCGCATGGACGCTCGCGTCGTGGACATCGAGATCGACATTTTTGACGGCACTAAAGCCGCCGAAGTCGCGGCGCAGGCCGCGGGCGGAAAGAACCACCCGCGGTGTTGCGCTCGATTGATGTGCGGAAACCGCCATGGGTTCAATTCGTCACGGTGCAACCGCTTTTGGCGGGATCGATATAGGCTTCCTTGCCAGGAATTGTTGCGAGAACGTTGAAGTAGTCCCATGGCTCCTTGCTGTCGGCCGGCTTCTTGACCTGCAGCAGGTACATATCGTGGATCATGCGACCGTTCGGGCCGACAGTGCCGCCGCGACCAAAGACATCGTCAACCGGCAACTCGTGCAGTTGCTTGGCAACGGCGTCGGTGTCATCGGTGCCCGCCTTGTCGATGGCCTTGAGATACTGGAGGACGGCGGAATAGGTGCCCGCGTGGATCATGTTCGGCATCTTGCCGGTGCGGGCAAAAAACTTCTTGCCGAATTCGCGGCTCTTGTCATCGAGGTTCCAGTAGTAGCCCTCCGTCAGGGTCAGGCCCTGCGCCGCGTCCAGGCCGAGGCCGTGAACTTCAGCCAAGGTGAAGAGCAGAGCGGCCAGGTGCTGCCCACCCTGGGTGATGCCGAACTCGGCGGCCTGTTTGATCGCGTTGGAGGTATCGAGACCGGCATTGGCAAGGCCGATGACCTTGGCGCCCGAGGACTGAGCTTGCAGCAGGAACGAGGAGAAATCCTGGTTCGACAGCGGATGGCGGACGGAGCCGACCACCTTGCCGCCGTTTGCCTTGACGAAGTCACTCGTCTGCTGTTCCAGCGAATAGCCGAAAGCGTAGTCGGCGGTGAGGAAGAACCAGCTGTCGCCGCCCTGCTTGACGAGCGCGCCACCGGTGCCGACGGCAAGAGCGTGTGTGTCATAGGCCCAGTGGAAACCGTAGGGCGAGCAAGCCTTGCCGGTCAGATCGGTCGTGGCCGCGCCGGTGACGATGTCGATCTTCTTCTTCTCCTTCGCAATCGCCTGAACTGCGAGCGCGACCGACGACGTGGTCAATTCCATGATCGCGTCGACCTGCTCGGTGTCGTACCACTGGCGGGCAATGTTGGACGCGATATCGGGCTTGTTCTGGTGGTCGGCATCAACGATCTCGACGGGCACGCCGAGCACTTTACCGCCGAAATCCTCGACCGCCATTTTGGCTGCTTCAACGGAGGACTTGCCGCCGAAGTCGGCGTAGACGCCGGACTGGTCGTTCAGGATCCCGATCTTTACCTTGCCGTCGGATGCACCATCGGCGAGTACCGCGGTACTGCTTGCAAGCAGAAATGCCAGGCACGCAATGAGACTCTTTCGCATATTTCTCTCCTCCCAGAGATTGACCAGAATGCCGTTCTGTTCAGATTTGGCCAGCCGCTCTCCTCAAAAGCCGCCGGCGCGTGCCTTACGATCATGGAATTGCACCGATCAGGCAAGGCCGCTTTACAACCAATTCCAAACAGTATCTGTTCATTTTTGAACAGAACTATTGCTTTACCGCGCCACCGACCCAATGAATGCAGATCGTTAGGGCGCTTTTGTTGGAACTTAGGGCGGCGCGGGCTGCGGCGCATTAGACGAAAGACCAATATCAGCGGCCAATGCCACGGCCGACGGGGGCAGCATGAACAATTCACCGCAATTCACCTGGGATGACCTGCAGTTCTTTCTGGCGGTGGCCCGAACCGGCCAGCTGTCGACTGCCGCGCGGCAATTGCGCACCAGTCACGCGACCGTCTCACGCCGCATCGATCGGCTGGAATTCGCGCTCAAGGTCAAGCTCTTCGAGCGCAACCCGCGAGGCTACGTGATGACGGCGATGGGTGCGCGCTTCGTCGAGACCGCCGAGAAGATGGAGCAGGAGACCGAACGGCTGCGCGCCGACCTGATCGACGGCGCAATGACGCAGCGCGGTGTGGTGCGGCTCAGCGCACCGGAGGGTTTCTCGAACTTCTTCTTTGCGCGCGTGCTGCCGAAGTTCGTCGCGCGCCATCCGAACCTGTCGCTCGAGCTGGTGACGATCCAGCAGATCATGTCGCTGTCGCGCAAGGAGGCCGACATCACCGTCGTGCTCGATGAGCCGAAGGGCGGACCTTATTTCTCCGACAAGCTCACCGACTACCATCTTCAGCTCTACGGCTCGCGGGACTATCTGCAAAGGAGCGCGCCGATTACCTGCCGCGACGATCTGCTGGAGCATCCCTTCATCAGCTACATCGAGGAGATGATCTTTGCGCCCGGCCTCGACTATCTTGGCGACGTGCATCCGCGCATCAAGCCGCAGTTCCAGAGTTCCAGCATCTTTGCGCAGCTGACGGCGACCAGAAACGGGCTTGGACTGTGTGTGCTTCCCTATTTCTTCGCCAGCCGCTATCCCGAACTCGAACGGGTGCTTCCCGACGAGGTCGATCTCAGGCGGCACTACTGGATCACATGCCATCGTGATCTTCGCCAGTCGCCGAGGGTTCGGGCGGTGATCGACTTCCTGCGCGAGGCGGTGGCTGGCGACGATGTCAGGTTCATTCCGCCTTGGGCCAAGCGTTAGATCGACGTTGAAATCGTCCGGCGAGTTGACCCTTCCAGACTGCGGGTCTATGCCCGAAGGATAGTCGCGCCGGCAGGCGAACGAGGAGGAACGACCATGCAGCATACCCGCGAGATCTTCGACTGGGCCGATCCGTTCCGGCTGGTGGAGCAGCTGACGGACGAGGAGCGCATGGTGCAGGAGACTGCACACGCCTATGCGCA
>NZ_JANUBV010000022.1:0-86576 GCF_024808055.1 Rhizobium sp. BK176 | reverse complement strand
TCGAAAACATCCACCGCCTAACAGAGCCGGATCTCGGTACTGATGCGAGGCCAGCAGTGCAGCAGCCGTCAATGCGCATCGAAAATCGCGCTTACTTCCGAAGGGTGAGAAATGACCATCAAGTCGAACCCTGAACTATGGGCGGGCGCATAGCATCGGCCGTGAAAGCGAAAATTTGGCACATCTCGCGCTGAAAGACGAGGATCTGTCCGCTTGACTACTCTGCGGGGTCACGTACAGGAGCGCGCCGAAATTCAAGCGGGCTTTTGCCTGTCCAACGTCGGCACGCATGACTGAAGGAGCTCGGATGGTGAAATCCCAATAACCAGGCAATCTGGGACGCCTGAAGATCGTCCTCTAGGTAGCGGATCGCAAGATCACGGCGCATTTGGTCCAGGATTTCGCCAAAGCTTATCCCCTCCGCCGCCAATTTCCGAGCAAATGTCCTCTCGCTTAGACCAAGTCGCTTCGCGACGGCTTTTATGGTCGCCTCGGCATGCGGCAAGAGTGGCGCAATGTTGTTTTCCACGATAGTTCGAAAGCGGCTAGTGTTGGCCAGGCGGGCCGTCATCGCCTCGTCGCACATCTTCAATATCAGTTCGTTGAGAAATGGGTCGTCTCCAACGACAGGGAGCTCCAGTGTTCCGGCGTTGAAAATGATCTCATCCATTTCTGCATCGAACTCGACCTCACACCCAAACGTTCGCCTGATTTGACTCAGGTCGCCAGTTCGATGATGGATGAATCTCACCTTGTGTGGCGAAAGATCCCGTCCGACGAGTTTTCGGCACAAACGCAAGACGGCAAAGGCCAGCAATTCCATCTGGTGCCGGTCCCGATGACGCTGCACGCCGGCGTACGAGACTTCGATGGAGCATGCAGGCCTTTCCCCTAACCTCACGACGAGTGCCTCATTTCCAAGGCTTACGTACCTTGAGAGGCGTTTAAAAGCGTCACCTAGATCATGTGATGAGGCCGCCACGTAATAAAGCATCCCAAGTTCGCGCAGGTCGCACTCCTTGGCCAAGGTGAGACCTATCCACGCATTCTTCAAAGCGTAGCCCACCAACTCCAGGAACCGCATTTGCGCCGTAACATGAATTCGTTGGCGCTCCGCGATGGCCACGCTTGATAGACCAGACTGCAACAGAAGCGGCGCGACCTCCATTCCAGCGCGTTCCAGATGCCGAACTGCCAAACGCGTGGCAAGTCCCCATGCAGTAGGTCCGTTGATCAGGCTCTGAATATTAGCTTTACCCCGCCCAGCCATGGCGTTGTCCCCACCAAGCCAGATATTGCTACTATCTGTCGTGACACGCGCAATCTTCAACCAAGAGCGCTCACTTTTTTTCCAATTGTAATGTGGCAGCTTAGCGCAAACTAATGTCTGCACACGACAAGCCAAGCGCCTTTCCGCGCAATACAACCGCCACCAACAAGAAGACGCCGAATGGACACTCGCGCGACCGCGCGCTTGGTGACGAGTTGCTTCTGTCCTTGGAGCCATATGAGTTGGCCCCTCCCCGACCACCCACGTGGCGAGAATTCCTTCGTCAGTGAGGACGTTCGCCACAACAATCCAACAGATTTGGCTCCTGTATGGGAGACGTACGGCGTCGAACCAGCGAACTACGACAACCAAATCGATGGGCCGTTCTGGCAAGACCATTTTGACACAACCGATAGTCCGACTGCGCGGGCATACAAGCTTTTGCAGAAACTCGATCTTGGTCCGCCCCTCTCGGAAGCAGGTGCGCAGCCCCACCTGATTTCCATGAGGGCGCGTTTTCGGGTGACAACAGCAGATGGGTCAATGCGGGCGACCATCTTGCCCTTTCCCTTCTGCAGGCTCGGTTTATCGATTTGAGCCTCCCAATCGCAATAAAGAGAGGGTAGCGCGCAACGAAGCCAGCCGGGCCAAGAGCCAGGAATACGGGAAGCACGCCCCCGCTAAGGTCCTTGGGCGTGGCCACCAGTGGATCACCGGCGATGACGATTGGACAGCACGAACGTTTTGAGACGCAAATCTGTGCATTGGCCGGGGCGTTCGTGACGACCTCCCAGCGCCTAAGACCGCAAATGAGCGATAGACAAATCTGTGTCCTGGCAGACACGGGCAAACAACTGGCATTCCAGAACAAGCGCCTTCGCTGCAACGACGCTAATACAACCTGAGTGCGAAGCAATCATGCTTCGAGCTAAAAGGAACAACGAACTATGAAGTCTCTCATTATAGCCACCGCCGCAATCACTCTTGCCGCCAGCTCTGCCTTTGCGCAGGCTACGATTGACAGTAAGCCCACCACATCCAACGGCTCGACCGTCGGCCGGTCGTCGTCGTCCTACACCGGCAACGGGGACTACATTGGCGGCAACGGTACATCTGGCGTCGACCAGACAACGGGGCCGGCATCCCGCCCTAACTTGATGCAATCCTATGGTGTGATGAACGGCAATGCCAATGGCTTGTCAAATGGCAACAACGGCAACGGCAGCCATCATTGAGGGTACGCGAGGGGGTAAGCCATTTCCCCCTCCACTCCTAAATAGCGCGAGGCATGAGCACTAACGTTTCCACGGGTTCGATGGAAGCTGATCAAGTATTCGTCTAGCTGCCACCGGTTGCTGCAGCGCGGTTGGCGGAAGGCCCCCATTGGAGCAGACGGATTTGTTCAAGCTTGCTGAAGTCACTGAAAGTGGCTCTTTTCTGACAGATCCTTTCACTTTCGAGCAAGTCCATTGAGCCGCCCCACTTGCCGGTCCTGTGGCGCCATGCGCGCTCAATGCTGATAGCACGCCGCGTGAGCCTATGCGAAAACAGTACTTCGCTTCGTTGCGAGCAGAAAAACTATAGGCTCGAACGAGCCGTCGCTGAATTTCAAGTCCTTTGAGGTCGCAAGACCGGCTTAGGCGTTCCTAATTCGAATCAACGCATGGACGCACAATCTCGCGGTCTGAGTTAGCGAACGCGCGGCGCTCTCGCCACAAAACGTGACTTCATCTCTCCGATTGCCTTATCGGTCGCTGCGGCTTCCCGCACGACCGCGAACACCAGCCTCGCTCCAACTTTACCCCATAGATAGTCACATCAAATCTTTGCCGGCAAGCGGCCGCGCACAGATCCCCATCGCGGAGGCGATCTTGATGGAAGTTGCAATGCTCACAGGGGAGCGACTCCCCGTGGAGAGAGCGGCCCCTTGGTCCGCCCGTGATCGCAGCGTCTCGCCTTGAAATCATGATCCGCAGAATTTCGGGCGCCCCGCGCCCTTCGACCAACGCCATGAAGGCAACGCCCTGCCCCGGAGAGCATTCAATTGAGCGGTATCAAACTCAGCATCTGCATCCCGACCTACAATCGGGAAGCGTATCTGCGCAACGCACTCGAGCATTGCGAAACCTACGACTTCGACTTCCCCTACGAGATCGTAATTTCCGACAATGCCTCAACCGACAATACGGCTGAGGTCGTCGAAGAGTTCATCGCGAGGGGCCTTCCGATTCGCCTTTACCGTCGCGCAGTCAACGGTGGGCCGTACAAGAATATCGCGAGCTCGTTCCACCACGCGGTCGGTGAGTATTCGATCTATCTCGCCGACGACGACTTTCTCATTCCCGAGGGCGTCAAGGCGGCGGTCGCCTACCTCGATGCTAATTCCGACGTGTCCGCCTGCCACGCGCCCTGGTATCTCTACGACGAAATCAATGACCGCGACCTCACCACGTTCTACAAGGTCGATGAGGACACCAAATTCGGCCAACATGACTTCGTCGAAGTGTTTCAGTTCCTGTTCGAACGCCACATCTTCCCGGAAATTGCGATCTACCGCTCGTCGGCACTGCGCTCCGTGTGGGTTCCACGCGACTTTTGCTTCTGCTTCTTTCCCTATCTCGCTCATGTGCTCGACCAAAGCGGCGTGGCCTTCCTCAAGCAGCCGTTCTATCGCTCCGTCGTCGCCTCGAAGGTGGCCCCCGACCGCTCGCAGACGGGCAACGAGGAGGTTATGGTCGCCTGGGACAAGTATCGCGGCGGGCTCGAATACTTCCTGTACATGGCCGCCAAGCGCGGAAAGCTCAGCACGACGCCCGAGGCACGTGCGATCTACGAGGAAATGTGCAAGGTCTTCACGCTCAACCGCATGGCCGTCGCGGTTCGCTTCTGGGCGGTTCGCAAGGATTTCATCAAGGCCTACGAACTTTATACACGCATCGCGCTCGGAGGCATGGGCGATCACCCCGAAGTCGCGGCACTGCGCGAATCCTTCCCGATGCTGGTCGCCATGCAGACCCTCGCTTATCAGGTGACCGCAACCGCAGGCGTCGATCGGCTCATTCTCAGCGGCATGGCCGATCCGGCATTGATCACCGAACTGCTTCGCGATGTCGGTCTACCGCCGGAAATCGATGTCACCGCCGACCTCGACGACAATGATCCGATCGGGATCGAAAATACAATGATCTTCGCAGCCGATATGGCCCGCCGCGAGACATTCCTTGAGCGCGGCTACAAGCCCAACATGATCTTCATCGAGAGCGACTTGACGCAGCACATTCTCATCTAACGCCGGTCTGTGGCACAGTCGTCCAGAAACGGCTGGCCATCTGCATCCGCCGATATCACCGCGCCGGCGCGGCGTCCTGGACGCGCAGCTGAATGCGTCGTGAGCCCTGATAGTGGTCCGCGCCGAGAGAGCCGGCAACGTGCAGGCTGGCGCCCCTGGAATTCAGCAACAGGTTGCCCAGTTGCGTATCGGCAGCCCGAAATGCAATCCCGTCCAGCCGGGTGCCGTCCATGGCCTCGAGCGTCACTTTCACGTGCTTCTCGCCCACCAGGCGGGAGTCGCGAAGACGGTGGGCTGGAATCGCAAAGAGAGGCTGCGCGTGGCCAGAACCATAGGGGCCGGCTGTCTCGAGCCGATCGATCAGATCGAGGGTCGCGCCGCTGGCTGCAATCGCCCCGTCGATCTTCAACGTCTCGTTGGCGACGAGCGCCGCTACTGTCTTTTCGGCACGTTCATAAAAAAAGCTGCGTAGACGGCCGAGCTTGTCGCGCTCAACGGTGAGGCCGGCAGCCATGGCGTGGCCGCCGCCTTTGATCAGCAGGCCTTCGTCCACCGCTGCGCGCACCATCTTGCCCATGTCAAAGCCGTTGATCGAGCGGCCCGAGCCGGTACCCTTGCCGGACGGGTCGAAAGCGATGGCAAAGGCCGGGCGTTTGAACTTTTCCTTGAGACGGGCTGCAATCAGGCCGACGATCCCAGGGTGCCACTTTTCATGCGCGGTGACGATCACCGAGGCGCCTGTGCCATCCCCGTATTCCGCCAGCGCCTCCGCCTCGGCTTCCTGGAGCATTGCCGCTTCCATCGCCTGCCGGTCACGGTTGAGCTCGTCCAATCGCTGGGCGATCGCCTCGGCCTCGCCCGTGTCGTCGAGAGTGAGCAGGCGGCTCCCGAGCGCAGCGTCGGCGATGCGTCCGCCGGCATTGATGCGCGGGCCGATCAGAAATCCGAAATGGTAGGGCGTTACAGGCCCGGCGAGACCGGCCTTGCGGAACAGCGCGGACAGGCCGGCATTGCCCTGATGTCGCGCGGCGATCAGCCCTTTGACCACGTAAGCGCGGTTCAGGCCCTTCAGCGGGACGACGTCGCAGACAGTCGCAAGCGCAACGATATCGAGCCATTGCAGCAGATCGATCGATTTGGCGCGCGGATCGCCAGCCTCTCGCAACAACCGCAGCGTCGCGACGAGAACCAGGAACACGACGCCAGCGGCGCAAAGATGTCCCTGCCCGGAGAGATCGTCCTCGCGGTTCGGATTGACCAGCGCGTGGCAACGCGGCAAATCGTGTGTCACCTGGTGGTGATCTATGACGACGACGTCGATATTGCGCCTGGCAGCTTCGGCCAATGCGTCGTGGCTTGTCGATCCACAATCAACGGTGACGATCAGCCGTGCGCCATTGTCGATCAGGCTGCCGATTGCCGCAGCGTTGGGGCCATAACCTTCAAAAACGCGATCCGGAATATAGATCTCAGCCTTGACGCCGAAGTGCTTGAAAAATCGGAACATCAGCGCCGACGACGATGCGCCGTCAACGTCGTAGTCACCGAAAATTGCAACCTGCTGCTGGCTTCGAATTGCCTCCATAAGCCGCCTGGCAGCCTTCTCACAATCCGTCAGCGTATAAGGATCAGGCATCAGGCCACGAAGGGTCGGATCAAGAAACTCCAGCGCTTCGTCAGCCGTGACGCCGCGTCCGGCGAGAACACGCGCAATGAGTTCAGGCAGCCCGTGCATCTGCGACATGGCGAGCGCCCGGTTCTGGCCGGCTTGATCGAGGCGCGCAATCCAGCGATTGTCCAACACGGACTTCTCGACGCCCAGAAACGCGCGCTGTACAGGATCGGCCGGAATCTCCATCTCGTCTGCTGCCCTCAACGCTTGTCACCGCCCCGAGACAGGGCGCGATATCGGCAGCTTTATGCGGCTTGGATCAGCCGCACAACGGTTTTGGACACCAGGCATGACGTTAGCTGTGGATGCACGCATCAGAGCTGCCGCCGGATTCGGCACGCCATAACGCCCGTGGAAGACTCAGTCTTCCTTCGGCCGCTCGATGCGGATCACCTGCGGCTCTCCGACATGGTAACCCTCGCCCTTGATTGCGGCGACCGCCTTGCGGACGGACTCTTCGGTTGTCGCATGCGTCACCATGATGATCGTCTGGTGATGCGACGGCGCCAGATGCTGCTTCGAACGCTGTACGATCGATTCCAGCGAGATCTGGTTTTCCGCCATGTGGGTGGCTACACTCGCGAACACGCCGGTGCGGTCGAGTACCGTCAGGCGAATGAAATATCCGCCTTCGTGGCTTTGCATCTGCGCCTTGCGATAGGGCTCCAGCGACTTGGCAGGATGGCAGAGAACGGGAACGCGCTGTGCGCCGGGTCGGCTCTTGGCGATGTCCGCGATGTCACCGAGCACCGACGAAGCCGTTGCGTTGCCGCCGGCGCCCGGGCCGACCATCAGCAACTCGCCGAGAACGTCCGACTCGATCGCAACCGCGTTCGTCACGCCATCGACCTGCGCAATCACAGAATCGACGGGCACCATGGTCGGATGCACGCGCTGCTCGATGCCGGTATCCGTGCGCTGCGCAACGCCGAGCAGCTTAATGCGGTAGCCGAGATCGGCTGCAGCGTGAATATCCTCGATCGAGATGTTGGTGATGCCTTCGAGATAGATATCGTCGGCAGCGATCTGGTTTCCGAAGGCAAGTGTCGTGAGAATCGAGAGCTTGTGGGCGGTGTCGTTGCCTTCAATATCGAAGGCCGGATCGGCTTCTGCATAGCCGAGGCGCTGTGCTTCCTTCAGGCAGTCGGCGAAGGACAGGCCCTCTTTCTCCATCTTCGTCAGGATGTAGTTGCAGGTGCCGTTCATGATCCCGTAGATGCGGGAGATCGTGTTACCGGTCAGTGACTCACGCAGCGCCTTGATGACAGGGATGCCGCCGGCAACGGCTGCTTCGAAGTTCAGCAACGCGCCCTTCTCTTCCGCGATCGTCGCCAGCTCGACGCCGTGATAGGCAAGCAGCGCCTTGTTCGCGGTCACCACATGGAGACCACGCTGCAGAGCCGCGCGCACGGAGCTGTTCGCGGAACCGTCGACTCCACCCATGAGTTCGACGAAAACGTCGATGTCGCCCTTCTCCGCCAGATCTTCCGGCCGGTCGAACCATTCGATGCCGCCAACATCGATGCCGCGGTCCTTGGTCTTGTCGCGGGCGGAAACACCCGTAATCAGGATCGGGCGTCCGCACGTTGCGGCCAGCTCGTTGCTGCGCTGCTGAATGATACGGACAAGCGAAGCACCAACGGTACCCAAGCCCGCAATGCCGATTTTGAGGGCATCTGCCATGGATCGATCCTGAAATGTGTCATGAAGGGCAGCCGCCGAAGCGGCTGCCGTTGAGGGGATTATATCAGCGATGTGCGTTGAGCGAGATGACGTTGTGCATCGTCTCGTCTGCCGTCGACATGAACTTCTTGATGTTGCGGGCTGCCTGGCGAATACGGTGCTCGTTCTCGACGAGCGCCAGACGCACGTAGTCGTCGCCCATTTCGCCGAAACCGATGCCCGGCGCGACCGCCACGTCGGCTTTCTCGACGAGCAGCTTGGAGAACTCGAGCGAACCGAGGTGACGGAACTTTTCCGGGATTTTGGCCCAGGCAAACATCGTTGCTGCCGGCGGCGGCACCTCGAAGCCGGCCTTGCCGAAGGTATCCACCATGACGTCGCGGCGACGCTTGTAGACGTTGCGGACTTCCGCAATGTCGGAGCCGTCGCCGTTCAGCGCGTGCGTTGCCGCAACCTGGATCGGCGTAAACGCGCCGTAATCGAGGTAGGACTTGACGCGCGTCAGTGCCGCGATCAGGCGCTCGTTGCCGACCGCAAAGCCCATGCGCCAGCCCGGCATCGAGAAGGTCTTCGACATCGAGGTGAACTCGACGGTCACATCCATTGCGCCCGGAACTTCTAGCACCGACGGAGGCGGCTCGCCGTCGAAGTAGATCTCGGAGTAGGCAAGGTCGGACAAGACGATGATGTCGTGCTTCTTGGCGAAGGCGATGACGTCCTTGTAGAAGTCCAGCGTCGCCACAAAAGCCGTCGGGTTGGACGGATAGTTGAGGATCAGCGCCAGCGGCTTTGGAATCGAGTGACGAACCGCGCGCTCCAGCGGCGGGAAGAAGCTCTCGTCCGGCTCGACTGACATCGAGCGAATGACGCCGCCGGCCATCAGGAAGCCGAAGGCGTGAATCGGGTACGTCGGGTTCGGGCAAAGAATCACGTCGCCAGGCGCCGTGATTGCCTGCGCCATGTTGGCGAAGCCTTCCTTGGAGCCCAGCGTCGCGACGACCTGCGTGTCCGGATTGAGCTTCACGCCGAAGCGGCGCGCGTAGTAGGCGGCCTGCGCCCGGCGAAGGCCGGGAATGCCCTTGGACGACGAATAGCGGTGTGTGCGCGGGTCCTGAACCACTTCGCAGAGCTTGTCGACGATCGCCTTCGGGGTCGGAAGGTCAGGGTTTCCCATGCCGAGATCGATGATATCGGCCCCGCCCGCTCGCGCGCTTGCTTTCAAACGGTTGACCTGTTCGAAAACGTAAGGCGGCAAACGCCGGACTTTGTGAAACTCTTCCATTTCTTTCCCCACGGAAATGCGGCCACCGCGGCCGCGCTCGAAGTTCGTCCTAAATTCCCGGCTGTTCGCGATACGAACTTCAGAATCACAAACGCCGTATTCATCAGACTTGCGTCACACGGCAATTCTTTGACAGAGAGCCGTGCAGGCCTTGCATTATCGGGAAAAATTCATCTTCCGCCACTGATGGAAGGCTTTGCTTCCAAATCGCAGCGAAGGCAAGGCCTAATTGGCGATTTCCGAGAGCGTATCGGCGCCGTGCTCGGCAGCCAGCTTGCGGAATTCCGCAACGCGACGCTGATACTCGGCTTCCGAGATCGTGCCGGCCTTGCGCTGGGCGGCGAGTGCCGTCAACTTCTGCTGGAGCCCGCCGGCCTCCTGATCGCTCATCTGGACGTTTGCGGCTGTTAGCGGCGCACCAAACCCGGGATAGCCGTCCTTGTAGTGCGACAGGCCGCTCACGGTCGGCGCCTCGCCCTTTGTCGCATTCATGACAACAGGGGTGGGCGCTGCCTGGCTGGCGCGGAAAGCGGCCTTTTCCTCAGGCGTCTGCAGGCATCCGGCAAGCGTCATGGCCGCGGCGGCGCTGATGAGCGCGATGCGGGTCACGTTTGCGATGATGCGGATGCCGTTTGTCGTCATGTGCCAGAGGTCCCAAATCCTGCGGTGCTTCGACTGTTAGATTCGTCGCAGCCACAAAGCAATAGCACGAGCAAGCGTCAGCGGAACTTGTTTTATCGATCTTTCCAGATGTACAACTCAATTTGCAGGAACATGCTGCCGCCGGAGGAAACGCGTGACCGACAGCAAGCAGGAAAACGGCAACAAGGCAAAGAACCCGGGCTTCAATGCAAAGGATCTAGATCCCTACCTGTTGAAAGATCCCGAGGCCATGGCGGTCAACTTCGCCCGTGCGCTCGAAAATCTCGGCAAGGCGGCAACTGCCTGGCTTGCGCCGCGCGAACGCGGCGAGATCGCTGAGAATGCGGCAGAGCCGATGACCGATATGGTCAAGACGCTCTCCAAGGTCACCGAGTACTGGATCGCCGATCCTCGCCGCACCTTCGAGGCGCAGACGCAGCTGATGAGCAGCTACTTCGGAGTCTGGATGCGGTCGATGCAGCGCATGCAGGGCGAGACGCCGGCGGAAGAATCGGTCAGCAAGGACAAACGCTTTGCCGATGAGGACTGGCAAAAGAACCCGTTCTTCGAATTTCTAAAGCAGGTTTACCTGATCACCGCAGATTGGGCCGAGAAGATCGTCGCCGAAACCGACGGCCTCGACGAACATACGAAGCACAAGGCCGGCTTCTATGTGAAACAGATCACGGCCGCCCTTTCGCCAACCAACTTCGTCGCCACCAATCCGCAGCTTTATCGCGAAACGATTGCCACCAGCGGCGAAAACCTGGTTCGCGGCATGAAGATGCTCGCCGAGGATATCGTCGCCGGCCAAGGCGACCTGAGGCTTCGCCAGACAGACATGACCAAATTCGCCGTCGGCCGCGACATGGCGCTTACTGCCGGCAAGGTGATCGCGCAGAACGAGATCTGCCAGATCATCCAGTATGAGCCGACGACAGAGACGGTGCTGAAACGCCCGCTCCTCATCTGCCCGCCGTGGATCAACAAGTTCTACATCCTCGATCTCAACCCGCAGAAATCGTTCATCAAATGGTGTGTCGACCAGGGACAGACCGTCTTCGTGATTTCCTGGGTCAATCCAGACGCCCGCCATGCGCAAAAAGACTGGGCCGCCTATGCGCGCGAGGGCATCGACTTTGCCCTCGATACGATCGAGAAGGCGACGGGCGAGAAGGAGGCGAACGCTGTTGGCTACTGTGTCGGCGGCACGCTGCTTGCCGCAACGCTGGCGCTGCATGCCAAGGAGAAGAACAAGCGGATCAAGACCGCCACCCTTTTCACGACGCAGGTGGATTTCACCTATGCCGGCGACCTCAAAGTCTTCGTCGACGAGGAACAGTTGGGACGGCTTGAAGCCCATATGGACGAGATCGGCTACCTCGACGGTTCGAAGATGGCAACCGCCTTCAACATGCTGCGGGCCTCGGAGCTGATCTGGCCCTACTTCGTCAACAATTACCTGAAGGGCCAGGATCCCATGCCCTTCGACCTGCTCTTCTGGAATGCCGATTCCACCCGCATGGCGGCAGCCAACCACGCCTTCTACCTGCGCAATTGCTACCTCAGGAACGCGTTGACCGCCAACGAGATGATCCTTGACGGCCACAAGCTGTCGCTCAAGGACGTCAAGATCCCGATCTACAACCTAGCAACCCGCGAGGATCATATCGCGCCGGCAAAATCGGTGTTTCTCGGCAGCCAGTTCTTCGGCGGCAAGGTCGATTTCGTGCTCGCGGGCTCCGGCCATATCGCCGGCGTCGTCAATCCGCCGGACAAGAAGAAATACCAATACTGGACCGGTGGCGCGGCAAAGGGCGACTACGATGCGTGGTTTACTGAAGCCGCCGAAAATGCCGGCTCGTGGTGGCCACACTGGCAGGCCTGGATCGAGGCCAAGGATGGCAAGCGCGTGCCCGCCCGGAAGCCGGGCGGTGCCGCGCTCAACGCCATCGAAGAGGCGCCGGGAAGCTATGTGATGGAGCGAGCCTAGGGTCGAGACCTTAACCCATCACTCCAGGAAGATCAGGCTGGCCGGCGATGGTGGCAGCGGCTTGAAAGCGACAACGCGGAACCCAGCCGATTCGGCCATGTCGGCAAGCTCTTGTTGCGTATAAGCGTCGCCTCTCGGCGTCGTGGCCAGCATGACCATGGCAAAAGCAGCCGGGAACTCCGGCGAGACGCGATCCTCGTTTGGAACGAACTCAACGATCCCGACCCGCCCCCCGGGAACCAGGTTCGCTCGCGCCTTCTTCAAAAGCGCGATGCAGCCGTCAACATCGAAGTGATGAAGGAAGTTCGGGAGCAGTATGAGGTCATAGCCGCCGCCCCAATCGACTCCGAACGCACTTCCAGCCTGGAAGGTGAACCGGTCCGCCACGCCCGCCTTCGTCGCATTCTCTTGGGTTACAGCAAGAACCGGTTTCCAATCGAGTGCAACCACGCGTGCCGACGCCGCCACCTTGGCGATTTCGATCCCGAAGAACCCGGGGCCGGCGGCAATATCGAGCACCTTGCTTGGCGGCGTTGGCCACGTCGCGACATCCGATGCCAGGGCTTTTGCGCTTACGCCGGTGAACGCACCCATGGCGCGGGCAAACTTGACCCACACCGGATTGTCAGGGGCGACGTTCGCCAAGCCGACGGAACCGCCATTGCGGACATAGGCAGCCGGGTCGTCGAGCAGCAACGACACCATTTGTGGCGAGCCGAGGAAATCGATGGCAGCCCCCATATAGGCTGGCGAGCGCCGATCGAGAAAGACCTGGCTCGACGGCGTCAGCGCGTAATTGTCGCCGCCCTTCGTCAGGAAACCGGAAGTCACCAGAAAGTCGCAGAGAATGCGCACTCCGCGCTCGGCGCAACCCAACTCCGACGCGAGCATCGCCGCGGTTTTACCGTCCCCGGCAAGTCTCGTGAAAACATCGAATTCGATGGCCGCCTTCATCGCGGCCGTTTTCCGAAATGCGAACATCGCCTCGACCAGCAAGGCCGGCGAGACCTCTTCATGAACCACTTGCGTCGAAGACATCGGCTTTTCCCTCCCAGCGTGGAGCTACGACGGGAAGGACATATAGCAGAATCCGCACTTCTCGGCACGTCATGAGAAGAGGGAGGATTGCGCAAAAGAAGGCCGCGGCGATGCGCAAAGGCCCCCGTTTCAATTTCGAACGGCTTGCGCGCTCCCGTAAAGGAATTGGTTACCATAATTCGTCATCCTACCAGGCAACCGGACATATTAGCGAGCCGCAATTTAGCCCTGATGCTCCTATACCGGCCCCGGCGAAGAAGATCAGTTAGTACCGCCGGCCCAGTAACGAGTTGTGAAAGACGAGTGTTATGGCGTTGGCGGTCGATGTGTTTAGCAGTAGCAGGCCCATAGGTACCCCCATTTCTCGTTTCGTTTCCGCTTTCCGCTTCCTTTCAGGTGCAGCTCTTATCGGTGCCGGGTTTGCCGCTTCAGCTTGGGTCGTCGCCACCGTCGCGACCATGCATATGGTCGCTCCGAGCGCGGGTCCGCTTGCCAACGCCGCGCTTGCACCCCTAGCCGTCACCAACGCTGAGCCGACGCAGCGCCTCGTTCACGTCAAGAAATTCTCGAGGCTGCGCATGAGCACCGAGAGTGAACTGGCGCTGGCAAGGGGCGTTCGCGTGGCGACCCCGTCCGCAGCGCTCGCAGCAGCATTCGTCGGGCAGTCGGAGCCTCTTACCGTTTCTGAAGCCTCGCCGAACAAGCCGGCCATGATTGCGGCAGCAACAGCACCTGCCCAGCCGGCGCGGGCAAAGGATGACGCTGTTACGACGACACCTGTCGCCGTTGCCTCGGCTGATCGGATCATCATTCCCTCGAAGGCAGAGGTCGCGGCAGCCGAAGGCCCTGCCCTACTGGCGCTCGCCGCGCAACCCGAGGCCGTCATCAAGGGGCAGGTCCCGCCCGCCGCCCCCAAGCCTGGCCCGGTCGAGGTTGCAAGCCTTGCGCCGGCCGCGCAACCGGCTCCGGCCACAAGCCAGCCGTTCGATCTCGTGTTGAGCGGCAGCGACACGTCGATCCCTTTGCCGATGGCTCGGCCCGACGGCCTGAGCAAGCGCGCGACGCCTAGCGATCGCAGCGCTCCAGCAGAACCGGTACTCGCCTATGCCCGGCCGGATGCGGGCGCCTCGGATGATGACGAAGACGCGATGCCGACGGTAAAGAAGGGACTGTCTGCCCCGGTCGCGCGCAGCGGCGTCGCGGTGTACGACATTTCCGCCAACGTCGTCTACCTTCCGAACGGCGAACGCCTGGAGGCCCATTCCGGCCTCGGCAAGATGCGTGACAACCCGCGTTTCGTGCATGCCAAGAACCGCGGACCGACCCCACCGCACACGTACAATCTGACGATGCGTGAAAGCCTCTTCCACGGTGTCGAAGCGATCCGCCTCAACCCTGTCGGTGGCGCAGGCTACGTCTATAACCGCGTCGGTCTGCTCGCGCACACCTATATGCTCGGCGCCCGCGGCGACTCCAACGGTTGCGTATCCTTCAGGGATTACAAGCGCTTCCTCGCCGCCTTCAAGCGCGGCCAGATACGTCAGCTGGTTGTGGTCACCAGTATGCCGAACAAGCCGACTTCCACCTTCGCCTCGCTGTTTTCGTCCCGCTCCTGAGTAGGTCGTTATCAATAAAAGACATACTCGATTTTCCCCGTATTGATCGGCTATGCCATCATCCCCTCGTCCCGCCGCGGATACACCGCAAGGCGTTGCGGCGGGGCGGGAACGGCGCCGGATGTGGAAGAAGGACGTGAGCTTCCGCATCAGGGGTCCGCAGAAAATGGTCTCCCTCCGGGGACGGCGGCGTCCGCGCGAATGCGGCGCCGAGTTGAGCCTCGGACGTGCCTGTGTGGCACACATGGCCCCCTGAAGAAGCTTGGGCTTCCTCCGGCAAGGCTGCAGAGGGACCGGAGTTGCGGGCACAAACCGCCGAACGGGGCGCTGGGAAGCGCCATATTGTTTTTACTCCAGCGAGGCAATTTCCAGCGCCCCGTCCGAGTGACATGCAGGATCAAGCCACGGGCCGAAAGGATCGCGTGTAGGTTAGTGCTGCGGTCGGTTGAAAGGCCGGAGCGCAGGTTCAAAGCGACCGCGCAGCCAGAAATAATGTTCCACCCATTGATCGCGATGGACGAACCCGGCATAGCTGCATTATGTACCAGAATGACAATCGCTAAGGGCCTGCAATGGTGAATTATATCGAAGCCTCTTCCGCACCGTCGAAGAATACGGGCGCAATCAGGCTCTACGATTCCGAAGCTTTCGAGGGAATGCGCAAGGCTTGCCGCCTCACGGCGCGCTGCCTGGATGAGCTGGCCGCTGTCGTAAAGCCCGGCTTGGCGACCGATGCAATTGACCGTTTCGTCTTCGAGTTCGGCATGGACAACGGTGCTATTCCGGCGACCCTCAACTATCGCGGTTACACGAAATCGACCTGCACCTCGATCAACCATGTCGTCTGCCACGGTATTCCGGATGCCAAGCCGCTGCGCGAGGGCGATATCGTCAATATCGACGTCACCTATGTGGTCGATGGCTGGCACGGCGATTCAAGCCGGATGTATCCGGTCGGTACCATCAAACGCGCCGCAGAGCGGCTTCTTGAAGTGACTTACGAATCCCTGCTGCGCGGCATCGCGGCCGTTCGCCCTGGCGCTCGCACCGGTGCAATTGGGGAAGCCATTCAAACGTACGCCGAAGCCGAACGCTGTTCCGTCGTGCGCGATTTCTGCGGCCATGGTGTAGGCGCCCTCTTCCACGACTCCCCGAACATTCTGCACTACGGGCGCGCCAGCGAGGGACCGGAGCTGCGTGAGGGCATGATCTTCACCATCGAGCCGATGATCAACCTCGGTCGTCCGCATGTGAAAGTGCTGGCCGACGGCTGGACCGCCGTCACGCGCGATCGCTCGCTTTCCGCGCAATACGAACACACGGTCGGCGTCACCGCCGACGGCTGCGAGATCTTCACTCTTTCTCCCGGCGGCCTCGACCGCCCCGGCCTTCCGCCCTTGAACCGATGAGCACTTGATGACGAAGGGTCCTGTTTCGCACTCCAACGACGCCGAACTGCCCTTCGCCACCAGCGACGGAAGCGATGAACGCTCTTTCTTCGCGGAACAGGCCGCCAAACCGGCCTCGCTGGTGAAACAATCCAATCTCCCGGCATCGCTTGGCAAGGAAGAGCACTACCACGGCCACCGGGAGCGATTGCGTGACCGCTTTCGCCAGCATGGCGATACGGCGCTTGCCGACTACGAGCTGCTCGAATTGCTGCTGTTCAGATTGATCCCGCGGCGCGACACCAAACCGATCGCCAAGGCGTTGCTCGAGCGCTTCGGTTCACTCGCAGCGGTTTTCGGTGCGCCTCTGCCGCTGCTGCAAGAGGTAAAGGGCATCGGCGAGGCCGTGGCACTCGATCTGAAACTGATATCGACAGTGGCGCAGCGAACCCTGAAGAGCGAACTGCGCGGCAAGCAGGTGCTCTCGTCCTGGTCGTCGGTCATCCAGTATTGCCATGCGGCGATGGCGCACGAGACACGCGAGCAGTTCCGCATTTTGTTTCTCGACAAGCGCAACGCGTTGATCGCCGATGAGGTTCAGGGACGCGGAACGGTCGACCATACGCCGGTTTATCCGCGCGAGGTGGTGCGGCGGGCGCTCGAGCTTTCCGCCACCGCCTTGATCTTGGTCCACAACCATCCTTCCGGGGATCCTACGCCGTCGCGCGCCGATATCGACATGACGAAGATGATTGTCGACACGGCAAAGCCGCTCGGGATCACGGTCCACGATCACATCATCATCGGCAAGGATGGCCATGCGAGCCTCAAGGGCCTGCGTCTGATTTAGGGCCCGGGCCGCTTCAGGTGCCAGTCAGGTTTGGGTGGCAAAGCGAGGACGCTGCAACCGTCCTGCTTCGAGACCTCCATGACCACGATCGCCCCCCGCCAATTTCCACGGTCCTGGAGACTTGCAGTACAATGTCTTGCGCTCCTCACGCTCACGATCGGCGGCTACGCCGTCTACCTGTTCGCGACCGACAATTTTCATAGCGTAGTCGCCGGCGAGGTCTACCGCTCGTCGCAGCCCTCCCCGCGGGCCATCGCGGAGTTCGAGAAGCGCTACGGGATCAAGACGATCATCAGCCTGCGTGGCGGCGTCAATACCCCCGTGTGGCAAGCCGAAGTCGCACAAGCGAAGTCGCTCGGTATCGAGCACATCGATTTTCCAATGTCCGCTTACAGGGAGCTTACTCCGGAGCAGGCGAAGGAATTGATCCAGGTCATGAAGGACGCTCCGAAACCCTTGTTGATCCATTGCCTGTCCGGTTCCGATCGCACCGGGCTTGCAGCAGCCCTGTACCTTGCGGCAATCAGCAAGACGAACGAACACGTGGCGGAGGGACAGATGTCGATTCTCTATGGCCATATTCCGCTTCCGATCAGCCGCGCTTTCGCGATGGATCGCACCTTCGAGAAGCTAGAACCCCTGCTTGGCTTCAGTGAATCCTGATATTCGCTCATAAAATATTCTGCAACATTGACCTGCTACCCGTGGACGCGCGACATACTGCGTCGCAAAAATGATTCCAGCTTAGCAATCGGGGCCAGGTGAATGTTCCAGTACGATCTCGTTGTTGTCGGTAGCGGTCCGGCAGGCCGCCGCGGCGCTATCCAGGCCGCAAAGCTCGGCAAGAAGGTACTGGTCATCGAACAGGGCAAGCGGGTTGGCGGCGTTTCGGTGCATACTGGCACCATCCCCTCAAAGACGCTGCGCGAAACGGCCCTCAATCTCTCGGGTTGGCGCGAGCGCGGCTTCTACGGCCGATCCTACCGGGTGAAGGAGGAAATCAGCGCCGATGACCTTCGGCGGCGCCTGCTGATCACCCTTGATCACGAAGTCGAGGTGTTGGAGCACCAGTTCGCCCGAAACCGCGTGCAGCATATCAGGGGCAAAGCAAGCTTTGTCGACGCGTCGACGCTCGAAGTCGTCAAGGACGACGGCGAGGTCGTCAAGGTCACCGGGGCGAGTGTCCTGCTTGCGGTCGGCACGAAACCGTTCCGCCCGGACTACATCCCGTTCGACAACAAGACGGTACTCGACAGCGACGAACTGCTCGATATCGGAGAGCTGCCGCGCTCGATGGCTGTCATCGGCGCCGGCGTCATCGGCATTGAATATGCCACGATCTTCAGCGCCCTGGATACCGCGGTCACAGTCATCGATCCCAAAACGACGATGCTCGACTTCATCGACCGGGAAATCGTCGAAGACTTCACCTATCAGCTGCGCGATCGCAACATGAAGATCCTGCTCGGCACCAAAGCCGACAAGGTAACGCGCCTGGACAACGGCAAGGTAGAACTAAAGCTCGACAATGGTCGCCACCTGGTGACTGACATGGTTCTGTTTGCTGCCGGACGTCTGGGGGCGACCGACACACTCAATCTACCAGCTGCCGGGCTGGAAGCCGACAGCCGCGGTCGTCTTAAGGTCAATCCGGAAACCTTCCAGACTTCGGTACCGAACATCTATGCCGCCGGCGATGTCGTCGGCTTCCCGAGCCTCGCGTCCACATCGATGGAACAGGGTCGCATCGCCGCCCGCGTTGCGATCGGCGCGGTCGCAAAGGAGCCGCCAAAATACTTCCCTTACGGCATCTACGCCGTGCCTGAGATTTCCACCTGCGGCTTGACCGAGGAAGAAATGAAGGAGCGCGGCATTCCCTATGAATGCGGCATTGCGCGCTTCCGCGAGACGTCGCGCGGTCATATCATGGGCCTCGATACGGGGCTTCTGAAGCTCATCTTTTCGCTGAAGACGCGCCGGCTGCTTGGCGTGCACATCGTCGGCGAAGGGGCGACCGAGCTGGTGCACATCGGCCAGGCCGTGCTCAACCTCAAGGGCACGGTTGAGTATTTTGTGGAAAATACGTTCAACTATCCGACTCTCGCCGAAGCCTACAAGATCGCCGGTCTTGATGCATGGAACCGGATGGGCGACATCAAATCGGAACTTTGACAGCTAGCCATCGAGCTCTACCGCAAATCTTTGGCGATTTATCAAACAAAAACAGAATGATAGTAGCGTACAAAAATCCGTTCGGCCTGACTTATTTGTGTCAGATAGTCCCCGTAAAACCTTCCCTTGTATAATCCACCGCGTCTGGTAGCGTCCATTTTCGGGGATTTCTCTTACCAGCGAGTGACCGTGCAAGATCTGCCAAAGACTGCCGAACGGAATTTCCAGCTCATCCTGATCAAGCCGTCGCATTACGACGACGACGGCTATGTGATCCGGTGGTGGCGGGCGATGATCCCCTCCAATTCCCTGGCCGCGATTTACGGAATCGCCTCCGACTGTGCAGAACGCGAGGTGCTGGGGCCAGGGGTCAAGATCGAGATCACGGTCATCGACGAGACCAACACGCGGGTCGACACTCCGGCGCTGCTGAAACGACTCGCACAACACGACAATTTCGGGATGGTTGCGCTGGTCGGTGTTCAGTCGAACCAGTATCCCCGGGCACTGGACATCGCGCGCCCTTTCCGCAAGGCCGGAGTTCCGGTTTCGATGGGCGGCTTTCACGTGTCGGGGTGCCTCGCCATGCTCGACGGCAAGGCGGTCGGCCTCGATGCCTGTCGCGAGATGGGTATCTCGATGTTTGCCGGAGAGGCTGAAGGACGCCTGGAGCGCGTGCTGCAGGATGCGGCCAGCGGCCAGCTTGAGCCACTCTACAATTTCATGAACGACCTGCCGAGCATCGAAGGTGCGGCCGTCCCATTCCTGCCGAAAACCAATGTGGCGCAGACGCTCGGCCTCAGCACCAGCTTCGACGCCGGACGCGGCTGCCCCTATCAATGCTCTTTCTGCACCATCATCAATGTGCAAGGCCGCAAATCACGCTTCCGCTCGGCCGACGATGTCGAGAAACTGGTGCGGATGAACTGGGCGCAAGGCATCCACAAGTTCTTCATCACCGACGACAATTTCGCCCGCAACAGAGATTGGGAAGCAATCTTCGACCGCTTGATCGAACTCCGGGAGAAGGACGGCATTCCGCTTGGATTGATGATCCAGGTCGACACCCTCTGCCACAAGATCCCCAACTTCATCGAAAAATCGAAGCGCGCCGGCGTTACGCGCGTCTTCATCGGGCTCGAAAATGTAAACCCCGATAACCTGACCGCGGCCAAGAAGAACCAGAACAAAATTACTGAGTACCGGAAAATGTTGCTTGCCTGGAAGGCGCAAGGCATCATGACATTAGCCGGATACATTCTTGGCTTCCCGGCAGACACGCCAGAGACGATTCGACGCGACATCGCGATTATCCAGCACGAACTGCCGCTTGATGTCATCGAGTTCTTCGTGCTGACGCCACTGCCGGGCTCCGAAGACCACCAGACTCTATGGAAGAAGGGCGTCGAGATGGACGCCGACCTCAATATTTATGACGTCGAGCACGTCTGCACGGCGCATCCGAAGATGACCAAGCAGGAATGGGAAGACATCTACCAGGAGGCCTGGTCGCTCTACTATTCGCCAGAGCACATGAAGACGCTGCTGCGCCGGGCCGTTGCCACGGGTGTGCCGCTCGCCAGTCTCGTAAAGGTCCTTGTGTCGTTCGCCACGACTGTACCATTGGAAAACGTGCATCCATTGCAGAGCGGCCTTCTACGGCTCAAGCATCCCTCGGAACGGAGGCCCGATCTGCCGCGCGAAAGCGCTTTAATCTTTTGGCCGCGCTTCGTCTGGGAAACAGTCACCAAGCACGTGTCGCTAGGTGCAACCATTGCCAAGCTTGCAGTCAGCGCCTTCTTCATCGCACGAGACAAAAAGTCGAAGACCTATATGGACCAAGCACTGACACCGGTCGGTGACCATGAGGATGAGACGCTTGAACTCTTCACGAAGACAGCGGGCGGGCGAGCTGCGGTCTCCCACATTCACAAGGTCGCGGAATTAACCCACGCCCACAAGGTGCGCCCGGCCGTCTGAGGCCGAGCGCCACCGTCGACAGCCCAAGAACGGACGGTTATATCTGTGCCGCGGAGATCGTTGCTATGTTGAGTAGCGACGCAGCTTGAAGCGTGTCAAGGAACTCTACGCACTCAATCACCTTGCCGTTCTCGAAGGTCATCTTGTCCATGACCTCGGTATCGAACTTGGTAGTACCGTGCGGCATCTGCCCCCTACGATGGACCAGCGCCACATTGCCATCGACATGGATGTCGAGGATCTCAAGCGCCGTCATATCCCAAGTGTCGATGAAATGCCGCATCGTCGCGCGAAGTGCAGCACTGCCGACAACCGGCTCGGTGAGCGGCGCCAAATACCGACTTCCGGCCGCGCGGAAAATGCAGTTGTCACCGAGGAATGACATAAGGACATCAAGGTCCCCCTGATGTCGCGCCTCGAAAATCTGCCTTGTCAGGTCTTTCAAGTCTGCGCCGGAAGTCATCGTCAATCCCTCCCCTGCCAGCAATACGCAGCTTGCATCCGAACATTCTAAAATGCAACCAGATGGTGCGCCTCAAGCGCAGACCGGATAAGCGGTGACCTGAAAGCAACATGCGGCCTGGAGAATAAAAAAGCCCCGCACAAGGCGGGGCTTTCTGTAAGTTCATTTGGCCGAAGATTACTCGGCGCTGTCCTCGGAAGCCTTCTTCTTCGGAGCGGCCTTCTTCTTCGGAGCGGCGGCTTCTTCGCCTTCGGAAGCCTCAGCCTTGGCAGCTGCCTTCTTCTTCGGAGCAGCCTTCTTGGTTTCCTTCTCCGAGCCTTCGCCTTCTTCGTCGGCGAGAAGCTCTTCCTTGGTGACCTTCTTGTCCGTAACGTCGATCTCGGTCAGCAGGTGGTCGATGACCTTTTCTTCGAAGATCGGTGCGCGGATAGAGGCGGCTGCACCCGGCTGGCTACGGAAGAAGTCGAGGATCTGCTTTTCCTGGCCCGGATACTGACGCAGCTGCTCGTAGATGGCGCGCTGCATTTCGTCTTCGCTCACTTCAACGCCGGCCTTTTCGCCGATTTCGGAGAGAACGAGGCCGAGGCGAACGCGGCGTTCAGCAAGCTTCTTATATTCTTCGCGAGCCTTCTCTTCGGTCGTGTCTTCGTCTTCGAAGGTCTTGCCGGACTGAGCGAGGTCGTTGGCGACCTGGTTCCAGATGCCGTTGTATTCTGCTTCGACGAGCGAGGCAGGCGTCTCGAACTTATACATCTCGTCCAGCTGGTCGAGGATCTGGCGCTTGACCTTCTGGCGGGTCATCGACCCGTACTGCGATTCGATCTGGCCGCGGACGATTTCCTTCAGGCGGTCAGCAGACTCAAGGCCGAGCTTCTTTGCCAGTTCGTCGTTGATTTCAACGTCGGCCGGAGCTGCAACATCCTTGACGGTGACGTCGAAGGTTGCTTCCTGGCCAGCCAGGTTCTTGGCCGGGTAGTCAGCCGGGAACGTGACGGTGATAGTCTTCTCGTCACCAGCCTTCGTGCCGACCAGCTGGTCTTCGAAGCCCGGGATGAAACGGCCGGAGCCGAGAACCAGTTCGGCGCCCTGATCGGTGCCGCCTTCGAAGGCAACACCGTCGACCTTGCCGAGGTAGTCCATGGTGATGCGGTCGCCGTCGGCAGCCTTGCCCTTCTTGGTTTCGTAAGAACGGGCGCTTTCGGCAACCTTGAGAACCTGCTCGTTGACTTCCTCGTCGGAGATATCAACGACTTCGCGGGTGATCTTGACGCCCTTGACGGACTTCAGCTCGATCGGCGGCAGAACTTCATAGGAAAGCGTGAACTCGAAATCCTTCTGCGCAGCCAGGATCAGTTCTGCTTCGTCCTTGTCTTCCGTCATCGCGATTTCAGGCTGCGTCGCGGACTTTTCGCCGCGCTCCGCCAAGATGGCAGTCGGCTGTTCGCGAACGATCTCGTTGACGAGGTCGGCCATGATCGACTTACCGTAGACCTTCTTGAGGTGAGCGGCCGGAACCTTGCCCGGACGGAAGCCGTTGATGCGGACCTTGTCCTTCACGTCGGCAAGACGCTCGTTCATCTTGACTTCCATGTCCTTGGCCGGGATTACGACCTTGATTTCGCGCTTCAGCCCTTCAGCGAGCGTTTCGATAACCTGCATGTCTTCCTACCTCATTTCGTGGCGGCCGTGCCCAGACGCCGTTCGTTTCGATGAGCACGACGCCGGAAAGTTGCCGAGCGTGGCTTGTTCTCAATTCTTATTCATTCCACCCAAGGCGGAACGGCGCTTGCTTCCGGGTATCGAGGGACACCGGTTTCGGTCCCCCCGCCTGCAAGCCAGCTTTTGGTGCGGGTAGAGAGACTTGAACTCCCACGCCTTGCGGCACCAGAACCTAAATCTGGCGTGTCTACCAATTTCACCATACCCGCGTTCTCAAAAACCGCATGCATATGCCTGCACATGAGGCCTTCCGGAGCGCGGCGTCTCTATATCACCCGATTTGGGAGAGGCAAAGGAAAAATGAAGAGCAAATGACAGTGTTTTTGCCCGCACGAGCAGGCCTCCACACCCATTTGGCCTCTATTCAATAAAGAGGCTCGTCGTAAGCGGGCTTGCCGTCGACAAGCAGGCTGCGGATCTGCGGCGTTCCGTCGGACGCCACACGAACGGCAATGGATACATCACCATCTTGGCGAGCCCGCTCGAGGGCCGTCCCCTGCCCTTCGGGAACGTAGTAGCGTTCGATCCCGTACTCAACGCGAAGATGATCGGCGGAACTGGGACCGTAGCTGTAGAAAGGTCTGGTGTGCAAAACGACAGTCCCCGCCTGCTCCGGCAAAGGCGCGAACGATGATTCGACAATGCCCCAGAAGCCCCCTTCACCAGGCTTCAAGCGCACCCAGAGGCTCTTGCTACCCTGATCCTGCGGCACACCACCAATGATCGAGGCGACCGGGACCGAGGATATGTCGTAGTTCAGCACCACGTAGTCGCCGCGCAGAAAGTCGCGCGGATCGACCGGCGCAGTCTTTAGAAGAATATCGGCGCCGCTACGCAAAATCGAAGCACGACTCTCAATGACGTACCCCAGCACCGCCGTCTGCAGAGCGGCAACAATGACTGCGGCGACAATGTAGCGGCGCCCTGAGCCTTGCATTGAAAAGACGCTCATACGCTTGCCCCCTGCGTTCTCGATGCAAATCGCCGCTCAAGCCGAATGACGATCCATGCCACGACAGCAACGAAAAGCCCCGAGAACAAGAAGAGGCTGGATGTACCGAGAATCGATCCGACCGTCACCGACGCAAGATAGAGCATCTCCACCGCAAACATGGTGTAACCCAGATAGCGCACCGCGCCGTTGTCGCGGCCCTGGAGCCCGATCGCAAGAATCGCGGCGCCGAGCGTCACCACCGCCAATGTTACGAACTGCCAGCCATGCTCGAGTTCGACGTGCAGGAAGAACAAGCCAATCACTGCCACGAGGAACGCGTAGAACGCGGGCGCGGAACCGGCGCTTCTGACGAGTGCAGAAAGACGCGGCAGCGGCAGGCTGACGACCACGAAAGCCAGCATGCCGGCAACAAAATAGACGAGCGCAAGCCAGAAATTTTCGTTGACCGCATAGATCCAAGTCAGCCAGCCGACAAGCAGCAGATATGCCAGATGCCGCACGCGGCCTGCACCGGTGAAGCGCACAAGGCCAATGACAACCACCGCCATCAACGGCACGACCCAAGGATCAAGACCGACCCACCGGGTATCGTAGGTGTCGAGATAGGCGGCAAAGCTGCCCCACGACAAAAACCCCGCCACCGCAGCGACGACGCCCGAACGGAACAGAATCGCCGAAACCACGGCAATGACGAACCAGAGATACATCACCGTCAACTCGTCGCCCGACAGATGATACATCTGCCCGACCAGCGAAATCGCCCCGCCGAAGGATAGGGTGCCAATCACCAGCAACCCGCTTGCCGCCGCGATCGCACCACGCCTCAACATGGCGGCCGCGCCGAGATGCACGGTCCAGATAACCGCAACGATGACTACCAGGCGCACGAGGCGCGGGATGGCGTCCCAGTTCGAAGCCACGACAAGCAGGATCGCCGCGCCGAGCAGGATTGCGGCAAGGATCATCAACACCTTGCCGAGGCTGAAGCTTGCCGGACGGGCATCATATTCCCCCAACAGCGCTCCTGCGGTCGCTTCCGGCAAAAGCCCTTTTTCCACCCAAACTGAAAGATCTCGCTCCAGTCGACCGCGGTACATGCCCTACTCCACCAAACACGCAATGACGCGCTTTCTCCTTACTTTATAGCCGTTGATTGAGCAGGAGGGAAATATTCCCATATGAATTCCTCATTGTACAAATTAGGCGCGCGCCTTAACCGATCGATAACGTCAAATCGCTAATATATGCTCCATACTCGCAGCCATGCACTTGATGCATGGGCAGCATGAGAATATTGCACTGCAAAATCGAGATCGGCCATCCTATATGCTTGATCATAAGACAGGGAATGGCGTCCTTGCCCGGATTTCCGGAAGCCTGCGCAGATGATCTTCGTAACGAGATTCGGAGCAGCGCACTCCTCCTCCCAGCGCCCTCCGATAGACTGGCAACACTCCTCCTCCCAGTTGTCAGTCACTCTAATGACGCCCACCGGATCCTCCCCCGGTGGGCGTTTTGTTTTCGGAGCACAGCCGCCTAAGCCCAACGTTTCCAGCGATCTGCGGCAGGACCATGACAATCGCTCAGGCGGAAGCTCGCGCACGACAGATATGACCACCAGGCCCGCCCTCGCAAGCAAACGGAAAAATCGTCGCTCGCGACGAGCGAACCGAGCGAACTTTGCCTGAGACCTGTTAGGCACAGGATGCCCTGCGCCCCAGCGGCCGGAAAACAGCCCCGAACCGATCGGCAGCAAGGCATTCTGCCTATTGATTGACCAGATAGTGGCCAAATCATGCAATAAGCGGTTCTAGACCTGCATCTATTGCATAGGTGCTCTGAAATCTTGTCTCTGGCGAAGTTTCGCACTGCAACATATATTTCAGTTCATCAAATAGAGGTCAGCGCCGATCGGCGGCAGCTGGCAAATCGCAAGCCCTAGGAAAGGGGACCAAAATGAACTTCACACGCTCTTTCAACAACTGGCGCAAGTATCGTCAGACCGTTACCGAACTCGGCCGCATGACCAACCGCGAATTGCACGATCTCGGCATCGATCGCTCCGACATCCAGCGCGTTGCTCGCGAGGCTTCTGCCCGCTAATACAAACGATCCGCTATCCTCCCAAGCAGATCGCTTACCCAAGACGCCCGCTGCCAATGGCAACGGGCGTTTTCTTTTGTCTGGCTACCGGCTTCCGCAATGGTTGTGGCCGGAATCGGGCTCTCAAGGGGCGGCGCCCAGATAGTAACCCTGCATCCGAAATGAGCATCGCATGCACAATTGCATAGCAGATGCCTTTTCTTTGCACTGCACAATATGACAGAGAACATCTATATGAGTGATCAACGATCAGGCGGCGATGGCGCCGCTCTCGACGGTCACTTTGAGGAAGATGAACATGAACCCGATCCGCATTGCAAAGAGCTGGATTAGCTACCGCCGCACGCTCAGCGAGCTTGGCAGCCTCTCCAACCAGACGCTCGCCGACATTGGCGTTAGCCGCTACGACATCCGCAACATCGCTTCCCGCTCGTTCCGCTAATAGCGGCGAGCGCTAAGCTTCCAAGACGGCGCTACGGCGCCGTTTTTGATTCTGGGGCCTTATTGCCCAATACAGACGCCAACCATTCGGTTGGACCCGGATCTCCGAGATCAAAGCGCAACATGCGAAATGAACATTCTGCCAGCCTGTTGATACGCGCGATATCGGTCGTCCTTTAGGGTGGACTAATATTAACCATTGTGAAAGTATCCGGCCGTTGCATAACGGAGACATGCGGAATGTGCCGATATAATCTTCGGATGGAGGACGGCCTTTGGACAGTCGTCGACGCCACGACACAGCGCCCGGCTGAACTGAACGGCGTTCCGATGGCTAGGATGACGTGGCGCGAAGCATGCGACATGGTCGATCTGCTGAATAATCTCGACCGAATAAGCTTCATGTCCAAACGCTACGAAACATCGGCCAGAGCAACGGCTTGAACTTCTGGATGTGCATCACCGCTGGCGTCCAACCCCACGTCAGCATTCCGCTCCCCGCTCAGAGGCCGAGTGCTTTTATCTTCTGAGCCACAAAATCTACGAATGCACGCGTCTTCGCCGAGACATGTCTCCCCTCCACATGAACGACGTGAATTGGCAAAGGCTCTTCCTCGTACTCCTCGATCACTGTTTTCAACCGACCGGCCGCAAGGTGTTCCGCCACCTGATAGGACAGGGTCCGTGAGAGCCCCCACCCGGTCACCGCGGCTTCGATCGATGCACCGACAGTGTTGCAATACATGCGTGGGTGAAGCTTCACGGGCGCGTGGCCCGGCGCAAAGTGCCATTCCAGCGGCGCCGACGACCCGGTATTGACGATCGTGACGTGCCGGGCAAGGTCCGCCGGCGTCGTCGGTTCGCCGTGGCGCTCGAAATAGCCGGGCGCGCCGCATACGACGCGGCGGACACTACCGACCCTGACTGCTTGCTGATCCGAGTCTTGCAGGTGTCCGATGCGGACGGCAACGTCGATGCCCTCCTCCACGAGATTGACCATCCTGTCGAAGAAGAGTGCACGCCCTGTCACGGCCGGGTGCAGACTGAGAAACTCCGTCATGATCGGGATGACATAGATCTGACCGAACAGAACCGGCGCCGTGATCGTCAGGATCCCCGATGCCGTTGCATGAGATCCGCCCGCCGAGGCTTCCGCCTCGTCAATGTCCCCGAGGATCCGCCGACAGTCATCGGCATAGCGGCTGCCGGACGGCGTCAGCTTTACGGAGCGTGTCGAGCGCACGAAGAGCCGCGCCCCGGTGGCCTCCTCGAGAGAGGCGACTGCGCGCGTGACCGCCGGGGCACTCATATGGAGCTGGCGAGCTGCCTGCGCAAAGCTCGCCGTTTCGGCGACTTTGACGAAAACTCTCATGCATTGAAGTCGATCCATCACCCACCGTTATTCCGCCAAATGAAATAGTTTCTTGTGTGTTATCGTAATTCAACACTGAGCAAGGAACAATTACTATCCGGCCTATTGCAACGTGGAGATCAGACTGATGAAGCTCTATTCGCATCCCCTTTCGGGCCATTCCCATCGCGCTCACCTCTTCCTGTCGCTTATCGGCATCGACGCCGAGGTCGTGCAAGTTGACCTTGCTGCCAGGGAGCACAAGAGCGCCAAGTTCCTGGCGCTCAATCCGTTCGGCCAGTTGCCGGTGCTCGAAGATGGCGATGTCGTTATCAGCGACTCCAATGCTATCCTCGTCTACCTCGCCAAGAAGTACGCGCCCGAAGGGTGGCTTCCGGGGGAGCCTGCAGCCGCGGCGGCGATCCAGCGGTGGCTTTCGGTTGCCGCCGGCGAGATTGCCTATGGCCCTTGTGCGGCAAGGCTCGTGACGTTGTTCGGCGCGACATTCGATAGCGGCGAAGTGATCGCGCGGGCTCATCGCATTCTGCAGTTGATCGATGACCGGCTGGTCGATCGTGAATGGATCGCCGCAAGCCGACCAACCATCGCCGATGTCGCCCTTTACAGCTATATCGCCCGCGCACCGGAAGGGAATGTCGATCGATCGGCGTATCGCAACGTGACGGCATGGCTCGAGCGGATCGAGGGCCTGCCCGGCTTTGAGCCATTCCAGAAATCGCCCGTCGGCATAGTCGAAGCGGCTTGAGGCACACCAGCCGAGAAAGGAGGCAGCCATGTCTGTCGAAATACGCGGCGCCAAGCCTTCTCCCTGGCATGCCGGGGAGGTCGCGCTTCAGGACAAGGTCGGCGTCGCCAAGCGAATGGACGAAGTGGGCCGTCGCGTGCTGCGAGATTACCTGATCGATCAGCACCGCGAATTCTATCCGCAGCTACCCTTCATCGCCCTCGGAAGCGTGGACACGGAAGGCAACCCCTGGGCGACGTTGCGCGCCAATCGGCCGGGATTCCTGCACAGCCCCGACATTCATACCCTGAGTGTCGGTCTTCAGCGCATGCCTTTCGACCCGGCCGATGAAGGGATGGAGGACGGCAACGCGGTCGCCATGCTCGGTATCGAGCTCCATACGCGCCGCCGAAACCGTCTGAACGGAACGATCCACCGTACCGGACCCAACCGCTTCGATGTGCGCGTCGGACAATCCTACGGCAACTGCCCGCAATATATACAGCTGCGCGACTTCGAGTTCGTGCGGGATCCGTTGCAGCCGGCCGAGCCACCCCCAGTCCGTTTCGACAGTCTCGGCGGCCGTCCAGCAGAGATGATTGCGAAGGCGGATACGTTTTTTGTTGCATCCTATGTCGATCGCGATGGCGAGCGGCAGATCGACATCTCGCATCGCGGCGGCAGGCCGGGGTTCGTGAGAATCGGCGAGGACGGCATTCTGACAATCCCCGACTTTGCCGGCAATCTCTTCTTCAACACGCTCGGCAACATCGTTGCCAATCCGCGGGCCGGGCTCGTCTTCGCGGATTTTGAGAGCGGCGATCTACTCCAACTCTCGGGTGAAGCTTGGGTCATACTGGAGTCACCTGAAATCGCGGCTTTCCAGGGAGCCGAACGGCTATGGTGTTTTCGTCCGAGTCAGATCGTCCACAGAGCGGGCGCGCTGCCGCTCCGCTGGCGTTCGCGTGCTGATGGCCAGTCACCCAATTCCCTGATGACCGGAAGCTGGAATGATGCCGCCGCTCGACTTCGCGCGACGGCCCTTGCCAAGGGCTGGCGGCCGTTCCGCGTTGCCCGCGTCGTTCGGGAAAGCGCAAGCGTGCGCTCATTCTATCTTGAGCCTACAGATGCGGGCGGGATCGTTCCCCATATCGCTGGGCAGCATTTGCCCATTCGCGTCAACATAGCGGGAGCTGGCTCGCCGCTGGTTCGTACTTACACGATATCCTCTGCTCCCTCCGACAGCGTGTATCGCATCAGCGTCAAGCGAGAGGGGCTAGTTTCGACGCATCTCCACGACGTTATCCGAGAAGGCGACATCATCGATGTCCGCGCGCCCGCCGGCGCGTTCACGATCGACGCCGCGGAGAGACGCCCAGCCGTCCTGTTGGCGGCGGGCATTGGCATCACACCGCTGCTCGCGATGCTTCGGCACATCGTCTACGAAGGATTGCGTACGCGGCGGATACGGCCGACCTGGCTGATCTATTCGGCTCACAACAAACAGGATCGCGCCTTTGATGCCGAGCTTCATGCCCTCGCCGCCGCGGCCGGTGGCGTCGTCAAGCTGGTCCGGCTACTCAGTGATGCGAGTGATACGGTCGGCGGCGAAGACTACGAACAGCAGGGGCGCGTTGACATGACGCTGCTGACCAGCGTGTTGCCGTTCAACGATTATGACTTCTATCTTTGCGGTCCAACAGGTTTCATGCAGTCAGTCTATGATGGCCTGCGCGGATTGAATGTTGCCGATGGACGAATCCATGCGGAAGCGTTTGGCCCCGCATCGCTCCAGCGGTCGGGGGACGAGACCACGAGGTGGTCCGCACGCACCGCCGAGGAACCGCAGCCGGTCTATTTCATGCACTCCGGAAAGGAAGCGCGCTGGGAGCCGGGATCGGGCACGTTACTGGAGCTTGCCGAAGCGCGCGGCTTGGCGCCCGAGTTCAGCTGTCGCCTCGGCAATTGCGGAAGCTGCAGGACGAAAATCCTGTCAGGTTCCGTCGCCTATATCAAGGAGCCGACCGCGGACGTCGCCGATGACGAAGCGCTGATCTGTTGCGCCGTGCCCGCGGCGAGCGACACAGGCGCCCGGCTGGAGTTGGATATATGAGGGCATCGAGCCCTCGCAATTCTTCGGTTTCCTGCGCCGGCCCAGCGTGGTAATCAGCCGCGCATGAACAAGACCTCTTCCCATTCTCCCATCCATGTGGTCGGCGGCGGGCTCGCCGGCTCAGAGGCGGCCTGGCAGATCGCAAATGCCGGCGTGCCTGTCATCCTGCACGAGATGCGCGGTGTGCGCGGCACCGACGCTCACAAGACCGACGGCCTGGCCGAGCTCGTCTGCTCCAATTCCTTCCGCTCGGACGACGCGACCAGCAATGCGGTCGGCGTCATCCATGCCGAGATGCGCATGGCGGGGTCGCTGATCATGGCATGCGCCGACAAGCACCAGGTTCCCGCCGGTGGCGCACTGGCCGTCGACCGCGATGGTTTCTCGGACGCCGTTACCAAAGCGATCCAGGACCACCCATTGATAACGGTCGTTCGTGAAGAAGTGACCGGCTTGCCGCCGAAGGAATGGGATCTTGCGATCGTTGCGACCGGTCCTCTGACGGCCCCTGCCCTCGCAAACGCCATCCAGGCCGAGACGGGTGCCAACGCGCTCGCCTTCTTCGATGCGATCGCGCCGATCGTTCATCGCGACAGCATCGACATGGATATCTGCTGGTACCAGTCGCGCTACGACAAGGTCGGCCCCGGAGGCACCGGCAAGGACTATATCAACTGCCCGATGACCGAAGAGCAATACAATGCTTTCGTCGACGCCCTGATTGCCGGTGACACTGTCGGCTTCAAGGAATGGGAAGGCACGCCCTATTTCGATGGCTGCCTTCCGATCGAGGTGATGGCCGAGCGTGGCCGCGAGACGCTTCGCCACGGCCCCATGAAGCCGATGGGCCTGACCAATGCTCACAACCCGACCGTCAAGGCCTATGCGGTCGTACAACTGCGGCAGGACAACGCGCTCGGCACGCTCTACAACATGGTCGGATTCCAGACGAAGCTGAAATACGGCGCCCAGGCTGATATCTTTCGGATGATCCCGGGACTGCAGAATGCGGAATTTGCCCGCCTCGGCGGCCTCCATCGGAATACCTACATTAATTCGCCGACACTGCTCGACCCGTCGCTCACTCTCAAGTCGCGCCGAGGACTGCGCTTCGCCGGTCAGATCACCGGATGCGAAGGCTATGTCGAAAGCGCAAGCGTCGGGTTGATGGCCGGCCGGTTCGCCGCAGCCGAGCGCAAGGGAGAGGACGTTTCACTGCCGCCCGCAACGACAGCGCTCGGCTCGCTGCTCGGCCACATCACCGGTGGCCACATCGTCAACGACGAGGAGCCTGGCAAGCGATCGTTCCAGCCGATGAACATCAATTTCGGCCTCTTTCCCGAACTCGAGCCCGGTTCGATCGTAAAACCCGAAGGCGTCAAGCGTTTCCGCGGCAAGGACAAGACCATCATGAAGCGCCAGTTGATCGCTAGGCGCGCGCTTGGCGATTGTGCGAGCTGGTTGGGCCTCGACGTCAAACTCGCGGAGAGTGCCTGATCGGCGCTGGGCAGCAGCATTCTCAAGGTTATCGTCTTTCGACGAGCCGGGCGATTTGTCTTGATGGCCAATACGTTCCACGGCGTTCCTGACCAAACGAGACTTTCACATTCCGTTAGGGCAGTTCTGAGACGAGGCGAGTTGTTCTGCATCGCCAGCTAGCATCCGGTGCAGCGGGAGGAAACGGTTGTCCCTGGCAGCCCACGCGGACCGCGAACCGAAATGCGCATGTCAGCCGATTCTGTCCGCGCGGTCGTTGAGGCGGCCGGCTTTCGCACGTGGAGGATCTCTCACCAGACCACTACGCGGCGATCCTCCACCTAGCGTGATGACGGAACGGTTGTCCTGCAGGCCTGAACCGGTGGACAGGGAACGGATCCGTATGAGCAAAAGACGCAGCAATCGCCTTGCTTCGGCGTGAGCGTTGTTCCGCAGCTTCGACAATCATAGCGACAGACGCACGCGTCAACCGGCATAGTCTCCAGCGCCCGGTGGCCGCAGATGGGACATGTCAGAATTGACCGCGGTTCCATCGTATCCCTCTTCACGCTGCCCTCAATGCGCGATTGGTCCGTCGGCCTTCTTCCAGGCGTCAATGCCGCCTTGAATATGAAAGGCCAGCGGAAGGCCGGCATCATGGGCTGCCTGCACTGCCATTGCCGATCGTTCACCAAAGGCACAATAGAAGAGCAGCCTCTTGCGGGTTGACGTTGCCAGTTCATGGAGCGTCCCACCGGCACCTATGCTTTCCTCGAGCGAAGGATAGGGAACGTGCAACGACCCGGGAATCGTGCCGTTTCGCTGTCGCTCGGCATTCTCGCGCAGATCGATCAGCGCGACATCTCCGAGACCGACGACGCCCCGCGCTTGCTGCGCCGTCAGCGCCCAGCCGTGGCGCATGACGTTGTCCTGGTTCATTCCGACCTTTATGTTGGCCGGGACAGCGACATCCATCATCTTCGGGTTTGCAAGCTTCAGATTGTTCATCAGCTCGGCATATTCTTCGGCTGACTTCACCTGCAGGCGGGGGTTGAATGCCCTTTCCTCGCCGATGGTGGAGACTGTATCTCCCTTGTAGTCATGCGCCGGGAAAACCAAGGTCGATTCGGGAAGCTTCAGAAGCCGCCCGAAGATCGACTCGTACTGAGCCCTGGGATCGCCATTCTGGAAATCAGTCCTGCCGGTACCGCGGATCAGCAGCGTGTCGCCGGTGAATACGCGGTCAGGCAGGACGAAACTGTAGGAATCGTCCGTATGGCCCGGCGTATAGATCACATCGAGGGAGAGCCCTTCGATCGTCAGCGTGTCATTGTCGGAGAGACGCATCGAGACGACATCGGCCTTTGTCTGCTCTCCCATCACGGTGATGCAATGGGTCTTGTCGCGCAGCGCGCCAAGACCGGTGATGTGGTCGGCATGGAGATGGGTATCCACGGCCTTGACCAGCTTTAGATCAAGCTCGTGGATGAGCTGGAGGTAGCGCTCGACCCTTTCCAGCACTGGATCGATGATCAGTGCCTCGCCCCCCTTCCGACTTGCCAGCAAATAGGAATAGGTGCTCGATACCGGATCGAACAGCTGCCGGAAGATCATCCCCACCTCCTTCGTGGCGACATGGTTTGCGAGCGACTATCCGTGCGGCTGCGGCACGATCCTGATATAGGGTTTTGGGGCCCGCCAACCCTGCGGATACTGCTTCTTCGCGTCCTCGTCGGAAACAGAACCGGCAATGATCACGTCCTCCCCGTTCTTCCAGTTCACCGGCGTGGCGACCTTGTGCTTTGCAGTGAGTTGCAAGGAATCGATGACCCGCAGCACCTCATCAAAATTGCGACCGGTTGTCATGGGATAGACCATAACGAGCTTGATCTTCTTGTCAGGGCCGATCACGAAAATATTGCGTACGGTCTGGTTATCGGCCGGCGTGCGCTCTGTTGGATCACCGGATACCAGCGCAGGCAGCATGTTGTAGCGCTTCGACACCGTGTAATCGACGTCGGCGATCATCGGATAGTTGGGACGATAACCCTGCGTTTCCTCGATATCCTTCATCCAACTGGCATGGCGCTCAAGCGGATCGACGGATAGGCCGATGATCTTCACGCCGCGCCTGTCGAATTCAGGCTTGATCCGGGCCATATAGCCGAGTTCGGTCGTGCATACGGGCGTAAAGTCCTTCGGATGCGAAAACAGCACCGCCCAGGAATTGCCCATCCATTCGTGAAAACTGATCTTGCCTTCGGTTGTCTGGGCTTCGAAATCCGGAGCGGTATCATTGATTGCAAGCATCACGCACCTCCCATAGCGCTTTTGAATACAAACTCAAACTTTACCGGATGAGCCTAAATCTTGCGCCTATTTCAGGCCGTAGGCAACGGCAAAACGGCCGCAGCAACGCCTCGCGCGAGGCGCCGCAGCATCCACGGAAATAGCAGCGCCAGCTTCCTTAGTGGCGGTCTGCGATTGTGGAGTTATGGGGCGGCAGGGCCTTGTCCGGCTCCGCCACATAGTTGCCAAGGAGCCAGAGAGAGACCTCCGACGCTTCCCTGGCGGACGCGAATTCGAACGTACCGCTCTGATGCGGCGCGTCAAGGAACTCAATGCTGAGACCTCTGCCGGTTTCCGAGCTTAGAACGCGCACCCTGCCCGGTTCAATGACGTGGCATGAATAGTGCCTCTGCATGCTGCGCATGTAGCCAGCCTTGTTGTCATGCAGGCGCACGAACACTGCCTGCCCGTTGGCGGTCGCCTGCAGCTGGCGGATTGCTTCATTCGGGAAAGCGCGGTTGAATTCGATGATGGCGAGCCCGGTATCGTGAAGGCCATCTTCCTTGTTCTGCGCGGCCATCCGCGTCGAGATGAAGGCGATGAAGATGACGATCGCGAAAATAACGGCCCAGACGATTATGCTCACGTCCCTCTCCGATCAAAAACGGCAATGGCGTCGTTATAACACACGAGCCTTGCGCGAGTTTAAACAGGATCAGATTTTCTTGCGCATCATCGCAAGCAGCATGCGTGTCTGGCGCCGCAACTGCGACTGTTGAAGCTGACGTTCGAACAGTCCTGCGCCGGCCTTCTGAGCTGTGATGAGGACCGGCTCTGCCAGAGCAGCTGGCAGGAAGGCCGGAAACACGTTCGGAGCTATTGCGACGCTTCTCGCCTTCGCGAGATGGTCGCGGCCGAGCCCCGCAAAGGCTTCGATCGCTGCGGAGATCCGTGCCCTATCTTCACCGGCGAGAAATGTTTCGCGGTCAAGTCCTGTCGCTGACAGGATTTCAAGCGGAACGTAGAGTTGCCCGCGGTGGCGATGCAACGGCATCAGAAGCAGAAGACCGGCGATCGCTTGGGCAACGCCTGCGTGTCCGGCGGCTTCTGCGGAAGCGGCAGCCTCGGTCGGTGCAAGTACCAAGCTAGCCAGTTGAATGAGAGCCGATGCCGTTTCGCCGGCATATCCCTCGAGCGAGACGCGCGTCTCCATCGGATCGTCGTAGAGATCGAAGATACGAGCATCGACCATGTTCACGAGCGTCTGTTTCGGCAGGCGGTGGTCATCCACGGCAGTCAATAGGGCTGAGGCAATCGGATTTGCCTGGGTGGACCCGTGGGCGTTGCCTTCCAACAGGTCCCGCCAGTACTGCATGCGCACTTCACCGGGAAGCGGCTCGTGCACCAGATCGCGAATACGCGCAAGCTCGGCATTGAAGGCGTAGAGCGCTGCGAGAGCGCCGCGCTTCTCCTGCGGCGACAGCAGGCAGGCAAGGTAGCGGTCGCGGTCATTGTCGCGGAGCGTCGCCAGGCAAAGATCCTGGTTCGTCAAAGACTGATCGGCCATTGTCAGACCGCTATCAATGCCGCGGCAACCGCGCGGGATTCCATCAGCATGATGTTGAAGGTCCGAACTGCGGCACCGGTATTCATGGGATCCGATGAAATACCCGCGGCCTTCAACGCCGCCTTCAGATCGGCCGGAATCGGGCGCATATCATCTCCGGTGCCGATCAACAGTACCTCGATCTCGGCAGCCTCGTCGATCACCTTTTGAAAATTCTCGATCGACAGTGGCTTCGACGCATCCATGTCCCAGCCATAAATGCCGGATGGCAGGCACAGGATGGACCCGCGGTGGGACATATCGGCGAAACGGAAGCCGCCATTGCCGTAAGTGTCGATGGGCGCACGTCCTGGAAAATGCGCCTCGCGGATTTCTATGCCTCTTGCCATATTCTCACACTGCCGGATTGCCGGGGTTTGTCTCCGGCTCGGCCACTTTCTCATGTTGGTCGCTATCGATCGCGTCCGGGCGGAGCTTGAACGCGATCAGCACGGGCGCGGCTATGTAAATGGAGGAAAAGGTGCCGATGGCAACGCCGAATAGCATTACAAAGGCGAAGGGGCGGATCACCTCACCGCCGAAAAGGCAGAGCGCTAGCAGCGCGAGCAATGTTGTCGCCGCCGTCAGAACCGTGCGCGACAGGGTCTGATTGATGGAAGCGTCAATCAGGATCGGCATGGGCATCTTGCGATAGCGTTTCAGGTTCTCGCGCATTCGGTCGTAGACCACGACCGTATCGTTGAGCGAATAGCCAACGATCGTCAGGATAGCCGCAACGCTTGTCAGATTGAATTCCATACCGGTCAACACGAAGAGGCCAAGCGTCAGGATGATATCGTGGAGCGTCGCGATGATCGCACCGACCGCGAACTGCCATTCGAAGCGGAGCCAGATGTAAAACAAAATGACGGCAAGCGAACCAAGGAGGCCGAATGTCGCGGCCCTGGTCAGCTCTCCGGACACGGCAGGGCCGACGACCTCGACCCGACGGATTTCGTAGTCGTCCGCCAACTCATCGCGTAGCAACGTCATCGCCGACTGTTCGGCATTCTCGCCACCGCCCTGCGACTGAATACGAACCAGCGCTGTCGATGCGTCGGATAGGCGGCGTGCCTCGATGTCCCCAATGTTCAGGTCACCGAGACGGGCGCGAATATCATCCGGATCGGCATTTCCTTGCTTCGCCTTGACCTCCACCAACGACCCGCCGGCAAAATCCACCCCAAGATTTGCGCCAAGCGTTGCAAAGCCGATCATGGCCAGGATCGAAAGTGCCGCCGACACCGTGAACGTGTAGCGCCGTATGCCCATGAACCGGATCTTGGCATGATCGAAGATGCCCGTCTGCACATCCCTGGGCAGGTGCCTCGGATGCTTGCGGTGAAGCCAGGTAACGACGATCCAGCGCGTCAGCGTGAAGGTGGTAAAGACAGTCGTCAGAATCCCCGCCGCGAGCGTTACCGCAAAACCGCGAACGGTATCGCTGCCGAGGTAGTAGAGAATGACTGCCGCAATGACGATCGTGACATTGGCGTCAAGGATCGTCAGGAATGCACGCGAAAACCCGTTATCGATCGCGTCCGCGAAGGAATGGCCTGCTTTCGCCTCTTCCCTGATGCGCTCGTAGACGAGCACATTGGCATCGACCGCCATGCCTATGATCAAGACAATGCCTGCGAGGCCGGGCAGCGTCAGTGTTGCGCCGATCACGCTTAACACGGCGAGAATCAGGAGGAGATTCAGGACCAGCGAAATACCGGCGATGATGCCCAGCTTGCGATAGAAGGCAAACATCAAACCGGTAACAAGGATTGCGGCGACAAAGCCAGCCACCAGACCGGCGCGCTTCGATTCCGCGCCGAGGGCCGGGCTGACGGTGCGCTCTTCCACGGTCGTCAATGTCGCCGGCAGGGCGCCACTTCGCAACATCAGCGCAAGATCGCGAGCTCCATCCTCGCTGAAACTGACAGGAACCCGTCCGGTCCCATCCAGGATTGGTGCATTGATCAGCGGCGCCGCCATGACCTGATCATCGAAGAGTATGGCAAGGTGCCGGCCAATGTTCTGGCGCGTCTTCTGTGCGAGCTGCTCGGTCCCTTCAGCATCCAGCTTGTAGGTGATCGCGACCGCATCCGCTTGCGCATCGGCAACCGCTTGGACATCCGCCAGATTCTTGCCCGTGACGAAATCCGTTCGATCGACGAGGTACGGAACGGGCGGATCGTCAAGCGAGTAGAGCACCTCCGATGTCGCCGGCCAGCGACCGGCAAGAGCTTGCTGCCCGGACATAGTTTCATCGATCAGCCGAACTGAAAGCTGGGCAGGCTCATTCAAAATGTTCTTCAGCCGCTCCACGTCGATGGAGCCGAGGGCCTTGACGTCGATACGGTCGTTACCATCGGCGCGAACGGAAAAATCCGTTATCCCAAGGCCGGCGATGCGCCGCTCTACGACCGCCAGGGACTGCGCCTGAGCGGCTACGGTGCCCTCGTCGATGTTGTTGTCGGAAATTCGCAACGAAAGTTGTCCGTCGTTGCCCTTCTGCAGGGATACATTCTGGACAGAGCCTCCGAACCAGCCACTTTTTGTCGCCACTGTCAGCGGGTCTAACGCGTGGACGGCAGCATCCACTTGGCTCACATCGGTAATCTTGACGGTGATATCCTGGTCTGTGCCAGTCAGGCCGGTGTAGCGAATGTTGGCTTCGCGCAACTTGCCGCGAACATCCGCTACCGTGCGCTCCAGCCGATCCTTCACGATATCGGCGCGTTCAATCTGGAGAAGCAGATGGGAGCCGCCCTGGACATCAGGGCCGAGGACAACGCGGCTACCGGCCAGCCATGCAGGCAGCGTAGAGCGCTGCGCGTTCGATAACAGATTTGGGGCCGCGATTACCGCGGCCACCGCTACCAGAACCAGGATCAGAACGGCCTTCAGGCGGGAAAAACGATGCATTTTCTCTCGACTATTTCCGACCCGGCCCAATCCGGTTCACAGCTGGATTTGCAATATTATGCAGCGTCCGCCTTGACCGGCTCGCCCTTTACGCGAACTTCCGTAATGCCGGTGCGGACGACGCGAACGCGAACGCCGTCCGCAATTTCCACTTCGAGCTCCTTGTCGTCAACAACCTTGGTAACCTTGCCAACGAGACCGCCACCGGTGACAACCTGATCGCCGCGACGGATCGCCTTCAGCGTTTCTTCACGCTTCTTGGCCTGCGCGCGCTGCGGACGGATCAGCAGGAAGTACCAGACGACCATCAGCGGCACGAAAAGGATGATCATTTCAAGGCCAGAGCCGAACGGCGACGCCGCGGTGTCGGTGGCAGCCTGGGCAAATGCCGGGGTGATGAACATGCTAAACTCCTCAAAACTTTCCGGTGGCGGAACTCCGCCTTTTCTCGGGTGGCCGGACTATAATTATGGTCTTTGCGAATGCAACAGAAAGAGCCGGAAACCGTACCGATTCCGCTGCCTCATAACCTTTCCGCTCTCAAAAGGCCATGCTACGCCGCAGGCAAAAGACACAGCACGCTGGTCGCAACCAGAATTCAGGAGGAAGGCCCATGGCCGAAGACGTCAACAACGCCATTCTGGCAGAGCTGCGCCGGCTGGCGGACGCCATCGACCGGTTGGCTGGTCCGGCGCCGGCGATCAACGACTGGAGCGCGGCAGACTGCTTCGTCTGGTCCCCTGCCCGCCAGCACCTCCAACCGATTGCTCGCCCGAATCGCGTGGCCCTGAAGCTGATCCGCGGCGTCGACCGCGTGCGGGACATCCTGCACGAGAATACGGTGCGCTTTGCCGAAGGCTATGCGGCAAACAATGTTCTCCTTTGGGGTGCGCGCGGTATGGGCAAGTCCTCGCTCGTCAAGGCTGTTCACGAAGACGTGCGACGCGAGAGTGGAGTATCGCTGAAGCTGGTGGAAGTGCATCGCGAAGACATTGCGAGCCTCCCCACACTGCTCGATCTTCTCAAGGACACGCCGCACCGTGTCATCGTCTTCTGCGACGATCTCTCGTTCGATCACGATGATACGGCATACAAATCGCTCAAGGCAGCCCTTGACGGCGGCGTGGAAGGTCGACCGGACAACGTCCTCTTCTATGCGACCTCGAACCGCCGCCACCTGCTCCCGCGTCACATGATGGAGAACGAGCAGTCAACGGCGATCAATCCCTCCGAAGCGGTTGAGGAAAAGGTTTCGCTATCGGACCGGTTTGGCCTTTGGCTTGGCTTCCACAAATGCAGCCAGGACGACTATCTGACGATGATCGACGGCTATGCTGACCATTTCAAGCTGCCGGTCGATCGCGAGAAAATGCATGCGGAGGCGCTGGAATGGGCGACGACCCGTGGTGCGCGTTCCGGCCGCGTCGCCTGGCAGTACATTCAGGATCTCGCCGGCCGGATGCGTATCGCGCTCGACCGCGCCCAATGACAAAAGCCCGGCTTTGAGGCCGGGCTTTTGAGCACCCTCGGACGCAATACCTATTCGAGGAAAGTAATCGGGTTGACCGGAGTCGCATCCTTGCGGACTTCGAAGTGGACCTGCGGCTGCTTGACGCTGCCGCTCATCCCGGAGACGGCAACCGTCTGGCCGCGCTGGATCTTCTGGCCGCGGGTGACGCTCAGGGTATCGGCATTGCCGTAGACAGTGACCGTCCCGTCGTCGTGGCGGACGAGAACCGTGTTGCCGAGTTCCTTCAGGCCGTTGCCTGCATAGATCACCACGCCGTTTTCGGCGGCCTTGATCGGCGTACCCTGCGGCACGGAAATGTCGATACCATCGTTGCGGCTGCCGTTGACGTTGGCGCCGTAGGCCGCAATGACGGCTCCACGGACCGGCCAGCGATATTTGCCGATGCCGGTTGCCTCAGGTGCTGCGGACGCCACTTCCTTCTTGGCCGCCTCGTCCACCGTCTCGGTGGCAACAGGAGCCTTGTAGGTTGCCGGCTGTGCAGCCGCAGTCGACGTTGCGGAGGCGGGCTCCGCGACCGGCTTCGGCTCTGCCTTCGCCGGAATGGAAGCCGTCTTCATGCCATCCCGCGAAGCGCCCGGCAGATTGAGCTCCTGGCCGATGCGGATCGAACCGGCCGACAGATTATTGGCAGCCTTCAGATCGTCGATGCTGGTGCCCGTCGCCTTGGCGATCTTGGCAAGCGAGTCGCCCGGCTTGACGACGTAAGTGCCGCCGGCGCCCTTCGGCCCTTTGCCTGCACCGGCCGAAAGCTTGCCGGACGAATCCGCATTTGCGATCGACTTGTCGCGGGCGGAGTTCGCGCCCGGCACGACCGCAACGTTCTGTTCCTGCTGTTTACCAGGCTGCGGCAGGTGGCCACCCTTGGAGAGATCTGCCGTCTGGGCAGATGCCTTGGCGGCATTGCCACCGTTGAGGGTCGGGATCAGGATGATCTGACCGGGCTTGGCGGCAGCGGCAGTCTTGAAGCCGTTGACCCTGAGGATTTCCTTTTCCGGCACACCATAGCGATTGGCGAGCGTCGTAATGCTTTCACCCGGGCGAAGGGTAACGGACGGCGCGTTGTTTGCTGACCAGCCGGAAACCTTGGGTGTCGTGCCGGTAACGATCGAGTCGGTTGCCGCCTTTGGCGGAACGAGAATTGGCGCCGACTTCTTCGGAGCCGCGGCAGCGGGAAACGGTTGAGCGAGTGCGACCTGCTTTTCCCTGGACGGCGCGGCCGGCGCTACTGCGGACGGCGCAGCAAGCTCCGAACGCTGAACTGAGACGGGTGCAGAGGCCATCCGGGCGCTGGAGGCGCCGTAAGCTGGCTGGGCCGGATAAGGCTGGTTCATCGCTTGGTTGTTCGCAGCATAGCCACCCTGGGCAAGATCTGCCTGTGGAACAGGATCGGCTTGTAGGCCACTCATGTTTCTGCGCGGAATGGAATTGGTCGTCATCTGATCCTGACCGGACGACGAGAAAAGACCACCGAAACGTGTCACATCGGAACTGCAACCCGCTACTGTACTCGCCAGCAAAGCCGCTATCAGGACATTACCGGCAGACTTGCCTACTCTTGGCGAAAGACTGAAACGCATGACTCGACCCACTGATGAACGCAACCATTTGTGGGTTTATTAAAGCGCGTTAGTATTACCACGCGGTTAAGGTGCCGAAATTCGCGAGATTTTTTTGAGAGATTGCTAACCATAGCAACACCAACAGGCGGATCGCCTCAAAGTTGCGAAGCCAGCCGCGGCACGATCGGGAGATAAGGCGTGTCGAACAGTTCTTCGCGCTCGAAGCGGCTGCCCGTTTTTGTAAGCCGCACCAGGCGACACTCATTCTCGGAAATCATCAAAGGGGCGATCATCGAACCGCCGGAAACAAGCTGGTCGGTGTAGAACCGCGGCATCGCGTTGAACGCAGCGGTGACCAGAATCCGGTCGAACGTCCCCTCACCTTGCAGGCCAGCGCTGCCATCGGCCTGGCGAATAATGACATTCCGGAGCCCAAGCGAATCGAGACGGCGCTGCGCGTTTGTCGTCAACGTCTTGTAGCGGTCGATCGTCAGCACGCGTTCGGCCATGCGCGCCATGACGGCGGACATGAAGCCGCTGCCCGTGCCGACCTCTAGGACACGTTGCCCCGGCTTGATTTTCAAGTGATGCAGAACCCTGACCGCGAAATCCACGCCTTCAATAAAGGAGCCGCATTCGATCGGTATCGTGCGGCTGGAATAGGCCTGCTCGGCAAACTGGGGCGGCACGAACAATGACCGCGGCGTCTGCTCCACCGCCGTCAGCAGGTCCAGATCGGATACACCCTCGGCTCGCAGCCTCAACACAAGCGCCGCAAAGCCTTCCTTCTCCACCAACCGTGCAGTCAAAGCGATCTACTCCGTACCCGAAAGCGCCCGCGCCACGCGGTCCTGTACGGAATAATCAGTCAAATCCAGTTTCAAAGGAGTTACCGAAATCTTGCGATGCTTCAAAGCGTGAATATCCGTGCCTGCGGTGAAGGCGCCGGCACGCTCGCCGAACCTGAGCCAGTAGTATGGAAAGCCGCGTCCATCCGCCCGTTCATCGACCTGCAAATTGAAGGCGAGCTTACCTTGTGCCGTCACTTCGACACCCTCGACTTCCTCGAGCCTGCAATTCGGAAAGTTCAGGTTCAGGAACGTCCCAACGGGCAATTCGAGCGTCATCAGTTTATCGAGGAGCACCGGGGCGTGTGCCTCACAGACCTCCCAGGGGACTGTCCTTGCGCCGTCTTGGTGCAGGTAGGCCTGGCTCAATGCAACAGAGCGGACACCCTGCAGCGTGCCTTCAATGGCGCCGGCGACGGTGCCCGAATAGGTGATATCGTCGGCGACGTTCGAGCCAGAATTGACGCCTGAAAGCACCAGATCCGGCTTAATGTCCATGACTTGCTTGATGCCCATGATGACGCAATCGGTAGGCGTTCCGCGCAGCGCGAAATGCCTGTCGGAAATCTTGCGAAGCCGCAACGGCTCGGAAAGGCTCAGCGAATGAGCGAGGCCGCTCTGATCCGTCTCCGGCGCGACAATCCAGACGTCGTCGGAGAGTGTCCGTGCAATCCGCTCCAGCGCCGCGAGGCCTTCTGCGTGAATGCCGTCGTCGTTGGTGAGCAGAATGCGCATTGGTTCAAGCCGCCCGTTCGATCTTCTTCAAGCCGCCCATGTATGGCAGCAGCGCATCTGGAATCGTCACGGAACCATCCTCATTCAGATAGTTCTCCAGAACCGCAATCAAGCAGCGACCGACGGCCGTACCGGAGCCATTCAGCGTGTGAACGAACTTCGTCGCCTTGTCTTCCTTGCCGCGATAGCGCGCATTCATACGACGCGCCTGGAAATCGCCGCAGACCGAGCAGGACGAGATTTCGCGATAGGTATTCTGCCCGGGCAGCCAGACCTCGAGGTCGTAGGTCTTGCGCGCACCAAAGCCCATATCGCCGGTGCAGAGCGTCATCGTACGGAAATGCAGGCCGAGACGCTTCAAGACCTCTTCGGCACAAGCCGTCATGCGCTCGTGTTCGGCAAGCGAGCTTTCAGCATCGGTAATCGAGACGAGTTCGCACTTCCAGAACTGATGCTGGCGCAGCATGCCACGCGTATCGCGGCCGGCCGAGCCCGCTTCCGAACGGAAAGACGGTGTCAGCGCGGTGAAACGGAGCGGCAGCTTTTCCTGATCGAGGATTTCGCCAGAGACAAGATTGGTGAGCGTCACCTCGGCGGTCGGGATCAGCCAGCGGCCATCCGTCGTCTTGAACAGGTCTTCCGCAAACTTCGGCAACTGCCCGGTACCGAACATGGCATCGTCGCGGACCATCAGCGGAGAGCTGACTTCAGTATAGCCGTGCTCGCCGGTATGCAGGTCGATCATGAACTGACCGAGCGCACGTTCTAGCCGAGCGAGCGGACCAGTGAGCACGGTGAAGCGCGATCCCGACAGCTTGGCAGCCCGCTCGAAATCCATGTAGCCGAGCGCTTCGCCGATCTCGAAGTGTTCCTTCGGCGTGTGATTCCAGCGCGGCTTCTCTCCGACGATCCGGGCAACGACATTGTCGTGCTCGTCGTTGCCGACCGGTACGTCGTCATGCGGGACGTTCGGAATGCGCGACAGCGCGTCATTCAGTTCGTCGGTCGCCTGTCGCTCGTCCTCTTCGGCGTTCGGCAGCAGCACCTTCAGGTCGGCCACTTCAGCCTTGAGTTTTTCGGCAAGCTCACTGTTCTTCTGTGCCATCGCAGCGCCGATCTCCTTGGAGGCGGCATTGCGGCGGGACAGCATGTCCTGGACCTTCTGAATGGACGAGCGGCGTTTTTCATCGACCGCGATCAGGCTTTCAGACAAAGGCTCGGCACCACGCTTGGCAAGTGCCGCATCGAGCGCTTCGGGATTCTCACGGATCCATTTGATATCGAGCATCGTCGTTCCAGGTCGTTGTAAAAAAGATAACCCGGCCAACGCCCGGCTGGGCCTCGACCGGATGCTTGGAAGCGCTCATTGAGGGAGATCGTCAGACGTTGTCCGTCTTGGCAACGTCCGTGGTTCCCTCAGCCTCTTCGACCGCCTCGCGGGCACGCTGGCGCTCCACGAGTCGCGCCGCGTAGATGGAAATCTCGTAGAGAAGGATGGTCGGCAGCGCAAGGCCGATCTGGGACATCGGATCAGGCGGCGTCAGCACCGCTGCAACGATAAAGGCAAGCACGATCGCAAACTTGCGCTTCTCGGCAAGCCATTGGGACGTCAACAGGCCAACGCGGGCGAGTAGCGTGGTGATCACTGGAAGCTGGAAAACGAGGCCAAACGAAAACACCAGCGTCATGATCAGGCTGAGATATTCGGAGACCTTGGGAAGCAGGGAGATCGCAACATCGCCCTCACCCGGCGCCTGCTGCATGGTCAGGAAGAACCACATGACCATCGGCGTGAAGAAGAAGTAGACGAGCGAAGCGCCCATCAGAAACAGGATCGGCGACGCGACCAAAAACGGCAGGAAGGCGGCGCGCTCGTTCTTGTAGAGGCCGGGCGCCACGAACTTGTAGATCTGAGCCGCGATAATCGGAAACGCGATGACTAGGCCGCCGAACATGGCGACCTTCACCTGCGTGAAGAAGAACTCTTGCGGCGCGGTGTAAATGAGCTGCGCCTTGGACACATCCAGCTTCGCCCAGGTCACGGCCCATTTGTATGGGTAGACCAGGACATTGAAGAGGTGCTTGGCGAATATGAAGCAGGCGATGAACGCAACGAAAAACGCACCGATCGACCACATCAGCCGCGTACGCAGCTCCATCAAGTGTTCGATCAATGGCTGCGGCTTATCTTCGATTTCACCGCTCATGCGTCGTCCTTCTTCTTCTTTGCTGCCGTCTTCTTCGGAGCGGCTGTGGCGGCAACCGCCGCTGTCTTCTTGACGGTCGCAGGCTTCGTCGAAGCCCGCTTGGGCTTCTCGATTGGAGCGGCAACCGTCGCAGGTTCTGCCTTAGCACGCGGCTTGCGAACTGCTTTCGGCTTCTCTTGGACAGTCGCCGTTACCGGGCTTGTTGCCGCCACGACCGGCTCCGAGACTGCGGCCGGCGGCGGCGCTACCACCGGCGGCGTCTCCGGCAGGCTCATCGACGGCTCAGGCACCGACACGGCAGCAGCCGGAACCTCGGTCTTTTTCTCCACCGTCGTCGCCTTTTGCAGGTCGGCCTTGATCTCGTTGCCCATCTGCCGAAGCGGATTCATGGCATCGCGCAAACTGTTGACGGGGTTCAACTTCTGCGCATCAGCGAGCGTCTGGCGCACATCGTCCAGATCGGCTTCACGGAGCGCCTCGTCGAACTGCGCGCGAAACTCGCCTGCGACCTTGCGCGCACGCTGGGTCATCTTGCCGAACGCACGCAGCATCGGCGGCAAGTCCTTCGGACCAACCACCACGATCAGTACGACCGCGATGACAAGCAGCTCGGTCCAACCAATATCGAACATTCAAGGCTCCTGGACGGGAAACGTGGGGGCTACGTTTGCCCGGAGGTGATTACTTGGTTTCGTCGGCCTTGTGATCGACGGTCTTGCCAGCCGTGGTCTCGGGCGTGCTGTCTTCGTCGTTCATGCCCTTCTTGAAGCTCTTGATGCCCTTGGCAACATCGCCCATCAGTTCCGGAATCTTGCCGCGACCGAACAACAACAGCACGATGGCTAAAACGATCAGCCAGTGCCACATGCTAAAAGAACCCATTACGCTAACTCCCTTTTGCGATGTTCCTTGATGTAAGAGTTTCCTACACCAATTCCAACATCAAAGTTCCCTGTAGATTGTCGCTTAATGTCACGGTATCGCCGTCTGTGACAAGAGAATACACATTCGAAAAACCGTGATCGGCGTTGTTTTCGAAATGCGTGACGGAACAAAGGTCAATCCGCCTAGTCTTCGGAGGCGCCACCAGGCGCAAGCAGACCGAGTTCTTCAAGATCGAGTTGCGTTATCGGATCTTCGTCCTCGGTCAACTCGTCGTTCATCGCAGGCGATGGTACATTGAAATTGGCCGGTATGCGACCGGAGAGCAATCCCGCGCCCTTCAATTCTTCAAGGCCAGGCAAATCACGGATCTCCTCCAGGCCGAAATGGTCAAGGAAATCGCGCGTCGTGCCTAACGTGACGGGGCGACCGGGCGTGCGCCTGCGACCGCGAAAGCGAACCCAGCCAGCCTCCATCAGCACATCAAGCGTGCCACGGGAGGTCTGCACCCCTCTGATGTCTTCGATCTCAGCGCGAGTCACCGGCTGGTGATACGCGATGATCGCCAGCACTTCCAAGGCCGCTCGTGACAGCTTCTTTGCCTCGTTCTCGTCGCGCCTGATGACGAAGGAGAGATCTGCCGCCGTGCGAAAGGCCCAAGCGTCATCCACTTGGACCAGGTTTACACCGCGATGGGCGTACTGCTCCTTCAGGCGCAGCATGATCGCGCGGACATTCAGCGCACGCGGCAAGCGGTCCGCGATGAAGCCTTCGGAGACGGGCTGCGCGGACGCGAAGACCAGTGCTTCGGCAATGCGCTCCGCCTCTGCCTCAGCATGGAGATCGTCCTCTGAATCTTCCGCCATCGTATTGTCGATATGTTCGTCTTCCAGATCGGTCACGCCGGTCGCTCCTGTTCGACCACCTGCAGCGTCCCGTGCTTAGGGCCACGCCGCATATAGAGCGGCTGGAAGGCCCCGTCCTGCCGGATTTCAAGCTTACCTTCGCGAACGAGCTCGAGGGAAGCCGCAAACGCACTGGCAATTGCTGTCACTCTGTCTTCCGGCGACGCCGTATAACGCAGGAGATAGGTTTCCAGGGCCGTCCAATCGCCGATCTCGCCGATGATGCGGGTCAGAAGCTCGCGGGCATCCGTCAGCGACCAAACATTCCGTCGTGCAATCGTCACCTGAGTCACCGCCTGACGCTGCCTGAGAGACGCATAAGCCGTCAGGAGATCGTAGAGACTAGCGGTGTATGCTGACTGCTGCCTGTCCGGAATATGCTCGGGCGCACCGCGAGCAAAGATATCGCGGCCCAGACGGTTGCGGTTGACGAGACCGCTTGCAGCCTCGCGCATTGCTTCGAGGCGCTTCAGGCGGAAGGCAAGCGTTGCCGCCATTTCCTCCCCTGAGGGGCCATCATCCTTGGCCTGTTGCGGGATCAGCAGGCGCGATTTCAGATAGGCGAGCCACGCCGCCATGACGAGATAGTCGGCCGCAAGCTCGATCCGGATACGCCGCGCGCTTTCGATGAATTGCAGATATTGCTCCGCCAGCGCCAACACGGAGATGCGGGAGAGATCGACCTTCTGATTGCGGGCAAGGTAGAGCAGAAGGTCGAGCGGCCCTTCGAAACCGGCAACGTCGATCAGTAGCGCGGGATCGGAGGTCGCGCGCTCCGCGTCGTTCTCCTGCCACAGCTTGTCCATCGGCGTTGCCGCGGCCTGTAGCCGTTCCGTGCCCTTTATCGTGTTCACCCAGCCCAGCTCCTTCCGCGATCAGACAGTCGCAAACATCTCGTCGAATTCGGCGCGGACCGACGCCTCCTCGGCGTTATCCGCCGTCGGGAAACCGTTCAGCACCGCTTGTGCGCGCAAGAGCGACTGGTGCTGCAAGACGGGCACGTTTTCGACAACCTGTTGCATCTCGTCCATGTGGCCATTGCAATGCAGCACGATATCACATCCGCCGGCGATGATGTTGGCGGCACGCTCTCCGATCGTACCTGCAAGCGCGTTCATCGACGTATCATCGGAAAGCAACAGCCCTTTGAAGCCGATATGGTCGCGGATGATGCCGTCGATAACCTTACGGGAGGTAGTCGCCGGACGCTCAGAATCGATTGCCGCAAAGACAACATGGCACGTCATTGCCATCAATTCGTCCTTCATGGCAATGAACGGCGGAAAATCATGCGCCTCGAGTTCCGCCCGCGAAACTGTAACAACCGGCAGCTCGTGATGGGAGTCAGCAAAGCCGCGACCGTGGCCCGGCATGTGTTTCATCACAGGCAGAAGGCCGCCCGCCTTCAGACCCTCGGCTGCGGCACGCCCCATGGCCGTGACTGTTTCCGGATTGCCCCCGTAGGCGCGATTGCCGATCACGTTGCTGCTGCCTTCCACAGGAACATCAAGCACCGGCAGGCAATCAACATTGATCCCGAGGCCCGAAAGATCGAAGGCGTGCAACCGCGACATCAGCCACGCGGCGCGGACGCCCTTCTCCCTGTCCTGGCGGTAGAGATCGCCAAGCTGCTGCCCCGAGGGGTAATGCTGGAAGATCGGCGGACGGATACGCTGAACGCGCCCGCCTTCCTGGTCAATCAGAACCGGAGCATGCCATCCGACTGCTTCCCGCATCTCCGCGACGAGGTCGCTGATCTGCTGCGGCTCCGATATGTTGCGCCCAAAGAGAATGAAGCCCCAAGGACGCTCGGCGCTGAAGAGCGCCTTTTCTTCGGGAGTGAGTGAGTGGCCGCTACAGCCAAGGATCATCGCTTTTGATTCGGTCATATCCGAATCATAGAGGTGCCATGCGGAAATACGAGCGGCGTCAATCGGCATTCACAAAAAAACGGCGGACCAATGGCCCGCCGCTTCGATTGAATGCCTGCGAAAGCTTACTTCGAGATGAGGCAGCTGCCGCCTGCAGCACGGTACTTTTCGCAAATCGCCGCGGCTTCATCCTTCGAGCCGGCCGGAATACGAACGCGGTAGAAAGTTCCCTTGCCTGCGATCTCCGCCTTGCGGATCTCGTAGCTGCGGCCACTGAGCACGCCCGCAAACTTCTTCGAAAGGCTCGCGTAGGATTTCTTCGCCTCTTCTTCGGAAGGAAGCGATGCGATCTGAACCCCGTAACCGCCAGCCGCCGCAGTCGGCTGAACTTGCGTCGCAGCAGGCGAAACAGCGGCAACTTCCTTCGGCTTTGGTGCTGCCGGCGCAGCAGGCGCCTCCGCGGCGGCAGCCTTCGTCTGTTCGGTCTCGACTGGACGCGCTGCCGGAGCCGGAGCGGCGTCGACTGGAGAACTCTTCACCGCCCGGACGGGCGGCTCGACGTTCGCGGGAGTGGCCGCGGCGGCCTTGGCCAAAGCACTTTCCGGAGGAGCCTGAGCCGGCGTCGGCTTGGTTTCTTCAACCGGGGTGGAGCGTATATCAGCGGAAGCGACCTGCGCGGATGCCGGGAAATTCGCAGCTGTGCCACCGGCAGGCTTGGCGCCAGCCGTGATCTTCTGCGTCTGAACCGGCGTTGCCTTGGGCAGCGTCGGTGTGGCTTGGGGTGCCGGCTCGTCGCGGGCCACCAGAGTACCGTCCGGACGGACGATCATCGTGCGGACCTTACGGGCGGAAACAGACGGCGCCTGGTTCGCGCTGTCAGCCTCGTCGGCAACGGCCGTATCCTGGCTCGGCAGCAGGCGCGGATCCTGAGTGTCGCCAACCGGCGTCGCCATGGGCGGTGTCGCGACGTCGCTGTCATTGTCCTCCGGCAGCGTTTCTGGCGTCAGGGTGCGCTGGACAACGTCCACCGGCTGCTCGTTGCTTGATACCAAGGCCTTCTGCTTCGGCTCTTCTGCAGCCGCGCCGCCAACGCTGTCGTAAACAGCCTTGTCCTGGTTCGGCACGGTCTTGCCACCCGGATTTTCGGGAACAACCTTCACAGGGTCCTTCTCAGCGGTAATTACGCGCGGTTCGCCGGAGGCGATGCCGAGCCGGCCGTTGCCGGCCAGGAAGGTGTAGCCTGCATAGGCAACGCTGCCGAAGACGACAATCGCTGCAGCTGCAGCCAGCATCCGCTTCATGGAGCGTGCCCGGCTCATGTCCTCGGCTTCGCTTGCCGACTGGATCTGAACCTGAGAAACATTTTCGCGGCGCTGTACCGGCTCGTTGACGCTGCGACGGAAATCTTCTTCCAGAGCACGTTCGAACTCGTCCAAGTTTTGCAACGGAGCTTGTTTGGCGATAGGCGCGGCTGGTGCTGCGGTTGGCGCAACGGAGATCGGAGCTCGGGTCCGCCATTCCTCGACAACTGGCTTCGCGGGCGTTTCCGCTGGCTTTGCAGGAGCAAGCAGATTAGCGATTTCGGCGTCGACGTCGAAATCGAAGTCGGAGGTCGTTACGACAAGTTCCGGCTGCTCAACCGGCGGCAGCACCGGCACATGCATTTCTTCGACCGCTTCCGGATGATATTCGGCATCCGAAATCATCGACGGATCGAATGGAAGGTCGTCTCCAGCATCTGCTGAGAACGCAGGCGTAGCGGTCGTGTTGGTGGCGGGCGCCATCTCCACCGGTGCTTGGCGGATCGGACCAGCGACGGCCGCAGCGGGCTGCGCCGCCTGGAAGACGGGCATTGGCGCGACCGGTCTAGCTGCCTCGACATGCGGCGTCTTCACTGTGGCTAGCTCAGGCGTCTGCACTCTCGCCGGTTCAATCGCCTGTGGCTGCGGTTGCGGCTTTGCAGGCTCGGCAAAGTCAAAGTCCGCCAGCTCGAGCTCGATGCCTTCAAGATCGAGTTCGAAGTCGTGGCCAGCGAAAGGATCATCGCCCTCCGGTTCGGCCTTGGCGGAGGGAACGGCCAACGGTTGCTCGACCGGCTTCGGCATCGGGGCAACGATGGGCGCTGCGACACGAACCGGTTCTGCAGCGCGCGATAGCTCCGCAGCATCGGCTGCAGGCGCGGCCTGACGCTCGGGAACAGGGTAGTGCGAAACATCGGCAAGGAGATCGTCGATATCGAAATTGATATCGTCGATCTCCGTTGGCAGGGCTTCCGTCAGCGCCGCATCGGCCTGAACGTCACCATCCTTCGCGGCAGCGGCCAGATCGAAGGCGCTGTGATCGATGAGAGGGTCGACCACGGGCGAGTCTTGAAACACCTCAAGTTCTTCGTGAAGAACCTCAGGCTCTTCATGCCGATCGATTTCGGCGGGGAAGCCTGCGGCAACGGGCGCCTCAAAGACAGCGACGTGTTCGGAAGCAGCGGTAGTCGACTCAGGCACGGAAATGTCCCGCTGGACGACAGGCGCAGCAACAGGAACAACTGCCGGAACTGAGAGCTCGTCGCGGCGTGCCGGATGGAAATTGGCGATCGGAAGCCGGATGCTGGCGGCAGACCACTGGGGAGCCTTGGCAGGCGCCGTCGGTGGGACCGGCGCAGTACCGATCGACATCTCGAGTTCTTCGATCAGATCACGGGCCCCACCAGATACCGGCTCACCGTCACGGACGGCGTTCGACGCCCAAGCGGCAGGCGTAAGGTTGGACGCCACTTCCTGCTGTTGAGAAACCACCGGCTCAATGGCAACTTCAGGCTCGACGACAAAGTCGGGCTCAGCCTCGGCAGCCGGCGCGACTTCAGCTTCGCCAATTGGGGCTTCATGCGCAGCCGGTTGCTCGAATACGGGCTCAGGCAAACGATCAAACGAAGCAGCAGACTGAGGCTCCTCGTAGCGATCGAACTCGCGCAACAACTCATCTTCGAGATTGAAAGCTGGCTCCTGTCGGGGCGCATCCTCAACAGTATTCGCCGCTACCCGTGGTTCGAAACCAACGATGCGGGCAAGTTCCGCCAAAGGATCATCGTCAGCAAAGAGGTCCGTATTCTTACGCGTGTCATACGCCCGCTGTTTGTCTGCCATACTCATCCCACTCGCACTTGCTAAGGTTTATGCCAGAGCATTGTGGGTAAATGGTGACGCTACCGCATCTCATCCGGCGCAGCGGTACCCGCAATGGCAAGTCCCGACTTCAAAACCGACGCAACGGCGTACACCAGCCCTAATCTGGCTATACTCGATTCTCGGTTCTTATCGTTAATAAATCGTAAGTCTACTTGATCCTTACCTTTATTCCAGTGCGCATGGAAAGAACTTGCCAGATCGTAGAGGTAAAATACGACGCGGTGAGGCTCCTGAGACTGCGCCGCAGACTCGACCAAGCGTGGAAACTCGGCCGCCTTCGCAACCAGCTGCAATTCAGCGGGATCCGAGATTCCTGCAACCGCCTTCGCAAGGTCGGCGGGGCTGACGTCGAGGTCAGGAAACGCCTCCTTTGCCTGCCGAAAAACAGACATGCAGCGCGCATGCGCATACTGCACGTAGAACACCGGATTGTCCTTCGACTGCTCTGTTACCTTCGCGAAATCGAAGTCCAACGGCTCCGAACTCTTGCGATAAAGCATCATGAAGCGCACCGAATCGCGGCCGACTTCCTCGACAACTTCGCGCAGCGTCACGAAGTCGCCCGAGCGCTTCGACATCTTCACCGGCTCACCATTGCGGAACAGCTTTACAAGCTGGCAAAGAAGAACCGTCAGCTTCGCCTTACCTTCGGAAACGCCCCGAGCGACCGCCTCCAGACGTTTGACGTAGCCGCCGTGGTCAGCACCAAGAACATAGATCATCTCGTTGAAATTACGATCGAACTTGTTCTTGAAGTAAGCAACGTCGGCAGCAAAATAGGTGTAGGAGCCGTCCGACTTGATCAGCGGCCGATCCATATCGTCACCGACCTCAGTGGAGCGGAACAGCGTCTGCTCGCGGTCTTCCCAATCCTCGGGCAACTGGCCCTTCGGCGGCGGCAGCGTACCCTTGTAGACATGTCCCTTGAAGGTCAGGTCGTTGATAGCCGTGCGGATCGCAGCCGCGCCGTTCGCATGCAGTGTGCGCTCCGAGAAGAACACGTCGTGATGCACGTTCAATGCATCGAGATCCTCGCGGATCATCGCCATCATCGCATCGATGGTGCGATCTTTCACCAGCGGCATCCACTGGTCTTCCGGCATGTTGTGCAGCTTCACGCCATAGTCACGGGCCAGTGACTGGCCGACCGGAACGAGATAGTCGCCCGGATAAAGTCCGGGCGGAATCTCTCCGATCTTCTCGCCGAGTGCTTCGCGGTAACGCAGGAACACGGAGCGCGCCAGCACGTCGATCTGCGAGCCCGCATCGTTGATGTAGTATTCCTTGACGACGTCGAAGCCGGCGAAGGAAAGCAAGTTGGCCAGCGCGTCGCCGACGACAGCGCCGCGGCAGTGGCCGACGTGCATGGGCCCGGTCGGATTTGCGGAGACATACTCGACGTTGACGCGTTTGTCGGCGCCGATCATGGAGCGGCCGTAGTCGGTACCGGCCTCGATCATCGAGGCGAGCAGGCGCTGCCAGTAGCCAACGGAAAGCCTGATATTGATGAAGCCTGGGCCTGCGACCGAGACATCAGCGACGTCGGCGTCTTCCTTCAACTTCTCCGTGATGATCTCGGCCAGAGCACGCGGATTGGTTCCAAGCGGCTTTGCCAGCACCATGGCGGCATTGGTCGCAACATCACCGTGGCTTGGGTCGCGTGGCGGTTCGATCGCGATGCGGCCGAAATCCACCTCAGATCGCTTCTCCTTGACCAGATCGATCTGTTCAAGGGCGGTTTTAATCCGGGCGTCGAAATCGGTAAAAAGGTTCATCGCACTCTTCCATGCATAGGCTTTGCCACAAGGCATTTGTCCGGTCCCAGCCGGGCGACCGCTGCCTATCGCAAATCCGGAGTGTGGTCAAACAATCGCCTGTGGGCACTGATCGCGTAAGTGTCGGTCATCCCCGCCAGATAGTCGCCGACATGGCGCGCCCTCGCCGCTTCTGCAAGGCCCGCAATATGATCCACCCAATAGTGGCTCTGCATCTCCTTCGGGTTGGCCATATAGGCTCCGAAGAGATCGGTGACAATCTGCGCCGCGCCGGCGCGAATACGCATGATCTCGGGATGCCGGTAGATGCGCTTAAAAAGCATCGCCTTGATCTGCCGGTCGGTCTCGGACATTTCTTCGGAGAAGGTTGCAATGACGCGACCTGCCTGGCGAATATCCGTTGCGCTCTTCGGCTTGATTTCCGCAAGGCCCTGTTGGGCAACGGAAATGACGTCTTCGACCATGCGCGTGATCTGGCGGCGCATGATCTCGTGGGTAAAGCGGCTAGGCTCCAGGTTCGGATAGCGTTCCCGTACCTCGGTCATCAGACCGGCCAGAAACGGGATCTCCTCCAGCATCTCGAAGGTCAAATAGCCGGAGCGAAGCCCGTCATCGATGTCATGCGTGTTGTAGGCGATGTCGTCGGCGATTGCGGCCACCTGCGCCTCGAGGCTTGCATAGGTGTCCAGTTCCAGGTCGTGAATCTCGCAGTAATCCAGGATGGGCTGCGGAACCGGCCCACGCGTGCCGGCGCCGTCCTTTGTCAGAAGCGGGCCATTGTGCTTGACGAGACCTTCCAGGCTTTCCCAGGTCAGGTTGATGCCATCGAAATCGGCATAGCGGCGCTCCAGCTTGGTGACAATACGCAGCGACTGGGCGTTGTGATCGAAGCCACCGTAGGGCAACAGCGCCTCATGCAGCGCGTCCTCGCCCGTATGGCCGAACGGCGTGTGGCCGAAATCATGGACGAGCGCCACTCCCTCGGCGAGATCCTCGTCCAGCTTCAGGGCCCTGGCAAGAGCGCGGGCCACCTGCGCGACCTCAATCGTGTGCGTCAGCCGTGTACGGTAGTGGTCACCGTCCTGAGCGATGAAGACCTGGGTCTTGTGCTTCAGCCGACGAAATGCCGTCGTATGAACGATGCGGTCGCGGTCGCGCTGAAAATCCGAGCGGGTTGGGCTTAGGTCTTCGGGGTAGAGCCTGCCGCGCGTCGCCCAGGGATCAGCCGCATACGCCGCCCTGTCACCGTTGCCGTAACCCAATGCTTGCCTGTCGATCGTCATTCGTCACCGTTACCGATATGCAGCAGCTCGCCCATTGACGCTGCCTTGCGCTCTTCATACCTATAGAGCACATAAACGGCAAAGCGATGCTTTCTCGGCCGCCTTAGCCAAACTTGCGCTTCTGTGGTATGAATCGTAAGTAGCTTTGAAAACAGTCGCTTGAAACCGGCGGCTAAGAACTATTCTCTCCGGATCTTGACCCCGGCAGGAGCAAACATGACGGACGTAAATGTAACCCTTTCCGAAGCCGCGGCAAAACGAATCGCGGCCATCGTCGGCACGGAGCCCGGCAAGAGCGCCTTGCGCGTCTCCGTGGAAGGTGGCGGCTGTTCAGGCTTTTCCTACAAGTTCGACCTCGCGGACGGCGCCCATGACGACGACGTGGTGGTCGAAAAGAATGACGCGAAGGTGCTGATCGACAGCTTGTCACTGGTCTACATGGCGGGATCTGAGATCGACTTCGTCGATAACCTGCTCGGCCAGTCCTTCCAGATCAAGAACCCGAACGCGGTTGCCAGCTGCGGCTGCGGTACAAGCTTCTCGATCTAGTACCGTATCTCCGCGTATCCACATCGAACCGGCCGAAAGAATCCCTTTCGACCGGTTTCTCGTCTTGTCCGCAATCGAAAGAGCGCGATACAAGGGAGCCGACGAAGCGGAACAGGACATTCCATGAAGATCGCGACCTGGAACATCAACGGCGTCAAGGCGCGCATCGACAACCTGACACAGTGGCTGAAGGACTCCGACCCCGATATCGTCTGCCTGCAGGAGATCAAGACGGTCGACGAGGGTTTTCCGAGGCTCGAGATCGAGGCCATGGGCTATCATGTCGAGACGCATGGCCAAAAGGGCTTCAACGGCGTCGCGATCCTCTCCAAGACCAAGCCCGATGAAGTAAGTCGCGGTCTGCCGGGCGATCCGCTCGACGAGCAAGCTCGCTTCCTGGAAGCCGTCTTCTCGCTGCCGGGCAATCGAGTGGCGCGCGTCTGCTGCCTCTACCTGCCGAATGGCAATCCTGTTGAAACCGAGAAATATTCCTACAAGCTCGCCTGGATGGAGCGGCTGCGGACTTTCGCCGCTGAGCGTCTGGCTTACGAGGAAATCCTGATCCTCGCCGGCGACTACAACGTCATCCCGGAACCGCACGACTGCTTCGATCCGAAGGTTTGGGAAAATGATGCACTGTTCCTGCCGCAGACACGGCAGGCTTTCCGTCGGCTCGAAGGCCTTGGCCTGACGGATGCCGTGCGCGCGACGACCGATGGCGTTCAGCTCTACTCGTTCTGGGACTATCAGGCCGGTGCATGGCAGAAAAACAACGGCATTCGCATCGACCACCTGCTGCTTTCGCCGGAAGCTGCCGATCGCATGACGTCGTCAGCGATTGAAAAGCATGTGCGGGCCTGGGAGAAGCCGTCAGACCACGTGCCTGTTGTGGTCTATTTCGATTTCGCGGCTTTAGCCGAAAACGCGTCGCGATCCCTCCACTCGTAAGGTGTAGGCGAGAACCGTTCGCGGGCTTAGTCGGAGCCGTTGACGGCAATCTTGTGAGAAAGGGCGACGGCCGAGCGGCGGTCGCTTTCGGTCGCGACCGAAAAGGCCTGCTCCTGCAGAGCCTCCATCCAACCACAGTCCTTCGGCTTGCAGCGGTCGAGAGCGGCGGTCATTAGCGCCAGCCCGTTGGCCGCCTGCCCTTCCTGGAAGAGGATGTTGCCAAAGACGGACATGGCGCCCGGATGGCCGCTCTTGCGGGCCTGGTTGAGCCATTTTTTCGCCTGCTGCGCACTGGTGCTGCCACCCTCACCTGCCAACATCATCTGTGCCAGCTGGAACTGTGCCTCGGGCACGCCAAAGGTGGACGCAACCTGGAAGTAGAGTTGACGCGCCTGGTTGAGATCGATTTTCACCGGACTGCCGGGGATCCCATGCTTGTAGTAGTTGGCGAGCGAGAGCAGCGCATTGACGAAGAAGCCGGTATCTTCCGAGCCCGGCTCGACGCCCTGCTGCGCGATTTCGCTGTAGATCTTGAAGGCCTCGAAGTCGTCCTGCGCGACGCCATCGCCGTCGGCATACATGTTGGCGAGTGCCCAGCGCGAACCTGTATGACCTTTTTCAGCCGCGTATTTGTAGGCTTCGACTGCCTCTTCCTTCTGACCGTTCTTGTAGGCCTTGAAACCGAACTTGAAGAGATCGAAGGGGCCGGATTCCTTCGAAACGCCCGACTTGATGTCGAATGCACCTGCAGGCGATGCAATTGCCGCGCAACAGGCAATGGAAAGGCCCATGAGCATTAGTCTGAAAGGTCTGAACTCGGACGTCAGCATTTCACTCGGTTTCTTTCGCTTCCCATCCGGACGGACTTTCGATCCGTGGATGCATTCCTCCCGGCGAGCGATCCCGCGGTGAGCTCAAAGGCCCCTTTGCCCGCGTCGCATCCAGCCTCAGCCCTCCCTCGAGGACCTCAATTCCAAGCGCATCGACACTCTCCGTCCGTAGTCCAGCACGGCTCGCCCGCGATGCGATTTGCCTCACTCCCGCGGCTCGGCCATGTGCCATTCTGCCGTCGAGAAAAAGGTAATCACCAATTGTGACCAAACCTGTATCGTCGTTACCGGAAGCCGATTCCGACGATGCCGATCGGTTCGGCCACGAAAGAAAAGAAAGGGTCGAAAGCGCAACGTCAGAGCGAAACTCCGGGGCGGAATCGCCTTGCGGGAAAAGGAAAATGGCGCCGGCCGCGGCATCTCTGCCGTACGCTTCACCCATCCTGATTGCACCCGCTACAAACTCGCTCATCGTACTCTTTTACGTGCACTTTACGCCTGTCATTTCCTCGCCCGACTATAGCGCTGCGCCTAGTTTGTGGCGGGAAATGGACAATTTCGCCCTGAGATCATCTTACGCAAATGCTGGTAAAAAACTGTTGCTGAATCGTCACAAAATGAGACGCCAAAAGGGCATGCTTAACGAGGCGTACATAAAGAAAAACCCGGCAGTTTTGCCGGGTTCTTCTGAGGTTCGTCTTTGAAACTTAGAATTTCACCTTGATGCTGGTCGAGATGGCAGCGACGAGATCATTGTCGAAGTCGTATGAGACGTCGTTTCCGTATGTGACGCCATCCTGCACCAGCACTCCTGAGGAGCCGCTGGTCAGGACACCGAGTGCGCCAGCAACGCGCCATTCGATGTTCTCAGTCGGGTTATAGGCAGCGCCTGCCCCAACCGTCCAAGTATCGGTCTGCGATCCGTAACCGTGGCTGGTGCCACGATCCCAAGTCAGACTAACAGCGCCGGTCCATTGTTCATTGAACTTGTGACCAATGCCGCCCGAAACGGTCCAGCCGTCCTGATAGAGCAGGTCAAGAGACGTGAGCTGAGTTCCACTGGTCGCCGTACAAGCCCTGCCTTTCGTGGCGACGGGGCAAAGCGGAATCGACTGGAGAACACTCCAGTTGGTCCACTTTACGGAGCCGAATGCCAGCCAATCTGGTGCGATGCCACTCTGAACTTTCAACTCCAGAGAATCCGGCGCTTCAGCCTCACCGAAGACGCTGGTGACGCGCCCGCCAAACCCGGGGACCACCGGCACCTGTGTAAGATCCACAGTGCCACTCAAGCTGTCGTATTTCACTCGGCTGTTGTAGACCAAGCTCGCACGCATCGCATATTCCGGAATTTCGTAGCCGATACCGGCACGCCATCCCCAGCCATTGCCCTCAAGATCGAGCCGTCCAACACCTGTTCCAGTGCCCAATGCTATGGGCAAGGTGCTAACCAGACGCTCCTTGAAGCCTTCTACTTCCTGGTAGAAGGCGCCGCCAATCAGGCGAAGCTGACCGGGACCAACATCGAACTTGTAAGAGCATGTGGTGGCGTAATTGTGCGTCTCGATTTTCGTTTCGATATTGTTGTTGGCGCCGGCCCAATTGACGCCCGGATTCGTATGCGCGCCGAACGGTTCGGAATAGTCGAACAGGCAGTCTACATCTTCGTATCCGGCCTTGAAGCCGATATAAGGCACCGCATAGTTCTCTGTCTCGTCCGCCGAGTGAGACCTTCCATTGAGGTTTCCGCCACCAGTCAGTACTGACGTATTGGTATCCCTTACATTCTTCAGCTCACGCTGCGGCATGACGTAGAGCACGGCCGCCTGTGACGAAAAACGCGACTGATCGAAGAGCAGGTCGATATTGTAGCCGCCGCGATCAAGACCGCCCGCGAAGGACGGCTGCGCCAGCGTTGAAAAGAGGGCAAGCGACAGAACGCCGGCCGATGTCATACGAGATGCCAATGTGTCTCCCCCACTCAGGCAATTGCAATGAGGCCGGACTGTGCAGGCGATGCCGATAAATGGCAACTTTGTGTTCGGGCGCGATTGGAAACTCGGCTAACGGAAGTTTTACGTAACAGATTGACGAGCACGTCAATATTTTCGCAAATTAGAACGAAATTCTACAGATAGTAAAAATACCTACTCACTTAGGGTCGACCATTCCACGATAGCGCCATCCTGTAACAGGGAAACAACAGTCATATTTTTCGCCGTGCGCCCCGATAAAACGTGTGGAATCAACGCCTACGGCTAGCAATTTGGGCAAATCGGGCAGCAAAGTTCGGCGACTCCGATCGACCTAAGAAAAAGGCGCCCGATTCGAAGTCGGGCGCCCCTGAAAATTCTTGCTACCAAGCGTTGATTTTACGACGCCTCGGATACACGTGACAGTGCAACCCGCAGGCTCGCAATCTGACCTTGCAGTTCGTCCAGGCGATCGCGCTCAGCAGCGACGACATCAGGATTGGCGTTGGCAACGAACTTCTGGTTGGAGAGCTTGCCGTTGATGCGCGCAATCTCTCCATCAGCCTTGGCAATTGCCTTCTCTAGGCGCGCTTTTTCAGCCGCCAGGTCGATCAGCGTGCCAAGTGGCAAGCAGATCGTCGCCTCGGCGACAATGATCTGCGCAGCGCCCTTCGGCGCTTCACCGGCCAGCGAGATGCCGTCAACGCGGGCAAGGCGCTTGATCGCAGCATCGTGGCGGATAAGGCGTTCGCGGGTCAGGCTATTGGCGCCGACGACAACCAGCGGCGCAACAGCTGAAGGCGGCACGTTCATTTCCGCACGAACGGAGCGGATGCCGGAAACCAGATCGATCAACCAATTGATCTCATCGGCAGCGGCGTCATCGGCATAGGACGGCGCTGGCCATTCGGCATGGCAGACCAGCGTGTCGCGCTCGATGCCTTCGCCCGCGGTGTGCGCCCAAAGCTCTTCCGTCATGAACGGCATGAAGGGATGCAGGAGCTTGTAGATCTCCTCCAGGATATAGGCGGCGCAAGCCTGCGCTTCCTTCTTGGCGCCTTCGTCCGCACCGTTGAAGACCGGCTTCAGCAGTTCGAGATACCAGTCGCAGACCTGGTTCCAGACGAAGCGATAGAGCGCGCCAGCCGCATCGTTGAAACGGTAGGATTCCAAGGCTTCCGTAACGTCACGTTCCGTGCGGGCAAGCTCCGTCAGAATCCAGCGATTGATCGTCAGTTCGGCCGCTTCGGGCACGAAGTGCGGATCGCTCTTGGCACCGTTCATTTCGGCAAAGCGCGTCGCGTTCCAGAGCTTTGTGCCGAAGTTGCGGTAGCCGGCGATGCGGGCGGGATCGAGCTTCACGTCGCGGCCCTGCGCTGCCATGATCGCAAGCGTGAAGCGCAGCGCGTCGGCACCGTATTCGTCGATCAGTTCCAGCGGATCGATGACGTTGCCCTTGGACTTCGACATCTTCTGGCCGTTCTTATCGCGGACCAGCGCATGGACATAAACGGTGTTGAACGGCTCGACCGGAACGCCGTCATCGTCCTTCATGAAATGAAGGCCCATCATCATCATGCGGGCAACCCAGAAGAAGATGATGTCGAAGCCGGTGACCAGAACGTTGGTCGGATAGTAGCGCTCAAGCTCCGGCGTCTGTTCCGGCCAGCCGAGCGTCGAGAACGGCCACAGCGCAGACGAGAACCAGGTGTCGAGAACGTCTTCGTCGCGCGTCAAGATTTCGCCAGGCTTGAAATTCTCCAGCAGGTCCTCGACGTAGGCCTTCATCGGGCCTTCGTGCGACAGATAGTGCTGGATTGCCGCCTGCAGAGCTTCTTCTTCCGTCTTTTCAACGAAGACCTGACCATCCGGGCCGTACCAGGCCGGGATCTGATGGCCCCACCAGAGCTGACGGGAAACGCACCAGGGCTGAATATTCTCCATCCACTCGTAATAGGTCTTGTCCCAGCTGCGCGGAACGAGTTTGGTGCGACCTTCGCGGACCGAGGCGATTGCCGGTGCGGCGAGCGTCTTGGCGTCGACGTACCATTGCTCCGTCAGGCGCGGTTCGATCGGAACACCGCCACGGTCGCCGTGCGGGACCATGTGCTTGTGCGGCTCGACCTTGTCGAGCAGACCGCCCTCTTCAAAGATGCGGACGATGATCTTGCGGGCATCAAAGCGATCCTTGCCTTCGAGTTCGTCCCAGGCGCCATGCAGTGCCGCGGCGTCAGGAATGCCCTCCAGGAAATCCTCATTATCCTTGAGCATGATCCGTGCGTCGCCGGTGAGCACGTTGACGACACGCAGACCGGTGCGCTTGCCGACATCGAAGTCGTTGAAATCATGCGCCGGCGTCATCTTGACAGCGCCGGTGCCGGCCGTCGGATCCGGATAATCATCGGCGACAATCGGAATACGCCGACCGACGATCGGCAGGATGACGTGCTTGCCGACAAGCGGCCGGTAACGCTCATCCTTCGGATTGACCGCAACGCCGGTGTCCCCAAGCATCGTTTCCGGACGAGTGGTCGCAACGACGATATAGTCGCGGGTTTCCCATTCTGTCGCCTTACCGTCATCATCGAAGGCGATCGGGTGCTGATACGTGACACCAGGCTCCAGCGGATAACGGAAGTACCAGAGGTTTCCGTTGACCTCGTGTTGCTCGACCTCGATGTCGGAGATCGCCGTCAGGAGCTTCGGATCCCAGTTGACGAGACGCTTGTCGCGATAGATTAGGCCTTCCTTGTAAAGGGTTACAAAGACTTCAAGAACGGCGGCCGAAAGCCCCTCATCCATGGTGAAGCGCTCGCGGGACCAATCACAGGAGGCGCCGAGGCGCTTCAACTGGTTGAAGATAAGGCCGCCGGATTCCGCCCTCCATTCCCAAACCTTGTCGATGAAGGCTTCGCGCCCCATGTCGCGGCGGCCCGGCAGTTGCTGTTCCATCAGCTTGCGCTCGACAACCATCTGGGTGGCGATGCCGGCATGGTCCATGCCCGGCTGCCAGAGCACGTCCTTGCCGCGCATGCGCTCGAAGCGGACCATGATGTCCTGCAGCGTATTGTTCAGCGCATGGCCCATGTGCAGCGATCCCGTCACGTTGGGCGGCGGGATCACGATGGTAAAGGACTTGGCGCCCGACTTGGCGTTGGCGCCCGCGCGGAAGGCGTCCGCCTCATCCCATTTCGCAGCGATTTTCGGTTCAACGGCAGCGGAATCGTAGGTCTTGTCGAGCATTTGGGGACCAAAATCTGGAGGTTCTTTGATGCGGGTTGTAAATAGGATGGCTTCGGGCAAGTCAATAAAAAAGCCGCCCCGGAGACCGGAGCGGCTTTTTGGGAAAAGGCGTTTCCGATCAGCGGCGCGGGCCGCGCGCCACGCGTTCGATCTCTTCACGCACGAGACGCTCAACCAGGGTCGGCAGATTGTCATCCAGCCACTCGCGCAGCATCGGGCGCAGCATGTCTTCGGCGATCTCATCGAGAGAACGCCGCTCGGCGCCATCGATGGCGGCAGCCAACTCTTCAAAGGAACGGGCGATTTGCAGTCCCGCGTCGTGCGAGAGCAATGCCGGCTGCTGCTCTTGCTCAGCGAGGTTCTGGATTGCTTCTTCCACGGCCGGTTCAACGACCGCGGGAACGAATACCTCGGGCACCTGGACCAGCGCCGGTAACGGCTCCATAGCCACTGGAGCCAGTTCGAAGGGGATTTCTACGGGCGGACGAACCGCGACGACCTTCGGCGCCGGCGCCGAGATAGGAGCAGTCACGGCCGCCTCGGAGTGTGCAGCAACTGGCGCAGAACCGGGCGCCTCGCGAGTAGCTTCCGGCGCTTCCATGCTCAGTTCCGCGCTCCTTGCTTCGGCTTGCCGCAAGGCTGGCGGCACGTCGCGCAACTGGGCAGTGTTGCGCTCCGACGCCGCGCGGACCCGCGCGGCGACATCGGCCAGCGACATGGCACGCGGCTGCGCTTCCGGCACGGGAGCCGAGCCTGCCGAATTGGCCGCAACGAAGCGTGGGTCAGACTGAGCAGCCGCTTCAGGGAATTCCACGCCAGCGTAGGCCTCGTCCACCGTCAAATGGATGTCCGAATCGCGAGCATCCTCATCAACGCCGTAAGCCGCCGGCAGCGATGCCGATAGCGCCCTGCCCGCGCCTGGGTCATTGCTCTCGATGATCTGGCGGATCGACGCCAGTATCTCTTCCATCGACGGTTCACGCGCTACGCTTGGCTGAGCCATATCTATCCCCGTTATTCCGAAAAACGACCGGATTGCGTGGAGTGGGCATCCGAATCACCCAGAGCTTAGGATAGCCGAGGATTGAAAAAAATCATCGCGAATCAAATGAATGATGCCATGCACAGCTTTTCTGACGCGGTTAGATTCTATCGCGGGAAACAAAACGGGCGCCTGAGGCGCCCGTCGAAAATCAATCATCGCAGCGTGGTTCAGAATACAAATTCGCGCGCCTTGGCGAAACCGGGAAGCGGCTTGACCGAAGCGTTGAAGTAGACGTTTTCGGAAATTGTGCCGCGCTCGCTCACGAAGACCTTGGCGCGTGCCGACCCGCCGTAGCCTTGAACGGTGACCAAACGCCCGCCGTCGCGGAGCTGCGACAGCAAGGAGGACGGAACTTCCTCGACCGAACCGCTGATAAAGATCAGGTCATAGGGAGCGCCCGACGGATTACCGGCATTGAGTGAACCGGCGACGATCGAAACGTTTGGGTAGCTCGCAAGATTGGTCTTGGCTTCCGCCGCCAGCGTTTCGTCCTCTTCTACCGCGACCACCGTGCCGGCAATCTGTGAAAAGAGGGCCGACACGTAGCCACTACCGGCGCCGATCTCGAGGACGACGTCATCCTTGGTAACCGCGGCGAGCTGCAGCAGCTTTGCAAGCGGCGACGGCTGCATGAGATAGCGTGCGGGCTTGCCCGCCGCTGCAGGACAGATTTCGACATCCCGATCGATATAGGCAAGCGGCTTTGCCTTCTCGGGAACAAAGGCCTCGCGCGGGACGGTGAGAAACGCCGTCAGCACGGAATGCGAGGTGACGTCCGTCGTGCGGAGCTGGTTGTCGACCATGTTTGCGCGTGCTGATTCAAAATTCATGTTGTCCTCTCGCCCGATAGAAGCGGCTTTGTCTGCACGTCTCTTAATCTCAGCACACTGGCCTTTCAAGGCTTCGCGAATGCGCATGACAAGAATTCGGGATGGCGCCGCTGCCCGCTGGCGCTCTTCGCAATCCTTCATGGAACAAACGCGCGCCCTGTGATATTATTGCAACCGGAGGAATAGAGGAGGAGCAGGCAATGCCTAACATCATCGAATATCTTTCGTTGTTCGACTTCTTCATCATCATCACGCTGGTCGGCATCTTTTGCTGCGGGCTTTTCGATCGTGAAACGAGCTGACTGACTTCAGGCTATTGTCAGTTTTTCGCCGGATAGTGTCGGTCCCTTGGGATTCGACGGACCGGACATGGCAATTAGACCAATTCTGCTGGGCAGCTTTTTCATTTGTGCGCTGCTCGGGATCATACTCCTCATTCCCTTTGTGAGAGGCGGCGCCCCGAATGTCGCGACAAACGGTGTGTCCCCGATGCCGTCGTTGCAGCGGATCAACTGAACTCGACGGCTCCAGCTTTGCCGGTGCCGCGATAGCCGGCAAGCTCTTTGGTGGCCGTCCCGGCCATTCGCGATGAGGTTCTTTTTAAGCAAGAACAAAGGACGAAACATACCTTTAAGCACCGGTTTCGATCATCAGACGAGACCTGTAGCGTGTCTGTGCCGATCTTGGAGCCTCCCCAGCCCCTCCCAGATCGGCAACCCGGCCGGGGCTTAAGACGGTCGCGGCCGGGGCCACTCGCCCCCGGAAAAGCTATTGCAGCTTGGTCTCTTCTTCCGTGTCGACCAGAATGCCGTGCCGTAAAGCCTCTTCCTTTGCCTCCTTCAGGGCCTCGTCGATCAGCATGACAAGCATTTCCGCATGTCGTTCGCGCTCCGCCATTTCTCGCGCCACGCTCAGGGCAAAGATCAGTTGCGGCATTTGGGTCGCCGGCATCGGAGGTGCTCCTAAGAACTCGCAATGAAAGATAGCGCCCTATCGAAAATTCGACAATCCGGTGATTTGCCTTGATAAACATGCACCAACGCTAGTGCCGTATGGATTGTCACTATAGGAATGGAAGAAACGCCAGCGGGCTTCGCCACCATGGACGGAAGGAGAGCGATCTCCCGCCTATATCGCCGAAGCTCATTAGAATAGTGAAACGAGGCGCCCGGAGAGGGTCGGCCACTGCGGCGACCCCCTCCAGCTTTGCCGGGACTGAAAACTACCCCCGCCCTGTCTGCCGCCGCGGCGGAATGGAGCCAATAGAGGGGGTCCGATGCCCTCAAAGCCCACCGTCCGTGGCAGACCAGCAAGAGAAACAATAGCGCCCTCGCAACGGTTATCCTAGACGGACCTAGGTCCTACTTCGATTGGAGTAAGCGAGGATAATTGCACGCTTGCAAACCGCATTCTTGCGCCGTTGAAGCCAGTAAAGATCACGTGACAGAATCGGGTCGCGGCGAACTGAGGGAGGCGTCAAACCCGCTGGCGAGAAGAGGGCCGAGGCATTACACTACGATCTGGCGGAACGCAGTCGAGTGCCGCTTCGTGGGACCGCATCGATGAGGAGGCGCAGGATGATCCGGACAATAGCAGCGATCGGTGCGATGGCAGCGCTTGTCGCGAGCTGCACGGCCGTTTCGGGCTCCTATCCATCGGAGGGTTACGCGCCTATTCCCGGCAGTATCACTTATGGCGGCCAGCCGCGAACGAAGCTGACGAAGGCGCCGATCGGCTCTTCTTTCCCGCATACGTTCACGGATCAGACGGGACGCACGGTCGAGGAAATCTATATCATTCAACCGGATCGAACTCTGCTGATTGCCCAACGGCACTATCGACCATTCTTTGCCTGGGACAGGAACCAATAGCGGGGTTTGGCGACCGCATGTCGCAGATTCGCCTCGCGGACTGAAAAATGATGAAATGGAAGGAAATTTGCCGCGCCTGAAGGCAAGACGCTTTCACTCGCGTCCGCGCCCGTAGCGGCTCTATTACCTTGAAACAGTAGGGAAATTTTGGAGGCCTCGCCCGGAATTGAACCGGGGTACAAGGATTTGCAGTCCTCTGCGTCACCACTCCGCCACGAGGCCTCACGACGCTTCGTCACCGAAGCGTTGGCGGGCATTTAGAATGAATAGAAATCGAGTGCAAGGGGGTTGTTGAAAAACCGACGGGATTTCGGATCGCACAACGTCGGTTTCCGTGGTCACTTTTAGTAAGGCGAATAGCACTGCCGCCGCGGACCGTAATACGGCTGATAGGTGTTGTCATATGCCCGGTAAGACCGGTAGCGGCTGTAACACCAATCGACGTGCGAATTACCCACCGGTCCAGCCTGCGGCTGCGACGCGATCAGACCGCCGATGATTGCACCGGCTGCAAGTCCGCCAATCAGTGCGCCAGCATCGTTGTCATGATGGCGGTAATAGCCATCGTGATAGCGGTTTCCGTAGTACCTATTTCCATAGCCGCCATGGCGGTAACCGCCACAACGATAGATGCTGCAGCGATCGAAGCCGCGGCTGTTTCTCACTCCGGAATCTCCGAAACCACCGCGGCTCTGAGCTGAATGCTCATCGCCGGAGTTCTCTGCAAAAGACGGACCGACGCCAGCCAGGCTTGTCGCAATCGCCAACACCAATACCGCAAGTTTCTTCATTCCAGCACCTTCTCATTTCCGGTATGCTTACGACACTTACGCCTACTTCCATAACGCAGGGCGCGGTCCAAGGTTCCTTGACGCAGGCCGGGCGCCAGTGCCGTCGTTCATTGATTCAAGATTTACGCCTCTTCGTCCACCAGACCGAGAAACGCCGCCGCATCCGGCGTACGAGATGAAGGTCGTGCGACAGCAGGATGAACCCGAGCGGCAGCATCCAGAAGCCGAGAACCGGCAGAAAACCCAGAACGCCGCCAAAGATCAGCAGCACCCCAATCGTCAGTCGGGCAATGCGCGACTGCGGCAACGGGATACTTATGGAGCCCAGAACGAGGCGACCGGTGGTGTGATCAATGCCAAAGCGCTTGGCGGTTCTTTTTCCCGTGGTATCATGTGTTTCAGTCATCGACTGGAGATGGGGTTATACAGAGCAAATACAAGCGGATGTCATTTTTTTGAAAAAACCGCTTGGCAAATCGGGCAAGCATTTGTATTAGGCCACTCACGCCGCGGCAAGCGGTGATCCCTGGTAGCTCAGCGGTAGAGCATTCGACTGTTAATCGACAGGTCGCCGGTTCGAATCCGGCCCGGGGAGCCAGTTTTCTCAGCGATTTGCTGAACTCTTACAAGAGCGGTTCGAGCTTCGAGCCGCTCTTTTCTTTTTCCGAGATCACCCGGGATCTTATCGACGGATGCGCCGCATCAAAGGGAAATAATGGTGCGTGATGCTGGCACCCGACTCCCTCCTACGCAACGCCCGCCAAGGTTTGGCAACTGACAAAAATCCGCGCCTTAGTGGATAAAAACTTCGGAACAACGCTTTTGCCGATGGGTTTTGCCCATGTCACCCAGACGAAAAACGACGACAAAAAGGAAGTTCCTATGCGTAGTCCGATGATAGTGGCGGCGATTTTTGCCGCGGGTCTGGCAACCTCTGCATTTGCCCAATCCAATCCTGATCCAATCGGTCCGACGAACGGCGGCTCGACAAATCCCAGCTCCAGCACCCAGTCGGGAGATTACACAAGCAGCGACAACGGCACTCACCCGATCGCTGTCGCGCCGGTCGATCCGACAACGACGCAGAGCATCACGCCCCAGCCCAAGGCAATGGACTGCCCGGGCATGCCACAGGCAAATTCGGGAGTGGACACGCGAGGTGGCGAGAGCGGTGCATCCATCAGCGACGCCTGCCGCGAATACGACAACTGATCTGACCTACCCTGTTTTCCGAAAGGGCCGGCTTGACCGGCCCTTTCGTTTGCGAGCGCGCGGAAAATTCCGCTTATAGGACTGAGAGATTTCAGATCCAAGCCTGCCGTTGTTCCGTAACAAGCAAAAACACTGGCACTTCACAGGTCTTCGGCCTGCACCCTGGCGGCCAGCGCTTCCTTCCGGCGCACTCCGACCGCCTGGGCGATGGTTCAAATTTGTCACTGGTCAGAGACTTTCGTTTCGGGTTAGACTGCGCCCCATGGGGTGGTGAGCGCTTCAAAGGGCTCTGCGAGTTTTGAAGTGAAGCAGGCTTCCGCGCTGAAAATATAGACGTCCGGTAGGTCGTCTTTGCGCGGAGTCGACGAGAGCGGATGGCGTCCGATCCGACAGATGACCTCCTGTCTGGCCGCCATCCGCCTCGTCGTTGCCTCTAGGTCCAGCTCACTCAGCAGGGTGCGCCACGGCCGGACGTCCGCGCTTCTTTAGCGGCCGTTCGCGCCAGCCAGTAAAGCGATTGACGAGCCAGAAATACAGAGCGTAGGGCAGAAGATTGATGAGCTTCATCATGTAGCTGAAGCGCTTCGGAAAGGTAACCTCGAAACTCTGAGACTTGAGACCCGCCGAAATCTGCTCGGAGGCTTCATCTACCGAGATTAATGACGGGAGGGGATATTCGCTCCCCTTCGTTGCTGGGGTGTCGACGAAACCCGGATTGATGAGCTGTATGCGGATACCCATCTTGTCGAGATCGAACTTCAGGCTCTCCGCCATATTGATCAAGGCGGCTTTCGTTGCGCCGTAAGCGGCGTTCGTCGGCAGGCCGCCATAGCCCGAAACGGACGAAACGATGGCGATTTGGCCCTGCCCCTTTGCCTTCATGTGTCGTACGGCGGGGATAAGGCAGTTCACAACGCCTTGCAGGTTGACCGCGAAACTCTTCTCGAAATCAACGAGCTTCAACTCCTCCGCATGCACAGGCAGATTGACGTCCGCATTGAAGACGGCCAGCGCCAGCGTGCCATGCTCGTATTCGATTGAAGCAAGGACATGCTCCATGTCTTCGGCGTTAGTGACGTCACCGTCGAGTACGATAATGCTGCCGGAAAGGTCTGACGCCTCGGCCTGCAACTCGGCAAGCTTTTCATGATCGCGAGCCGTCACCGCGACCTTGTACCCATCTCCCGCAAGCTTCAGTGCCAGCGCTCGCCCAATTCCAGAACTTGCGCCTGATATCCAAGCTATTCCATGTTCAGGACGAGCAACGAAAGCTTGCATGACATCTCCTCCGGGCCGTTCTTGTGAACGTCAAAAAGGTCCGGGAGCTCCTCGCCATCCCCCGGTTTCAACCCTTTTATCACCCCATTGTGGCTGCTTTCAGCCGATGAGGTCACCAATGAGCTGCCGGAAAGACCCAGTCAGCTTGACCGGAGCGTCAAGAACGATGAACGCGATACAGGGACGCTCCTTTTCGGCAATCGGCCGATGGTCGACGCTCTCGTCGGCAATTGAGATATCGCCAGGTCCGAAACGTCCGCGTGCATCATTGAACGCGCCGTCCAAGATCAAGGTGAGTTCCGTTCCCTTGTGTGTGTGTGCGGGCAGTGCCCGCCCCGGCCTGATCCACATCAGACTCGCCTCGCAGCCGTCGATATCCATGGAGTATTCCTTGAAGCCCGGCAGCTTCGTCTTCCACGGCACCGTATCGACGTCATAGCCGACCAAATTGCGAATCGCTCTCGGGAAGCCCCCACGGGAGGCCTGCAGATCGGTCGGCACATCCTCGGCAGGCGGCGCGGAGGCGAAGATAGCGGCGAGCCGTGCGTCGCGCTCGCTGATCGCAGCCTCCGAAATGTCTTCCAGGGCCTCGCCGCTCAGCGATTCAAGATCTCTCACCAGCCAGCGATGATCGGACTTCATTTCGAGATGCGATTCCACCAATACGCGTGCCGGCTCAGGAAGAGATCCGGCGACATAATGCGCCATCAATGCATCGACGGTGTCGATATGCTCGTGAACCATGAAGGCTTCGGTGGTTTCCGTTTTTGGGGATGCTTTGTCGTAATCCCTACGTTGAAAGTCAACCTTCAGATCACAAGGACGGTGGCGACCCGCTGTACCTCGACTTCTCCAGCCCGAAGGAAAGTCTAATTTTGTCACGGCGCTCAAAGGCATGGAATAGCATTTCTTGCCAACCTAGCCTTGTGAAGGGAAAAGACCGTTCCTAAACTAAGCGTTCAAAAGAGGCAGAGTCCATGACCGTTCATCCCTCCGTTTTAGAGGCAATCGGCAACACCCCCTTGATCAAGCTCAAGGGTGCGTCGGAAGCGACCGGCTGCACCATTCTCGGCAAAGCGGAATTTCTGAATCCCGGCCAGTCGGTGAAGGATCGCGCCGCGCTCTACATTATTCGCGACGCCGAGAAGAAGGGTCTGCTGAAGCCGGGCGGCGTTATCGTCGAGGGAACGGCCGGCAACACCGGCATCGGTTTGACGGTGGTGGCAAAGGCGCTCGGTTACCGAACCGTCATCGTTATCCCGGAGACTCAGAGTCAGGAAAAGAAGGAAGCGCTGAAGTTGCTCGGCGCTGAACTCGTCGAGGTCCCGGCGGTTCCCTACAGGAACCCGAACAACTATGTGAAGGTGTCCGGAAGGCTTGCCGAACAACTGGCCAAGACGGACCCGAACGGCGCGATCTGGGCGAACCAGTTTGACAACGTCGCCAATCGGCAGGCCCATATCGAAACGACGGCTCGCGAAATCTGGAACGACACGAACGGCAAGGTCGATGGCTTCATCTGCTCTGTTGGCTCGGGGGGGACGCTTGCGGGTGTCGCGGCCGGCCTCAAGGCATTTAGCAAGGACGTCAAGATCGGCCTTGCCGATCCCGACGGTGCCGCGCTCTATGAATTCTACAAGAACGGCGAACTAAAATCCGCTGGCTCATCGATCACCGAAGGGATCGGTCAGGGCCGGATCACGGCGAATCTGGAAGGCTTTACGCCCGACTTCGCCTACAGCATCTCGGATGCGGAGGCCCTGCCCTACGTCTTCGATCTCGTCGAACACGAGGGACTGTGCCTCGGCGGATCGACGGCGGTCAACATTGCCGGCGCCGTTCGGCTTGCCAGGGAACTCGGTCCCGGCCACACCATCTTGACGATCCTTGCCGACTACGGCAATCGCTATCAGTCGAAGCTCTTCAATCCCGACTTCCTGACGTCTAAGGGGCTGCCGATTCCCGCGTGGCTCACCAGGGCGCAAGAGATACAAATTCCATACGAACCAGCAGCGTGAGATCCTATGCCCGTCAATGCCCTCTATCGTGACGATTTCTATCTTTCGACATGCGAGGCGGTAGTAACCGCCGTTCACGAAGACGGTGGCATTGAGCTGGATCAAACCTGCTTCTACGCGACTTCAGGGGGCCAGCCGGGCGACACCGGTTTTCTCGAGCGGGCCGACGGCAGCAAAATCGCCCTAGGACAGACGAGGCACGGGGCCACCAAGGATATCGTCATCCACGTGCCGCTTGAAGGTGAGACGCAGCCGGGTCTCGGCGAAAGGCTGGTCCTGCATGTCGACTGGCCGCGCCGCTACAAGCTGATGCGGATGCACACCGCCTGTCACCTGCTTTCGGTCGTCTGTTCATACCCGATCACCGGCGCGGCTGTCGGCGAAGATGAGAGCCGTGTCGACTTCGACATGACCGAGACGATCGACAAGGACGGCGTAACCGAAAAACTGATGGAACTGGTGCGGCAGAACCATCCGGTTTACCTGCAGTGGATCACCGACGAAGAACTTGTGGCCAATCCCGGCATCGTCAAATCCAAGAATGTTCGCCCGCCGATCGGCCTCGGTCGGGTCAGCCTTGTCTGCATCGGCGAAAACTCTGCGATTGACAGTCAGCCCTGCGGCGGCACACATGTGTCCGAAACGCAGGAAGTCGGCCAGATTCACATTGCCAAGATCGAGAAGAAGGGCAAGGAAAACCGCCGCTTCCGTATTCGCTTCGGCGCTCCCGGCGACGAGGCCTGAGTTAGGGAGAGCAGAATGAGCGAAGAAAAGAGCCGTTTCGTCGTTTCGGCCGATTGGCTGCAGGCGGAACTGGGCAAGCCGGACTTGCGAATTCTGGACGCGTCCTTCTATCTGCCGGCACAGAAGCGCGATGCCGACGCAGAATACGCCGCCGGCCATATACCGGGCGCCGTCCGCTTCGATCAGGACAAGATCGCGGATCACTCCGTGCCACTGCCGCATACCATTCCGTCGCCGGAGCTTTTCGCAGGCGACGTTGGAAAACTCGGAATCGGCGAGAATGACCGTATCGTCGTCTATGATGGGATCGGGATGTTCGCATCGCCGCGAGTCTGGTGGCTGTTTCGCGTTATGGGCGCGCAAAATGTCTATGTACTCGACGGCGGCCTGGATGGATGGAAATCAGAAGGCCGTCCGCTTGAGACAAATGCGACGCAATACGAGCCGAAGATTTTCAAGCCGGCCTATGATGCCTCGAGAGTCGTCACTCTGGACACAATGCGAGACATCGTTGCCAACGGTGCCCTGCAGATAGCCGATGCCAGAAGCGCCGGCCGGTTCGCTGCGATCGAGCCCGAGCCCCGCGCTGGCATGCGTTCGGGTCATATGCCCGGCGCACGCAACCTGCCGTCGGGCGTTTTCGCCAGCCAGGGCCGCTTCAAGTCGCTGCCGGAACTCAAGCGGACAATCGAGGACGCGGGCATCGATCTGTCGAAGCCGGTCGTCACCTCCTGCGGCTCCGGCATCACCGCGGCGATTATTACGCTCGCGCTCGAATCGCTCGGCCACAGCGACAATAAACTCTACGACGGCTCATGGAGCGAATGGGGTGGGCGCGACGACACGCCTGTCGTCACTGGCCCGCCAGAACCGGTCAAAGCCTGACACGATGGTGAAGGGCCCTTCTTCGCTAAAAACCCACATCACGCGCCTGGAAATGACGGCACCGCCGAAGGCAAGCCTGCCGATGCCGATCAATATTCAGACAGCGATCATGCGGACCCCAGATATTCCGCTGCCCTTCTACCGCTATCTGTATCGCCAGGTCGGCGCCCGATGGCAGTGGGTGGATCGTTTGCGGATGACCGACGAGGATCTGGCCAAGACGCTGCACGACAAGCGCAACAATATCAGCGTGCTCTACGTCAACGGAGCGCCCGCGGGTTTCTATGAATATTTCCTCGAGGACGAGGACACCATCGAGCTCAGCCACTTCGGTCTGATCGAGCACGCCCTCGGCCTCGGAATCGGAAAGTGGTTCTTGCTGCAGGCGCTCTATGCGATCTGGACGGTCAATCCGAAGCGGGTGACGACGACCACCAACAATCTCGATCATCCGCGGGCCCTCCAGCTCTACCAGATGTTCGGTTTTTCTCCGGTCTCGACCGGTTTGGGCATTGTCCGACCGCTCAGCGACAAGGAATTGCTGGAGCTGGGTAAAAAGGGCTGGTGACCAGGCCGACAGAGTTCGACTGACGGCGTTTCGCAGGAATCGGGTGGCTTGTATCACGGTAAAGGCGCATCTGATGGCGATCAGCAAGGAGATCTGCCATGACCGACATCCACTTTTCCGCCATGCCCACCGCCGACGCGCAGAACCTTTGGAACGGTGGTACCGATGCCTACGGCTTCTTGCCCGAGACGATGGTCTCCGACGGTCCCGGCCACCCCTGCCGTCATTGCCTGAAGAATATAGACGCGGGCGAGGAACTGCTGGTTTTCGCCTACAGGCCGTTTCCCGAGCTTCAACCCTATGCGGAAACCGGCCCTGTTTTTCTCCATAAGGAGCTCTGTGAGCGCTACGCCGCCGAAGAGGTGCTACCGCCGGTACTTACCAGCCCCGATTTCATTGTGCGCGGCTACAATGCCGAAAATCGCATCGTCTACGGCACCGGGGCAGTGACTCTGACGCCAGATATCCGCTCCTATGCCGCCGAACTTCTCGAGCGGCCGGAAATCGCCTACGTGCATGTGCGCTCGGCTCGCAACAACTGCTATCAGTGCCGCATCGACAGATAACGGAAAAAGGGCTGGTCGCACGAGAATGCGACCAGCCCAAACTCACCTAACGTGATGCAGCTTACGCTACGTTCAATACGCTTTCCGGTGCGTAGGCTTCATAGCCCAGTGCCTCGGCCACCGGCTTGTTTGTGACGCGGCCTTTATGGATGTTGAGGCCATTGCGCAGGTGGCGATCCTCCGCAATCGCGCGCAGTCCGCGGTCAGCCAGCGCCAGGCCGTAAACGAGCGTCGCATTGTTCAAGGCGTGCGCCGAGGTGACCGGCACTGCGCCGGGCATATTGGCCACGCAATAATGCACGACATCGTCAACCACGTAGGTCGGCTCCGAATGGGTCGTTGCATGCGACGTCTCGAAGCAGCCGCCCTGATCGATGGCAACGTCGACGATGACAGATCCCTTCTTCATGGCCGACAGCATTTCGCGAGTGACAAGCTTCGGTGCAGCAGCGCCCGGAATGAGGACGGCGCCGATGACGAGGTCTGCCGAGAACACTTCTTCTTCCAATGCCTGAATGCTGGAATAACGGGTATGAACACGACCGCCGAAGATATCGTCAAGCTGGCGCAAGCGCGGCAAAGACTTGTCGAGGATACTGACATCCGCACCGAGGCCCGCGGCCATTCGTGCAGCGTGCAAGCCGACGACGCCGCCGCCGATGACCGTAACCTTCGCCGGCAAAACGCCGGGGACGCCACCAAGGAGGATCCCAAGGCCGCCATTGGCCTTCTGCAGTGCTGTCGCACCCGCCTGGATCGACAGACGTCCGGCGACTTCGGACATCGGAGCCAGGAGTGGCAGACCGCCGCGATCGTCCGTTACGGTCTCGTAGGCAACGGCGGTAACGCCCGAGGCAAGGAGGCCCTTGGTTTGTTCCGGATCCGGCGCGAGGTGTAGATAGGTATAGAGAATCTGGCCATCGCGAAGTTGCGCCCACTCGGAGGGCTGCGGCTCCTTGACCTTTACGATCATGTCGCACTTTTCGAAGATGTCCTTGGCTGAGGCGGCAATCTTTGCGCCAGCGGCCATGTAGGCGGCATCGTCGGCCCCAATGCCGGCGCCTGCCTTGGTTTCAACCCAGACCTCGTGGCCGTGGGCGACATATTCACGAACAGATGCAGGTGTCAGGCCGACACGATATTCATGGTTCTTGATTTCCTTCGGGCAACCGACACGCATAAGCGTTCCTCTCACGTTATATCCGCTTGGCGGAGTGTTTTTGACGGGCAAATCCAACCACCACAGACGTGAAATGTCCTTGCAAAGAAGGTTTGCACTGATGCTGATTTTCGAAGAATATTGCGAATTCGCGCAAATAATCGAAAGTTCTTCGAATGTCCGAACTCGACGCCATTGATCTTGCGATTCTGAAGTCTCTTCAATCCAATGCCCGCATGACCAATGCCGACCTCGCGGCGAAGGTTGGATTATCGGCATCGGCCTGTTCCCGCCGGCTTGATATCCTGGAGAAGAGCAGCGTCATCAGCGGCTATCACGCGCACGTAACGCCCAAGGCGCTCGACTACAAGATGATAGCGATCGTGCACATCTCGCTATCCGGCCAGTTTGCCAAGACACTCTCCGAATTCGAGGCAGCGGTGAAACGCTGTCCGAACGTCTTGGTCTGTTACCTGATGTCGGGCGAATACGACTACATTCTCCGCGTCGCCGCTCGTGACCTCGAAGACTACGAGCGTATTCATCGCGACTGGCTGTCGGCGCTTCCGCACGTCGTGAAGATCAATTCGAGCTTCGCCCTGCGGGAAGTTATCGATAGGCCAAATGTCGGGCTTTGAGGCTTTGACAGCAAGGCAAAATCGGCAGACAGTCCGCACCGAAGCTACGGCTTCGCTATCTCCCGCTTGATCCCCCGCAGTAAGACGTACGCATGAAATCCAAGACCCAAGGCTATATGTTCGTCCTGCTGGCGATCACCATTTTCTCGTTGCAGGACGGCATCTCGAAGCATCTCGCATCCGCCTACCCGCCTGTGTTCGTCACCATGATCCGCTATTGGGCATTTGCCGCCTTCACCATTGCGCTCGCGGCAAAGATGAGGGGTGGCCTGAAGGAGACGGCCAAGACGAAGAGACCGCTACTACAGGTGATCAGAGGCATTCTGCTGGCCGCTCAGGTCGTCGTCGTCATCAACTGCTTTGCCTTGATCGGCCTAGCGCATTCGCAGGCGATCTTCTCGGCCACTCCAATTCTGATCGCTCTGCTCTCGATGCCCATTCTTGGCGAGCGCGTCGGCTGGCGCCGCTGGACGGCAATCGCGGCAGGCCTGGTCGGCGTGCTGTTTATTCTGAAGCCGGAAGGCGAATTCTTCGACGTCAAGCTCCTGCTTGCCGTCTTCTCCTGCTTCCTGTTCGCCTTCTATGTCATAGCCACACGCCTCGTCAGTCGGGACGACTCGGCGATGACGAGTTTCTTCTATACGGGCGTCGTCGGCGGTATCGCCATGACGCTCGTCGGCCCTTTCTACTGGACATGGATGTCGGGTTGGGACTGGGGATGGATGGCGCTTGTCTGTATGACGAGCATATCGAGCCACTACTTCCTGATCCGCGCCTATGACATGCTCGATGCTGCCGCGGTGCAACCGCTGACATATTTGCAGCTTGTCTATGCGTCGATCATCGGCGTCGTGATCTACAACGAGAAGCTGAGCCTCACCATGATTATCGGCTCTTTCATTGTCGTTGCAGCAGGCATTTTCACCGTATGGCGGGAACATGTTGTTGCCCGTCGGTCACGTTTGCAACCACCGTCCTCGCAATTTTAGATCGAGCTGTTAAAGTATTCTCAACGGTCGCCCCGTAGAATTCACCTGTATGTTTCTTGTGGAGCGTAGCATGCAGAACAATCTGAATATTATCACTCGCAAGGCCGAGCGGAAGTCTTGCCGCATATTCGGCAAGGTCCGCTATCTTACGAAAGAAGTGGATGCGCGCATCCTGGATATGTCGACAAGCGGTATGGCCGTCGAAATCCGCTCGCCCATTCATGCCTCCTCCGGCAGCCGCATACAGATCCTTGCCGACGATCTCGGAACGCTGCACGGCATCATCCGCTGGAGCCACAACGGCCGCCTCGGAATTCAGTTCGATCCGAACTCGAATGCCCGCGCGCAGGTCGCGTCCTATTTCCGCTTCTTCCACAAGGAAGTGAAACCGGTCCTGAAGCGATAATTGCCCTGTCATTTTCAGGGTTTACTCCTTCGCAAATCATCCTAGTCTCGCCTGCGGGCCGGGCGTCGCGTGATTTTCGAAGGAGTTTTCATGTCATCCATTCTGGATCTGCCGCCAATGACCCGCCGCTCGTTGCTTGGCGGTCTTGCTGCCACGTCAGCACTCATATTGCTTCACCCCTTCAGCGCCCGTGCGGCCGCCAATCAGGCGCATCTTCGCCTGATGGAAACAACCGACATTCACGTCAATGTCTTTCCCTACGACTACTATGCTGACAAGCCGAACGACACGATGGGCTTGGCGCGCACTGCGACGATCATCGACACTATCCGGGCGGAAGCTGCCAACTCACTGCTGATCGACAATGGTGACGTCCTGCAGGGCAACCCGATGGGCGACTACATGGCCTATCAAAGAGGGATGAAAGATGGCGACGTGCATCCCGTCATCAAGGCGATGAACACGCTCGGCTACACCGTAGGCACGCTCGGTAACCACGAATTCAACTACGGCCTCGATTTCATGTTCAAGGTCCTGAACGGGGCAAATTTTCCGTTCGTTTGCGCAAACCTGACCAAAGGCAAGCTTGCCTCCGATCCGACCAAGGATGAACTGTTTTTCAAGCCCTATCTCATCGTCGAGAAGGCGATCAGGGACGGCGCGGGCAACGAGAGCCCGGTCAAGGTCGGCTTCATCGGCTTCGTGCCGCCGCAGATCATGCTGTGGGATATCAAAAACCTTGAAGGCAGAGCGCAGACGCGCGACATCGTCGAGGCAGCCAAAGCGTGGGTACCGGTCATGAGGCAGGAAGGCGCCGACATCGTGATCGCGCTTTCGCATTCCGGCATCGACGGTACAGCCCCGTCGGAGAAAATGGAAAATGCATCGCTGCACCTTGCCGCGGTCGATGGGATCGACGCGATCTTCACAGGGCATCAGCATCTGGTTTTCCCCGGCCCGAAAACCTGGGACGGCATTCAGAACGCGGATCCCGCAAAGGGCACGTTGCATGGCAAGCCCGCCGTCATGGCCGGTTTCTGGGGATCGCATCTTGGCCTTATCGATCTCTTGCTGGAAAAGGATGGCAAGGGCTGGCGGATCGTCGACTTCACCTCGGAAGCACGGCCGATCTACCATCGCGACGACAAGAAGAAAGTCGTCGCCGACGTGGCCGACAAGACGGACGTGATCGAGGCCGCGAAGGCTGAGCACGAAGCCACCCTCGCCTATGTGCGCACCCCGGTCGGCAAGACGTCGGCGCCGCTCTATTCCTATTTCGCCCTCGTCGCCGACGACCCGTCTGTCCAGATCGTTAGCCAGGCCCAGACCTGGTATATCAAGCAGATGCTAGATGACACGGAATACAAGGATCTGCCGGTGCTCTCGGCTGCAGCGCCGTTCAAGGCCGGCGGTCGAGGGGGCGCGGACTACTATACCGACGTACCCGCCGGCGATATCGCGATCAAGAACGTCGCCGACCTCTACCTTTACCCCAACACGGTTCAGGCGGTCGTCATTACCGGCGAGCAGGTGAAGAACTGGCTGGAAATGTCAGCCGCCATGTTCAACGAGGTAAAGCCGGGATCGCAGGACGCCGAGCTGCTGAACAACGCCTTCCCGTCCTATAACTTCGATGTGATCGACGGCGTCGTCTACCAGATCGACCTGTCGCAGCCGCGCAGGTTCGATGATGATGGCAAACTGATCAATGCCGATGCGAACCGAATCCAGAATCTCCAATTCGGCGGCAAGCCGATTGATCTCACCCAGAAATTCGTCGTCGTCACCAACAACTACCGCGCCGGTGGTGGCGGCAAGTTTCCGGAAATCGCCGCAGACAAGGTCGTCTTCCAAGCGCCGGACACAAACCGTGACGTCATCGTCCGCTTCGTGCACGAGGAGGGTACGATCAATCCATCGGCCGACGGCAACTGGACCTTCAAACCGCTCCCAGGGACGACGGCAGTCTTCCAGAGCGGTCCAAAGGCCAAGCAATACCTCGCGGACGTCAAGAGTGTGAAGATCGAGGATGCCGGGGAAGGCACCGACGGCTTCGCCAAGTTCCGGCTGATCCTCTAGAGATTGTGATCGGTGGCGAGGCGCTGATGCCTCGCCTACTCCGCCGCGACAGAGAGGTCGCGCGCGGCATATTCCGCCATCTGAGCGGTGAAGTCGGCTTGACTGGGGCATTGCGAAAGCCTGGACCGAAACGCGTCGATCATCCAGGTCGCCGCCGGCCCGGGTGGCGTCGAGATTCGCCGCATCGCGTAGATCGGGTACTCACCCTGCTCATAGGCCTGCAGATCAAGGTGAACCAGCGCTCCACTTCTCAGTTCATCGCGGATGAGCGACGCCGGCAAACCACCCCAGCCGAGACCACCCCGGATCAGCGAGTGCTTGGTCGCGATATCGCTGACGCGCCACGTCTTATACGAGAGCACATTGAAATCGCGGCCCTTCGTCAGTCCCGACGCGTCTGTCACGACAAGTTGGGTCTCTTCGCGCACGTCGGCGAGCGTCAGCGGCCGGCCGATCCGCGCCAAGGGATGAGTGCTCGATACCACAGGCATCATGAAGGAATGACCGATGCGCTCGGTCGCAAGCAAGTCATGCTGTTGGAGGATCGCCCCCCCTATCCCGACAGTCGCCTTGCCGTTCGAAACCAGATCCATCACGACGCCCAGTTCACCGACAGCCAGATTGAGAGCCACGGATGGAAACTCGTCACGGAACTCGCGCAGGACTTCGACCACCGCCTGCGACGGCACCATGACGCTGATGGCCACCGAAACCTCGGCCTCCAGCCCTTCCTTCAGCCCCTTCACACGGGCGCGCATCACCTCTAGGTCGGCAACGAGGCGCCGCGCATCTTCGAGAAGCGCCTTGCCGGCCTCCGTCAGTTTCGGTTGCCGCGCGCCCGAACGCTCGAAAAGCGGCACCTCAAGTTGCGCCTCAAGGTTGGCAATGGTGTAGCTGATGACCGATTGTGCGCGATTGAGCGTGCGTGAAGCGGCCGAAAAGCTGCCCGTTTCCGCAACGGTGAGGAACACTTGCAACTGGTCCAGTGTGGGGTTTGGAAGCATCTTCCATCCAATCTATCGATGATTTCGATCGACATTATCACAGTTTTTTCGATAATCGGCCACCCCTATTTTCTGTCTCGAACCACCGGCTCGACGCTCCCTAGACGAGCCGCAGACCCCAATTCGAGAGGAAATTCAATCATGTCGTCCATTCTGCTCCTGACTTCCAGCCCGCGTGTTGACTCGCTTTCCACCACCATCGCAGCTGACCTTGTCGAAAAGATCAAGGCTCAGCAGCCGGGCAGTGTCGTCGTCCGTCGCGACCTCGCCTCCAACCCGCTGCCGCACATCGACGATCTCTTCACCGCAGCCATCCGCAAGCCGGCCGATGACCGCACCGCCGCCGAAGCGGCAGCTGTGAAGACGTCGGACGAACTCGTCGCCGAACTGCTTGCAGCTGATACGATCGTCATCGGTACCGGCCTCATCAACTTCAACATCTATTCGTCGCTGAAGACCTGGATCGACAACGTCGCCCGCGCCGGCCTGACCTTCAAGTACACCGAAAGCGGCCCGGTTGGCCTTGCCACCGGCAAGAAGGTCTACGTCGTCCTTGCCTCCGGCGGTGTCTACTCGCAGGGTCCGGCGGCCGGCATGAACCATGCTGTTCCGTACCTGAAGTCGGTCCTCGGCTTCCTCGGCATCGCCGACATCGAGACGATCTATGTCGAAGGCCTCGCATTTGGTGCGGAAGCTGCCGAGAAGGCAATTGGCGCCGCCAAGGCCCGCGCCGAGGAAATAGCCCTCGCCGCCTAATCGGGGTCGAGACTGCCATCGAAACGGCCGGTTCTAGCCGGCCGTTTTCATTTGGCGCCGAGCTCGTTCACAAAAGCCCTGGCGGTATCGAGTATCTCACCGGCCAGGGTTTCGTCGTTCGCTATCCGTGCAAGCCCGAGTGCGCCGGTCATGAGGCAGGACAGGATGATCGCCTTGCGGCGCCCCTCCGCTTCGTCCGCCGCCTTTATGCGTGCCTGCATATTGCGCAAGTTCGTCTGCATCTGATCGGTTGCCAGTGACCGACACCTCTCGCCGCCGCGCGCTATGTCAGCGGTGAGAGCGGCGAACGGGCATCCTCCAGCCGTATCGTCCCGATGCTCGCGGCTCAGATAGCTCGCCGCATATTCCTCAAGTGGAATGTCTGCCGGAGCCCGGCCCTCTGACCGCACCTTCTCGGTCCAGGCACCAAAAGCAGATTGCATAGCCTCTGCCACCAGCTCGTCACGCGAGGCAAAATGCTTGTAGAAGCCGCCGACCGTGAGCCCCGCTTCCTTCATCAGGTCCGCGACGCCGACGCCTTCCAGCCCCTTCTCTCGCAACCGCTTCGAGGCGATCTCGACGATCCTCTCATGCGTCTTGCGCTTGTCCATCTGTGAGTGACCCATGAAAATCCATCCTGAAACCAGTTGACATATAAAGATTACGATCATAATCCTTCTAGATATCAATCGTAATCCAGATCGGGTATTTTTCCAAGAGGAGTCATCCAATGCGCCTAAAGAACAAGGTCGCCCTCATCACCGGCGGAAACAGCGGCATCGGTCTTGCGACCGCCAAGGTCTTCCTCGACGAGGGGGCCAAGGTCGTGATCACAGGCCGCAACGCCGAGACTCTCGCCGCTGCCGAAAACGCTCTGGGCGGCAACGTGCTCACGCTGAAGCTCGATGTCACAGACGTCGCGGCCACGGAGCGCGCTTTTGCGGAAGCCGCCGAAAAGGTCGGCAAGTTCGATGTCCTCTTTGCAAATGCTGGCATCGCCGGCGCGACGCCGCTCGGCACTACGTCGCTCGAGCAGTTCAATGCCATCATCAATACCAACCTGACCGCAGTGTTCTTTACGGTCCAGTCGGCGCTGCCACATCTCAACGACGGCGGTTCTGTCATTCTCAATGGATCGGTGCATGCCGTACTGGGCGCGCCCGGCTGGTCAGCCTATGCTGCCACCAAAGGTGCGGTGCGTGCCATGACCCGCAATATGGCCTCAGAGCTTGCGCCACGCGGCATCCGCGTCAATCAGGTGACGCCTGGCGGCACCAAGACGCCGATTTGGCAACCGCTGGCATCCACGGCCGACGCGATGTCCGGGCTCGAAGCTCGACTGGGCGGCATGAGCCTTCTCGGACGGATGAGCGAAGCGGAGGAAATCGCCAAGGCCGTGCTCTATTTCGCTTCAAGCGACTCGTCCAACGTGACGGGAATCGAGATCGTCGTTGACGGCGGTGCCACGAGCGCACCTTCGGGCGCCAAGATGTTTCGTGCAGGGTGATCGCCAGTTTCCCATGTCGTTGGTATCGGACTTTCTCGCGCCGATACCGACGGCGAACACCGCGGATACTGGGACTATTGAGTTGGGCGGAATGCGATTCGCCAGGTACCAAAACCCTGCGTAGACGCGGATTGGACCCGAAGAAGCGGATCAGACCTGCCGAACTTTTGCGCCATCGCTGAATAGCGACGGGCCATTCTGATCGATGATCTGCTGCGCCTTGCGCACCGTGCACTCGATCGCGTCATCCGACGAGCCGAACATGTCAGCACGGATGAAGTTGCGAACGAGAACCTCTCCACCGACGGCCTTCTCAATGCGTCCCGCAAGGCGATACTGACCGCCCTCCTTCTGGGGTTCCGCGTAGATCGTGCAGTCCCCATAGAGCTGAGGCTCGGACGAGGCGCCTGCCGGGGCATCAGTCGATTTGCCGCCGCCTGAAAACATTGAGAAAATGCTGGAGAAGATCGAAGCCATGTTTCGCCTTACCATGCCGGCCCGTGCCGGAAAAGCTAAATGATGAGGTTTGCGAGGATCTCGTTTTCGGTGATGTCCTCGAAGCCGATGGCAGCCTTTTCGAAGTTTGCGATCAGCTGCGCGAAATTCTCCGGCGCCTTGGTTTCGATGCCGATCAGCACCGAGCCGAAATTGCGAGCCGTCTTCTTCAGATATTCGAACCTGGCGATATCGTCGTCCGGGCCAAGCAGGTTCAGGAAGTCACGCAACGCACCCGGACGCTGCGGCATCCGCAAGATGAAGTACTTCTTCAAGCCGGCATAGCGCATGGCGCGCTCCTTCACATCCGGAAGGCGTTCGAAATCGAAGTTGCCGCCGGATACGACGGCGATGACCGTCTTGCCTCTCAAGGCATTCGGGTCCATCGCCGCAATCGCGGTCAGCGACAACGCGCCTGCCGGTTCGAGCACGACGCCTTCCACATTGAGCATCTCGCCAATGGTCACGCAGATGGCGTTTTCCGGCATCAGCATGACCTGTTCGGCCGGGAAAGCTTCCAAGGCTGCGAAGTTCAGGTCACCGATCCGCGCCACGGCGGCGCCATCGACGAAATTGTCAACTTTGGTGAGCGTCACCAAGTGCCCTGCCTCTATGCTTCTCTTCAGGCTCGGTGCCCCTGCCGGCTCCGTGAAGATGAAGCCGGACTTAGGCAGAATGCCGTCGAGGTAGCCGGTGATGCCTGCAGCGAGACCACCGCCGCCGACCGGCATGACAATGATGTCAGGTACCGTCCCGTCAGGGAGTTGCTGGAGGATTTCCGCGGCAACCGTTGCCTGGCCCTCGATGATGTCTGGGTGATCGAAAGGCGGCACCATGACGCCGTCGATCGCCTCGACGTGGTCGCGCGCGGCCTGGTAGCATTGATCGAAAAAATCGCCTGTCAGCTTGATGGTGATGAACTCCGCCCCGAATATGCGGGTCTTGTCGATCTTCTGCTGCGGCGTCGTCACCGGCATGAAAACAACGCCGGGCACGCCAAAATGCCGGCAGACGAAGGCAAAGCCCTGAGCATGATTGCCGGCCGAGGCGCATACGAAGGTCCTGTTGCCGGCACCCTCCGCGATCGCCTTGCGGAAGAAATTGAACGCCCCGCGAATCTTGTAGGAGCGTACCGGCGACAGATCTTCGCGCTTTAGCCAGATATCGGCGCCATAACGCGCCGACAGATGTTCGTTCAGCTGCAGTGGCGTTGCTGGAAAGAGGCTACGCATCGCCGTCTCGGCGCTCTCGACATCCTGTCTGGTCACGGTCATTCGTCTATTCCTGTTGCCGTTCCGCTATCGCACAAGCGGACTGTGGGAAAAAGCCCATATCGGCCGATATTGTTTACTCAGCCGCTCATCTTTTCGAGCAACCCTGAAGGCGATGCAATAACGCAATTGTGCGCTACCAATTCACCCGAGATGAGGCTACATCGCCGCAATGATCTCAAGTAAATTTGCACGACCGATTGCCTGGCTGCTTCTCGTGGCGATTATTTTCGTCACGCTGTCGCCGATCGCGCTGCGGCCACATACGGTGACCTCGGTCAATCTCGACCGCGCTTTGGCCTACTCGCTCGTTGGTTTCATGTTCGCGATTGCCTATCCTCGGCAGTGGATAGCAGTTGCCTTTCTCCTGGTTGCCGGCGCCTTGGCGATTGAATATCTGCAATATCTGTCTCCAACGCGCCACGCCCGTCTGCACGATGCTGCCGTGAAGATACTCGGCGCATCCGTCGGCGTTTCGATCGGTTGCCTATTGAACAAGATCCGCATCATCAAGTCGGCAGCAAGCCCTTCGCGACCGTGACACAACCTAGTGCTCTTGACTGAATCGCATCAGTCGTTGAAGGAGGAGCCTGCGCGAGCGTGGCGAAACTGGTAGACGCAAGGGACTTAAAATCCCTCGACTTCGGTCATACGGGTTCGATCCCCGTCGCTCGCACCATATTGAAATCATTTGATCGACTTTGTTGTCCTTCGCAGCGCCCTTTTTGCTTAGGGGCGCTCAGGGATACCAAATGCGTAGAAGCGTCATCGGTCCGTTCGGCTTGGGGCGCTTTCCACGATCCAACCGCCATGATGGCATCTGCATGCCGCTGCGTCTCCCTTCTTGCCCCGCTATTCCTCTCTGAATGCCTTCATCATTTGGTCGGTGAATGGCTTGAGGAGGTATGAGAGGGCGGTTCGCTCGGCGGTCTGGACGAAGACCTCGACGGGCATTCCGGGGATGAGCTTGTTGTCCTTGAGGAGGTTCTGGTCGTTAAGCGACAGGGAGGCGAGGTAGTAGGGCTGGCCGGTGGCGCGATCGAGGGTGGTTGCGGCGGCGACGACGTCGACCTTGCCGTGGAGTTCCGGGG
>NZ_JANUBV010000021.1:0-93628 GCF_024808055.1 Rhizobium sp. BK176 | reverse complement strand
TCCAATCTGAGAGTAGGTGCGTTTCATTGCATCGTCCTTGCAATTGATAACCCATTGGGATCATTAGCAAGTCGCACTTCATTCTAGAACCCACCTCGCTACATCCATAAATCAGATAAGATAGGTTATGGAACTAATTGGTATATCCAACTTGGAAAGATATCGCCTCCTCTGACGCGCGCACTGCACTGGCGGAAGCTATGAAGTTTCTTTTCCTTCAGGTCTGTATCACTGTATCCTAAGACGCATTGAAAGCTTAGTTCGCTGCAAACACGCGACGGCATTAATGCGGTGGAACACAGTTCAAACGTGCCGATGGTGAAGTCAGAGGCCTTCGATATCCGCCAATTCGATATCAAAGTTCATCTGGTCGTAAGCCGGAACGACATGGTCCGGCGTTTCGGCCATCACAGTGTCGTAGTCGAGCGGCGTATGCATGTGGGTCAGGATCGCACGCTTCGGTTTCAGGCGATCGATCCAATCCAGCGACTGTTCGAGCGACAGATGGCTGGGATGATATCGGTATTGCAAGGCATCGATGATGAGAACATCGAGATGTTGAAGCTTTTCGACAGTTTCCGGCGGAAAATCACTGATATCGCTGCAATAAGCCACATCACCAACCCGGATGCCGAGTGAGTGAATATCGCCGTGTTGCTGGAGGTGTGGCCAGATGGATATGGTTCCGCCGGCGCCGCTGATACGCAGCGCAGAATCGAGGCTTTCGATGACTTTCGCTTCAACGATGGGCGGATAGTTGCTACCTGGCGGCGTCTCGATGCAATAGCCGAAACCTTGCCGAATGCGATCCATCGTATCCGGCGTCGCGTGGATCGGAACCCGCTGTTGGCCACCGTAGAAATAGCCGCGCAGATCGTCGATACCGTGAATATGGTCGGCATGAGCGTGTGTATAAAGGACTGCGTCGATTTGCGTGACACGCGCGGCGATCATCTGCTCGCGAAAATCCGGCCCCGTGTCGACAATGAGTGTCGTGACACCGCCATTGTCGTCGAATTGCTGCACCATGAAGGCTGCACGGGTTCGGCGGTTCTTCGGATTGGCGGGATCGCAAGCACCCCAATCGCCAGTGATGCGCGGTACGCCAGGCGACGACGAACAGCCGAGAATGGTGAAACGTCGTCTGTAACCCACGCTGTCAGATCCTTGGCATCTTCGAGAAAATGCGGAATGCGTTTTCGGTGGTGATCCGAGCCATCTCGGCATAGCTGAGACCGAGCGTCTCGGCCAGAACCTCAGCCGTATTCACGACGTAGGATGGCTCGTTGCGCTTGCCGCGCCAACGCTTCGGCGCAAGGTACGGCGCGTCGGTCTCGACCAACAGGCGGTCATGCGGGACGGACTTGGCGATGTCTCGAAGCTCCTCAGATTTCGGGAAAGTCAGGATGCCCGAAAAGGAGACGTAGCCGCCCAGTTCGACCCCGACCTTCGCGAGCCCTGGGCCCGACGAGAAGCAATGGAGAATGAAGGGGAATGCCCCCTTCCCCGTTTCCTCGGTCAGAATAGCCGCCATGTCATCGTCGGCGCTGCGGCTGTGAATCACCAGCGGCAGCTGTGTCTGACGCGATGCCGCAATATGGCGCCGCAATCCGGTCTGTTGGTCTTCCGGCTTCTGCGTATCGTAGAAGTAATCCAGACCGGCTTCACCAATCGCAACGATCTTCTCATGTGCGTTGGCCAGTCGGACGAGGTCGTCCGTCAGGATATCGAGCTCGTCGCCGGCATTGTTCGGATGGGTACCAACGGAGCAGAAGACTGACGGATATCTCTCGGTGATCGCCAGCAGACCGTCGAGCTTGCGCACGCGCGTCGAGATCGTCACCATCTGTTTGACGCCGGCATCGTGGGCGCGCCTGACGATCTCGTCGCGCTCCTCTTCGAAGTCGGCGAAATCCAGATGACAATGCGTATCGATCAGCATGACGTCCTCACGCTTCCGGCGGAACGTAGCGCGGGAAGACCGGCTTCGGCGCTTCGAGAGGCGTGCCAGTGATAAGTCGACCACTCTCGCCGAGTGCGGCGAAGTCGCGTTTTCCGGCAGGTGCCGCAACAAGATCGAGCAGCTTGCCGGCCGATTCCGGCACGAAAGGCTGAAGCAAGATCGCGATCTGGCGGACGACCTCGGCCGTGACATAGAGCACGGTACCCATGCGCGCCGGATCAGTCTTCTTCAGCGCCCAGGGCTCCTGACCGGCGAAGTAGCGATCCGTTTCGGAAACGACTGCGATGATCGAGGCCAGCGCACGATGAATGAGCTGCTTGCCCATATCGTCGCGCGTCGAAGCATGCAGCGCGTCGGCCTGAGCCAGCATGGCCTTGTCTTCATCCGTCAGCGGACCGCATTCCGGGATCATGCCGTCGCAATTCTTGACGATCATCGACAGCGAGCGGCTGGCAAGGTTTCCTATGCCGTTGGCAAGATCGGAGTTGATGCGGGTGCCGATCGCTTCTTCGCTGTAGCTGCCGTCCTGGCCGAACGAAACTTCGCGAAGGAAGAAATAGCGCACCTGATCCAGGCCGAAGTGGTTCACAAGGTTGACCGGGTCGACAACGTTGCCGAGCGACTTCGACATCTTCTCGCCCTTGTTGAGCAGGAAGCCGTGCGCAAAGACGCGCTTGGGAAGCGGCAGCTTGGCGGACATCAGGAAGGCCGGCCAGTAGACCGCATGGAAGCGAATGATGTCCTTGCCGATGATGTGAACATCTGCCGGCCAGTACTTGGCGCGGGGACCATTCTTGTCTTCGATATAGCCGGTCGCGGTGATGTAGTTGGTCAGGGCGTCGACCCAGACGTACATGACGTGGGACGGGTCATTCGGGACCTTGATGCCCCAATCGAACGTCGTCCGCGAGATCGACAGATCCTTGAGCCCCGACTTCACGAACGAGATCACTTCGTTGCGACGCTCGGCCGGGCCGATGAAATCCGGGTTGGCTTCATAGTGGGCGAGCAGCTTTTCCTGATATTCGGAAAGCTTGAAGAAGTAGCTGGCCTCTTCCACCCATTCGACCGGCGTGCCCTGCGGGCCGTAGCGCACGCCGTCGGCGCGCAGCTCGGTTTCGTTTTCCTGATAGTAGGCTTCATCGCGCACCGAGTACCAGCCGGCGTAGGAATCCTTGTAGATATCGCCGTTATCGGCCATCAGGTTCCAGATGTTTCTGGACGTCTCGTGGTGACGCTCCTGTGTCGTGCGAATGAAATCGTCATTCGACGCATTGAGCAGCTTCGCCATCGCCTGGAATTCGTCGGAGTTGCGGTCCGCAAGCTCCTGCGGCGAAATGCCTTCCGCGCGAGCCGTCTGCTGCATCTTCTGGCCATGCTCGTCGGTGCCGGTCAGAAAGAACACATCCTTGCCATCAAGGCGCTGGTAGCGCGCCATCGCATCCGTCGCGATCAATTCGTAGGCATGGCCAATATGCGGCTTGCCGTTCGGATAGGAAATCGCGGTGGTGATGTAAAAGGGTGTCTTGTCTGTCATGGCGGCCATTCTTGTCCGGCTTACTCTATAAAATTTGTTAGCCGCTCTTAGCGCATGTCATGGCGAAGCGAAACACCAAGTTTCGAAAGCATCGGCGATTTGCCGATGACTGGTGTGCTGCACTTGACTCGATTTTAGGCGCATTCTACCCAAAGAAAACTCAAAAGGCGGGGCATCGGCGACGTGACATCTCCAGCACTTGGCAACAGCATTCGCGTGCAGGACCGAGGTCGCCTGTTTGACTGACTTTTCGAGCTTCGACCCTCTCTACTCCCTCTCGGGGCTACTCGTCGGCGCGCTTGTCGGCATCACCGGCGTTGGCGGCGGATCGCTGATGACGCCACTGCTGGTGCTGGTCTTTGGTGTTCATCCGGCCACGGCCGTTGGCACCGACCTACTCTACGCGGCAGTCACCAAGACGGCAGGCACGGCGGTGCACGGCATGCACGGCAGGATAAACTGGCGTATCGTCGGCTGTCTTGCCGCTGGCAGCGTTCCAGCTGCCCTATTGATGCTTTGGCTGATGGCGGGTGTCGACCGCAAGAGCGTGGAAGTCGCACACACGATCACGACGGCACTTGGGTGGCTGCTTGTCATGACGGCGTTGATGCTGGTTTTTCGCAAGCAGGTCCTGGCATTCGCCTTACGCGCAATCGGAGAGCGCTCTCCACCTAAGCCGGTTACGGTTGCCATCTGGACAACGGTGCTCGGCCTGGCTCTTGGCATCCTGGTGACCCTGACATCGGTTGGTGCCGGCGCCCTGGGCGTGACTGTGCTGCTCGTGCTCTACCCGCGACTTGATGTCCGAGAAATCGTCGGCTCGGATATCGTCCACGCCGTCCCGCTGACGCTGATTGGTGGCATGGGCTATTGGATGATCGGTGAGATCAACTGGGGAATGCTATTTGCGCTTCTGGTTGGCTCTATACCGGGCATCATTGCCGGCAGCCTGATCGCACCAAAGCTTCATGAACGAACGATCCGCGTCGTCCTCGCGCTGACACTCTGCGTCGTCGCCTGGAAGCTGCTGGCGACCTGATCAAGGACCAGGCTGCTTGATGTCTCCGAGGATGCTGAGGATCGTCTGCTTCCGATCCAAGTTGTAATCATCCGAAACCGTCAGCCGCTCGCTTATGTCGGAATGCAGGCGGGCGAGCCGCTCGGCCGCCGCAACCTGCCCCGCAACGGCAGCCGCCCGCGCCCTCCGCATCAGATCCTCGCCGACGTGACCCGTGAAGAACTCAAAAATTGTGTCGCTGTCCTTGCCTGAAAGGGCATCCGCCAGCCGATGCATCGCCCTGCGCGCCGATGCCCCTTGCGCTCGCAGAACCTCGTTGTAGGCTTCGACAATCTCGCCGCCGCCGTAGTTCACCAGCTTCAGCGCCTCGCCGACGCTGCCGTTCGCGGCGGCAAGCAGATCAGGGTCGCCGGCCTCGATGCCAAGATGTGCAAGCGCCGCGCCGAGGGCGCCGTCTTCAAGCGGCGCAAGCTTCAGCGGCAGGCAGCGAGAACGAATCGTTGGTAGCAGTCTGCCGGGCGCATGCGAGATCAGCAGGAACAGGGCGCGCTTCGGCGGCTCCTCAAGAATTTTTAGGATCGCATTCGCGGCATTGCGGTTCATGTCATCCGCGGGATCGATGATGACGATCCGCCAATTACCGGTGCCAGACGTCTGTGAAAAGAAGCGCCCTGCCCGCCTCACCTCATCGACAGTGATCGCGGACTTGACCTTCCCCGTCTTCTCATCAACGGGACGCGCCAGGTAAAGCAGATTGTGCGACGCGCCGGAGGCAATCTGGCGGCTAACCGATGAAGCGGGATCAGGATCCGCCAACAACTCCGGCGCACGCGCAGGATCGGGATGCGTTAGGACATGATTTGCAAACCGGAACGCCAGAGTTGCCTTGCCGATGCCCGGCGGCCCCTCGATTAGAACCGCGTGGTGGCCCTTACCCGAGCGGTACGATTGCGCAAGGAACTCCTCAGCGTTCTCGTGACCAAATAGCTTCATGTTCTCGGCTGGCCAAATGGCGCCGTCGAGCAATCCTGGCCGTTCATCACTCATGCGCTGCTTCCGTCACCTTCGCCGCCGCCGGGTGCTGCAGACCCTGCCAGACGATCTCCAGAATCTCTGCCGCGATGGCCTCTTCAGTCTGCATTGCGTCGATCACGCTGCAACGGCCTGGCTCGCGGGCGGCTATATCGAGAAAGGCTTCCCGGCGCTTCTCGTGGGTCTCGAGCTCTTCCTTCTCGAAACGATCCGGGCTTAGGTCGATCGCCAACCCCCGCCTGCGGGCACGCTCCAAGCCGGCCTCGGCCGGCAGATCGAGAACAAGCGTGCAATCCGGCACGATCCCATTCACCGCCACGCGCTGCAGCGCCTCGATGAATTCCGACTCCAGATTGCCGGTCACGCCTTGGTAGACGCGAGAAGAATCCATGAAACGATCGCAAAGGACGACCTTTCCGCCCGCAAGCGCGGGTCGGATGATTTCCTCAACGTGATCATTGCGCGCAGCTGCAAAAAGGATCGCTTCCATGCGTGTTCCGAACGCTTCCGCTGCACCCGACAAAAGCACATGACGGACGGCTTCCGCACCCGGCGAGCCGCCCGGTTCCCGCGTCAGCAGCACGTCATGGCCGCGGGCACGCAGAGCCTCGGCAAGGCGACGGATTTGGGTCGATTTTCCCGCGCCCTCCCCGCCCTCAAACGTTACGAACAATCCACGACTGGATGGCAATGACTACTTCCTGCATTACGGCGCTCGTCCGCACCACTGCCGTACATCTAGCGAAAGGCAGCGAAAAACGGAACCGCCCGACGACAATAACTCCCACCCTGAAGGGCGAATATGGCGATCACGTGGGTTCGGGCTTGTCCCACAGCCAAGAGAACAGCAGCGTTTCGGCGAGTTCCATGAGAGCATCGACGGCGCGGCTGCTCAAAGAGCCCACTGCCACTGTCTCTTTCGTATAGAGCGGCACCTCACGCAGCAGGCGGGCTCCCGCTGAGATGCGAAGCGTCCCAATTTCATGCCCGGCCTCCACCGGCGCCATTAAAGGCCAGCGGTAAACGATGCGCGCCGACAACCGCTCGGGATTGTTGATTGGTATATAGACACTCACAGGAGCCTTTGCGACGAGGTCGACGCTACGCGACGTTCCTCCATAAACGCTTGCCTGGCCAATTATCTCCGCATCTGCAAAAATCTGGCGGCTTTCGAATGCGGTCAGCCCCCATTCGAGCACTCGCTTCGCTTCCTCCGTGCGTTCCTTGTCGGAGGCGATGCCGCCAAGGGCCATGAACAACCTCCTGCCGTCGCGCTCTGCCGAGGCGACGATCGAATACCCCTCGCCCTCGGCAAAGCCGGTCGCCAGACCATCGACCCCCATGCCGAAACCAAGCAAGGGATTGCGGTTGCGCTGAAAAATCCTGTTCCACTCAAAATCCGGCTGAGCGAAATAGGGATAAAGGTTCGGATAGGACTTCTGTAATTCCGCAGCCAGCGTCACCATGTCGAGCGCGGTCGTCTTGCTCTTGCTATCGGGCAGTCCGGTCGAATTGCCGAAGATGGACCGCTCCATGCCGAGGGTCTTAGCCCGCCGGGTCATGGCGGCGGCAAAGGCGGGTTCGCCGCCACTCATTCCTTCAGCGAGAATGATGCAGCTGTCGTTAGCGCCCTGAATGGCGATGCCCTTGACCAGATCCTCGACGCGGACATTCGATTTGAGGGCAGCAAACATCGTTGCCGTGCGCGATGGCGCACCCCCGGTTCGCCAAGCATACTCGGAAACGGGATATTGCGTATCGAGGGTGATCTGGTTCTGCGCGAGCGCGTCAAAGACGAGATCCATCGTCATCAGCTTCGCCAGCGACGCCGGCGAGAAAGTCTGGTTCTCGTTCTTGGCAAGAAGCACCGTGCCGGTGGATCCTTCGATCATATAGGCTTGCGCAGCCTTGGTGACAAAGGATGCGTTGGTGTCACCGCTTGCGGCAACGGCGGCTGTTGCAAAAGGCACGATACAAACACAGAGGCGAGCAAGACGCTTCAACACCGAAAACCCCATAGCTCGGGCGACTTTGAAGATGCTAATGGCGGACCGACCGCAACGCAACGGCGTCTGTCACTTACCGGATACGGCCGTCGGCTTCTGCCGCTTGAAGGATGCAAGGATGGAATCCGGCGTCAGCCCATCGTTGCGAACCATCACCGCATCGAAGGCGAGCTCGACGGTCACGGTCTTTGCGCCCTCGTCCTGATACCCCATTGCGAGAGAACCCAGCGAGCCGCCGTTGGGACGCTCGTATGGGAAGGGTCCAAACTCCGGCAGGACAACCACCGGCCCGGCCCCTGGCTCCGCCAAGGGAGCGACGCCACCGAAAGACGGCGACGGCATTGGCGTCGGAATAGGCGCAGCGTTGTAGCGGGCACTGGGGGTCGAGCCGGCATAAGACGTCGCCGAGACCGGCACGGGCACATTTTCTGGTTCGGGCGTGAAACCGCCAACGCCTTGCAGCTGATCTGCCGTTATGCGCTTGCTGTTGGAGGCGACCATGACGCCACTGGCGATCTGTCCGCCGCCGGGATTGATCCCTGGAATGCGGCTGCCCTTCGGCACATAGGAGGCCATCAGATAAGGCATGTCGTGGCCATCCATGCGGGCACGACCAACATACTGAACGCGGACGTTTCCGGTGCCACTATGCTGCAGATCGAGCATATCAGCGGTCTTATTGGACAGGTCGATAATGCGCCCTTCGTGATACGGACCACGGTCGTTGACACGCACGATGACGGACGCACCGTTTTCCGTGTTCGTCACGCGCGCATAGCTCGGCAAGGGAAATGTCGGATGTGCGGCGGAAAGGTGCATCTGGTCGTAGACTTCACCGTTTGCCGTAAGGCGACCATGGAAGGCCGAGCCGTACCAGGACGCGATGCCGACCTTGTTATAGGCGAAATCTTCCTTCGGATAATACCACTTGCCCTTCACGACATAGGGGTCTCCAACCATATAGCGGCCGCCGCCCTTCGGGATATTGTTCCCGGTGGCAACGCGCGGACTGGCCTTGACGCCGTATTCCTTCTCGGAAAAATATTCCTTGCCGTGCGTGCGTTTTGTCGGTGTCGGCGCGGTGCCACAAGCCGTAACCGTCGCACAGATCAGCGATAGCCCAACCCATCGCATTCCTGTTGCGAATGACGCCGCCCCGCAATCTCGTCTCATATGTCCCACGCCGCTCAAGACCGTTATGGTTAAGAAATCTGCCCCGATCTGGGTCAGACACCCCTAATCCCACCAACCTAACGAGACTTTAATCATGCGGCTTTCATGGCAATTTTGCGAAGCATTTCGCCAAGATAGGAATAATTCTAATTAATATGGTTAACAAATCACTAATTTAAGACTCCGGATAATGCGCGCTTCACGGCTGACGCACCAGGCGCAAAGCTCCTTCCACTACGAACTCTACGCCGTTAGAACCAGTTGACGCTGTCAGCGAACGGCTTTAAACGCTCCATGCCTGCGTTGACCGCGACAGGCGACGCAGCGGAAGCGCCGGTTTCAAAAACGGCATTCAATCGACTGCATGGAAGAGTGTCCGAGTGGTTTAAGGAACCGGTCTTGAAAACCGGCGTGCGGGAAACCGTACCGTGGGTTCGAATCCCACCTCTTCCGCCAATCATATTGATTTAATTGCGTTTTTCATACTATCTCCTTGCCGCACCTGAGAATGGCCGCTGAGACACCGGCGGCACACAAGCCAATGATGGCTGCTGATTGGATAGCGATACTCGCCCCTTGTGACAGCCAGCGCGACGTTTGCGTTGGAGTTGAAGTGCTGGTTCGGCAAAAGCCCGCCCTTCATCTCTCAGCAGTGGCCGACGCCGCCATCCCGAAGTCGACGAGAGACAAACTTGTGCTAAGGCGATGGCAATGGACAAGTGGGCCAGCGGATCTCCAACTCCGGCCACGCTAGTGACCATACGGGGCTCCTTTTGGTAATGGCAGGAACAAGAGCCGAGTCCTCGCTCGTCAGTAGGCGCAAGAGAGCGCGTTGGTCGGTCTGAAGCCATGGTTGCAGGCGGGATTCACGGAATGCCGCGGTTGGTATTGGAAATCAGCGTGATTTGAATTTTGCTGGGTCGTACAAGCCGCAGCAAGCGCGGCCAGCCCGATCAACACGCCGGCCACTACGAGAGTCCGAAATTTGCTCATTTGTGTCTCCTCGCATGGTGAATTATGTGGGGGACAATCTACCGCTCCAATATTCATCGGGCGAGCCCACCTTCTGCCCCAGTTCGCGACACTGAGGAAGAGGACCAGTTGGGGGATTTTAGTTTCCGATATGAAGAGCGTCCCTCGCAGGACCGCGCCCCGCTTATGCAGCAACACTTTTCGCATTGAGCTCAAACGTCCGATGGCGGGCACGGTGTGAGTGGGGCGGTTAGGCGTGCTTCAACGCACGTTCAATCACGATCCGGGCAACGATTGATAATATTTGCAGTGATTTTCGCCAAGGGATCAACACAGTTCCGTTGGCCGCTGGTCGACCAACAGAGAATCACAGTTAACCAACTCCGAGAGACGAGCCGGAGATCAGGGTATCGTCGCCCTGCACAACTGGTATCGATGCGAACCGCTGCCGATCCCCGCCGTGAACACGGTGCAACTCTCGGGATCCAGGGTGAATCCTGCCTGCGCAACGATCTGACCAGCCTGCTCGCGCCGTGCCCGCTCCGAGGCGCTCACATCGACCTTCCTCGATTGCGGCACGTCAAGGCGGCACGCGGCATCGTCGGCCTCCGAGCCGACAACATCTGCCCGCAGGCGCAACTGCGAGACGATGGACCGGAGAAAGCCGCAGCCCTTTGGGCTCGCAGTCAACTTTGTCCGACGTGCAAGGTCATCGTAAAAGGCCATATCGGAGGCACGGGTGTTATCTTCACCGTCCGTGATTACAAAGATCGGGCCGCCGCGTACCCGTGCAATCTCCTGGGCCTTTTCGTTGTAGGCTGGAGTCGCGGGAAAAGCCGTCGCCAGGCCGACAAAGGCGATCTCAGGGTGAAAAAGACTGACCAGCCAACCCAGCGGTTTTTGGGCGCTTGCGAGGAGAACGGTCGCGTGAGTGGGATCAGGCAGCGCTGGGGCTTCTGCGTGGTATAGCGGGTCCCCCCATCCCTCATGGCCCCAGGTACGAGCTCCGGCCGTCAGAACAACCGCGGCCGCGGCGACCAACAACCATTTGGCTGTGCGACGGGCATATGTATAGGGACGCAGCTGCGTCAGAAGGATGAACAACGCGAGCGGCAAAAGGACTTCAAACGACACCATGTATCTGGAGATGCTAAAGAATTGCATCCACAGCAGATAAGCTGTCGCGATGAAGAGTAGCAGGAACGATGCCTCGGGTCTAAGGGTGGGCGTCGCGGCACCAAGGTAGCGAGCCCAGAGCTTTCGCAGCGTCCAGATCCAGAACGTCACATAGACGATGGGCCAGATGATTTGCCTAAGAGGTAGCTCGCCAACTCTGCGAGGGTTTACGGAGAAAATGAACGGCCAAAAAAACGTCTCGAGGAGGCCTTGCGGGCGCCAACGCATGTCGGCGACGCCGACTGGCGCAACAAGCGGGTGCGGAAAGACGTTGCTGAATTGTGGAAAGAGCGGATTACCGAATTCTTGTGCCAACCGTATCATCCAGTGGGCACCCGTTATGGCGAAGCCAATTATTGCAGCGACGCCGAAACCAATCGACAACCACAATCGCAGGGGCAAGGTACCACGGCCGCAGAACAATAAGGCGACACAGATCGAAAACGCAGGGACGACATTTGTCAGCTTCAGCCCCATGCTGAGGCCAGCCAACAAGCCAGCGGTCACAAGGAGCATCGCCGCCGCCATGTTGCAACTTCGGAGAGTCGACCAATTTGAAACGATGATAGAGACTGAACCGAGAATGAAGAGTGCGGTCGTGTTGTCTCCCATGGAATTGCCAACTTCAGACAAAAAGACCGCGGTGAGGCACCCCGAAAGCGCAAGCAGGATCGGCAGACGGTATCGATCCTCAATGGGCCTTTCCGGAAGGACCACGGACGCAATACCCATAACCAAGACGAAAGTCATGCCGTGCAGCATCCCTTGCAAGAAGCCTGACATTGCGGGAGGCAGCGTTCGGTTGAGAAGATATGGGAAGAGGTCTAGTGTCGGATTGAAATATCCCTGAAATCCAGCAGGTGCCAGGTCGATTGACACCTTGCCATTCATCAACGCGAACGGCGCATAGACGTGATAGTTGTAGAGGTCCCAGTTTGCATCCGCACCCAGGATCACCGAGTAGAAGCCGAATAATAGCGGAACGATGATGGCGGCCACTAACGGCGCCTGCGGTTTATTGAGCAGTGCCGTTCGCCTCTCAGCTTTTGACACCCTCATTTCGGCGACCGTACCAGATCTGGTTTGAATACCCACAATTTCGCACCTACGAAATTAAAACTCATGCCAGCGAGAGAGCCGCCGGCTACCGCAATTGCGGGCAACAACCAGAGCTTCGGAAATGACAAGACGATTAAGCTGTAAACCACGTAGTTGAAGAATCCGCCCAGTAACATGGTGGCGAAATACCGCCACCACTCCTTTTGAACTTCCTGATCGGGCCCGCGCTCAAAAGTAAAGTGCCGGTTGATTTGCCAAGTTGCGAGTACCGCAGCGAGGAACGAGATTGATCGGCCCAAAAAGAACCCTAAGCCGCAGTGCACGGCGAGCAGCAAGACACCCAGATCAACCGCAAAACCGACGATGCCCGCGACAGCGAAGCTCAGTATCTGTCTAGGCAGTTCAGCCATGAGTACCTGAGCGCCAAAGCCCTGGCACAGCGAGATAGGCAAGGCGCTTTATTTCCATGCGGCCTCTCGTAACGGTGTTCAATACGATGCCACATGTTAAGAGCAGCGCACCGAATAGCATGAGTGATGCCGCCAGCACAGCAGTCGGGATGCGAGGAACAAGGCCTGTTTCCAAATAAGTTGCCAGAAGAGGAAGTGCGAGTATCACCGAGGCAGCAGCGCAGAATAGAAATCCTATTGCAAAGAATACGAGCGGCTTCTCGGCCTTGAAAAGACGGAATATTGTCAGAAGAATCCGCAGTCCATCACGATATGTATTAAGCTTGCTTGACGAGCCCGGGGGGCGCGACCGGTAGACGGTCTTTACCTCTGACACTGGCATCCGGAGTTCATAAGCGTGTACTGTCAATTCCGTTTCGGTCTCAAAGCCGGAGGCGTGGGCAGGGAACGACTTAACAAAGCGCCGCGAGAACACCCGATAACCCGAAAGCATATCAGTCAAAGACCGTCCAAAAATCATCATTACGCAAGCGGTCAAGAGCCAGTTTCCAAACCTGTGTCCGGGCCGATATGCCTCCCGCTCTGTGGAAGTTCGGCTAGCCACTACCATGTCCAAGCCATGCGCCAACATTTCCTCAATCAGAATTGGTGCGGCGCTCGCATCGTATGTCCCGTCCCCGTCAATGAGCAGATAGACGTCCGCTTCCACATCGGCAAACATGCGCCTGATGACATTGCCTTTGCCTCGCTCACGGACAGTGTTGACAATTGCGCCTGCCTCCCGCGCCCAGGCGATCGTCCGGTCAGAAGAATTGTTATCAAAGACGTAGATCGTTGCGTCGGGAAGTGCCACGCGAAAATCGCGGACGACCGCTCCAATCGTGACCTCTTCATTATAGCAAGGGATGACAACGGCGACACGCGCGCGGAAGCTTGGCGCTTCACGGCTGCTTGATTCGACCGATTTGGTTTCTTGCTTTCTTTCTGTGATCATTCCGCGACTAATTTCGGTTTTGAGAGGATGGTACTGCGAGCCAGACGTAGTGTTCTTGTCCATACTAACACGCTGACGACGTCAATACCGCGTACGCGCCGGAATGCCCTTTTTCTCTTACGGAGGTCGATTGCGGCAATAGCAATCTTTGGCGAGCAGCGGGGACTTTGGGAAGAGAAGTTGCAACATTTCCACGGCGAAGTGGAACAATGACGCGCACTTGCGGCCGCCAGCTCGCCGGGCAACTATCTCGCCATACATGCTTTTTTACTTGATATTTAAGTAGTGTAGACTGAGGTGCCGCACACCTGAAGCTGACGAGGACAGTGGGAATCCTTCGCGATGAGCATTGAAAACCACTCGAATGCGCCCGGCGCCAACATCCATATAAACCACTACTGCTGTGTTGCCGGATGCGGGAAATGGGGAGGCTTCGGGCACACATCGTCGAAGAGCGGCGAAACGCGATGGTGGTGTGCTGAGCACTATCCGCATTGGCAAGAGATCAAGCAGGCGGACGGCCGAGATTAGCGATCCGCTGCTATCGAATCACAGCGCTCCGTCAATAGCTGCACGAGCGTCCGTCGCTTGGTCTGAAGCCATCCTCGCAGGCTCGATTCATTGAATCCCCAGGCACATAGCCTGAGGCAGAGCCCATCGAGTTCGGGGGGGTCGCGCACGCCGACGCGAGCGCGGAAAGGCCAAACATCGCTCCGGCTGCCATCAAAGCGCGAAATCTGCTCATGCTCGTTTCTCCTGCCCGGCGATTATGCTCACGACGCAATGTATCCGTGCCTCCCAGCAGATGCGAGGGGCATCACGCGTAAAAGTGGAAATAAATGGGCAAATGGCGCCAATGACCTGCTTGCTGTGTGCGGCCCTACCCTACTCGCATTGGCCCGGCAAACGCGAGAAACAGGTGGGAGTTTGTGTCGCTATGCGTGCCGAGGACGACAACATGGCGAACAACAAAAGAGGCGCCGAATTTCGCCGCCTCTCAATTTTTGGGCAGAGCCGTGAAGCGCTTCAAGCCAGTCTGCGTAGAATGGGCGCCCGGGCGTACCCGGCTCCCACCCGAAAGATTACGCCTGCGGCTGCTTGGTTTTGCGCAGGTACGGAAGAATCGTGTCGAACGAACCGAACCGGGTTATGGCGTCTTCGTTCGAGACGGCCGCCGTGATGATCACGTCCTCGCCCTGCTGCCAGTTCGCCGGCGTTGCAACTTGATGCTTCGCCGTCAGTTGGATGGAATCGATGGCGCGCAGGATCTCGTTGAAGTTCCTTCCCGTCGTCATCGGATAGGTGAGGATCAACTTGATCTTCTTGTCCGGGCCGATGATGAAGACCGAGCGGACGGTCGCATTGTCGGCGGGTGTCCGGCCCTCCGAGGTTTCACCGGCTCCAGCCGGCAGCATGTCGTAGAGCTTGGCAACCTTCAGCTCATTGTCGCCGATCAGCGGGTAGTCGACATCAAAGCCTGTCGCCGTCCTGATGTCGCTCTTCCACTTGCTGTGACTTTCTACCGGATCCACGGAAATACCGATAATCTTGGCGCCGCGCTGCCGGAATTCGGGCTCCAACCCCGCCATCGCGCCAAGCTCGGTGGTGCAAACCGGCGTGAAGTTCTTCGGATGCGAGAAGAGAACCGCCCAGCCATCGCCGATCCAGTCATGGAACTGGATGGGACCCTGCGTGGTGTCCGCGGTGAAATTAGGTGCAATATCGTTGATACGGAGGCTCATGAGCGGTGACCCTTGTTGGTAGGTGATATCGGCTTTCAATGGTGGGTGATTGTGTAGCTGTTTTTTGTCGCCATTCAAGCACTTGTGCCCAAAATGGTCACGGCAGCGGATAGCGCCTGGGCCCGCCTGATTGGCCCTCACAGTATCCCAAGTAATTCTGTCGCTGGTTTGACGCTTGACAGCACGGTCGATCGGGGCGCCGGCAGAGTAAGCCCTACCACGCGGAAGACGACGCTCTGCCGAGTAACGGCCTTTTCGTCGGTATCTTGTCGAGGTGATGCGTTCTGGCCTTCAGCTTCTCGAAAATACGATAGCCACCCGGCCAGCGGCCATAGCCACTGGCGACGTTGATGTGCCCTGCCAGGCCGACATTGTGCAGCTCACTGCCCCAGAGGCGAGCGAAGAGTGTCAGGCGATCGAGCGACATGTAATGATCGTTCAGGCTTCCAATCACCATGCTCGGAAACGGCAACTCGGCCGTCGGCATCGTACCGAAAGCGATCCGTCCTGGATGCAATCTGTCGGTCGCCGGCAGGTCGCAGGGCGCAACCAGCAGCGCTCCCCTCACTCGCGCCACGGAGGACCGACCAGCGAGGCTTGCCGCCAGCAGACATCCTAAACTATGAGCAACGATGTAGGCTTCTCCTGCATCTTCAAGTGTCGCCTCAAGCTTTGCCCGCCATGTCATGAGGTGCGGGTTGCCCCAGTTGTCCTGTTCGACGAGCCGACTTTCGGGATGATCCTGTAACCAGGCGGTTTGCCAGTGCGTGTTCCCTGATCCAAAAAGCCCGGGAAGAATAAGTACTGGCGTCATCATCAATCCTTATCGCGGCGTATGAACGAGCTATTGGTCCTAGAAGACCCCAAGGGTGGCTGCGAAAAGGAACCCGAAAGCGAGGATCGTGGCCGCTTGGGCGGCAAGGTCTGCTGCGGCACCCGCAAACCGGAACCGCGGAGCGACGCGGCGATCGTCGAAAACGACCATCTCAATCCTTCTTTCAGTACCAGGGCCCGGGAGATGGGTTCCAATAGTAGATTTCGTAATCGCGGGCGGTCGGCTCGCCTTCCCTAGTCAGTTCACTCCATGACCCGGCCGGTTGCGAAAGACCGTGGTGGATCACCGACCGGAACCATAGAAAAAGAGACTGCATCCTCATTTTTCCTTCCTCTCGCTCAAATCAGTTGGTTGCGCCTGGCATTCGCAAGCAACTCCGCAGCACCGGCGACGGGACCAAACAGCATCAGGAGGCGATTCTGCTCGCGTATCGTCAGCCGGTAGCGGCGCGCGAAGTCGAACACACTCCAAAGCTCGCCTTTCTCTGTACTGACCATGTCACCCTCCCTCGCCCGTTCACTCGGCCGCCTGCAACGAACCCCTTGCGGACGGTACGAAAGAGAAGCTGCCAAGCTCATCGACGACAGAGCCGATGCGGGTAGACAGCGCTTCGGATGTAACCTTGTAGTCGACGAAATCGCGGTCCGAGGCATAGACGGCCGTCGGCAGTGTGTGGGCCATGAAGAAGCCGAAAAGCGGTCGCAGTTGATGCTCGACAATCAGCGCATGGCGGTCCCCACCGCCGGTTGCGGAAATGATGATCGGTTTGGCCCGAAGTTCGGCTGGCTCGATCAGATCGATCAGATGCTTAAACAGGCCCGGGTAAGACCCCTTGTAAGTCGGCGAGCCGATAACAAGAACGTCGGCTTTGACGATGTCATCGATCACCTGGCTCGCCTGCTCATCCAACTCGCTTCGCCACAAGGCAGTTCCGAGAGAAGGCCCCAGGTCCTTGAGATCGTAAACCGTCTTGGAGAACCCGTAGGTTTCTGCAGCAAGCCCAGCAATGTGCCCGACGAGGGCAAAGGTCTTGGATGGACGGTTGAAACTACCGGCAATGCCCACCAATCGCAGCGACATATATCTCTCCTTCGTTATCGCATCGAATATTGTCTATAAAATTAGTGAACAAAAGAAATGAAGTTTCCTTGTGCGGGGAGAGCTTGAAATTCGATGCTCTCATACGCCCCATCACACACACCTTGGCTTCCGCCGTTCGCCTAAGCCGACCGCAAGATTGAATGTAGTCGGTACACCGCTTCCGGCCGGTTCGGGCTAGTGAAAGGCCGCCTCTTCGGCCACTCGGTTTTGGCGAGCATTGAGGAACTTTTGGCCGCGTCGGTCGTTAGTTGATTGCAGCGTCTGAAATCTGCGCTGCCGGACCAGCATCGCCTATGTAGGTCCGTTTAAAAGGCCCGGTGGACTATATCCCGCCGGGCTTTCTTTGTGGCCGTCCCTCTCTTCGTCTCCCGCACTCGCTCAGGCGCGAATTTGGTTCGTTTTGAACAACTTGCGGTCTCGCGCATTACCTAACATCTTCAACTGGGAAACGCCTCAATGACGATCACCGCCAAAGTCGCTGCCGCCTTGTGCCTGCTCATCGCCCTCACCTCATGCGCAAACACCATCAAGGGTGTCGGGCGTGATGCCGCCAATACCGTCAACGCCACTCAGAACGCCGGCAATCGCGTCGCGAATGCTGCCCGTTGATCTCGCAAGACGGTTGATGATCGAACCCAGCCGAGCCTCCCTCGGCTGCCACTCCAGATGCTGTTTTCCGCGCAGAAAGCAAAATCTGCTCGAGGGAATCGGTAGGCCTTGAAATTGCACTGCTGCGAGCAAAGATTCTGTTCAATGCGATGGAGGCTCGGCCATGTCGAACTATAGAGAGGAAAGGCGGTTTCGGTGTCAGGACGACAGAGGGAAGACTTATGTCGTCATTCAGCAGATGAGGATTTCCGGCCAGAACGCGGCTTCGCCCAAGACTGACTATATAACGGAGGAAGGCGAGATCGTGAATCGGCTCGATGAAGAACATTTCCTGCTTCTGCTCGATGGCCAGATACTGCACGTTCCGCATATTTCCGACACTGATCACTGACCGGCAACACCGATCCTGCGTTGATAATTAAGCGTGCCGCCGCCCTGCGACGCGCTCAAGAAAAGCGCGCACTTGACGCGCCCGGCCTGCTGCAGCGCCCTGCATCGGCCATTTAGGGAATCATCACCGCTGTTCGGGAACCTGCCAAGCATGACTGTAAGATGAACGCCGGCTTCAGTGCACATTCATTCGTCGGCCCTAATCTGTTCAACCAAGAGCGCTTCGAGGGCGCTACGTCAGAGACACATGGAGACTGACTATGAGAAAGCTTGTTATTGCGGCCGCCGGTCTCGCGACGCTGCTTGTGAGCGCGCCCGCCTTTGCAGACGGCGTCTACTTCGAATTCGGCGGTGGCGGCCCGCGTTACTATGACGATCAGCCACCTCCGCGCTATTACAGGCATGGTCCGCGCTATGCCTATGATGACGAAGACTATGATTACGATCGTCCCCGTTACGCATCGCGGCAAAGATGCTGGGAAGAGCCTTACCAGAAGAAGAGCCATCATCACTATATCACCAAGTACCGGACCGTCTGCCGGGATCGTTGATGCTGGCGTCTGATAACGCCTGAATTTCCTGATGGCGCGCCATTTGGCGCGCCATTTCTGCTTTGGGACGCTTTGCGCTCTTGGCAGATGCTCGGTTATCCGAAAGCGCAAAAAGGTGATTGGCCCAGAAGCCTCGCCTGGGGTAGGACTCCGCCGATGATTGCCTGCCGCCGGAGTGCCTAAGTGTCGATTGCCGATATTTCGTTATTGAGCGCCCTTTTTGCGGGCGCGCTATCGTTCTTGTCTCCTTGCGTACTGCCTCTCGTTCCGCCCTATCTTTGCTATATGGCTGGCATTTCCGTCGAGCAATTCCGCGGTGGCAACGCGGTCGCCGTTGTGCCGAACGGCCGACGGGACGTTTTGTTTTCAGCCCTTTTCTTCACGCTCGGATTCGCCACCGTTTTCGTCGCCCTCGGGGCCGGGGCATCCAGCATTGGTATGGCGCTTCGCCAACATCTCGATCTGCTGGCGAAGATCGGCGGCCTGATCATCATCGTTATGGGTCTGAATTTCCTGGGGATCTTTCGGATCGGCATCCTGGCCCGTGAGGCGCGTTTTCAAGGCAGCGGCAAACCGGCGACATTGACCGGCGCCTATGTGATGGGCCTAGCCTTCGCCTTCGGCTGGACGCCTTGCATCGGCCCCGTGCTCGGCGCGATCCTTGGCGTTGCGGCTTCGCGAGAAACCGTCGGCTCGGGTGCCGGTCTGCTGGCCGTCTATTCCCTTGGTCTTGCCATACCTTTCTGGATTGCCGCAGGCTTTTCCGGTGCCTTCATGGGCTTCCTGACGCGCTTCCGCCGACATCTCGGGACTGTCGAGAAAGTTATGGGAGTATTTCTCGTCCTAACTGGTCTCGCTTTTATGTTCGGTTTCGTCAGTGATGTCGCAATCTGGTTCCAGCAGACCTTTCCAATCCTGATGAAAATCGGCTAAGCGGAAAACCGCCCTACAGAAATTTGCATTGGAATAATGGTTGTCCGATATCGTCAGTCTGCTTCTGCCGTTCTTCGGCTTGATCTTCATTGGCTATATCGCAGGCAAAGTGACGAAGCAGCCGGCCGGGGCGCTCGGCTGGATGAACACCTTCATCATCTATGCCGCCCTACCCGCGCTCTTCTTCAAGCTAGTCTCACGCACGCCCTTCGAGGATCTGACGCGCATCGATTTCATTGCTACCGACCTCGCGGCAACCTATTCAATCTTCGTTGTGCTGTTTGCGATCGGCCGATGGGTCCGGGGCAATTCGCTGGCAGACTGCACAATCCAGTCCTTTGCCGGTGCCTACGGCAATATCGGCTATATGGGGCCAGGTCTCGCCTTGCTGGCGCTCGGTGAAAGTGCGGCTGTGCCGGTGGCGCTGATTGTCTGCCTGGAGAATGCGTTGCATTTCATCGTCGCTCCGGCGCTCATGGCGGTGGCTGGCGACGACCGGCGCTCCGTTGGTCGCCTGGCGATCGATATCGCTCGGAAGGTGGCTTTTCATCCCTTTATTCTATCGACAGCCCTCGGCTTTGTTGCCGCCGGCCTGCACGTCGATCAGCCGCTTGCATTCCAGCGCTTCGTCGACTATCTCGCGCAGGCTGCCGCGCCGTGCGCCCTCTTTGCAATGGGGGTGACACTGGCACTTCGGCCATTGAAGCGCGTGCCTGTTGAGATCGGCTACATCGTTCCGGCAAAACTGATCATTCACCCGATCGTCGTCTATCTTGCCCTGACCACCGTCGGTGGCTTCGACCCTATCTGGGTCTATGCGGCAGTGCTGCTCGCCGCATTGCCGACGGCGACCAACGTGTTCGTCATCGGACAACAATACGGCGTCTGGCAGGAGCGTGCTTCGGCGACGATCCTGATCACGACGGCGCTATCCGTCGTGACCGTCTCGGCCGTCCTGATTGCGATCAAATCAGGCTTTCTTCCGGCTTAGTCTTTCCCTGATCGCGCCCGGAATGTCGCGGAAGCCGCGCCCTGGCTCGATGCCCTCTCGCATGACGATGCTGCGCAGCGGCGGCAGCGCCGAAAGGATATGCAGGCCGGCAGCGCGCATCATCTGAACCGGCAGGAAATCGGACAGCAGCGAGCGATTGAGAAGATGGACGCTTGCCGTACGGGTCATGATATCGGCGCGACGCTTGCGATCGAACTGGTCGCCGGCATCGGCAGCGATCGGCAGCTCAGGCCGCGTGCACAGAATATCCGACAGCGTCAGCACATCGCGCAGGCTGAGATTGAGCCCCTGTGCGCCGATCGGTGGGAAGACATGCGAGGCTTCGCCGATCAGGGCAATTCGTCCCTTGCCGGAGCGATGGGCCATCATGCCTGACAGGGGCCAGAGCTGCACGCCCTCTTCGACCGTCACCTTGCCGAGCAACGACTGCATACGCTCCTCGACGACGTTGCTCAGTTCAACAAGCGAGAGTTCATTGCGAGCCACCGCATCGGACGGGTTCTGAACCCATACGAGGCTTGAGCGATTGCCCGGCAGCGGCACCTGCGTAAAGGGGCCGCTTTCGGTGTGGAACTCCGTCGAGATATTTTCGTGCGGCAGCGAGTGCTGGAAATTTAACACCATGGCCGATTGCGGATAGGACCAGGTCTTCACATCGATACCAGCAGTCTCGCGCACCTTGGACTTGCGCCCATCCGCGCCCACCACGAACGAGGCCGACAGGACTTCGCCATCGGCAAGCGTAATGGTCACGGAATCGGCACTGATATCGATCAGGTCGGCAAACGAGTTGAAGCACGTGATGTTGCCTTCAGCGGCAATCGCGGCTTCCAACACTTCCATCAGCGCCTTGTTCGGGAAATTGTAGCCGAAGGCTTCGAGATCGAGTTCAACGGACCGGAAGGTGGTGACGGGAGCCCGCAACAGGCGATTCGTGCCGTCGATGATCCGCATCGTCGAAAGCGGAGCGGCCGCCGGACGCAGCTTTTCCCAAAGGGTCAACCTGTCGAGGAAACGGATCGACTGATCCATGAGCGCGGTCGTGCGCCTATCCTGGCCTGATGACGGCGGAGCAACGAGAGCAACGTTGCGTCCGCCGCGAGCCAAGGCGATAGCGGCGATCATGCCGGCAAGGCCGCCACCGATCACCGCGATTTCAAAAGTCTTCATTGCACCGTTCCGTCAAATTCCTTGACGGCGATCCGGTGCTTACGCAGCCGGCTTCGCCTGACGGCGCCAACTATAGCCCTTGCCGGCGTCCGCGTCACGCACAGCCGGTTGATAATGATGCGGAATCCCCGGCAGACGATGTTCCGTGAGACGCTTTATCGCAGTCTCGTTGGTGACGGCGAAGCTGTCGATGCCGACCCGTTGCATCAGCGGAATCTGGTCGATCAGCACGTCCCCGACGGCGCGCAGTTCGTTGGTATATCCCAGGCGGTCGCGCAGCAGGGACGCGTGGCTGAAGGCGCGACCGTCATTGAACGCCGGGAAGGCAACAGCGACAATCTCCAGGCGATAAAGGTAGGGCTCAAGCTTGCGAATGTCGTCCGCCGGCTTGATCAGCACGCCGAAGCCGACCTCATTGCTCTCGTCGGCCTTGGCGATCAGCTCGTCCAGGGTAAGGAGGGGCTTCTGTCCCTCGCCCGCCTTGACCTCTTCCGTCTCGATCACCCAGGGATCGTTCTCGACGAAGCCGGTTTCTCTCCAAATCTCGGTCATCGTCCTCTCCTTAGGCCGCTTCTGCCGCTGAACCATAGAGCGCGTCCTTGAACGGCTGCGGACCAACGCGACGATAGGTTTCGAGGAATATTTCCGACGGCTCCTTGCGGATTGTCAGATAGGTATTGACGATCGTTTCGATCGCGTCGGTCACCTTGTCCGGCTCGAAGCCGCGACCGATGATCTCGCCGATCGACGTATGCTCGTCGCCCGAACCGCCAAGCGTGATCTGGTATAGCTCAGCGCCCTTCTTTTCGACGCCAAGCAGGCCGATATGGCCGACATGGTGATGGCCGCAGGCATTGATACAGCCGGAGATCTTGATCTTCAGCTCACCGATTTCAGCCTGGCGATCCGGATCGCCGAAGCGCCGGGAGATTTCCTGCGCAACGGGGATCGAGCGCGCATTGGCAAGCGCGCAGTAGTCCAGCCCGGGACATGCAATGATATCGGTGATCAGACCGGCATTGGCTTCGGCAAGGCCGATGGCAACCAGACCGCGATAGACAGCCTCGAGATCAGCAAGTGCCACATGCGGCAGAATCAGGTTCTGCTCATGGCTGACGCGAACTTCGTCAAAGGCGTATTCCTCGGCGATATCGGCCACCGCATCCATCTGGCTGTCCGAAGCATCGCCCGGAATGCCGCCGATCGGCTTCAGCGAGATCGTCACCATGCCGTAGTCGGGATGCTTGTGCGGCTGCACGTTCTGCTGCACCCAGCGGGCGAAAGCCGGGTCGGCCTTCTTCCAGCGAGCCAGGTTTTCCCATCCTTCGGCACGGTCAGGCAGAGCCGGCGGCGCGAAATATGTAGCAATCGCTTCGACATCGGCCTCGGGTAGCTTCAGTTCGGAGTCCTTGAGTTCCGCGAACTCGGCCTCGATCTGACGGGTCAGCTCTTCCGTGCCTGTTTCGTGCACGAGGATCTTGATGCGAGCCTTGTATTTATTGTCGCGGCGGCCGTTGAGATTATAAACGCGGACGATCGCGGTCGTGTAGGACAGCAGGTCCTCTTCCGGCAGGAAGTCACGGATCAGCTTGGCGATCATCGGCGTGCGGCCCTGGCCACCACCGACGTAAACGGCAAAGCCGATTTCGCCCTTCTCGTTCTTCTTCAGATGCAGGCCGATGTCGTGGACCTGGATCGCCGCGCGGTCGCGCTCGGCGCCGGTGACGGCGATCTTGAACTTACGCGGCAGGAACGAGAATTCCGGATGGACAGAAGACCACTGGCGCAGAATTTCGGCGTAGGGACGCGGATCGGCGACTTCGTCGGCTGCAGCGCCGGCGAAATGGTCGGCGGTCACGTTGCGAATGCAGTTTCCCGACGTCTGCAGAGCGTGCATTTCGACGGAGGCGAGCTCGGCCAGCGCATCCGGGATCTCGGACAGCTTCGGCCAGTTGAACTGCAGGTTCTGGCGGGTCGTGAAATGGCCGTAGCCACGGTCATACTTGCGCGCGATATGGGCGAGCATCCGCACCTGGCGCGAGCTCAGCGTGCCGTAGGGAATTGCGATACGCAGCATGTAGGCGTGAAGCTGCAGATAAACACCGTTCATCAGGCGCAGCGGCTTGAACGCATCCTCGGCAAGCTCGCCGGAAAGGCGGCGCTGGACCTGGTCGCGAAACTGCTCGACGCGCTCGGCGACAAAAGCGTGGTCAAATTCGTCGTAACGATACATCTGCTTCCTCAGACTGCGATGAATGCGGGGTCGGCGGGCTGGTAGCCCGGCGCGTATTCCATGGTCGGACCCTGGGCGCGAATGCGCTCGCGAAGACGCAGCGGCCAGAGCACGCCATCGGTCTCCTGAACCTCGACGACGGCGACGTCCACCACCTGGTTGTCGGCATAGGACTTCTTGCCGATCGCTTCCAGAGCCGCGACGGCCTCGGCGTGACGAGCCACAAGGGCTTCCTGCAGCGAGGTAACCCATTCGCCGTTGGCGTTCAGCCAGACGGCGATGCCATCCGTCAAGCGGTTGGCGGTGAGAACCTTGTCTACCATGTTCAGCTCCTTGCAAATTCCTCGGACCGGGCGCGTTCGCGCACAAGCGGTTCCGACAGTTCGAAATTGGCGCCTGCGACCGCATCGCCGATAATAACCATGACCGGACCGGTCAACTCGTCACGGTGCTGCAGGTCGGGAAGATCCCGCAGAATACCATGCAGCAGGCGGCGATCGGAACGGCTTGCATTCTCAATGACGGCGACGGTCGTTTCCGCAGGCAGGCCTGCCTGCATCAGGCGCTCGGCGACGGATGCCGCGACGGTGCGACCCATGTAGACGGCGATCGTTGCGCCCGAGACCGCAAGGCTCGCCCAATCCGGCAAGACGTCACCGGTCAGATCGTGGCCAGTGGTGAAGACCAGCGACGACGCCACGCCCCGCAGCGTCAGCGGCAGTTCGAAATCGGCGGCAGCGGCGAAAGCCGACGTGATGCCTGGTACAACTTCATAGGAAATGCCTGCAGCCCGCAGTGCAGCCATCTCCTCGCCTGCCCGGCCGTACACGAGCGGATCGCCGGACTTCAGACGAACCACGCGCTTGCCTTCGCGACCGAGATGCACGAGCAGATCGTTGATCTCTTCCTGGGACTTCGAATGGCATCCCTTACGCTTGCCGACAGACAAACGCTCGGCGTCACGGCGGCCCATATCGACGATTTCCTGCGGCACGAGGGCGTCGTAGACGATGACATCGGCCTCCATCATCACACGCTGGGCGCGCAGCGTCAGCAGATCCGCGGCACCGGGACCGGCGCCGACGAGCCAGACGTGGCCCTGGACCTTTTCGGCGGACTGCAACAAGCCATTGGCCGCACGCCGCGCCTGCGGCAGGTTCTCGTTCGCGACAGCATCGGCGACAGCGCCTGAGAAGAAGCGGCGCCAGAAAAGGCGGCGGGCAGCGCCCTTGGGCACAATCTGCTCGACAGCCTTACGGTAACCGATCGCGAAATCGGCAAGACGACCGAGCGACGGCGCAAGCAACTGATCGACCTGTGCACGGATCATCTGCGCCAGAACCGGGCCGGCACCTTCTGTGCCGATAGCGACGGCCACCGGCGCACGATTGACAAGCGCTGGCGTGAAGAAGTCGCAGTAATCAGGCTGATCGACGGCATTGGCCGGCACCTTCTCGGCGCGCGCCGCCTCAACGATGGCGCGATCCTGCGCAGCATCTCCGGTCGCCGCGAAGACGAGTGTTGCTCCGACGATCTGTTCGGCAGCAAAGCCTGATCGTACGGTCTCGATCCGGTTGGCGATCAGAAAGGCATGGTAATCGGCCTCAGGACGGTCCGTATAGGCAACGATCCGCGCCTGGGTATTGAGGAGCAGGCGGACCTTGGCGAAGGCCTCGTCGCCATTGCCGAAGACAGCCGCGATCCTGCCTTCAACGCGGAAGAAGGCAGGAAATACCGACAGTTGTTCAGTCTTGGGAGACATCATCAATCCATTTCGAAGTTGCCGGAATATGCACTCTCTGCCCAACCAAATGAAGAAACAGAAATTCCAATGCCCGCGCGGGCGCGTATTCTTTTACTCGGTCTTCCAATGATTTGAGTAAAAGTCACCGGTGCGGCGCAGCGGACACACCTGCGTCTGCCGCAGCGCAGCAGAAAGACTGTGACAAATCCCGCTCGCTGTCGAAATCGGCGTTTGCCTCGCCTGCCGCTGCCGTTAGAGTGCAGCCACCAAGGAGAACGCCATGCCCGATAAGACTATCGCCGCCCGCCTGCTCAACGTCATGGAAAAGGAGATCCTGCCGATGACCGAACGCGGCGTCGCTGCCGGCAACAAGGTGTTCGGCGCCGCGATCCTGCGCAAATCAGATCTCTCGCTCGTCATCGCAGAGACCAACAACGAGCTTGAAAATCCGCTGTGGCATGGCGAGGTGCACACGCTGAAGCGCTTCTACGAACTGGGCGAAAAGCCGGCCACCAAGGATCTCATCTTTCTGTCGACGCACGAACCCTGCACCATGTGCATGTCGGCTATCACCTGGGCCGGGTTCGACAATTTCTACTATTTCTTTAGCCACGAGGATTCGCGCGACGCCTTCGCCATTCCGCACGACCTCAAGATCCTGAAGGAGGTTTTCGGCCTGGAACCGGGCGGCTACAGGCGCAGCAATGCATTCTGGAACAGCTTTGCCGTCGCCGATCTGGTTGAGACCGAAGACGAGCATTTGAAGGCCGAGTTGAAGGCACAGACTGCGCGCATCAAGGCGCGTTACGACACGCTCTCGAACAGCTACCAGGCATCGAAGAGCGACAACGACATTCCACTGAACTGAGTGACCATGGAAGCCTCCAAAGACATTTCCCGCCTGATCGAGATCATGGCCGCGCTGCGCAATCCCGAAACTGGCTGCCCGTGGGACATCGTCCAGACCTTCGAGACAATCAAGCCCTACACGATCGAGGAAGCGTACGAAGTCTCCGACGCGATCGAGCGCAATGACATGGACGACCTTTGCGAAGAGCTGGGAGACCTGCTGTTGCAGGTCGTTTTCCACGCACGCATGGCGGAAGAGGCAGGCGAGTTCTCATTTGGCGACGTCGTCGAGGCGATCACGCGGAAAATGATCCGCCGGCATCCGCATGTCTTTGCCCGTTCCGATGCAGACACGCCGGATGCGGTGAAGAAGCAGTGGGATGATATCAAGCAGGCCGAAAAACGCGAGCGCGCGGAACGACGATCCAAGCGCGGCCTCGGCGAGGATTTCAACGCTGGTTTCCTGGGGTCCGTCCAACGGAGCTTCCCTGCCCTCACCGAAGCGTTGAAGCTCCAGGAGCGCGCCGCAAAGGTGGGATTTGATTGGTCCGCTCCTGAACCGATCCTCGACAAGATCGAGGAAGAGATTGGCGAACTGCGCGTTGCGCTGGCTGATGGGGATCAAGCAAAGGTCAGCGATGAGCTCGGCGATCTTATCTTCGCGGTCGTCAACATTGGCCGGCACGTAAAGGCCGATCCTGAAGACTCATTGCGGGGTACTAACACGAAGTTTCGCCGACGTTTCAATCATATAGAAACGGTTCTTGATGCAGAAGGCGAGACACTGGAGGCTGCGAGTCTGGAGCGGATGGAGGAAATCTGGCAGGCAGCGAAGGCAATCGAACGGCGGCTGGGCTGACCCCAGGACACCTAGCGCGAAGACAGTCGCTTGCGGAAGCGCGAAGCCGGTCGTCCCGGCGGGCTTGCGTTAGCGCTCCCAGTCCTCTTTAGCGGCTTTCGTCCCGTTGCCAAGGCGACGTTCCAGTTCGACCGCTTCAGCTTCAGACAGGCGCACGTCAAGTGTGATGGAGCCGTCTTCATTGTCTTCGCGGCTATCGACAATCGCATGATCGTAAAGCCACGGCAGCAGCGCGAGCCTGTCGACAGGCAGGCGTACTGTCGCCTCCGTCAGCACGCCCGACAGCCTGCGGCTGATCTCTCCCATTAGCGTATCGACGCCCTCGCCGCTGATCGCGGACAGGGCGACGACGTTCTCGGCACTACTTGCCTTCTGCACGATCGCATCGTGCGCTTCCGGCTCAAGGCGATCGATCTTGTTCCAGACTTCGATGATCCGCTTGTCGCCCTCTTCCTCGTCGATGCCGAGGTCCTTCAAGATGCGGAGCACGTCGGCACTCTGCGCCTGATTGTCGACGTCGGACATGTCGCGGACATGAAGGATCAAGTCCGCTTCCAACACCTCTTCCAGCGTCGCGCGGAAAGCGGCGACAAGATGGGTCGGAAGGTCCGAAATGAAACCAACGGTGTCTGAGAGGATCACGGTACGGCCATGTGGCAACTTCATCCGGCGCAGCGTCGGGTCGAGCGTTGCGAAGAGCATATCTTCGGCAAGCACGCCTGCACCCGTGATGCGGTTAAAAAGCGTTGACTTGCCGGCGTTGGTATAGCCGACGAGCGCAACGATGGGATGTGGCACCTTCTTGCGCTTCGCGCGATGGAGTTGGCGCGTGCGCACCACCTGCTCAAGCTCACGCTCGAGCTTGATGATACGGTCTTGCAGCAAACGGCGGTCGGCTTCGATCTGGGTTTCACCGGGACCACCCATGAAGCCACCGCCACCGCGCTGGCGTTCAAGGTGGGTCCAACTGCGGACCAGACGGCCCTTCTGGTAATTCAGGTGCGCCAGATCGACCTGCAGCGTGCCTTCCTTGGTCGACGCGCGTCGGCCGAAGATCTCAAGGATAAGACCGGTGCGGTCAATAACCTTGGCGTTCCATTCCTTCTCGAGATTGCGCTGCTGCACTGGTGTCAACGGGTGATCGACGATCACGAGGCCGGAATCGTTGGCATCCAACGTTGCCTTGATCTCTGCGATCTTGCCGGTGCCCATCAGCGTCGCGGGCCTCGGATCGTTGACGGACACGATAGTGCCGTGCACGACATCAAGGTCGATAGCCTGGGCAAGGCCAGTCGCCTCTTCCAGGCGACTTTCTGGTGTGCGTGTAACCAGGGGCGTAGAATCGCCGCCTCCCCGCCCAGCACGCGGCTGTTTGAGCACAGGCACGACAACAGTCGCGCGCATATCATCCCGGTGCTTTAAAGCTTCCGGGATGATCGAATCGTTCTTGGTATCGCGTGTCGAGATAATTGCAGGTCCCGTTAGGAGGCGGCTTCTTCGTTTTCGAACATCTGCATCGGTTGGCCGGGCATGATGGTCGAGATTGCGTGCTTATACACGAGTTGCGAATGGCCGTCACGGCGAAGCAAAACACAGAAGTTGTCGAAGGACGTAACGACGCCCGTCAGCTTAACGCCGTTAATGAGAAAAATTGTCAGGGAAATCTTTTGCTTGCGAACAGTATTGAGAAATAGGTCCTGCAAATTCTGAGAACGTTCCGCCATCGCGCCGCTTCTTTCTTTATTGCCGGCTTTGTTTTGCCGGTGGAATACTAATCAACCTCGCCTGCAGGCAGCTGACAACCCTCATCCCCTCTGCCCAGAAAGTCTTGGTATCAAATCGCAATCTTTTCCGCAACGTCGAAAAAGGCTTCCCGGATTTTCTGGGAGACACTGCCGGGATGGCCATTTGCGATCGTTTGCGCATCGATCGACACAACCGGAAAGCAGATGCTCGTGGCAGCTGTGATGAAGACTTCGCGTGCGGCGAGCATCTCCGCGACCGAGAATTTCCGCTCCTCGATTCTCACTCCCAGCTTGGCTACCACGTCGATCAGCGTCGTGCGGGTGATGCCGCGGAGGATACCGCGGTCGGCCGGGCGCGTAACGAGTGTGCCGTCACGATCGACGATCCAGACGTTGGTGGCGGCTCCCTCCTTCACCATGCCGTCCGCGTCGACATAGATCGCTTCCTGCGCACCGGCTTCTTTCGCCTGCTGGCGCGCCAGGGTGTTCGGCAGGAGGCCGACGGACTTGATGTCGACTCGGTCCCAGCGATTGTCCGCAACCGTGATCGCCTTGATGCCCGTCGCATTCTTTTTCGCGATAACAGAGGGATCCGTGCTCTTGGCGGTGATCACCAGGGAGGATGGCGTTCCCTCGACTGGAAACACATGGTCACGTCGCGCAACACCGCGGGTGACCTGCAGATAGAAGAGGCCGTTACGAACCCGATTGCGTCGCACAGTTTCGCGAATAACTCGAGTCAACGCATTGCGGCTCATCGGCCAGGCAATGCGCAACTCACCCAGTGACCGCTCCAGCCTGTTCAGGTGGCGGGTAAGATCAACAATATAGCCGTGTCTTATCTCGCAGACTTCGTAGACGCCGTCAGCGAACTGATAGCCGCGGTCTTCGATATGGACCATCGCATTCGCGTGTGGGACATAGCGGCCGTTTACGTAGGCTATTCTGGGCATGGAAACCTGTGCGTGGATATGTGCGGGAAAATGGGAGACGGCGCCGCAGCGCCATCTCAATCAAACGCCGAGCGACTTCAGCTTGCGGTGCAGAGCCGAGCGCTCCATGCCGACAAACTCCGCCGTGCGCGAGATATTGCCGCCGAAGCGATTGATCTGCGCAATCAGGTAGTCCTTCTCGAACATTTCGCGCGCTTCGCGAAGCGGCAGCGTCATGATGTGATAGTCGTTCTTCGCCGAGACTTTCGGAAGCATGTCGCCGAGGTCGGTCGGCAGCATTTCCGCCGTAATAGGCGCATCAGGGCCGTCCGAACGGGCGAGAATCATCAGCCGCTCAATGTTGTTGCGGAGTTGGCGGATGTTGCCCGGCCAATCATGGGCCTGCAGCACGGCCATCGCGTCATCGCCGATCCGGCGCGGGCGGATGCCGGCCTGCTCGGAGATCTGCCGCATCAGTTGGTCGACTAGGAACGGAATGTCCTCGCGCCGTTCGGCGAGTGCAGGCACGCGCACCGGTACGACGGCAAGGCGATGATAAAGATCTTCCCGGAACCAACCCTCGGCGATGCGGGTCTCCAGGTTGTAGGCTGTCGACGATATGATCCGAACATCGACCTTCACGCGCTTGGAACCGCCGACGCGCTCGAACTGCTGATCGACGAGAACACGCAGGATCTTGTTCTGCGTCTCTCGCGGCATTTCGCCGACTTCGTCCAGGTAGAGAATGCCGCGGTGCGCCTCTTCCAAGGCGCCGATCTTGCGCGGCTGGCCCGGAGAGCCTTCCGTACCGAAGAGAGCGATCTCCATGCGGTCGGGCGTGATGTTGGCGGCGTTCAGCGCCACGAATGGGCCGTTTGCACGCGTCGACTTCTTGTGGATCATACGCGCGACGAGCTCTTTGCCGGAACCCGACGAGCCGAAAATCATGATGCGGCTGTTGGTGGGCGATACCTTTTCGATCGTCTGGCGGAGCTGCGAGACTGCAACGGAGGTACCGATAAGCTCGACCGGATCGCCGGCCTTGCGCTTCAGTTCAGAGACTTCGCGCTTGAGCTTTGAATTCTCAAGCGCGCGCTCGGCGATGAGGATCAGTCGGTCGGCCTTGAACGGCTTTTCGATGAAATCGAAGGCCCCTCGCTTGATCGCCGACACGGCGGTCTCGATGTTTCCGTGGCCGGAGATCATGACAACAGGAATGTCCGGGTGCCGTGTCTTTATCTCGTCGAGCAACGCCAGACCGTCGAGCTTGCTGCCCTGCATCCAGATGTCCAGAAAGATCAGCCGCGGGGCGCGATCGGAGATCGCAGCCAGCGCACTGTCGCTATCATGTGCGGTGCGGGTCTCATGTCCTTCATCAGACAGGATACCGGAGACGATCTCGCGGATGTCGTGCTCGTCATCGACGACCAGAATATCAGAGGCCATAAACGCTTTCCTTGTCACTTGCGGCCAGGGCGGACGGCGCGGCTTCCAGACGTGGCAGTTGCACGCGGATCATAGCCCCTCTTCCCTGGTCGAAATCAGCGGGCGCATCGTGAAGTTCGAGCTGCCCGCCATGTTCCTCAATAATCTTCTTGACGATCGCTAGTCCGAGGCCCGTGCCCTTCTCGCGCATCGTCATGTAGGGTTCCAGAATTCTGTGGCGGTTCTCCACCGGTAGACCGCGACCGTTATCAATCACATCGACGGTAAAGCGGTCGCGTACCGGGTCGAGCGAAGCTCTTACCAGGACCTTGCGCTCGTCGCGTTCTCCGCTCGGCACCGCCTCGATCGCTTCAACCGCATTCTTGATCAAATTGCCGAAGGCCTGACCAAGCATGCGGCTGTCGAACTGCCCTTCCAGCGGCTGGTCACCCAGTTCCTGCAGGAAGTTCACATGACTATTGCCCATCTCGCGCAGGAACACGGCATCGTGCAGGATCTTGCGCAGATCGCTTGGCTCCTTGGTCGGCTTCGGCATCCGGGCGAAGGAAGAGAACTCGTCTACCATGCGGCCGATGTCGCCGACCTGCCGGATGATCGTTTCCGTGCACTGATCGAAGACGCTGCGGTCATCCTGGTTGATCTGTTTGCCATAGCGGCGCTGGATGCGTTCTGCTGACAGCTGAATCGGCGTCAGCGGGTTCTTAATCTCGTGGGCAATACGGCGAGCGACGTCGCCCCATGCGGTCGAGCGCTGCGCGATGACAAGGTCAGTAATGTCATCGAGCGTAATGACATAGGATTCGCTCATGTCGCGCACTTCTTCGCGCGTGACCTGCACGCTGAGCGTCCGGACGGTCCCGGCTCGGACAAGGGCAATCTGCTTGCGGAAATCGCCGCGGTAGCGGGATGCGGCTTCCGTCAGGACCTGGTCGACTTCAGGTGCGATCTCGGAGAGTTGCTTGCCGAGCATCTCTGAGGCCGAGAGGGCCATCAGCGCTTCCGCCGAACTGTTGACGATTGTGATCCTGCGGTCGTGCTCGACGCCGATAACCGAGGCCGTGACGCCGGAAAGGACCGCTTCGATGAAGCGTCGACGGTCGTCCACCTCATCCTTGGCCTCCAGAATTTCATCACGTTGCGTGCGAATTTCCGAGATCATCTTGTTGAAAGTACGTGACAAGTTGGCAACGTCGCCGTCCACAGCATGAACGGGAACAATGATATCCATGTTGCCAGAAGCGACACTGTCGGCGGCTGTAATCAACAAGCGGATCGGACGCACGATGCGGTCGGCGACGGCGATTGCTGTCCAGATGGCGGCCAGCAGAACGATCAAGGCAAAGCCGATGTACAGAACCGCGAAGGCGATCTGCAGCGAGAAGCGCCCCGCCTCCATCGATTTGTACTCGGTGGCGTTCTCCTCCATCATCCGCATGGCGCCCATAACCTTCGGGTCCACGGCGCGAACAGTGTAGAGAAACGCCCCATCGATCGCCTCAAGCTTGATGATGGCGCCGACGAGGTTGGTGATGCCTGGCGGGATCAGGGTCGGCTGTCCGGCGGCCGCCTTATCCAGAGCGTCCTGAGGAATCGCCGGCAATGGCTTCTCGGTCTTGATATCGGCCTGAATGATCACAGAACCGTCAGACTGGACAAGGAAGGCGCCAAGAAGCCCGCGTCCACGGGCCTGCCGAGTCATAAGGTCGGAAAAGCCCGTGCGATCGAGATTGAACAGCGCTCGGTTGCGTTCGAGGTCATTCGCCATCGACACCGTCTGGCCTTGCAAGTAGCTCGCATTCTCCATCATGTAGGCCTGCCCGATATTGCGGGAGGAACTGATGATCGACTGCGTCCGAAGCGCAAACCACCGGTCGAGGCCGGCGTTCAGCGTGATGCTGGCGAAGATGGCGACGAGGATCGCCGGAGTGATCGCGACGATCGAGAAAAGTACAACGATGCGGATGTGAAGCCGCGCCGCCGCTCGCCCGCGTTTGCGTGCCTTGAGCAGGCGAGAGACCTCGCGCGCGATCAACGCCATTAGGCCGAGCACGAAGAACGAGTTCACGACGACCGAGGTGACCACGACGTGATAGGTCGGCGCGATAGGTGTCAGCCCCAGCAGCACGAACAGCGTCAGCGTGGCGCAGAGAAGCGCACCACCGGCAAGAATCAGGCCCGGCAGCGCAAACAGGGCACGGCGATCGGTCACTGCCGTGACAGCTTCGCCTTCCGCCGGCGGCGGCACTGCATCCTGTTCCATTCGCTTAATTCTCCTGGCGGCAGACACTCGCTTCCGCCGCTCCCGCGGACAGGCGCGGAAACCGTCAGCCTGCCTGTGCGACAACAACCCGTGTCGTTGCGCTCTTAGACAGCTGCGAAAACCCGAGCCCCATGCGTGACTTCTAAGCAACGCATTGTGGCGAAAATGCAACGTCGCCGGTCACATTGTCAAGCAGTTCGGGAGCTTCTATACACCGATACGCCCAGCTCTCTGATCTTCTTGCGCAGCGTATTGCGGTTCAGTCCCAAGAGATCGGCAGCCTTGATCTGGTTCCCGCGCGTCGCGGTAAGGGCAGCAAGAATCAGCGGGTACTCCATTTCCGTCAGCACACGGTCGTAAAGTCCCGGCGGCGGCAGGCCGTCGCCGAAACCGGCGAAGTATGTCCGCATGTTTTCTTCAACAGCTTGGGCGATCGTCATGTTGCCATTGCGGATCGGCCCCTTGTCGATAGGGCTGTCGGGCACATCCGACCGAAGCTCGGCTTCGATGATTTCCCGGGTGATCACATCCTGTGGATAAAGTGCCATCAGCCGCCGAATGAGGTTCTCCAGCTCGCGCACGTTGCCCGGCCAGGCATAGGCCTTCATCAGATCGAGCGCTTCCTGATCGAAACGCTTGGAGCCAAGTCCCTCCTTTTCCGCCTGCTGGACGAAGTGGCGCACCAGATCCGGTATATCCTCGGCACGATCACGCAGCGGCGGCAGACGCAGTGGAACAACATTCAGGCGGTAGTACAGGTCCTCGCGGAAAAGCCCCTGATTGATCGCCTGCTTCAAGTCCTTGTTGGTCGCCGCGACGATCCGAACGTCGGTACGGATCGGCGTGCGCCCCCCGACTGTGGTGTATTCGCCCTGCTGCAGGACGCGTAGTAGCCGCGTCTGAGCGTCCATCGGCATATCGCCGATTTCATCGAGGAACAGCGTGCCGCCTTCTGCCTGCTCGAAGCGGCCGGTGGAACGTGTCTGGGCGCCCGTGAATGCACCCTTCTCGTGGCCGAATAGCTCGGATTCGATCAGGTCGCGCGGAATTGCAGCCATATTGATGGCGACGAACGGTCCGTTGCGGCGCTTGCCATAGTCATGCAGCGCCCTCGCCACAAGTTCCTTGCCGGTACCAGATTCGCCGGTGATCATCAGCGTCAGATCGGTCTGCATCAGGCGAGCAAGGACGCGGTAGATTTCTTGCATCGCCGCCGAACGACCGACAAGCGGCATACCGTCCTGCATGTCCTCGTCGAGCTTGGCAGGTTTACGCTTCGGCTCGGCCAGCGCACGGCCGATGATACCAATCAGTTCGGTCAGATCGAACGGCTTCGGCAGATAATCGTAGGCGCCCTTCTCGGAAGCCTTGATCGCTGTCATGAACGTGTTCTGGGCGCTCATGACGAGGACCGGGAGATCGGGACGCGCTTTCTTGATCCGCGGCAACAGGTCAAAAGCATTCTCGTCCGGCATTACGACATCGGTCACGACAAGATCGCCTTCACCCGCCGACACCCAACGCCAGAGCGTGGCGGCGTTGGAGGTAATTCGCACGTCATAGCCGGCGCGGCTCAGAGCCTGATTAAGCACGGTACGAATTGCCGCATCATCATCCGCGACGAGGATCGTTGCTGTCATCGAGTAGGTCCTGTGGGAGTTATGGTCGTTGCGTCGTCCATCGATGCGTCCTTGGAGGCCGGCATCAAGACGCGGAATGTCGTGCGGTTGTTCTGGCTGTCGCATTCAATGATGCCGCCATGATCACCGATAATCTTCGCGACGAGCGCGAGGCCAAGCCCACTGCCGTTCGTCTTCGTCGTAATGAATGGATCAAACAGATGCGGCAGGAGGTCAGCTGGCACGCCGGGACCGTTATCCTGAACACAAAACTCCAGCGGCAACGAGATCTTTTCGCGGGTCCCGGCGACCGACAGACGAATGCCGGAGCGATAAGCCGTCGTTAAAACGATCTCGCCATCCGGGCGATCGCCCACAGCCTCAGCGGCATTCTTTACGAGATTGAGGAACACCTGCACGAGCTGATCACGGTTTGCGTAGACCGACGGCAGCGACGGGTCGTAGTTCTCGGTAATCCGGAGGTGCCGCGCAAATCCGGCCTTCGCCACGGCCTTCACATGATCGAGAACGGAGTGAATATTGACTGGTATCCGATCAACGGGCCGCTCGTCCGAGAAGACCTCCATACGATCCACGAGCGAGACGATGCGGTCGGTTTCGTCGCAGATCAGCCGCGTCAAAGCGCGGTCGTCATCAACGACCGATTGCTCCAACAGCTGTGCCGCACCGCGAATGCCAGACAGCGGATTCTTGATCTCATGCGCCAGCATAGATGCAAGCCCGGTGACCGAGCGGGCCGCCGCGCGATGCGTCAGCTGCCGATCGATCTTGTCCGCCATAGATCGCTCCTGGAAGACAATCACGACGGAACCCGGATCGCTGACAACAGGGGCAACATACAGATCGACGAGCTTGTCCTGCCCGAGGCGCGGGGAGCTGAGGTCGACACGATACTCGTTGATCGGCGCCCGCCGTTCGCGAACCTGATCGATCAAGGCCAGCAGCGGACTGCCGAACGGAATGAAGGTCGAGATCTTGTAGCGGGCAAGGTGGGCGGCGCTTGCACCGAAGAAGGCCTCCGCCTCCCAATTCGCGAAAGCGACGAGGCCGGCCTCGTTCACCATCACGACCGGATTCTGGATCGCATTGAGTACAGCGATCGCAACTGCGCTACCGCCGTTGTCGATCGACGATGGCACGTCATTCGTCATGCAGCCTCCCGGGTCTGCGTGTTCGATGCCGCAGCCATCAATGCCTCGTAAAACCTTGCAGCTACCTCATCGGGCTCGCGCGCGGTCATGATCGCGGCCTTCTCCTGCGCAGCAAGACCAGGCGCGAAACGTTCGAGATACCAGCCAAGGTGCTTCCTTGCATGGCGAACGGCAACTGCCTCACCGTAGAACTCGAGCATCATTCTGTAATGCTCGGTGGCGATGTCGGGGACTTCCCACACTTCCGGCGCCGTCTTGCCAGCCAGTACGCCGGCATGCCATGGCCTGCCCTGACAGCTTCTGCCAATCATGACGGCATCGGCTCCCGAGCGACGCAGGATCTCATGTGCATCTTCGACGGTTTCGACATCGCCGTTTGCAACCAGGGGCACCGCAATGGCATCGCGAACCGCGCGGATCGCATCCCAGTCGGCCCGGCCTTCGTAGAACTGCATGCGCGTGCGGCCGTGGATGGTGATCAACTGGACGCCAGCGTCTTCTGCTCGACGTGCGATATCGGGCGCGTTGATTGAATTCTCGTCCCAACCGAGCCGCATCTTCAGAGTTACGGGAACGCTGACCGCCTTGACTGTCGCCTCAATGAGGCTGAGGGCATGGTCAGGATCGCGCATCAAGGCGGAGCCGGAGTAGCCACCAATCACCTTTTTGGCGGGGCATCCCATGTTGATATCGATGACGTCGGCGCCATGATCGGCAGCGATCTTCGCAGCCTCGGCCATCCAATGCGCTTCACGGCCAGCGAGCTGCACCATGTGGGGCTCAAAACCCGCGCTTTCGAGGCGCGCCCATGATTCGGCAGTGCTATTGACCAGTTCACGGCTCGCAACCATTTCCGTGACCACAAGCCCGGCGCCATAACGCCACGCCAGCTGCCGGAACGGCATGTCCGTCACGCCGGACATAGGGGCCAGAACAACACGGTTCCTGACTTCCACAGGTCCAATCCGCAAAGGTGAAGCGAGGTCAAAGTCCAGCAATTGATTATCTTTCAGGCACGCCGAATGCGTGCACTATTTTTAGACAGGTTTGAATGGCTTGCCAAGAGGGCAGTGCGCGAATTGATATTTTTCGGGCAAATGCTGGAATTCGGTGCGCCAAGCCGCTAAGCACCGACTGCAAAGTCGCGCTTTGAGGATTTATGCCGCAAATGCATCAAAAGCAACCAGCAATAGGTGTTGTCGTTGTCGCGGCCGGACGCGGCGAGCGCGCAGGCGCGTCGGCAGAGGGCCCGAAGCAGTATCGGGCGATTGGCGGTAAGCCTGTGATCACGCACACACTGGAAAAGTTCGCCAGCTGGGAGCTTACCCGCCACATCGTCGTGGTCATCCATCCCGACGACGAGGCCCTGTTTGCCAAGGCCGCCGCTCAACTCCAGTCCGGCACGCAGATCGAAGCTATTCACGGCGGCGCAACGCGACAGCAATCCGTTTTGGCGGGACTGCGCCATTTGCGCGGCAAGAACCTCTCGCATGTTCTGATCCACGACGCCGTGCGGCCTTTCTTCGATCATGCGCTTCTTGATCGCATCGCCGGCTTGCTCTCGGAGGGCGTGCCGGCAATTCTCCCCGCCATGCCCGTTTCCGACACGCTGAAGCGAGCTGATCTCGACGGAACGGTACTCGATACCGTTTCCCGCTCTCACCTCTACGCAGCGCAGACGCCGCAGTCCTTCGCCTTCGAGCCGATCCTCGCCGCCCACGAGAAGGCGGCTGCCGCAAACCTCACCGATTTTACCGACGACGCCGCCATTGCCGAATGGGCCAGCCTGCCGGTGCGCATTATCGAGGGACTGGCGGACAATGTAAAACTGACGGTCAAACGGGACATCGCCATGGCAGACAGCAAACTTTCAGGACAGGCACTTCCGGATGTGCGCACCGGCAACGGTTACGACGTCCACCAGCTCGAGGCCGGCGACGGCGTAACGCTCTGCGGCGTGTTCATTCCGCACGACCAAAAGCTCAAGGGCCACTCCGATGCGGACGTGGCTCTGCACGCCCTCACCGATGCATTGCTTGCCACTTGTGGCGCGGGCGATATCGGCGATCATTTCCCACCATCGGATCCGCAATGGAAGGGTGCACCGTCTCGCATCTTCATCGAGCACGCGGCCAAGATCGTGCGGGAACGCGGCGGCACAATCATGAACGCCGACGTGTCGCTGATCGCAGAGGCGCCGAAGGTCGGGCCGCATCGCGACGAGATGCGCGCCAAACTGTCCGAGTTTCTCGGCATCACCATCGACCGATGCTCGGTGAAGGCAACGACGAACGAGACGATCGGCTTTGTCGGTCGGCGCGAGGGTATCGCGGCGATCGCCACCGCAACGGTCGTCTATCGGAGCTCCTGAGATGAGTATCTTCCCTGACGATATCATCGTGCAGGCAGAGGCAATCATTCGCGACTTCGCAGCCTCGGGCCTGATGGTCTCGATGGCGGAATCCTGTACCGGCGGGCTGATTGCCGGCGCCTTGACTGAAATTTCAGGATCGTCTGCTGTCGTGGACAGAGGTTTCGTCACCTACACGAATACCGCCAAGATGGAGATGCTTGGCGTGCAGGCGGAAACGCTGATCCGGTTCGGCGCAGTCTCGGAAGAGACGGCGCGGCAGATGGTGCATGGGGCCCTCTTCCGCTCCCGCGCAGCCATTGCGGTCGCTGTCACCGGAATTGCCGGGCCCGGCGGTGGATCGGCTGAAAAGCCGGTAGGCCTTGTCCACCTAGCCGCGAAGTCGCGCGCGGGCGGCCTTATCCATCGGAAGATGCTCTATGGCGACATCGGTCGCGCTGAAGTACGGCTTGCGACGGTCAGAACCGCGCTCAGCATGATCCGGGAACTGGCTCAGCCGTAGATCTTCGTCGCCCGCGTTTCGAAGGCTTCCGAGAACATCCGGAAGGCGCGATCGAACATCGAGCCCATGACCGCGCCCAGGATGCGGCTCTTGAACTCGTAGTCGATGAAGAAGTGGACGTTGCTGCCCGTAGCCGTATCCTCGAAGCGCCAGCGATTGTCGAGATAACGGAATGGCCCGTCGATATATTTGACCTCGATGACGCGTTCGGCCCGGTTCAAAAGCACCTGCGTCGTGAAAGTCTCGCGAATCGCCTTGTAACCGACTGTCATATCGGCGATCAGCAGAACCTTGCCGTCACGCTCCTTGCGACTGCGAATGCTCAGCGCCTCGCAGAGCGGAAGGAATTGCGGATAGTGCTCGACGTCGGCGACGAGGTCGAACATCTGATCGGCAGAATGCGGGACGGGGCGATGCGTTTCGAACTGAGGCATGACCGGCAGTTAAGTGGGAGCGCCGAGAAGATCAAGAAGATGGTTCACCTCCCGCCGGCTTTTCAGCTGAAAAACCGGGACATCTCGCCCGTGCTTGTCTAATCCCGCGATCACAAGAGGCGCGAACTGCTTCTCGAAGGTCCAGATGTACGTCAGGAATTCCCGGTCCGGCAGGCGCTCCAGGCATCCGGGCGCCATGTCCGGCCGCGTTCTGCCGAAATGGAAGAATGCGCGCTTGCAGATACCCCAGAGGCAAAGCCAGCGCGGCATTCGCACCCAGACAACGAACTCTACGCGCGGGACGCGAAGATCGAAAGTCGATGGGCCGGTTCCGTCCATCAGCCACCGTTCGCCAGCGACAACCTCGGTGATCAGGCGGCGCTCTTCGTCCTTCGAGCGCTTGACCCATCCCGGCAGCCAGAAGAACTCCCTATCCATGGAGAAATAGGGAAGATCGAGCCTGCGGCTGATCTTCCGCGACAAGGTACTTTTGCCGCCCCCGGAGCAGCCGATGATCATGATGCGCGCGGACTGCCGGAGTACATTGGCGGCTTTCCGCGTATCGTAGATGTAAGCCGGCATTTCTCGTCGCCTCCGCAAACAAAAAGCCGCGGGGAAAATCGCCGCGGCTTTCGAAAAATGCAAGCGCTCGTTGATTATTCCGCTGCGATCAGCAGCTTTTTCTCGCGTGCGGCCTTCAGGCGCGCGAAATCATCGCCGGCATGATGCGACGAACGGGTCAGCGGGCTCGAAGCCACCATCAGGAAGCCCTTGGTGTAGGCAACCGTCTCGTAGGATTTGAACTCGTCGGGTGTGACAAAGCTCATGACCCTGTGATGCTTGCGGGACGGCTGCAGGTATTGGCCGATCGTCAGAAAGTCGACGTCGGCGGTCCGCAGGTCGTCCATCAGCTGCAACACTTCGTTTCGCTCTTCGCCGAGGCCGACCATGATGCCTGATTTGGTGAACATGGTAGGGTCCAGCTCCTTCACGCGCTGCAGCAGGCGGATGGAGTGGAAATAGCGGGCCCCGGGGCGGACCGTCAGGTAGTTGCCGGCGACCGTCTCCATGTTGTGATTGAACACGTCGGGCTTGGCGGCAACGACGCGCTCGAGGGCGCCGGGTTTCTTCAGGAAGTCAGGTGTCAGGATCTCGATGGTGGTCGTCGGCGACGCTGCACGGATCGCCCAGATCACCTTTTCGAAATGTTCGGCACCACCGTCCTCCAAGTCGTCGCGGTCAACCGACGTGATGACCACATGGCTGAGGCCCATCTGCTTGACGGCCTTTGCGACGTTCTCGGGCTCGGCCATATCGAGTGCATTCGGCTTGCCAGTCGAGACATTGCAGAAGGCACAGGCGCGCGTACAGATCTCGCCCATGATCATGAAAGTCGCGTGCTTCTTGTCCCAGCACTCGCCGATATTGGGGCAGCCGGCTTCCTCGCAGACGGTGACGAGCTTGTGCTCCTTCACGATCGAGCGCGTTTCCGCGTATCCCTTGGAGGTCGGTGCCTTGACGCGGATCCAATCCGGCTTGCGCATGACTTCCTGATCGGGCCGATGGGCCTTTTCCGGGTGCCGCACGCGCTTTTCAGCGTCTGGATTCATCCTGTCGAGAATAGTTACCATCAATAACCTGCCTTCAAACCGCCGGAAGCGGCCTCTTTCGTCAGCGTCTGACGAGTTTTGCCAGAAATAGCAAGATACAAGAGCCTATGAAACCCGTCACAAGGTAACCCAGCCAACCGCTGGCGACATAGATCCCGGCGCGGGTAAAGATCGCACTGGCGATGACCGCGCCCACTATGCCGATGATAATGTTCATCAGAACGCCGAAACGTATGCCCATCAGAATGCCCGCGAGCCACCCCGCCAAGCCCCCGATGATGACCGTGGCAATCCAACCTACGCCTTCCATCCTGCCCTCGCCCCTTTACGCTATCGCCCTTGCAATCAGAACCACGATGATGGCCCCGACCGTCGCGTGAATGATCTGCACCACCAACGCATTGTCGATACCGAGCGATATGCCGAGCGCGTTGAAGAGAAAGCCTCCGACGAACGCGCCGATAATGCCGCTCAGCAGGCACCGTATCAATCCGCCTCCTCCGACGACCAGACTGGCGAGGAACCCCGCCACCAGGCCGATCAGGAGAAAGATAAGCAGTGCCTGCGTACCCATAGACATGATGATTTCCTTTCGCTTTTTCCAGTCCGGGATCGGATGGGATCCAATCCGTCATAGAGAGCGGAAAAGGAAACTATCAAGCGTTCAGCACACGACCATAAGCGTCCAGAACCGCTTCCTTCATGGTTTCGGAAACCGTCGGATGCGGGAAGATGGTGTGCATCAATTCTTCTTCGGTCGTCTCCAGGTTCATGGCGACGACGAAGCCCTGGATGAGTTCGGTGACTTCGGCGCCGACCATGTGCGCACCGAGCAGTTCGCCGGTCTTCTTGTCGAAGATCACCTTGCAGAGACCCTGGTCCTCGCCAAGCGCGATCGCCTTGCCATTGGCGGCAAAGGAGAAGCGGCCGACGCGGATGTCACGGCCCAATTCCTTGGCCTTGGCTTCGGTCAGGCCGACGGAGGCTACCTGCGGGTGGCAATAGGTGCAGCCGGGGACCTTGCCCTTGTCCGTCGGGTGAACGTTCGGGAGGCCGGCGATCTTTTCGACGCAGACGACACCCTCATGCTCTGCCTTGTGGGCGAGCATCGGCGGGCCGGCGACGTCGCCGATGGCGTAGATGCCCGCGATATTGGTCTTGCCGTAGCCGTCGATGACGACGCAGCCGCGGTCGGTCTTGACGCCGACGGCCTCGAGACCGAGGTTTTCAATATTGCCCTGCACGCCGACGGCCGAGATCATACGGTCGGCGGTGATTTGCTGGACCTTGCCGTCAGCCGTCTCGACATGCGCCGTCAGGCTGTCGGCAGCCTTTTCGATCTTGGTGACCTTGGCGCTGGTCAGGATCTTCATGCCGCGCTTCTCGAGCTGCTTGCGGGCGATCGCCGTGACTTCGACGTCCTCGACCGGCATGATCGTCGGCATGACCTCGACAACGGTGACGTCGACGCCCATCGAGCGATAGAAGCTGGCGAACTCGATGCCGATGGCGCCAGAGCCCATGACGATCAGCGACTTCGGTAGGGCCGCCGGCTTCATCGCCTCGAAATAGGTCCAGATCAGCTTGCCATCGGGCTCGATGCCCGGCAGCGCGCGCGGGCGTGCGCCCGTGGCGATGATGATGTGCTTGGCGTTATAGGTGCCCTCACCCTTGATGTTCTTCGGAACCGGGTTCTGCGGCTCGACGACGGGTTTGGAGGACTTGCCGACGACGATTTCGCCGGGTTTGGTGATCTTGGCTTCGCCCCAGATCACGTCGACCTTGTTCTTCTTCATCAGGAAGCCGACGCCGCCGTTCAGCCGTGCCGACACGCCGCGCGAGCGGGCGACGACAGCCTTGACGTCGGCAGTCATCTTGCCTTCCAACACGAGGCCGTAATCCTTGGCGTGATTGGCATGGTCGAGAACCTCGGCCGAGCGCAGCAGCGCCTTGGTGGGGATACAGCCCCAGTTGAGGCAGATGCCGCCCAGATGCTCGCGTTCGACGATCGCGGTCTTGAGGCCAAGCTGGCTGGCGCGCACGGCGGCGACATAGCCGCCGGGGCCCGAACCGATGATGATGACGTCGTAATTCTCAGCCATGTTTTCCTGCCTTTGTTATCGGGCGTCGCGGGTGAGAAGCACCCACTCGTGTTTCCTGCCGTTTTCGAAGAAGGCCACGGCATTCGCTCGCGCCGCTTCCGAAAATCCATTCTTCTTGTAAAGCGACAGAGCCGCTTCGTTGTAACCTGCAGTAATCAGGCTGACCGGGGCGCTTCCCGCCCGCTCAATCTGATCACTAAGAAGCCGTCGACCGATCCCGATGCCTCGCAAATGGCTGTAGACACCCAGCGTTCCGATAAACCAGCTTCCCAACACCATTTTCTGCAGATCGATGACCGGCTTCAGCGCCGGGCGGTCCGCCTCAATATTCCGTATGCCTTCGTCGAGGCCGTAGCCGATCGCCGCTCCCGCGATCTCGCCATAGGCTTCGGCAATCACCGCGTCGCTCCAGTTGCCCTGCCCCTGGTCTCCGCTCAGCTTCTGCCGTCCTCGCTCCATCGGCGTATCGCAGCCGCCGTTTCCGAGCTCAGAGAGCCACAGCCAGGAAGCAAACCCATGCGATGCGATATCCGTGAGCATAGCCAGCTCCGTCGCATCTTCCCGCGTCGCAGGACGAAGCGAGACGAAGGATCCCATGCTCAAAGCCCCAGCATCATCCGCACAGTCGATTCCATGCCGCGCCCGAGAGCGCGGGTATTGTCCGCATCGAGGTGAATGCCATCGACCGGTGTCGTCTTCGCCACCGAATTGCCGTCAAAGAAGCCGCATCCGAGCTCGTCCGCGAGGTCGCGATAGAGGGTCGGCAGCATTGCCGATTCCTCGATGCCGCCGACGAACGACGCCGCAAAGGGCACATTCGCCGTGTCGCGGATCTTCGGCGGTGCCACGATCAGGATGTCCGGTCCATCGAATTCGAAGGGCCAAGCGTGGTTACGGATCAACCGCACCAGCCGGGCGATGCCCTGGCAGGCGGCAAAGGCCGACCCCGCCACGACGGGCTTCATGTCGTTGGTACCGAGCAGCAAAATGACGAGATCAAGCGGCGCATGGCTCTGCAGAATCGTTGGCAGAATGCGTGCGCCGTTCCGGTCGCAGTCGGCGAGATGGTCATCGAAGGCGGTGGTTCGCCCGTTCAATCCTTCGGCGATGATCCGCACTTCGTTGCCGAGTGCCGCCTGAAGCGCACTTGGCCAACGATCCTTGTAGGCATGACGTCCGATCGTATCGGCGTCATAGCCCCAGGTCAGCGAGTCACCATAGCAAAGAACGGTCTTCGTCATTTCCGCCTCCGCCGTTGTCTCAGACAAGCATGCCCATCGGGTTCTCGATGTAGCCCTTGAACGCCTGCAGCAGCTCCGCACCCAGCGCGCCATCGACGCAGCGATGGTCGGTCGACAGCGTGACGGTCATCACGGTTGCGACAGCCAGCTGACCGTTCTTGACCACCGGGCGCTGCTCGCCTGCGCCGACCGCGAGGATCGTTGCATGCGGCGGGTTGATGACGGCTGCGAACTGCTTCACGCCCATCATGCCCATGTTGGAGACCGACGAGGTGCCGCCCTGGAACTCTTCCGGCTTCAGCTTGCGGTCCTTGGCGCGCTTGCCGAGGTCGCGCATCTCGTTGGAGATCGCCGACAGGGTCTTCTCCTCGGCCTTGCGGATGATCGGGGTGATCAGGCCGCCAGGGATCGAGACAGCAACACCGACGTCGGCGTGCTTGTGCTTGACCATGTTGGTTTCAGTCCAGGAGACGTTTGCATCCGGAACATCGCGCAGAGCCAGCGCCATAGCCTTGATGACCATGTCGTTGACCGACAACTTGTAGGACGGCGCACCATCCTTGCGGGGTGCAGCGTCGTTGAGCTGGGCACGCAGAGACATCAGCGCGTCGAGCTCGCAATCCACCGTGACGTAGAAGTGCGGCACGGTCTGCTTGGACTCGACGAGACGCTTGGCGATGACCTTGCGCATGCCGTCATGCGGCACGAGTTCGTAGGAGCCCGGTTCGAAGAGCTTGAGCACGGTCTCGTCGGAAGCACCCTTCGGGGCAGCGGCCGGAGCCTGTGCAGCAGCCTGCGGCGCAGCGGCAGCCGGGGCCGCCTTGGCGCCACCACCTGCAACGGCGGCTTCAACGTCGCTCTTAACGACGCGGCCATGCGGGCCGGAGCCCGCAATTGCGGACAGGTCGATCCCCGCGTCCTTCGCCAGACGACGAGCGAGCGGCGAGGAGAATGTGCGATTGCCGCCAGCGGAAACGGTAGCAGGCGCCGCGGCCGGAGCCGGTGCGGCAGCAGCCGGAGCCGGGGCGGCCGGTGCTGCTTCCGCCTTCGGAGCTTCAGCAGCCTTCGGCGCCGGAGCAGCAGAGCCCGCACCGCTTGCGGCAGCGGATACGTCTTCACCATCGGCAGCAAGAACGGCGATCAAGGCATTGACCTTGACGCCTTCCGTGCCGGCAGGAACAACGATCTTGGCAACCGTGCCCTCATCGACGGCTTCGACTTCCATCGTCGCCTTGTCGGTTTCGATTTCCGCAATGATGTCGCCTGACTTTACCGTGTCGCCTTCCTTGACGAGCCACTTGGCCAGATTGCCTTCTTCCATCGTCGGAGAAAGGGCAGGCATCGTGATGTTGATAGGCATCGAAATACCCTCCCCTTGTTACTTGTAGCAGACGGCCTTCACGGCCTGCACGACTTCGTCGACGCTCGGCAAAGCGAGCTTTTCGAGGTTTGCGGCGTAAGGCATCGGAACGTCCTTGCCGGCGATCGTGAGAACCGGCGCATCGAGATAATCGAAGGCCTGCTGCATGACGCGGGTGGCGATTTCGGTACCGACTGAGTTCTGCGGATAGCCTTCCTCGACGGTGACGAGGCGGCCGGTCTTCCTGACCGATTCGATCACGGTCGGAAGGTCCATCGGGCGCAGCGTGCGCAGGTCGATCAGCTCGGCGTCGATGCCGATCTTCTCGAGTTCGGCGACCGCCTTGGTGGCATAGGTCATGCCGATGCCGAAGGAGACGATCGTGACGTCCTTGCCCGGACGATGAATGCGGGCCTTGCCGATCGGGAGAACGAAATTATCGAGCTTCGGCACGTCGAAGTGCTGACCGTAGAGGATTTCGTTTTCGAGGAAGACGACCGGGTTCGGATCGCGGATGGCGGCCTTGAGCAGGCCCTTTGCGTCGGATGCCGTATAGGGCATGACGACCTTGAGGCCCGGGATCTGGCTGTACCAGGCCGAGTAGTCCTGGCTGTGCTGGGCGCCGACGCGGGCAGCCGCACCATTCGGGCCACGAAACACGATCGGAGCACCCATCTGACCGCCGGACATGTAGAGCGTCTTGGCGGCAGAGTTGATGATCTGGTCGATCGCCTGCATGGCGAAGTTGAAGGTCATGAACTCGACGATCGGCTTCAGACCGGACATTGCGGCACCGACACCGACGCCGGCAAAGCCGTGCTCGGTGATCGGGGTGTCGATGACGCGGCGAGCGCCGAATTCCTGCAGAAGACCCTGGGTGACCTTGTAGGCGCCCTGATATTCGGCAACTTCCTCGCCCATGACGAAGACGCTGTCGTCAGCGCGCATTTCTTCGGCCATGGCATCGCGAAGCGCTTCGCGAACGGTCATGGAGACCATTTCGGTGCCGGCCGGAATTTCCGGATCGTTTGGCACAGCGGCCTTCGGCTCGGCCGGAACCGGAGCAGCGGCGGCAGGCTTTTCTTCCGCCTGCGGTGCGGCTGCGGCAGGTGCGGGCTGAGCAGCAGGTGCAGTCGAGATGTCGGATGCCGATTCACCGTCCTGAAGCAGGACTGCGATCTTGGCATTGACCTTCACGTTTTCGGTGCCGGCCGGAACCAGCAGCTTACCGATGACGCCTTCGTCAACGGCTTCAACTTCCATCGTCGCCTTGTCGGTTTCGATTTCGGCGATCACGTCACCAGACTTGACGGTGTCGCCTTCCTGCTTGAGCCACTTGGAAAGTGTGCCCTCTTCCATCGTCGGAGAGAGGGCGGGCATGAGAATATCGATTGGCATGGGTCGTCCCTCCCCGATTAGAGCAGAATGTCAGTGTAGAGCTCGGATGCATCCGGCTCGGGATCGGACTGGGCGAAGTCTGCGCTGTCGGCAACGATATCGCGGACGTCCTTGTCGATCGCCTTGAGATCGTCTTCCGAGGCCCAACCCTTCTCCAGCAGGCGCGCACGCACCTGCTCGATCGGATCCTGCTCCGAACGCATCTTCTGCACTTCTTCCTTGGTGCGGTACTTCGCCGGGTCGGACATGGAGTGACCACGATAACGATAGGTCAGCATTTCGAGGATGATCGGGCCCTTGCCGGAGCGGCAATGCTCGAGGGCTTCGTCGGCTGCAGCCTTGACCGCGCGGACATCCATGCCGTCGACCTGAATGCCGGGGATGCCGAAGCCGGAACCGCGGAGCGAGTAGTTCGACTGCGCGGTTGCGCGAGCGGTCGAGGTACCCATGGCGTAGCGGTTGTTTTCGACGATGTAGATAATCGGAAGTTTCCAGAGAGCAGCCATGTTGAAGCTCTCGTAGACCTGGCCCTGGTTCGCAGCGCCGTCACCGAAGTAAGCGACGGAAACGCTGTCGTTGCCGCGATACCGGTTTGCAAAGGCAAGACCTGTTCCGAGCGAGACCTGAGCGCCGACGATGCCGTGACCGCCGTAGAAATGCTTCTCTTTCGAGAACATGTGCATCGAGCCACCCTTGCCGTGCGAATAACCGCTGCGGCGGCCGGTCAGCTCGGCCATGACGCCACGCGCGCTCATGCCGGTTGCCAGCATGTGGCCGTGATCACGATAGGCCGTGATGACCTGATCGCCTTCCTTCTGCGCCATCTGCATGCCGACGACGACAGCTTCCTGGCCGATATAAAGGTGACAGAAACCGCCAATGAAGCCCATGCCGTAAAGCTGGCCGGCCTTCTCTTCGAAGCGGCGGATCAGCAGCATATCGCGATAAGCGCTGAGCTCTTCATCACGCGTGAAATCGGCAACAGGACCACCATTGGTGGCCTTGTTTGCCGGCTTTGCGCTCGTTTTACGGCTGGAAACGGTCGCGGTTTTTCGCGGCGCCATTCAACCCTCCCTATGGGTTTGTCGGTTCTTTGGTTGGGCGTACCATAGGGAAGAAATTTCGCCACAGCAATGCCATAAATGCATGGCTCGTATTCATCAGCAAGTCACTGATAAATAATGCTTTATTTGAATTAACTGAATTCCAGTTAATTGGAATAGTGATTGAATATGACGATCTCATCGGCACGAGAAACATTCAGCTGAAGACGCGCTTTCTCGTCCAGCATATCCTTGTCCATCGAACCGTCACTCAGCAGCGCGACCTGCTTTTCGAGATGCTCGCGCTTGCCTTTCAGAACCGCCAACTCCCTCTCACGCGCTATCCGCTGGCGCTCGAACCCTTCGGTTGCCCGCAGACCGTAATCACCATGGATGCAATGATAGCCGAAGTAGGAAAGAAACGCGACCGTCATGGCTGGAACCACGAAACGACCGATCTTTTTCTTCTTGTGATGCTTTGTCCACATAAACGCACGCTCGAACGCATTACCTCGATGCGCTCAAGACTACCGGGCAGAGATTAACTGTCCGTTGACTATGAAAAATCAGGCAAGAAAAAACCCGCGCCTTTCGAAGGCGCGGGTCGAAGTGGTTAAAATCAGGCGCAATTAACCGCGGATGATCGAGCGGCCGGCATAGCGGGCCTGCGGGCCAAGACCTTCTTCGATGCGGATCAGCTGGTTGTACTTTGCGAGGCGATCCGAGCGCGACAGCGAGCCGGTCTTGATCTGACCGCAGTTGGTGGCAACCGCGAGGTCAGCGATCGTCGAATCTTCGGTTTCGCCCGAACGGTGCGACATGACCGCGGTGTAGGCTGCCTTGTGCGCGGTGTTGACGGCATCGAGCGTTTCCGTCAGCGAGCCGATCTGGTTGACCTTGATGAGGATCGAGTTGGCGACGCCCATCTTGATACCGTCGCGCAGGCGAGCCGAGTTGGTGACGAAGAGATCGTCGCCGACCAGCTGGACCTTCTTGCCAGCGAGATCGGTCAGAGCCTTCCAGCCGTCCCAATCGTCTTCGGCCATGCCGTCTTCGATTGAGATGATCGGATACTGGGCAGCGAGCTGAGCGAGGTATTCGGCCATGGCCCCCGGCTCCAGCGTTCGGCCTTCGCCTTCGAGGACATACTTACCGTCCTTGAAGAATTCGGTCGAGGCGCAATCGAGGCCAAGGCAGATATCGTCACCCGGCTTGTAGCCGGCTTTCTCGATCGACTTCATGATGAAGTCGAGGGCTTCAGGGGCGCTCTTCAGGCCCGGCGCGAAACCGCCTTCGTCGCCAACATTGGTGTTGTGACCCTGAGCCGACAGTTCCTTCTTGAGGACGTGGAAAACTTCCGAGCCCATGCGAACGGCTTCGCGGATGGAATCAGCGCCAACCGGAAGGATCATGAACTCCTGGAAGTCGATCGGATTATCGGCATGCGCGCCGCCGTTGATGATGTTCATCATCGGAACCGGCAGGAGGTGGGCGCTAGCGCCACCGACGTAGCGGTAGAGCGGCAGTCCGGCAGCCTGGGCAGCGGCCTTGGCAACAGCGAGCGATACGCCGAGGATGGCGTTGGCGCCGAGGCGCGACTTGTTCGGCGTGCCGTCCAGCTCGATCATGATGTTGTCGATCTGGATCTGGTTTTCGGCATCGATGCCGCCGATGGCGTCGAAGATTTCCGTGTTGGCGGCTTCGACAGCCTTTTCGACACCCTTGCCGAGGTAGCGCTTGCCACCGTCGCGAACTTCGACGGCTTCATGCGCGCCGGTCGACGCGCCCGACGGAACCGCCGCGCGGCCCATGCTGCCATCTTCCAGATAGACATCGACTTCGACGGTGGGGTTGCCACGGCTGTCGAGAATCTCGCGGGCGATAATGTCGGTAATTGCGGTCATCGGCTTTTCCTGCTTGAGGGTGGATAAATCGTTTGAAATCCGTCTTAATCGAAGATGCGCAAATTACAATGGCGCTTTGCGCATGCTTCGCAGCGATATTCGTGCGTGGCCTATTACACGAACATGTCAGTCTTTTGAACGTCAGCTTTTCGCGATCGCGTCGAAGGCCAGGAGCTTTTCGAGAAGCCTCGGCATGTCCTTGAGATAGACCATGTTCGGACCGTCAGACGGCGCGTTGTCAGGATCTTCGTGCGTTTCGACGAACACACCTGCCACACCGACGGCAACGGCCGCGCGCGCCAGCGTCTCCACGAACTCGCGCTGACCGCCGCTGGAACCACCCTGCCCTCCGGGCTGCTGCACCGAATGGGTGGCGTCGAAAACAACAGGGGCGCCCATCGCCGCCATGATCGGCAGCGAGCGCATATCGGAGACCAGCGTGTTGTAGCCGAAGGAAGCGCCGCGCTCGCAAAGCAGGATATTCGGGTTGCCGCTGGAATTGAGCTTGTTCAAGACATTCTTCATATCCCAAGGGGCAAGGAACTGGCCCTTCTTGACGTTGATTGTGCGACCGGTTTTGGCGGCTGCGACCAGCAGGTCTGTCTGGCGACTGAGAAAGGCCGGGATCTGCAGGACGTCGACGACCGTCGCCACCTCGGTGCACTGCTCCTCGGTATGGATGTCGGTCAGGACAGGAAAACCGTATTCCTTCTTGAGGTCGGAAAAAACCTCCAGCGCCTTATCAAGGCCGATGCCGCGCTGAGCGGAGAGCGATGTCCGGTTCGCCTTGTCAAAGGAGGACTTGTAGACAAGGCCGATACCAAGCTTGTCGCAAAGCTCCTTCAATACACCGGCGACCATGAACGCATGCTCGCGGCTCTCCATCTGACACGGTCCGGCAATCAGCGACAGCTTGCCGGTATTCGAAAAGGTGACGCGGCCGGCGCCTTCGCCGACCGCGACTTCGGAATTTGTCTGGCTCATCGTTTCTCCTCGAAGGCGAAGAGCGCACCCTGCCCGGGCGCTGCCTTCACCAGAATTCGATTGTTCTTGCGCGTGTAGGTCATCCCGTTAGCAGCCAAATGCGCTTCTGTCACGGCGAGATCACCGACCTTGAAAACAACGGCAACGCCGCGCAGGCCGCGATCGTCTGAGGGTGCAGAAATATCGAAGTAGGCATCCAGTCCATCGGGGGACAGAACGATGATCCTGGCGTTGGGCGTTGCAACACTCACACCAAAGGCCTCGTTGATCACCGTCAGGCCGTGCGCCGCGGCGCGCACAAATGGCGCAAACGCCTTTGGGTCCGGCGCGCCAAGAACGATCTCCGCGATCCCGCCCACGCCATTTGGGTGCACTTGCAGCGCCCTTCGATCGGCAGGCAGCGGATTGACCCTCTGGCAGGTGAAAAAAAAGAAATCAGGTGCGCGCAGGTCAACTGCGAACGCGAGTTTGAATGCAGCAATGGCTTCCGAGCCGTCGGGCATCTTCATCGGCCGCTCGAACTGCAGCATCTCACCGCCGTTGATCTTCTCCGCAAGGAATCTAGCGTGGTCGCGGTCGGCGTCCCCCGTCGCGAAGACAACTGCGGACAGTCCATCCTCGCCGCATCGAAACCGAAAGGCACGGTCACGCGCGGTGAAGACGTTGCCCTTCCTCGCCGACGCCTCGTGCAGTTCGAGGCTGGCGACGCCCAGCGGCTCCAGATAAGTTTCGTCGGCGAAGAAGATACAGGCGTTCTCTGTTCCGAACGGGTGCCGCGCATCTGGCGCGACGGTGAATCCCAGCATTCCGAGGCGCTCGCGCGCAAGCCTGATGTTGGACACCGGCAGCACAATGTGGTCCAGCGGATGTGCTTCGCTCATGGCAAACTCCCCGGGGATTTGCGAAGATGTGCGCCGGGCAAGAGAACAATGCAACCCCCTTCTCCGCATTCACTCAAAAGCGACGCAAAAACTGAACAAGTTGCAGGCAAGTTTTACGAAAATTTAGGTACTTGCAGAACACATATGGAACATATAGTGTCTGTTCTGGCTTTGTTTCACAACTCTGGGGTTCAACTTCGATGCTGACGCGCAAGCAACAGGAGCTTCTTCTCTTCATTCACGAACGAATGAAGGAGTCCGGTGTCCCCCCATCTTTCGACGAAATGAAGGACGCTCTCGATCTCGCGTCGAAGTCGGGCATCCACCGCCTGATTACGGCGCTGGAAGAACGCGGCTTCATTCGCCGACTGCCGAATCGAGCCCGCGCTTTGGAGGTCATCAAGCTGCCAGAGGCATATAATCCCAGTCTCCAGCCGCGCCGCGGTTTCTCGCCGAGCGTGATCGAGGGCAGCCTTGGCAAACCTCAACCGGTGGCGCCGCCAAAGCCGGCCGCGCATGCGGACAATGGCAATTCGGCCTCTGTACCTGTTATGGGGCGGATCGCTGCAGGCGTGCCAATTTCTGCAATCCAGAACAATACGCACGACATCACGGTTCCGGCCGACATGCTTGGCCCAGGCGAGCATTATGCGCTCGAGGTGAAGGGAGACTCGATGATCGAGGCCGGCATCTTCGACGGCGATACGGTGATTATCCGCAACGGCAGCACCGCCAACGCCGGCGACATTGTTGTCGCACTTGTCGATGACGAGGAAGCAACCCTCAAGCGCTTCCGCCGCAAGGGCGCTTCGATCGCGCTTGAAGCTGCGAACCCGGCTTATGAAACGCGTATTTTCGGACCCGATCGCGTCAAGGTTCAGGGCAAGCTGGTCGGCCTCATTCGCCGCTATCACTAAAGACAGGCGGCTCTCCGTCGAAGGTGCCGCTTCGCCAATTGTATGCCCGATGCCGCATCCAGGGCCGGTCAAGTGTCGTATAGGCCGTCGTCACGACAGGCGTTCCCTGTTCGTCTATTCGTATCTCTGCCGCACCCGAGCGGCGCAAGGTTTCGCCCGTGAACAACAATGCACCTGACCGGCATTCGTTTGCGCGCAGACGAGCGGGCGTAACGACGATGTCGGCGGTGTCGCAGGCAGCGCCGACGTAGGCGGGATCTTCGATGATCGTCAGAACGTAGCCGCTGTCGTGCGCCGCTGTGCACCAAGCGCCTTTCAGGCAGACGAAACGGTTCTCAACGCCTCTCGCAACGACCTGCCGCAACGCGTTGCGAGCGTTATGCAATTCGTCGGCCGAGAGCCTCCGAGGCTTGCCGTCGCCGTCTCGCCGGCGGACTGGTTTGACACCCTCTATCAGGAGCGGCGGCCGGGCTTGCTCCGCAACCAGAGCCCTTCGCCATTGGTCGAAAATGAAGTCGGGTGGGCGCGTCCGGTTGGAAGCAATAACCTGATTGTCGACAATCGCGACGAGACCGCCATCCTCGGCAATGATGAAATCTGGCGCCGGTCTGGACGGCGCGAGCACAACGAGCAGAGTTGCCAACGCGATCGCAACAGCGCCGAGGTACCGCAGTCTGGTGCGCAGAAGCGCAAGCACGAGGAAGCCTGCGACGGCGACAGGAAAGTACCAAACCGGCAATCGGCCGATATCGACGTTGCCGCCCCATCCCGAGACCATCTTTGCAATGGCGATCACAATTTCGAGCCCGAAGCCGGCGATTTTCCAGGGAACGATATCGAGGCCAAACGGCGTCAGCAGCATCGCGAACATGCCCATAGGCATCACCACGAAGGAGATTACCGGCATGGCCATGAGATTTGCGGGCAATCCATAAGCGCTGAGCCGATGGAAATGTTCGACTGCAAAGAGCGCGGTCGAGAAGCCTCCGATCATTGAGGAAAGGAGGATGCCAGCAAAGAAGCGTGCGACAAAAACTACGGGCTTCACTGCCCTGACTTGCAGCAAGGGATGTTCGCGCGCGGCTCGCTTCGACCACATCGCATAACCGGCAACCAGCGCAAGAGTCGCCGCAAATGACATCTGGAAGCTCGCGCCTAGCGCCTCGGATGGAGACAAGAGCAGAATCACCCAAGCCGATAGGGCAATGTTGCGCAGACTGATTGACGGCCTGTCGAAGAATACAGCGGCCAGCATGATCGCCATCATGATGAAGGCTCGCTCTGCCGAGACCGCAAAGCCCGAGATCATGTAATAGGCTGTCAGGGCGACGAGCGCGCCAGCAGCTGCAATCTTCTTGGTCGGGTACGCCTGCGTAACGGATGGAAACAGGCTCAGCAGTTGGCGTAGGCCGACGAAGAAGATACCCGCGGAGAGCGCCATGTTGAGACCGGAGATTGCCACGATATGCGCCAGACCCGCCTGTCGCAGCGCGTCGGTGGTTTCCCGCGAGATCGCGCGCCGCTCGTCGGTGACAAGCGACGCCGCAAAGGCGCCGGTGTCGCCCGGCAGGATTCCACGGATGCGGTCTCCAATTCCGCTTCGAAGACCATCCAGCCAGTTGGCTCCGCGCTCCGAAATCGATGGTGTGCCGACCGCTGGCGGCATTGAAACGCTTGGCGAACCATAAAAGAAACCGTTCGCGCCAATCTCGTCGAAATAGGCGCTGAAGGCGAAGTCGTTGAGCCCAGGCAGCGCCGGTCCCGCAGGCGGGGTCAATCGTGCCCGTCCCGTCAACCACTCCCCGATTTCGAACGGTTCTTTCTGCCCACGCGCGACGACTGAAACCCGGTCTGGCGGCCGCCTAATCTGAGGCGACTGAGTGGCGGAAATGGAGAGGATATAGCGCCAACGACCCGCGCCATCCCCCTCCCGACGCTCGACCCGACCAGTGATCGTTGTGGTGACGGGCGTATCCAGTATGACGGTCGCCCTGCTCCGCGTTTCGTATTGGGCCGAAAGCATTCCCGCGACGCAAAGCAAGCCGGCCAGTGCTGAACTCCGGACAAACGGACGCCCTTGGCCCGCCGCCATTGCAACAGGTGCCAACACAACAACCCATGCCATCAAGCGCATCGTGGGAGGGTCACTTGCGAGTTCGAACCAGAGGACGGCGCCGGCTCCGAGGAAGACCGGCGAGAACAGAAACAACCGTCCATGTTCCATCTCCGCTGTCGCGGAACCTTGGAGCCATGAAGCCCAGTCCCGTGTCGCAGCTTTGATCCGTGTCGGCCACGCGATGGAGGACTGCGTGCGCATGGCCGGCAACAGCTTGGCGGCCGATCGATTCAACAGGAGAGACGGCTCCGCTGCACGCGCGGAAGCATCCGCGGCAGGCACGGCCTTCGTTACTTCAAATGGCTTCAACCCCGGCATGCATTTGCGCCAAAAAACAGCCGCCCTTGCAACCACAATGCAAGCTATCGAGGCGTCGGGCAATAATAATCGATTGAAATCTGAAGGAAAATCTGAACGCTGAAAAGCCAAGGATTATCATCGGCTTCTGCTATGCGCAGGGCTCATCGCAGCAGTGCCCAAAAGTTGATACTGCGATGCACAAAATGGCATCACGGTAACTTGGCATTAGGCGCGCGATCATATAGCAATCATCGACGACGCTTAACCCTATGGCGCTTTTATGGCGCCACCCGCCAGTTTGGAGGATCAGAATGACGGAACAAAGCGCAACACTGAAAATCGGTGACAAATCAGTCGATCTCGCCGTCAAGAGCGGCACGATCGGTCCTGATGTCATCGATATCGGCGCCCTCTACAAGAACACGGCTTCCTTCACTTACGATCCTGGTTTCACCTCGACCGCATCCTGTGAATCGAAAATCACCTACATCGACGGCGACGCCGGTGTGCTATTGCATCGCGGCTATCCGATCGAACAGCTTGCCGAGCACGGCGACTTCCTCGAAGTCTGCTATCTGCTTCTCTACGGCGAACTGCCGACCGCTGCCCAGAAGAAGGATTTCGACTATCGCGTCACGCATCACACGATGGTGCATGAACAGATGAGCCGGTTCTTTACGGGCTTCCGCCGCGATGCGCATCCGATGGCTGTCATGTGCGGCTGTGTCGGCGCGCTGTCCGCCTTCTACCATGACTCGACCGACATCACGGATCCGCATCAGCGCATGGTGGCAAGCCTGCGCATGATCGCCAAGATGCCGACACTCGCCGCCATGGCCTACAAGTATCACATCGGCCAGCCCTTCGTTTACCCGAAGAACGATCTCGACTACGCCTCGAACTTCCTGCGCATGTGCTTTGCAGTTCCCTGTGAGGAATATGTCGTTAATCCGGTGCTCTCGCGAGCAATGGACCGCATCTTCATCCTGCACGCCGACCACGAGCAGAACGCCTCGACCTCGACCGTCCGCCTTGCCGGCTCGTCGGGCGCGAACCCGTTTGCCTGCATCGCAGCCGGCATTGCATGCCTCTGGGGCCCGGCTCACGGCGGCGCCAACGAAGCAGCGCTGAACATGTTGACCGAAATCGGCACCGTTGACCGCATTCCGGAATACATCGCCCGCGCCAAGGATAAGAACGATCCGTTCCGCCTGATGGGCTTCGGTCACCGCGTTTACAAGAACTACGATCCGCGCGCCAAGATCATGCAGAAGACGACGCATGAAGTTCTCGGCGAGCTGGGCGTCAAGGACGATCCGCTGCTCGAAGTGGCGATGGAACTCGAGCGCATTGCACTGACTGACGAGTACTTCATCGAGAAGAAGCTCTATCCGAACATCGACTTCTACTCCGGCATCACGCTGAAGGCTCTGGGCTTTCCCACGACCATGTTCACCGTGCTGTTTGCTCTCGCCCGTACGGTCGGCTGGATTGCCCAGTGGAACGAAATGATCGAGGATCCGGAACAGCGCATCGGTCGCCCGCGTCAGCTCTATGTCGGTGAGCCGCAACGCGATTACGTGCCTGTTTCCAAGCGCTAATCAGCGATCACAGATAGCAAAGAAGCCCGGTCAGGAATGGCCGGGCTTTTTCTTTTGAAGGACATCGAGGACGATTTCGGCCGCATGTTCCCCCGGCGGCTTTTCGGTCTGCATTCTCTGCCAGAGAACGTCAAACCCTTCCATCATCGCCTGCCGTGGCAAGGTGTCCACCGACAGCTTCTCCATCCAGCGCGCAAAGCTGCCGCCTCGCACCACGTCGTTGATATACTCGGGCACAACGGCGTAGTCGGCGATCAGGTTCGGAAGGGCCGCGCTCCAGGTTTTGATCTGGCTGGTCATGAGCTTGATGATCCAGTCCGTCTTGTACGCCGAAACACACGGGACGCCGGTCAGCGCCAGCTCAAGCACGACGGTCCCAGATGCCGCCATGGCGGCATCCGCTTCGGTGAACGCCTGCCACTTCGCCTCGGCGCCGGCCACGATCTCCGGCTTGGTCGTCCACTCCTTGACGAACTCACGGATCATGGCCTCGCGGCGCGGCATCGTCGGCAAGACGAAACGCATCTCGCCGTTGCGCGCCACCAACTCGGTGACGGCGTCGCCAAAGTGGGGCAGCAGCTTGGTAATCTCGCTTGAGCGCGAGCCTGGCAGCAACATCACTGTCTTGCGGTCGGCCCGTGTCCGTGGCTTGGTCTGCGCACGCCGGCGTCGGGCGTCCAACAGGTTTGGGTCGGCCGTCAAACGGTGGCCAACATAGGTCGTCGGCGGCCCGCCCAGTTTGCGCATCACCTCAGGCTCGAACGGCAAGACAGCGAGCACATGATCGACATAGGCGAGCATGCGCTGTGCGCGATATTCCTTCCATGCCCAAACACTCGGGCAAACATAATTGACAACAGGCAAGCCGGGCAGCGCCCTGCGGACCCGCTTTGCAACCCTATGCGTGAAATCCGGACTGTCGACGATAACGAGCACGTCGGGTTTTGCCGCGATGATTGCCGACGCCGTCTCGCCAATACGCCGGACGAGCCTTGGCAACGTCGACAGTACTTGCGTGATGCCCATCACCTGCAGTTCAGAGAAATCGAAAAGCGAGCGCAGGCCCTGCGTCTCGAGCCCCTCGCCGCCAACGCCGACGAGATCTACACCGCCCGGAAACTGTCGTTTCAGGGCGGCGATCAGATCCGCCCCCAGAAGGTCACCCGAGACCTCTCCAACAACGATGGCAACTTTTAGCGACGCATCGCTCACGCTAGCCCCCAGGATGGCAAACCTCTATCCAGTCCGCACACGAAAATACCGGCCTCATCCGCAGCCTTGATGACAGCGTCACGCTCCAGGATGAGCGAGCGACCCGCCTCGACAGCAACGCCCGCCAGGCCCGCCCTTTTCAGGTTCTCGATCGTCGAAATGCCGATCGATGGCAGATCCGCGCGGATATCTTGCTGAGGTTTGCAGAGTTTGACCAGTACGCCGCGGCGACGCGCAGAAATGCGCCCGGCTGATCGCAGGTCAGCGACACGGTCCAGCATGCTGTCCGTGCCTTCGACGCCCTCGAGCGCAACAATGCGGCCGCCAACTGAAACCGCCCCTTGCCCGACATCCAGCCTGCCAAGCGCATCGGCCGCTTCCGCGGCGCGCGCGATATCTCTTCGATCATCAGGTCCCGGTCGCACTGCGCCCAACGGACCGACGGTCGCAAGGAGGTGTGGTGCGATCTCATGCGCGCCGACGACGCGGCGTCCGTTCCCCTCGATCAAGGTAATGACCATGCGCAATACGGCATCGTCGCCACCAGCGAGCAGCGTGCGGACCGTCGACGGCAATTTCACGATCGTTTTCAGCGTCGGGCGGACCTCACGCCACTCCGGACGCCGGCGCACGCCTCCCGACATGACGACTCGATCTACGCCGTTGCTCGCGAATATCCGACTGAGAGCAGCGAAGTCACCGACGCCGATCACCGCGTGATCAAAGCCATCCCAGGAGCGGTCCGCTTCATCTTTCAGCGCGATAATGAAGGGATCTTCACCTGCCTGGCGCGCGGCCGTAGCAACATAGGACGGCAGAAGACCGCTGCCTGCGATGATTGCCAAGCGGCCTTTTGCCATGTCACCCGCGAGAGCCAAGCATCACCCTTTCTGTCCCCTGGTCGGAGATGAAAGAGCGCGGTCGCTTTCGGCAGCGATGAAATCAAGAATTTGAATGACTTGCTCGCAACCAGCATACTCGTCGCGGAGTGCGGCGGCATTGTCTCGGATCGAATTATCGCCTTCGAAGATCGCCTTATAGGCCCGGCGCACTGTGTGAATCGTCGCGCGATCAATGCCGGCGCGGGTCATACCGACGACATTCAAGCCGCTCAAAAGGCCCGGATTGCCATTCAGCATCCCATAAGGGATGACGTCGTAGCTAACCGCGGACAGCCCACCTACAAATGCCTGTCGACCGACGCGCGTGAACTGATGCACGGCGCAGCCACCACCGAGAATGACGCGATCCTCGATCGTTACGTGGCCGGCAAGCATGACGTTGTTGGACATGATGACGTTGCTTCCAACCCGGCAATCATGGGCGATATGCGAATTCGCCAGGAACAGGTTGTTGTTGCCCACAATCGTCTGGCTACCGAAATCAGCGGTACCCGTGTTGACCGTGACACCTTCGCGGAAGGTGCAGTTGTCGCCGACCGTCAAGGTCGTCTCTTCGCCACCGTGATGAACGCTCTGAGGATCCCCGCCGATCACGGCCATTGGGAAAATGCGGCACCCGCTGCCGAGCGTCGTGCGGCCCGATACGACGGAATGCGCAAGCAACTCTACGCTATCACCCAGCGTGACATTCGGTCCAACGTAACAAAAGGGACCGATCTTGACGTTCTCGCCGATCACAGCGCCGTCTTCGACGACCGCCATGGCGTGAATCTTGGCGCTGGCTGCTATCCTGCTCATGCCTGATCCTTGCGAACGATCATCGCCCCGATGTCGGCTTCGGCGACGAGCGCGCCATCAACCTTCGCATCGCAGTGGAACTTCCAGATATTACCGCGCTGCTTCTGTTTCTTCACGTGATATTCGACGCGGTCGCCGGGAACGACCGGCTTGCGGAAGCGCGCGTTGTCAATCGTCATGAAGTAGACCAGGTTCCCGGTCTCCCCCTGCTTCTTGGCGCAGATCGCACCGGCTGTCTGTGCCATACCCTCGATGAGCAGGACACCCGGCATGATCGGAGACTCCGGAAAGTGACCGGTAAAATGCGGTTCGTTTGCGGTCACGTTCTTGATGCCGATCGCGGACTCGTCACCGTCGATATCGATGATCCTATCCACCAGCAGGAACGGATAACGATGCGGCAGCAGCTTCATGATCTCCATGATGTCTGCCGAAGAGAGCGAAGTCTTTGCTTCTTCAGTCATTCTTTTCTCCCGTTTTCTTGCTGCCGGTCGACCGGGCCAAAATCGCTGCGGTCTCTCGCAGAAAATCGTTGATGGGACGCGCCGGCACACCACCGTAACGTTCGCCGGCAGGTATGTCGCCGACCACACCGCTCTTCGCGGCGATCTGCACTCCGTCACCGATCTTGATATGCCCGTTCAGTCCGGCCTGCCCGCCGATCTGCACGCCATCACCGAGAACCGTGCTACCAGCGATGCCGACCTGCGAAACGATGGCGCAATGACGCCCAATTCGGCAGTTGTGACCAATCTGGACCTGATTATCGATCTTCGTGCCTTCGCCGATGACGGTATCATCCATGGCACCGCGATCAATCGTGGTATTGGCGCCGATCTCCACATGATCCTGAATGATGACGCGGCCGACCTGAACGATCTTGATCATCCCGCGTGGGCCCGGAGCATAGCCGAAGCCATCCTGGCCAATGCGCGCGCCATTGTGAATGATCACGCCGTTGCCCAAGAGCGCGCAAAGCACGCTTGCGCCGGCGGCGATCGTGCAATTGCGGCCGATCTTGACGTTTGGCCCGATGATCGCGCCGGCTCCGATGTGCGTGCCCTCTCCGATTTCGGCATGTGCGCCGATGACCGCGAAAGGCTCGACCGAGACCTCGCCTTCCAGACGCGCCGTCTTGTCGACAACTGCACGATCCGAGATGCCGGAGCCTTCGGACAACAGCGCCTCCGGCCGAAGTGCCTTCGGGTAGAGATAGCCACCCGCCATAGCAAAGGCAGCATGGGCATTCTTCGAAATCAGGACAGGCAGATGATCGGGTACCAACGATCGCAAGCCGGCGGTGCAAAGCACAGCGGATGCCGCGCACGTCGCGAGCTCGTCCTTGCTCCTCTTCGACATGATATAACAGATGTCACCCGCCTTCGCCCGGCTTACGGGCGAAACGGAGCGTATCACAACATCTGCGTCCTTGGGGTCAGCAAGCTCTGCCCCAAGATACTGCGCCAACTCCGAGAGTTTCACGCCATCATGGGGCAGAAAAAAGCCATTTTGCTCCATCGGCAAATCTCCAGAACGGAATTCGGTTTTACGGTTCCGGACTGCCGATATCAGAATTGGTTGTTTATGCCAAACTTGAAGTGCTGCGTCTTGTCGAAGTCTTCCTTGGCGACCGGAATAGCGTAGTCGACGCGCAGCGTACCAAATGGCGACGCCCACATGAGACCAACGCCAACGGACGCGCGCAGCGATGCATCTTCGCCGTTGACGGTATCACCAAGCGGGTCGACATCATTGCCGAACAGTGTACCGGCATCGGCAAACAAGGCGCCACGCAAGCCGAAGTCACGCGGGACCAACGGCAGCGGGAATGTCGCTTCAGCCGACACGGTAAAGTAGGTCGTGCCACCAAGCGGGTCGTCGTTGGAGCCGGCGATACGCGGGCCGATACCCTTGTTTTCAAAGCCTCTGATATCGCCGTTGGTCAGCGTGAACTGGTCAAAGACGTTCAGGTTCTTGTCAAAGCCGACAACATAGCCCGCCGAGCCGGTAAGCGACCCGATGATGTCGGCATCGTCAGCGAGCAGGTGGAAATAGCGTGCCTTACCGTAGAGTTTGTAGAACTGCGAGTCGCCGCCCAGGCCGGCAATTTCCTGCGTAACGCTTGCATAGATGCCTTCGCGAGGCAGCGTCATGTCGTCAAGAGTGTTGTAGGTCAGCGTCTGCGAAACAGACGACTTCACCCACGGGCTATTTTCAACGAGGTTCTGGTACGGCGCAGACAAGTTACTCAGCGAACCCGACGGGTCGTACTTCATCTGCTTGTAGTTGTAGCGGAACGTCGTCGCGAGGTCTTCCGTGATCGGAGCTGTCGCACGCAGAACACCGCTGTTTTCCTCGTAGTCGTAGTTATCGTTGCTCGACGTCTCGCTGTGGTTGAGGTCGAAACCAACCGCCAAACGATAGCCCAGGAAGTACGGCTCGGTGAAGTTCAGGCCGTAAGTCTGCGAACCTTCCTGACCGCCACCGGCACTAACCTTGATGTACTGACCACGACCGAGGAAGTTCTTTTCCTCAACTGAGGCTTCGAGAAGAAGGCCATCACCGCCGGCAGCGTAACCTGCGCCGATGCCGAACGAGCCGGTCGCCTGGTCCTGGACGTCAACGACGACGACAACGCGATCCGGCGAGCTGCCCGGCTGCGTCGAGATGTTAACCGACGAGAAATAGCCGAGAGCTTCGAGACGGCGCTTGGCCCTGGTGATCATCTGCTGATTGAAGGCGTCGCCTTCGCTCATGTCGAACTCACGACGGATGACGAAGTCACGCGTACGGCTGTTACCGCGAATTTCGATGCGCTCGACGTATGCGCGCTCACCCTGGTCAACCAGGTATTCGACACCGATCGTGTTGTTGCCCAGATCACGGTTACCGCGCGGCGTAACGCGGGCAAACGGATAGCCGGCGGAAGCGACCTGATCGGAGATCGCCTCCATGGACTTCTGCACTTCCTTGGCGCTGTAGACCTGACCTTCGTGTGTCCGGACGAGCCCCTGAAGCTGATTGGAATCGATACCCGGGACCGTCGACTGCACGGATACAGCACCGAAATCATACCGAGGGCCTTCTTCAATATTGAAGGTCAGCGTGTACTTGTTCGTTGCCTCGTCGAAAGCCGCGTCGGAAGATATGATACGGAAGTCTGCGTAGCCGCGGTTGTAGTAGAACTGGCGCAGCGCCTCTTCGTCCGCATGAAGCTTGTCTTCGCTGTAAACGTCCTTGCGGGTCAGGAAAGACAGAAAGTTCGAGCGCTTGGTCGCGATGACCGAGGAGAGACGGCCGGAGCTGTAGGCGTTGTTGCCTACGAAATTGATGGCAGCAATCTTGGTGCGGTCACCTTCGTCGACGACGAAAGCCAAGTTCACGCGTCCTTCGCCGAGGGGAACGACCTGCGTGGTTACCTGAACTTCACTTCGACCCGTCGCGGCATACGCGTCCTTGATCGCCTGAATATCCGACTGAATCTGCGCCTCATTGTAAGGGCCAGCGGCATGCGTCTTTACGACAGCCGCAAGCTTGTCGTCCTTGATCTTGCGGTTGCCGTTGAAGACGACCTGATTGACGAGCTGAGCTTCCTCGACGGTAACGACGAGCGTGCTACCCGAGACCGAAATCTTGACGTCGGAGAAATAGCCGGTGTCGTAGAGTTGCTTCACCGAGTCATCGATATCGGTATTAGAGAAGCTCTTGCCGGGCTGGATGGTGAGGTTTGAGCGAACGGCCTCAGCACCAACACGGCTGGCGCCACGCACATCCACACGCTGAATAACTGCAGCTTCTGCCGTCGTTGCCGAGACGAAAACCGTTGCACCTGCCCCCGAAGCAACAATACCTGCAGACAGCGCAACCGCCGATACTGCGTTCAAAAATCTTGAACCAGCCTTCATTTCACCCATTACCTTTTTTCTCGTCCCCGGCGTCAGGCGTCCCCCGATTCCGGCCACGTGTGTCGTTTTACCCGCTTTTGTCATACAAGCAAGGGAGCAAGTTAATTTCTGTTTACTTCATTTCAAAGCGTGACGCATTCGCCACTACACCTTTGAAACATCGTAAATAAACGGTAATTTTCCCTCGTCCGGCAATCAACCAATCAAAGCGCTTATATCGTTCCAGGTGGCAAAAACCATCAAGCTCAAAACCATCGCCAAGCCAATGCGGAACGCAATGTCCTGGGCAGACGAACCCAACGGTTTTCCCCTCACCGCTTCAATCGCATAGAACATCAAATGACCACCATCAAGTACCGGAACCGGCATCAAGTTCAGTAATCCGATGGAAACCGACAAGACAGCGGCGAGCTGCAGCAAAGCTGCAACGCCCAAGGTCGCCATCTGGCCGGAAGCCTGGGCGACGCGGATGGGTCCGCCGAGTTGGTCAGGCTTCATGTAACCCGAAATGAGATTGCCGATATACTTGAAGGTGCCGGTTACGATGTGCCAGGTCTGGATCGTGCCCTCCTTGACGGCCTCCAGCGGCGAGTAGGTCTGCACCCGGAAGTGGCCGACCTCCTGGTTGGTGACGATACCGATCAGGCCGATCTCGATCTTATTGCCGAATTGATCGGTCATGTCGGTCCGGGCCGGCACCATCGGCACATCCAGCTTCTCGCCGTTGCGCTCGATCGTCACGACAATCCGCTGCTCGGGCCGAATGCTGACGTAGCGCCGAACATCATCGAAGGTTTCGACCTTCGTGCCATCGATTGCGATCAAGAGGTCACCTGGCACCACACCAGCTTCGGCAGCGGCACTGCCGGCCTTAACCTCTGCAACGACGGGATCGGCAACCGACCGGCCGTAGATCGAAAAAAGAACCGCGAAAATCGCAATCGCCAGGATGAAGTTCGCAATCGGGCCGGCGGCAACCGTCGCTGCCCGCTTCCACAACTTGGCGCCGGCGAAAGACCGTGCTCTGTCTTCTTCCGACATTCCCGCCAGCTTGTCGTCATCGGGCTTGCTCGACACGTCCTCATCGCCGAAGAACCGCACGTAGCCGCCGAGCGGTATCAGGGAGAGCTTCCAGCGCGTTCCATGCCTGTCGGTGAAGCCGATCAATTCCGGGCCGAAGCCAATCGAGAACGCCAATATCCGGATGCCGCTCCAGCGCCCGACAAGATAGTGTCCCATCTCGTGCACGAAGACGAGCAACGACAATACGAGGACGAAGGGCACGATGTAGCCCGTCAGGAACGCGAGTATACCGGTCAAGCCAAGCATCTGATTTTTCCGCCAGCCTTTGCAGACATTATACGCCGAACAGGGCTGCACCGAGCGACGTTATTTCGCCGCCCTTTATCAGCGAAAAAAGCCCAGCTAGCAAGAACGCCGCAAAGCAGGCGAAAATGAGCCCATCGACGCGATCCATGACGCCGCCGTGCCCAGGGATCAGATGGCTCGAATCCTTGACGCCGAAGCGGCGCTTGATGAAGGATTCGAAAAGATCGCCACTCTGGCTGCAGACCGACAGAATGAAGGCGACCGACGCTGCGAGGACGACGCTTTGCGGAAAGGCAAAATAGGCAACCAGGCTGCCGGCGATCACAGCGGAGACGGCGCCGCCGATGGCGCCGGACCATGTCTTTCCGGGGGATATCTTCGGCGCCAGCTTCGGACCACCGATGGCGCGCCCGACGAAATAGGCAAGAATGTCGGTCGACCACACCACTGCGAATACGAAGAGCATCGCGAAAAGCCCGACGCTATCGGCACCGCGGATGCTCGAGAGGGCAATTCCCGTAAGGCCGGCATACACGATGCCTGTAGGAAACCAGCGCGATACGCCGGACACAAACACGAAGCCGACAGCAATCAGAAAGAACAACGCAAGGAGAATCAGTGAATATCCGAGCGTACCCGCGACGACGGCCACCGCGATCGCCGCCTGCCCTAACCAACCGATGGCGTTGGCAACTGGCTGCTCCGTCGCGAGCCTCGTGATCGTCGACCATTCATAATAGATAAGCAGTCCGATCAATGCGGACAGCAAGCTAAAGGCGACGCCACCATACCAGGTGGCCAGCAGCACGAGAACGGCAAGTATCACGCCGGAGACGATGCGTAGCTTCAGCTCCTGCTGCATCAGGTGCCCACTGCCGCAGCAGTCTGCGCCACCAGTCCGCCGAAGCGACGGTCGCGTGACGCGAAGGTCTCCAGTGCTGAATAGAAGATATCCCGGCTGAAGTCCGGCCAATATTCCGGAACGAAAATGAACTCCGAATAAGCGGCCTGCCAAAGGAGGAAGTTGGAAAGGCGCTCTTCGCCGCTCGTGCGAATGATCAGATCGGGATCCGGGATACCAGCCGTGTCGAGCCGCGCGTTGATCAACGCGGGAGAAATGTCCTGGGCCCTCAATCGCCCCGCCTCAACGTCATGCGCAAGACTTGCCATTGCGCGAGCAATCTCGTCGCGCGACCCATAATTGAAAGCGATAATGAGTGTGAGCGCGGTGTTCGACTTCGTCGTCTCTTCGGCGTCCACGAGAAGATTGAGGATATCGCTCTTCAGGCTGTATCGGTCGCCGATCACCTTTACGCGCACGTTTTGGCGATGAAGCTCAGCTAGGTCGCGGCGAATGAAGGCCTTCAGCAGGCCGAGCAGATCGGACACTTCCGTTTCCGGGCGGCGCCAGTTTTCCGAGGAAAAGGCGAAGAGAGTAAGGTATTTGATCCCCACGTCGCCGGCGGCACGAACCGTCTCGCGCACGGCGTCCACGCCCTTTCGATGTCCCATCGTTCGCGGAAGTCCGCGCTGCTTTGCCCATCGGCCGTTGCCATCCATGATGATGGCAACGTGTTCTGGCACAGTCAAAAATGTTCGTTCCGACATTTCCCGTCCGGTTCTTGCAGCCAAGGCGCAGCCGCAGCGCGCCTAAACCTGCATGATTTCCTTTTCCTTGTCGCCAAGCAAGCGGTCGACCTCAGAAATCGTCTCGTCGGTCATCTTCTGCACACGATCTGACTGCGCCCGGCTTTCATCCTGGCCAATCACACCGTCCTTTTCGGCTTTCTTAAGGCCGTCCATGCCATCGCGCCGCACGTGGCGAATCGCAACCTTGCTCTTCTCGGCATAGTCGTGGGCGACCTTCACCAGCGACTTGCGGCGCTCTTCGTTCAGTTCCGGCAGCGGGATGCGCAGGTTCTGGCCATCGATGATCGGATTGAGTCCGAGGTTGGCCTCGCGGATCGCGCGATCCACGGCGTTGACCATCGACTTGTCCCAGACGGAGATGCCAAGCATACGCGGCTCTGGGACGGTCACGTTTGCCACCTGATTCAGCGGCACGCGCGAACCATAGGCCTCGACCATGACGGGGTCGAGAATGTTGGCCGAGGCGCGGCCGGTGCGCAGCGATGCGATATCGTGCTTGAACGCGGAAATCGCACCATCCATGCGGCGCTTGAGTTCCTTGATGTCGATGCCTTCACTCATTTCATTGCTCCCGTCTTGGTAGAAGCTGCGGCAAACGAGCCGCCCACTCAATCAGTTATCAGAGACGACGGTCTTGAGGCCACCGCCCTTGAGGATTTCAGCAAAACCACCCTTCTCGTGGATCGAGAAAACGATGATTGGAATTGAATTCTCGCGCGCCAGAGCGACGGCTGCAACGTCCATGACGGCAAGTCCCTTGTCGAGGACTTCCTTGTGCGTCAGATGGTTGAAACGTGTCGCCTCAGGATCCTTTTTCGGGTCAGCCGAATAGATACCATCGACCTGTGTTCCCTTGAAGATCGCTTCCGCGCCCATTTCGGCGGCGCGCAGTGCTGCTGCCGAGTCCGTCGTGAAGAACGGGTTGCCTGTGCCGCCAGCGAAGATCACGACGCGACCGAGCGACAAATGATAAAGGGTTGCACGCTGCGAGAAGCTCTCGCAGATTTCGGGCATGGCAATGGCTGAGAGCACCACGGTATCGATGTTCAGCTTGCGCAGCGACGTTGCCAACGCCAGCGCGTTGATCACGGTAGCGAGCATCCCCATGTGGTCGCCTGTAACGCGATCGCCTCCCTTAGAGGCAACTGCGACACCGCGGAAGATGTTGCCGCCGCCGACGACGACGCCGACTTCCACACCCATCTGCCGCGCTTCGGCTATGTCAGCCGCGATGCGGTCTGCGACCGCTACATCAATTCCAAATCCCTGGCTGCCCATGAGGGCTTCGCCGGAAGCCTTGAGTAGAACGCGTTTGTAGACAGGCTCTGACGACATCGTGGCTCCTCGTATTTTACCGCTGTGTGCCGGATACACGAAGGGCACCGCGTTGTCACGCGATGCCCTTCGGTTTTCACATGTATAGGTCGATCAGCCCTTGGCGACCGCGGCAACTTCAGCAGCGAAGTCGCTCTCTTCCTTCTCGACGCCTTCGCCGAGGAGAAGACGCGCCATGCCGACGACTTCGATCTTGGCGCCGGCTTCCTTTTCAGCTTCCTTGACAGCAGCGCCGACCGTCAGGTCGGGGTTGATGACGAAAGCCTGCGAGAGCAGAGCGACTTCTTCGAAGAACTTGCGCATGCGGCCTTCGACCATCTTTTCGATGATGGCTTCCGGCTTGCCGGATTCGCGGGCCTGCTCGATGAAGACGTTGCGTTCGCGCTCGGCAACGGCAGCGTCGACTTCTTCGGCGCGGATTGCGAGCGGGTTGGTCGCAGCGATGTGCATGGCAACCTGGCGGCCGATCGAGGTCAGGACAGCCTTGTCGCCTTCCGACTTCAGCGCGACGAGAACGCCGAGCTTGCCGATGCCGTCGCCAGCAGCGTTGTGGATGTAGGTCGCAACAACGCCGTGCTCGACTTCGAGCTTGGCAGCGCGACGGAGCGTCATGTTTTCGCCGATGGTCGCGATCGCGTCCTTGATGGTGTCGGCGACCGGCTTGCCGGATGCCGGGTAGGTCGCAGCGGCAATGGCTTCAACCGTGCCGTCGGTGGACAGAGCAACGTTGGCGATGCCACGAACGAGGTCCTGGAACGCGTCGTTACGGGCAACGAAGTCGGTTTCCGAGTTCAGCTCGACGACAACAGCCTTGTGGCCGGCGCCAGCGATGGCAACCAGGCCTTCAGCAGCAGCGCGACCAGCCTTCTTGTCGGCCTTCGAGATGCCCTTTGCGCGGAGCCAGTCGATCGACGCTTCGATGTCGCCGTTGTTTTCCAGCAGCGCCTTCTTGCAGTCCATCATGCCTGCGCCGGACTTCTCGCGCAGTTCCTTCACCAGTGCAGCCGTAATCTCGGTCATAAGCTTCCTCTTGTCGGTTCAAACGGTGGCCCGCGAAAGGCGGTGCGGCACCGGATTGAGGCACGAAATGTACCTGTATGTATGACAGCGTGATGAATGACGCGTCATAACGAAACTTGTATGGCGAAGGACTGATTTCCCTCGCCTGAAACGGTCAAGGCCGCCGAACTTCTGAGAGTCGCGAGCGGCCTTTCCCAATCTCTGGAAAGCATGGCGGACCATTCGACCCGCCTGCTTCTTTTATCAGGCTTCGGCTTCGCCTTCGAGCGCCGGCTCAACCGGAGCTTCGATCGATGCGCCGAGGTCGCGGCCCGACGAGCTCTGCTGGCGAGCGATACCGTCGATAGCTGCACGAGCGATCAGGTCGCAGTAGAGAGCGATGGCGCGCGAAGCGTCGTCGTTGCCCGGGATCGGATAGTCGATCAGGTCCGGATCGCAGTTCGAGTCGATGATTGCGACAACCGGGATGCCGAGGCGCTTGGCTTCGTCGATCGCGATCTTTTCCTTGTTGGTGTCGATGATGAACATCAGGTCAGGCGTGCCGCCCATGTCCTTGATACCACCGAGAGCCTTGTCGAGCTTTTCGCGCTCGCGCTCGAGGTTCAGGCGCTCTTTCTTGTTGTAGCCAGACTGTTCCGAAGACAGGATTTCGTCGAGCTTGCGCAGACGCTGGATCGAGTTGGAGATCGTCTTCCAGTTGGTCATCATGCCGCCGAGCCAACGCGAGTTGACATAGTACTGAGCGGAACGCTTGGCCGAGTCAGCGATGAGCTCAGAAGCCTGGCGCTTGGTGCCAACGAAGAGAACGCGGCCGCCACGAGCAACGGTGTCGGAGACAACCTGCAGGGCGCGCGACAGCATCGGAACGGTCTGAGCCAGATCGATGATGTGGATGTTGTTACGATCGCCGAAAATGTACGGCTTCATCTTCGGGTTCCAGCGGTGCGTCTGGTGGCCGAAGTGGACGCCTGCTTCGAGGAGCTGGCGCATAGAAAAATCGGGCAATGCCATGCCTTGTTATCCTTTTCCGGTTGAACCTCCGCAAGGCTAACAGCACCCCCTCTTCGAGGATGCCACCGGGCGGAACCATCCGGATTTCTCCCGGACAATCCCATGCCTTACGTGTGGAATGCGGGTGCCCATACCCCCCCTTCCGCGGAAAATCAAGGCTCTCGGCAAAAAAAGCGACAAGGGAAGCCAGGGATGTGACGCACAACTAGCTGCGCTACACCTGCACAATCAATCGGATTCGCAGGGCCAACTCGCCGGAGCGGAAAGTCCGGCAGGCAACTTCGTCTTCGCATCGCCGCAAGCAAGATCGATTTGAGCCTGCTCGAGACCGGTCGCGGCAGACAAATCAAGTCCTTCGATTCGCGTCAGAAACATAAAGGCGCGATCGAACGCTGCCGGTCCTTCAAGAGTTGCCCGACTCAGATCGGCGCGCGACAGGTTCGCGAGAGAAAACTTGGTACCGGTGAGAACGGCCCTGGCGAAGCTGGCGCGGCTAAGTTCGGCTTTCTCGAAATTTGCGCCGCTGAGCTTGGCACCACTGAAATTCGAGCGTTGCAGTTCTGCCCCCGCGAACGACGCGCCTTCTGCAGAGACATTCTCGAAGCCAGAGCGATAGGCCTCGATCTTCGAGAAGTTCGCCTTGCCAGCTTGTGCCCCTGTGAACCAAGCCCGCACCAGCGTTGCTTTCTCGAAATTCGCGGAGGACAAATTGGTACCGCTGAGATTGGTCAGGCTGAGATCTGCGTCAGCCAGGTTGGCGCCCTGAAAGTCGCTCCCCTGCAACATGAGATTTTTCTTGGTGCACTCCCTCCAGTCGATTCCAGCCACCGGCATGCTGCTGCAATCCGACGCCAGTGGTGGGGCGCCGGTGAGCCACATTAGCGCGACCGCAGTCGAGATACCGAAGAGCCCACCACCCAAAACACCATGCCGTATCGCCAAGATTCTCACTCCAAATCCGACCCTTGCGCTGAAATCAGCGCGCCATTTGAATTAGTAGCATAGAGAGGGTTTACTTAGACATAGCGACAATCGCGATCGCGGCCAGCCGCGACGATTATTTGCAGGCAGCCGACTTGCTGTCGAGCAGCTCGAGCTTGGCAAGCCTGCCGGTCAAAACAAAGTCGCCGTAGTCCATGGTCAGATCGCGGGTGATGCCGTTTTCGTAGAGCTTGAACGACATGCGATACACGGGCAACGTATCCGTTTTGGTATTCTCATTGAAATACGAGATCGTGACGGGCCAGAAGGCGGCCTTCGAGAAGGCGCCGGCATTGCCCGCATCGGCCTCATCGGTCGCCGGCGCCACCTGCTTGCCGACGACAGTCGTCGTCACCAGCGCCTTGTCACCGTCATCCGAGCCGTCAAAGACGCGTGCCTCGAACAGGCGCTTGCCTGCCTTGGCATTCTCGATCACATCAAGCATGTGCTCCGTCGGGAAACGGCTTGCGCCAAGCTGCAGTTCCTTGCTGGCCGGTTGCGTCAGGGCAACCTTCACACCTTCGGCCAGGTCCTGGGCGGCGCCGTTGACTTCTTTATCAAGCTGGTCGTCGGTGAAGGATTTCGTGTCGAAGGTGAACCTGCGATCCTTGAGATTCTCGAAGGTCTTCGTCTGCTGGTCGCTGACGCGGACAGTATCGCCGGTGTCGATCTGCGTCACAAAGCGGAAGTTGGTGGTAAAGCCGGTGCAATAGTTGCCGTCGAACTCATACACCATACGGCCGGACATGCCCGAAATACCAGAGCGCTCGGAGGCATCCTTCAATTCCAGATCGTAGACCGCCCTGTGGGCAACGAGACCGGTCGCAATTGCGGCACTCGTTACTGGCGCCGCCGCATAGGCGGTCGTCGAAACGCTCGCCAAAAGAACTGCGGCAAGACTCGATCGGAACATTGACAATCTCCTGTTGGACTCGCCTGCAATGTTATAAGAACGCTTTCGGCCAAATCGAGGCTCGAAAATGTCACAATCTTGATTCCAAGCCTTGATGCATAATTTTAGAACTATTGACAATAAAAGCGGAGAGGAAAATGTCCGATCAAATCGTTGCGCGCCTGAAAGAAATGGGGATATCCCTGCCTGAAGCTGCCGCACCGGCCGCAAATTACGTTCCTTACGTCATCAGCGGGAACCTCCTCTACATCTCCGGGCAGTTGCCGCTCGAAAACGGCAAGATCATCACCGGTCATCTGGGCAAGACCGTCGACGTCGCAGCTGGCCAGCGCGCGGCGGAGCTCTGTGCGATCAATATCCTTGCTCAGGCACGAGCTGCTCTCGACGGCGATCTTGGTCGCATCAAACGTGTTATCAAGCTCAATGGCTTCGTGGCTTCGACCCCCGACTTCGTCGAACAGCACCTCGTGATCAATGGCGCCTCCAACCTGATCGGAGCCGTACTCGGTGAGGCCGGAAAGCACGCGCGCGCCGCCGTCGGCATGGCCGCGCTGCCCCTGAATGCTGCTGTTGAAATCGACGCGATTGTGGAAATTGCCTGATGACCTCCGCTGCATGGCTCAAGGAACAGCCGGTCGCTCATCGCGGCTACCATGATCTCAACAAGGCGGTGTGGGAAAACACGCTTTCCGCGTTTTCGCGCGCAGTCGAAGCGGGCTTCGCCATCGAATGCGACCTGCACTACGCTTCTGACGGCGTGCCTGTTGTCTTCCACGACGAGGACCTGGAGCGCCTGTGCAATCTCAAGGGAGACGTGCGCGAGCGTACGTCACGAGAGCTCGGCCTCATCTCCGTCGGCGGGACAGCCGACAAGATTCCAACGCTGCGTCAGCTGCTCGATCTCGTAAAGGGTCAAGTGCCTTTGGTCATCGAACTGAAGGGCCGTGAGGCCGACGACGAGGGCTTTGCGGAAGCCGTTCTCGAAGTGCTCGAAGGGTATGAAGGCAAGGTCGCCCTGATGAGCTTCGACCACTGGCTGCTTCGCGACCTGAAGGGGCTGAATGCCCCCTATCCGCTCGGGCTGACGGCCGGCGGCAACAAACCGGAAGAGTTCGAAGTCCACGAAAAGGCCATGGAACTCGGCCTTGACTTCATTTCTTACTTCTTCGCGGATCTGCCAAACCCATTCATCACGGCGCAGCGCGAAAAGGGTGTCATGGTCATCACTTGGACCGTCCGTGACGAAAAGGCACGAAAGCACACCTTTGAGAATGCCGACCAGATGACATTCGAGGGATTCGATCCGCGCCTTTCGGTTTGATGCTCGCTTTTTGGACAAGATCATGCGCAGACTGCTGGTGAGCCCCATTCTCCTCCCAAACGGTCTCGCATTCGCTCCATGACAGACGAACTTTCAATCCGCATCGAGCGGTCTTTCACCGCGATTTCCCCGGAGAGCTGGTCGCGGCTTTCCGGGACCTCCCCAAAGAGCACCGCGCTCACCTACAATCCTTTCGTGTCGCATGCCTTTCTTTCTTCATTGGAAGAATCCGGATCGGCGACTGCGCAATCCGGCTGGATGGGCCACCATCTTCTCCTGGAAACGGACAAAGGCGAGCTTATCGGTGCCCTGCCCGGCTATCTCAAGAACCATAGCCAGGGCGAATATGTTTTCGACCACGGCTGGGCAGATGCCTTCGAGCGAGCGGGCGGACGGTACTATCCGAAGCTCCAATGCTCCATTCCCTTTACACCGGCGACCGGCCCGAGGCTGCTTGTGACCGAGGGGCTACAGCGCTTGCCGATCCAGCACGCCATAGCCGAGAGCCTCAAGGAGGTCGTACGCCAGCTTGGCGTCTCTTCCGCACACATCACCTTCGTACCCGAGGACGAGATTGGGATCTTTGAGGGCGAGGATTACCTGCACAGGACGGACCAGCAGTTCCACTTCATCAATGAGGGCTATGCCAATCACGAGGAGTTTCTGGAAACGCTCGCGTCACGCAAGCGCAAGGCGCTTCGAAAGGAGCGCCGCACCGCGCTTGACCACGGCATCAGCATCGATTGGCTGACCGGTGGTGACCTGACCGAGCGGATCTGGGACCAGTTCTTCGAATTCTACATGGATACAGGCGGCAGAAAATGGGGCCGACCGTATCTCACCCGCAAGTTCTACTCGCTGATTGGCGAGCGCATGCCCGACGACATCCTGCTCGTGATGGCAAAGCGTGACGGTCGCTATATTGCCGGTGCGATCAACTTCATCGGCGGCGATACGCTTTATGGTCGTCATTGGGGCTGCGTCGAGGATCACCCATTCCTGCACTTCGAAGTCTGCTACCACCAGGCGATCGACTTTGCCCTGGCAAAGGGTCTCAAGCGCGTCGAAGCTGGCGCCCAGGGCGAGCATAAGCTCGCACGCGGCTACCTGCCGGTGACAACCCATTCCGCGCATTACGTTGCCCATTCCGGACTGCGCCGGGCAATCTCCGACTATCTCGAACGCGAGCGCGACGACATCGAACACATGAACGAGATCCTGACCGAGCACAGCCCGTTTCGAAAGGGCGAACGCCAGCAGGAGGATTGACGCTTTCGCCCCTGTCGCGCTACGCGATCACAGCAGTAATGAGGAGAGTTCGTATGACCAGCGCCGCCTACGACAGCAACAATATTTTCGCCAAGATCCTGCGCGGCGAAATTCCCTCGCACCGCATTTACGAGGACAGCGACACGGTTGCCTTCATGGACGTGATGCCGCAGGCGCCTGGCCATGTACTCGTCCTTCCGAAGGCGCCGTCACGCAACCTGCTCGACGCTGACCCTGTCGTTCTCGCCAAGACGATCCCCGTTGTCCAGAAGATTGCCAACGCAGTCAAGGAAGCCTTCGACGCCGATGGCGTCTTGGTCTGCCAGTTCAACGAACCCGCCGCCGGCCAGACCGTTTTCCACCTGCACTTCCACGTGATCCCACGTCACGAGGGAATGGCGCTGCGTCCTCATTCTGGCCAGATGGAGGACAATGCGGTGCTCGCCGCGAATGCCGAAAAGATCAAGGCTGAACTCTAATCAACGCCGAGTACCGACCTAGCGTTGGCGAAGATAGCAGCAAAGAAAAAGGCGGCCACTCGAGCCGCCTTTTGTTCATTTACTTCTTTGGAACCCGTGGAACCGCACTACCCTTCTTGGGCAAGCTCTTGACCTCGGGATCGGCGGCGGCCTTAGCCTTCTTGGCCGTCGTCTTCTTCGGGCGGGCCTTCGTCTTCAGTTCGCCGTCATCCACATCGTCAGCCTCGGGATGGGCAACTTCGGCTTCTGGCTTCGGCTTGATCGGCGCGTTGTCCGATACGGCTTCGAGGACAATACCGGGCTTGCCATCTTCTTTCGGACCGACCGTAACGTTGACGACGCCGCCCTTCCGCAACTTGCCGAAGAGGATTTCGTTCGCCAGCGGCTTCTTAATGACGTCCTGAATTACGCGAGCGAGCGGGCGGGCGCCCATCTTGTCGTCGTAACCCTTTTCAGCCAGCCAGGAGATTGCGTCCTCTTGCAGGTTGAAGGTGACGTTCCGTTCGGAAAGCTGCGCCTCCAGCTGCATGATGAACTTCTGCACCACCTTGTGGATGACCTCAGTCGGCAACGCCGCAAACGGAATGATCGCGTCGAGACGGTTGCGGAATTCCGGCGTGAACAGGCGGGTCAATGCCTCCTCATCTTCGCCCGTCCGCTTCGACGAGCCGAAACCGATCGCAGCCTTGGCCATCTCCGATGCGCCCGCGTTTGTCGTCATGATCAGGATGACATTGCGGAAGTCGATCTTCTTGCCGTTGTGGTCGGTCAGCGCGCCGTGATCCATCACCTGCAACAGGATGTTGTAGATGTCGGGATGCGCCTTCTCGATCTCGTCAAGCAGCACGACGCAGTGCGGATGCTGGTCGACGCCATCGGTCAGGAGACCGCCTTGGTCGAAGCCGACATAGCCAGGAGGTGCGCCGAGCAGACGCGATACGGTGTGCCGCTCCATGTATTCGGACATGTCGAAGCGCAGCAGTTCGACGCCGAGCGACGACGCCAGCTGCTTGGCAACCTCCGTCTTGCCGACGCCGGTCGGGCCGGAGAAGACATAGGAGCCGATCGGCTTGTTCGGTTCGCGAAGGCCGGCGCGCGCCAGCTTGATCGAGGTCGATAGCGCTTCGATCGCGTTGTCCTGGCCGTAAACGACCGAGCGCAACTCCTGCTCGAGATTGGCAAGGACAGCTTCATCGTCCTTCGACACCGTCTTCGGCGGGATGCGTGCCATCGTTGCGACCGTTGCCTCGATCTCCTTTTCGGTGATCAGCTTGCGGCGCTTGGACGGTGGCAGCAACATCTGTGCGGCCCCGGTCTCATCGATGACGTCGATCGCCTTGTCGGGCAGCTTGCGGTCCGAGATGTAGCGGGCCGACAACTCGACAGCCGTCTTGATCGCCTCATTCGAGTAACGCAGGTGATGATACTCTTCGAAGTACGGCTTCAGGCCCTTCATGATCTCGATCGCATCATCGATCGAGGGTTCATTGACATCGATCTTCTGGAAACGACGAACCAGAGCGCGATCCTTCTCGAAGAACTGGCGATACTCCTTGTACGTCGTCGAACCGATGCAACGGATCGCGCCCGAGGACAAAGCCGGCTTCAAAAGGTTCGAGGCATCCATCGCGCCGCCTGACGTCGCACCCGCACCGATGACGGTATGGATTTCGTCGATGAAGAGCACGGCGCCCGGATATTCTTCGAGCTCCTTGACGACCTGCTTCAGGCGTTCTTCGAAATCGCCGCGATAGCGCGTACCGGCGAGCAGCGTGCCCATATCGAGCGAGAAGATCGTGGCATCGGCCAGGGCTTCCGGCACCTTGCCTTCAACGATGCGCTTGGCCAGGCCCTCAGCAATCGCCGTCTTGCCGACACCGGGATCACCAACATAGAGCGGGTTGTTCTTCGATCGGCGGCACAGAACCTGAATCGTGCGGTTGACCTCGGACTGCCGGCCGATCAGCGGATCGATCTTGCCGCTCTTGGCCTTCTCGTTGAGGTTTACGCAGTAGGCCTTCAGGGCGTCCTGCTGCTTCTTGGAGCCGCCTTCCTCCTGGTCACCGCTACTGCGCGAAGCTGGCTTGCTCTCGGATTCGCCGTCATCGGCGCCACGCGGCGGACGAGCCTCGGATGCGCCGGGGCGCTTGCCGATCCCGTGAGAGATATAGTTGACGGCATCGTATCGGGTCATCTCCTGCTCTTGCAGGAAGTATGCGGCGTGGCTCTCGCGCTCGGCGAAGATCGCGACGAGGACGTTGGCCCCTGTCACTTCCTCACGCCCGGACGACTGCACATGAATCACCGCTCGCTGAATGACGCGCTGAAAGCCGGAAGTGGGCTTGGAGTCCTCGTCATAGCCAGTGACCAAATTGGAGAGTTCGTTATCGACATATTCAACAAGCGTTTTGCGCAGCGCGTCGAGGTCGACATTGCAGGCTCCCATAACCGCGGCCGCATCGGCATCGTCGATCAGGGCGAGCAGCAGATGCTCGAGCGTGGCATATTCATGATGCCGCTCGTTGGCAAAGGTCAGTGCCTGATGGAGCGCCTTCTCAAGACTAGGCGAAAATGTTGGCACGTTCAGATCCTCACTTCTTTTCCATGACGCATTGCAGCGGATGCTGGTGCTGTCGGGCGAAGTCCATCACCTGGCTCACCTTCGTTTCCGCTACCTCGTATGTAAATATTCCGCACTCACCGACGCCGTGGTTGTGGACGTGGAGCATGATGCGGGTGGCACTTTCACGATCCTTCTGAAAAAAACGCTCGAGGATATGAATGACAAATTCCATGGGAGTGTAGTCGTCATTCAGGAGTAGCACACGGTAGAGATTAGGCTTCTTGGTCTTCGGCTTTGTACGTGTAATGACCGAGGTTCCGCGATTTCCGTTGTCCCCGTTCCTTTCGCTGTCGTTTTGCATCCGGATCGGCTCTGCGACCATTTTCTTTCATTCCTCGATCAGTCCGGCAAGAAGCTGGGAGGAGTGGTTTCCCGCCGAATATTCGAAATACTAACTTAGTCCATCCTGGAGCGATTTTAAGCCCCTCGTTTCACACTGCAATCACAATTCGGCCAGTCTTGATGCAAAGACACAGAAACCGGGTGGTGGGCATGCGACGGGCATTGTGAAAAAAGAAAAGACCGGCCGCAGATGCGTAGCCGGTCTTCGATTTTCAAGAGCTGTACGGCAATTGCCGGTTATGGTTACGCCGCAGCGGGCGCAACAACTGGAGCCGTCTTCATCGCCTTGGCGGCCGCTGCCGCAACAGGCGCCTCGTATGGTTTGTAAGCGCTTTTGGCGAGATCGGAATACATTTCGCCGAGCTTGGTGGCTTCGCTCACGAAGTTCTCGTATGCGGTTTTCACATAGGTGGTCTGCAGCTCGAAGGCAGCTTCAAAGCTACGCGCTCCCGACAGGCTTTCAAAATGCGTGACCGTGTCCTGGAACGACTTCTTGGAATACTCCACGGCTTCGGCGGCAATGGCCTGGAAACCCTTGGCAGTCTCCGAATAGCTCTTCAGGACCGTGTCCATGGCTTCCTTGTTCTTCCGATTGACGTCGTCGAAGTTCAACATGACCATCATCCTCCTTGGCATGTGTGGCTTGATGGAGCCTAGCTGCAACGCACAAATAGTCAAGTATTGTTGTGCATCGCACAACATCCTATGCGAGTGTCGAGCCCGGCTCTCGCTCTTAGTCAACGCGCTGCATTTGATTTCCCTAAAATATATCAGGACACCGCAACCAGAGATTTCATCAAAAATATCGTCGCGATGCCAATGGAACCGTCGGGTCAGTCGAGAAGGTCAGCCGGAACTTTTCCGCCATTCTCAGCAAGGCGTTTCATCAATGCCTTATGCAGGAACATGTTCATGGTGGCGGTGTCATGCGGATCGCCCGTAAAGCCCAGTTCGGCGGCAAGTTCCTTGCGCTCCGCAAGGCTCGCGTCCATGCCGACCGCCTTCATCAGATCGACGATAGAACGGCGCCAATCCAGCTTCTGTCCGCTCTTCTTCACTGCCGCATCCAGCAGTGGCACGATGTCAATGGTCGCAGCGGCGGGTGACGCGGCCGTCGGTGCCGGCTGGGGTGTGGCCGTGGGCGCGGCGCTCGGCGCAGCCGCAGGTGTGGCAGACGGAGTAACTGGAGCAGCCACAGCTTTCCCAAAAATCGCGTTCTTGATCTTGTCGAAAATACCCATTCTCAACATCCCTTCCTAGCCTAGAGCACATGCTCAGCGGAGGAGATGGAGCGTTCGACGGATGGGTCCAGAGAAGGTTGCCCAATTTTCCGCTAGAGATTGCTCTGCGGTAGGAAACAATCGGAGGTTAGCGATCGCGGCTTGGGCGGCGTGGGGCGGGACACCGCTGGATTGACGGGCGGCCAACAGACCGCCCATCGATCCGATTTCAGAGATCGACGTCGAGGATCGCCATCGAGAAATTGTAGGAGCGGTCGCCGTCCTCGTCATCGATATAGACGACACCCAGAAATTCTTCGCCGAGATACACTTCAGCGGAATCGTTCTTTCGCGGGCGTGCCTTGACGATGACCTCGGGGTTGAACGTGCGCTTGAAATAGGCGTCGAGTTTCTTGATTTCTTCGGGCTTCACACTGCATCTCCTGAGCGGTCTCGGTTGGCCGCTTCTTGCATGGGAAAGACGGCGCTGTAAAGGCACGGGGACCCACGCACAACGCTATCCCCGCCGATATGCCAACTGTTAGGTGACGCGCGGCTCAGATATCCGCGCCGATCACCTGATCCATTATTCGCGACGGTTCCGAACACCCTGCTTCTCCGACCACCTTGGCCGGAACGCCTGCCACGGTGGTCTTGGGCGGCACCGCCTTCAGCACGACTGAGCCAGCGGCAATGCGCGAGCAATAGCCGATCTCGATGTTACCGAGGATCTTGGCGCCGGCGCCGATCAGCACACCGCTGCCGATCTTCGGATGGCGGTCCGAGCCTTCTTTGCCGGTGCCGCCAAGGGTGACGCCATGCAGGATCGATACATTGTCGCCTATCACGGCGGTCTCACCAACGACCAGCCCGGTGGCGTGATCGAGGAAGATGCCTCTGCCGATGCGCGCGGCCGGATTGATATCGGTCTGGAACACGCTTGATGATCTGCTCTGCAGATACAGCGCCAGATCGCGCCGGCCGCGGTTCAGCAGCCAATGCGCGAGGCGGTGCGTCTGCAGCGCATGGAATCCCTTGAAGTAGAGCACCGCTTCCATGAAACGCAGGCATGCGGGATCACGATCATAAATCGCTTGGATGTCGACACGCAGGATCGCGCTCCACTCCGGCCAATCCTCCAACATCTGATCGAAGGTCTGGCGCAGCAAAATCGCCTGCATGTCGGGATGGTCGAGACGTTCGCAGATACGATAGATCACGCACTCTTCCAGCGACCGGTAATTGAGTACCGTCGAGTAGAGAAACGCGGCCAGCACCGGATCACTTTCCGCGGCGGCGCGCGCTTCCTCGCGCAGGCTGTCCCAGATCGGATCTATCACCTTGAGGGGGTTGCCCGTCTCAAGAGAGCGAATGTCTGTCTTTGCGACCATGAAAGGTCTCCTCGTATGCGTAGATCGGCTCTATATAGGGCAAAAACCTGTTAACATAAATGGGTGCTTCGGCAATCTTGCATCGTTCCCACCTGCCACAACAGAAGCCAAGTCGCTATCCGGCGACTTCGGCGTAAAACTCCAGCACCGCCTTCTTGAAGACCCGATCGCCGACGGCCAGCATGTGATCGCGGCCGGGGATATCAAGCGCCGTCGCGCGAGGCATCAGTGCGGCGAGTTCCTCGGCTGAACCCGCGATGTCGTCCTTGGTTCCGACGCCGATCAAGGTCGGAGCTTCGATCTTCGCCATGTCGGACCGCGCAACGAGATCGCGCGACCCCTTGATACAGGCGGCGAGCGCATCACGGTCGCTTTTTGTTTGGTCGGCAAAAGCCCGGAACATTCGCCCGCGGTCATGGGTGACATCATCGAGGGAAGCCGCCAACAAGGCATCCGCAATCGGATCCCAGTCGCCGACTCCGTCCGTCATCCCGATCCCGAGGCCGCCGAGGACCAGCGAACGCACGCGGTCGGGATGGGCGAGCGCCGCGAACACAGAAATGCGGGCTCCCATCGAGTAGCCCATCAGGTTGGCTTCGGGAATCCCGAGGTGATCGAGCAGCGCGATGGCGTCGCTCGCCATATGCCAGGGGCGGTAGGCCTCGGCATCGCGTGGCTTGTCGCTTGCGCCATGTCCCCGGTTGTCGATGGCAATGACCCGGTAGCCCGCATCGCCCAATGTCTTCAGCCAGCCCGGATAAACCCAGTTCACGTTGGCGCTTGACGCAAATCCGTGGATCAGCAGCACCGGCACGCCCGACGGATCACCTTCGTCGAAGAAGGCAAGCTTCAGACCGTTATGCGTGAAGCTGGAAAAGACGGGCGTATTCAAGTTCATCAGACTGTCCTTTTTTGCCGGACCATATTTTATAGGCCGCCGAACTGAAACCCTCGCAGTTGCAAAAACTGTGCGTCCTGCCTCTCTTTGGCTCTACACATTTGCGATGAACGACTATAAGGTCCGCGCACATTTACGAAGCATTCGGAGACGAGCATGGCCGGCCACAACATTCCCCACTTCCAGAACGACGGCGGACACCGCGTTATCGAAGTCGGCGTGAAGGAGTTCATGTGCACCGGCGCCTCCGTTCCGTTCGATCATCCGCACATCTTCATCGACATGGGCGACGAGAACGAGAAGGTCTGCTCGTACTGCTCGACCCTTTACCGCTTGAATGGCGCGCTGAAGGCAAACCAGACCAATCCGGCCGGCTGCGTCTTCCACGTCAAGGCTGCCTAAGAGCGCCAACTCGGGATCGGACAGCCCATGCCGGCTGAACATGCCGCCATCGTCGGCGCGGGTGTCGCTGGCCTTACCGTTGCGCTTGCACTGGCACGGCGCGGCATCCATTCCGAGATTTTCGAGCAAGCCCCTGAACTGACAGAGGTCGGCGCTGGTCTGCAGATTTCGCCGAATGCCGCTCACATTCTGGCGGAGCTCGGCATCCTCGAGCGCCTCACCGACATCTGGCTGGAGCCAGACTCCATTCGACTCGTATCCGGAACCACCTTGCGTCAACTGGCAGCCGTTCCGGCCGGCGGATTTGCGCGCGCCCGATGGGGAGCCCCTTATGGCGTCCTGCATCGCGCCTCGCTGCAGCGGGCACTGCTTGATGCAGTCGCCAAGGAGCCACTCTGCAAACTGCATCTCGGAGCGCAGATCGGGCGCGGGACACTCTCGGACGTTTCCGGCGGTCCTGGGGATCTTCTGATTGGCGCCGACGGCGTCTGGTCGCAGGTAAGAGAGAGCATCGATGGCGCGCCCTCGCCTCGCTTCTCGGGGAACATTGCCTACCGTTTCACGATCGATGCGGCGAACGCACCCGCGTTTCTTGAACCGACAAGCGTCTCTGCTTTCCTTGGTCCATCAGCACATCTCGTCTGCTATCCGCTGAGCGAAACCAACGGTTTCAATATGGTGGCGATCACGACAGGCAATGCCGTGTCGCACGACTGGACGACGCGACCAACGGAATCGCAACGCCAACAGTTGCTTTCACGGTTTTCCCGATGGCACCCTGCCATGACGCGGATTTTTGCCGACGCACGCGGCATGACCTTCTGGCCCCTCTACGAAACAACGGACGGACGCTGGCAGAATGGCCGTGACAGTGTTCTTATCGGCGACGCCGCTCACGCCATGATGCCGTTTGCGGCTCAGGGTGCTGCAATGGCGATCGAGGATGCATACGAGCTAGCTATGTTCGTAGCCGCACGGCCCGTCGCTGAGGCCTTGCAGTTGTTCGAGACGCATCGCGCTCCGCGGATCGCGCGACTGCGCAAGCGTGGTGCATTCAACCAGTTTGCCTATCACGCGCGCGGGCCAATCCGCGTCGGCCGTGACATCGTCCTGGGGTTGCGACCGCCGCAAAGCCTTGCGGCGGATCTCGACTGGATTTACGGCTACCGAGCCGGCACCTGATCAGACGGCTTTTGCCGCGGCAAAACCGCGCTCGATATCGGCCTTGATATCGACGACATCCTCGAGCCCGATCTGCAGGCGGATGACCGGTCCTTCAGTCGGCGCCTTTCGAATGCGGCGATCGTTCAAGTTGACATGGACTGCAAGGCTTTCGAAGCCCCCCCACGACCAACCGAGGCCGAAGATCTGCAGTGCGTCAAGGAAGGCATGCGCCTTGGCCTTGAACTTCTCCGGAGCGTCAACCGCAAGAACGAAGGAGAAGATGCCGCTCGCGCCCTTGAAGTCGCGCTTCCACAGTTCGTGCCCAGGGAAGCTCGGAAGCGCCGGATGGAGCACCGTGGCGACGTCCTCCCTGCCCTCGAGCCACCTGGCGATGGTCAGCGCGCTTTCATAGTGGCGCTCCAGGCGAACACCCATGGTGCGCAGCCCACGCAGGATCTGATAGGCGTCGTCGGGGGCGCCGCAAATGCCAAGAGTAATGTTGGCTTCGTGCAACTGCGGCCAGTATTTGGCGTTCGCCGAAACCGTTCCCATCAGGATATCCGAGTGGCCGGACGGGTACTTGGTGGCTGCGTGAATGGAGATGTCGGCGCCGAAATCGAGCGGCTTGAAATAGACCGGCGTCGCCCAGGTGTTGTCCATCGTTACAATTGCGCCGTGCTTGTGCGCAATCGCGGAAATTGTCGGAATATCTTGCATTTCGAAGGTATTCGACCCCGGAGCTTCTGTGTGGACGAGCTTCGTGTTCGGTTTGATCAACGCCTCGATGCCCGCCCCGACCATCGGGTCGTAATAGTCGACCTCAACGCCCAGGCGCTTCAGCATGGTGTCACAGAAATGCCGAGTCGGCCCATAGACGGAATCGACGATCAGCGCATGATCACCGGCAGACAGGAAAGCCAGGAACGGGACGGTAACCGCCGCCAGGCCCGACGGGACGAGGATTGTCCCAGCAGAGCCTTCGAGGGCATCGATCGCCTCGCAAAGGGCGTCCGTTGTCGGGGTACCGCGTGTTCCGTAAGTATACTTCTGCGCGCGGGTTTCCATCGCCCTTGCATTGGGAAAGAGCACCGTCGAGGCATGAACAACCGGCGGATTGACGAAACCGTGGTATTCGGCCGGATCGTTGCCGAGGTGGGAAAGGCGCGTGTTGATGCCTGCGTTTTGAAGCAGGCCGTCTTTATCTGTCATGTCGGAAATGCCTTTGGCGGTGGGATGCAGTCGGCAAACTTTTTGAACCGGTCAAAACGATCGGTCAACCCCGAAGGAAAATTGGGTAAAATGTCCGCCTATCTGAGGATTCTGCAGATATATCAGTGATTTTGCGCGATTTTTTTCGGCAAAACGCCGCCATTTCGTTAGCCATCTGCTTATTTTGCGCGCCTCAATTAGGGAATTGCCGAAATATCACGCAATCTTTCACTGCGACACTTGACCGTGGTGACATTTGCGACTGAGATAGCACTGCTCGCGCCGGGAGGGTGTCGAGCCATATGGGAGGTTTTGCTTGCTTCAGCGACGCTCCCACAAAAAGATAAGACAAAGGAAAAGGTTGGGAAAAATGAAGATTAAGCTTCTGTCGGCCGCCATCGGCGCAGCAGTCTTCGGACTTGGCGCTTCGGCAGCTTCTGCCACCACGCTCGAAGACGTCAAGGCAAAGGGTTTTATTCAGTGCGGCGTCAACACCGGCCTTCTCGGTTTCGCGCAGCCTGACGCTTCCGGCAATTGGGCTGGCTTCGACGTCGACTTCTGCAAGGCAATCGCTTCGGCCGTTTTCGGCGACCCGACCAAGGTAAAATATACGCCACTGTCGGCCAAGGACCGCTTCCCGGCTCTGAAGTCGGGCGAAATCGACGTCCTGTCGCGTAACACGACATGGTCGATCAACCGCGATACGGCACAGGGCTTCAACTTCCGCCCGGTTACCTATTATGACGGCCAGGGCTTCATGGTTCGCAAGAGCCTCAACGTGAAGTCGGCGCTCGAACTTTCCGGCGCGGCTGTCTGCGTGCAGTCCGGCACAACCACCGAACTGAACCTCGCAGACTATTTCAAGTCGAACAACCTCCAGTACAATCCGGTCGTTTTCGAAAAGCTTGAGGAAGTCAACGCCGCCTACGACGCCGGCCGTTGCGACGTCTACACGACCGACCAGTCTGGCCTCTACTCATTGCGTCTGACGCTGAAGAACCCCGACGAGCACATGGTCCTTCCGGAAATCATTTCCAAGGAACCGCTCGGCCCGGCCGTTCGCCAGGGTGACGACCAATGGTTCGACATCGTTTCGTGGACGGCTTATGCGCTCGTCACCGCAGAAGAGTTCGGCATCACCCAGGCCAACGTCGATGAGATGAAGAACTCCGCGAATCCTGACATCAAGCGCTTCCTCGGCACGGAAACCGATACGAAAATCGGCACCGACATGGGGCTCACCAACGAATGGGCCTACAACATCATCAAGGGCGTCGGCAACTATGGCGAAGTCTTCGAACGCAACGTCGGTCAGGGCAGCCCGCTCAAGATCGAGCGTGGTCTGAACGCGCTGTGGAACAAGGGCGGCCTCCAATACGCACCGCCGGTACGTTGATCGACTGACGAAACTGTGGGGAGGCGGTTTTCCGCCTTCCCACCACAAAGAGAAAAGCCCGAAAACGGGCTCATAGGGGATTAGGCTCGGCATGACGCAAGAGGCTGTGCACACGTCGCATGTGCAAAGCACTGGCTGGAGCTTCCAGTCAGCGCTCTACGACCCGAGGTATCGGGGTATTTTCTTCCAAGTTCTCACCATCGTCGTCATTGTTGGCTTCGTATGGTGGATCGCCCACAACACGGCCCAGAATTTGGCACGCTCCGGCACCGCTTCCGGCTTCGGCTTTCTGAACGGGCGCGCTGGCTTCGACATCGGCCAGTCGCTGATCGGCTATTCCAGCGACGCCACCTATCGCCGCGCGCTGGTGGTCGGCCTCCTCAACACCGTTCTGGTAGCGGTTACCGGCATTATCACGGCAACGATCATCGGCTTTGTCGTCGGCATCGGCCGCCTGTCGCATAACTGGCTGATCGCCAAGCTTTGCACGGTGTATGTCGAGGTCTTCCGCAACATCCCGCCCCTGCTCGTCATCTTCTTTTGGTATCAGGGCGTTCTTGCCGTCCTGCCAGGGGCTCGCGAGTCGTTGCATCTGCCGCTGAACGTATTCCTCAACAATCGCGGGCTCGCGTTTCCCAAACCGATCTTCGGCGAAGGCATGTGGGCGGTCGGCCTGGCCTTCCTCGTTGGGATCGTGGCATCCGCATTCGTCGCGCGTTGGGCGCACAAGCGCCAAGCCGCAACTGGAAAGCAATTCCATACAATCTGGGTATCGACTGCACTCGTCGTCGGCCTGCCGCTTCTGGCGTTCCTGCTGTCCGGCATGCCGCTGTCGTTTGACGTACCCGTGGCCGGAAAATTCAATCTCACCGGTGGCGCGGTCGTCGGGCCGGAATTCATGTCGCTGTTCTTGGCGTTGTCCTTCTATACGGCGGCCTTCATTGCCGAAATCGTCCGCGCGGGTATTCGCGGTGTACCGAAGGGTCAATCCGAGGCAGCCGGTGCGCTTGGTCTGCATCCTGCAAGTGTTACGCGCCTCGTCGTAGTCCCGCAGGCTTTGCGCATCATCATTCCACCACTTACCAGCCAATACCTCAACTTGACGAAGAACTCGTCGCTGGCCATTGCCATCGGCTTCGCGGATCTCGTTGCGGTCGGCGGCACGATCCTTAACCAGACGGGCCAGGCGATCGAAATCGTCTTTATCTGGGCGGTCGTCTATCTCACCCTCAGCATCCTCACCTCGCTGTTGATGAACTGGTTCAATGCCAAGATGGCTCTGGTGGAGAGATAAGATGCCGACATCCAACCAACCCTTCGTCAGAACCAACTTCCTCGATGCCGAGCCGGCGCCGCGCAGCGAAAGCGGCCCGCTGGCCTGGGTTCGCAAGAACCTGATGGCGACACCCAAGGATATCGTGCTGACGGTCTTGGCCATTGCCTTCCTTGGCTGGGCGTTGCCGCACGTGATCAACTGGCTGTTCATCCAGGCCGTCTGGACCGGAACGGATCGCACCTTCTGTGCAACAGCGGTTCAGGGCGGCATTCAGCCCGACGGCTGGAGCGGTGCTTGCTGGGCATTCGTGAATGCGAAGGTCGACCAGTTCGTGTACGGTCGATACCCGCTCGACGAACGCTGGCGCCCGACCATCGTCGGGATTTTGTTCGTGCTGCTCTTGGTACCGATGCTGATACCAAAAGCACCGTTCAAGGGCACCAACGCAGTCCTGCTCTTCATCGCCCTGCCGCTCCTTGCCTTCTGGCTGCTCTACGGCGGCTTCGGCCTGGAGATCGTCGACACACCGCTCTGGGGCGGGCTGATGGTGACGCTGGTGCTTTCATTCGTGGGCATCGCCGTGTCTCTGCCGTTCGGCATTATCCTGGCGCTCGGTCGCCGCTCGAAGATGCCTGTCATCAAGATGGTCTGCGTCGGCTTCATCGAGATAATCCGCGGCATCCCGCTGATCACGGTGCTGTTCATGGCGAGCGTGATGCTGCCGCTGTTCCTGCCAGCAGGCTACACGATCGACAAGTTGTTGCGCGCGTTGATCGGTGTGGCGATCTTTGCCTCAGCCTACATGGCCGAAGTCATTCGCGGTGGCTTGCAGGCGATCCCGAAAGGCCAGTCCGAGGGCGCCGATTCACTCGGCCTCGGCTACTGGCAGAAGATGCGGCTGATCATCCTGCCGCAGGCGATCAAGCTGGTCATCCCGGGTATCGTCAACACCTTCATCGGCATGTTCAAGGATACGTCGCTCGTATCGATCATCGGTATGTTCGATCTGCTCGGCATCGTCCGGTTCAACTTTACCGACGCCAACTGGGCAAGCGCTGTGACGCCATTGACGGGCCTGATTTTCGCAGGCTTCGTTTTTTGGCTGTTCTGCTTCGGCATGTCGCGCTATTCAAACTTCATGGAACGCTATCTCGATACCGGCCACAAACGATAAAAGATCAAGGGAACGAACACATGGCTGAAGCTCAGCAAAAAAAGATGACCGTTTCGGCAACCGATGTTGCCGTCGACATCATTGGGATGAACAAGTGGTACGGCGATTTTCACGTGCTGCGTGACATCAATCTGAAAGTAATGCGCGGCGAGCGCATCGTCATTGCCGGCCCGTCGGGATCCGGCAAGTCGACCATGATCCGCTGCATCAACCGCCTGGAAGAACACCAGAAAGGGCAGATCGTCGTCGATGGCGTCGAACTCACCAACGACCTCAAGAAGATCGATGAAGTCCGCCGCGAAGTCGGCATGGTCTTCCAGCACTTCAACCTGTTCCCGCATCTGACCATCCTGGAAAACTGCACGCTGGCCCCAATCTGGGTGCGCAAGATGCCGAAGAAGCAGGCGGAAGAAGTCGCCATGCACTTCCTGAAGCGCGTGAAGATCCCGGAGCAGGCCAACAAGTACCCAGGCCAGCTCTCCGGCGGTCAGCAGCAACGCGTGGCGATCGCCCGTTCGCTCTGCATGAATCCGAAGATCATGCTGTTCGACGAGCCGACATCGGCGCTCGACCCTGAGATGATCAAGGAAGTGCTGGAGACGATGGTCGGGCTCGCCGAAGAAGGCATGACCATGCTCTGCGTGACACACGAAATGGGGTTTGCGCGTCAGGTCGCCAACCGTGTCATCTTCATGGACCAAGGCCAGATCGTCGAACAGAACTCGCCGGCCGAGTTCTTCGACAATCCGCAACACGAACGCACCAAGCTGTTCCTCAGCCAGATCCTGCACTAGGCAGACGCCTCCGATCAATTCAAAGGCCGCCGGATTTTGTCCGGCGGCCTTTTCATTTCGGAACCTATCGCAATGGTCTCCTTCGATCACCAAACGCGACGAAGATGTCAGCTCTTTAGCTTGGCGTTGCAAAGGCTGTAGAAGCCGCCGCCCTTCTGGATCCACTTCAGGCCATTGAGCGTATTGGCGTCCTTGTTCTGGTGGTAGGCGTCGACGCAGGTGTGCATCCTGCCCTTGCCGGGCGTTTCCTTCGCATATTTTGGTGCAACGGCTGTCGGGAACGAAACGCCCTTGGGCGCCGTCATCGTCGGCTTTTCCGGTTCCTCGCCACTATTCAGCGTGACATCCGGCTCTGCCGTCGCGTCTGGACCGCACTGCGCCTTGCGGAAGTCATTCCACTTCATGTCCTTTGCCGAGCCGTCCGCCTGGGCCGACTTATACTTCGCGCTGCACTCTTTCATGGTCAGCGCCGAGGATGGCGTTGCAAATGCCAGCGCCCCGAGCAGGGAAACGGATGCAAGAATAGTCAACTGCTTGATCATGATCTTTCCTCCAAGCCTCTAGGGGCAATCGAACTATCGATCTGGCCAATTTTCTTGTCAACGCGACAATTGGCGCAACCAGTACGTTTAGTTTCGTTTGCAGATCGCCTTCTCATTCTGAAAATGAAACTCGCGCCCATGATGCCTCAGTGTTGTTTTAGCGGCGAACGACGACGGTGCTATAGTGCCGGGTGGGCTGGCTTTTCCTGCGTTTTCCTAGGGAGGAAGACATGCGCGAACCCGACATGCAGAAAGTAGACGCACTCGTCGGCCGGTTGATCGGCGACGTGGGCGCGGCCGTATCCGGAGCGCTGGTGGTACTGGGCGATGACCTCGGCTTGTTCAAGGCGATGGCCGACGGCAAACCACGCAACTCAGCTGAGATAGCGAAGGAAACCGGCATAAAGGAGCGCTATCTCAGAGAGTGGCTGTCTGCCTTGGCGGCAGCCGATTACCTCAGCTACGACGAGAAGACCGATCGCTTTCACCTTACGCCTGAGCAGGCAATGGTCTTTGCCGAGGAAGACAGCCCTGCCTTCTTCGCCGGGGCCTTTCAGGTCGTGCAGTCCATGTGGATGGACGAACCCAAGGTGGCCGACGCCTTCCGCGCCGGCACGGGTGTGGGGTGGCATGAGCACAGCGCCTGCCTGTTCCGCGGAACCGAGCGATTCTTTAGGACCGGCTATAACAATAATCTGGTCGCAGACTGGATACCGGCTTTGCAGGGCGTCGAAGCTCGCCTGAAAGCGGGCGCGAAGGTCGCGGATGTCGGCTGCGGTCATGGCGCCTCAACGATCCTGATGGCTCAAGCTTACCCCGCGTCGACATTCTACGGCTTCGACTATCACGCTCCGTCGATTGAGCGGGCGAAGGCCGCGGCAAAGGAGGCTGGTGTTTCCGAGCGCGTCACCTTCCAACAGTCTCCGGCGGCCGGATTCCCTGAAGGGAGTTACGATCTCATCGCCATGTTCGACTGCCTGCACGATATGGGAGATCCGGTCGGCGCCGGCAAACATGTCAAGAAATCGCTCTCTGCTGATGGCACCTGGCTGATCGTCGAGCCCTTCGCTCATGACTGCCTGAAGGACAATCTCAACCCGGTCGGCCGCGTCTACTACGGCGCATCGACAATGATCTGCACACCGGCATCGCTCTCTCAAGAGGTCGGGCTCGCCCTCGGCGCGCAGGCCGGCGAGACCAAGCTCAGGAAAGTCGCGCTCGACGCCGGCTTCAAGCATTTCCGCCGCGCCACCGAAACACCGTTCAACATGGTTTTCGAGGTGCGCGCCTGAGAAAACTGCTCATTGGCGATGCTGCCGGCTACGATCGGCTGCATCGCCAAACCTTTCCACATCTTCGCAGGCGGCCCGCGAATTGATAATACGGAACAATATCAAAACGATAAGTGGGACTGAGTGGGAGCGTGATGCTGGAAGCAGGGAAAAAATCGCGCCATTGTGATTTTTTCTTGTTTTGCCGCTTGCGGGATTCAAAGTGCCTGACTATAAGGGCGCCACCACGAAGGAAGCGCCCTTCGTCTATCGGTTAGGACACCAGATTTTCATTCTGGGAAGAGGGGTTCGACTCCCCTAGGGCGTGCCACTTCAACTCCTTGATTTCATTTACAACATAGCCAGTTTGCGGATAGTTCCGAAGAATAATTTGTTTTCGGGGGCAAGCCGGGGAAAATGAAAATCTACCCTGTGATTGGCGCCTCGTAGCCCAAGATGGCTTCGCTCCAATGTGCCAGCGAAGCATTCAGATTTTGAGTCGTTGCAGCCAAGTCCGAAAGAATCGGGTTCATCAGGTCCGTGTACCACTCAGGCCGTCCAGTCGTGTGGGATAGCGCAGCGATGAGGGTTTTGTCTTGAAGAGCAAGACGTAAACCTGCTGTGGGTAAAGCTGTCCGCCACATGCCGGTACCCGACGATGCACATTCCTAGCGCAAAGTTCGCCTTCCTATCCCATACCGGTTATCCAAATTCTCCTTCGCAGAGGCTGACGAACTCAAACGCCTTGTTGCTGCAGTTCCGCAATGCCTTAGGCAAAACTCCCATCAATCGCAGAATGGCAAGGTGGCTAGGCAGCGTCGCGATGTTCACCTGTTGCTGATGGTGAGCGATTTGGAGGCGATCGGTCGCTTGCATCTGCCGAATCGTCAGCCAGGCGGCGCCAACCGCCATCGTGCCAGTTATCGGCGTCTGATACTCATACACGAATCTCCAGACCGCCCCTTTCCCCTCCGAACATTGCTGGGGGAAAGAGCGCCGTAACCGCCCCGACTGATGAGCTAGGTATTCATCGACTGTTCCGGTTGTCGCAGTGTTTGCGAGCGCTGCATCCGCATCTCCGTTCGGTGAGCGGCCCTTACTGCTGACCGGGCAATGACTGAGCTTCCATGCTTAAGCGATCAATTCGGCGCCCGGTCGACGCGTTTCCTTCACACGCTCCCTTCCCAAAGTCCCCGTCACATTCTTGTCCGTTTTTCCTATCGCATGACCCGGTTCAACAGCCAGGATCAGAGCCGTGGCAGTCGTCAGCAATAGATTGGCAGCCAGAAACAAACGGCACGCCCTTTGGATAGATAATTTGTCTCTCATCAAATACACCCCAAAGGACGACCTGAATATGAAACGTCTTCTCACGAATACCGTAAAAACTGTTGCTTCCGCTTTAGCGGTTTGCGTGGTGCTTTCCTCGGCTTCTTACGCAGGGCAGACAAGACACCACCATCTTTACACTACAAACGCGCCGAAGAAGCATTGCCGACAACTCTTTCTTTTCTGGAGAAGCTGCACCTACAGCTATGTTGGCGCCAATCAGGTCTCTAAAACCCGCGCGAAACTTCCAAATTCGGAAATTGCGGTGGGCTTCTATACGGGTAGCATTTTCGCCGATAGCACCGGACGACCCGCCCGCAAAAGCTCCTCTGCTCTCTGGGGTAGCACCTCCACCAACGTCGGGTTCTCTGGCGGTAGCACCTTCGGATCCACGCATGGCAGCGCAAGCGATGGTACGACAAGAGGCTCTCTCGCAGGGAACAGTGAGCAGCAGGGTGGAGGTGCCAGCAATCAGCCTTCTCGTGGGCAGGAGACAGCATCGTCGCCCCCTTCCTCACCATCGGGTGGTGGCGGCAGCACTGGCGGCTCGACGGGTGGCACCACTGACGGCAGCGGCCCCAGCGACAATACCGCGACTGGCCCCACTGGACCTGCGGATACTGGCCCAACCGGTGGCGGCCTAGGCCCAAGCACGCCAAGCGAAACAGATCCGAATGATGGCTCGGGCGAACCCACCAAGGGCCAGACGCCATCGACGCCAACCGACAGCGGTGACACCAAGCCAGGTCATGGCTATGGCGACGACAATCATGAGCACTCCGGCCCTCCGGGACAGGACAAGGATAAGAATGACAAGCCTGGGAAGAACAAGTGATGGAAAACAAATCACCGTTCGATCGCTGACGGCTTCAGATCATGCTCGACGCCAGCGCGCTGCAGCCGCCCAAGCAGCGCGCCATCAAGGAGTTGGTCGACAACGTCAGCAGCGGTGGCGTGATGATGTACGACGTCGAGCGCATCCGCCATTGGCTGTCGCATGGCGTGACCATCAGCAAGGTGATCGCGGAGCTGGAAGCCAGTGTCGACATCCTCAAGAAGCACGTTCCGAAGGTAAGCGCGAATTTCTGCGCACCTTCTGAAGCGAAGTGCTCTCAGGCATGAAGTGTCCACCAAAATAGGTGGACACCAAATCATGGAAGAAGATG
>NZ_JANUBV010000020.1:0-97923 GCF_024808055.1 Rhizobium sp. BK176 | reverse complement strand
GCTCCGCACCGCAACCCGCCGCTACCGCCCCAAATACAGCAACCCAAAACCGCCGGAGCGAACTTAAAACTGGATAAAACTTGGGGGCAAGGTCACTGGCGCACCAGGGACTCCTCGCTGAGGTGAAATGTGTTGCCGTAAAGCGATGATGGAACCCATGTGTCGCGAACGAACCTTTCCACGCTGAGCATAAAAGATACAGCAGCTTAGTGTATCGGAGGCGGTGGACTTTGGTTCGATTCCCTTCAAGAGCAGTAACTTGCGACCTCATCTTGGATTTGACAAACTTTGCCATCAGCACGTATCCTCAAGCATAAAGGAGACTCGAATGGCGACGATGAATGTATCCCTGCCAGATCCCATGAAAGACTGGGTGGAAGCACAGGCTAAGACAGGTCGATACTCGAATGCGAGCGATTATGTCAGGGACCTGATCCGCAGAGACCAAGCCCGTACGGATAAGATTGCCGAGATGCAGCGCTTTGTCGACGACGGGATTAGAAGCGGAGTTGGGAGCCGTTCAAGGGACGAGTTGTTTGCTGCAGCCACCGCTCGAGCCGAGATCAGCCGCGGAAGCGCTTGATGCCATTCAGCCTTTCGATCCAAGCGGAAGAGGATATTGTTTCCATAGCGGAAGAAGGCATCCGGATCTTCGGAGCACCAGTTGCCAGACGATATCACGATGAGCTTTTTGCCTTGCTCGAACTCATCGCCACCAACCCAAGAATGGCGCGCGAACGCTGTGAGATTTCTCCCCCTGTAAGGATCCATCCGTTCAAGGCGCACCTTGTGGTGTATCGCATCATCGAAGACGGGAGCATATTCGTGATCCGTATCCGCCATGGCCATGAAGATTGGGCGGGAGACTCTTTCTAATCAATGCCTTCGCCGATTTAATGTGCTGGTCGCTAGTGCAATCCCATCACGGCGGTAGATCTGCATATTCACTGCACGGAAAGCAATGGACGGCGGCAACGCCATGAAATTAGAAACCAATCAAGAAGCTGAGAAGTTCGCTTGGGCAGGTCCCGACGGAGCTCCGCCAGATCCTCAACCGTAATCTTTGCATACAGCGACTTGGTTACGACCATTCGTTTTGGCATCATACAGAGATGCATCCGCCCTACGCTGAAGCTGGTCCGGCGATATGGCTTCCCTATCAACCGTCCCTGCCGCTACGCCAACGCTAATTGTGACGCAGGGGGCAACGCGTGACGAGGGGTTGGCGAGAGCTGCAGCCTCTACCCGGCTTCGGATCGTTTCTGCGACAGACCGTGCATCCTCTTCGCTTGAATTAGGAAGCAACACAAGAAATTCCTCTCCTCCAAACCGCGCGACCTGATCTTGCTCGCTTCTTAGACTGCTCTGGATGATGCCCGCCACTTTCACCAGGCAGCGGTCGCCTTCGGCATGGCCGAGAGTGTCGTTCAGCTTCTTGAACTCATCGATATCGCACATCAGCATCGCGATGCTCGATCTAGTCGCCTTTGCCTCCGTCCAGCACTTGCCAATGGTTTCCACCATCGAGCGCCGGTTTGCCACACCCGTAAGCGGATCCGTTCGCGCCAGCAATTCGAGGCGATTATTGGCATCAGTTAAATCAGCCAGCCGTCTGCGATCCCTTAGCTCGAGCAGGAAAGTCTTCTGGGCAAGGATGGTGGCCGTCCGGCGGGCCACCAAAGTCGCCGCCACGCCGCTTGCAAAAAATAGCGTTGCCGCCGCGGCGCTTCCCATGGCTATCTCGGGGTTTTGAAGCTGGTATATGCCAACGGCGTAAGTTGCGATTGTCGCCGACCAGCTAAGCGGTATCGGAAAGATGACGATCGCCGTGACTGCCACGAATAGCATGATGGTCAAGTGCCGCTCGTAAAACTGGCCCCCTGTGCTAACGCCGACCAAGGCAACCGACAGAAGGATGAAGAACATGCTCGTGAGAATCGTTGCGCCCTGAACCCAGTAGGCGCGTGTCATCGAGAAAACTGCCGCCGCAACGAGGGCGGCGGGCACGAGGATGGATGCTGGAAGGAGCATGGAACGTACCGCTTCGGCCGGAAGCAGGACGGCGTTGAGAGCCAGCGTCAATGCGTCAAGGACGATCACCCAGATCATCCAGGCGCGTATGATTTTTGAGGTCTGCGGCCACGAACGCTCGCGAAAGAGGCGGCGAAGGCTGGGGTGAAAACGAATGTCGCGCGTGCGCCCACTCAGCTGGCGCTCGACCTCCCGGTCAATCTCTGGGCTAAGACACTGGGCCGGCATGCGCGTGCGCACAGTCGACCTGCCGGCCAGTATCCTTCTAAGAACATTCATGGGGACGATCTAGAGAGTATGCGGGCGCGGGCAAGATAAGCCTCTATCCGACGGGCCTCCATTACCTAACGATGTAGAGCCGTGAGCATTCGAACATCTCGAAAGCTGTTCTGTTGTGAAACGAAGCTTTTACTGTACAGACGTCAGGTGTTCATTCTGCGGTTGAGCGCCCTTTAACGTGGGATGTGGATCCCTAGCAGTTGCGGCTTTCGAGACACGGAAAGCGGGTTGAGCAACGGTCGCCGTCGGATCCCACCATTCGCTCGCACCCCATGGCCAGCCGCCGGCGCAGCTTCAATAGATTGGCTCCCGCGCCGAATTGTGCCACCAGGACTTTTCGCTCGAAGCTTTCGCGACGATCGCAGACGCTGCACTCCAACAAGATGACGGCTTGGCGGACGTCTTTCAGCGTCGGGCCGTCACCACCCGCAAGATTCAGCTGTCGTCTAGCCATCATGTCTCCGGAGATCCGGCTTCATGCCGGCGCGGCGGCTGACTATCCGATCCGGAACTCATAAGCAAGTCACCGCGGCGACAAAGAGCGCAAGCTTCTTATCGATCTTGGATGATACTAACTCACGGCCAACCCGACCGCCTATGTCAAATGCAATTGCGGTAAGTCGCGATAGGCGTATGGTTCGCCGCGGGGCGAAGGCGGGCATTATTTTCTTCTTCGACGCTGACCCGCGTGGAGTGCGTCCTTACCGCACGAGCTGTCGTATACTTATTTGCGTTGTCGACTTCGACACACGCTGGGTACTGACAGATGCGACATAACCATGCCGGAGAACCTGGTTATAGCTTCGCCGCGGTGATCGAATCAACGCTGGCAAAAAGTGTGAGGTCGTGACGTTGGGCGACGAGTGCGTCGGTGAGATAGGAAACAATGCGCTCGGTTCCAGCCTAAAGCTTGGGCGGAACGCTTTTGGCGAGCGGTGCGATCTGCGCGATCTTCATCGGCAAAACCTCCTCGACTGAGCAAAGAGTCGACGGCGAAAATCATGTTCGAGTCCTTCGAGGGGACGCGGCCGGTTCGTGGACTTCCGGCGCGACAGCCTCGACGGGCCGCTGCACTCCGTCCGCCATACACACAAGGGTCTGATCGGACCGAACGAATGGCGACGTCTCGAGGGCGAGTTTAAGTTTCACTGAACTCTTGAATTCGATTTTTCGTCTTCCTAGCTCGTTCCCAACCCGAGGCGTTGAACTCGGTGTGTGCGCCGATTGTGTATGGAGTGACCTGTATGGAAGAGAATATCAGCATCATCAAGAGCGTTGAGATCGATGAGCGGGAAGAGATCATCGTGGACTTTGCTCGTTGGCTCGAGACTGCCTCAAAAGAGGCGTTGGTCCGCGGAGAAGGGAAGTTTGCAGTGATGTCCGCCAGCATGGCGGAAGCAATGCGGGTCAATGCCGACGAACTTGCTCGCGATGATCCTGAAAAGGCCGAACGTGTGCTGCAGCAGGCCAGCGCGATGATGGCGCAGTTCAAGGCCGCCTATCCCCATCGTGTCATCAATCGATCCATCCACTGATAGAGATAGCGGTGGCGGATCTATGAAAGGTCCGCTCATGCTGGCGCTGCCGTAGGCAACAATTCTTGCTGGTAACATGGCGAACCCGTACGATTTGGAAGAAATGCAAAGCGAAGATGCTGGTGGATACCGGGGCCTTCTCCGTCGTTATCGCACACAGCTCGTGGCAGCTGCGACGTTGACCCTGTTCTGCCTCGTCGGCTACGCAGTCATGCAGTTGACGGATGAGGTGCGCTACGACGACGTGGTGGCGGCACTGGCAGAGACGCGGCTGAGTTCGATCCTGCTCGCCTTGCTTTTCACGGCCCTGAGCTTTCTGGCACTCGTCTTCTACGATCTCAATGCCATCGACTATATCGGCCAGCGTCTGCCTTTCCCGCATGTCGCGCTGACGGCCTTCAGTGCCTATGCGGTCGGCAATACAGCCGGTTTCGGCGCGCTGTCAGGCGGTGCGATCCGTTACCGCGCCTATACACGTCTTGGGGTTTCGCCCGAGGATATCGGTCGCATCATTGCTTTCATCACACTTTCCTTCGGCCTCGGCCTGACGTCCGTGGCGGCAATCGCGCTCCTTGTCATCGCCAATGAGATCGCACCGCTGATCAATGTCAGCGGCCCGTGGCTTCGCCTGATCGCTGCGGTCATCCTGGCGATCCTCGGCTCTCTCATGGTGCTCGGCCGCGAAGGCCGGGTGATCGAAATCGGGTCGATTGCACTTCGGCTGCCGGATTCGCGCACATGGTCGCGCCAGTTCCTGGTCACTGCATTCGATATCGCAGCGTCTGCCTCGGTGCTCTATGTGCTCCTGCCGCAGACCGCGATCGGCTGGCCGGTGTTTCTGGCGGTCTACGCGATCGCCGTCGGGCTTGGTGTGCTGAGCCATGTGCCGGCGGGCCTCGGCGTTTTCGAGACCGTCATCATTGCCTCGCTCGGCAGTGCGGTGAATATCGATGCCGTTCTCGGCTCGCTCGTTCTTTACCGGCTGATCTATCACGTTCTGCCGCTGCTGATCGCCATCCTTGCGGTTTCGGTGACCGAGCTTCGCCGTTTCGTGGATCATCCGGCGGCCTCCAGCGTACGGCGCATTGGTGGTCGGTTGATGCCGCAGTTGCTGTCGGCGCTGGCGCTGCTTCTGGGCGTCATGCTGATCTTTTCGAGCGTGACGCCGACGCCCGATCAGAATCTCGAATTCCTCTCCAATTATTTGCCGTTGCCGATAGTAGAGGGCGCACACTTCTTCTCCAGCCTGTTTGGTCTTGCACTGGTTGTGGCCGCCCGTGGCCTGAGCCAGCGGCTCGACGGCGCTTGGTGGGTGGCCGTATTCTCGGCGGTTGCCGCTTTGACATTCTCGCTGCTGAAGGCGATCGCTCTCGTGGAGGCAGGCTTCCTGGCCTTTCTGGTCTTCGGCCTGTTCGTCAGCCGCCAGCTCTTTACCCGCCATGCGTCGCTTCTCAACCAGGCAATGACCGCTTCCTGGCTAATGGCGATTGCCGTCATCGTCGTCGGTTCCGTCGTTATCCTGCTCTTCGTCTATCGCGACGTGGAATACAGCAACGAACTCTGGTGGCAGTTCGAATTTGCCGCGGAAGCGCCGCGCGGTCTGCGTGCCGTGCTCGGCATTACAATCATTTCCTCGGTAATCGCTATCTTCAGCCTGTTGCGGCCGGTGACTTTCAGGCCGGAACCCGCAGATGAGGAAGCCGTGCGCCGCGCCGTGGAAATCGTCGACAAACAGGACAGTGCTGACGCCAATCTGGTGCGCATGGGCGACAAGTCCATCATGTTCTCGGAAAAGGGCGATGCCTTCATCATGTATGGACGGCAAGGCCGCTCGTGGATCGCGCTGTTCGATCCGATCGGCGATCATCGTGGCGTCCAGGAACTGGTCTGGCACTTCGTGGAAGCGGCGCGCGCTGCAGGCTGCCGTGCGGTCTTCTACCAGATTTCGCCAGCGCTGCTTTCGCACTGCGCCGATGCCGGCTTGCGCGCTTTTAAGCTCGGCGAATTGGCAATCGCCGATTTGCGCACCTTCGAGATGAAGGGCGGCAAATGGGCTAACTTGCGCCAGACCGCGAGCCGAGCCCAGCGTGACGGGTTGGGATTCACCGTCGTCGAACCCGCCAATGTCCCCGGAATCATCGACGAGCTCTCGGCCGTTTCCAATGCCTGGCTCGAGCATCACAATGCAAAGGAGAAGGGCTTCTCGCTCGGCGCGTTCAAGCCCGATTACCTCATTTCGCAGCCAGTCGGCGTGCTGAGGAAGGACGGCCGAATTGTTGCCTTTGCCAATATCCTTGTCACCGGAACCAAGTCCGAAGCCACGATCGACCTGATGCGCTTTTCGCCCGATGCGCCAAAAGGCGCGATGGACTTCCTCTTGGTGCAGATCATGGAACATCTGAGAGCGGAGGGCTACAGACACTTCAACCTCGGCATGGCACCGCTTTCGGGGATGTCGAAACGCGAAACGGCCCCTGTCTGGGACCGCATCGGCAGCACCGTCTTCGAACACGGCGAGCGCTTCTACAATTTCAAGGGGCTTCGCGCCTTCAAATCCAAGTTTCATCCGCACTGGCAACCGCGCTATCTTGCGGTCTCCGGAGGAGGCAATCCGATGATCGCATTGATGGATGCGACATTTCTGATCGGCGGCGGACTCAAGGGAGCCGTCAGGAAATGATCGAAGCCTGCGAAGTTCGCGGGGAGCAGCCGGCGACCGGCTCATCGCCCTGGAACTGCGAAGCCAGTCCATTATTGCCTGAGGCGACTGCGCACTTCAGGCACCACTATTAACTCTGACCTTGCGAGAAGAAACAGGCAATGGGAAAGGGACACATGAAGCTTCAGTTGGCCGCAGCAGTAGTCCTTACCGCATGAAGCGCAAGCCAATCATCCATCCTCAGAGTGATATTGACTTATAGGTAGTTATAAGACATTCACCCTAGAACCGTCTAAACTGGATATAAGTGATGGGATGAAGTTCGCAACCCGTTTGCACCAGGTGCCGGATAACAGCCACCGGAACTCGCTGCACGGGACAAAATTCTAGAAGATGCACGCATAGCTGTCCAACGAGCTATTCGCGGCAGGCCCGCCCAGTATCAGATACTGCTTGGGCTCCGCGGCGTCGCCAAGACAGTTTTGTTAAACCAAATTGAAAAGATAGCTGAAGAGTATGGGCACCTGACTTCTTTGGTGGAAGCACCAGAAGGAGTTGCTCTTCCAACACTTCTTTATCCGTGCATCCATCAAATCCTTCGCAAAGTAAGTGTAATCGACCAAGCGAAAGCGAGTGCCTTCAGTGTAATGCGAGCGCTTCGTAGTTTCGCGTCAATATTCAAAGTGGAGATGGGCGATTTCGCGTTGTCAGTGGATCCCGAAACAGGAACGGCCGATAGCGGAAACATAGAATGTGACCTTGCAGAGCTTTTTGTGAGGGTCGGGGAGGCGGCGAAGGCTGCAGAACGCGGCTGGACGCTCCTAATCGACGAAATCCAATACATCAATGAAAAGGACTACGCTGGACTAATCGTTGCGATTCATCGGATAAATCAGAAAGGCCTACCGGTGCTGTTTTTCGGCGCTGGCTTGCCTCAGGTGGCTGCTCTTTCCGGCGATGCGAAGTCTTATGCGGAGCGTTTGTTTACCTATCCCTCAGTGGGGGCACTTGATCGAAATTCGGCGGAGCTAGCTATCAAGAACCCGATTGAGGAGGAAGGTGAGCAAATAAAAGTTGATGCATTGCAATCTGTCGTCACGAAGACCCAAGGCTATACATATTTTCTCCAGGAATGGGGTTATCAAGCTTGGAATACCGCCAATCAGTCGCCGATAGATGCTGCTGACGTGGATCAGTCATCCCAGCGAGCCCTTCAAAGACTTGACGATGGGTTTTTAGGGTACGCTTTGACCGCCTGACGCCGCGCGAACGTGAATACGTTTTCGCCATGGCTAAGTTAGGCGAGGGGCCTTCCAAATCCGGCGACGTTGCAGAGATGATGAAAGAGCCGCCTACCAAGCTCGGGCCTTTGCGGGCCAGTATCATAAAAAAGGATGATCTACAGCCCTTCATATGCCGACATAGCTTTCACGGTTCCATTGTTCGGAGACTACTTACTGCGAAACTGGATAGGTTCTAACGCGTAGAAGCCGAGATATAATACGGGCCGCCGCCGCTCTATACTGTATGTTCGTGGAGTGAAGGTGGCCCGCGCTAAGCTGAATCGGCGGATTGCTCCGGATGGGCCGCAGCAGGGCCCATGCTTGGCGAGGGCGAACCATGAGGGGGATATCTTAAAATTCATCGAACTTGCGCATAACTGCGTGGCGGTGACGCCATCGCTGGTGCCCAAGCGAGCGGGCGATCGGGTGAAGACCAACCGCCGCGACTCCGTCAGTCTGCAGACGCGGATTCACTGAAGAACTTGCGCTGATGGGGTGTAGGCATCAGGTTAGCTGTCGCGCGAATTTCGCCAAGCTGATGGGATGGAGGTTGGGCCTGCTGTCGATAATGAGAGAATGAAGACGTGGCGACTGCGCTTGAACTGGCCAGCCCGGTCTTGGTTTGCGCCGGTCTCAGTGTTTCAGCTCGGTTCCGTCTTTCCCACACATTCTTTGTCAGATCACTTACTTACGAAACGGAACGCAAGGTCAACAGCTCGTATCCTGTCAAGACCAGGGACGTCTTCGCCTGTAATAGCTTTGCGCCCGGATTCGGCCGTGAAGCAGACCTTGCACCTGCCAATGTCTTTGCGCTTTTCTAAATAACGCAATCTTTGTGCTGCCGATGGCGAAAGTAAGCATCGTCACCTTCACGGGACCGCCAGCCATCCACATTTTTCGGATAGCAGAGAATGCCGAGGTCAGACCGGTAATATGGCCGCGACCATTCGGGCCGTGCGTGGGGGCAGCGTCAAACTGATATGTCATGTCCGAAGGCACCGATCTCCTTCCGGAGATAGTTGCGGTCGTCGAGGATATCATCACTGAAAGCTCGGTAGCAGCCTTGAGGGAGCTATGACTGTCCTGTTGGTGCTGGGCACCGAGAGCGCAGAGGTGTAGACCTATCCAAAAGCGCGCTCGCGCAAACGGCCTTCGCCAATGTATCTCATGAGCGGACTTTCAAGTTTGTCGGGTCGAGCTTATCGGATAGATTGGCCTGAATTTCTTTTGGTGATCGACGGCAGAAAATCGCTGGCAGCTCAGAACTTGTAGCCGACCTGAATACCGGCGCGCGTCATGCCGTTGTTCGGACCATCGCAGAGATTGGCATGCGACGAATGGGCAACCTGGGCGATGACATTCCAGTGTTGGTCAAAGCGGTAACCGACACCCAGGGATTCTCGAAAGAGGAATCGACAGCCGAGATTCGGGCCATCCGTGTTGCCTTCGAGCTCCCCATCGTGCCAGACGCCGCCGAAGCCGGCTTCGGCAAAGACCTGGTCGTTGAAGTTTGCAGTCCAGGAGAGACCCGCAAAGATTTGGGTGGCTTCCCCCGATGTGCCGATCGAGGTGCCGAGATTGATGCGCGGGCGCAGAAGCTGTTGCTCAAAGCCCGTCGCGGAGTCCTGACCGAAGGGATCAAAGAACACCGTCACCTCGGGAAAGATACCGTCTTCGTGCTCGCCGCCGCCCTGTATCGATGCGGATGCTCCGAAGCGTAATTCATCAAAGATTTGCTCGCCGGCATGAGACGGAATGACTGACATATTGACCGTGACCGTCACAAGAAATGCTAGTGAGGAACACCCTACAACTTTCGGAAATTCGATTGCCATCCAGATTTCCTCATCCGACTCGCGTCAGAGCCCATTCCCAATTAGTAGCATCGATCGAGACTTGGTAAACCGCGTTTGATCAGCCTTAGTATTTTATTTCGGATGTGCGGCCAACCACGGTTTGAGCTCTCCCCGTCATGTCTGCGCCGGCTGCTACAGCAGCCGGCGCAACGTCATGACGCCCACGATCGATCGTCCCGGCTGACGGGCGAGGAGAAGCCAACGGAGATAAAGGATGATGGCTGGGACGAATGATCAAGGATCGTCAACCGGGGCCAGGGTGCTCGCGGGCGTTAGGATGGCCATGGAAGGGACACGTACATTGTCACCAGATAGCCGGCGGTGTATCTGGTTCACGCGGATGTAGAGTACACTCACGATCTGATGATTGCTGGCGCTACCATTTGCTACGCTTTCGAAGGTGCGACCGCTTGATTGATCATGCCGTCTGGGACGCGCCCTCTTGCTGGGCCGATGAGTTCATCGATTTGTGGGCTGCCAATTCTAGACGGTATAAAGAAGTTTCTCGCCACAGAGCGCTCCTCAATTTATTGTTGAATAGCTCCAGCCGGGTCGTTGGGTTTAGGCAACACCGAAGCGGGAATTTCTGGGGCAGAGCCCGTGCTGTTACGGACCACAAGCTCCACCGGCAAGATAGTCTCCCTCGGAGCGGAGCTATCGCCGTTCAGCAGTTGCAGCAGGACGCCCGCCGCCGCCTTTCCGGCGCCGAATTGCTGTATGCGGACGGTTGTAAGTTGTGGCTGAACGAGGTTCAGGAATGGCATGTCATTGAAGCCGGTGACCGATATCTGCCCTGGGCAGCCAATGCTTCGCTCCCTCAATGCCTCAATTGCTCCAAGAGCAAGTCGATCGTTGGCGCACAGAACCGCTGTGAATGGCTTGCCCTTGGCTAACAGGTTGAGAAGGCAACGTGCCCCTTCCGCCTCGTCGAAGCGTGAAGCAACCTCGATCAATTCGTCATTGACCGCAACGTTCATGTCATCGGCCGCCCGTCGAAAGGCCGCTAAACGAAGCTGGCCCGTCGACAAATCCTGAGGGCCGGATATGTGGGCAATGCGCGTATGACCAAGATCCCGAAGATGCCGCAGCATTTGACAGATCCCAGAATCGTCATCGTTGACGATCGAAGGTATTGGCGAACCGTCAACCTTTCGGTTCAATGTCACCACGGGCAACCCATCATCAGCCGCCTTTGCAATCGCGGGATCGTTTCGCAGGACGGCCGCATGAATAACCCCGTCGACGCCTCGGTCCCGCAAAACGTCTATCAATCGTTCCTCCCGCTCTGGATCACTGTCGGTATTCACGATGATCGAGGCGTAACCTAGCGGTTCGAGAACACTCTCAATCCCGCGCAGGATCGGGGGGAAGATGACGTTGGTGATGTCAGGGATAATTACGCCAACCGTCATGGTCCGATTGGTGCGAAGCCCGGCGGCAATCCGATTGGGGCGGTAACCAAGCGTTTTGGCCGCGGATTGAATTCGATTGGCGACTTCCTCTGTAAGGTGCTTGCATTCCACAGGATCGAGGGCGCGGGAGACTGTCGACACGTGGACCCCGGTCTCGCGTGCTATGTCCTTCAATGTGATGCGTTTTTTTAGCATGTACTTCGACCCTTCAACGGAGGTCATACTAGCGACTCCTGATATTTAAGCAATCGATTGCATGAATTTGTTGACGATATGATAAGACGTATGCTACCTCCTAATGCAATCGATTGCGTAACTCAGTTGAATCCGCAGGTCATGGAGGTGACCGTGGTATTTCACGGTCGGACTACGGCTTTTGGCGAGCGTGTACGCAATCGATTGCGCAGCAAGTTTCGGAGAATGGAGGAGTCTCGATGAAACTTTCAGTCCTTCTAGCAACCACTGTCCTGGCGTTGAATGCACCAGCCGCTCATGCGGACGATATCAAGATTGGCGCGTCGCTACCTATTACCGGCGGCCTTGCCGTCAGCGGCGAAAAGCATAAACGCGGTTATGAGCTGTGCACTAAACTGATAAACGACGGAGGTGGAATCCTCGGTCGTCCAGTTGATCTCGTTGTCAGCGACAATCGTTCGGACCCGGCAACCGCGATCAATCAATACGAACGGTTCATCAACGTCGACAAGGTCGATGCCGTCTACGGAACGTTCTCGAGCCGCCTGACGTATCCCGTGGCAAGCATACTGTCGAAGTACAACATGGTTCACCCCGTGCCCTCCGGCGGTGCGTTGCGCATCTACGAGCAGGGATACAAGAACCTCTTCTATTTTCAGGTTGGCGCCGCGGAATACACTGGAAAAGACGTCGTCAACGTCATCAAGGACCTGATCCCGGCTGGGCAGGGACCGAAGTCAGCTGCCATCGTCCACGCCGACGACTTCTTCGCCAACGCGATCGCATCGGGCCTGCTTGGCGAGAAGGTAGTCGACGCGGCGACAAACAAGCAGATCGCCGACCTCGCGCCAGGATATCTCAAGGAGGCGGGTATTGACGTCGTCATGCAGGAAAAGTGGCCGGACGATGGGTTCAATGACTGGCTCAACCTCGCCAACTCCATCAAGCGTTCTGGCGCCGAACTGATTGTCGGTCTGACGGCATCGGAGGAAGAGGCCGTACAGCTGACCCGTGCCCTTAAGACAGTCGGCGCGACGCCGAAGTTCGTCTACCTCAGCCAGGGCGCTCAACACGAGTTTATCGAGGGTGTCGGCGCAAGCGCCGCCGAGGGCGTCATGGTGCACGCTAACTGGCACAAGGATGCACCTTTCGAAAGCACGCTGGCAGGAAAGCCGTTCACCAATGAGGACTTCGTCAAGGCCTTCAATGCAGCCTATGGCGTTGACCCCGACGAAGACAGCGCCATCCCGTTTGCTGTCTGCCAGGGGATTGAGCAAGCGATTGCGGGATCCGGTTCGACTGACAATGCGAAGATGGCCGAATGGCTTCACGCGCGTACGAAGGACAGCCCGGTGCGGACCGTGCTTGGACGCTTCTCCTGGGACGATCGCGGCCTCGCGAAGGACAAGTCGTACATCATGACGCAATGGCAGGGCGGGCAGCTGAAGTTCGTCTATCCCAAGGACGAGTTTCAGGGAGTTTCCCCGTTGAGCTATCCCAAGGCGGGCTTTTGACAAAACCTCGAACGGGGCGGACGCGCGCCGCCCCGCAAACCAAGCCAGCGAACGAAGGAGGATCGGGCGATGCTAGAGGTCAGAAACCTATGCAAGTACTATGGAGGGCTGCGAGCCGTGGACGGCGCTTCCTTCACGGTCGAGAAAGGCTCGATCACAGCGTTGATTGGACCCAACGGAGCAGGAAAAACCACCGCGTTCAATTGCATCAGCCGCACCGTCACGCCGACGTCCGGTGAGATATGGCTCGACGGTGAGCGCATCGAGCAGCTGCGCCCCCATAAGATCACGGCCAAGGGCCTTAGTCGCACCTTTCAGATATCGCGCAATCTGTCCGACATGACGGTCATCGAAAATGTCATCGTCCAGTCGAAGGTCAATGGAATTAGCGGGCTCTTCCGTCCAGCAATCAGCCGCGAGGAAAAAGACAAGGCGATGTCGATCCTGGAGTTTCTGGGGATTACGCGCATCGCCTACGAGGATGGGCACAATCTTTCCTACGGGCAGAAAAAGCTCATGGATTTGGCCGCGCTTTTGATGTCGGAACCGAAAATCATCCTGCTCGACGAACCTGCCGGTGGCGTTAATCCCACGCTCATGGAGGAGATCGTCGATCGGATTCGGGCGCTGAATGAAATGGGCCTCACGGTCCTTATCGTCGAGCACAACATGGACCTCATCATGCGGTTATCCCACAAGGTCGTGGTCATGGCGCAGGGCAAGGTCATCTGTTCGGGCACCCCGGATATCGTGCGCAAGGACGCGCAGGTCCTCGATGCCTATCTTGGTGGCGTACTCGAAGAGGAGGCGGCCTGATGCAGGAACTCCTCCAAGTCACAAATATTACCGCTGGCTATGGCGACGGCCCAGCAATCCTCGATGGCGCCAGTCTGACAGTCGAACCGGGCAAGGTGCACTGCATTATCGGTCCGAATGGAGCAGGCAAGTCGACCCTGCTGAAGGCAATCTGCGGTATGCTCAAAATCCGCAAGGGCGACGTGATCTTAAAAGGTAAGCGACTGAACGGGATGCGTCCCGACCAAATCCTGCGGGAAGGCATCTGCTTCGTGCCGCAGGAGCGTGCCCTCTTTCCAAAGATGACCGTTCGAGAAAATCTGCGGATGGGCGGCTTCATTCTCGATGGTCAGAAAGAGCTTCACCGGCGCGTTGACGAAATCCTGGAGCGTTTCCCGATGCTTAAGGAAAAGGCTGATCAGCACGCCGGGACGATGTCGGGTGGCCAGCAGCAGACGTTGGCGATGGCCCGCACGCTGATAATCAAGCCTAGTATCGTCATGCTCGACGAACCCTCGCTCGGTCTGGCGCCGAAGGTAATTCAAGAGATGTTCGACATCATGAAGATGATGTCGGCGGACGGCATCACAGTGTTGCTCGTCGAGCAGAATGCCCTGATGGGGCTCAAGAATTCCGATTGGGGCGTCGTGCTCGATCTCGGACGAACCCTTTTTCAAGGGCCCGCGAAAGACATTCTCGCCGACCCTCGAATCCGGGAACTCTACCTTGGTGGCAAGAAAGCTGCCGCCTGAAAGGGGAACAACATGGCTCAATTTATCCAGATATTGGTGCTCGGGCTCGCGCTCGGCGGCGTCATAGCACTTATGGGATCAGGACTGTCGTTGGTCTTCGGCGTGATGCGGATCGTGAACATTGCACATCCGGCTCTGATCATCGGCGGAGCGTATATCGCCTACTGGGCTTTCAAACTCCTCGGCCTCGATCCCATCCTCATGGTGCCGGTTGCTTCGATCGCAATGGCCGCGGTCGGGGTGGTGCTTTACAAACTCCTCTTCGAGCGCGAGGCCAAGAACGCGAAATATTCCGAGATGACGGTGCTGCTGACCTTCGCGCTGGCGACGATGGCAGAAGGATTGCTCGGCGGCATGTTTACGAACACGCAGCGCATTACGTCTCCGGCCTACGCGACAGATGCGATCTTCATCGGCGATCTCTTCATTCCGAAGGGTCAGCTCTACGCCGGTATTGTCTCGCTGCTGATTATCGGCGGTCTGACGCTCTTCCTGAAATACTCGCGGCTTGGCTACGCGATCCGCGCCACGACACAGAACCGCGAAGCCGCTGAACTGCTGGGCGTTAACGTCAACGCGATCAGCATCCTCGCCTTCGCTATCGGGATCGGTCTCGCAGGCGCCGCTGGTTCGCTTGTCAGCTTCGTCTTCAGCTTCTTCCCGGCCAAGCATTGGGAATGGATCGCTATGCTGATGTCTGTCGTCGTGCTCGGCGGTATGGGGAGCATCCTCGGCACCGTCGTGGCAGCCCTGGGCCTGTCGCTCGTCGCGGCCTTCGTCGGCACCTGGATCGGCGCGACATGGTCGACGATGACATTCTTCCTCGCACTTTTCATTGTCCTGCTCGTCCGGCCACAGGGCCTGTTCGGCGAAAAACCGGAGATGGCGTAATGACGGTCACATTCCCTCACTCAAGCACGAACAGCGTGGTTGAAGCCCGGCGTGCGCATAACGAGAAACTGGCGCTGAAGGCCGATCAAACGCGAGCCACTTGGTTTCCGCTTGCACTGCTCACCATCCTGATTGCACTGCCACTTTTGCAGTTCGCAGGCAATTTCAACTACCTCCTTCATCTCGTGCTTTTTGCTGCATCCTTTGTCGCGATGGCTTCCGGATGGAACATATTGGGTGGCTTTGCAGGCTATATCTCCCTCGGCCATAGCGTCTTCTTTGGCATCGGTGGCTACGTGGCCGGAATGCTGCTTGCCCGCTACGGTATCTCAACGATCGTGACGGCCCCCCTGGCTGGCCTCATCGCAGCGGCGGTCGGTTATCTCATCGGGCTCGTGACATTGCGGGTACGCGGGCCGAGCTTCATTATCTCCTCGATCGCACTGCTGATGATTGCGCGGATCCTGTTCGACAACTGGGCATTCATTGGCGGCACGAATGGCCTGACATTGCCCTCGAACAGTCTATCGGCTCAATGGACCAAACTGCCGTACTACTACGCGTTTATCGCCATTGCCGCCTTCACGGTCTGGGCAAGCTACAGGATCAAGCACTCAAAGTTTGGTCTTGGTCTCCGCGCCATCTCCAAGGATGAGATCAAGGCGGAAAGTGCCGGGATAAACACGCGGCTGTACAAGGTACTGGCGTTCGCGCTGTCGGCCTTCTTCGTTGGCATGGCCGGAGCGGTGTGGGGTGAGTACCTGACCTACCTGCGGCCCAACATTTTCCTGATCATCGGCATCTCGGCCAACATGGTCCTGATGTGCATTCTCGGAGGAAAGGGCACGATCGCGGGACCAGTCATTGGAGCTGTCGCCATCGTCGCGCTCAACGAACTGTTCGTGGCGACAATGGGTGCCTCCGAACTCAACATTCTCGGAACGGGTCTGATCATGGCGCTTGGGCTTGTCTTCTTCCCTCTCGGCCTGGTGGGGACTCTTGTCAAGAAAGGCAAGCTTCCCCGGATTTTGAACTGGGACTGACGACAGTCCCATAACCGATCAACACCATGGTGACGGACTTGCCCAAGGGGCAGGAGGAGAAAGTCATGTCCGAATTCGTACTCTACAACGCGCCACAATCGACCTGCAGTCAGCGTGTGCGCTACACGCTTCACACCAAGGGAAGGGCCTTCGAGGAGCACAGACTCGATCTGTTCAGGGGCGACCAACTGAAGCCCGAATATCTCGCGATCAACCCGAATGGTGTTGTTCCGACGCTGGTTCACAACGGCACGCCCGTCGTCGATTCCGCCGTCATCATGGAATATCTCGAAGATATTCTGGGCGATGTCGCGCCACTGCGTCCGCGGCCTCCGATAGAAGTGGCGAGGATGCGGGCAATGATGAGCTTCATCGACGAAGTTCTGACACCGGCCGTACGTGTTCCGTCATACAACCTGGCCTTTCTGCCGCATTACCAGGCAATGACGGAAGAGGAGTTCCTCGCCGTTTGTGAAAGCAAGCCGCTGCGACGCGAGTTCCTCTTGAAAATGGGGCGAACCGGCTTTCCGCAGTCGGAAATGGATGAAGCACTCGGGCGGCTGAAGCGAGGGATCGACCGCATGGCCCATTGGCTGGGCGAATGTGGCGGCCCTTGGCTGCTGGGCGCTGAACTGACCCTCGCTGATATCGCCATCATGCCGGTGATCGTTCGGATGGACGACATCAACCTCGGCCATCTCTGGGCTGATGCGCCCCAGATCGATCTTTGGCTGCGCAACATCAAAGCAACCGATGCTTTCGCGCAGACTTATTATCACGGGTCTCTGCTGACCGAAAAATACCCCCATCTGCAATCCCTGCAACGGACGGCGCACGTCGCCGCATAAGCGGCCGCGCCAGCACACCGGAGGAGACAAGCAATGCAACACGTAACCATCGAACCCCGGCTGATCGCGACGATCGCGGACGTGACGCCAACGGTACTGACCGCAATGGCGAAAACGAGCAATCCGCGCCTCAAGGCGATCACGGATGCCTTGATCAACCACCTTCACCAATTCATCATCGAGACCCGTCCGACCGAAGAAGAATTCGAGTTTGGGCTGCGTTGGATCGCTGCGCTCGGCCACCACACCCATGAGACCAACAACGAGGTGGTACTGGCCGCCGATGTACTAGGCGCGTCGACCCTTATCGATCTGATCAACAATGACGGCATGCAGGGCGAGACCATGTCGGCACTTCTTGGTCCGTTCTATCGTGGCCACGCGCCAGAATGCGTCGACGGCGAGTGCATCGCCCGATCCGAGACGCCGGGACCGACGCTGTTCTTCTCCGGTCGCGTGGTCGATATCGATGGAGCGCCTGTCGCGGGTGCCAAGCTCGACATCTGGCAGGCTTCTCCCGTGGGACTCTACGAAAACCAGGACAGTGACCAGGACGACTTCAACCTGCGCGGCGTCTTTCATACGAACGAGCAAGGCAGCTTCCGCTTCAAGTCGGTGAAGCCCGCTGGCTATCCCGTCCCGACGGATGGCCCCGTCGGCGTTTTGCTGCATGCCCAGAAGCGTCATCCGATGCGGCCCGCCCACATTCACTTCATTGTCTCAGCACCTGGTCACAAGACGCTGATTACGCAGATTTTCTCCGACACCCAGGAAGCTCTCGTAACCGACGTCGTCTTCGGTGCGAAGGCTCAGATCGTGGGGGACTTCGTCGAGCATCTTGAGCCGCATCCAAATTATCCGGGCGAGCAGCTGCCTTTCTATACCTGCGAATACACATTCAAGCTTCTTGAAGGTGACCCGACATATCCCATCCCGCCAATCTCTGGAACGAAGGCCTGACAATGAGTGAGAACGTTCAATTCGACACCCTCAAGGGTCAGGTCGCGATCGTGGTCGGCGGGTCCGGCGGTATCGGCAGCGAAACATGCCGCCTGCTGGCCCAAGCCGGTGCCACAGTCGTGATCGGCTATCGATCCGGGGAGGCCAGGGCGCGTGAGATCGCGGAGGCGTTGCCGGGAAGCGGCCATATCGCGCTGCGGGTTTCAATAGAGGATACTTCATCGATCCAGACCTTCTGTGCCGCGGCCCTTTCCGCTTGCGGGCGTGCCGACATCCTCGTGAATGCCGCGGGCGTGACAAAGCCGGTTCCACATGCCGATCTCGACGCACTCACCGACGAGATCATCGACCAGGTTTTCGTGAGCAACTGGCGAGGGGTGTTTGCGACCATTCGAGCCTTTGCACCGGCACTGGCGGAACACGGCCAGGGACTTATCGTCAACGTGTCGTCGATTGCCGCCTTCACAGGCATCGGATCGAACATCGCCTATTGTGGCGCAAAGGCGGGTCTCGACATTATGACGAACTCGCTCGGCCGCGCCCTCGCTCCAGCGGTTCGGGTCATGGCTATCTCTCCGGGCGTGGTCGATACCGAATTCGTTCCCGGCCGCGGCCAAGAGTTCAAGGATAAGGCGGCAGCCGCAACGCCGCTGAAGCGTCTCACCACGCCGACCGACGTGGCCGAGGCCATCCTTGCCTGTGCAACGCATCTTAAATTCTCGACGGGCACCCGCATCGTCGTCGACGGAGGGAGGCATCTCTGATGCAACAGAACGTTATCATCACCTGTGCGGTTACCGGCAATCTCACGACCCGCGAAAATCACCCGGGTCTGCCGGTGACACCTGAGGAAATTGCCAACTCCTGTCTCGAAGCAGCGGACGCGGGCGCGGCTATTGTCCATATCCATGTCCGCGATCCCGAAACGGCAAAGCCGTCGATGGAGATTGCGTACTATCGCGAGGTCATCGAACGGATCCGCGCGAAGAACAATGCAGTCATCCTCAACGTGACCACGGGCCCCGGCGGTCGGTATCACCCAAGCGATGAAAATCCCGCCGTTGCCGGTCCCAGGACCACGTTGATGCGGCCTGAGCGACGGGTCGAACACATCGTGGCCTTGAAGCCCGACATTGCCACGCTCGACCTGAACACCATGACTTTCGGGGCCGAGGTCGTGATCAACACCCCTGGCAACGTGAAGGTCATGGCAGAGATCATCGAGAGCACCGGCGCAAAGCCTGAACTTGAGGTTTTCGACACGGGCGACATCCAGCTTGCTCACGATCTCCTCAAGGCCGGTGTGCTGAAATCGCCTGCCATGTTCACCATCGTCACCGGCGTCAAATATGGCCTCCCGTCGACGACGGACGCGATGGCGACCGCCGCTCGTATGTTGCCGCGCGACGCCGCTTGGACCGGCTTTGGCGTCGGGCGGATGTCGTTCCCAATGGCGGCACAAGCCTATCTGCTTGGCGGACACGTCCGCGTGGGCCTCGAAGATAACTCGTACATCGCCAAAGGCGTCCTCGCAAAAGGCAATGGCGAACTTGTCGAGCGGGCTCGCGACATCATCGAAAAGTTGGGTGGCGCCATCGCAAGCCCATCGCAAGCCCGCGACATCCTCAACCTCAAGCCTTGAACCCAATTGCTGGTCTCAGAAAGGACAACATTATGAACATCCAGATTGACACGAAGTTGGGCAAGGCGCTGCGGGTTAGCGGGCCGTCGCCCGATCTCGACAACCTTCAGATCGAGGTCGCCGATGTTGGCGTGCCAAAGCCTGGTCCAGGGCAGGTACTGGTCGAGATCATTGCAGCCGGTGTCAACCCGAGCGATGTGAAGGCCTCGCTTGGGCACATGCCCCATGCCATCTGGCCGCGCACACCGGGGCGTGATTTCGGCGGCATCGTGCGCGAAGGGCCAAAACACATGGTCGGAATCGAAATCTGGGGCGGTGGCGGCGAATTGGGTATCAGCCAGGACGGCAGCCATGCCAAATGGATGGTGCTTGATGAGAAGGCTGTGCGGCAAAAACCCTCCAATTTCACCATGGAGGAGGCTGGCTCCATCGGCGTTCCCTTTATCACGGCGTACGAAGGTCTGCGCGAGGCCGGTGGCGTTCAGCCAACCGATGTCGTCCTTGTATGCGGCGGCAACGGCAAGGTCGGCCAGGCGGCTATTCAGCTCGCGACCCTGGCGGGCGCCAAAGTCTTTGCGGTCGAATACAATGCCCAGCCGCTAATCGGCCATACCAACGGCCCCGTGGAAATGCTTGACAGCAGCAAGGACGACGTGGCCGCCATAGTTCACGAGCGGACCAACGGCCACGGAGCTGATATCGTCTTCAACACCGTCGGCAGCCCGTATTTCGAATTGGCCAACAAGGCGATGGCTAGGCAAGCGCGGCAGATCTTCATCTCGACTTTCGATCGCGCCGTACCGTTTGACATCTTCAACTTCTTCCGTGGTCGGCACAAGTATATCGGCATCGATACGCTCGCCTTGTCGTCGGTCGATGGCGCGCGCATCTTTGACCGGTTGAAAGGGAAATTCGAGGAAGGCTTGCTGAAGCCTTTCCCGATCAATCCGGCCACCTGCTACGGGCTGAATGATGCGGCCAAGGCATATACGTCTGTCCTGCGCGGAACTGCCGACCGCGTATTGTTGAAGCCCTGAGACAGCCGAAATGCAAGTAACGCGGTACAAGGAAGCTCGGCCCTACGAGGCGGCCGAGCACTATGACATGCAATGCCTGCGCCTTCAGGGGAAGGAAGCAACGAACACCGACACCATCTGGATTGGCCTGTCGCACCTGTTGCCTGGTGCGCGAACCTCCCTGAAGGATGCGGCCGTTGAGAAAATCTACGTCGTGATTTCTGGCGAAGTAACAGTTGAGACAGCCACCCAGTCAGTAGCGTTGGGTCCGTTAGATAGTTGCAGACTAGCAGCTGGCGAAGCGCGGGCGCTATTCAACCGGTCCGGTTCCCCGGCGACCATTCTCCTCGCGATGCCCGTATAATTGACGAGGTGTCCCAAAAATCGGAAACCCGTGTGGCGAAAGCGCCTATGCCTTGCCGCTGACGGCGTCGGCAAGCCGCACCGCGGAAAACACAATAGGCAATATGATGCATTTTACCTCTCTCCCGGCATAGCTGTAACCGCCGAGATCAAGACGGCAGGAGGCGTATCCCTGAATATATTTTTTTCACCGGTGGTCGAGGGGACGGCCATAAGCAAGCAACCAACTATTGCATAGGCGAGCGGCGAAGCGCGGCGCCGTCATCAAGCAATCGGCGGCGCGGTTCGACAGGTCAAATGCCAGAAGCGGCGTTGTCTATGGACTTGCGCAGCGATTCAAGCCGCCTGTCGAAAGCTGTCGTATCGATCGTCTCGATAGGCTCGTGACGCCGAATCTCGCATCGCAATGTGTATGATCGGCGAGACAGGTGATTAACCAGGCTGACGCTCAGGGACCGCAATCCGTCTTGCTCGGACAAATGGGTGTTCGTGAATGAGAACACAGTCCTGTCTCCTTTGCTTGCTTCCTCGGTGTATGCGTGAAGCGGCGTGCGCCGAGTACCCCAAAAGGTGTCGCTCCGGTGAGAACACCGGGCTTCTCAGCCGCGACCGCTCGGTTTAATTTGCTGGGCCGTGCGAGACGTTTCGCTAAATGGTTCCGCGCAGAATAGCTGCAATTTCAGTTTGACTTTCAGCGCTCAGTGGCCGAGCGCTGATTCGAGGCATCCGATCAGTTTTTCGATATCGACCGGCTTGCCAAGAAAGGCGAAAGCGCCGCCGTTCATCGCTGTGCTGCGTGTCCGCTCATCCTTGTACGAGGTGACAAAGATCATTGGGGGGCGCTGCGAATGCCTGTTCAATTCAGCCTGTAGTTCGATCCCGCTGAGGCCGGGCATCTTCACGTCGACAAGCATGCAATCAATGGCCGATCGCGGTTCGAAAGCAAGAAACTCTTCCGCCGAGGCGAACAGCCGGCACTCGTAGCCGTAGGACCTGACAAGATCGTCCATGGCTTCACGGATGGCCTGGTCATCGTCGACGACGGCTATGGTTGGGATTGGGGGCAATGAACGGGCCTTCTCTGGCTGCTTTTCTAAGTCTTGTTATGCCTTCATGCCCAACTCAAAGATACCATACTAAGATACAGGTGGTCGTACGCCTTCGCCCAGCATTTCGGTCTTCCTTACAAGCTCGGCCACCGAGCGAACTTCCATTTTCCGCATGACATTGCCGCGATGCAGTTTGACAGTGACCTCGCTGATCCCGAGTTCATAGGCGATTTGCTTGTTCATCAGCCCCTTGACCACCGCGTCCATGACCTCGCGCTCACGTGGAGTCAGATTTCCGGCAAGCGATGCGACGGCCTCACTCTGCGCACTCTGGCGTCGGCGCGCGGTATCGCGCTCCATCGCCGTCGCGACGGCATCGAGAATGTCCTGATCCTTGAAGGGTTTGGTCAAGAAGTCGACAGCGCCAGCCTTCATCGCCCGCACGCTCATCGGAATGTCGCCGAAGCCGGTCATGAAGATGATGGGCATCTGGCTGCCGATGCGTTCGAGTTGTGTCTGGAAATCCAGTCCACTCACACCAGGCAGGCGGACATCGAGAAGAATACAGCCCGGACGATTGAAGTTCGCCGTTTCCATGAAGGACGCCGCGCTCTCGAATGCCTCGGCGTCAAATTTCATCGAACGGAACAGGTCTGTCAGCGCTTCCCGCATGGAGAGATCGTCGTCGACGATGAAGACGACAGGCCCGGCTGGTTGCTTCTGCGATTTGCGTAGGTCAGGCATGTTCCAACTCCGGCTTTATCGGCAAGCGCATCTCGAATATCGCGCCGCCTTCGGGGTGATTGGTTCCGTCGAGCTTTCCGCCACGCGCCTCCAAGGTACTGCGGCAGATAGACAGTCCCATGCCCATGCCGGTTGCCTTCGTCGTAAAGAACGGTGAAAACAGCTTGTCCTTCGCATCTTGGGTGATCCCGGGTCCGGAGTCACGCAACGCGATGCACACGTGCTCGATGTCAGGTCGCTCAATCGCTATCTTGATAATCCGCTCTGGGCAGCCGGCCTCGTCCATTGCCTGAACGGCGTTGGTGATCAGGTTAATCAGGACCTGCTGCAATTCGATCTTCACGGCAAGGACCGACGGAACGCCTGGCTTTTGATCGACAAGCACCGTCGTGCCGCTCCGCTGAAGCTCGTGCTCCATCAGAGCCATGGTCTCATCGACCAGGCTGCCGAGGTTGAGGGTTTCGAGCTTATTGCTCGCTGGAGAAAGCAGACCGCGCGTGTTTTGTATGATCTCGCTCGCCCGCTGGCTGTCGCGGATCATTCGCTCGGCCGAACGGCGTACGGCTACAAGATCTGGTGGATCTCGATCTAGCCACCGCAAGAGCGTCTGCGCGTTGACCACGATCGCACCGAGCGGCTGGTTGAGCTCGTGCGCAAGCGATGCGGACATCGCGCCAACCGTTGCTGCCTTCGATGCCTTCGTCAATTCCGCCTGCGCTTCCGCCAGGGCCTTCAAAGCCACTTCGCGCTGGGTTACGTCGACCATACTGACAACGACCCGGTTGAAGGCGGCCGGGTCTTCCGGGAAGCTGATGCTTAGCAATACGAGCTTCGTCTCTCCATTGTCGGCGAGTACTTCGACCTTGTCCTCGAACACCCGTTCACCGTCCATGATCGCCTGAAACACGTCAAGGAGCTTCTCCTGCCCCGGCAGGATGAACCGGCGGGGGCTTCTGACCGAGGCAGATCCCAGCATCTCGCGCGCTGCTTCGTTCGCCGCGACCACTTTTATAAGACCCACACAATGATCGAGGACGGACGGGTTCGCGCGCGCATACGCCTTGATGTCGGTAACCCCCTGTGCCCGGACATCGATCAGATAGCCACGCAGCTTCGAGTAGTCTCGCTCCCACAACGCAACACGGGTGCGGTCGAAGATCGACCGATATCTTGCCTCGCTCTCCTTCAGCGCGGAATTGATGGAAAGTAGCGCGAGGCGAGCCGTCTCCGACTTTAGGAGAAGCATGGTCGTGACGCATAGCGCAGCGAGTGCGACGGCCAGGCGGACGGTAGACTGAAGGTCGGCATCTTTCCCATGTGTCACAACGTAGGAAACAAGGGTGAGGGCGGCACAAACGGCTGCGATGACGAGCAGCCCCACCCGGGTACTCGCTTGCACCGCAAGCAACATAACGACCACATAAAGCACCGCAACGGCGCCCTCGATATCGGTGTACGTATCGACGTAGAAGACGGCGGCCGCAAGCGCGATCGCAATCAAGGCGAAGACCAGGTTCTGACCCGATCCCTCCACATCGCGAACGCGGAATATCATTGACGGTACAGGCATCCTTCCCCCAGTCTTTTCTGCCAAGACCTTACCCGCTTTCTGGTCCCATCTAACCTATACATAGGTGTAAACCGGACTGGTGGTTGTTCGATGTATCCGCGCCTTGCAGCGACGCCAGTTCTGGTCGTGCATGATAGCATTTCTTTCAATCCAGTAGCTGCCTCTCGACAGGCTTTTCCGGTCAGCAAATGATGCAGCAATGGCGTCTCGGCCGGTGCCTTTCAGGCAGAGTTCGGGTGCAAATTACTTTACTGCTTCTAAGGATTCCACCAGCCCCAGACCGGTGCTTCACTGCTCGTTTCGGTCGGCGGAGATTCTTGCTCGTAGAGGCAGGGGCGCCTCCACCAGCCACGTGGCCATCGCTGTGGAGCAGCTCGCAATCGCCACGTACCATAAAGACCGAACCGCCGGTCAAGCTGTCAAGTGGGAGCCACACAAAATTGTAGATCTCATGGATACCGGTGGCAAACACGAGTATGTCACCAAGCCGATATAGCCGCCTACCATCGTGGCACCGACCAGAAAGGCGAAGAACCTGACGTTCAGTGCCTTGTGTTCGCTGGACTTTGCAAAGTTTGCAATGGACTCCTGGTGCATGACGAGATCCTAGCACCTTGCCCAGATCGGGCCACGTAAGTGTACGTGGATGAGCCAAAAGTTTGGGTCCATGGAAACAGTGGCCTGGCACCCACAAAGCCACTGCTCCAATGAAATGCGGCTCGAAATAGACGCGTCGCGGGCACAATTTTCCGGAAGTCGATCCGCTGGTTAGCCGTCGCTGGTCGCGGTGACCGTCACTGGAACGCCCTTATAAGACGGCGTGCCCGAGATACGGTCATAGTGGCTCAGAGAGACGACCGCGTTCATCTCGGGGTAGTAGCCGGCAACCGATCCTCTTGGGATATTGTATTCGACCGCCGTGAAGCCACGCACGCGATGCGTGGCCTCGCCAGTTCCCACGAGGCCACGAATGTCGATCCGGTCGCCGTCCTTGAGGCCGCGGCCGGCCAGATCGTCCTTGTTCATGAAAATCACATCGCGGCGGCCAAAGACGCCGCGATAACGATCATCGAGACCGTAGACAGTCGTGTTGTACTGGTCGTGGCTGCGGATCGTCGTGAGGACCAGAGCATCGGGGTTCTTGATCAGCGGATCCTCATCGAGGCCCGGAGCAACAAGGAAATTTGCCTTGCCGGTTTTGGTGTTCCACCGACGGAAGGAGGCGGCGACATCAAGGCGAAAACCGCCATGCACACGCACACGCTTGTTGAACTCGTGGAAGTCGGGGAACACCACTTCGATCTTCTCGCGGATACGGTCATAGTCCGCAATCATGCCGTCCCAGTCGATGCCATAACGATTGCCAAGCGTCGCCTTCGCAATATTGGCGATGATTGCAGGCTCGGACTTCAGCGCTTCACTCGGAGGCTTCAAGAAACCGCGCGAGGCGTGAACCATCGACATGGAGTCTTCCACGGTGACAGCCTGTGGGCCCGAGGCTTGCGTGTCGAGGTCCGTACGTCCAAGACATGGCAGGATCAGCGAAGTCTTGGCTGTTAGAAGATGCGACCGGTTCAGCTTGGTGGCGATGTGGACGGCTAGATCGAGCTTGCGCATGCCCTCGAAAGTGGCCTCCGGGTCGGACATCGCGACGGCAAGATTGCCGCCGAGGCAGAGAAGCGCCTTGGATTCACCCGCGATGATGGCCTCCACAGCCTCGATCGCATTGTGTCCCTTCTCCGCGGGCGGACGAAAGCCGAACGCTCGTTCCATGCCGTCGATGAGCGCTTTGTTGGGGCTTTCGGTGATCCCGACGGTGCGGTCGCCCTGAACGTTTGAATGGCCGCGGATCGGAGCGATACCGGCGCCTTGCCGGCCGATATTGCCGCGTAGCATCAACAGGTTGGCGATCTGCTGTACGTTGCCGGTGCCATTGGCGTGCTGGGTGATGCCCATGCCGTAGCAGACAATCACGTTTTTTGCCTTCGCGTAAACCTCGGCCGCACTCTCGATGGCGTCCTTCGTCAGCCCGCTGATCGCGACGATCTGATCCCAGCTCGTGTTCTCAACATCCGCGCGCAGGGCATCGAAGCCGGCGGTATGTTCCTCGATGAACGTCCGATCAAGCACCCCGGAGCCGCCCGTCGCGATGTCGGCCACATCGCGTTCGAACAGGGCCTTCATCAGGCCCTTGAGCGCTGCCAGGTCTCCGCCAGTACGGACCTGGTGATAGGCTGACGCGATCGGTGTCGATGAGAGGGTCATCATCTCGATCGGGTCTTGGGGCGCGGCAAAGCGTTCTAGCGCGCGCTCCTTCAGAGGATTGAAGACGACGATTGGAACACGACGGCGCGAAGCCTCGTGCAGCGTCGTCATCATGCGCGGATGGTTTGTCCCGGGATTGTGGCCGAAGCTGAAGATCGCATCGGCGTAATCGAAATCCTGCAGGGTCACTGTGCCCTTGCCAACTCCGATCGACATCGGAAGCCCGACGCTCGTCGCCTCGTGGCACATATTGGAACAGTCTGGAAAGTTGTTGGTCCCGTAGGCGCGCACGAAGAGCTGGTAGAGAAATGCTGCTTCGTTGGAAGCACGACCCGATGTGTAGAATTCCGCTTGGTTTGGATTGTTTAGCTTGTTTAGTTCTGCGCCGATGAGTTTGAAGGCAGCCTCCCACTCGATCGGCTCGTAGCGATCGGTCTCGCTGTTGTAATGCAGCGGCGTTGTCAGCCGCCCCGCGTCTTCCAGCTCATGGTCGCTCCAGTTCCAAAAATCGGAAACGGTGTTTTTCTCGAAGAGTTCCGGTCCAGACCGTTTGGCTGTCGATTCCCAGGTTATCGCCTTGGCGCCGTTTTCGCAGAACTCGAATGACGACGTGTGTTTGGGATCCGGCCATGCGCAGCCAGGGCAATCGAAGCCTTCCGGTTGATTGGCCCTCAGTAGCGTCATGGTGCCTTGGGCCACAACCCGCTGGTGAGCCAGCGTTTTGGCGACAGCCTTGAGCGCGCCCCAGCCGCCGGCCGGTTGCTCGTATTGTTCGATACCTTCTGGACGCTGATCCTTCATGTCGAATCTCCTTGAAATCCGGGGCTGCTTCGGCGCCGCAGGCGCATCAGTCGAGAGAGACTATCACAGGTGTGCATCCGGCCCATTATACTGAGGAATAGGGCGTCGCGGACTGTTCCCGTAGGTGTTGGCCTTAAGCCAATCTCGCCCAGCGCCGGATATTGGTTCGGACGGTGCTTGATGAATAGGGCGGCCGCCGAATCATATCCTGGCACGTTCAATGGTGGCAGCGAACCATATCCGCTTCCGCTTATGAAGCCCGACACGGCTTCAGAAAAAGAAGGCCGTCTCCGGGCGGATGGAGACGGCCTTGGCGGATCTTGGGAGGATCCGCGGCTTCGGCGGAGGGGGAGGGAACACCGAAGCCGGTAGCTGGGAGGGCGCTACCCGCCTCATGAGGGGTGAGGCGATGGAGTCGAAGGTAGACCCGTCCAGCCGATCACGTAACTAAACTTAGGTATTGGCTGGATTAGACCAGCAGTCGATTGGAGCTGCCACCGGCACTTTCATTCTCCACGCCGATGGGCCGATCAGAGAGAATGAAAGGTCTGATGGCGGCGCTGGCCGCATCGCTGACACCTTTAGCTGCACTCTGACGGATGAGGTCGATGCGCGAGCATCAAGGATGACATACGCCGCGATCTTGCAATCGAGATGCTGCTGAGCACCGTCGAAGGCGACGGGCGAAATCGCAGCCCAGCTTGGCTATTCGGAGCCTAGCTCCTTCTTCCGGGCATTTCGCAAATCGACGTCGAAGAGCCCCGAAGCATCACCCAGCGAGAGCCACGGTAGTTCGGGAAGCCAAAAGCACCAGGGACCTTTGTATAAATGATCCCGTTTATGGAGAAGCGAGCATGCTGTTTCGCAGTGCCATTTGGCTCTGGCTCCCTACTCCGCACTGAGCAAGCGCATCGGATTTCTCGCTCCATCAATGGGCGCGCCTATATGCCTACCCGACAATCTATACCGAGGCGTAGCGGTTCCATACCAACGTCTAGGGAAATACACTGGCCGTACAATTCATTGCTCGCATCCTGCGTCTCACTATGGGGCCAGCCGAACTCTCCAAGGAGATCATGGATGCCTGGCGCTACGCCTCTTACCCGACCTACACCGTCTTCTCTTGACCTCTCCGATGTCAGCCACGAGACCTTGCGCGAGGTCTCGCGCTTGCTGTTCCATGCCACAAGTTACGTCGACCGGGACGAGGCCATCACCATCAACCTCGTCAAGGCAGCGTCGACCCTGCTGCGGCCTTTGAAAGCCAGCGGCGTCGAAAGCAAACAAGGCTCAACGCGGGGCCTCGCCCCTTGGCAGATCAACCGTTTGAAGAGCTTCGTTGATGAGCGGATATCCCGCCCAATCTCACTTGAGGACCTCGCGCGTCTAGTTCGGTTGAGTAAGAGCTACTTTGCCGCGGTGTTCAAGGGTAGCTTCGGTTTGACGCCCCACAACTACATCGTTTCGCGACGGGTCGAGCATGCCAAGCATAGGATGCTGACAAGCAACGCCTCCCTCTGCGAAATTGCATTGGATTGCGGCTTGGCCGATCAATCCCATCTTTCGCGAGTCTTCCGTCGCGCGACTGGAACCACGCCAAGCGCATGGCGGCGACATGCGGCAGCAGTTGATGTCCCGCGCTACAATAGCTGAGGGCCACCACGGCGATCTCGCGCAAGCTGGAGGATTAGATGCCATGCCGACTCTTTGGCCGCTTCGCCATCGTTACTCCAAAGGGCGCTGTCGAGACGGTTCATGGCCAGCCGATGCTCGGCCCTATTGGTCCGTTTACAGCGTGGCAGATAACGATCCGCGCGAAGGATAATCTCGATGTCGATCTGACTAGCGTGGATCGCCTCAGCATGTTTTTGTTCACGGACGTCTGTTTGAAACCCATCCGAAACGATCGGAACAGGCTGCCTCGAGCAGCCCGCCTTCTGGGTCAGCATCTTGAGCGATGTGGCCGTCACTTGTTGCCATTCCAAGAATTGCCCGCGCGGAGGCGGTCTTTCGAACTTTGATGTAACGCGCGCTTGAGCTTAGCATTGCCGTTTTGTTTTTACGCCTCACCAATCCCCGGACTTTGCAATGCGGCACTTTCTGGCAGCAAACAAAAGTACTCCACCCTCATGTAGGCCCCGTCTGCGCTGCCGGCAACATATGCAATTTGGGCCAACAGAACTATCCGACGATCAAGCTCCAGAATTTATGAAGCTGATCAGAAGATCTCCCGTTTCGGATCCCGCTACTCCCAGGTCGCGAACAGAGTTCATATGGTTGCGACCCGTTATCTTGTTACGCGTTGCCGAAAGGCCTTGGGCTGCAACGTGGTTGATGAAAGCATCCGATTGGTCATGAAAGGGACGTGTTTCGTCCTGGCCGACAGCCACTAAAACTCGGCAATCTGCTCGATGCCGTCGAAAAAGTGGTGTGAAGCGAGACACCTCGTCCTCGGTCAGCGCTATCTCTCTCTGCAAGAAGGATTGTTGCAGCGGTGCAAGATCATAAAGGCCGCCGAGCAGGAAAGCGCCCTGAACTCTGGATCCTTTTTCGCTCTCCTCGAACGTGAACGTCGCGAGATGCGCTCCCGCAGAGTGTCCGCTCACAGAAAGACGCAAGGGATCGCCGCCATAACTTGCAATATGCTGGACGACCCATTCCTTGGCGCGGACGACTTGGTCGACAAGAACCTCCATGCGCTGCCCCGGCATGAGGGAATAATCAACAATCACGGCGATAGCACCCGCCAAAGTGATGGTGTTGGCGATGCAAGAGTAATCCCGCTTGGAGAACATCCGCCAGTACCCGCCGTGGACAAACAGGTGGACAGGAAGGTTCTGACGGGGACCCGCAGGAAAGAACATGTCCACCGTCTCATCTGGTCCGTCGCCATATGCGACGTCCAGTATCATTGGCAAGGTTTCGCGCGTCCTCGCACTCGCCGCGACGATCTCACCAACAATGGCATCGAAATCCGCGACATGGTCGCGGATCCGGAATGGGTCGGTTTCCATAAGAGCAACTCCGCTTCAGAAACTCGTAGCGATATATTTGGCTTCCATGAACTCGGCAATGCCATGGTGCTGTCCGCCCTCGCGCCCCAACCCGCTCTGCTTTACGCCGCCAAAGGGCGCTGCCGGATCGGAGACCAAACCTCGATTGAGGGCGATCATACCTGCTTCGATGGCGGAAGAAACGCGTAGGCCGCGTGCAAGGTCACGGGTGTACACATACGCTGCAAGACCATATTCCGTATCGTTGGCACACGCTATGGCTTCTTCCTCGTCATGGAAACGGTAGAGCGGTGCAACGGGACCGAAAATCTCCTCTGACATCATCTCCGAGTTTACCGGGACGTCGGCAAGGACAGTCGGCGGGTAGAAGAAACCAGACCCGGACGGCGCCTCACCGCCGCATAGAACGCGCGCGCCCTTGCCTTTTGAATCGTCAACCAGGCGGCTGATTTTTTCGACCGCCTTGCGAGTGATCATCGGGCCGCAGTCGGTCTCGGCGTTGATGCCCGGACCGACCTTTAAGGCGGCCATACGCTTGGCCAATCCTTCGGCAAATGCGTCGTATATGCCGGATTGCACGTAGAAGCGGTTTGCTGCCGTACATGCCTCGCCCGCATTGCGCATCTTGGCGATCATTGCCCCGTCGAGCGCGGCACCGAGATCGGCATCATCGAAGACTACGAAGGGCGCATTGCCGCCGAGTTCCATTGAGCACGAGATGACATGCTTCGCTGCCGCTGCAAGCAGTTGTTTACCAACGCCTGTCGATCCCGTGAAGGAAAGCTTCCGTACACGCGGATCTGCCAAAACATGTGCCGTCACAGGCCCGGGATTGGTGGTTGTCAGAACGTTGACGACGCCCTTCGGCACGCCAGCCTCTTCGTAGATTGCCGCAAGTGCGTAGGCCGTGAGTGGCGTTTCGCTGGCAGGCTTGAGGATGACCGTACACCCTGCCGCAAGGGCAGGGGCGATCTTGCGGGTTGCCATCGCTGCGGGGAAGTTCCAAGGCGTGATCATCAGGCAGATCCCGATGGGCTGATAATCCACGATGATGCGGTTCGTGCCTGATGGGGCGATGCCGAACTCTCCTGTGATGCGTACTGCCTCTTCGGCGTTCCAGCGGAAGAACTCGGCAGCGTAGGCGACTTCGCCGCGCGCGTCACGCAACGCCTTACCGTTCTCCAACGAGATCAAGGTCGCCAGCATCTCCGAGCGTTCGACCATCAGTTCGAAGCAGCGACGCAAAATCTCGGATCGCTTGCGGGGCGGAGTGGCACGCCATGCACGCGCGGACGCCGCTGCGGCATCGACGCATGCCTGGGCATCTTCGATTGTCGCATCAGGCACAGCTGCGAGAATGACACCAGTCGACGGATCGACGACGTCGATTTGCCGACCGGACTGCGACGGCCGCCATGACCCGTCGATATATAGCCCGCGTGCAGCGGCGTCGATGTCCGGCGTTTCGCACTCGGTTGCATGGATCTGCTGGGCAATGGTCATGAGTTTTCCCTCGATGTTCAGATTGCGGAGGCTTCGAGATCGCCGTCGTAAGCTGCTCTTACAAGACGCTTCATTGCATCGAGATCGAACGGCCGTGGATTGTTCTTGATGAGCCTGTCGATGCCGAAGGCCTGTTCTGCCGTCCAGTCGAGCTTGTCGGCTGCCAGCCCGAGATCGGCAAGGGTGGGGGTGATACCGATCGCTGCGAACAGCCTGCGAATTTCCTCGATCGCGGCGACGGCAAGCTGTTTTGGATCGGCACCCTCACGATCAAGCCCAAGCGCTTCAGCGATATCGGCCATTTCGGAGGTGGAAACCGACCTGTTGTAGTTCATCACGTACGGCATCATGGTTGCAACACCGAGGCCGTGCGCGGTGTGGGTCAGCGCTCCGGCTGGGTATTGGACGGCGTGAGCCGCTGCGGTCCCTGCTGTCCCGAAGGCACAACCCGCTGCCAACGCTCCCATCATGACATCGGCTCGGGCCTCTTCATCAGAGCCATCCTTGCAAGCCTTTTCGAGACTGCGCCCCAGAAGCTTGATTGCCAACAGTGCAAAATGATCGGTGAGGGCGCTCTTTCCGATAAAGACGTGTTCTTGCGCCAAAGCGGGATCGGTGCCTCTGCGAGCCGCAGTGAAAGCCTCGATAGCGTGGGTCAGGGCGTCGGCTCCGGCGATTGCGGTCAGTCCGGGAGGGCAGGTCATCGTCAGTTCCGGATCGCAGATCGCCACGGCCGCGATTAGATATGGGCTGGATATGCCGACCTTCAGCGTGCGGTCGGTGTCGGAAATGACCGCAACGGGTGTGACCTCTGATCCCGTTCCTGCCGTTGTTGGCACGGCAATGACGGGGATAGTGGGACCTGGGACCTTGTACTCGCCGTAGTAATCCTTCAACGCTCCGCCGTGGGTGAGCAGCAGGGCCGCACACTTTGCCATATCAAGGCAACTTCCTCCGCCGATCCCGATCACCAGATCGGGATCAAAGCTGCTCGCGTCCTCGACGCATGTCGAGACAGTAGCTGCGGGGACGTCAGGCTGGACACCATCATGAATCAGCACTGCAATGTTCGCAGCCTCCAGCGACTTGACGATCTCGCCGAAGACGGGCGAGCCAGCAAACCGTTTGTCCGTGCAGATGAGTGCGCGTTGACCTAGTTTAGTCGCAACTGAGGGGAGAGCATGGCGCTGCCCCTTGCCGAAAAGAATTTCGCGGGGAAGCCGGATGGCGGCGAAAAGGGTCATTGTCGATGTCCTCTGGCAAGTGGTTTGTTCGAGTAGGAAAGTGCGTTGAGCTCGTCCCACAGTTTGGGGCTGATCTCGATCCCGTCCTTGTGCGCCTGTTCACACCGCGACGATGCGCCGTCGCCGGGAACTGTGACGGGGCGCAAAGGATCAGCGGGGATGGAAGTTCGGATTCGCTCGAGATAGTCACTGAAGCGCCGGAGCAGGGCTGGCTCTGCAGCAACGTCAATGACGATCAGCACATCTCCCTTGTTGCAGATATTGTCGGCGTCGAGCGTGCCGCGCACGTCGGGAGCCAGCGCCGAACCAGCGATCGAGGCGACGAGGAGCTCGAGCGCTATCCCGAGAGCGTACCCCTTTGCATCGCCGAAAGGCGCGATCGAACCCCTTGTGGCAGCTGCGGCATCCGTGGTCGGCTTTCCGTTGCTGTCGCGAGCCCAACCTTGAGGAATGGCGACGCCGTTGGCAGCATGATGGTGGATCTTGCCCATTGAAACGAGACCGGTTGCCAGATCGACAATGAGCGGCCTTCCGGCCGTGGGAACAGCGATCGCGAGCGGGTTGGTTCCGAGGAGCGCGCGCGTCCCTCCATAGGGGTGAACAAGCGCTTCGCTCGAGGACATGGCAATGCCGATTTGGCCGCGATCGGCCACGCATTCGACGTAGTGCGCAAGCATGCCAAGATGGTTGGAGTTGCGGATGCCAGCAACTGCAATGCCAGTTGCACGAGCCTTGTCAGCGATCCGCTCGAGCGCGGCATGGGCGACGACCGGTCCCAGTCCTTTCTGGCCATCAACCTCAAGGAAAGAGGACGAGCGCCAGTTTTGCATTCCCGCAGCCGATGTATCGATAAGGTCGCGCTCAATGCGGGACAAGATACGCGGTAGCCGCTGCAGGCCATGGGAGGGATGGCCTTTCAGCTCCCCTTCCACCAGCACGCGTGCCTGCATTGCAGCGTGGGCCGCAGGTGTTCCGCGGTCCGCAAGGAGGCGTGTTGCTAACGCCATGGCGCCGTCTTTATCTACCCTCACAACATCTCCGATATAAAATCCTATAGGATATGGGATTGCATATCGCGGAGCATCGTGTTAGCGATGGTTTGTGTCAAGAGGCAAAAAATAATGCAGGACCGGAATATAACGATGTTGAACGAAGCGCCCGACCCAAGTGGATTCATTCAGCGGAGCAACAGCCTCGCAGGCAGTGTCTATGACGCGATCTTCGCCCAGTTGATGTCCTTGAAGATTGCCCCAGGCGCAAGGATCACCGTCGATAACCTCGTCCGTGAACTCAACGTATCGCAAACCCCTATCCGCGAGGCGCTCGGTCGCCTTGAGGGAGAAGGGCTTGTGGTTAAGACCCATCTCATCGGATACAGCGCAGCGCCTCAGATCGCTCGCAGGCGTTTTGATGAACTCTATCAGCTCCGTCTGCTGCTTGAGCCTGCGAGCGCAGCCAAGGCTGCATCTGTCATGGATGAGCACAAGCTCTCCGCACTTAAAGAGGCCGCAGGTGTGATGGGCCGCCGGGACGGCGGCGACGAACGACTGCGCTATTCGACCTTCGCTCGCCAGGACGCGCTCTTCCACGACAAGATTCTCGAAATCGCTGGAAACGAGCTCATTCGCGAGACGCTGAACCATCAACACACGCACTTTCACATTTTCCGATTGATGTTTCACTCTCGGGTCACCGAGGAGGCTCTAGATGAACATGAGGCTCTGATCACCGCGTTCGCTGCGGGCGATGCTTCCGCAGCCGAAGCGGCAATGCGTGTCCATCTCGAGCACTCACGTGACCGACTGCTCCCCGCGTTCGATTAAGAGGCCGCCGATGTCGAGCGTTGTGAGCATGGAACGAAACGGAGGGGCCTCGGCGACTGAGACCCACAGCGTTGCGCGCGCTCCCGTTCTGCGCGCCGAGGGTGTCTCCAAGCAGTACGGACCAGTTACGGTTCTATCTGATGTCTCCCTCGAAATCTTCCCGGGTGAGATCCACGCGGTCATCGGCGAAAACGGTGCTGGCAAGTCGACCTTCATGCGCCTCTTGTCGGGCTACGCCGAACCGAGCACCGGGTCGCTTTCCATGAGCGATGGTGCGGTCCGGTTCTCCAGGCCGGAGCAGGCTCAACAGGCAGGTATCGTTCTTGTCCACCAGGAGATCCTGCTCGCTGACGCGCTTACCGTTGCAGAAAACCTGTTCCTCGGTCGTGAGCGGATGCGAAACGGCGTCGTCGACGACAAGGCCATGCGTCGTATCGCCAGGGAGAAGCTCTCCGAACTCGGCTGTGATGCGTCACCCAACGCGCTGGTGCGCAACATATCGCTCGCTGATCGCCAGCTCGTTCAAATCGCCCGCGCGCTTCTCGACGATTACAAGCTTGCGATCTTCGACGAGCCGACTGCAGTCCTCACCGAGGAAGAGGTCGAGCGTCTGCTTTCGATCATCATGCGACTGAAAGAACAAGGCACCGCAATTCTATACATCAGCCACCGGCTCGATGAGGTGCAACGCCTGGCCGACAAGGTAACGGTGCTACGTGACGGCAAGATGGTTGGCAGCTATCCCGGCCACACCCTAAGCCAGATGGACATGGCTCGCCTGATGGTCGGCCGCGATCTCGCCGCGCTCTATCCGCCCAAGCGGGTAAAGGCGTCAAGCGGCGTGGAACTGACTGTTCGAGACCTCTCGGTGCCAGGTTTCGTCAAGGGCGTGTCCTTCCAGGTGCGCAAGTCCGAGATACTGGGTTTTGCCGGGATGATCGGTGCCGGTAGGACGGAACTGTTCGAAGGCATCATGGGATTGCGCCCGGCAAAAGGTGTGGTTGAGTTGCTGGGCAAGCCCATCGACATCCATTCGCCGCGGGCAGCACTCGATGCGGGCATCGGGTATTTGACCGAGGACCGAAAGGGAAAAGGTCTTCTTCTGCGGGAAGGATTGGCGCCTAACCTGACGTTATCGGCTCTCGGTCGCTTTCACCCCGGGCTCCTGATGCACCGTCGCCGCGAGCGGGCCGCGCTCGCTGACGCAATCGAGCAATACGATATTCGCCTCAAGAGTACGAGGGTCCAGGCGGGCCAGCTCTCAGGCGGCAACCAGCAGAAGCTGCTGCTCGCCAAGGTACTGCTGACCGCACCGTCGATCGTCGTGATCGATGAGCCAACGCGCGGCATCGACATCGCCAACAAGGCGCAGATCTACGCCTTCATTCAGCTGCTGGTCTCGCAGGGCAAGACCTGCATCGTCATCTCGTCGGAGATGCAGGAACTGATCGGCATCTGCCATCGGATCCTTGTGATGCGGGAAGGGCGCATCGCAGGAGAGGTCTCTGGCGAAGAGATGACAGAACACAATGTCGCGCTCTTGGCGACGAGCGATGCCGCTGAACGTGTTCAGAGAGGAACAAGATGACCGTATTAACAGGCTCCACTTCGGTTAGACCGGAGCGGGAATGGAATATCGGCTGGGCCGACGTCGGACCCTTTGTCGCTTTGGCCGTGCTGATGGTGATCGGCTTTGCGATCAATCCGGACTTTCTGTCCGCGACCAACCTCGGCAATGTCATCACGAGAAGCGCCTTCATCGCCATCATCGCCGTCGGCGCGACGTTCGTGATTTCCTCGGGTGGGCTTGATCTGTCCGTCGGATCAATGGCCGCGTTCATCACCGGAATCACCATCATGTTCATGAACCGGATGGCCCCGGAGTGGGGGGTGTCGGCAATCCCGGCTGGCATGGTCGTGGCTGTAGCCGTGGGGCTGTTCTGCGGCCTCATGAATGGCCTGATCGTCACTGTCGGGAAGATCGAGCCGTTCATTGCCACGCTCGGCACGATGGGCATTTTCAGGGCGCTGATTACCTACATGTCGGACGGAGGCACGATCCCGATCGACCGGAGCCTACGCGACGCTTACCGTCCGGTGTATTTCGGGACGGTCGCAGGTATACCACTGCCTATCGTGATCTCGCTCGCAGTTGCCGCGATCGCATCCTTCATCCTCTACAAGATGAAGTACGGGCGCAAATGCGCAGCCGTCGGCGCCAACGAGGACGTCGCGCGCTACTCCGGCATCTCGATCATTAAGACCCGCACTATCGCCTACGCGATCCAGGGTGCCTGCGTTGCAATCGCCGCCATCTGCTACGTGCCGAGACTCGGAGCAGCCACTCCGACGACAGGTGTTCTTTGGGAACTGCAGGTCATCACCGCGGTGGTGATCGGCGGAACAGCGCTGCGGGGCGGCAAGGGACACATTTGGGGAACGGTCGCGGGCGCGGTCATTCTTGAACTCATCGCCAACCTGATGGTGCTTTCCGATTTCGTCTCGGAATACCTCGTAGCTGGTGTCCAGGGCGTCATCATTATTATCGCCATGCTCATTCAAAGGTTTTCGAAATAATCCGTGTCAGGACCACACGGGTTCACGGTCTTCGGTCCAAATTCTGGGAGGAATGGAATGTCTACTACGAAATGGATAGCGGCCGCGGCCGTGAGTACTTTGTTCATTGCAAGTCATGGATTTGCCGCCGACAAGAAGGTCGTCGCGGTTTCGATCCCCGCAGCCGATCACGGATGGACGGCAGGTATCGTTTATCACGCTCAGGCGGCAGCCAAGGAAATCAACGCTTCGTTTCCCAACGTCGAAGTCGTCGTCAAGACCTCGCCCTCGGCAACCGCACAGGTAAGCGCGCTTGAAGATCTCTCGGCAGGCCGCAAGCTCGATGCGCTGGTCATCCTGCCCTACACGTCCGAGGAACTGACCACGCCTGTGAAGGCCGTCAAGGATTCGGGGACGTTCATCACCGTCGTCGACAGGGGTCTTAACGACCCGTCCATCCAGGACCTTTATCTGGCGGGCGATAACATCGCCGTAGGCCGTAACACGGCGAAGTTCATGATCGAAAAGCTCGGCGGCAAAGGCAATCTCGTCGTGCTACGCGGCATTCCGACCGTGATTGACGATGAGCGTATCCAAGGATTTCAGGATGCCATCAAGGGCACCGATCTCAAGGTTCTGGACATCCAGTACGCGAACTGGAACAGCGATGAAGCCTTCAAACTCATGCAGGACTATCTTGCCAAGTACCCGAAGATCGATGCTGTATGGGCAAACGATGACGACATGCTGCTTGGCGTACTGGAGGCCGTCAAGGAGTCAGGTCGCAAGGACATCAAGCTGGCGCTCGGCGGTAACGGTATGAAGGACATCGTCAAAAAGGTCATCGACGGTGACGCAATGACCCCGGTCGAGACGCCTTACCCGCCTGCCATGATCAAGACTGCGATCTACATGACGGTCGCCAACCTCGTCGGCCAGGCGCCCGTGCGTGGAGCGGTCAAGCTGGATGCGCCGCTTATCACCCAGGAGAATGCCAAGGAATACTACTTCCCGGACTCTCCGTTCTGATTATCAACGTCACCGGGGCGGCCAGCGCCGCCCCATCGCATGACCTAAGAGGAGTAAAATCATGCCAGGCAAGAAGATACTGATGCTGACGGGCGAGTTCACCGAGGAGTACGAAATCTTCGTCTACCAGCAGGCGATGGAAGCGGTCGGCCATACGGTGCATGTGGTCTGCCCGGACAAGAAGGCAGGGGATCTGATCAAGACGTCGCTACACGACTTCGAGGGCGACCAGACCTACACCGAGAAGCTCGGCCATTTTTTCACGATCAACAAGACCTTCTCGGAAGCCGAGGCGCAAATTGATCAGTACCACGCGGTCTACGCGGCGGGCGGGCGCGGTCCTGAATACATCCGCACCGACAAGCGCGTCCAGGCGATGGTTCGCCATTTCCACGAGACCCGGAAGCCCATCTTCACGATCTGCCATGGGGTCCAGATCCTGATCGCCGTCGACGGGGTCGTGCGCGGCAAGCGGGTTGGTGCTCTTGGCGCTTGCGAGCCTGAAGTGACACTCGCCGGTGGCACCTACGTCGATCTGTCGCCGACGGAGGCACTCGTTGATGGAACTATGGTTTCGGCGAAGGGATGGACAGCACTTGCGGCGTTCATTCGCGAGTGCCTGAAGGTCCTTGGGACTGAAATTCATCATCGTGACGACGTGGCACAGGCTGCGGAATAACCGGCAAACTTTTGCTGACCTATAGATCTTAAGTTTAAGGCTGCCATGTTGGCGGCCTTCCAATCATGAGAAAGAAAAGCGACCTCATCTTTGGGGTCGGGTTCGATCGGATAGGAGAATTCACATGGAGGCACGCCCATGGGAACGCTGTCTGACCCTCTCACCACGGATTGATCATCAAGTTCAGTGGGGACGAAGTATTCATCGAGTTCGAAAGCGCCCTAAACACTGTCCAGTGCGTGATAGCGCTCGAGGCGAGAGGCCTCGAGCAGCGCCAATTAACTCGTTTGAAGAGCTATTTCCATCGTCAGTCGGGCTGAACTGGCCGGATCGTTTCCACCGAAATCTCCCCCTCCAAGACGCCGCGCGAGACATCGGTGCGGTTTCTGTCGATCTCGATCACCGTGTAGAGCTTGTCGTCGCGAAATGCGCTCGCGTTGACCGTGGTAACGTCATCTGCGGGCGCGGCGTCAACCTCCATGAAGTCTAGTTCACGGCTCGCCGCGACGATCCGCGCATCCCCCGCCGTTCTTGCGGCGACAATCACTACGTCATGTCCTGGCGAATTGCCCCAACGCGGATCATCTGGCTCGGCGATCGGCTCCAGACGATAGATTCGAAGCGTCTCACCAGCATCCCCGGACGCCCCCGCCGCTGCAGCGTCGGCGATTTGAGCCTGGCTCTCCACTGAACGTCCAAATGTATTGGGATTGGTCGCATTGTTGACTTCGTCGGTACCAGTCTTCGAAACGTTCGACATTTTGTCCTCCATGGTCCGACAATAACGATGTGCGTATCCAACAGTTCCCGTGCCCTCTTTAGTCGTGCTGCGGCTCGGGATCGAAGCCTTGCAGCGTCAATCCTGCAGACAGGCGTCACGACCGGCGCCAGCATCGCGTCCGCGAGATTCGGCATCTCGCCACATGCCATGAAAGATCGCGGTTGTCGGCAAGGCGCTCAGGGAGGGCAACCAGCTGGCGCTCCCGCGCGTCTGGGCGGACGCCGGAGGTCGTCAAAGCTGTGGGAGCTGCTTGACCCTCGCCATGGCGACGCCTCTCGTCCATGCCGATAGGGTCGCCAACACGCGTCGAAAGCTTCTGAAATGGGCGCTTAAGCGGGCGACATTCTCTTACGAAGGTCGAGGGCGGAAGCTCTTAGTCGACGAAACGAACGTTACGTCGCTCAAAGCAAACACACCAGAGAGCCGGTGACCAAGGGGTGCTGACGCAACAAGGCCCATCACGGGGTGAGATGAGCCTCTAGGCCGGTCCAGGAATAACGGGCCCCCACAGCAACAGCGAACGCAAATACTGACGGCGGAACCGATTTCTGTAGATCTAAGGGCGGCCCATTGCCGTCATCATGGGACGGGATCACCTTCCAGCAACAAGTGCGAAGCATCAATCTGAGAAGTTCAGACGGCCGCGGGGGCAATCTCACGCACCAAGGTCTTGAGGCGTACCGGCATCGACACTTTCAAGCCGCAACGGGCGGCCTAGGTGATCGAGGTCGCGACAAAGTCCGCGCCAATATCTGCAAGATTGATCTCAACATAGTCCTGATCGTTTGCGGTCGGCAGGGTCCGTGAACAAAGTCGGCATTCGACTGTAAACCGACATCGGCGAAAGGAAAATGTCCCTAAAACCAGTCCGTCAGTTCTGGATGCGGCGCCCCTCCGACAAAGCTTGATCTCTACTATGGAACCTCAGCATAGCGGATGATGCTCTGATTCTGTACGTTCGCGACTAGTTCATCAGAACGAGACAAAAATCGGCGGAGCAAAGGTGAGGAATTTGAATCGTTGTATCCTAAGGTGAGATCAATTGTCGGAGGCACACCCTCAAGTGCTCTAGCAACGACATTTGGAGTCAGCATATTTTGCGCATAAAGCGGAATAAGCGTTATTCCACCTGTAGACACGACGAGCGACATTGCTGATGGTAGGCCTTCGCCTTCGTACTCTGCCTCGAGTGTGATCCCGACGCTCGACGCGTAATCTTGGATTACCGATTGCAATACGGGAGAAATTCTAGCCGAACTCACGTAAGTTTCGCGCGCAAGGTCCTGGGGCTGGATCTTTTTACGCGACGTCAAGCGGTGGTCCGCCGGCATCACGGCGATCAGTGGCTCCTTAGCTAAAAACTTGAAGGAGACACCAAGACTCTGCGTCTCGGGGCGAAGGAAAGCGACGTCCAGCTTGCCTCGCATCAGTGCCAGAGCAAGGTCTGGGGAAGACTGGCTAGACAATATAATATCAACCCCCGGCGCTTCCTCATGAATGATGCGCAATGCATGGGGTAGCCACACGACCTCTTGGCCTGCGAGAAAACCGATAGCGAACGACTGTTTTTCTGGCCGTTCTGCCCGCCGGGCTCCTTCCGCAGCGGCCTCGACTTGCAACAACGCCAGCCGCGCGTGATCAAGAAACACTTTACCGGCAGCGGTGAGCGTCACGCCGCGCGACTGCCGTTCCAACAGTTTCACACCGACTTCGGTTTCAAGATCGCGAATTTGCCTGCTGAGTGAAGGCTGGGAAGTGTGAAGCCGCCGTTCGGCTGCGGTCAGGAAGCTTCCCTCCTCCGCAACAGCAACAAAATAGCGCAAATGCCTCAGTTCCATCGGGTCTTCGCTATACCTTCAAGGCATAGCTCGAACGTACAAGGTATTTGTCTTTGATAAAAGTAGGATTTAATCAATGTCGCAATTTCGGGATACAATCGAACACGCCTCACCGGAGTATTTCGCTCGCGAGTCGAAAGGAAAGATGAGGTATTCCTGACAATCTTGCGTTGTTTATTTCAGCGCGCGTGGGTGAGTGGCTCTAGTTGAGCAATTATGACTTTAAATGAGTTAACAGCACGGATGGAGCGAGACCATGCCTACAATCACTACCACGGACGGCGTAAACATCTTCTACAAGGACTGGGGCTCAGGCCAGCCGATCGTTTTCAGCCACGGCTGGCCGCTGTCGGCGGACGACTGGGACGCTCAGATGACCTTCTTTCTTCAAGCCGGGTACCGGGTGATCGCCCACGACCGGCGCGGCCACGGCCGGTCCGACCAGCCCGGCACCGGCAACGACATGGACCACTGGGTTGCCGACCTCGCGGCCCTCACTGAGCACCTCAACCTGCGCGGCGCGATCCACATCGGCCACTCCACGGGTGGCGGCGAGGTAGCTCGCTATGTCGCCCGCCACCCGGAGCGGGTCTCGAAGGCGGTACTCGTCGCTTCCCTGACGCCGAACATGTACCGGAGCGAGGACAACCCATCCGGTCAGCCGCCGGAGTGGTTCGAAGCGATCCGCGCGGGCGTGCTTGGCAACCGCTCGCAGTTCTTCCGGTTCGTCCCTGAAAACCCGTTCTACGGTTACAACCTGGACGGGGCCGAGGCTTCGGAGGCGATCATTGCAAACTGGTGGCGTCAGGGCATGACCGGGGGGGCCCTGGCTCACTACGCGACTGTCGACTCTTGGCTGGAAGATTATACGGAAGACCTCAAGAAGATTACCGTGCCGGTATTGGTGATGCATGGCGAGGCCGATCAGGTCGTCCCCTTTGCGAGTTCCGTGCCGCGTGCGGTCGACCTGCTCAGGAACGGGTCGCTGAAGACCTATCCAGGATACCCCCATGGCATGCTGACAACACATGCGGATGTCCTCAACTCCGACCTGCTCTCGTTCATCAGGTCTTGACGACATCGACCGGACCGCGGCCTTCAACCTGTCACCCGGGAGTGCCGGGTGACACCTGTTGCCATTGACATGCCAGCATTGCTGCCATCTTCGGGTTTTATTGCGCTCAACTCGATGGCAGCCTTTGGGACCTGGCCATCGTGTCCGAACGGCTGAAATGCCGGCGGCACCGTCGCTTCCTCGAATCGACGGTGCCGCTCGATTATGCACGAACGGCATCGCCCGGTACGGTGCTGCAAATTTTTAGATCTCCGTGCGCTCGGCGAGGTCTATGTCAACGCCGAGATACCTCACTGAGTAATCTTGGTATGGCCAAGCAGGATCTGGATCGCTCGGAGGTTGCCACTGGCCTTGGATCAAGGCAGCCTTCGTTCGTCGAAGGGAATGCGTGCCGTGATCTTGCCGACGCAGCCAAATCCCAGTGACCCACTCATCGACCAGTCTGGCATGTTGCCGTGTGCTGAGATGATCGGGTGGTCGACTCGACTGGGGAGAGACATAGTCATCGACTGTTCCTCCCCGTGCGGCCGGTCTTCTGAACGACCATCGCTCGAGTTCGAATTTCGTGGCACGTGACGAGGGTCCCAATTTTGATTTTTGGCAAATCGCAGCCGCGGAGCTCGCTGTCGATGGCGAGATCGAACGCGCTCGATCTCGCATCCTTCCTTCTCGGTCGAGAAAGAAGCACACTGCACAGATCTTGCGCTGCTTCAGGGGCTTCTTGACGCCAACTTGCTTGCCTGCGTTCCAAGCAGGTCGACCCAGTGCAGCAGGATCGTATTGTGAGATACCCATTTCAGTTCTCCTATGGCCACCATTGGCCAGAGGGAGAACGCAGAGCTCTCGGTTCTATGACGCGGCCGGAAATAGACTGACCGGAGTTGGGGCCCGGATGGAATTGCAACCACAGAACAGGTGAGCTCAATGATCACTTCCGCCATCATTGCAGTCATGTGAGCGCCAGGTTTACAGACCAAGAAGTTACCATTATGCGGCTACGCGCCTCTACGGCCCACCGCCGCATCATTGCGCAGGCCGGCGTTTGGCCAATGGGGCAAGTGATGCCTATGCACGAGCACTTCGCCAAATCGCGGAGGCGTTTGCGACCTTTGGTGACATTTACCGTAGCTCAGACAGGTCATGTCCACACACCGAACGGTACGGTACGCACGTGCTTTAGGTGGTGGGCACGGTCCCACCGTCGATCACATGCTCGGTGCCGGTGATCGATGACGCTCTATCAGATGCCAGGAAGGCGATCAGGTCCGCCACCTCTTCCGGCTTGGCCGGTCGTCCGAGCGGTATGCCGCCAAGCGAGTTCATGATCACCTGGATCGCCGCGTCATAGCTGAGCCGGCTTCCTCGGCGATACGCGTCCTTAGAGACTGGCCACCCTCTCTAGCACCACTAGCGTTGTACTACAGAATCCGCCAGCGGCTTTCACAGCGTTCATCCAAGCTGCGCGTGAATTTGCCGCGACCCAAGATCGGAGGACAAAGCAGGAAACGTCAATCGAAGGGAGGCTCGAGCGTGGTGCTCGCCCCCATGAGGGATTCGGCCACTTGCGGCGATCACTCGGCATTGGGCGGCCGGCGGCACATGAGGCCCGATAAACAGACTTCTCCCAATGCCAGGCAAATGGCAGCTTCTGCCACCGGCACGAACGACCGAACGTGTAAGCTGACAACTCCAGCCAAGGTGTCGAGTTAATCGACTGGAAGTTCTTCACTCCGTCGCTTCGAGATCGTGGTCACTGGACCGGAGTAGGGCGGCAAGCGTGCGGAGTCCCGTCTCGAGCTGATCGATTGAAGGCGCCGCCAGGGCAAGCCTGACGGCGTTAGGCGCGTGGCCGGGGTTGACGGCGAAGGTTGTCGACGGGGTCAATGCGATGTCGCGACGGGCTGCGGCCGCCACGAAACTCTGGGAGCGCCAGTGCTGCGGCAGCGTCAGCCACAGATGATAACAGTTCGGATTGGCCTGGAAGTCGAACCCCGCGAGACACTCGGCGGCGAGCGCCTGGCGTACCTGCGCGTCGCCACGCTTCAGGCGCGCAAGTTCTGCGGCAGCCCCGTCCGTCATCAGACGCTCCGCCGCAGCGAATGCGAAGCCCGATGCGGTCCAGCCTCCGGAGCGCACTGCCGCCATCACGCTTTCGCGCAGCGCAGGCGGGGGGACGATGAACCCTAAGGTGAGCCCCGGTGCAATCTTCTTGGAAAGGCTGTCGACGACGATGCAGCGATCCGGAGAGAGACTGGCAAGTGGCGGCTCGTCCTCGAGAAAGCTGTACACATTGTCCTCGACGATCCAAAGATCAAGCTCATCGGCGGCGCGAACGAGATCGCGTCGACGGGAAGCCGGCATTGTCGTTCCCAAAGGATTGTGCACTGCTGGCTGAACATAGATTGCCGACAGGTTTGCCTCCTCGTGCGCCTTGCGTAGCGCGTCTGGACGCAAGCCCGAAGAATCCATCGCGACCGGAACCAACGAGATGCCCAGTCGGATCGCGACGCCCTTTATGAATGGATAGGTCAGGGCCTCGACGCCGCATCGTCCGCCGTTCGGAACAACGGCCGCTAGCGCCGCCGCGATGCTCTGGCGGCCGTTGCCAGTGAATACGAGTTGCTCCGGGTTCGGAGACCACTCGGTTCTCGCGAAATAGGCCGCCGCGACGTCGCGTATTCCACGGGTGCCGACGCTGGTCGCTTGTCTCAAGGCAATCTCCAACGCCGCAGGCTGACCCAGTCCCTCCAGGCTCCTGGCGACGATGGCCGTTTGGTTGGGGAGGGTGGGGTAGTTGAACTCGAGATCGATCCGAACGTCGCGGGGTTCGCCCGGTGCGGCGGCGCCCCGCCTCGCTTCACCGGATATGAACGTGCCTCGACCGACCTCGCCAACGACCAGTCCTCTGCGCAGAAGCTCTGCGTAAACCCGGCTTGCAGTGGAGACAGCAATCTTACGCTCATACGCGAATGCTCGCTGCGGTGGCAGGCGATCGCCAGGTTTAAGAGCCCCGGCGGCGATCTGCGCGGCGATCGTGTCGGCGAGCTTCAGATATTCGGAATTCGCCATCATTGCTCCGAGATCAATGTTTTTATTGTACCGATATAGTATCGGAGCATAATGCCCTCGTCAACCGGTGGCGCGGGGCACTATCACAACCGCAATCATTCCAGGCCGCCTGCCGATCTCGACCAGCGGAAGCGACGACGGCCTCGCGTTGCAGCGGGTCAACCGATGGAGAATGGAAATGATCACAGTGCTCTCAGCATTCAGGAAGGTTCTGCGCCACTACGGGCGTCGTATCGCGGTGTCAAAGCTTCGCGAACTTGACGACGATGCTCTGAAGGACATCGGTCTTGCGCGCTCTGAAATCGAGGCCGCAGCCTTCGGCCAGGTGCATGCCTACAGCCGAGGGAGGAGGTCGTGACCACCCAGCCAATCGCTGCAGATCTGACCTTGATGACCGTTCTGGTCGCTTTCACAGGGGTCTTCTTGATCTGCTTCCTGAAAGGGGCGTTCGGAGGAGGATTCGCTATTGTCGGGATCCCGCTCCTGTCGCTCGTGATGGATCCGGTAACCGCCGGTGGCCTGCTCGCTCCCCTGTTTGTCGCCATGGACCTCTACGCGCTCCGCTATTGGAAGCCAAACACGTGGTCGCGGCAGGATCTCGCCCCGTTGCTTCCCGGACTTATTGTCGGAATCGGGAGCGGATATCTGCTTTTCCGCTTTCTCGACCATCATGCGATCGAAATCGTCATGGCTGTCGTCACACTGATCTTCGTTGGGCTGTGGCTCGCGGGAGGCGGCGGCGTTTCCATTCGGCCTCGATCGACACCCAAGGCTGTTGCAGCCGGGCTGGCGTCGGGCATCACCACGATGGTTGCTCATTCCGGCGGACCGCCGCTTGCGATGTACCTGCTGCCGCTCGGTTTGACCAAGGAAGTCTATGCGGGAACGACCAGCCTCTTCTTCACGGTCGGCAATGCCACCAAAGCCGTTCCGTGGTTGATGCTGGTGCGGCCGGAAGGTGCTGACCTGGTGCTAATGGCCGTATGCTTGCTCGCGGTTCCCAGTGGTGTCGGAATGGGCTGGCGACTTCATGGACGTCTCGATCAACGCCAGATCTTCCGCGCATGCTACGCACTGCTTGCTGTGACTGCTGTGAAGCTTCTGTGGGACGGTGTTGCCGGGTATCTGGTATGAAGATCACCAGGAGGTGAGGGTCGATGTGGTGGCGATGTCCTTCCGTCCGTCGCTCAAGAACGTCGTCGGAAAAAGGCAGGCGGTCTCGCGGGATACAACTATTCCCGGCGATGCGGAAGGCGGGAGAGGACGGGTTGGTCTGGACGGTCATCGATTTGTGGGGATTCCTTTCGAAGCCGAGCAGGAAGGTGTCTGGCACCACGATTCGTTTTCGGGCCTCTGGGGTTTCGAAATTGAAGACCTGATTGTCTATCTCAAGGCAAATCCATAGACCGCGAAATGATGGACGCGAATGCTTTGGAGACATACGCGAGGTGGAGATGTTCGGCTTTTTCAAGCGAAGAAAACATGTCCTGCTTTCACCCGAAGTCCAGTTGCTCTGGATCGAAGTGGAGAAATTCCGAGTCCGCTATCGAGCGAACGGTGCCGCAATGACACGGCAATCGATGCAGTCGCGACCGAAAATTTCAGGCGACCAATTCATGAGGTACCTTCGCAACTGACCTGATCGTGAAGAGCGGTTGGTCCGTGACCGATGCGGCAAATATGATAGTCGCCGAATATGTTTCTTGCCGAAGGTCTAACGGGGCAGATGCTCGGTCACCGAGTTATTCTCAGTGAAGGACAAGCTGTTCAAGGTGTGCACAGAATGACAAGTTCTAGTCGGATGCCTGCACAGCAGGGCTATGACGGGATTCGAGAATTAAAGAGATTGCCACTATGGGGTCGCGCTCCACGTGCAGACGCATCGCTGCAATGGCAGTTGCCTCCAGTCGGAGCCGCAGCAATGAGCGGCGACTGGCGAAGGATCTCAAGCTGAAGCTCGAAGACTTCGTCGATGCGCAGGTCGTGCTGGTCGCCATGTCTCAGGTCTTCGGCGCGATCCAGAAGAAAACTCGAAGTCCGAGATCAGCAATCAGCTCGATGCGACACCGGGCGAATGTCTCGGCCATCGGACGCCGGCCTAGGTCTTCCGCAAGAAGCTACGCGCGCAGATGAAACATGTAGCTTAACGCGGCGCGCAAGTCGCGGTTCGCCATGAACCCTCAATCTCTGGACAGCCGTCTCGCTCACTGATCGCGGTTGGCAAGTGCGGAAGGTGCTTGTCGGTAAGTGGCGCGATCCCTACTAGCCGTCGATCAGCTTACGAATGGCTCGGACAAGTTGACCTTAATCGGTGGGCTTTCCCACATTCAACGCGGTGGCGAGGATAGGGAAGGGAGCCAGTTCGTGCGCTGCGGATGCGGTTGCAAGCACAAAGGGGATGCCTCGCTTCTCAAGCTCCACCGCCACTGGCGTGACCTTCTGCCGCCTCGTCCTCGACCACGAGAACGCTGTCGCCGTGGTTTCCACTTCCTCGGGGGCGCTCACATTTCTCACACCGGGATCTTGATTAGAGCGATAAAACCCTCAGCGGGATAGGAAAGTTCCACCGATCCTGCGATGTGGACGCTGAGCCCTTCGATCAGTTCGCTCCCATAGCCCCTCCGCTGCGGATCCGAAACAGGTGGCCCGCCTTTCTCGCGCCATTGACAGGCGATCAATTGGCGCCCTCGCGTTCCGGTTTCCAACTCCCAGCTCACGTGGATGCGACCTTGCGGCTCGGATATCGCACCGTATTTCATCGCGTTGGTGGAAAGCTCGTGGAAAATCATGCTGACTGGAAGCACTTTCGCGCTTGGCACCTCGACGGTCGGACCTGAGCAATCGAGCCGTTTCGAAACTCCGATGCTGATCGACTCCCTGATGAGGAATTCGAAATCGGCAGTCTCGGAACGGGCGGCGATGTCCTGCGCCTTGAACGTCACGTCGAGGCGACCGAGCAAAGCCTCTTTGAAGTTCGCCGCATCAGGCTGATCGGCCCGTGTGTTCGTGATGACGGATCGGACAACAACCGACATGTTCTTCATTCGATGCCGCATTTCCGCGACAATGAAGTCCATTTCAGCGTCGTGACGTTGGCGTTCCGTCACGTCCTCGAACATAACTAGGATATTGCGGCTGTTGTCGTCGGAATGGATAAGCCGCCGCGCGTCCACGGAGGAAGGTCCGTGGCCCGATGTTCGGAAAGTCGTGGCTCACCTCGAAGCCGATGATCGCGGCCGCCCGAGGAACGACAGCGGAAACGAGCTGTCGGAGTTCGGGAATGTCCCACTGTCTGTTTCCGAGAGAGAAGATATTTTCTGAGAGAATGTCGTCCCTGTCGACCCCGAAGGCTTCTATGAACGCATTGTTGGCTGTCGTCACGCAGAAATTCTGATCGATGACGACGACCGGTTGCGTCATCGTGTCGACCACATGCGTATTCCTCCGCGCTCGCGGCTTCCCGTATATGGCATCCTTTGGGCTTTGATCGGCCCATGTGATCAGCTCACTCACGACGGCATCATTGTACGGCGTCTGAACAACGGCTGGCTATAGGGGCATCTGCCTCCGCCTCGCCGAAACGCTTCGAGAAAATGAACTTCTTTTTTTGTTCGACAAGGCATGGCTGAAATGTGAACAGCCGGGCCGCCCTTGCGACCCCCATCCGGCACCTGCGATGCAGCTGGTGGAGCTGATCCGGGGCGATGCGACCAGCAGAGAAACATTCGAGACGGTTTATGACGTCATCAAGCGACTCGGCAAAACTGCTGTGGTCGTAGATGACTATCCGGGCTTCACCGTGCATCGGACCTCATTTCAATGATCAATGAAGCGGTCTACGCTCTGCACGAGGGGGCGAACTCAGTTCGCGAAATCGACAACAGTATGCGGCTGGGTGCCGATCGCCCAATGTGACCGCTCGAACCTGCCGATTTCATCGGTCTGGACACCTGCCTCTCCGTTATGAGTTAGTGCGCGTCGGGCTCGCGGACAGCAAATATCGACCCAGTCCCCTGCTGGTCAAATACGTCGAAGCCGGCTGGGTCGGACGAAAGTCGGCGAAAGGATTTTACGACTATCGCGGGGATGTGCCGGTGCCAAGCCGCCAATTTAGCGGGTGGACATCGCCACGGCAGTCCTGCCACCAAGAGCACGTCGTTACTCGCTCCGTTTTCTGCTGTAATCGTAAAATATGTCTCTGCCGGCCATTCCGGCCACTGATAGCGCTTTTCGGACTATGCCGCTACTGTCTCACGCAGGCTCCAAAAGCAGGCAACTTTAAGGGCTAGAAATAGTCTGGCCTGAACAGCCCGTTTTCACGACACCACCCGAATATCCGGCGACGCAGAACGGGCACTTCGAGCCTGTCTAACGCAATTTCTTCCGGCTCGCTTTGCTTCGTAAAGCGCCATGTCGGCCCGGCGCATTGTGTCGTCAAGACTCTCCCCGGCGACGACTTCCGCGACACCGAAACTTGCGCTCACGGTTAGCGACTTAGGCAAACCCTCTACAGTGATTGCCATCGTCTCGCGCCGCGCAACACCGGCAAATAGCATGGCCGCATCGACCGTGGTGTTCGGCATAAACACCCCAAACTCCTCCCCGCCGATACGCCCGACGATAAAATCCGGCTCGGCTATGGATTTCAGGAGGTCGGCAAAGGCTCGGATCACTTGGTCCCCGGCATGGTGTCCGAACGTGTCGTTGATACTTTTGAAGCGATCGATATCGCAGATCATGACAGAATGTAGGACAGCAGGTGCAACCAGGCGCGCAGCGGAGACACCATTCTCGAAGCCTCGGCGGTTGGCAAGACCCGAAAGCATGTCCCTTTCGGAATTGCTGCGCTCGTCAGCCATGATATCGAGGACGAGCACCGAAAGCAGTGTCAGACCCACCGCTACAATCAACACCGCAGTCGATCCCTGAGAAATCACTGCATAGTTCGTGTGAACGTAATCGGCGGCTTTGGTACCAGCACCCGCGGTCACCGCCAGCGCAGCTTTCGCAAAGAAATGTAGACCGGTTGCAACGAGCAGAAAGCCGAGGACCCGATCGATCTTCGCGTGGCGCGCTGAAGCAAAGACCGCCACAGCACTGGCGAGAACGACCAGGGCAAACGGTGTTTGATAAGATATGGCGTGCCGAAGCGTGCTACGCGGCAAACCATAGATAACGAGATCGAGTACGACACAAGCTGCGAAAAAAAATGTGGCCCAGAGCGGTGCTATTCGGACGTCATAAAGCTCGCCGATACCCACGCGTAGAAGGATCATCCCCCCAAGCACGCTTCCAAAGGCCAGAACGGCGAAGAGTCGCGGCAAGTCTGTGTATGCAACAAGGAGTTCACTAATGGCGGAAAGTGAAGCGACAGCGAAACCCGCCGAGAACCACAGTGCGGCCTGACGCGATCGGCTGCGCACTGCCACGACGGCGAAAACCAGTGCAAAGCAGATCGCGATGATGAAGTTCACTACAAGGAAGAAAACTGCTCCGTTCACCATTGCCACATCCCACTACAAGCCCGGCCGAAGCTTCAGTACAAGTGTCCTAATAAATTGTGAAACACCAAATAGCGATCGTTGCCCGAGGTCGCATTATCACCCTGGCGATCCAGGTCACTTCACTCGATCCAGTCTCGCTTCATAGCGGGACTGGATCCGCAGCCGCAATAAGACAAACGCGGGGCGCTGGCTAGAATCCTTTCAACTGCACTGGATGGCGAATGACGGGCTCTCAGGTTTTGTTCCGGCGGGACCTTCGAGAGCTCGTCCGCTGTCGAGCCTCTTTCGGAGGTTTGCGATGAGCATGTTTTAATGACGGCTTCACGTCCATAGTGTGGAGCCATCGGCCGCCGTTGCGGCGAAGCGGACATGACGCCCTCCAGGATCCGCTGACCAAAGGCTGCAACCGAGCGCAACTCCTTGGCACGGCTTGCATTCGGTTCAGTGGCGACTGACACGACGCGTCCTTGCTTTTTTGTTGCAGGGCACCCGCTGGCACGTTTGTGGTACCCGATCTTCCGGGGCCTGGGACGATTGTCGTTCAGGCACTGCCGCTGGAGAAGACCAGCAACATATTGTTGGTAGGCATCTCGATCGCCTCTCTGAGACTAAGTCCAGCGGCCTCGCCCACTTGTTCAAGATCAGCGATATCACGCACACCCCAGGATGGGTTGCGCTCCTTTAGAGCCGCGTCGAAAGCAGCGTTCGAGGGGGCGTTGTGTGCGCCGTCGCGCATGAACGGGCCGTATAGAACAAGAAGCCCACCAGCGCGAAGCAAACGGCCAGCTCCTGCGAACAATCCTAAGCTTGCCGCCCATGGCGCGATATGGATCATATTGATCGACACGATGGCGTCAAAAGCCCCCATTTGTTCGACGTCCCATTGTCCTGAGCACACATCAATATCCCGCGGTGCCAGCACATTCTTCAGCCCTGCGAATTTGCTCCAGCTAGACGTGCTGGTGCGAGCGTCGGCATCCGGATCACTGGGCAGCCAGGTGAGGTTGGGCATTGCTCCCGCAAAACACACGGCGTGCTCGCCAGTCCCGCAACCAATCTCCAGCACAGCGCCATGTGTTGGAAGGACACGTTTTAGGGCCGTGAGGATCGGCGCCGAATTTCGCGCAACGGAAGGCGAGAACATGCGCTTGTCGGCGCTTACGTCGCGCTGTTCCAGTGCAACAGGCGAACGGTCGTCCTTCTCTGCGGGCATGGGTCTTGAATCCACTTTGGCGTTGTCTCCCACCTTATAGCTGAAACGATGGGACTGAAACCACTTGGTCTAACGCGGCCCCGTGGAGGTTCAATTCTATGAACCATGTTATTCGGTGAATGCATAGCGCATAACTGGTCTGCATAAAGTCGCATTTATTTTGGGCGTAATTGAAGTATGGTCGACGTGGGAAAGCAAAATGCGAGCCTCTAGATTGCTGGTTTGAATACGTCCTTCCGTTGCTCCCGATCGGAGCAAGGAGAACAATGCACCCGGGGGACTGCGTTGAAACAGAAAGACATTCAACCCGAACTCGCCGGCGCGATTCTTATCGTCGAACCCGATGCGGATCTGTACTCTCGCATCGCGGCTCAGTTGGCATGCACGGGCCTCGCTGCGATCCCTGCGATAAACGCACTAGAAGCGCTAAGTATTCTCGACCGGCGAACTGACATCGGGCTTGTGTTCACCGCCGTAAACATGCCAGGTCCACTTGACGGAGTTGCTCTTGCTGTTCGCATTCATCGTGAGCGACCGGATCTCGCAATTGTCATAACATCGGGAGTCGTTAGTCTCCGGCAGTCTTCGCTTCCCCCACGCTGTCGGTTCCTGAGTAAGCCATATGAACCTGAGGACGCGATTAAATGCTTCCGGTTCCTGCTGGGAGTTGACACACCTGTTTCGACCGTTCGGATTTAGGGGAAGACCCGCTCAAGCTTATAAAATGAAAACCGCGAAGGCCTTTGCGACAAATCGTTCAGCTGCCGTAATTCGCGGGGACGTCGCATAGGGTTGCTCTGCAGCCTGTTTTACCCCGCTCGAGATGGCCTGGGCATCGACTTTAAATCAGGATCGGGCTTGGCATCGCCTGGAGCCGGGAAGAACCGACCGTTAACATGCGATGACATCGTCGATAGCGCACGTCAATGGCGCGGGCGTAGGCAATCCAACGCGTGATCGTCAAAACGATCCCAACCGGTTTCCGATCGCTGTCACCGCGTTCCGGGCCAACGCTCATAACGTCAGGTGCGGTGCGCTGGAAGGGCTAAAGCCGGCTATCCCGTTGACGCGGCGCCAGGATGTCTCGAGCGCCGCCATTACCCCTTTCTCCCCGTCCAGCGCAACGCCGTGGGCAAGAACGACCGCATTCATCGCCCCCGCGGATGTGCCGGTAATGCTTGAAATGACCAGGCCGGCCTCGTCGATGATCCGCTCGATTACCCCCAGCTGAACGCCCGAGCGCACCGCCACTTTGCAGGGCGAGATCGATGGCTATAGGCTCTCGCCGGATGACATGTTCGCGTTGGAATTGCTGCTTGGTCTTAGTGGTATGGTGCCCTTCCCATTTCAGCATCTCTAGATCATGGCGAATATTGCGGCGTAGCCAGAGACAAATGCCACCATATTTCAGTGGTTTAATGGAATAAAACACGCGGGGAAATCAGATCCATATATTGTTAACCAACGCGAAAAGTTACAATTCTAGTTAACTGAGAATTTGTATCTCAACTCGTAGTTTTGAGAAAACTTCATGAGGAAAAGATGCGCGCCTTCGTTCCCCATACGGCCAACTTTTTCGGTCGCGATTTCAACCGCAGGATCGTATTTCCTATGGCTGGGATCCTCATCGTGGCAATTACGATTGTCATTGCCATTGTTGTTCTATCCGCGCGTCAGCAAAACAGCCTTGAAGTCGAAGCATCCACCAAGCTTGCAACTACGGCTCTCCAGGTCAAGGCGCGCGAGGTCGCGCGCAATCTGCGGGACTATGCGGTTTGGGAGGACGCATACAAAAACCTGCACGACAAGAGCAACCTGGAGTGGGCGGCAACCGACGGGAATATCGGGGCGAATATCTTTGAAGGCCTGGGCTACGAGATGGCCTTTGCTGTCGATGCCAACGAAAACACCGTATACGCAGTGATCGAGGGCGTTCCGCAGAAGGTTGATGCCCTCAAGCTGATGCCACGTGGATTGCGTGATCTCTTGCATGTCGCTGCCATACAGACTGACCCGGTTACGAGCTTGATCAAATCAGGGGACAATGTCTACCTGGTTGCGGCCAGCGCTTTGTTGCCTCCCTCGATTGATCGATCGACGGTTAATCCGCGCAAACTTACGATGCTGGCTTTCGCAAAGCGGCTCGACCAGAGCTTCCTGGACCGCATGGGACGAGACTACTTACTCTCCGACTTGAAGATCTCGCTTCATGAGGCCGGTGGAGCGGAGGCGTCTATACCATTGCTGACGCAAGACAGGGTATTCCTCGGAGCGATTACCTGGTCACCCGCAAAGCCGGGATACCAGCTCCTGCAGTTTATCCTGCCCCCGCTATGTCTGGTGCTTGCAGTTCTGGCGGCGTTTTCAGCTCTTGTCGTGCGCAATGCCAGGCGTTCGACGAAGGAATTGGAGGATTCCGCCAAAACCGTGGAAGCCTATGCTCAGACGCTGAAGGAGAGCGAAGTAAGGTTCAAGGACGTGGCGGAAGCATCGTCCGACTGGATTTGGGAAACCGACCATTCGCTCAAACTGGTCTACTTCTCGGCACGTTTTACCGATGTCACCGGGTTGCCCGCCTCTGATGTTCTCGGGAAGACACTCGGTCAGTTCTTTTCAAGTGACGCTGACTCTGACGGTTGGAAGCGGCTGGTCGAGGGATCTGATGAGCACGTCTCGTTCAGAGATCTTCGCTGCTGCTATCGCGACGCAAAGGGTCACATCCGCATCTCCAGATTGGCCGGTCGTCCTATCCTTGGCACGACAGGGGAATTCCTTGGTTTCAGGGGGACAGCGACAGACATTACCGAAGAAGTGGAAGCCCAGGAACGGGCAAGCCATCTGGCGCACCACGATGCCCTGACTGGACTTCCGAACCGCGTTCTGTTCCGGGAACGTCTGAATGTTGCTCTTACGTCGAATGCCGAGCAGACCGCGAGAGTTTCGGTGATCTGCCTCGATCTCGATCACTTCAAGGAAGTCAACGATACCTTGGGCCACGGTGCTGGAGATCTCCTGCTTCAGCAACTTTCGGGACGGCTGAGGGCATGCGTACACCAGAATGACACCGTCGCCCGACTTGGCGGTGATGAGTTCGCGATCATCCAGATCGGTCTCAACCAACCGCTGGAAGCCGAAGAACTCAGCCGAAAACTTATCGATGTCGTCCGCGCGCCTTTCATCATTGAAGGGCAGGATCTTCATGTCGGAGTTAGTATCGGGATCGCGATTGCAAACGTGGATGATGCCGATCCGGAACGGTTGCTCAAAAGTGCGGACATCGCACTTTACCGAGCCAAGCAGGGTGGTCGGGCGACCTACCGGATTTTCGAGGCTCAGATGGATGCCGAACTCCAGGAACGCAAGACTCTCGAATATGATCTTCGCCAGGCGGTCCTGAAGGACGAACTCGAGATTCACTATCAGCCGTTGATCGATCTTGCACAGCATGGCGTTGCGGCCGTGGAAGCGCTGGTTCGATGGAGGCATCCGATCCGCGGTCTCGTGTCTCCGGCAGAATTCATTCCGCTCGCAGAAGAAACCGGCCTCATCGTCTCGATGGGCGAGTGGATCCTCGAGACGGCCTGCCGCCAGGTCATGGAATGGGATGGACTGCGCGTCGCGGTAAACCTTTCACCCGTGCAGTTCCGCAACAAGGAGCTGGTCGAGACAGTGCGCCAGGTCCTGGTACGCACAGGGCTCGATCCTGCGCGCTTGGAACTCGAGATAACGGAAAGCGTCCTTATCAACGACACATCAGCAGCCTTGGAAATCCTGAATGGCCTCAAGAGCTTGGGTGTCAAGATTGCCATGGATGATTTCGGCACCGGCTATTCGTCGCTCGGCTACCTGAATTCGTTCCCCTTCGACAAGATCAAGATCGACAAGTCCTTCATAGGAGACATGAACAGCAAGGATAAGTCGGGCGCCATTGTGAAATCCGTCATCAGTCTCGGCCAGAGCCTGAACATGACCACGACTGCAGAAGGCGTTGAGACGCCGGAGCAGGCCGCGTTCCTTGCCCAGGAGGGTTGCGACCAGCTGCAGGGTTACTACTTCAGCCGCCCTGTGACCGCACTGGAACTGTCCGCCTTCATCGGGCGCTGGGCTTCCGGTAAGGAAGCTGGCGAAGAAGCCGCATAGCTTTCGCGCACGACGAATAATCAAAAACAGGTTCAACGAAAATGAATGCCCATGCCCTTTCGGCCGAGCACGTACTCGGCCACGACGCGCGACATCTGCAAGGTCAGATTGAGACAGCTTTTTCGGGCGGCGGAACGACCCTCCGGCCCGCGAAGGATGCGCTCAGGAATTTCGCAAGCGTGGATGCGGTCATTGCGGAGCTCAAGCCGTCAGAACCCGTCTTCTGCATCACGCCCGAAAGACTACGCAGTGCTGCTGCGAGCTTCTCTTCGTTTCCCGGGACCTGCCTTTACGCCGTCAAATGCAATCCTCATCCGTTTGTTCTGGAGACCCTTTACCAGACCGGAATTACAAACTTTGACGTCGCCTCTCTCGACGAGGTCGAACTGATTGGCAGCCTGTTCGGAAGCACCGCTGGAAAGTTCTACAACAACCCGGCGAAGACACGCCGTTCGATCCGAATGGCAAATGATCTGCACGGCATTCGCTTCTATACGGCCGATTGCCTGGAGGAGGTGGACAAAATAGCCGAGGAAGCCCGCGGTAGCGATCTCGTGATTGCCGTCAGGCTCGCCACGAATGGAACCGACGCTCGCTATGTTCTCTCGACCAAATTCGGTGCGATGCCGGACAAGGCAATCCACCTGCTGCGTCACATCCGCTCAAAGGGGATCAAGGCGGGGATTTCATTTCATGTCGGTTCACAGTGCCTCGCACCTGGTGCGTTTTCAGAGGCTGTGGAACTTGCCGGAGACGTGGCGAAGCGGGCAGGAGTGGAGCTCGCGGTTCTGAATGTCGGTGGTGGTTTTCCTGCTCCTTATCCAGGCGATGACGTTGTTGGCCCGGGGAATTACTTCAAGAGCGTCGCGCGCGCACTGCGCAATGGCGGAATACCTCGCTCCTGCTCCATCTTATGTGAGCCCGGCCGAGCGCTCGTCGCCACCGCCGGGATCACGCTCGTCCAAGTGGTGATGAGGCGTGATCACAATCTTTTTCTGAACGACGGAGTATTTGGCACCTTGCAGGAACTCGGGCATTCAAAAGAACGCCGGCCGGTGCGTCTCATTCCGAGCACACCGCGTGTATCCGCCACATACACCGATTTCAAGGTCTGGGGGCCGACCTGTGATTCAAACGACGTGCTCGGTGCACCTTTCAGCCTCCCGGATGATGTGCGTGAGGGGGACTGGATCGAGGTGGGCATGATGGGAGCTTATAGCCTCTCCATGCGCACTCACTTCAACGGATTTTTTGCCGACAAGATCGTGACGATCGGAGCATAGGAGACAGGCTTCGAAATGAAACGATTGGCCGCTTCTGCAATCGGAGCCATGGGGATCGTGCTTTGGGCAAGCGAGACCGTGCTCGTAACCTATACGACTTCCATCCCTCCACTGCAGACGGTTTCGATGGCGTTCCTCTTCGCGGCGGCTCTGTCGCCGGCTGTATGGTACCTGACCGGAAGCCATCCTCTTCTCGCCTTCCGGCAGCCGATCCATGTTTGGCTGCTGTCGGTGAGCGCGCTTGTTGGCTATCATGCTTGCATCTATTACGCGACCCAGAAGGCGCCGCCGGCCGCAGCTGCGCTGCTTCAAGGGACTACCCCACTGATGATCGTTCTTGGCTCCTGTCTTCTGCCGGGCGAGAGACTCAGATGGTGGCACGTCGTCGGTGTTGCCGTCGGACTGTTCGGCGTGCTGCTGCTCATCGAGCGCGGCGGTGATGCATCCATATCCGAGGGTGCGCCGTTTTACCTGACGCTCATCGGGATCGCTGCCGCGCTCTGGGGCATCTATTCGGTGCTGACCCGGACACAGGCCGCAGTACCCTCGTCTGCTCTCGGGTGGTTCTACGCAGCATCTGCGGCCGTATCCTTCCTGGCACATCTGGCGCTTGAAAGCTGGGTGGCGCCTAGTGTGGCGGAATGGTCCGCGATGGCAGCACTCGGCGTTCTGCCCATGGGCCTGGCGATCTACATGTGGGATCACGGAATGAAGCGTGGCGACATTCAGGCGCTTGGCGCGTTCTCTTATGTCGAGCCATTTATCGGAGCGGTCCTTGTTGCGATCTTTTCCTCAGCAGCGATTGAAGCCTCCTTGTTTTGGTCAGGCGCACTGATTGTGGGTGGCGCTGCATTGGCGAGTTCGGGGCTCTGGAAGCCCGATACAAAGGACGATAACGAGGGAAAGGAAGCGACGATGCGTACGCCCGGAGCTCCGGTGCCCAAGCGGTCTATCCTTCAGCTGCTTGCCGAGGCGGATTCCAAAGGTGAGCTTGCTTCAATCAACAACAGGCTGCTTGAGCGCCTCATCGAGATTGGTCGCGATTACAAAGATCCCCGCAAACACGATGCTGAGCTTGCGGAGTTGCTTCTCGCTTTGGGCATTTCGGTAGCGATCTGGGATAAGGCCATCACAGAGAGCGACGCCAGGGAAATTGCGGCCTGAGGCATTGCTGCTACCTGCTCTATGTCAGACGAGGGCGCAGCGAGCGGTCTGAAAACCAATCCCCGGGACGGCAAGCCTACTCATGGTTTTAACATGAGGCTTTGGAAACAGGCGCTCTTCGAGGCTTGCCGAAGAAGGATCAGCGCCCATTTCACCTTGTGCAAAAGCCCCGTTGTAAAGTTTGGAAATGGCCTATCCGGTGTTCATGAATTACTATTGAGCGCTCAAGGGTAGGCGATCGACCACCTGGCAGCAGCTCGAGTTCATTTTTACGTAGCACGCATCATTCAAATTCATACGGAAGCCGATCCAGGCCTCCAAGCGAACCGCAACTGGAATCACTGGAACGCGATCATCTCGGGATCGAGGACGGAGGAGACAAGAATGAGTATTCTTGGTGAAGGCAACGGCAAAGCTGGCAAGACGAACGTCGATCTAAAGCTTGAAGTCGTCGCGATTCCCGTCGCTGATGTTGATCGCTCGAAACGCTTCTATTCCGCGTTGGGGTGGCGGCTCGACGCCGACTTCCCGGTCGGCAATGACTTCAGGGTGGTGCAATTCACGCCGCCTGGCTCACCCGCGTCCATCCATTTCGGCGTCGGCATCACCAGCGCCGCTCCCGGTTCTGCTCAAGGACTCTATCTCGTCGTCACAGACATCGAGGCGGCTCGTGCTTCGCTCGCGAGCGGCGGTGCGCAGGTGAGCGAGATCTTTCATCGCGACGGCCCCGGGCAACCGGCAATCGAGGGCCGGGATCCAAACGGACGAAGCTACAGGACCTATGCGACCTTCAAGGATCCGGACGGAAATGCCTGGCTGCTGCAGGAAATCACGCAACGGCTTGAGGGACGGCAGAGCACCGAGGTTACGTTCGCGTCACCTGCAGAAATCGAAGGCGCCCTGCGAAGGGCGGCTGCTGCTCATGGTGAACATGAGAAAATCACGGGAAGGCACGACGAGAATTGGCCGGTATGGTATGCGCATTTCATCGCCGCCGAGCAGTCCGGCGGGCCGCTGCCCAAGTAGCGTGCGCCATCCAATCAGCAGTTTCACACCGGAATGACAGAGAATTGAACGCCCGGTTTTTTCCTGTCAGCGAAACTGCGCCGATCTCGTCACCACCCAAACCTTTGTTGCAGCCTCGTAGCGGCTGCCAGTGTACCGTTTGAACATCTGGCACGGTACGCTAGCTTTAATTTTTCCGGTACACGAGCCAGGACGAAGACATGGGTAAGATGGTGGCGTGCCTGCTTGCAGCGGGACTTCTATTCCAATTGCTGGCCACGAACGCTGACGCAGCCAACGCGCTCGAACGAGCGATCGGGGAGGCACAGCCATGCAAGTCACTGAAAGCGAAGGTGTCCAGCTTCGGTGTGAGCATCGATGTTGGAATCGACAGGTTCGACACGGCCAAGATCGAAAGTCTGCAGATCTCGGTGAATGGCGACGCAGCCGAGGCAAGTGCGAGGGGGACGCTTGCTTGCAAGACATCTGACGATGCCCTCGTGAGAGGAGGCTTCTCGGCGACCGCACAGGTTCATCTAAAGGTCGACCTCGCCACATGCAAGACGACCGAGAGCTCGATAGAGATCGTCGGGACAGGCGGTCGTTTCGGTGACATCGTCAAGGGACTGGAGGATGAGATCGCGAGCGCGCTTCGCCGCAGCCTGGAGAAAAACGTGGCCAAGCTCTGCCAGAGTTAACCGCAGACTGAGGTAGCAATTCTTTCGAGCTCAGCCGGCAGTCAAAAAGGCGTTCGACGTCCACGGTCGGAAGCGGCCTCGCGAAGAGATATCCCTGGAAGACCTCGCATCCCGCCCTTTCCAGGAAACGCGCCTGTGCTTCGGTCTCTACACCCTCCGCAACGACTTCCAGTCTCAACAATTTTGCCAGCGAAACGATGGCATTGGTGATTGCCATGTCTTCTGAATCGTTCGGGATATCTGCGATGAACGATCTATCAATCTTGAGTCGGGACAATGGAAATTTCTTGAGCATGCTCAAGCTGGAATAACCGGTCCCGAAGTCGTCGATCGAGAGGCTTACCCCCAGGGCCTTCAATTCATGCATCCGTGCGATAGCTCCCTCAACGTCCTGCATGATGAGGCTTTCTGTGACTTCCAATTCGAGCCACTCCGGGTCAAGGTCCGCGTCGGCCAGTGCCTGACTGACGTGAGAGGTCAACGACGGCTCCAGGAACTGGCGAGGCGAAACGTTGACCGCAACGCGCACGCGGGCAACACTACGTTTCTGCCAGTCTTTGGCTTGCTGACATGCCTTGTTGAGGACGATATCGCCGATCGCGACAATCAAACCCGTTTCCTCGGCGAGGGGTACGAACTCCGATGGAGCAAGGACTCCTCTTGTAGGATGGTTCCATCGGACAAGCGCCTCGACACCAATCACATTGCCTGTATTGGCGTATTGAGCCTGGTAGTGAACGACGAATTCATCGCTCTCGATTGCCCGACGGAGGTCATCGATGCGCGCAAGTTTGTTTCTTGCTTCCGCGGCCATCACAGGCGTGAACATCTGAATACCGTCACGCCCAGCCTCTTTCGCTCGGTAAAGCGCGAGATCCGCATTGGCGCAGAGTTCCGAGGAGGTCACTCCAGGCCGCTCCAGGCATGCCACACCGATACTGGCCGTGATGCGAAGGTCGATTCCCGAGATCGATATCGAAGTTGCGATCGCCGCTCGCAAACGTTCAAGCCGATCTCTGAAAGATTCGTTGGTCTGTCCTAGAATCAAGACAAACTCGTCGCCGCCTATGCGTGACACCAATCCGGCTTCGCCGACCTCACGGACGATCCTGTGGGCAACGGCCTTGAGAAGTTCGTCACCGGCGGCATGCCCGAGGCTGTCGTTGATGAGTTTGAAGTTATCGAGATCAAGAAAGGCGACGGCGACGGCTTTGTCGTCGTCTACGGCATTGGTGAGCATCCTCTGAAGGGTGCGGTCAAGCAAAGTTCGGTTCGGCAGGCCTGTGAGCACGTCGTGTTCCGCCAGATGGGCGATACGTTCGACGTCCCGGTTTCTATCGAGTGCGATTCCGATTGTCTGCGCGACAGCGGACAGGAATTCCAGTACGCCCGCGTCTTCGTCTGCGAGTGTGGAGATCATCAGTGACCCGTGCCGCCCGCCATCTCGGGAGGCTATCGGGAGCGCCAGGGTTTCGGGGGAGGGCGCGTCCAGGGTCTCGCCATGGATCACGATCTGCACGCTTCGTGATGGAAAGAGGCTGCGCAGCGTGACGATGAAATCTTGCAGGAGTGATTGGATTTCGACACCTCGCGCAACGTTTTGCAGAAGTTGCGTCTGGGCCCGCATCAGCTCTTCGGCGCGCTTGCGGCTTGTGATATCTCGCGAGGCGCCTACAACGCCGATGACGTTGCCGTTGCGGTCGCGCAGTGGAACGCGAGTCATCATCAGCCAGCCATCCCCTGTGAGGCGGGGCTCCTCCACGCCGAGATCCGCGAGACCGGTCGTCATGACCTGTCGCTCGATCTCGTCGATCTCCTGTGCGAACGACGACGGGTGAATATCGAAGTCAGTCAGTCCCACCAGTTCGTCCACATGCGAAAAGCCGTTGTTCCTCACCACCGCACGGTTCGCGAACAGGAACCGGCCTTCGAGATCCTTCGCATAGATGAAATCTGGCACGTGATCGATCATCGCCTTAAGCCATTCATGTCGCTCGCGTGGGTCCGAAGATTGTGTGTGCTTGGTATTCTCGTTTGTGTCAGGGACTGCCGGCTTGGTCGCTTCTTGCCGGATTTTTCTGCGGGCGCTCATTCCATTCCTCACAGCCTGATTGGCTTATGGCGAACGTTAGGCACAACGTATTATGCAACTATGAAGAAGGTGGCCGAGCGCCATGGTTGATATCTTCCGTTTTGCGGATGGTGAACGATCCGTTTATGGCGATTGGTCGAGTTGTGAACTCGACGATCGAGACAAACTGGACCCTATTTCGATGCGAGACGTACTGGCGATCTTCGGGCAGATCTTCGCTGAGGAATGCGCCCGTAACAGGGTGCGTTAGATCAAGTTTGGTGAATTGAAGCGACCCGACGTCCTGCGCTGACCCTCGCATCCGCAACAGCAGGGGGCTTTTGTTCGCAACCGAACGGAGACCTATTCAATAAACGCGCTATGCCCGCAAATGACGCCGCTCTCCTTGAGTGTTGTGACGTCAGGCGCTTCAGTATGGCTCGCGATTTAAGATTCCTAGCGTCCTTATCTGATCCGCAAGCGTCAACAGCGCCTTCGCAACAGTTTCGTCCGACATCAGCTCAACATTTCGGGCGATGTCATCAATCACCTGTTCGGTGGACGCGTCGATAGGGAAAATCTTTCCGTTTTTGACGAGTAGATCCCGCAGAGCGCTAGATGCGGCAATGCTGCGCTCCAACAGGCGGCGCCGATCCGCCATCGGTAGCTTGGAAAGATGGTTCGCCGCTCGGACGAGATCGACGACGAGGTTGGTGGTGACTGTCAAGAGATTTGAACTCCAACGTTCTTGCGACCGCAAACCTACCCGTATCTTCATCACACTTTCGAGGATTGCAAGCTCGCCCCGCACTTCGCAAGCCGGGCCAGCAGATGATTGTTGGCCGCAGTCCTTCAAGTGTATCCCCGCCGAGGCAATCTGGGCGGCGGATCAGATCCGGAATCTGTCCGCACTTGGCCACAATTGCTGACCTCCAGATCCGACGTGCTGCCTGGGGGCATCGAGCCAGGCGATCCCACAAAAAGGGTCCTGCTTGGTTCGAGCAAGCGGGGCAGTGCTGGCTAGGTGAGGAACAACGGAACGTGGAACCCCGTTCTTCCGGCCTCCAACATACCATCTCAACGTTTGTTGCATGCTGAAGGAGAGGGCTCACATATTTGTCGACGCTGTTTCGAACGATTGGATGGAGAAGAGCGCTCTCGGCCTTGCTGAAACCTCTTCCCCTCCCAATGACGATACTAACTCGAAAGCCCCGCTTGCCTGAGAACAAGCGGGGCCACACTGAGGAAAACAACGGTGGAGCGCAATCAAATCGCTTTTTCGACGCCTCAAGCAGTAGCCGCTCGCGTTTGTTCCAAAGTATCAGCATCTTCAAGCCCCGGAAACTAGGGGGTGAGCATGCGCATCCTGCGCACTATGGAGCAAGCGGCGGTCTTGAGACCCCCAAGTGAGGAAAGCCTTTTGGCTTCCGTTTCGGTGGGAGCCGTCTAGTCGGGAATGAAATTGATTGCATTGGTTCGGATCGTCTCATCGAAATTGTACGCTGCTGGCTCTACGGTCCGAAAACAGCACGACTGCGCAAGGGACCGTCGATAGATTACCCGTCAACTTGCGAAAGTGGCAACTCACGGACAATATGGTGCCACCGTCCTGCATTTCTTATCGCTCAAGTAAGGGAACCCTATGCCAACTCCTGTTCTTTTCACTCCTTTTCGCGTAGCCGGGATGGAGCTTTCAAACCGAATTGTCATCGCCCCGATGTGCCAGTATTCAGCGGAAAATGGATGCACAACTGACTGGCATCTGATCCATTTGGGCCAGCTCGCCCTATCGGGAGCGGGATTGCTGACCATAGAAGCGACTGCCGTATCGCCGGAGGGGCGGATCACCTTCGCCGATGTCGGGCTATACGATGACGTTACGGAAGCCGCCATGGCAAGGACCCTTCAAGGGGTACGCAGATATTCGGACATGCCGATCGCGATTCAGCTCGCTCACGCTGGGCGTAAGGCTTCGACAAGCATCCCATGGCGCGGTGGCCAACAAATCCCGCCTGATCAGATGAACGGCTGGCAGACTGAAGCGCCTTCTGCTGTAGCGTTCAGTTCGGAGTACGTGCTACCGACGGCTCTGGATCTCGGCGGTTTAGAGCGCATTTGCAATGCTTTTGCCTCAGCTGCAAGACGGGCGGCCAATATCGGTATCGATGCCGTCCAGATACACGGTGCGCACGGCTATCTGTTGCATCAATTCCTGTCACCGCTGTCCAATCTGCGGATGGACAACTATGGCGGAACGATCGAAAATCGAATGCGCTTCCCGTTGGAGGTCTTCGACGCGGTCCGAAGCGCGTTCACGGCAGGCAAGCCCGTCACGATGAGGGTTTCGGCGACGGATTGGGTTGAGGGTGGCCTTGAACTGGCCGAAGTCATTGCCTTTGCGAAAGCGCTTGAGGCGAGGGGATGTGACGCCATTCATGTATCAAGCGGCGGCCTGCATCCCAAACAATCGATCCCCGTGGGTCCAAGCTACCAGGTCCCGCTGGCACGGGCCATCAAGAATGCAGTGAAAATCCCCGTTGTGGCTGTCGGATTGATAACTGAGCCGGTCCAGGCTGAAGCGATTGTATCGACGGGCGACGCGGATCTGATTGCAATTGCACGGGCGGCACTTTACGATCCTCGTTGGCCTTGGCACGCTGCCGCGGCACTTGGCGGTCAGGTATCGGCTCCTCCGCAGTATCTGAGGTCGCAACCGTCGCAGTACAGGAACCTGTTCCGGACGTAGCTCTACGAAGTGAAGGATTCGACCTCGGCCCCCAGGATTTTTCGCGACTTTGGCTTTGGTCGTTCGCCGTTCACAGAACCTTTTTGAGGTCCCACCCATTTTGGGGCGCTTCCAACCGCGTCTTGCAGCCCTGACGTCCGCCTCGGCGGCCGCTTCCGTTTCGCCTCCGGCATCCCCTCAGCCCAAACACTTATCCAATATCGGCCGCCATGAAGATATAACGGCCGAGGTTGGCGCGGCGACCAGACGACTATCTCGCCCGGAATAATCTCCCGGTCGACTTAGCGCGACCCGCCTTCCGAAGTCCGGCCCCTGGGCGAAGTGCCATTTTTGGAGCGGTCTCGAAGCTCGGCCTTTGCGATCGCCTATTTCTTTCCAGCGCCTAAAGGCTCCCGTTCGAATTTGGGTGTACACCCGCGAGTCATGCCTCGGCTCATTGCGGCTTCGGCCAACGCCAGCTGTATGCGAAGGTGTTTGATATCTCCAAGAAGAGTTGCGATGGTCGCCTTGGCATCCTCATCGTGGAAGGCGAGGGCGGCTTCGACCTCGAAATCAATATCCAGCTGCTTTGCTGATTTACTCGACATGACCTGCCTCTCTTACGAGTTCATAGAAGAGCTGAATAGCGTCGTACTCATCTCCCGCGCACTGGAACCATATCGGTGACCGCATCACGACGCGGGAGCCGACCGCACTGTAGTGACCACAGGCTCTACGCGTAGCTTGGTCAAAAGCGATATCGAAATAGCCGAGAGGCTCGCCCGAACAGATGTCATAGACATTCGCCGAATAGAAACCCCAACCCCGAGGGTTCGGCGTCATGATAATGATTGCCATCAAAAGGGGATGGATTTCGGCGATTGTTGCTTCGGTGGGAGGTGTCCAATAGGTGCCCGCGATTTGTTGAGCGCGCGGCTGCGCTATCGGCACGCGTGGCATGGCCGTCGTCCTCTGTGTGTTTTGGATGTTCCCATTATGTTCCATTTTGCTATCGAGTCAACATTGCCGACCTGGGGATTTCGGCGAGAAGTATCAGCTCTGTGTTCGAGCTTCGGCCGGCACATGATCCGACCAAGGCCTACGGTTTCGTCAATAGCGTCCTAAGTCTCGAGGACCTCTCTTCCTCAATTTGGGTCTTGCGCCGGGACGGGGCAAAAATGGGGGGGCATCAAAATGATCGATATCCCGGCGGAACCCGCCGATCCTGGCGAGCAGTCTCCGCCCTGTAGGCGGACCCGGTGTGGGTGATGCGACTGTGGCCATTCGACGAAAGATCTTGGCGGCGCTGATGCCGCTCTGTCTAATGGGGTCGCCACTCCGCGACGTTGGCGGCGATCAGTCCGCGGCGATGGCGATCGCAGCGGTCAATGTCGCTGGTGACAAGCGTGTCATGGCCAGGGTGCCGCCAGACGTCATAGGAGAGCCGTTCTGGTCCTGGATCCATTTCCTACTGGCCACGCACATCAAATGTCTTGTGATCCATCAAAAACGCCGCCAGATCCCTTGCCGTCGGCATTGCCAAGTGCAGCAACATAAATGCCCTTGGGGCCGCAGTGGACTGTGTGCGGCCTTCAGTAGCCGGCCCGTTCGGCGACCTCCTCTGGTTCGATCACTAGAACAGGCCGCCGGCCGCTGATGACTACACCTCTCGAGCCACTGTTACGCCCTCGCGATCCACGCTTCACCGCTGCCCTCATCGATCTCGGCTGCGGGATGGATCAACCTGCCATGGGGCTTGCGGCAAATTAGCTGTGCGCTGGAGCCTTTTGTCGCGAAGGATGTTCGAAACTGGCGCGCTGCGACAGGAGCTGTTCCATCAAGTCCAAGAACGATCAGACCGCGTCGCGCTCCGTGCGCAGGTTTGAGACGACACGCCGGTTCTGCACCTTACAGGAGCGGCTCGTGCAGTCGCGAACCTCGCGGTCATTGCCGTAACCCTTGGCCCACACGCGGCTGGCGTCTACACCCTGCGAGACGAGATAGGCCATGACCGCATCGGCACGTCTCTGCGATAGTGTTGCCATTGCTGAAGTGGACCCGGAATCGTCAGCAAATCCCTGCAGTTTGACCAGCCACTGCGGGTTGCTTTTCAGCCAGATGGCTTGCTTGTCCAGTGTCGCCTTGGCGACGGGATCGAGTGTGGCGGAATCCTGCGTGAAGTAGGTCCGCCTGCCGACGTTCAAGATGAAGTCCTCTTCGCTGCCGGCTTTGACATTTGCAAAACCGGGCGCAGGATCGTTCGTTTGCCCGGTCATCGGCGCGACTGCAGGCTCCTCGACTTCGGCAACATCGGTGGTGCTGCAGGCGGCAAGAGTCATAAGGATGGTCGCAGCGACAACCAGCCTCGAATATCCGGTTAGAGCAGACATCAGGGCATTTCCCTCATTCGACCGCGTTGGCCTGGCTGATCTTCGCGGCACTTTCACCCTGATCGGCAATGTGCGGCAGGACTTGTACAGCTGTGCCGATGGGGCAGCGCTGATAAAGATCGATTGCATCTTCGTTGAACATGCGGATGCAGCCGCTGGAGGCATCCTTCCCAATGCTGCCCGGCTCCAGAGTTCCGTGGAAGCGATAGCCGGTATCGACGCCGTCACGATGCAGATACATGGCGCGCGGACCAAGAGGGTTCTTCGGTGACCCTCCATCGACAAACTCCGGCAGTTCCGGGTGACGCTGGCGCATCTCCGGCGGCGGCGTCCAGCGTGGCCAGAGTGCCTTCTGGTCGATCGTGGCGCGACCATACCATTTGAAACCGTCACGCCCGACCCCGACGCCATAGCGGATGGCAGTCTTGTTCTCCATGATCAGGTAGAGAAAGTGATGGGTGGTATCGACAACGACGGTTCCGATCGGCTCGCTACTGAAATACTTGACGACCTGGCGCTGCCATTTCCTGTCGATCCTGGCAAAGTTGGTGCTGCGAAACGTCACGCCGTTGTCGACACGGGTTCCGGAAAAATATGAAGGTGCTGCAGCGAATGTCGGAGTATTGATTGCCAAAGTGCCAAGCAAAGCCGCTCCGCCAAGCACAAAATCCCTGCGCGTCCATCCCATTGGCAACATCCCCTCAATGCCAAGAAACTTCGTGCAGTAAATCAGATTTTTTTATCGTCACAAGATAAATCTACGTACGCCGCCTGAAGCAGAAGGTTGAATTACCTGACGCGCCCCGTCATTGCGCAACCGCTTTTTTCCGATTGATCAGGATTTTAGCCGACTCTGCATTGGCCGCGTCACAGCGGGCATGTTCGTGTCGCGAAATGTCAGATTTCCACAGAAATCCTCATGGAAATTGCCCATCTTTACTGCTCCTTTACTGCTCCCGACCGCGATCTACATGGCTGAGCGGGTGTAGGCTGACCGCTGCAATAATCCCGGTCATCACGATGCGGGAAAATCCGATGATGAGAGCCAGGATACGGGCAAACCCGTGCTTCGGCTTTACATCGCCAATCCGATGGTAAGGCCCGTCACGAACGGGAAGTACAAGGCGTCGCCGAACCTCCAATCTTCAATGCGCCGATCACGAGTCCGCAGCCGACCATGACGACGAGCCGTCCCGAATAATGGCCCATAGCAGATAAAGCTGGTTCAGAAGTGCCGAAAAACAGATGCCTTCTCTTTCGTCCCTTCGCCATGGAATGGCAAATCGCGCCAATGATGAGTAGGCCGACAACACGCTCAGCCCAGGAAGCCAGAGACTCGTCTATGCCCGTTCGCATGCGCGTGCCTCGGATCTACGCATTTCAGAGTCGTGTTTTCTGCGCGAAATGCCTTACTGGGACCCGAAAAAACGATCCACAGCCCTGTGTGTGCACACCGGAAAGCGCAAATTTATCATGCCACCGAAAGCTTCCAAGATCCAGCGGACACCTGGAAGCTGAACTCGGAAACAATTGGGATCCATAGGCGAAATCCGGTTGTCTTTCAGACCATTGGGCTAATAGGTTAAAGTCAAGAATGGGTTGAAGACGCAGGACGAAAAGCCGGCTCGAATCCGACTTTTCGGACCTCGGTCACCGGGCGAAAAGCGGTCGGGGCGAGCTCCCAAAGCAAACACCGAGGAGTTCGCATGCCACGATTACGCCCTTCGCGTGGGCGCGCCAATCGGCGCATGAATAATCGCACGCTAGCAGTAGTAAACGCCTGCCGCGCACCGACGTGCGCTTCTGCGGGCAACACCGGCGACACTCACGGGTGTCAACGGTCGCCCGACCCTTGCCTCTGCGGTAGGCGGTAGCTTGAAATCGACCACGAGACCGTCGTGTAGCTCGATGCTTGAGGCGCAGGCAACAACTGCCAGCATTGCAATCGCGATCCATTTGAGCATGTCTTCTCTCCTTTCAGGCTAATCATTTCTTGGAGAATATTTCGGGGAGTTCGTCAGCATCCGGCAGGTCTTTCAAATCTCGCCTTTTAGCGCCATCAGGCGCCTTGAAATTGAAATCGCCGGCCGCCGCGTCGGTTCCGGCCTTCCATGATCGTATGTCGATCGTATATTGCGGGAAGCCTTTGACCTTGGTGCATGTGACAACATAGCGGCAGGGGTAGGGGGTCTGGCCCTGGGCAATCCAGATCTGCCAATCAACCCCTTCCCTGGTGCGAAAAGCCAGGTGGTCGCATTCGTCGCCTCGTATGACGCCACTGCCGAGATCCTTGACGTCAACCACCTCGGACATGAGCGCGTCGTAAGGATGCGATATCAGGATGTCTCCGGCCGGCAGTGGCCGATGGAATTTTTCGCGCAGGGCGTCGATGAGGTGATCGGTCGTTCCTGGCACCTCGGCCTGGGCGTAGAGGTTGGCGTCCTTGCCGAGGATCGACAGTGTCTTGCCATCAAAAACGATTTCGACGTTGGCGAAGCCACCCTGGCGTGTGACGTACAGCTTGTCTGGCCGATTGATCTTGACTGCGCCGGAGCTTGCTAGCGCAATCTTCTGATCCTGCTTGGTAACGACCTCCAGATTTGTATCATACTCGAATGATATTGCCTGCTGGGCTGCCATGTAATCGGACATCGCCTTCAAAAGGCTCTTGGCCTGCTTCTCGTCCGCATGGGCCGACGTCGCGCAGGAAAGTGCGGTCAAGGCAGTTGCCGCCGCCAGCAGTCCGGCATTTCGAAAGAGGCTTTCCACTTTAGATCGCATGGGTGTTTCCTCCGTTCCATACGTGAGACGACGATCCGCGCGGCTCGGAACAAGCGCGCGGCATGAATGGTTCTCTAGAACTCGCAGGAGCGCTTGTGTTCGACCGGTTCGCCTGTGGCATTAGGTCGAGGAAAGTTGCTCCCTCATGAAGTTTGCAATGCAGGAATGGCGGTAACCCCGCAGACAAGCCGTGCGGCGAAATACGACCGCAGCGCGGCTGGTCAGTTCTGACTAGCTGTCACTAAGTCCTTCCAAATAGTGTTGCAGGGCTGCATTCGTGCTGAAAAACAGACGCTCCCGCCCCATCGTTTCGGCGAAACCGGAGGCTCGAAGATAATCGAGTACATCCGGATTCAATCCTGCAAGCCAAACGGTTACGCCTTGAGCGGTAACACGGCGTTCGCTGTCGATCATCGTCTGGAGTGCGGAATACTCGATATCAAAAACCGCGCTCATATCGAGTGCGAGCACTCGCGGTTTATATTCGGCTGCGAATGCCTGAATTTGATCAGCGACTTGCTGCACATTGGCGAAAAACAGACGACCCTCAGGGCGAAGGATGAGCAGACCATCGAATGTTTCATCGTCAGGGTGCTCCGGCGAAAGCGGCCGGAGGACGTCGGTGCCCCGCTTGCGGCCGATGACATAAACTTTCGCTTTTGCCGACTGGCTGGCCAAGCCGATCATCGAAAGAATGATCGCGACCACGATGCCCTGGAGCGTGCCAAAGACGAGCACACCCAGGAACGCCGCCAGCGCCCAACGGAATTCCATCCGCCGGACCTTTCGGATGGACGCAAACTCCACTGGGGAAATGAGCCCGACCGAGTAGATGATCACAATCGCGGCGAGCACAGCTTGCGGCAGCAAGCCAAGCAGCGGGGCAAGGAACAACATGGTTGCGGCCGACGTTGCGGCAGCGACAAGGGAGGCCGTCTGGGATTGCCCGCCGACGGCTCGAACCACGGCCGTCTGTGACGTTCCACCGCCTGCAGGCATTGAGCCAAAGAACGCGCCGACTGCATTCGCAGCGCCGGTCGCGAGAAGTTCGCGATTGGGTCGTATGGGTGGTTCGGCCGGGGTTGCGAATGCCCTGCCAGCGGCAATCGTTTCGGTGAAACTCATGAGAGCGATGCCGAGTGCTCCCGGGAGAAGCTGCTCGACCAAACCGGCACTGGGAAGAGTGAGTGACGGCAGTGATCGCGGAATGAAGCCGACCGTCGCGATGCCCAGGGCATCCAGGCCGATGACCCACGAAATCAGGATGCCCGCAGCGACGATCACGAGTGGGGCCGGAGAATGGGGCCAACGCCGTTCCATGACTGCCAACGCGACCAGTGCCACGACTGCGATTGTCAGCGTAAGCAGCGATGTATCAGGTAAATGATGAACAAGACTGACGATGTCACGGAAAAAGCCTGCCTTTTCGATGTGCACGCCGAGCAGTTTCGGTATTTGATCGAGCACAATCACAAACCCGATGCCTGCTTTGAAACCGGTTAGCACGGGAGAGGAAATGAAGTTCGCCACAAACCCCAACCGAAGGACCGAGGCTGCAAGCAGGAGCACACCGGTTAAAGCAGTAAGTGTTGCAAGTGCCGTAACCATTTTGGCTGGATCGCCATCCGGAACGACAATCGCGAGCTCGGTCCCCGCCAGGATGGCAAGGGTTGTCGTTGAACTTACACTCAACACTCGCGACGTGCCCAGCAATGCGTAGACAATCATCGGCACGAAGGCTGTATAGAGGCCAACGCTCACCGGAAGCCCGGCGACTGTGGCGTAGGCCATTGCTTTGGGCAGGACGATCGCGGCAGCTGTCAGGCCGGCCACGACATCGAGCCGGAGGCCGGATGAGAACGCGGCGCCGCCATTGTTTCTGCCTATCGTCATTTTCGTTTCCGGGGTCACAGCTATTCCTTCAATCGGGCATCGACCCTAACGCTCGTCTGGCGGACTCATTCAAAAATTGGCGCGCCAAGCATCCACATCAAACCGCCATCATTATGCCCCAATCGGCGATGCAAGGGGCGTATATTACGGTATCGCACACGATCGGAAATCCGCTGTCGGGATGAGGCAGGGGCCTCTCAGACGTGGATCGTTTCGCAAATTTGCGTTACCCTCAGCGTTTCCGGGAAAGCGCGAGGCCCCCTATGTCGGATGCGAGTTTGCATGAGGCTCGGCTGATTGAGAGTTTCGCGCCACCGCCGCTGAGGCTCTTCGGGAGACAGAAGGATGAGCCTTCCGATCGCCGCATGGCCTTGTTGTGGCTCGACGTAGTCGCCTTCACCCGGATTACCGGTCATTTCCTGGCCCGGGGACCGGCTGGCATCGAAGATCTGGCGAATCTGCTGGAACTGCATTTCACAGGACTGATCGATGTGATCGTGGCCCATGGCGGCGAGCCGCTGATGTTTGCGGGCGACGGCCTGCTTGCCGGCTGGCCGTGCGAAGGCTCGACACCTTCGGACGCACTTCTCCGCGCTGCCACCTGCGGCAATCACGTTCTTGCCACGTCGCGAACAAGCTTGCCTTCGGGCGAGCCGATCGAACTCCATGCCGTGCTCGCCTTCGGGCAATGTCATACGGCGGAGATCGGAACGGGCAGCCTGCGTCTCCACGTCACCGTAGGAAAGGGGCTCGCAGACCTGCAGGCGGCGAGCATCACACGGGCGAAGGGACAGTTGCTGGTATCCGCGGCCGCGTGTTCGATCCTCGGTGATGCAATAGCCGTGCGCTCGATCGGCCCCGACGCAACGATCCTTTCGACCTTGCGCGATCAAGCCGACCTCATTCCCCTGACCATTCCGCCGATGACGCCGCAAGACCGCGAGCGACTTGCCGGGCATATCCCGCTTCCTGTCGCGAGCCGCCTCAACAGCCAGCTCCTCGACTGGACTGCCGAGCTCAGGCGCATATCCGTCGTGTTCGTCGCTCTTTCACGTCTGGATCACGCTTCGCCCGATATCCTGTCCCGCTTGGAGTCGGTCGTTGCCGCAATCGAACCCAAGGTCGCTGAGCACGACGGTTTCATACAGCAGATTCGCGTCGATGAACGCGGCGCCAATCTTGTGATCGTTTTCGGGATTCCGCCCGTTGCGCACGCAGATGATCCGGTCCGGGCAGTCCGATCTGCGATCGACATGCGTGATGCGCTGCGCGGCATAGGCCAGCCGAGCAGTATCGGCGTCGCGACGGGAACGGCATTCTGCGGACTGATCGGAAACGACGTTTTCCGGGCATGGACCACTTACGGGGAGGCAGTCAACCTTGCCGCGCGGCTGCAGGGCTTGCAGCAGGGCACCATCCAGTGCGACGAAGCCACTGTCCGCGGCGCACAGGACGCCATCTCTTTCACTCCGATCGGTCACAGCCAGGTTCGTGGGTGGGATCTGAATGTCCCCGTCTGGACGCCGAGGCGGCAGGATCGCACCGGCTTCGACCAATCGATGCATGGGCGCGACAGTGAACTCGCATGGATTTTGAAAGCTTTCGAGGAGACGAGGCAATCCGGCAATTCCCGGTTCGTCCTTGTCGAGGCGGAATCGGGAATGGGCAAGTCACGCCTCCTTGCGGAATTGCATCATCGTCTCAGGAGCGAACAATCGGCTACGCTTGCCGGTGTCGCCGACCGGATCGAGCATCGTGTCCCCTATCGAGGCTGGCGAGACATACTCACGCAATTGCTTGGGCTGGAGGTCAGACATCCGGAGTTACAACGGCGCGAGGCGACGTTGCGCGCACTTGGCCCGGAGCTTTCACCCCGCGCAGCGCTCCTTAACCCCATCCTCCAACTCGACTTTTCCGAAACGCCCGAACTGCAAGCGATGAGCGCGCCCTTGCGCATGGAGGCTCGGCTCGACCTGTTCGTATCACTTCTCCGCCGCTTTGCGTCTGACGGCTCGTTGCTGGTTACCGTCGACGACGCCCAATGGCTCGACGATGAGAGTTGGACCCTGGCGGCAACGGCTATTCGTTCCGTGCGCGGTCTCTGCCTCGTCATGGCGATGCAGCCGATGGAGGACGACGCGCGGATCGAAAGCCTGTCCGGGGGCGGTGTGGTGCGCCTTAAGCTGCTCGGTCTGTCGGACGAGGAACAGGACAGGTTGGCATTGACCAGGCTCGGTGCAGACCGCATCGCTCCCGAACTGGCAAACCTTTTGCGAGCACGCGCCCGCGGGCATCCGTTTTTTTGTCTTGAACTCGCTCGCGCGCTTCATGACGATGGCTTGATCGAAGTGGTCGACGGGACGTGCCGGATCGCGCAACATCTGGCCGATGATCGCCTGCCCCTGCCAGATTCGATACACGCCGCCGTGGCGCGCCGCATCGACCGTCTCGATCTCGAAAGTCAAGTGACGCTCAAGGTGGCAAGCGCCGCGGGCCTGCGTTTCCCGACCGCCCTTGTGGCCGCCGTTCACCCGACCGCCAACGCCGAGCCGGCCATCGTCGGCCGCCACCTGTTGATGCACCAGCGTGCCGGCATGCTGCAGACTGATCACATCGACGAGCTGGACGGCTACAGCTTTTGCCATGGCATCATGCGCGACGTTGCCTATGAGCTGATGCTCTATGGGCAGCGTAAGCAACTGCACCGGGCGATCGCTAGCTGGTACGAGCAAAACAGCGTCCTCGACATATCACGCGTTTATGCGCTCATCGCGCATCACCTGGAGGCAGCGGGCGAACTGGTTCGCGCGGCTCACTATTTGCGGCTCGAGGCCGAGCGCGTTTTCGGTCTCGGTTCCGTTCGGCAATCGCTTTCGATCGGCCTTCATGGTGCCGCACTCCTTGGTTCGCAGGTGCCGGTCGATGGCGCCGAACTTCAAAGGGCAATCGGCCAGGAAATGGAGCAGATTACAGCACTCCTCGGCGACAGGCGACCGGCGGATCTCGTCGACTTGCCAAGACTTGAGGACGAACATGTCGCAAGTCTCGTCCCGCTGTTGCTAAGCATCGCGCCCTACGCCTATCAAAGTCAGAAGCCGGAATTGTTCGCGCTTCTTGGCGCGAGGTGCCTGCGCTTGACGCTTGCTCATGGGCAGGCAGATTTTACGCCAGATGTCTACGCAATGTATTCTATCGTCCACGCGGCTATGACCGGTGACCGGCGGACGGGTGCTGCATGGAGCGATCTGAGCATGCAGCTGCAACCTGTCATCAAGGGCGCAAGCTTTGCCCGCTGCGCCTTTATCAACGTGTGGTTCCACAATCACTGGGTAGGAAATCTGGAGGACGGAATTGCCCGCGCCGCGGCGGGGGCCGACGCAGGCCTTGCAAGCGGTGAAATTGTCTATGGCTGTTTCAATCTGACGACGGTCGTCGTGCTGCTTGTTGCGGCGGGCCGTCCTATCGATGTGGTGATATCGACCGGTATCGCGCTTCTCGCGCAAAACGGTGGTCGGGTGCGCAATTCTGCCTTCACGCTCCTCCTGGAGTTGCAGTCGGCCCGAGCACTGGCAGGCAAGACACGGGCGTTCGATCAGCTTTCCGATGCTACTGTGGACGAGGAGGCGGAGTTCTCCTCCATGCTGCAATCGCGCTTCAGCAACCAGGTTGCCTGCTATTACACTGCCAAACTCCGATTGGCCGCGCTTGGTGGAGACTGGCGAAGCGCGCTCTCCTGGGCAGAAAAGGCACGTGTCCTGTTGCCATTCTTCGCCGGACAACCCTCCGAGGTCATGGTGCTACACTATCATGGCGTCGCGGCCCTGGCGCTTGCTGCTTTTGGCTCCCCGGAGGACGCTCAGGCCCTGCGTGCCGAGGGTTGGGATTGCGCGGACCAGATGCGCAACTGGGAAGGTCTGAACGAGTCCTGGCTCGGTCCGAAGGCGGATATTCTCGAGGGGCTGCTCGAGGCGGGTGCCGGGCATATTGAGGTAGCTGACAGGTTGTTTCGTGCGGCCGCGCAACGCGCGGCAAAAGTTGGCCATCTGGAGGACCATGCGTTCGCCCTGGAATGCCTGGCCCGGCTGCAAAAAGCAGTCGGCAAGGTCCCGGGCTCGCTTCCCGGGGCGCTGGCTGCTTACCGGACTTGGGGTGCCGAAGGGAAACGCGCACGCCTCGCTGACGAATTTGCCTGAGGTTGAGATGTGTGGACTGCGAGACGATGACTTCGACGTATTGTGTCGCTCCATCTTGGTCGCACAAAAATGCACCGCTGAACGAAACTGCGCTCAATTCATTGGGTGTTGTCGTAAGTTTCGTCAAATCACCCGCTGCAGCAGCACGGCATGCGCATGCAAGTCCAGCCCGAGTGCGAGGAGCATGACGTAGGGCGTTGTTATGTCCTCCTCGCGAGCAGCCAGCGTCACGGCGATGCTCGCGACGGTCATGTTTCCGAAATCGGTGATGGTGCTGAGCGCCGGTCCGGTTTCCAGCTTGCTGGACCAGCTCTTCAAAAGCACTGTCGAGGCCTGGTGGCCGATTAGGGTGATGTCTGTGCCGGAAAGCCCCTGGCGCTGCAACACATCCAACGCCGCCCTCGGAGCGGTTTCACCGCCAAAAGACTTGAAGGCGTCGATGCCCTTCTCTGTCATGTGAAAATAGGGACCGCTATATAGTTGGTCTTCCGGTTGCCCGTCGGTCTTTATCCGGTTCCCGGCGACGTACATGACACCGTAAAGGTCGGACTGGACAAGAGCCTGCTGGTCCCGGACGACCCATCGTACACCGGCCGTTGCACCGCCGAGCACGGCAGCCGCAGCCCCGTCGCCGGCGCTGATAGAGGGAGCCTCGTTATAGTCGACAGCCCGCGTCCAGTCGCAGCCGGAAACTCACGTTCAGGAGATCGTCGTAGACCATGACGAGGCCTGGTGCGTCCCGCTTGGGAATGATCCCGCCGTCTGGCCCTGCGGGCCAATAGTAGCATTGCCGGATCGGCATGTCGGTGAGCGAACGACCGGAACTTACCTTGGAATCCTGCCACCAGCAGTTCGGATAGAGCAAAAAACATTTGAAGAGGGGAATTGGTGCGACGGAAGCGAGGTCTTGTCGGAACTGGATGTTCTCAGGGCCGAGAACCTTGCCTTCCGGATCGAGCAGTTCGATGGAACGGCGCGGCATGGCGAGCACGATGGCACGCGCCGTCCTTGTCGTCCCGTCGCGGAAACGCAGCTTGATACCTGTGGAGCCGTCCTCAAGCGTGATGCCTTTGAAACCGGCAAGCCATTGGTTGAACTGGATCTCGCCACCAGCCGCCTGGAAACGGTTCTGGAGCTCCCAGGGCACAGTCTCGTAACCGCCGTTGACCATCCGGTAGCTGACGCCAGGAGTAAAATCGAAATACTCGGCGGTCAGGTCAAGTGCATTGGTGTTTCCTCCGAGACAGTCATATCCGACAGTCGCACGGGCGGCGGCATATCCGTCAGCGCTAAGGCCCTTGGCGAGGAGATTCCACAGTCCGTGCTGCCACAGTGGCAATCCGTCGATCTCAACTTTCTCGAGATACTGGCGCAGTGTCCCAGCATTGAGATTCTCCATCAGCCCGGGCATCAGGCTTGTCAGAACGCGCCCGATCAGCGAGGCGGGACTCCCGGCACCGCTGGCCGCCAGCCATGCCGCTTCCCCTGGATCGAACCAGTATGGGAGTGCCGCCGTATCGCCGAGATCGCTTGTGCGCAGGAGTTTGCCGCGCAGGAAGGCAATATTACCAGGAAGATCGACAACCTGGGCATGGTAGGGCAGTTTCAACACGCACTCGACCAGGCCGGTAACAAGTGTTTGTGCTGGTGCGACATAGCGCATGCCCCCGACCTCGGCGGTTGTATCGGGCATATGCGGAGAACGGGCCGAAAGCAGGCGGCCTCCAATGCGGTCGCTCCCTTCGAAGAGGGCGACCTTGAGTTTTCCCCGGGCAGTCTCCCAGCCTGCGAGGCCGGAGCCCGTCAGACGCGATGTCAGCATCCGCCATCCGGCATAAATGCCGCCAATCCCGCCGCCGACGATCGCAACGTCGACATCAGGTAATGCAACCATGGTTTCCCCTCCCTCAGTCGACCTTCTTTTGCCAGTAAGGCGGGCTCCAGTATGGAGGAGCGGCCTTGGGGTCTATATGCGCGACGATCACCTGCGGTCTCCCGTTGTTTGCGCCATCGACGATCTTTGGCCAGGCGTCCCGAAGGTCGCCGGGGCTCGAGATGCCAACCGCATTGGCGCCAAGGCCTTCCGCCACCTTCACAAGGTCGGTCGTGCCAAGGCTGTAGGCATCGCTGAAGCTGCCATCGCTCGCGAACATCATCGCCATTCCCTGTGCCACCATGTTGAGATCCTCGTCCTTCAGGACGACCCAGATGGCGCCCACCTTGTGGGCGGCGGCGGTGGAGATCTCGCCGAGCTGCATCAGGAAGGCTCCGTCCCCAACCAGTGCGAGAGAGAGGCGACCCGGCTGTCCGAGCTTGGCGCCAATCACGCCGCAGACACCAAATCCCATGGGGCCCATGGCAAGGGCGCTATGGAATTCCTGCTTTCGGTCAACGATCAGGGAATGCAGGCCCCAGCCGACGCAATTTCCGCAATCGATGAAAATGGATGCATCAGCCGGCAGCAATTCGTTGAGCGTTCGGCAAAGGGCGGCCGGCTGGAGAGGAGCCGCTTCCGAGGTGTAGTCGTCGGGCGAGGAAAATGGCGAATTGGCCTTTTTGATCCCGGCGATCTCGGCCTTTCGCTCTGCAACCACCGCAGGGGAAGCCGGCCAGGTTGGCGCCTGATCCCAAAGAGCCCGGATGAAGGCTCCGGCCTCCGCGACGATTCCGTCGGTTACGGGGAAGCCGCGTCCAATCATCGCCTGATCGATATCGACCTGGATGAATGGGCCATTCGGCACCAGCATCGGGTTCCATCGGTAGGTTGCAAGCTCGCCGAGCGAGGAGCCGATGACGAGCAGGGCGTCATGGGCCGCAGTGCCATCCTTGTTGATCATCCAATATTGCGGCCATTGGCAACCAGCAAACCCGTAGGTGCGAAGCGACAGCTCGTTCGTTTCGGGAAAGACGCCCTTGCCATCCGAGGTCGTCATGACCGGAACCTGCCACCACTCCGCCAGGGCCCGAAGCGCGTCGGCCGTGTCAGGATCCCGAACCGCGTCTCGGCAGCCGCTGCCGACCAGGATCAGTGGACGCATGGCGGTCGACATCACCTTGAGCACTCGCCGGACGGCGTCGACCGGTGCACCGCCTGGCAGCGAACGATAGTTGGTGGGACGGGCCGGGGGGCGCGGCGCCACGATCTGAAACGGGTCCTCGTCGTCGATCATTGCCGACGCGACACTGTCGGAAATGCCGAGACGTACGGCGCGCCGGGGAATTGACAGCATGTCGCGCAGCGCCTGCTCGATAATGATAGGCGCCCCGGCCGATGCTGCGATATCGGCGCTATAACGGGTTCCCGCGGCGTAGATGTCACGAATATTCAGACCGCAGTCTGTCCCTTCTTGGAGATAGCCGCGGCCAAGGAAGTTCTGCTGCACCTCGCCGGTCAACGTCATGACGGCAGAACCGCCAAAATTGGCGTTCATCGTGCCGGTGAGGGCGTTGGTGGCACCGGGGCCGCTGGTGACCAGGACGACGCCGGGCTTGCCGGTCGCCCTGAAATAACCGTCGGCCATGTAAGCAGCCGCGGACTCGTGCCGGCACACGATATAGGTGAATTCGCGTCTTTGCCTGACCCGCTCCAAAAGATGTGCGATACCGGCACCCGGAACGCCGAACATCAGCGTCGCATTTTCGAGAACCAGGTAATCGAGAAGCTGGTCGGCAACGGTGCCGCCTTGCGAAGACGTAGGTGCAGCCATCGTCATGAACTCCGCTTTTCGTTAGATTGGCAGAAGAGCTATGAACGCGATTTCAGGTGGTTGCGAATGCAGGTGCTACTTGCGGGCAGTAACGCATCTTGCCTGAGGTCCGGCCGCATGTCGAGTGCTAGCAGACGCTACGCGTTGCTATGTATCGAATATAGTCTGTGACCAGCGAGCGTCATTAGCGCAACTACACATTGAGCATGCTGCAATCCTATCGCCAAAGAGATGTCGACTGTTTTACATCGAAAGGCGTACACTGTATTTCATGCGTTATAGATTATACTTAAAAAACCTGCTTATTGGCCGGTTCTCAGGGGTTTGATCTTGAAAATTTATGAGGGAGCATGCCATGAATCGCAACGCTCGCCGATGGGCTTCCAGCTCGACACTCATGGATTCATGGCTCCCCAGGTGGCTTTCCGGCGGCCGAAAGTCGAAATCCCGCAATGCGGCCCACGGAGGCGACGGATTTCATCAAGTCGCGCTCGCCACGCCGACCGCTGTGGGGACGACCTCCGGCGCCGTGGCCGACAACCCGTTTAAGGAAACGATAGCCGATGGAGAAGATCGTCGGAACGGGGGGGCGGTCTGCGATGCGCACGGTCAGGTGATCAGCGATCTGACGCCGCTATCACTGGCAAAAGGCAACGGAGACGGACCTCAGGGGGGCAACGGTGCCGTGCCTCGCTCTGTCGCCGGGGGATGGGATCATTTCTCAGGCAGTTGGGGTGCGCAAACATTTGGAATAGAGTCATCGCAGCACGCCGGTCACAGCACGGTTGGCAAGACTTCAGGACAAGACCCGGCCATTATGGTGGGTGGGCACGTCGCTTCCGGCAGGTTCGTCATGCCGCAGACGGCCACGCTCGACCAAGGAAGCGCGACTGGGTCTCGTTCACTCCAGGCGCTTGGTCTGTCGTTCGGCGCGTCGGCGACCGACCAGCTGCATGGCCTGTCCCGAATGTCAGGTTTTCGTGAAACCGCAAGATTGACCGTTTCAACGGTCTCGAGCGGAACTCTAGTTGGTGTTGGAGAGCCCGTAACCGGAGGCGCCAGCTCCAAGAGCGCCACGCTTTTTGCTGCGCCCGCAGCCGATCTGGGCGGCACTCAGAGTGCGGCGATCCAAAGTTTGGCGGCCGCAGCGGCGGTCAGCAACGCGATCGTGACCGAGAACCAGAAGCAAGGTAATCCGGAGAGTGAATGGGGCATCGACGGGGCAGGCAGCACGAACATCGAGGGTTTTGCCACCGACATCAGCGTCAATCGCGGCCAGACTGTCAGCTTCAAAATCAACACGAATTCCAACAACTATCGAATCGACATCTATCGCCTCGGCTATTACGGCGGCATGGGCGCGCGCAAGATTACGACGATCCAGCATACAGGCGTGCAGAACCAGCCTACACCGTTGCGCGATAACGCTACCGGTCTGGTCGACGCCGGCAACTGGTCGGTGTCGGCGTCCTGGGCAATTCCGGCAGACGCGACGTCGGGCATCTATATTGCAAAGCTCGTGCGGCAGGATGGTACCGCTGGTGAGAACCAAATCCCATTCATCGTACGCGACGACAGCAGCCACAGCGATGTTATCTTTCAAACCTCCGATGAGACCTGGCAGGCCTATAACCCCTGGGGTGGAGCCAATCTCTACCAAGGCAACGGGCCAGGGGGAGATTCCGCCCCGGGTCGTGCATACGCTGTCAGCTACAATCGCCCGATCACCACCAGGGGCGGCGGCCTCGCGGCCGGGCCGCAGGATTATATCTTCGGTGTCGAATTCTCAGCCATTCAATGGCTTGAGAAAAACGGATATGATGTGTCTTATATGGCTGGAATGGACTCCGACCGCCTCGGCAGCCTGATTAAAAATCATAAGATGTTCCTGAGTGTAGGCCACGATGAGTATTGGTCGGGACAACAGCGTGCCAATGTCGAGGCAGCGCGGGATGCCGGGGTTAACCTCTCCTTTTGGAGCGGCAACGAGGTTTACTGGGAGACTCGCTTCGCTCCAAGCATCAGTGCGGGCGCGCAACCCTATCGCACCCTGGTCAGCTACAAGGAAACAAGGGCCGGCCCAATTGATCCGGATAATCAATGGACTGGAACCTTCCGGGATCCACGTTATGTCTCGCCGACCGCGGTCGGGGGAGGGCGGCCGGAAAACGCGCTGACTGGTACCATGTTCCAGGTCGATTCCTACCGAAGTGATGCGATTACCATCCCGTATGATGACGCCAACCTGCGGTTCTGGCGCGATACCAGCGTGGCAACCCTCCAGCCGGGCCAGACAGCAACCCTTCAGCAGAACTATCTCGGATATGAATGGGATGAGTCGCCTGACAATGGATTTCGCCCCGCTGGGCTTATCGAGTTGTCGTCGACGACGTTGCCGGTCAGCCAATATCTGCTGGACTACGGTACGACAACCGGCAATGCAACCGCAACGCACAACCTGACGCTTTACCGGGCGCCGAGTGGTGCATTGGTATTCGGTGCCGGCACAGTTTACTGGGCATGGGGGCTTGATGCGAACCATGACCTAGAAGCCACGCCCGTCGACCCGCGCGTAAAGCAGGCGATGGTCAATTTGCTGGCCGACATGGGCATCCAGCCGGGTACGCTGGAAGCGGGACTGGTAGCCGAAACACAGTCAACGGATACCACAAAGCCTGTGTCATTGATCATTGCGCCGAACGACGGGACCCCGCTTAAGGTAGGCAATGCCATCACCATTAGCGGAACCGCATCCGACGTCGGCGGTGTTATCGCGTCGGTCGAGGTCTCCACCGATGGTGGTACGACCTGGCACCGGGCGGTTGGAGACGAGTCCTGGACCTATAGCTGGGTCGCGCAGACAGCCGGTACGTTCACCATCAAGACCAGGGCGGTAGACGACAGCCTCAATCTCGAAACCCCCGGTAGTGGCCGAACAGTGACGGTAACGGGCAACAACTTCTTTTCCGCTTCAGCGATACCGCCTACCGTGCCGGACGGCGATGCAAATGCCATCGAAGTTGGAATGAAGTTCCAATCCTCCGTCGCAGGCACTGTAACGGGTGTTCGGTATTACAAGAGCGATTTGAACATCGGACCGCACACAGGGTCGCTGTGGTCGAGCACAGGCACCAGATTGGCGACGGTCACTTTTTCCAACGAATCAGGGGTCGGTTGGCAGGCCGCCAGCTTTTCAACGCCAGTCTCGATCGTTGCCGGCACCACATATGTGGTCTCTTATCACACCAACTACGGGCACTATGTGGCAACAGGAGGCTATTTTGCCTCTTCCGTAACGAATGGATCACTCACGGCGCCGGCGAATGCCGGCGTCTATAGCTACAATTCGGCAAGTGTTTTTCCGAGCAGCACCTTTAACAGTGAGAATTACTGGGTCGATGTCCTATTCAATCCGGCGACGGCAAACAACACGCCGCCGACGGCGGTTGCCGATGCCGGCGATGCGACAGAGAAGGGCGGTGTCGCCAACGGCTCTGGTGGTTCGCCCGCCAGCGGCAACGTGCTGACCAACGACACCGATCCGGATGCCGGCGATACCAAGACGGTGACGGCGGTCGCCTTCGGCGCGACGACAGGCACGCTCGGCACGGCGCTTGCCGGCACCTATGGCAGCCTCGTGCTCAATGCGTCGGGCGCCTATAGCTATACGATCAACGAGACCAACACCGCGGTGCAGGCGCTGCGGCTGTCGACCAACACGCTGAGCGACATCTTCAGCTACACCATGCGTGACACCGCCGGTGCGACGGCGACGGCCTCGCTGACGATCACCATCCACGGCGCCGACGACGCCCCTGTGCTGGCGGCCCAGACCGTCACCCAGAACGCCACGGTCAACACTGGCTTTTCATTCGCCCTACCGGCCGGCACCTTCACCGACGTCGACACCGGTGATGCGCTTACCTATACGGCAACATCTTCGGACGGCACGGCACTTCCCACCTGGCTGAGCTTCAATGCCACGACGCAGACCTTCAGCGGCACGCCGACGACAACCGGCACGTCAGCCATCAAGGTGACGGCAACAGACATTGCCGGCCTTGCTGCCAGCGAGATCTTCAATATCACCACTTCGATAGCGGGCAACACGACGCCGACGGCGGTTGCCGATATCAGCGATGCGACCGAGAAAGGCGGTGTTGCCAATGGTTCTGGTGGCTCGCCCGCCACCGGCAACGTGCTTGCCAACGATACCGACCCGGATCAGAACGACACCAAGACAGTCACGGCGGTCGTTTTCGGCGCGACAACAGGCACGCTCGGCACTGCGCTTGCCGGCACCTATGGCAGCCTGCTGCTCGATGCGACGGGCGCCTACAGCTACACGATCAACGAGACCAACACTGCGGTGCAGGCGCTGCGGCAGTCGACCAACACGCTGAGTGACGTCTTCAGCTACACCATGCGTGACACGGCCGGTGCGACGGCGACGGCCTCGCTGACGATCACCATCCACGGCGCCGACGACGCGCCGGTTCTGGCCGCCCAGACCGCCACCCAAAACGCGACGGCGGGGACCGCCTTCTCGTTCGCGCTGCCGGCCGGCACCTTCACCGATGTCGACAGCGGCGACACGCTTACCTACACGGCAACATCTGACAACGGCTCGGCGCTTCCGACCTGGCTGAGTTTCAATGCCTCGACGCAGACCTTCAGCGGTACGCCGACGACTGCAGGTACGTCAGGCATCAAGGTGACGGCAACCGACCTTGCCGGCCTTGCCACCAGCGAGACCTTCAATATCACCACGACAGTGCCGTCGACCTACAGCCTGTTCAGCGCTACCAGCACGCCGGCCCAGGTAAATCTCAGCGACAACAGGCAGATCGAACTCGGCGTCAAATTTCAGGCTAACGTTGCTGGACAGATCACTGCGATAAAATTCTATCGAAGTGCTAGCGATACCGGCCAGAACGTCGTCGACCTGTGGACGACTGGAGGCACCAAGCTCGCGACTGCCAACTATGTCGGCACGACTGGTAGCGGCTGGCAGACGGTGAACTTTACAACCCCTGTCAACATCACCGCCAACACCACCTACATCGCGTCGTACCACACGACCGGTGCCTATGTGGCGACCGGAAACTTTTTCACAGCAACTGTTACTAGCGGCCCGCTGACGGCACTCTCGAGTGCGGCGGCCGGTGGCAATGGTGTCTACCGTTATGGCGGAACCGCCTCGGCAGGTATTTTCCCGAATGCCACCTTCCAGTCATCGAATTACTTTGCGGATGTGGTTTTCCGCCCGGCGACGGCAAACAACACGCCGCCGACGGCGGTTGCCGATGCCGGCGATGCGACAGAGAAGGGCGGTGTCGCCAACGGCTCTGGTGGTTCGCCCGCCAGCGGCAACGTGCTGACCAACGACACCGATCCGGATGCCGGCGATACCAAGACGGTGACGGCGGTCGCCTTCGGCGCGACGACAGGCACGCTCGGCACGGCGCTTGCCGGCACCTATGGCAGCCTCGTGCTCAATGCGTCGGGCGCCTATAGCTATACGATCAACGAGACCAACACCGCGGTGCAGGCGCTGCGGCTGTCGACCAACACGCTGAGCGACATCTTCAGCTACACCATGCGTGACACCGCCGGTGCGACGGCGACGGCCTCGCTGACGATCACCATCCACGGCGCCGACGACGCCCCTGTGCTGGCGGCCCAGACCGTCACCCAGAACGCCACGGTCAACACTGGCTTTTCATTCGCCCTACCGGCCGGCACCTTCACCGACGTCGACACCGGTGATGCGCTTACCTATACGGCAACATCTTCGGACGGCACGGCACTTCCCACCTGGCTGAGCTTCAATGCCACGACGCAGACCTTCAGCGGCACGCCGACGACAACCGGCACGTCAGCCATCAAGGTGACGGCAACAGACATTGCCGGCCTTGCTGCCAGCGAGATCTTCAATATCACCACTTCGATAGCGGGCAACACGACGCCGACGGCGGTTGCCGATATCAGCGATGCGACCGAGAAAGGCGGTGTTGCCAATGGTTCTGGTGGCTCGCCCGCCACCGGCAACGTGCTTGCCAACGATACCGACCCGGATCAGAACGACACCAAGACAGTCACGGCGGTCGTTTTCGGCGCGACAACAGGCACGCTCGGCACTGCGCTTGCCGGCACCTATGGCAGCCTGCTGCTCGATGCGACGGGCGCCTACAGCTACACGATCAACGAGACCAACACTGCGGTGCAGGCGCTGCGGCAGTCGACCAACACGCTGAGTGACGTCTTCAGCTACACCATGCGTGACACGGCCGGTGCGACGGCGACGGCCTCGCTGACGATCACCATCCACGGCGCCGACGACGCGCCGGTTCTGGCCGCCCAGACCGCCACCCAAAACGCGACGGCGGGGACCGCCTTCTCGTTCGCGCTGCCGGCCGGCACCTTCACCGATGTCGACAGCGGCGACACGCTTACCTACACGGCAACATCTGACAACGGCTCGGCGCTTCCGACCTGGCTGAGTTTCAATGCCTCGACGCAGACCTTCAGCGGTACGCCGACGACTGCAGGTACGTCAGGCATCAAGGTGACGGCAACCGACCTTGCCGGCCTTGCCACCAGCGAGACCTTCAATATCACCACGACAGTGCCGTCGACCTACAGCCTGTTCAGCGCTACCAGCACGCCGGCCCAGGTAAATCTCAACGATGGCCAGCAACTCGAGCTTGGTGTCAAATTCCAGTCGAACGTTGCTGGTGATATTACCGGTATCAAGTTCTACCGTAGCGCGAACGACAATGGCCAGAACGTCGTCGACCTGTGGACGACTGGAGGCGTCAACCTCGGCACTGCCACATATACCGGCACCACGGGGAGTGGTTGGCAGACGGTGAACTTTGCGACCCCTGTCAACATTACCGCCAACACCACCTACATCGCGTCGTACCACACGACTGGTGCCTATGTGGCGACCGATGGCTTCTTTGCGAACGGCGTCACCAACGGCCCGCTGTCGGCGCTGTCGAACGCGGCCGCCGGCGGCAACGGCGTGTATTCCTATGGCGGCTCTGCCACCTCGGGTCTCTTCCCGACGAGCACTTTTGATTCAGCGAACTACTATGCCGATGTGGTCTTCCGACCGCAGCTCGCTGCGTAAGAGCATGCCATTGATGCCGCGAACATTGAGCGTGGTCCTGTGGCGGCAATCCTCGGGAGTGTCGAAAATCTCCGCCGCCATTGGAATGAATTCGATACCCTCGCTCTTCTAGGCGGTCTGGACAGACTTCTCTCGGCCGACAACAGAGATCGCTCGAATGAGATACGCCTAGGCCGTTCTTGGGTAATGCCACTCAGGGCTTGCAGCACGGAGAGCCTGTACCGTCGGCTGGCCCCACGGGCGCGCAGATCTTCCAGCCACTAGACAATCTTCGCCGCTTACGCAACCGTCTGGCTCATCATGAGTTGATCCCTAACCGCAATGCCGAGGCAGCTTATGCCTCAATCCTGCGCCTAATCGGGTACATCTACCCAACCGCCGCTGAATGGATTGTTGATCAGAACCAGGTGCCAGCCGCCTTACCTGCAAGACCGTAAGGTTTGACTATGCACTCGGAGGCGGCAGGCGCAGATACAGCGCGGGAAAGGGGATGCGCGAAGCCTTCACGGTTTCGCTTGTCATCAATGACGCAGTTGACGGATTGATGACCTGGCCCATGCAAATGCAATGTCACACATGCTCCCAGCAATGATGTTGATGTGTGACGCATCTCATGCTAATAAGTGACCGAACGGTCGGTGAATGGAGCGCGATCGCGTCGGGAGGACTAGAGAATGTCCGAAACGTTCACGCACGATGCCATGCGCACGCCGAGGGTATGCGACGGCAGCGCAGTAGAACGATTGTGCCCATGCGGCCTTTTCTTGCCACAGAGACGATACGTTCCACAGGTCACGGCATCGTGACTATCGATAACTGAAGCAAAAGCCAATCTGCAAAGCCACGGGAGGGACGATGCAGTCACTTGTCACGCCAATCCATATGCCAGTGCCAGTGGAAATTTTGCAGGCTGAGATCCGAAAGGTCTGCGGTGTTTTCGATCTTGAGCCGATGCGAGGGGCCGGCGTGGTTGCCGGCGACGTTGCGACCCGGCGGATCGGTCTGTTCGATACCGCCATTGTCGGGCTCGATGCCAGCAGTCATGTGGAGCGCGGCGCCAAAGCGATCCGGCAGGATCCCGGTGAGCATTTCTTTCTTCTGATCCAGGACAGCGGCCAATGCCGCGTCGAGCAGAACGGCCGCACGGCCGAGCTCGCTGCCGGTGACATGTTTCTGGTGGATTCCGTCAAGCCGTCGCGATTTCTGTATGGCGGCGCCCGTTCCAGCCAGGTCTCTATCCATTTGCCGCGCGACGAAATGGTGCATCGCTTCGGCGATACCTGCACAGGCGGCGTGTCGATCAGCCGCTCCGATCCGCTGTGGCTTGCCATCCGCGCCGTGGTGACCAAGATGCTCGACGCCTCGGGCGCCCAGCAGCAGCTTGGCGAGGCCTTCCTTTGCCTGATGGGTGCTTATCTGCAATCGAACCGGGGCATGATGCCCAATCGCGCGCCCGAGACATTGCTGTCGCGCGCATTGGCACTGATTGACCGCTACGGTCTCGAACCGGCCTTCGGCCCGCGCGAACTGGCGAGCCGCCTGAACGTCTCCGAGCGCATGCTGCAGCGCCACTTCCGGCCGCTCGGGGAAACGCCCGGGCAGCGCCTTCTCAAGCGTCGCCTCGAGGTGGCTCATGCCCGGCTGGCAGAACGTGCTGCCGACCAGGCGAGCGACGGCATCGCCGCCATCGCCTACGGTTCCGGCTTCAACGATCTCTCCTATTTCTACCGGGAGTTCCGCAAGAAGTACTGCACGACTCCCGGCGCCGTGGTGCGCTGTCATTGACGCTTTTGTCCAACAGACGGGACGCTCTCGTCCAAGTCTGGTGCACGGTTCTGGCCTAGGCTTCTTCCAAATCCGGGATGGACCGGATCTCAGCGAGGAGGCTGATCATGACGTTCTATTCTGCAATCATCGACGGGGCGTCGGTGACTGGCGAGGCAGGTTTCGCAGTTTTCAATCCGGCAACGGGCGAGGTGGCTGGACGCGCACCGAACATGGGTGGCGCAGAACTCGACCAGGCCGTCGAGGCTGCGCGCGCTGCGTTTCTTGCATGGTCGGCGAGAAGTGACGAGGACCTGCAGCGCATGTGCGCGGCCGTCACCTCCCGTATCGAGGAACATGCCGGTGAACTGGCCGACATTATCACGCGCGAGCAGGGCAAGCCCTTGAACGGCCTCGGATCGCGATGGGAAATGGGGGGCGCTGTCGCCTGGGCGGGATATACGACCGCACTGTCGGTTCCAGTTAAGGTCCTACAGGACAACAGCGAGGGTCGCGTCGAATTGCATCGCAAGCCGATCGGCGTCGTCGGTTCCATCACGCCATGGAATTTCCCGGTCATGATCGCGATCTGGCATATCATGCCGGCGCTCCGCACCGGCAATACCGTGGTCATCAAGCCATCGCCGCTGACGCCGCTGTCGACGCTGCGGCTGGTGGAAATCATCAATGAGGTTCTCCCCCCTGGTGTCCTCAACGTCGTGACAAGCGACGACAAGGGCTTCAATCTCGGCGCGGCGATGGCGGCCCATCCAGGGATCAACAAGATCGTCTTTACCGGCTCCAGCGCGACCGGACAGAAGGTCATGCAGTCGGCCGCCGGCAACATGAAGCGCCTGACCCTCGAACTCGGCGGCAATGATGCCGGCATCGTACTGCCCGACGCCGATCCCAAGGCGATCGTCGAGGGCCTGTTCTGGGGTGCCTTCATCAACAACGGCCAGACCTGCGCCGCCCTGAAGCGGCTCTATGTCCATGACAGCATCCATGACGCGGTGTGCGAAGCTCTGGTAGACTATGCCCGCGCCATTCCCGTCGGCAATGGGATGGAGGAGACGAGCGTGCTTGGCCCGGTGCAGAACAGCATGCAGTTCGACAAGGTGTCACGTCTCGTCGCGGACGCCACGACGCGTGGCAAGGTCCTGCTTGGCGGTGCGCCGGGTGAGGGCCTGTTCTATCCGCCAACCATCATATCCGGCCTGAAGAACGGCGATCCGCTTGTCGACGAGGAGCAGTTCGGTCCGGCCCTGCCGGTCATCCGCTACCACGACGTCGAAGAAGCGATCGCACTCGCAAATGACAGCCCAAACGGTCTTGGTGGTTCCGTCTGGTCATCTGATATCGCGGCTGCAAAGGCCGTGGCGAGCCGCATGGCCTGCGGTTCCGTCTGGATCAACAAGCACGGCGCTATCCAGCCCAATGTCCCGTTCGGTGGCGTCAAGTCGTCCGGGCTCGGCGTCGAGTTCGCCGAGGAAGGCCTACTGGAATACACGGACATCCAGGTGGTCTTCAGCTGAGGCCCAGCGCGCCGTCCGAACGGCGACGACCGTTGCAGTATGAGCAGGAACAATGAGGGCGGGCAGGTTGCCGCCCAACCAACAGATCAAGAGGGAGAGAGAGAGATGAATCGCACGCCCTATATTGCCGCCGCCGGCCTGATGCTGGCCCTTTCAGCATCCGCTGCGATTGCCCATCCGCTGGATGGCTTGACGGCGGAAGAATACCAGAAGATCAACGGGATCCTGCGCGATGCGAAGGTGGTTGACGAGAATACGCTCTATCCGTTGATCGAACTCAAGGAACCGGCCAAGGCCGATGTGATCTCCTGGAAGGACGGCGACAAGCCGCTCGACCGTGAGGCGCGGGTGCATCTCACGAGCCCGGAGGGCTTCAAGGAAGCCGTCGTCAACATCACGACCGGCAGGGTCGAGAGTACGACGCCGGTCAAGGGCCAGCCGATGGTCCTGTTCACGGAGTTCATGGACGCGCTGCAGGGCGCGCTGAAGGACCCGGACATGGTCATGGGCCTGAAGAAGCGGGGCCTGACGCCTGAACAGGCTTTCTGCCTGCCGCTGACGGCGGGCAACTTCTTCACAGAGGACTACAAGAATTCCCGCCTGATGAAAGTGCCCTGCTACAAGGTTCCTGACGGATCAAACTACTACGCCAAGCCGATCGAGGGCCTGTTTGCCGTCTACGATATCGGCAAGAAGAAGGTGGAGAAGGTCATCGACATCGGTGTGATCGAAGGCCCGAAGGATAATTGGGGCTACACCGAGAAGGAAGTCGAAGCGCGTGAGCCGCTGCGGCCGAAGATGAACATGGCCGAGCTCTCCCAGCAGGGCGGCCCCAACTACAAGATATCGGGCAGTCATCTCGAATGGGACCTGTGGCGCTTCAACTTCCGAGTCGACAAGCGGCCGGGCCTGGTGCTCTCCAACCTCGACGTCAAGGACGGCGACAAGTGGCGCTCGGTCATCTATCAATCCCACCTGTCTGAAGTCTTCGTACCCTACATGGACCCGACCGAGGGCTGGTACTGGCGCACCTACATGGACAGCGGGGAATACGGGTTCGGCCTTTTCCTGAGCCCGTTGCGTGCCGGCGTTGACTGCCCCGACTATGCAACCTTCCTGCCGGCAACGATTGCCGATGACAAGGGCAATCCGCTGACCATTCCGAACGCAATCTGTGTCTTCGAGCGCTCGATCGGCGACCCGGCCTGGCGTCACTTCGAAGTCTTTGCCCAGACGCCGGAAAAACCGCTTCCGGCCGAAGGCCGTCCGGCCACCGAACTTGTGGTTCGCACGGCGTCCGAAGTCGGCAATTACGACTATCTGATGGACTACCGCCTGCAACAGGATGGCCAGATCCGCATCATGATCGGCGCAACCGGCCTCGACGCGGTCAAGGGGGTCGCATCGGCCTCGATGAACGATCCGACGGCTGCCGCCGATACTGCACACGGCACGCTGATTGCACCGAACCTGGTGGCAGCCAACCACGACCACTACTTCAACTTCCGCATCGATTTCGACGTCGACCAGCCGGAGAACCATTTCGGCACGATGGACATCGTTCCGTCGAAGGTTGACAAGACGAACCCGCGCCGGTCGATGTGGGAAGTGCAGCACACGATGCCGAAGACAGAGCTGGAAGCCCGCTACCAGCTGTCCGCCGCAAAACCGCGTTACTTCATGATCTCGGATCCGTCCCGTGAAGGTTACCTCGGCCAGGAACCGGGCTGGATGATCCACCATGGCGACGTGGCCTACGGTCCCTTCGACTTCGCCAAGGACCCGCCGATGAAGCGCAACGCCTATATAGAGTACTCGGTGTGGAACACGGTCTACAATGCGGACCAGCAATATGCGGGCGGAAAGTTCGCCATGCAGAGCGACGGCTCCGACACGTTGCCGGAATGGGTCAAGGCCAACAAGCCGCTGATGGGCAAGGACATCGTGACCTGGTTTACCGCCGGCTTCCATCACATCCCCCGCATGGAGGACTGGCCTGTGATGTCAACGGAGTGGAAGACCATCCACATCGAGCCGCATAACTTCTTCGCCCACAACCCGGCCCTGACGATCCGTAACGCCGAATGATGCGGCGAGAGGGCGCCCCATGGGCGCCCTTTTTTCTTGATGTCCGTTCTTCAGGACAGGGACCGGACGGGTTGCCGGGCTCTCCCTTTCGGCGCACGGGCTGTGAGGAAAGGGCAGGCTCAGCGTGAGACATGATTCAGCAGAACAAAGAGAAACAGGATGACGAGCCAGCCGATCGCGGCAAGCGCGTCAAGCGCGACAGACCGCGCTCCTTGTTCAGGTGCATGAAAAACCAGTAGATCAGCGCCGTCTTGGCGAATGCGATCGTCAGGCTGGTTGCAAGGCCGAAGGGGCCGGTCAGCACGAAACTCGCAACAAGGGTTGCAGCAAGCGGAAGCATAAGTGCAAACCAGACAAACAAAAACGGACGGACAATCCATATTTCGTCATCTCGCGAGGTAAAATGCCGGATCGAGGAATACCCACACGACATCGACGAGATGCCCGTAGTGGTCGGGACGATGCTGCGCTCCGGCAATCTGATCCTGCCGCTCGCCATCCACCGGAACTACGGAGAAGAGTGCTGCGACCGTGCAATGCATCAAGTTTGCGAATGTTTCGCTCAAAACGCATCAATCATTTGACGAATGGCGTTTTCGCTACCTTGCAACTTGAGCCGCAAATCGAGCATATTCAGGTCGCCATAAAGGAACCGCGACACTTCGCTTGGATGGCTCGAGGAGCCTTCATCGCAGCCGCTGACATCGAGGCGCGGGACCTTTCTTGGGCCAAAACGCAGAACGAGCGGCGACGCCAGAGACTGGAAAAACAGAACGCGACATGAATTTTGAGGCGCCTTCGGGCGAATTTCGGTTCCTGCGATCACACCGCTTTCCTTTGAAACAATACGGTCCTGGCGAAGAGCGTTCATCGCAATTCCAGTTCCGCGCTCTACTTCTATCTTCAGAAGGAGAACGAGATTGGAAAACCTGAGAGAATTTGCCTCGAGCACGAATGGTGATCGCTGGTTTTTGGGCGTCGATAAGCTGACGGACACAGAGTTTGTTATCCACCGTGGGAACCCGTCGTCCGGCGGTCACGAAACAACAACTCTGGTGAGTGAGTTTTTGCAAAAGCGCCCGTTTGGGCCGGAGCGCGATGCTCTAATTTTGATACTAGCGGATCGCCCTGGTGAAAGCGGCGAGATAGCCGCTGGCCCGGTTTAAAAGATTCGTCTGAGGCGAGATCGCGGGGGATCTTTTAGTCATCCCCTTCCGATGGAGTGTGAGCTTATCAGCCTCCCGGCGCCGGCCATCTCATTTCAGGCGGTTGGCCGCCTTGTCACATGCATCACGATCAGATCCGTGAGTTTTAATGATGCGAGTAGCATCGGACGTCGTAATCCCATGCTTTTTGGCAAACGTGGCGACGTGGTAGGGTTTGCGGTCCGAAAACCCGGGATCGGATTTGCCGCGTCGCGGCCTTATGTTTGACACAACGTTCTCCTGGTCGAGGCGCGTAGAAACTTAGCTGTTATTGGCCGCTGAATAGCAAGAGGAATCGGTCGGACCTTGCCAAGGCGCAAATATGAGGAGAAGCCGACGCGCCCCGAACTGTAGGGTGCGTGCCGCCTAGGCCCGTCGGGCGGCCGGGAGGGTAGGCCGGTATGATATCAGGAGGAGTGGCCGCTGACCCGACACTCCTCTTTTGCATTACGTAAGAGCCTTGATCAGGCATCACAAGCACCGGCGGGATCACGAGCTTGATAGTGAGGTCAGCGTCTCTGGCCGATCCTTGTATATTCTCAGCATTCGGAGCCGGTCGTCCAGACAAGCGCCTCGAATAAATTCACCCTTTGGCAATTGGCAGCTAGTTCGCCTTCGAGATATCCGGAGGAGTCAAGGCGGAGCTAATCATCTGACCCAGTAGATTGTGCAGCATCTGCGCGGTCCCCAAGTCCATGCGAAGGCGAGAGGCGATGTCGACCACGCCCTGATTGTTCGCGTCCATGAAGCAGGAGCCGAATGAGAGGTAGACGGTCCCGTTGATTATGCGAGCTTCGGTTAGGTAGTCCGTGAACTTGATGGTTTCTCCATTGTCACGGATCTCCCACCATTGATCGCCCATAGCGATTTTGCGCCCGCTGCTGATTACGACTTCGTCCGGTGTAGTGGTTTCATCAGCCATTTGTGTGCCCTTTCGCTGGTAACAACCTTGGGTCAAATGAAGCTGGATTCAGGTGATTCAGTAAAGCGATAAACGTGGACTGGCCGCCTTTCACAGGGCCGAGGGGCTGATTTGCTCGTTGTTCGACTTCTCCACAGCTTGGGGCAGCAATGATCGAAAATATCCTGATGCGCTGGTGTTGCTGGCCGCTCACTTTCTGTGCGCCTACCAGCTTCAAGGGCCGCTTCCTGTCTAACGCGAAACAATCCGGCCCGATGCCGATTGATCACTTGATCGCTCATTCCGGCATACAAGGTGCCGGTGTGGCTGTGGTCACAGGTAATAGTTAGCGCGGGTTAGCAGAATGGCTGGCTCATCCGTCTATCGACGAGGCGAAGGCGCGCGGAAGAACGACTTCCGCCGTGGACCAAGCGCTGCACATCGCCTGCAAAGCCGTCTGGCTCGTCTACGTCATCTTGTCCGCAACGCTGCTGCATGGGCAATCTATCTCGCCCTGGCGGCGATGACATTCGGTTTGGCATCGTTGCACGGTTGGCCGAGCTGACCCGTCGCGCCGTCACCTAACGCCTCGCAGTCGGACCGGCCGACGCCATCATCGCCGCAGAGAGAACTTATCCCGAATGACGTCTGAACATGGCGGGCCTGAATTGCCGTCAATGCCTCCTCGGCAAGCACACGGCTTACTACGGCTCTCACCAATGGTTGTAGACCCACCACAAACAATACCCGGCAAGCACCAAAACAAAGATCGTATATACAAAACGTTTTGCCATCTCCGCTCCCTTTAGACGGGAACGTCGAAGCTATACTGCAACCAGGTCGAAGTGAATAGGCCTGCGGCTTGCGGCTTAGCTAGTCGCCGTCACGAACCCGTTGAATGTAGCGCTTTCGGTCCTCTTCCGTTGCGCTAATGGATAGATCCTGCCCCAGCTCAATACGCTGGGCTACAGGTTGCCAGGGCCTTCCCGGGTTTTCCTTTGTCCACAGCTGCTTCGCACGTCGTTCGATTTCAGCGTCTTCCAAGCTGGTCTCCTCCGTTTTCAACAAAGGTAGCATGGGTGGGCTTTAGGCACGAGCTGACCCTGATGGAGCCTCTAAGCTCCTACTTCGAGGGCGGAAAAATCAACATGAGATCCGTGTCCGGCGGCTTCCGGACCAATAAAGGAGAAGACGCATGAGCGCACCTACCGTAACAGCGCTGCAGCGGCAAGAAAGGACATACCTGTTTCTTCCACACCGTTTATTCGCAAGAGATCCAGTCGGAAAACGGCAGGTTCCTTGATCTTGTCGGAAGCTTGCCATACCTCAAAGAATCCATGGCGCCCAAGAAGAAATCGGCAGAGGCCCGTGTGGGTCAACCAAAGTCCCTTTTGAAGCAGCTTGCGGCTCAGCCAGACAAGCTCTTCGCCGGCAAGTTTCGTCAGCAATACGCTGCCTTGTGCTTCCGCTATAAGAACGACGGGGCTTCGATAGAAATACTGGTTGTAACATCGCGCGATAGCGGCCGATGGATCATCCCGAAGGGATGGCCTATGGAAGGCAAGGCGCCCCATGCATCTGCTGCTATCGAAGCTTGGGAAGAGGCGGGAGTTCGAGGCAAGGTCGGGAAGAAGCCCGTCGGCAGATACACCTATCTGAAGCTTTTGAGCGATGGGGACGTCGTGCCCTGCATGGTTGATATATTCCAAATCGAAATCAAAACGGAGGCTGCAGACTTCAAGGAACGCGGACAGCGCGCCTTGGCTTGGGTCAGCCCGAACGAGGCCGCACGTCGCGTGCGAGAGGTCGAGCTAAAATCCATATTGATCGATTTCAGGCCCAACGGTAGAGGGAAGGGAAAATAACTGCTGAGATGTCCGCGGGCGGCCCACGAAAAAGAGCCCCGCTGGATGGCGGGGCGTGGAGGTAAGCAGAAGATCGCGCCCAGGTCGGGGACGCAAACGGAGATTAATCAACCCATTTCTTCCGTTCAAGTAACTCATAAGGTTGCCTTATATTCGACGGTGACGCCCGCCCCGTAAGTTAGAGCATCGCACTTGAATTGAGAATCGAGTGGGGTTTTCACGAGGGTATCGGTGTGATTCACTGCGGTTGGAGGTGAATCACATGGGTAAATCTCATTCTGTTGATCTTCGTCAGCGTGTTGTTTCTATGGTCGCTAGCGGCCAATCACGGCGAGCGGCTGCCCGTCATTTCGCAATTAGCGACAGCAGTGCGATCAAACTGCTACAACGCCGGGAGCGGACCGGGCTGATAACCCCCGCGCGTCAAGGAAGGCCACCAGGTGCCGGGAAACTGTCGGCGTTTCGCGATTTCCTGGTCGCACAGGTCGAAGGCAAACCGGATATCACCATGCCAGAGCTTGCCCGTCGCCTTGACGATGAACATGG
>NZ_JANUBV010000019.1:0-117463 GCF_024808055.1 Rhizobium sp. BK176 | reverse complement strand
CATCGGTGGTTCCTTCCAATCAGGTTGGTGTGAGCAACCCGACTTTACCGGAGAACTTCGATGACCGCCGCTTCGCCGCTCGCTCGCTACGGCGCAATTTAGAACGCGCTCACGAGCGGCTTCGCTACCGCCGACCTACACCATTCGGCGGGACACGACCCTCGTCCTCGCGGACAGCGAAACTGAGGCAGCAGAACGGGCCTTCCTCGATATGCTTCAAGACACGCCATCGGCATTTGAGGTGAAGCCGAATGATGTCATCGCCCATCACGTCAGGCTGTGGGGCGGCCAGAAGCGTGCATTGATCGATGCGGCAAAGGCCAGGGAGGGCCTCCGCGTTGCGACGACCGATGACCAGGAACAATCGATCAAGGCCGAAACCGCACGGCCGGAGGAGATCGGGGAGCCGTCTTTTCACGACCAGCCTCCCACCGATTCTGACGAAACACCGCGGCCAATCGGGATCGCCCGCAGGTTTCAAAAGCTTCTGCGACTGATCCGACCGTAGTTTGCAAGCTTTGTCCGCCATTTCAGGCAGAGACACCTGGGACGATGGGAAAACGCAAAACTCTCCTATGAGGACGAGTTGGTGCGCATCGGCAATTTCCGTGAACGGGATGCCTAGCCATCGACTATCTTATCAGCGTCGGCCATCGACGCATTGGCTAAATCTCGGGTTCACTGGACACGTCGACCGGTCGCAGCAGGCTTTCGGGCTATCGCGACGCGCTTGTAATACCGCCATGCAGCTCCTTGTGCTGCCAGATTTTGCGGAGTGGGATCTTTTCGGCAAACAACCTGATGGTGATCGGCGTGCTGAAGGCGATCCGCGACATGGGGCTACCTGCCCTGACGACATCTCGGTATCGAGCTTTGACGATCTTCACTGGGCCAACGTCTTCCAGCCGAACCTGACAGCCATTCCCCAACCTATGCAGGCTATTGGCGAACATGCAGCGAGCTTATTCTGGATCTGCCGGCCGTCTGACAGTACGTGAATCCTGCCAGGCCCTCTCAAGGCCGTCGGAAAAGAACTGACCGGAGCAATCGAACGGACTGGGCCCTGCGACTGGAAAGACATTTCCCTTCCGTGATACCAACGTTCCTTTTGGATAGCTCAATCTTTTTCGGAACGATGGCCGGGACCGCGCGTTTATGTGTTTGCGATATTTCCGTCGCAGGAGCTGAAAGGATGTGATCCAACAATGGAAAGCACCGAAGGCCGCATGCTCGCTGAGGAATATCTCCGACTCGGCGGAAAAAGAAGGGTGAAGATTGACGACGATCACCAGACCGTTCGCGTCTGGGAGCCCGACCCACCCGAAGCGGAGAGGTTTTGGCACGACCGTATCGAGCGACTGGAGGACCGCCTTCGCAAGGACGTGGAGTTCTTCCTGCCGTCGATTAACTCGCCGTGAATGGAACTGCTTTCGATACTGCAAGGACCGCCCGGCGAGGGTGACGCCGCGGGACGTCGAACGCCCGCGACTTCACTACCGCTCAGACATGCCAGTCACTGGTGCTGGCCGCGACATGCACCGGACTGTCGGACAGAGCGTAAGCCCTGATATAGTCGATCTGCGTATCCGAGCCGTGTACCAGACCATCCTTTGGCGTTCCCGCAGCCCCCCCGACCGCAAGGTTGACCAGCATGTACATCGGGTCATGCATATCCTCTGGCGTGTCGGTCTGCGCGACGGCGACATCATCGAAATACCAAGTGACATGATCCTCGTCCCACAGGACGCCGTAAGTGTGAAACCCGTCCGTGCTGGGCACCTTGACCGGGAAGGACGTCATCGTATGTGCGCCGCCGTGTTCGCTGTGGACGGTTGCGTTGATGACGTTCGGTTCCTGTCCGCGCATCTCGACCACGTCGAGTTCAGGCGGCCACGACCCGTCCTCCGGCAGAAGCCAGAAGGCAGGCCAGACACCCTGCTCCGTTGGCATGTCGGCCCTGATTTCGAAATAGCCGTAGGTCTGGGCAAAGGATGAGTGGGTATTCAGGAGGCCCGACGTATAGTCGTAGCCATTAATCTGTGACTGGAGCGCCTGCGATGCCGGCTCCGCCGAAATCGTCAGGATGCCATTGTGGATCGAGAAGGGATTTGCCGCGGCGGTTGGCGCGTAAGACGGATTGATGTACCACTGCAGCTCCCCGTTGCCCGTCAACGTGCTGCCGCTTTCCGGCGCCCACCAGAATTTGGCATCCCACGTCCCCTGGCCGCCGCTGCGCAGCGACAGGCTGTTGAACTCGTCGTCGAAGCTCAGCGCCAGATGGGAACGGTCAAGCGTCAGCTGGAACTGGCTCGCCTTGAGGTCCGCAACCTGGGTGTTGGCGAAGACAAGGCTCTCGCCACCGCCGAGATCCAGCCGCAGGTTGGCACCCTCCTGGGTGGTGTGCGCCAGAACCTGATCAAACGACGAAAGGCCGTAGCCATTGAGCCTAACGGTGTCGTCGCTGCTGAAGTCGACGATCAGATCACTGCCGTGGCCACGGGTAAAGAGGAAGGCATCAGCCCCGCCTCCCCCGATTAGGACGTCGTTGCCGGCCCCCCCGTCGATCGTCTGGCTTCCCGACGCACCGGAAATGATGTTATCCGTTGCGTTGCCGAACGCGTAGCGTCCGTTGCCGGTCACCGTCAGGTTTTCGAAGTTGACGGGCAGCGTATAGCTCATCCATGTGTTGATCGTGTCGACACCTGCGCCGGGAGCCTCAACCGCCCGGTTGATGCCGGAATAGAGGTAATAGATATCGTCGCCGGTCCCGCCCTGCATTGTGACATTGACCGAACTGTCGCCCCATATGGAGTCGTTTCCCGCCGTGCCGTCCAACACCGGACCCGAGCCGGTCGCCGAAAACCATGCTGTCGACGGACCACTGTAATAGAGCGTTTGTCCGACTGCGTTCTGTACTGACTTTGCCATTATCAACTCCTTCGGATTAAGACATGCCCCATTGGGTTCCTCCTCCCAGAACGGTTGCCTACTCCTCCCGAAATGCGCGCGCCAACTGGTCCGTTAACGGTTTTGCAAGATAGGCCAATGCCGTGCGATCGCCGGTCTCGATGAAGGCTTCAACCGGCATTCCGGCAACAGGTGACAGCTCCCCGAGCCTCTTCCATTCGGTCACGGCAACAGCGACACGCAAGGTATAGTAGGGTTGACCCGAATGAGCGTCCGTCGTCAGATCGGCGGCAATGGACGCAACCCGCCCCCGCAGTTCGGGGGTCGTCCTCGAGCTGAAGGCAGAGAACCGGAGGATCACCTCCTTGCCGACGGCCACCTGATCGATATCCTGCGGCGACAGTCGAAGCTCCGGCGTAAGCACGTCGTGATCGGGCACGATCTGCATGATCTTTTCCGCAGGCCCAACCACGGCGCCCGGCGCGTGAACGGCCAGTTGATGGACGATGCCGTCCTGCGGCGCCTTAATATCGACGTGATCAAGTTCGTCCTCTATTGCAACACGCCGTTCTGCGAATTCGCTGCTGTCACTTTCCGCTTGCCTCAGTTGCTCGGAGACTTCGCTCCTTTGGTCATCACCCACCTGAATGATCTGCAGCTCCGTTTCCGCGACCTTCCCTTTCACTTCTGCACTCGACGCGATGAGGCTGCCAAGTTCGCCGGTGAGGTCGGCTGCATCCCGCTGCAGGGCGTACACTCGCGTTGCGGGAATGACGCCCTGCCTGAGAAGCGGTTCCAGGCTGGCGAGTTCCTTCTCGATAATGGTGATTGCCCGGCGCTTGCCGTCCTGCTGCGCGATCAATCCTTCGGCCTGCTGGTTCAGTTGGCTGACCCTTTCCCGCAATTGCGCCATACGTCCCCGCAGGGAGGCGCGGCGGTCATCGAACAGCCTCTGCTCACCCCTTTCCAGTGCGGCAGCCTCGCCCGGGTTTTCATCGCCAAGGGCTGCCGGAAAGGCGATTGCATCGACGCCGTCCCGCTCCGCTGCCAGGCGCGCCGATCGCGCTGCCAGCTCTTTTAACCGTCTCGACACGATCGCAAGGCTTGCTCTCGTCTGCGTATCGTCGAGGTGAAGGACGACCTGTCCCGCGACAACGCGATCGCCGTTGCGCACGAAGACCTGCCTGACCGTCCCGCCCTTCTGATGTTGAACCGGCTTGACGTAGCTTTCGACGACAAGCGTTCCTCGTGCAATCACCGCACCATTGATACGAATTGCGGACGCCAGGCCGCCAAGCGCACCGACGAGAACGATGGCTGTTGTCAGAGAAAGCACTGTGAGACGGCGAATTGCTTTTTCCGGTGATGTCGCAGACAGCCTGATCATGATGACAGCTCCCCACCCGCACGCAAGAGCCTTACGAAGGAACCTGAAACGGCCGTCGACTTTGGCGCCGTGTTGAGGACCGCATGCGGCGGGCCGAAGGCCTTTGCGCGTCCACCTTCGAGAACGAGCACCTTGTCGACCCCGGCAAGCGCATTTTTCCGGTGGGCGATGACCAGCACGACACCCTTGCGCGAGCGCACGTTCTCGATTGCCTGGGAAAGCGCAACTTCGCCTTCCGCATCGAGATTCGAGTTCGGTTCATCGAGGACAACCAGGAACGGATCGGCATAAAGTGCTCTTGCCAAACCAATGCGCTGCCGTTGTCCTGCAGACAGGACAGCACCCCTTTTGCCAATCTGCGTGTCGAATCCCAATGGCAACCCGACGATCATGTCGTAGACACCAGCTGCTCGCGCGGCGGCAATGATCAGATCGGAAGGAGCGTCTGGGTCGAACCGTGCGATGTTTTCGGCGATCGTCCCATCGAACAAGGCGACATCCTGCGGCAGGTAGCCGATATGTCGACCAAGTGCCGCTCGCGACCATTGCCCAAGCGAGGCCTTGTCGAGCCTGACGTCGCCGGCAAAGGCTGGCCACAGACCGACGATCCCCCGTGCCAGTGATGACTTTCCCGACGCGCTCGGGCCGACAATGCCGATCGCTTCGCCGGCATGCACATCGAACGACAGGCCGCGAATGATCGGGGTCTTTGACCCCGGTGCACCGAGATGGAGATTGGTGACCGTCAGCGAGCCCTTGGGCGCAGGCAGCTCGACGTCATGTCCGGCGTCGTCGGCGTCGGGTGCCTCCTGGTTCAAGCGTGACCAGGCGTGTCGCGCGGCGGCAAATCCTCGCCAATGCGCAATGGCAAGTTCGATCGGTGCAAGTGCTCGACTGACGAGAATGGAGCTCGCGATCATGATACCTCCCGTCGCTTCCTGGCGAATGACCAGGACCGCACCGACCGCAAGCACCGCTGACTGAAGAAACATCCGCGCCGATCGCGAGAGCGTCGAAAGCGTATTGATGAGGGTCGAACTTTGCAGGTGACTGTCAAGGTGACGCTGATTGAGGCCGGCCCACCGTGTCGAAAGCCTGGCTGCAAAACCCATGGCGACCACCGCTTCCGAATTACGCCTGACGGCGTCGGCAAAATCCATCCGCTCGGCAAGGAGGGTAGCCGTCTCAGCGATCGGTTTCCTGGATTTGAGTTCGGCCATGCACGCGAGGCCCGCCAGAACAAGGGCGCCTGTCGCTGCGGTCACACCAATCCAGGGGTGGAAGAGAAAACACAAGGCAAGATAGAACGGCATCCACGGGAGATCGAAAAGAGCTCCTGGGCCGGAGCCGGACAAAAAACCGCGCACAGTATCGATATCGCGGATCGACTGGACTCCCGCATCTTGAGTCTGCTTTCTCGATGCGGCGAGCGCGACCTCGGAAAAGGCTCGGCCGGCAAAGCGCTCGTCGACGGTTCGCCCGACCTGCCCGAGCAAAAGCGAGCGTGTGAGGTCAAGCAGCCACTGGAAGGCGAACAGCGTGACAACGATTGCGATCAGTCCAATCAGGGTCGGCAGGCTCCGGCTGGGAATGACCCGATCGTAGACCTGCAACATGAAAAGCGAGCCCGTAAGCCCCAGGATGTTAACGAGGCAGCTGGTCACGCCGATTCCGAGAGCGCCGCCGCGTAGCATCGACAGGAGGCCAGGGATCGGCCGTCGCCTGATGGGGAGGTTGCTTTTGGACACCTGTGCTCCTTCTGGCTTCGGGACATCTCGCAGCAATCGACTGCAACCCCGTGTCGTTTTCTGCCTCTTTCGCCTCTCAGACTGAGCCAAAAGAAGACGAATGACGACCTCAAACCACGCTCGCCGCCAGCCCATGCCATAGGTCGGATAACGAGGTGTTAAGCGCAAAGCACACGTCCAGTGACAGGTCCCAGACAGACTGTCCGCATTCGCACGCGACGACGTTATTCTGAGTGTTCCTCAAATATCGACGTGGTCGGCCGCAGTGCGCCGGGACTGATAGTTGCATCTTCGCCACAAAACTACCTGAGTGCGAGCAGCCGGACAGTCTTACCGCGGCGTAATCAGTATCAACCATCTGCGCCCGTCGTCTCGAAATGGCGAGAACACGGATCGACCGGGATCCGCGTCGAATTTTTGAAGTATGTCCCAGCTATCGGCCGGCAATTCCGGGATTTCAGCTTTCCTCCTCTGGATCACACTGAATCCCGGGGGGTCGGATGCCTCAATGCCGCCACAGAATTCCCGGCTAACTTGTACTTAAACGGGCGGATAGCAAAAATGAAGTTTCTGATTCTTGTTGCGGCAGCTTTTTTGCTGTCTGTGTGCCAGTCGAGTGCCCAGATCTACGGGCCATATGACGACTACGACATCTACGGCGATGACGGGTACTACAACCCTTACATGCCACCTCCCTACTATGGAGAGCCGCTGCCCGAGCGTCGAACCCAGACGAGGAGGGCAACCGGCACGATCGAGATCGCAACTCGCGAGCATACGCTTGTCTACACCACCCCGAGAGGCAAACAGCTGGTCTATCCGATCGCCGTCGGCCGCCAAGGCAAGCAATGGTTTGGCACGACGCGGGTGACATCGAAGACCAAGCACCCCGTGTGGCGACCGACGCCGGACATGCGGCGCAAGAATCCGAGACTTCCTGCGGTCGTTCAGCCTGGTCCGTCCAATCCGCTTGGCACGCGGGCTATCTATCTCGCCGACGGCCTGCTTCGCATTCATGGTACCAACGATCCGCGGTCCATCGGCACGAACGCCTCGAGCGGCTGCTTTCGTATGTACCGTGAAGATGTCGAGGAGCTCTACGACATGGTCCAGCCGGGCACCCGCGTGATTGTCCGGCGGTAGGCTGTCTGCTTACTTGCTCGCGATGCTCAATGCTGCAAGCTGGGCCAATCGGCGGGATGGCGGACAGTCAGTCATGATCTGGTCGGACTCGGTCGTCGCAGTGCGCGCTTCGAACGTCCGATCGGAAGGTACAATGACTGAGAAAACTTTGAGCCGACCAAAGGGCGCGAGATCGGAAACTGGCCGATGCCGAGCTTTGGATGAGCCTCGAGCAGGAACGTCGGTACAATCCCCTTATCAAGATCACGTCGTGCGAGAGACATGCCCGGCATCATCGGAAACGAACGGGCCGATGCACCCGGTGAGCAAGGGCCGCTATCCGTTCGGCGCTCCCGAACGCCCGTCGTGAATCTCCCACCCACCTACAGGTCGGTCCAGCTCGAAAACGCTGCTGCCTGACCATGTCTATCGCCCGCCTCATCGATGAGTTGCCAGACCACACCATGCTCCATCCAGAAGCGTTTTCCTGATTTCTTGACCCGAATACCCCGGTAGTCAGCGATGAACCCCTGACGCTCGACGGCCTCGAGAAGCGACTGGCGCTCCGCCCGGTCCGGCGCTTCCGCAGACAATCGCGAGGGCATCCCGATGAATTCGTCCCACGCATATTCGAACCGCTGCTGTGCGGCGATGTTGGCGTAGATAAATCGTGGATCAGGCGCGGTATCATGGGCAAGGATGACGGTCGACGTACTCCGGTATAGCGAGTCGGGCCCAAAGCTTTGTCCATTGCCCATTTCCAGAAGCGGCCTTCCAACCAGCCGGAGAAAGCTGCCCATGAGCAGTTTGAAAAATTCAGGATCGATCGCAAGGCCGGTCGGTTCGGGCAACTCGGTTCTCATGCCTCAGTTTATCCTCTCCCGGGTCGTCCGATGATGCACGTGGAAATCGAGGCGATGCGCCCATGGCGTGCCGTGAAAGAATGCAAAGTCAGGCATCAAACAACGACGTCGGCAAGGTGTAGGTGAACCGGCCAGGCTTTGCCAACTGCATGGCGACAGCTTCCCGCAACAGCGCAAAACGCAGTTCCAGCGCTGTGACATCAGGTGACCGTGGCAGCGTCGCCAGTTCATTAGCGAAAAGATCGAACTCGCGCCCCAGCGCTGTCTCATGAAAAGGTAGGCTCATGTTCCTTGGCCTCGTAGATTGCCTGAAAGACTCAACTCCGCAGATTTACATCGAGGCATCAACGACCTCCTCACCCGCGTAGCGACATGCTGAATACCCAGTTAACAGCGCAGGCGCGGGTTGAACAATAGCAATATCTCGGACAGGCATCAGTCAGCACAAGGCGGATAACAACATGAACCATGCGTTCATCTGGGCTTCAGATGGGGCTGCTTAACGGTTGCCTCATCGTCATATCCGCAACGAATCGTCGGAACAATTTAGCAATGCCTCATCCTCCCTCTCAATCGGCCGGCCGCGATCGGCGTCTCGATTTCTTCCGGGGAATCGCCCTGATCATGATCTTCATCAATCATGTGCCTGGCAATTTTCTCGAAGGATTAACGTCGAAGAACTTCGGCTTTTCCGATGCGGCAGAGGCCTTTGTGCTGATGTCCGGCATGTCAGCCGGGCTCGCCTATTCGAGTGCCTTTGGGCGGGACGTTATGGTGGCGACCGGGCGCATTCTGCGCCGTGCACGACATCTTTACGGTGTGCATCTCGCCACAACCGGCCTCGCGGTCGCAATCCTCGTGACCGGCGACCATTTTCTTGCGACCGGCGCGCTGTCGGACCGTGTCAACCTCGGCTCCTACCTGGAAGCGCCCTGGAAAACCGCAGCCGGTTTCGTGGCGATGACCCACCAGCTCGGCTATTTTAACATCCTGCCCCTTTATATCTTGCTGCTTGCCGCAACACCGATCTTTCTCGCAATCGGCTCGATCAGTCGTCCGGCGCTGATTGCGGTGTCTGTCAGCATCTGGGGCGCTGCAGGCTACTTCAATATCAATCTTCCCAACTTCCCGACGGAAGGGATGTGGTTCCTCAATCCATTCTCGTGGCAGCTCATTTACTGCGTCGGTCTGTGCGCGGGCATGGCATTGAAGAAACAGGAGACTTTCGTCGGATACAACCTGACGCTGATGACGGCATCGCTTGCCTACCTCGCCTTCTCGCTTTTCGTGATCGTGGGCCAGCACTACGAGTTGACGAGCTGGGGCAACCATCCGGCGTTCCTCGTTGGCTTCGACAAGGCTACCCTTCCGCTTCCTCGCCTGCTCCACATCCTGGCTCTCGCCTACGTCGTCTCGCAGTTGCCGATCTGTGCTCGGATTGCTGCAGAAGAACGGCTTGGCGCCGTCACCGTCCTCGGAAAACAGGGGCTTGCGGTTTTTGCCTGGGGCTCGTTGATCTGCATCGCCTTGCAGGTTCTTCGGGAGGCCTATCAGTTCCCGCTGCTACTCGAGGCGGCCACCCTTGCAGCCGGGCTTGCGGCACAATATGTCGTTGCCGAGCGCCTGCAAAATTCCAAGCTTTCCGCTCGCGCCGCAACGCAGGCGGCCAGAGCCGAATAGACAGCCGGAGCCGCCATTCAACCGGCCTCGGCCCGTCAGTCAGACCTAAGCCGCGCCGAGCGCCAGCATCGCAACAGCGATCCAGAACAAGACGCATACCTCCGCCGCAACCAGGTAACCCATCGCCCGATCACTCATCAAAGTCCCTCCTCCAGGTCCTCAGAAGCATTCAATCAACCAGCACGTGCCTCTCTCTCCAGGCAGCATCCCGGGTCTGCAGCAATTCGACGTAGCGTTTCCGAAGCGTTTGGATGTCGATGTCGGCCCGAGCCCATTGGCCCAGCCAGCCCTCGAATTCCTCGGATGTCTCCAGCGGGCATCCGGCCTGCCTGACGCGGCTGAATGCCTTGGCTATCAATGCATGTCGGGCTTCGATTGACATCAAATTCCCCTCCAACAGCGGCCTGCCTCGAGGGCACAGTAAGGGGCAAAAGCCCTCCTGGCGCCAGCAACCATAAGGCGACCCGCCCTATATAATTTCAGGCGTTGCTAAGTTTCTGCAGCACCCTTGGCCGAGGGCGTGGCCGGCTTTCCAGAGCAGACGAGACGATCCTGCATTGACAGGACTGACCCGCCATGTATTCTTTTATAAAAGCGCATATAACATAATTGTGGAACAAATCGGGAGTTAGATATGAGATTGAAGCTCGCATTCCTCGTCAGCACGGCGCTGATCGCAGCGCCGTCGCTTCTGCTGGCGCAGGAAAAAGGCGGCGTGATCAACGTCGCGACGATCGGCGAACCACCGACACTCGATCCGATGACATCGACGGCCGACCTTGTCGGCATTGTCACCCAACACATCTTCGAAACGCTCTACACTTTCGACAAGAGCTGGGCCGTGACGCCGCTCCTGGCAGAGGCGCTTCCCGAGGTCAGCGCCGACGGCAAGACTTACACGATCAAGCTGCGCACCGGCGTCAAGTTTCACGACGGAAGCGACATGGCATCCGATGACGTCGTGGCCTCTCTCAACCGTTGGACCAAGCTTGCCTCGCGTGGCAAACAGGCTGCGGCCTTCATCGAGTCGATCACCGCGACCGACCCGTCAACCGTTACCATCAAACTGAAGCAGCCTTACGCGCCGCTGGTCTCGCTGCTTGCCTTCAACAATTCCGCGGCGATCATCATTCCTGCGGAAAAGCAGGCCGACACGATGAGCGAATTCATCGGCACCGGGCCCTACATGCTGAAGGAGCGCAAGGCTGACCAGTATATTCAGCTCGTCCGCTACAATGACTACAAGCCACGCTCCGGCGAGAGCGACGGTTACGGCGGCGCCCGCCACCAGTATCTCGACGAAATCCGCTTCGTACCCGTGCCCGATGCGAATACCCGTGTCGAGGCGGCTGTCTCCGGCCAGTACGACTACATCGATTCACTGCCGGTCGAATCCTTTGACAAGCTGACGACGTCGACGGCAACCCAGCCTCTGCTGCTGAAGCCATTCGGCTATCCGGTTTTCGTCTTCAACACCGCTGCCGGCGTCACGAAAGACGTCGCGATCCGCAAGGCGGTCCGCCAGGCACTCAGCATGGAAGACATGATGGCCGCAGCCTTCGGCGGCACCGACTTCTACACGGCCGACGGCAATATTTACCCAAGCAACTTCGCCTGGAGCACTGATGCCGGTGTCAAGGGAAACTACAATATTGCCGATCCCGAGGGCGCCGCAAAAGCTGCCAAGGAGGCCGGCTACAATGGGGAGCCGATCCGCATCCTCACCAGCCGCCAGTACGAGTTTCACTACAAGATGGCCCAGGTCGCGGCCGAATACCTGAAGCTTGCCGGTTTTGCGGTCGACTTGCAGGTCGTCGACTGGGCGACGCTGACACAGCGCCGAACCGACAAGGGGCTGTGGGACATCTATATCAGCCATAGCCCGTTCCTTCCGGAACCGGCTCTTATCGGCTCCCTCTCCCCGAGTTCGCCCGGCTGGTGGGATACACCGGCGCGCAAAAGTGTCTTCGATGCCTTCACGACAGAAGTGGATCCAAAGAAGCGCGTTGAGCTCTGGGCCAATGTCCAGAAGACGATGTACGACGAAGTTCCGTTCATGAAGATTGGCGACTTCAATGCCGTCTCGGCCATGTCGACAAAGCTTCAGGGTGTCGATCCCGCGCCCTGGCCTTACTTCTGGAACGCGTCGATCAAAAAGTAGGCCGAAGGCGCGGCGGGTGCCGGCCGTGAGGCCGGTATCCGTCCATGATCCCGCTCCAGCGGACATAGGAGCCGCTTTCCATGATACGCTACATCCTCCAGCGCCTCCTCGGCATGATAGTTGTGATTTTTCTCGTCGTCACGATTGTCTTCGTGATCGTGCGCGTCACACCCGGCGATCCGGCCGCAGTCATGCTCGGCCCCGATGCAACGACCCAGGACGTTGCCGACCTGCGCGCCCGGCTGGGTCTCGACCAGTCGATCGTCGTCCAGTACTTCTTCTATATCGGCCAGCTCCTGAAGGGAGACCTCGGCCAGTCGATCTTCCTCAACATGCCGGTCACGTCGGCCCTTCTCGAGCGCGCGGAGCCGACCTTCTTCCTGACGATCTTCTCGCTCGTGATCGCAAGTGTCATCGCGCTGCCGATCGGAATCTATGCCGCATATCGGCGCGGCTCCTTTATCGACCAGTTGTCGACCACCATCGCCATGCTGGCTGCGAGCATCCCGAGCTTCTGGCTCGGCCTCATTCTCATGCAGTTTTTTGCCGTGCGCCTGAACGCCTTTCCTGTCTCGGGCTATGGCGGTCCCGGCGCGTCCTTTTTTGAACGCATGTACCATCTGACATTGCCGGCCTTCGCACTCGGTCTCGTCTCCTCCGCACTAATCCTGCGCTTTACCCGCGCCTCGATGCTCGACGTGCTGGGCGACGACTATATCCGTACCGCAAGAGCCAAGGGACTGGTCGAACGCAAGGTCGTGCTCAAGCACGCACTGAAGAATGCACTGATCCCGATCCTGACCGTTCTCGGGCTCACCGCAGCCGTGCTGATCTCCGGCGCCGTGGTAACCGAGACCGTGTTTGGCCTGCCTGGCGTTGGCAATCTTGTCGTCTCTGCCGTTCTCAGACGCGACTATCCCGTCATCCAGGGCGCGTTGCTGGTGATTGCCGGCCTCTACGTCCTCATCAATTTCGCGATCGACATGCTCTATCTGCTGGTCGATCCAAGGGTGCGCTACTGATGGCCGATATCGCAACCACAACCGAGAAAACCCCACCCAGCGAGCGCAGCAAATTTCTTCGCCGCCTCCTCAAACGCAAGACGGTCGCCGCCGGAATCCTCGTCCTGACCATCTTCGTGCTTCTGGCGGCGCTGGCCCCCTGGATTGCGCCTTACTCGCCCTCGAAGCTTTCGATCGTCAACCGGCTCAAGGCGCCAAGTGAGCTGTTCTGGTTCGGCACCGATGAGTTCGGCCGTGATGTGTTCTCGCGGACGATCTATGCCGGCAGGCTCTCGCTCCTGGTCGGGGTGGCCGTTGTTGCGCTCTCCGCCTTGATCGGCGTCACGCTCGGACTGCTCGCCGGCTTCTTCAAGAAACTCGACACGCCGATTGCCCGGCTGATCGACGCCATGATGTCGTTTCCCGACATTCTTCTGGCGATCGCGCTTGTCGCCGCGCTCGGGCCGTCGCTCACCACTGTCATCGTTGCGCTGTCGATCGTCTACTCGCCGCGTCTGGCGCGGATCGTTCGCGCCTCGACCCTGGTGATCCGCGAGCTCCCCTATGTCGAAGCAGCGCAGGCGCTCGGCATTTCCACCTTCCACATCATGACGCGGCACGTGCTTAGAAACCTGCTGTCGCCGATCATCGTACAAGGGACTTTCCTTTTTGCCAGCGCCATGCTTGCCGAAGCCGGTCTTTCCTTCCTTGGCCTCGGCGTCAGCCCCGAAATTCCGACCTGGGGAACCATGATCGCAGCCGGCCGTCAGTATATCGGCCAGGCCGACTGGATGACCTACTTCCCGGGCTTCGCCATCATCCTCTCCGTGCTGTCGCTGCAAATGGTCGGCGACGGTCTGCGGGACATGCTCGACCCAAGACTTCGAAAGGACCTCTAGAATGACCGGTGAAACAGCGGGCAAGCCGCTTCTCATCACCAACGTCAAGCCAATGGCTTTTGGTGCCGCTTCGCCATCCGGCACGACGGATATCCTTGTCGGTGCCGATGGAAAGATTTCTGCAATCGGCCCGTCGCTTCCAACCCCTGCGGATGCCTCTCGCATCGATGCGAAAGACGCCTGGATTTCACCAGGCTGGGTAGACCTCCACGTCCATATCTGGCACGGCGGGACCGACATCTCGATCCGCCCGTCGGAATGCGGTGCCGAGCGGGGCGTCACGACTCTCGTTGATGCCGGTTCGGCCGGCGAAGCCAACTTCCACGGCTTCCGCGAATACATCATCGAGCCGTCGAAAGAGCGTATCAAGGCGTTCCTCAATCTCGGCTCGATCGGCCTTGTCGCCTGCAATCGCGTCGCTGAGCTTCGCGATATTCGCGACATCGATCTCGACCGCATTGTCGAGTGCTATGCGCAGAACAGCGAGCACATCGTCGGCCTGAAAGTGCGTGCGAGCCATGTCATCACCGGCTCGTGGGGCGTGACACCCGTGAAGCTCGGCAAGAAGATCGCAAAGATCCTGAAGATTCCGATGATGGTGCATGTCGGCGAGCCGCCTGCGCTCTACGACGAGGTGCTGGAGATCCTCGGCCCGGGCGATGTCGTGACCCATTGCTTCAACGGCAAGGCGGGCTCGAGCATCATGGAGGACGAGGACCTTTTCAATCTCGCCGAGCGTTGCGCTGGCGAAGGCATTCGCCTCGACATCGGTCATGGCGGGGCGTCCTTCTCCTTCAAGGTGGCAGAAGCGGCGATTGCACGTGGCCTCCTGCCATTCTCGATCTCGACCGACCTCCACGGTCACTCTATGAACTTCCCGGTCTGGGACCTGGCAACGACAATGTCGAAGCTCCTCTCTGTCGGCATGCCTTTCGACAAGGTCGTGGAAGCAGTGACCCACGCGCTGGCCTCGGTCATCAAGCTGTCGATGGAAAACCGTCTTTCCGTCGGCCAGAGGGCGGATTTCACCATCTTCGACCTCATCGACGCCGATCTCGAAGCCACCGACTCCAATGGCGATGTTTCCCGCCTGCAGAAGCTGTTCGAACCGCGCTACGCGGTGATCGGATCGGAGGCGACCACCGCCAGCCGCTATATTCCGCGTGCCCGCAAGCTTGTCCGCCACACTCACGGCTATTCGTGGCGTTGAGCGCAAGGTCAAAACCCGCAGATAGGAGCAGACGTGAACACGTCACCAGCAAAGGCCGCGGCAGCGGTGCAAACGCCTTATGAGCGCCTCGCGGCGCTCGGCATTACCTTGCCATCAGCACCAGTGCCGATCGCCAACTTCATCACCCACGTCCGCGAGGGCAATATTCTCTACCTGTCGGGCCAGGGCCCGCGGGAGGCGGATGGTCACCTCCATGCCGGCAAGGTCGGCAGCGATGTCAGTACGGAAGAGGCCTACCAGCATGCACGGCTTACCGGTATCAATCTGCTCGCCGTCATGCACGACGCCCTCGGCGACCTCTCCAGGGTAAAGCGGGTCGTCAAGCTGCTTGGCATGGTCAACGCCGTGCCGCACTTCGAAAACCATCCAAGCGTCATCAACGGATGCTCGGATCTGTTTATCGAAATCTTCGGGGAGGCCGGCCAGCACGCTCGCTCGGCCGTCGGCTTCGGATCACTGCCCGGCAACATCACCGTCGAGATCGAGGCGATCGTCTCGCTGAACGATTGAGGAGACCTTGATCAGTGATTGCGCCAACCCATCAATTTTTCGATCCGCTGCGCCGAAGCCCGCACCTGTTCAGTGTAGCGGCTCTCGTCGGACAGGACCTTCTGTTCCGGCAGCACAATCGAGATGGTCGCAACGCACTGTCCCTCCCGGTCGCAGACCGGGGAGGCAATGCAGGCAACCGCGTAGTCCGACTCGGCGACCTGGATCGACAGCCTCTCCGCAAACGCCTTCCCGGCTGCGTCAGAAAGCGTTGCCGCATCGATTTCGGCGCGTCCGGTCGGCGAGCTGCGGGCGCAGCGCCTGAACAGGTCCACCCGCTCGCTCTCCGGCAGGTGACCGACAAGAAGTCTGCCGGATGCAGTCCAGTTCAGTGGCACGCGCGTTCCGACCCGCGAGGCGACCTGGAAGTGGCTTGGACCGTCCGCCATCGCAAGGACCAGCATGTAGTCGCCGTCGCGACCGCATACCTGGACGGTTTCGCCCGCCTGGCGGCAAAGATCGTGCATTTCATGCGTGGCAACACTCATGAAATCCAGCGACCGCGCATAGGCGAGACCGTAATGATAGAGGCGCGAACCCAGCCAGATCGATCCGTCGGAATTGCGGGCCAGCATGTTCTTGTCTACCAGGTCGTCAATGATGACATAGACCGTGGAGAGCGGCGCCCGGACGGCCTTGGCAATCGCGTAGGCTCCGGCCGGGGAACCGGTCTCGTAAAGATAATCGATAACCTGCAAGGCACGATCGATGCCGCTCACCCGAGAGCGCCGCGCGCCTTTGGCGTCCGCCTCGTCAACCGATACCGTCTCGTCAACCTGGGTTGCGGAGGAGGGCTTGGTGTCCAATTTCAAGGTTCCTCGTCTGATTACGGGACGCTATTACATTACTATGGCATAACTGTCGATGGCAATTCGCAAGCCGCCACTTTGGAGAACTAGAATGTCCGATGATATCCGCACCACGATCGGCCTGCGCCCGGTCATCAACGTGTCCGGTACGATGACCAGCCTCGGCGCCTCGATCGTCGTTCCGCAAGCAATCCAGGCGATGGAAGCAATCCTGCCGCAATTTGTCGAAATCAATGACCTGCAGCGCATGGCAAGCAAGGTCATCGCCAGGTTGACCGGTGCCGAAGCAGGCTTTGTCACGGCATCGTGCTCCGCTGGCATCAGCCTTGCTGTCGCCGGTGCAATCACCGGCAACAATCTCCTCGCCATCGAAAAACTGCCCGATGCGACGCTCGAGAAGAACGAAGTCCTCGTGCAGATGGGTCATGTCGTGAGCTACGGCGCGCCCGTCGATCAGGCCATCCGACTTGCCGGCGGCAAAGTCGTGCTGATCGGGCAGGCCACCTCGACGCATCGCTTTCACATGGAAAATGCCATCACCGAAAAAACAGCGGCGGCCGTCTATGTCGTGTCCCATCATGTTGTCGACTATGGCCTGCTGCACCTCAGCGAGTTCGTCGAGATCGCTCACGCCAAGGGCGTTCCGGTCATCGTCGACGCAGCTTCCGAATACGACCTCAGGCTGTTTCTTGCACAGGGGGCCGATATCGCCCTTTATTCCGGGCACAAGTTCCTCGGCGGCCCGACCTCCGGCATCGTTGCCGGCAAAAAGGAACTGGTCCGCAGCGCCTTCCTTCAGAACATGGGGATCGGTCGCGGCATGAAGGTTGGCAAGGAGAGCATCTATGGCGTCATGGCTGCGCTGGAAGCGTGGGAAAAGCGCGATCACGCTGGAATCCGCGAACGTGAGACAGGCTATCTCAAGCTCTGGAAGGAAACGCTGGATGGCCGCCCGGGCGTGAGAGCCCTCATCGAACCTGATCCGACGAACAATCCGCTTGAGCGCCTGCGGGTCGTGGTGTCGCCAACCGAGGCACACATCACCGCGTGGGATCTGGCCACGGCACTGTCGCGTGGCGACCAGCCGGTCATCGTACGCGACCACGAGGTCGAGCATCAGCATTTCTATCTCGATCCCTGCAACCTGCATCCTGGCCAGGAAAAGATCGTTGCCGCCCGGCTGAGCGAAGAACTCGACAGGGCCCGCGCCTCGAACGAGATCATCGCCACCCCGCTCGAAAACCGCAGCAGACACCGCTTCGACGGGATTTTGCGCTGGCCGGACTGAGGATCGGCAGGCGGCAAGGGATAAAGGAAAGGGAACAAAAATGAGTGTCACAGAGATTAGCGCTTCGCGGCCCGCTAACCCGGTTCTGTCCGTTCACAACCTGACCACCTCGTTTCTGGTTGATGGTGGCTGGAAACCGGTCGTGCGGAATGTTTCCTTCTCCGTGTCACCTGGAGAAACGGTCGCCATCGTCGGTGAGAGCGGTTCGGGAAAGAGTGTGACGTCACTCTCGATCATGCGGCTCCTGCAGGCGGACTCAAGCCGTATCGAGGGCAAGGTCATGCTTGATGGCCGTGACCTCTTGTCCCTTTCGCAAGACGAGATGCGCAAGGTGCGCGGCAACGATGTCTCGATGATCTTCCAGGAGCCGATGACGAGCCTCAATCCGCTCTTTACCATCGGCGATCAGATCTCGGAGGCATTGCTGTGCCACAGGGCGATGTCAACGGCAGAGGCCAGGTCGGAGACCATTCGCCTGCTGGAAAAGGTTCGCATCCCGTCCGCGGCCTCCCGTTTCGACGAGTATCCGCATCGTTTTTCGGGCGGCATGCGCCAACGCGTGATGATTGCCATGGCGCTTGCCTCCCGGCCGAAACTCCTTATCGCCGACGAGCCGACGACAGCGCTCGACGTAACCATCCAGGGGCAGATCCTCGATCTCATCAAGATGCTGCAGGACGAACAGAAAACCTCGGTCCTCTTCATTACCCACGACATGGGCGTCGTTGCCGAAATCGCCGACCGGACCGTCGTGATGTACCGCGGTGAAGAGGTGGAGACCGGGACAACAGGTGACATCTTCCACCGCGCAAAGCATCCCTACACCCGCACTCTCCTGTCGGCCGTGCCGGTGCTCGGATCGATGCAGGTCTACACGCGGCCATTGCGTTTTCCCGTCGTCAACGCCGTGACGGGCGAAACCGATGCTGGGGTCGAAGTGCCTGATACCGTCACCAGGGACAGACCGATCCTCGAGGTCAAAGGGCTGACCAAACGCTTTGACATCCATTCGGGACTGCTTGGCCGATTGAGCGGGCGGGTGCATGCAGTCGAGAACGTGTCTTTCGACCTTCGCGCCGGCGAGACACTGTCCCTCGTCGGCGAATCCGGTTGTGGCAAATCGACGACCGGTCGCGCCATCATGCGCCTGATCGAGCCGGATTCCGGCGCCGTCATCGTCGAGGGACGCGACATGCTCTCCCTCGGCAAGCGCGAGATGCGCGAGATGCGCAAATCGGTCCAGATGATCTTTCAGGATCCCTTCGCATCGCTCAATCCCCGCATGACCGTCGGTCAGGCGATTGCCGAACCGTATCTTGAGCACAAGATGGGTACGGCGAAACAGGCACGGGATGTCGTCGCCGACATGCTGTTGAAGGTTGGGCTCACGCCCGATATGGCGCAGCGCTACCCGCACGAATTCTCCGGCGGCCAGCGACAGCGCGTTTGCATCGCCCGGGCCCTGGCGCTTCAGCCGAAGGTGATCGTTGCAGACGAAAGCGTCTCGGCGCTCGACGTATCGATCAAGGCGCAGGTCATCAATCTGATGCTCGACCTGCAGCAGAGCCTGGATCTCGCCTTCCTGTTCATTTCCCATGACATGGCCGTCGTCGAACGCGTCAGCCATCGGGTGGCCGTGATGTACCTCGGAGAGATTGTCGAAATCGGCCCCCGCGCGGCGATCTTCGGCAACCCCCAGCACGAGTACACCAGGAAGCTGATGGCAGCCGTGCCGGTACCGGATCCCGACCGCCGCCATCAGAAGCGCAAGGCCGTCGTCGAGGAGTTGAAGAGCCCGATCCGGCCCGTCGAATACGAGGCTGACCGGCGTGAATATCGAACCGTTTCGCCGGGACATCTTGTGATCGCCTGAGCGCTCCGTGATGAAGGTCGAAGCGATCGCTGCCGCCACACCTCGGGTGGCGGCAGCGGCAGACCGCGGTTTTCTCGCGCCAATCTGGTAAGCAGCTGCAGCAATCGTTGCGGAACCGTGGTCGGAGTTTGGCGTTTAGAAACGGTCGCCGGCGGCAGTGCTTTCTGTCATTTTGTAGTTTGCACCTGCCTGCTGTCGGCGACAACCCCTCACGTGCAGGCTTGCGCTGTCGGGACACAGGTCGTTTGGTGTCGAAAGGTACTGGTACAACGAAGAGGCGTGCCTGTTCACGGCATGGGGCGTGAGCTTGCCCGAACCGATGCGAGGTGGCCGATGCTCGCCACCTCACATCACTGTCACGCGTTCAGTCCTTCGGGGTCGTCACGAACCCAGCACCTTGTCGAGTGTGAGCGGGAGGTCGCGGATCCGCTTGCCGGTTGCATGGAAAACAGCGTTGGCAATTGCTGGCGCCACACCGACGATACCGACCTCCCCTACCCCCTTTCCACCTAGAACCGAGGCTTCCTTGTCTGGAATGCCGACCGAGATGACCTCGATGTCAGGGATATCAGCATTGGTGGCGACGAGATAATCACCGAGGTTGTTGTTGACCAGGCGACCATTGCGCGGATCCACCAGCCCCTCTTCGAGAAGCGCCTGGCCGATCCCCATGATGATGCCGCCGCGCCATTGGCTTTCCGCCAGCTTCGGATTGTAGATCCTGCCGCAGTCGAATGCCGATACGACGCGGGAGACACGGATCGTCCCGAAGTCTTCGTCGACCATCACCTCGACAAAATGCGCGCACCAGCTGTGCATGGAATAATCACCTGCCGTTGGTCCGCGGATGCTTCCCATGGTCGTCCAGGCCTTGCGGTGACTATCGGGCCCCTGCTCATTGTCCGGAAGCGTGTTTTTTCGCGTCTCGATCGACTGGCGACCGAGCGCTGACATAAGGTCACGGATCGGCAACGACATGCCTCCGTCGCGCGGAACCGAAACGCGCCCGTCGGCAACCGTCAGCGTGTTCGCGCCGGTATCGCGAAATGGTGACGCTCCATCGTTGAGCGCCAGCGCGATCAGTTCGTCGCGCGCGGCCGATGCAGCCTTGTGCACAGCCCCTGTTATGGCGCCGGCGAGCATCGAGCCGCCGGCAACCGTCGCACCGGGAAGCGATGAATCGCCAAGCCGGACATTGATCGTCTCGACCGGGACACCCAGCGCATCGGCCGCCGTCTGGGCAAGGATCGTGTAGGTGCCCTGACCCATGTCGATCGCGCCACTGACGACCTCTGCCGAACCATCAGCGAGAATACGGACAAGCGCTTCGCTTGCGGCTCGAAGGACCGGAAACGTTCCGCAAGCGACGCCCCATCCGACCAGACGCCGGCCGTTTCTCATCGAGCGGGGGGCAAGGCTTCGGCGCGACCATCCGAATGCTTCACTGCCCGCTGACAGCGCCTCCCGCAACCGCCGCGTAGACCAGGGCTTGCCCGACTGCGGATCACGTTCGGCATAGTTGCGCAGTCTGATCTCGACAGGATCAATGCCGACCGCGTAAGCGAGCTCGTCCATCGCGCATTCGAGCCCAAAGGCACTCGGATTTTTGCCTGGTGCCCGCAGCGCTCCAGGAACAATCGTATTCACCGCGACCAGCCGATGCTCCGCACTGAAATTCTCGACCGCATACATCAGCGGCGTTGCTGCGCTGGTCTGCTCCGGAAAATCGGCATAGGTCGCCGTTTCGCTGGCACCGCGATGGACAAGTGCCTGGAGGACCCCTTCCGAATTCGCGCCGAGTGCGATCGTCTGCCGGGTCGCGGCACGGCCGCCGAGGGCGGTGAACGTCTGAGGACGCGTCACGGCAAGCTTCACCGGCCGGGCGAGCTTGCGGGCAGCCGCCGCTGCAAGTGCGCCATAGGCATAAGCCGTCGCCTTGGAACCGAACCCGCCTCCGATGAACGGCGAAATGATCCGCACATTTTCATAGGGCAATCCGAACCACTCTGCATAGGTGCGGGCCATTCCGTGCGTCCACTGGCTGGGCTCCCGGATGGTCAGGGTGTCGCCGTCCCACTCTGCGGTGAGGCCATGCGGCTCGATCGCGACATGGAATTCCCGCGGCGTCTTGTACTCTGCCTCGACGCGAACAGGGGCAGCGGCGAGTGCGCTCGTTGCATCACCCCAGGTGACCGTCAGTGCGTCTAGTAGCTTTCCTTCTTTCGCCGCGGCGTCGTCGAAACCGACAATCGCCGGAGCCTCCTCATAGGTGATCTCGATCAGCCTTGCCGCCTCACTCGCCTGCTCCAGGGTTTCCCCGATGACAGCCGCAACGGCCTGACCGTTGAAGGTGATGTCCCGGGACAGCGGATGATAGGCCTGGTTGTCCGGCCGGTTTCCATACCAGTCCGACGCAATGCTGAGATTGAGTTCGGTGTCCGGCGTCAGCACCATCAGCGTTCCCGGTGCTGCCTCGGCCTTGCTGCTGTCGATGGCGACGATGCGCCCGGCTGCAATCCTGCTTTGCACGAGGACACCGTAAGTGACCCCCTTGACCTGATGCTCGAGGGCAAAGGGCGCACCGCCGGTGATCTTCAGCCGGCCGTCAAGGCGCGACAGTCGCCCACCGATCGTGCCATCAGAGGAGTCTCCACGTTTGCTGCGAGGTTCCATAATGGTCATGCCAGACCTCCTGTCTCGAGAATGGCGCGCGTCACGACACGCGGTGCGAGTTCGATCTTGTGACGGTTGCCGCCGTGACTGACGGCACCTTCCATGGCAAGGCGGCTTGCGGCCGCAATCGCTCCGACGTCATCAAGGGATTTCCCCTTCAGTGCTGCTTCAACGGACCGCGCCCGCCACGGCCTTGTCGCAACCCCGCCCAATGCAACGCTGGCGTTGCGGATCGTCTTGCCGTCGGCCTCGAATTCCAATCCGACGGCTGCACTTGCGACGGCAAACTCGAAGGACTGGCGATCACGAACCTTGAGGTAGGTCGAGTTTCTTGCCAGCGGCGTGCGGGGAACCCTGATCGACAGGATCATTTCTCCTGGTTCCAGTACCGTTTCTCTCTCCGGCGTGTCCGACGGCAGCAGGAAGAAGTCTTCCACGGCCACCTGACGCCCGCCGAGATCGATCACCGCATCGAGGGCAGCCAGCGCGACAGCGAGGTCGCCCGGATAGGACGCGATGCAGGCGTCGCTGGTTCCCAGCACGGCATGGTTTCGGGTTACCCCCTCAATTGCCGAACAGCCAGAACCGGGGGCGCGCTTGTTGCAGGCCTTGAAGGTCGCGGGGTCGCGGAAATAGGGACAGCGTGTCCTTTGCAACAGGTTCCCCCCTGTTGTCGCCATGTTTCGCAACTGTGCGGAGGCGGCAAGGGAAAGGGATTTTGAAACGGCCGGATAATCGGCGCGAATGCCCGGGCTTGCTGCCACATCCTCCATCTTCGCAAGCGCGCCGATCGTGACACCGTCGCTGTCAGCAGAGATCTTTGCCAGATCCGGAAGACGGCTGATGTCGATCACCGAATCGGGAGCGGCAACGCCGCATTTGGCGAGATCGAGGAGGGTTGTCCCGCCTGCGATAAACACGGCGCCCGATTGCATGACGTGCTTTCGGGCGTCATCGACCGAGCGGGCCCTGATATACTCGAAATCTCTCATCGGGCCATCTCCGCAGCTTGGCGCACGGCCGCAACGATATGGTTGTAGGCTCCGCAGCGACAGAGGTTGCCGGCCATGGCCTCGCGAATCTCCTCGTCCGTCATGGCGCCTCCCTCGCGGATCAATGCGACCGCCGACATGATCTGCCCCGGTGTGCAATAGCCGCACTGGAATGCATCATGGTCAAGAAAGGCTGCCTGCACCGGGTGCAGATCGCCATTGTCTGACGCCAGCCCCTCGATGGTCGTGACCTCCTGGCCTTCGACCTGCGCGGCAAGGGTCAGGCAGGCAAGCACGCGCTTGCCATCGAGATGCACCGTGCAGGCGCCGCATTGTCCCTGATCGCAGCCCTTCTTCGTACCGGTCAGGCCCAGATGCTCGCGAAGCGCATCGAGCAAGGTCACGCGTGGCTCGACATCGAGTTCGTAACGGTGTCGATTGACGTCGAGGGAAAGATGAATCGTCCGGGTCATGGGGAGCTCCTGCTCTCGTCACGGGATGGCAATGAGGTTCCAGAGGGGTGGCCAAACAAGCCCGGCGCGCTAGCTAACGTCATGAAAGCAAGGCCGGGCGCGTTTCAGCATGACATCATGCCCTCTTCTGGATTAAGAAGTGGAGGGCGCTCCATATAATCGGAGGCGCCTCCGTTTAATCTAGAGACTTGCCGCGTCGCGTCAAGTCCCGAACGTGCATGGAGTCTATTTTGCCCTCGGCCGCGCCGGAGACAGCACCGCCCTCACACCCTCCCCTTCGGGCCGACGCACGCCGGAATCGGGAAAAGTTGATTGAAGCCGCGTCCGCCGCCTTTGCCGAGCATGGCGTTGAAACGTCGCTCGAGGATATTGCTCGAAAGGCCGGCGTGGGGATCGGCACCCTCTATCGCCATTTTCCCACCCGCGAGCACTTGGTTGAAGTGATCTACCGCAGGGAACTGGAGGCTCTCGCGGCTGCCGCACTGGAGCTTGCGGCAAGGCATCCCTCCGATATCGCGTTGGAAGAGTGGATGCGACGTTTCGTCGACTACATCGCCACCAAGCGCGGAATGGCCGGCAGCCTGAAGATATTGATGGACTCGAACAGCTCTCTCTTTGCCGAGGGTGCCGGCCGCCTCAAAAGCGCGGCGGGCGGCCTTCTGACAACAGCAGCGCAAGAGGGCAAGATCCGGGACGACATCGACACGACGGACCTCCTGCACGCCCTTTCGAGCATATATTCCCTGCCAGCGTCCCCGGAATGGCGCGACCGCTCGAACCGCCTCATCGGGCTCTTGATGGATGGCTTGCGAAGGAAATAGCCGGCGACCGCATCGACGACGGCAGCGGCGTTGCCTGTCTGAGGTGAGGCTTGACGCTGAAAATGAAAAGGCGGCGCCAGGGACGCCGCCTTGAAATCATGCTGCCTTGAGTCACGCCGCCTTGACGGTCGTACCAAGGGGAATTTCGACATCAATCTCCAGCACCGACATATGCTCGTCGCGATCCATTGTCACGCGCACCCTTTCGTTGTCGACGTCAATGTGCTTGGCGATGACCGCAAGGATTTCCTCACGCAACAGCGAGACAAGATCAGACCCGGCAGAGACGCGCTCGTGCGCCAGCAATACCTGCAGGCGCTCGCGGGCTGCAGGCGCGGTCCGCTGTTTCCCAAAGAAGTTGAAAATGCTCATGCAGCCGCCCTCCGTCCGAAGATCTTGCCGAAGATGCCCCGCTTCTCTCCCGGGATGACGACTGGAAACTCCTCACCCGCCAGTCTCCGCGCCGCATCGAAATAGGCCAGCGCAGGCGCACTGCGATTGTCCGCCAGGGTCACGGGGGCACCGATGTTGGATGCGCGAAGCACGTCCGAACTTTCCGGGATGATGCCAAGCAGCGGGATCGAGAGGATCTCCAGCACGTCGTCGACCTTCAACATGTCACCCCGTTCGGCACGGTTCGGGTCGTAGCGCGTCAGGAGCAGGTGCTTTTCCATCCGCTCTCCGCGTTCAGCCTTCTCAGTCTTCGAATCAAGCAGACCGATGATGCGGTCGGAGTCGCGGACGGAGGAAACTTCCGGATTGGTGACGACCACAGCGACGTCGGCGTGGCGCATCGCCAGCGTAGCGCCACGTTCGATGCCGGCTGGGCTGTCGCAGATGATCCAGTCGAAATGACGCTTCAGGTCATTGATCACGCGCTCGACGCCTTCGGCGGTAAGATTGTCCTTGTCGCGCGTTTGTGATGCCGGCAAAAGGAAGAGCGTCTCAACCCGCTTGTCGCGGATCAGCGCCTGGGAAAGCTTCGCGTCCCCCTGGATGACGTTGACCAGGTCGTAGACAACCCTGCGCTCAGCCCCCATGACGAGGTCGAGGTTGCGAAGGCCGACGTCGAAGTCGACAACAACGACCTTCTCGTTCCTTTGGGCCAAGGCTGCTCCGAGGGCTGCGGTGGATGTGGTCTTGCCCACTCCGCCCTTGCCCGAAGTGACGACGATGACTTTCCCCATCTTTATCTCCTGTGTGATAGCCAGTTTCGGGCCTAACTAAGTTTCTCTGCCTTGATGGAATCACCGTCCAGCCAGAGCTGAACGGACTGTCCGCGAAGGTTGGATGCTATGTCTTCGGCCATCTTGTAGATGCCGTCGATGGCAACGAGCTCTGCCTCGAGCTTGCGGCAGAAGATGCGCGCTGACGTATTGCCAACCGAACCAGCCATGGCGCGCCCCCTCAATGTTCCGTAGATATGAACCGAACCGCCGGCAATAATCTCCGCACCTGACGCGACCGAACCTATGACGGTAACGTCGCCTTCTGGAAAAATCAGCGACTGACCGGAACGGATAGGCTCGCGAATGACGATTGATTGCAACGCCGCACGCGTTTCGATCACCGGCGCCTTGCGTTCAACATCAATGGTCGGCTCCTGCTGGGGAACCTCGAAATCCGAGACTGGGCGCCCTCCCTTGAGAGCCGGCGGCATGCCTGGTCCGATCAGCGACGGGCGGCAGCCTTCGATCCCCATGATGCTGACATTGCGCTGTGCAAGCTCGGCAATTAGGCCCTTCAGTTGTGCGCGGTCGATCTGAAGATCGCTCACGTCGAGTACCACAGGCCGCCCCAGGAAGAAGCCGGCAGACCGCGCGGCAAGATCATCCAGTCGTACGAGCCAGTCGTCGAAGGGAAGATCTGGCGATAGCATGACCGCGAGGAAGGAGCGGCCCTTGATACGGATAGAGCGAGCGTCAGTTAGCACTTTGGTCATCTATGTTAAGAAAACGTTGACCAATTTTTATCGCTGATTTGGTTAACAAATGGTTAATATCTGACGCCCGGGGCGTTAACAATTTTCATTCCGAAACGCCGTCGGCTTGTTGCAATCAGCGCTTGACGGCATCGTCGGCCAGGCCTCAAAGGCGGCTGCTTTGGCACCTGCCAGTTCACCCCTTTACGCGGAGGTAAGCGCGTGTCCTCCCGCGGCAATCGCTCTGATGATTGGTTGCCCGTATGTCGGGGTCGGGGCTGGACGGTATGGCCCAAATACAACAAAGGCCCGCTCTGGCGGGCCTTGATGTCTCGGTCTTCTCGTCGTCTTAGCGACCGTAAACCAGGCGCTTGATGTCACCACGCGTGACCCCGATGTCCTTCAGGGCTGCATCGTCGAGTCTCGAAAGGTCTCTGTAGGCTTTGCGGAGCTGTAAGAACTCTCCGATCCGGTTGCCGATTTTCATGTCATATCTCCTTGTGCGTTGCACAAATATATAGCTGACTGCTTTCCAAATGAGCACTTCGAAAACCGCATATGTGGCATCTCGAATTTGCAACCTCGCCCTGCCGGTGAGCAACCGGGCGGCGGTTTCCACATCGGGTCGTGCGTCCGATAACCGCCGACGCGGCACTCGTCAGGCTGTTTTGCAAAAACAGTATAACTGAGCATCCGGACAAGGTTTGACACTCGGTCACCAGGGGCTCGAGGTCAGGAATTCAACCCGATAGCCAGTCGAATTCTGGAATGCCGACGAGGCTGCGGCGCCGGATCGATGAGGCACCGGCCGGAATGAAGGATCACCCCCTGCAGCAGCTCGACGATCGGCGGCAGGCTATCTTCGACTTCCCGGGAGATGGCATAGTCCTGCGCAATATCGGCACCCCGGTGAGGATGGCTGTCATCGGCAAGCGGACGCCCAGCAACCCGGGAATAGCACTGAAAGCCACCGTGCCGATGAGGACGCCCCGAAGCTGGAACAGACCGCCATCGGCCAATGCCTCTACGATGTCTCCGGACATGGCATCGGGCGCAGTCGTTCCCCCTTCGCGACCATTCGCCGCGGCGCGCCAAGGTCATCCTTCTCACGTTTGTGGTCAGCGACCCGCTGCGCGGTATCAGGATCGTGTTGCGGACCGACATAGCGACGTGTCGTTCCTCCGTGTCCATCGGGGATGTCGAAATACCAGTAGCGGCGACCTTTGATGTTGGCGGGCGTGAACCGTCCCTCCGGAGGGAAATCGGCCGTCCACGCGGCGTCGAGCGAGCGCTGACCAACTCGGCCAGCATTGTCTGATCACGAGGTCGATAGTCTTCAAGCACCTGGACCCCGTTTTTGTGGCTCGCACGGCGTTAAACCATTTTACAAAAACAGCATAACCGGCGAGAAGCTGAAAGAACAAGCGGCGGGTCACTCCCGGACGGAACCTCTCAGGGGGACGACACGCTGCTCCGGCATTACTGCTTCGACAAGCCGATCCCTCCCCAGGATTATCCGGACGGAAAACTTCCGCTTATGGAGGTATTTTTGAAACCGATGTTTCATCCGGAGGCGCTTTTTGCTGGAACCTGAAACGCTTCGTCTCTGACACTGCGCTATTCTCCCCAGAACCAAGAGTCGAGGAGGAACGAAGATGGCACAGGTGGTCGCGACCCGTTTTCGAGACAGGGAGGTACCTGACGAAGGCATTGACTGGACGCGGGTTGCCAGTCTGCTCCAGCTGTCGCGGAGCCTTGATGAAATGGAAGAAGCGCGCCTTGTTCCGGAGAAGAAGGTCCTCTATCAATTTTCCGCCCGCGGCCATGACATGGCGCAGATCATCCTCGGCCTGCAGCTGACGAACAGACACGATGCGACATGCGGCTACTACCGGTCACGGCCTTTGCTCCTGTCCCTTGGCGTCGACCCCGCCGACGCCCTCGGCTCGGCCATGGGTCGGGCAGGTGGTTATTCCGACGGCCGCGACATTGGCGTGGTCTTCAACTATCCGAGCAGAAACGGCGCCTCGGCCCTGCCGATGTGCGGCGGTGTCGGCGCCCAATACACGCCGACGGCCGGTTGGGCGGAGGCGCTTCAGTACTATGCGGGGCCAATGGGAAAGCCTGAATATGGCGATGCAATCGCAGTCGTTCTCGGTGGCGATGGGTCCGTTGCGTCGAATGGCTTTTGGTCGGCATTGACGATTGCCACCACACAAAAGCTGCCGATGCTGTTCTACGTCGAGGATAACGGGTACGGGATCTCCGTGCCATCGGACATGCAGACGCCCGGCGGGAACATCGCGGCCAACCTCGCAAGCTGGCGCAACCTTGCCATATTTGAAGGCGATGGCTGCAGTCCTGCCGATGTCGCCCGCCTCACCCGACAGGCTGTCCACTATGTCCGCGGCGACAGAATGCCGGCCCTTCTGCGCCTGAGCGTCCCGCGCCTTGAGGGCCACAGCTTCCAGGATACGCAGGCCTACAAAAGCGAAGCACTCGTCAAGGCAGAGTGGGCGCGCGACCCGCTGCCGCGCCTGCGAGATTATCTGGTCCCATCGATCATGAGTGCAGAGGCGTGGGACAGAGCAAGGGCGGAAGCGGATAGCATTGCAGAACAGGCCCGCATCGAGGCGGAAAGCCGGAACGTGCCCTCACCGGAGACCGTGGTGCGCCATGTTTTCTTCGAGGGCGATCTCCAGGCCATGGGTGGCCAGTACAGCACCGGCTATCGCCCGCCGGAATCGACCGATGAGCCTTCCCCGGAAGGCCAGCGTATCAACATGGTCACATCGATCAGACGCACGCTTGATCATGAACTGAGCATCAACGAGCGCGTCGTGTTGTTCGGTGAGGACATCGGCCAGAAGGGTGGCGTCCATGCCGTGACACTCGGCCTGCAGGAGAAATTCGGGAAGGACCGGGTGTTCGATACTTCGCTCTCGGAGGAAGGCATCGTCGGGCGGGCGGTCGGAATGGCGCTTGCCGGACTTGTTCCCGTTCCGGAAATCCAGTTCCGCAAATATGCAGAACCGGCAACGGAGCAGATCAATGATTGCGGGACAATCCGGTGGCGCACCAACAATCGGTTCGCCGCGCCTGTCGTGCTGCGCATGCCGGGTGGCTTCTTCAAGTGTGGGGATCCGTGGCACAGCCAGACGAACGAAGTCGCCTTCATCCATCAGCCCGGCTGGAAGGTGGCGGTTCCCTCAAATGCGGAAGATGCGGTCGGACTGCTGCGCACTGCACTGCGCGGCAATGATCCAGTCATCTTCTTCGAGCACCGGGCAATGCTCGACCATCCCTGGGCACGTCGACCCTATCCTGGCGACCATTACACCCTCCCCTTCGGCAAGGCGCGGTTTACCCGCAAGGGCGAGGCGATCACGATCGTGACGTGGGGCGCGATGGTCCCTCGTTGCGAGGAGGCTGCAGAAGGGATCTCGGCGGATCTTATCGATCTTCGCACATTGATGCCCTGGGACCGCGAGAGTGTCCTTTCCTCGGTGCGCAGGACGCGGCGGTGCCTTGTCGTACACGAGGATCTTGGCACGGCCGGCTTTGGCGCCGAGATTGCTGCCGTCATAGCAAATGAGGCCTTCATCGACCTCGACGCGCCGGTCTCGCGATTGACGATGCCTGATATACCCAGTCCTCACAGTCCGGTCCTGCTCGAGTGGGCAGTGCCGTCGGCGGACCGCATCAGACAGAAAATCAAGGACCTCCTGGAGTACTAGACGATGGCGAACTTTATCGAGGTCCTGGTCCCCCTGGAACAGGAGGGGACAACGGCCGTCGTTCGCAACTGGCTGAAACAGGCCGGAGATGCAGTTGCTGAGGACGACGCACTGGTCGAGATCGAAACCGACAAGGTGACCCAAGAGATTCCGGCACCCGTTGCCGGCATTCTCGCCGAGATCCTCATGATGCCTGGCGCCGACGCAACGCCCGGAGCCGTGCTCGCCCGGATCCGGGCCGACCATGCGCTCCCTGACCAGGGGACTTGCGAGACCGCTGAGAACGAGACGATAAAAGGTGACAACGCTCCCGTACGTGCCGGCGTCGGAACGCTCGGCAGCGAACGTTTGTCGCCGGCGGTGCGAAGCGCTTTCGAGGAATACGGCATCGATCCGGCAAACGTTGTCGGTACCGGGCGGAACGGTCGCGTGACCCGTATGGATATGGACAACGCATTCCTGGCGAGGAAATCGCCAGGCGGTGGCGAAACACCTTCCGACACTGATCGACGACAGTCCGATCGACCGCCTGCCAGCTCCCGCATTGTCGCACACACGCCGATGAGGCTGTCGATCGCGCGGCACATGCTGGAGTCGGTCACGACCGCCCCCCACGTCACGTCAATCTTCGAAGCCGACTTCACCGCCGTGATGCGCCATCGTGCCATGTACAGGGCAGAATTTGCGGCCGAAGGCATCGATCTGTCCTACTCGTCCTACATTGTCGCGGCATGTGCCGCAGCCATGCGGGCAGTCCCTGAGGTCAACAGCCGATGGCACGACGACCACCTGGAGATCTTCGACGACCTCAACATAGGCATCGGCGTCGCGCTCGGCGACAGCGGGCTGGTTGTTCCCGTCATCCACAGGGCCCAGGATCTGGACCTGTCCGACGTCGCCGCAAGGCTTCAGGACATAACCATGCGGGGACGGGACGGAAAGCTGACCAATGCCGACATGCGCGGCGGCACGTTCACCATATCGAACCATGGCGTCTCGGGATCGCTTGTCGCAGCCCCGATCATCATCAACCAACCGCAATCAGCCATTCTCGGCGTTGGAAAGATAGAAAAGCGGGTTGTCGTCAGAACTGTCGACGGCGTTGACGCAATCCAGATCCGACCGATGGCCTATGTATCCCTGACGATCGACCACCGCGCCCTGGACGCCCATCAGACCAATGCGTGGCTGACGCGGTTCGTTGAGACGCTGGAAGCATGGGACGCATCGCAACCGTCACATCCGCGGCGCTAAGAACGCCGCTCGGCCGCCGCGCTGATGTCACCCGATCGCAGCAGTTGGCATCGGTCATTGCCTCGTCTACCGTGGCGGCCATCGAAACGGGATGGTCTGCAAATGTGCAACTTGTATCGCATGGAGGACAAGGACTGGGTCAGCAAATGGGCCCTCGACGTCGAGAGCCTCGTCAACCTCATGCCCGCCTACCAGATGAATCCCGACCAGGCCGGCCCCATCGTCAGGAACACGCTCGATGGTCGCAGGCAGCTCGTTCATGCCCGCTGGGGCCTTCCCTCCCCTTTTTTCGCCCAGAAGAAAGCTGCCGAAGCTCGTGCCGAGAAGCTCCGGAAGAAGGGTGAGGCGGTGGACATGGACGCCCTGATCCGCATGGAGCCGGACCGTGGGACAACAAATGTGCGGCAGTTTCATCTGGCGCATTGGAAACGCTGGCTTGGCCGGGAACATCGATGCATTGTCCCCGTAACCTCCTTTGCCGAGCCTGATCCCGCCGCCCAGCGCGACGGCGATCGTGTCCCCAATGCGTGGTTTGCTCGCAATGAGGAAAGACCGGTGATGTTCTTTGCCGGTCTTCACGTGCCGGGCTGGACCAGTGTACGCAAGGCCAGGGACGGACTGACCACCGACGATCTCTACGCTTTCCTGACCACGGACCCCAACGCCGTCGTAAAACCGATCCACGACAAGGCGATGCCTGTTCTGCTGCTGACGAGGGAAGAGACCGACATCTGGCTGAACGCGCCGTGGGAGGAGGCAAAAGCGCTCGCCCGCCCGGGGCCTGACGACGCAATCAGGGTGATCGGACGTGAGCAATGGGGATCGACCATCGTGTCACCCCGCGGAGAGCCGAGCGAACCCACCATCCTCTAGATCGAGCCGACTGCGTCACGGTGCGACTGGCGAGCCGCTCTTTCGAGCCGATGCGCCGCCGGAGCGGACATCGCCGAACCGGCCAGCCCGACGTCAGGGACAGATGCGCGGACATTCACTCTCAGGCAGAAGCCGCCACCGCCATGTAGTGCATCAACGCAGAGCTGCGGAACCCCGTTTCAGTAACTGCACGAACGACCATCGCTCGGCCGGAAGCCGTCAGAACAGGCTCGATTCATCGAATCGCCCGGCAGGTAGCCAGATGCGGACCCATAGGAGTTGGGGGGCGTCCCGCAGCCTGACGCGCCCGCGGCGAGCATGAAAGCCCCACACATTGCAAGAAATCTCCGGTACCTTCTCATCGGCGGCTCTCCACGAATGGTCATTGCGCAAGGCTGAATCTGCGGCCCTTTCAAAAGGATGCGCGAGGAATCACGCAAGGTCGACTTCCGTATGCTCGACCATAGCCTGTCAAGCGGATCTTCGAAAAGCGGGGCAAAGGAGCGCTCCGCCAAACCTTGCGCCGAAGTTTTCGAAGGGGGTCGGACGGCCTGATGAATTGCCTTGTCGACGACTTGCCTACATCTGCCTTATGGTCGCGGACATCATTCAGCACAGATCACAGGTAGAATTCGCGTGACACATTTCGCTTAGGCCTCACCCGTCGCGGCAATCACGAAGGACGAGCGCTTCGCAAGGCTGACCGGACTTCGTCAGGCCATGCAGTCACGTGGCGTCGCGGCAACCTTCCTTGGCCCGATTGAAAGCCTTCGCTACTTCACCGGCCTTGTCTGGCAGCCAAGCGAGAGGCTGCTTGGCGCGCTTGTCACCGAAGACAGGCTTACCTACATCGTTCCGGGCTTCGAACGCAGCCGCGTGGAAAGCCTCCCTCATCTGCCGGGCGATATCCTGAGCTGGGAGGAAGACGAGAGCAGCGCCGCACTCGTTGCCGGACTGATCTCGCCATCCGGCATCCTTGCACTCGATGACGCAATCGAACTCAGCTTCTACCACGCCTTTGCAGGCCAGATGGGGGCGGCAAGGCTTGTCGACGGCGGCGGCATGCTCAACGCCCTTCGCATGATCAAATCGCCGGCAGAGATTGCCCCGATCCAGTATGCGATGAACATCACGCTGGAGATCCAGCGCAAGGTTCGCGACATGATCGCGCCCGGCATCGCCGGCTCCGAGGTCTCCCGTTTCATCGACCAGCAGCATCGAGCCTGGCGCCGACAATGGATCGACCTTCAGGATCGTGTCGTTCGGATCTGCCACCTCCCTGCCACATGGCGCCGATGGCGAGCAGATCCTTTCTGCGGGAGACGTCATCCTCGTCGATACCGGCTGCCGCATCGACGGCTATCACTCCGACCTGACGCGCGCATCCATGCTCGGCGGCGGCAAGGCCGAGTTCGAGCGCGCCTGGGACATAGAGCGCAAGGGTCAGCAGGCGGTGTTTGACGCCGCGAAGCTCGGGGCCCCGTGCGAAAGCCTTGACGCCGCGGCGCGCCGTCTTTTCCCGACATGGTCTCGGTCCCGACTATCGCCTGCCCGGTCTGCCGCACCGCGCCGGCCACGGCCTTGGCCTCGACATCCATGAAGCACCGTTCATCGTCAGGGGCAACCGCACTCCCTTGCGACGGGCATGTGCTTCTCGAACGAACCGATGATCGTCTTCCCAGATGCATTCGGCGTTCGTCTCGAGGATCACATCTTCATCACAGCGGATGGTCCGCGCCACGCCGGCAAGCAGTCCCTCTTCCTCTAGTCCAGGCAAGACCGGACACGCCAATCGTTGCCAGGCGCCTGATTCGCCGTGCGGGTCCTCCGGATGGGCTCCGACCTCGGCCGAATGCAATTCCGTTTGCCGTTGCCGAGGGAAACGATATCCGTCGTCATCAGATGCAACCCTGCCCTGAGACACACGTGAGGCTCGCGCCAATTTGGCGTTGCGATCGCCACAAACGTGCAGAATACTGTGCTATGGTAGCGTTTTCTGTTGACTGGAACACGGTATACGCTAGCTCTTATATAAGCTGCCATTGCGAAACGGTGGCAGTCAGAAGCCAACACCCGAGCGCGGCGGGATGAGGAGGTCCAAGCTATATGCCGGAAAATCGTCCGGATTGGCCCAAGCTGGTTCCGCAAGGATCCGAATTCTTTCATCGCGCCGCGGCAACGTTCTCGCTCTTTGATCTCGACCTCGTCATCATCGACTGGTCCGACGATCTGGCGAAGCGTGAGGGTTTCGCCGGTCGATCAACCGTAACATTGTCGGACGTCTACCCGACGCTCGCCAGACCGCCGATCGCCGAGCTTGTCCGACAGGTCATCAAATCCGGCAGACCGCGATCGGTCCGGCTGGGCAGGACACCTGACGAACAATGCGACCTGCTGCTGCTTCCCGCCAAGGACGGGCTCGCAATCATCGAGATCGCAGCCGGCGATCTTGCCGGCGAGACACACGCCCAGGAAGACGAACGGGCGCTCTGGCGTCACCAGGCAACGCACGATGTGCTGACGGGGCTTCCCAATCGTCGTCGCTTCAGTGACGAACTCGCGCGTCTCCTGCCGACGAAGGGTACCAATCTCGCACTGATGCAGATCGACCTCGACGACTTCAAGCCGGTCAACGATACGCTCGGCCACGGTGCCGGCGACATCGTGCTCAAGCTTGCCGCCAACCGCATTCGAAGCGTGCTCGGCACCGATGACACAGCCTTTCGCCTCGCCGGCGATGAATTTGCCATCATCCAGCTCGCACAGGGTCAGCCACGCGAAGGCGAGAGACTGGCGGACGACCTGATTGCCGAGTTCAAGAAGCCCTTCGTGGTGGATGGCATCACAGTCTTTGTCGGGGCGAGCGTCGGCATCGCGATTGCGCCCCGCGACGGCAACGAGGGCGAGCAACTGATGAAGGCTGCCGACGTTGCTCTCTATGCGGCGAAGAAAGAGGGCAGACGTCGCGCGCGCACCTTCGATCCGGCGATGCTGATTGTCCTCGAGCAAAGGGAGTTCCTGCGGCGGAGCTTGCGGGTCGCGCTGCAGCACAAGGAGTTCTTCCTTGAATATCAGCCTCTCTTCGACCCTTCCCGAACTGTCACCGGTTTTGAGGCGCTATTGCGGTGGCGCCACCCGCGGCTTGGCGTCATCCCGCCGATCGTCTTCATCCCAATGGCCGAAGCCGATGGCCTGATGAGCGAAATCGGCCAATGGGTACTGGAGGAAGCCTGCAGGGCGGCCCTCAACTGGCCGGACCATTATACGGTTGCCGTCAATCTTTCCCCCGCCGAGTTCCTGACGGCCGGATTTACCGACCGCGTGTCACAAACGCTCGACCTCGTCGGCTTACCCGCCGAGCGGCTGGAACTGGAGATCACGGAAACCGTGCTCCTGGAACGTACGACCAACAATCTCGACACGCTGAACACCCTCAACGTACTTGGCATCCAGATCTCGCTCGATGATTTCGGGACGGAATATTCCTCGTTGAGTTACCTCAAGAATTTCCCGTTCGATAACATCAAGATCGACAAGTACTTCATCAACGATCTGCTTGATGACGAAAAGAGCCAGACGATTGTGCGGTCGATCATTTCCCTGTCACATGGTCTCGACATGTGCGTCACTGCCGAGGGGGTCGAGACCGCAGAACAGGCAGCCTGGCTCCTGGCAGAGGGATGCGACCGTCTGCAGGGCTACTTCCTGGGCCCGCCCATGCATGTCGATCGGCTTGGTTCGTTCATCCGGCATGGGAAGAAGGCAAGGATCGGCGCAGCCGCCGGTACGACAACGCGTGCCCACGGTGCGCAGATGTCCGTTGGTCAGGGAAGCAATTGAAAGGTCCGATGCAATGAAAGAGGCCGCGTTCGAGCAACTGCTCAAACTCGAAATGGAGATGGCAACCTTCACGGCCGACTGGCTGCATTGCGACCAGCTGTCAAATTATGTCGCCCGCATGGTCAGCCATGACCGCCGTGACCCGTTGCGCCATTCCAACCTTCTGTCATCAGCCCTGAACGAACTTCTCGAGATGTCGTTTCGCGCCGACGTCCAGGATGGTGAGCTCGTCTTCGGCTTCTATCGCCACCAGCACGTCGAACGCATCGAATTGAGCTTCCCCTGCCCATCGCAGCAGCAACGGCACTATAGCGAGGTCGTGGACTCGCTGAAGGATGGCGACAAGCTCGCTGGCTATGTCGAGATCATCGCAGATGAGACAGCGCCCATCGAGCAGTCGGTCCTCGTGGGGCTGGCGGTCAATTATGACGCGGGCATCGAGTTGCGCTCGACGGGTGCCGACACCTTGACCTTCGTCGTCGACCTGCCGCTCGAGAGGTTGCTCAATTGACCGCCATCACGTTTTCTCCGGCCTTCACGACGCAGTTCGACACCAGCAATCAGGAGTTTCTCGCCGCCGGTGTCTGCCGCCCTCGCTCCATCGCCGACATCGCCGACGACCTTAAAGTCCTCCGGGATGGCATCGAAACGGTGAAGGGCGTCTTCTATGTCAACCTCAAGCGCGTGACGCATATGAACAGCACGGCCTTCCACGCGCTTAGCCGCGTCCTGGTCGACGCGTCGCGCTCGAGGCCGGAACTGCAGATCGTCGTTGTCGTATCGAGCGTCGTGACATGGGCAACGCAGATGTTCAGGCATCTCGGCGAGCTCTCCCCGAACATCACAATGGAGGTCTACGATTCAGCCTTCTATCCCGGCCAGACCTTCGTCGAGAACCAGAGCTTCATCCCGATCCTCAGAACCCAGACCAAGATGACCTGGCGGCATGAACGGCAAATCCTGCCCCGTCATGGCTTGCGCAGCGGCATGACGATTGCCGACATCTGTTGCGGCATCGGCGATTTCGCGATGCTTGTCCGGAAGGAATTTAACCCCGCCAGGATGGTTGCGCTCGATCACTCGGTGGCAAGCCTCGACTACGCACGCTCGGTCGCGGAGCAATTCTGCGTCAGGGACATCGAGTATACCTTCGGCGATGCCTCGCAGATGCTGTTCGAAAGCGACCAGTTCGATTTCGTGACATGCCGGCATTCCCTGCAGATCTTCGACCGGCCGGAGGTTCTCCTCAGGGAACTCTTTCGCATCTGCAAACCGGGCGGGCGCGTCTACATCACGAACGAGAAGAACTCCCACTGCCTGGGCGAGCCGCGCGCCGACAGTATTCAGTGGACCTATACCGAGGTCGCCAAGCTGTTTCGCCATTTCGACATGGATGTCGAGATGGGTCCGAAGGGCTCACGCCTGTTGCGGGATGCCGGCTTTGACGATGTGAAGATCGAGAGCTTCATGGTTACCAATCACGACGGCGACCCCCAGGAGTTCGCTGACATCATCCAGGCGTGGGAAGATGTCTACGCCGGCGAAATGGCAGTCAGGCGCGGCGATACGCCCGAATTCATCAAGCGTTTCAGACAGGGTTTCGCTGATCATATCTTTGCTGCCCTGCATCCGCGCGGCTATGCCGGCTGGCCGATCTGGGCCGCTTCGGGACAAAAGCCACTATGACGGTAACCGCTGGCGGGCAAGGTGTTGGGCTTCGGTCGTTTCGTACGAAATTCATCATCGTTGTCGGTGGTGCGGTGCTGTTCGACCTGCTTGTCAGTGGCGGCCTCGCCCTGTGGAACGTGCAGCGATTGTCCCGGGATGCGACGGCACAGGTCGGTCAGGGCCTGGAAAAGGCGAGCCAGGACTACATTCGCACATCCACGGATTCGACGGCTGCGCAGGTCAGCCTCCTTCTTGGTCAGGTCCATTCGGATGTCAAAGCCCTCGCAGGCGTTCTGCAGGACCAGATCGATCATTCGGCCCGCAACGATGCGGTTGGCGCCGCGATGGCAAGTGCCGAACCCAAAGGGGTGACGGTTGCCTATGACGCCAAGGGCAACTGGGCACAGAACCTTCCGGGGTCCCCTTCCGTCGTCAGTGTATGGGGGTATCTGCTCGACAAGGATCATCGTCCACTACCCCAGGTCCAGGCCGATATCGACACAAGCACCGTTCTCGATCTCGTTGCGCCGAACCTGTTGCGGACGGGCGCATCGAAACTGCAGATGTACTACATCGGCCCGAAGGAGCGGCCAATCTTCAGGACGGCGCCCTACACGGATCAGGCGCAGACGTTCGATCGGCTCTATCCGAAACACAACGACCAGAACTTCTGGGATTTCTTCTTTCCGGGGCTCTACGAGTCATGGGAGCGGTGGGCGCTTGATCCCGCGTCGCGTCCCGCTCCAGACAACATCACCCAAACCGCGCCCTATACCGATGCCATCACCGGAAAGCTGATCGTCAGTTTCTTCCATCCACTGTGGACGCCCGACCGTCGCGGCGTCGCCGGGACCGCCGGTGCCGACATCACGCTCGACCAGCTCGCTGAGGTCGTCGAGCACGTGAAGGTGGCAGAGACCGGCTTCGGTTTCCTTGCCATGTCGAACGGCAATGTCGTGGCGATCAATTCGGCCGGCGAGAGGGTTATGGGCCTCCAGGCGGCGAATGAAGAGGCGGGCAAGGGTGTCACCGGGCTTGACCGTTCCTTGCCAAAAAGCTCGCAAAAGGCCATCGCTTCCCTTCCCCTGGATCAGGACGGCAAGGTCCAGCGCATCTCGCTGACGGAGAACGGCGAGGACGTGCCCTATCTGCTTGTCACCAAGCAGCTTGCCCCGTCCAATCTGTGGGTGGATGGTCCGGTCAAGCAGGAGGCCATGTCGCTCGGCATCGTCGTCCCGGAGCGGGAGATCTATGCCTCGCTGATCGCCGCCAGAGAGCAGATCACCAAAGCGACCAATCGCATCCTGATCTATCAGGTGCTTGCGGTCCTCATCTCGCTTCTGATCGTCACCGCCGCCGTCTTTGCGGCGTCGAAACGCATTACCGGGGGCATCAGCGCCCTCGCGGCAGCTGCCCGGCGCATTCAGGCCAAGGACTATTCCGTCAGGGTCGACATTCGCAGCAAGGACGAGGTGGCAGAGGCCGGGCTCGCCTTTAATCGCATGGCCGAGCAGATCAGCTTTCACACCGAAAACCTCGAAAACATGGTGACAGAACGGACGCGGCAGATCGAGGAGGCCAAGGAGGAAATCCAGGCCTTGAACACGCAGCTGAAGAGCGAGAACCTGCGTCTCGGCGCCGAGCTGGATGTCGCCAGGCACATTCAGATGATGGTCCTGCCGCGCGCGACCGAACTCGGCGCGGTCGAGCACCTGGAGATTGCCGCCTACATGCGTCCCGCAGACGAGGTCGGGGGCGACTATTATGATGTCCTGCAGAGCGGCAGGAGTTTGAAGATCGGCATCGGCGACGTGACCGGTCATGGCCTCGAGAGCGGGGTGCTGATGCTCATGGTGCAGTCGGTGGCCCGGGCATTGCTGGAGGCAGGAGAAACGGATCCCTCGAAATTCCTCACCCACTTGAACAGCGCGATCTTCAAGAACATCGAGCGGACGAGGACCGACAAGCACCTGACATTGTCGTTCCTCGATTACGACGGCGACCGACTGACGATTTCGGGGCAGCATGAAGATCTGATCGTGGTGCGCCAGACCGGCGAGGTCGAGCGCATCGATACCGGCGACCTCGGCCTGCCCGTCGGCCTTGAGTCCGACATCACGCCATTCGTCGACACGCGCGAGATCTCGTTTGAGAAAGGCGACCTGATCGTGCTCCACACCGACGGTGTCACCGAGGCCGAAAATTCCCGTGGCGAGCTGTTCGGCATCGAAAGGCTTTGCCAGAGCGCACGACAGCTGCACGGCCAGTCGGCCGAGGAAGTCAAGGACGGCATCATTGACGGCCTCATGGCGTACATCGGAACGCAGAAGATTCATGATGACATCACGCTGGTCGTGATGCGACATAGGTGAAGTGATGACAACGGTGCTCTTTGGACAGGAATATCTGGCGTCACCGGAGATTGCCCACTCCATTCGACTGCGTCTGCTTGACGGTCCGCTCGATCTCGCCTGGAAACATTCCGGGATGACGTCAGACTTCATTGCAGAGATGATGACACCGAGATTTCGGCCGTCAAAGCGGCTTTACAACCAGCTTCGACAGGATATTGGCTATCTTGCAAACGAGCTGATCGAGAACGCCATCAAGTTTCGCAGCCGCGGCGAGGTGGTCGTGGAAGCGCTGGCACAGGCAGACTGCTTCCGGCTTCGCGTCTCTAACCTCGTCGACCGCGAAACCGCCGACAGGTTTCAGCAGTTGCTGGCCACGGTCACGAGCGGTGACCCCGGCGAGCTCCTGATCGAGCAAATCGAGGCCAGTGCGATGGCGACAAGCGGGAATGCATCCGGCCTCGGCATTCTGACGCTGATGAGCGACTACGAGGTGCAGTTTGCCTGGCTTTTCGAAGGCGAGGAAGACAACGAACCGACGAAGATCCAGACCTATGCCGCGATGGCAATTCCATCGTCCTGAAACATCAAAGGTGCTGAATGGAAATTAGAGAAGAAGCATACCGCGTCTGGTCCGAGGGCGGCACCGTCTATTTCGACGGTACGATGAGGCTCGCGGGACCCGATGCCTATGCGCCGGTCCATGCGCTGGCGATGAAAGCCATTGAAGACGGCGGCGGCAAGACTACCTTGGATCTGACTGGGCTTGAATTCCTCAACTCCTCGGGGATAAATTTATTGGCTAAACTGACAATCGAAGCGCGCAAGCGACCGGATCTGCATTTGACGGTGCTTGGCTCTTCTCAGGTCTCCTGGCAGATGAAATCCCTGCCGAACCTGAAGAAGCTGCACCCGGGCGTCGATCTGAGGATGACCTAGGATTATGAGTTGGCCTGGACCAGGCAAGGGTGGTGCCTTGCCTGGTCCGTCAAGGAGGCGTCAATTGCCCGACAATGGACCATCACGAGCAGCCGCGCCGCCCGCAGGTGAGGATGCGCGCGCCGAAGAAAGCAGAACGTCAGGGATCGAACGCCGCCGGTTCCCGCGAGAGGAAAAGCCGCCGGAACCGCCCGCTCCTCCCTCGGTCCTGAAGCCGCTCCGCTTTACCACGGGGAATTTGCCGGCGGACCAGCAGTTCTCTGCCTGGCAGGCCTATATGGCGCCATTGGTCGACGTTCGGCTGCCGGACAGCGTTCCTCCCGGAACGCCCTTCCCGGCCGACCACGCAGCATGGAACCTCGGCGGAATGCTGGTCGTACAGCAGACGGCCCCGGCACACAGCTTCCTTCGCCAGGAGACAAAGGTGAGGTCAAACCTCATGGACCACTGGCACGTCATGGTCGTGCGCAGCGGCAGGACATGGACCGAGGTCGACGGACGCGTTTGTCACGGCGAACCGGGCAAGGTCGAGTTGCGAACCCTTGGACACCCTTTCCGAGGGCGTTCGACGGACGCCGAGATCCTGTCCCTCTACCTGCCGCGGGAACTGCTTTACTTCACCTCCACCGAGGTCAAGAACAACACGACGCTATCGGGAACGCGGACAACGCTGCTGATCGATTATCTGGACGGGCTCGAGGCAAAGCTTGCTCAATTGTCGGAGGGGGATCTTCCTCACGTGGTCCAGACGGTCCGTGACATGATCCTGACCTGTGTCTCGCCGTCCGCGGCGGACTATCCTTCGGCAGAACTGCCCTCGTCCCTGCCCCTGAAGGAACGGGTTTTCCGTTTCGTGCAGGCCAATCTGACGGCCGATGACCTGACGACGGAGCGAATTTGTCGCGAACTCGGCGTGTCGCGCACGCGGCTATACCAGGCTTTCGAGCGCGATGGCGGTGTCCACCACTTTATCCAGCGTCGACGGCTCCTCTCCGCTCACGCTGCCCTTAGCGATGCTGCCAACCGGCAGCAGATCATCGACATTGCCTTTGCTGCCGGTTTTTCCTCCGCCGCCCACTTCAGCCGGGCCTTCAGCAAGGAATTCGGCTACACCCCGCGCGAGGCGAGACACATCGCCGTTCCCTCCTACCTCGGACAGGCGGTCGAACCGATCTCGGGGGTCGAAGGCGCAGATTCCTTCGACAAGTGGCTGAGGTCGCTTGGCCACCGCCAGGACTGACGGTCCTCCAATCAACAAAAAAGGTGGTCGACGGGGAAACCGGCACGCTGGCGTGTGGCCTTGACACTCCAGCGCAAAGGAAGTGCCGCACGCGCCTTGCACACAGCAACCGCGTCAATCAACGCAACCCCGCAGGCACCATCTGCCGGCCCCGTTAAAAATAGCAGTTACCTGGAGTTGCTGCTCTCAGAAATGGACGCTGCTGCAAGTTTCCGGATGCTTGGCTAACGACAAGGGTCGGGTAAGCCATTAAAAACGAAGCATAATCAAAGTGCAGGCAGCGGAGATGGAGTGCACGACAAATGCGCTCCAGTGCAATAAGGCAACTTTCAGAGGCACAGGCAATGGACCCGACCAATCCCACGATCAATATTAACAATCCTCAGTATGCTGCGAATGATCCGTATCGCGTCGTCGAGCGCGAGGAAGTGCTTGCAACGGCTTTCCGGGCCTTTGTACAGCGCGCAGTGGGTGCGGGTTGGAACGAAGCAGAAGTCGCACTGACGTTGGCAGACATCGCTGACGACTATGTCATGGCACTCGCCCGAAGGGTCAAGGCAAACTAGTACCGCGTAGCATTCGCGTCCTGCTGGGGAGGACGCGAACATGCCCGACCCCGGGGTCGGCCCGAGTGCATGCCGCTTCGCGCACCACCGCGAAGCGGCACGTTCATTTTTGGGGCACCGGTCCGGCCTGGCTGCTCGTGCCATCGGCAAACCGGTTTGTACTCCTGGCGCTCCCAGCCCTTCCTGCAGGTTGACGCTTTGTCGTGGCCTCTATAAGAGGCGGCATCGAAACTTGTTTGCCGATATTTGTTTTTGCTGCGCTCGTCGCTTCGTAACAACTTCCCTTCTCACAAGTCGAAAAGCACCCCAGCGTGTTGGCAACATCACGCGGGAAGGAACATGTTTTCCAATACGAGGTTGAAATGCTCGTTGAGGCAGGCGCCCCTTGAAGCAGGAATTGGCGAAGCGAGCGAGGCTGCGGCATCGGTTCTTCGGCCAGGAAGGCAAATTGGACATATGAAAGGCAGTGTCGCAGTGCTTACCGCTCCGGTAAGGGCGAATGATCGCGCGTGGCTAAAGGTTCTTTCCGCATACCGCCAGCCTCGCCTCTGGCGAAGCAGCTTCGAGATCGTGGTGACGCTCGTTCCCTTTGCGATTTTTTGGGGCATTGCATTCATCTCTCTCTCGAAGGGCGTCTGGCTGGGAATGATATCGATCGTTCCGGCGGCTGCATTCCTGTTGCGGCTTTTCATGATCCAGCACGATTGTGGACATGGCTCGTTTTTTGCGCGCCGACGTCTTGATGACTGGACGGGACGAACAATCGGCGTTCTGACCCTGACCCCCTATGACTACTGGCGGCGGGCGCATGCTACCCATCATGCATCGGCTGGAAATCTGGACGAGCGAGGAACGGGCGACATCCACACCCTTACGGTCGCCGAGTACCATTCACTTTCAAGACTGAAAAAGCTTGCTTATCGCCTCTATCGGCATCCGCTGGTCATGTTCGGCATCGGGCCCGCCTGGCTGTTCCTTTTAAAGCAACGCCTGCCGTTCGGGATGATGCGCGATGGTCTGTCGCCGTGGATTTCCACAATGGCGACCAATTTCGCGATCGCGGCACTGTCGCTCGGATTGATATGGACTGTCGGAATTGCCCATTTTCTTGCAATCCACCTGCCAATCGTGACCCTCGCAGGGGGAGCAGGTATTTGGCTCTTTTACGTACAGCACCAGTTCGAGGAGACGCACTGGTCGAATGCCGACGACTGGCAGTTTGCGGAAGCTGCGCTCCACGGCGCTTCATACTACGATCTGCCGCCGGTGCTTCGATGGATAACCGGCAACATTGGGATTCATCATGTTCATCACCTGTCGAGCAGGATCCCTTACTACCGGCTGCCCGAAGTATTGCGCGACTACCCACAGCTGAGAAATATTGGCCGCATCTCGCTTGGCGATAGCCTCAGATGTGTGCGGCTCGTGCTCTGGGACGAAGCGAAGGGCAAGCTCGTATCCTTTCGCGAAGCCTCCCGGGCAGCGGCAGGGGCCTGACAGGCTCCAGATGATCCTCTGGTGGAAATCGCCATGCACAGCAATGTCAACACTTCAAGGACTGCAATAATGCCGACCACGCTTACGCCGACACAAATCAGAGGCCTGAAACTCGCCAGGGATGGAAATCTGTTTCCCGCTGATGCCGGGAAATGGACCCACCTGAACGCAACCGTGACCTATGCGAAGAACGACAGGTTTAAGGAACGCCCGCAGAAGATCAAATTCCTGACCTCGGCGACAGTCGATGATCTGAAACAATTCGGATTGCTGCAAGACCTTTCGCCGGACGCGGGCAAATACGACGCCGCTTGCGGTATCACGATGGCGGGCAAGATCTGGCTCATGCAGAACAAGTAGTCTGCACCTTAACGACTGTCTGCCGTTGTTTCCTCTCACCGTCGGCAACGTTGCTTTCAAGATAAGCGACGGGCCAACGATCCTTCTCACCGAGCCAGATGTCGACGGGGCACGACCAATGGAAATCATTTCCTTTGGGGATGCGAGACTGTAGTCTCCACGCGGGCCCTCCGATCGTCCCCGGGCCCAATGTCCGCGGCAGCGAGACCACGCTGCCGACCTCAGAGGAGAAGTGATGTTCGACCATGTTTCCATTGGCGTTGCCGATCTCGAGCGTGCACGCAAGTTCTATGACCAGGCGCTGGAGCCTCTCGGATACACCAGGCTTTCAAACAGTGACAATTGGGTCGGCTACGGCGCCGAACACCCGCAATTCTGGATAAAGCCGGCCGCACGGCCGGTTGTCCCCGACATCGAATCGGGACTGCATTTCTGCTTTGTCGCCAAGAGCGAGGATGCTGTTCGATCCTTTCACGCCAACGGCATTGCCAATGGCGGGACCGACAATGGTGAACCGGGTCTCCGGCCGGAATACGGATCATTTTACTACGCCGCCTTCATGATCGATCCCGATGGCTATCGGATCGAGGCTTTCTTCCACCGCCCCGAATAACCTCGCAAGGCGACCGCCTGCCATAGACAAACGCAAGGCCATCGAATGCCACAGCATCGACAGACCGTCTCCGATCATGCGCCGTCAGCGATGGTTTGGGTCGGCTTTGTCGCGATGTGCACCGGAATGTTCATGGCGATCCTCGACGTCCAGGTCGTAGCAACGTCCCTGCCGACAATCCAGCAAGGCATCGACATCGATCCCGACAAGATGAGCTGGATCCAGACAGCCTACCTGATCGCGGAAGTGGTCGCGATCCCGCTGACGGGAATTCTTACCCGCGTTCTGACGATGCGGTGGCTGTTCATCGTTTCCATCCTCCTGTTCGTCGTGGCTTCGGCCGGCTGCGCAGCGAGCGGAACCTTTGGCGCACTGGTGTCATGGAGGGTGCTTCAGGGCTTCTCGGGGGGAACACTGATCCCCGCCGTTTTCTCCGCCGTCTTCATTCTTTTTCCGAACGAGCGGCAGGCGATCGCCACGACCATCGCAGGCGTGCTCGCCGTCCTTGCCCCCACCATCGGCCCGATCATCGGCGGCTGGCTGACGGCGACCTATTCCTGGCACTGGCTGTTTCTGATCAACATCATTCCGGGACTTGTCTCTGCGGTGGTAGCCTGGCGGTGCCTTCCGCACCACAAGGCAGATTTCGGCGAACTCAAAAGCCTCGACCTTGCCTCGCTCGTCATGCTGGCGATCTCGCTTGCCAGTCTAGAACTTGCACTGAAGGAGGCGCCCACGTCAGGCTGGACTTCGTCCCTTGTGGCCGGCCTGTTTGCCACAAGCTTCGTCGCGGGAACCGGTTTTACGGTTCGCTCGCTGCGCCGCAGACGTCCGATCGTCGACCTCGGTCATTTCCGTGATCGAAATTTCCTGATCGGTTCTGCCCTGAGTTTCGGGCTCGGGATCGGCCTCTTCGGTTCAGTCTACCTCATGCCTGTCTTTCTGGCCTTCATCAGGGGACAGAACGCGCTCGAGATCGGCGCGACCATGCTCGTGACCGGCATCACGCAACTCATTGCCGCACCGATCGCAGTCTATCTGGAGAAGCGGACGGATCCGCGCCTCCTCTCTGCCGTCGGCTTCTTTCTCTTTGCGCTCGGACTGTGGATGAGTGCGTTCGAGGATCCACGGACCGGTTACGACGCGATGTTCTGGCCGCAGGTCGTGCGTGGGGCAGCGATCATGTTCTGTCTGCTGCCGCCGACTCGATTGGCGCTGGGGACCCTTCCGCCCGACCAGGTTCCGGATGCCAGCGGCCTTTTCAACCTGATGCGCAACCTTGGGGGCGCGATCGGCATCGCCATGATCGACACGATCATCTACACGCGGTCCGAGCCATTGACGCAATCCCTGTGGGATCGGCTGCGCGCGGGCGACCACGCAGCCGCCGCCTTTGTCGGCGCACCCGCAGAGGAGCTTGTTGGACATGGAGGCACCCTCAACCCGGATACCGTCGCGGCACTCGACCCCCTGGTGCAGACGGCGGCGAGTGTCCAGGCGATCAACGAGGCGTGGATGATGGCCGCCGTCCTGACTGCCTGTGCATTGCTTGTCCTTCCATTCGCAAGGCCGGTCGCAGCACCGCGCTGACCGCTCATCGTTGCGGCATCCCGTATTTCCGGCGGCGTTTAGTCTGTCTGACGTCGGAGGTCGCAAACGGTGAACGCAGCGTTCAATCGCCTTTTCATGGCAAATTCCCCTTCCCATGTTATGGCCATCACAATCCGGCGGTTCAGACCGTCACAGTCACGGACGTCATCATGAAGAAAATCGGTTTCCTTTCCTTTGGCCACTGGTCGCCCTCGCCCCAGTCACAAACCCGCTCTGCCGGCGATGCTCTCCTTCAGTCGATCGATCTTGCTGTGGCCGCCGAAGAGCTCGGGGCGGAGGGCGCCTATTTCCGCGTCCATCATTTTGCCCGGCAACTCGCCTCGCCATTCCCACTGCTTGCCGCCGTGGGCGCCAGGACGAAGAGCATCGAAATTGGAACCGCGGTCATCGACATGCGCTACGAAAACCCGCTCTACATGGCCGAGGATGCCGGCGCGGCCGACCTCATTGCAAACGGGAGGCTACAACTCGGGCTCAGCCGTGGCTCGCCCGAGCAAGTGATCGACGGCTGGCGCTATTTCGGCTATCAGCCAGACGAAGGGTCGAGCGACGCCGATATGGGACGCAGCCACGCCGAAGTCTTCCTGCAGGCGCTGAAGGGTGAGGGCTTTGGCGAGCCCAATCCAAGACCAATGTTTCCAAACCCACCTGGCCTGCTGCGTCTCGAACCGTATTCGCAGGGCCTGCGCGATCGCATCTGGTGGGGCGCTGGATCCAATGCGACCGCCATCTGGGCGGCCAGACTCGGGATGAACCTGCAGAGTTCTACCTTGAAGGATGACGAAACCGGTGAACCCTTCCATGTCCAGCAGGCAGCCCAGATCCGCGCCTATAGGCGGGCCTGGCAGGAGGCCGGCCATCAGAGAACGCCGCGTGTGTCGGTGAGCCGCAGCATCTTCGCGCTCGTCGATGATCGCGATCGTGCCTACTTCGGGGGCAGTGGCAAGGAGCAGGATTCGATCGGCTTTATCGACCAGAACACGCGGGCCATATTTGGTCGCTCCTATGCGGCCGAACCGGACGCTCTCGTAAAGCAGCTCGCATCGGACGAAGCGATCGCGGAAGCCGATACGCTGCTGCTCACCGTGCCCAACCAGCTCGGCGTCGACTATAATGCCCATGTCATCGAAATGATCCTGAAGCATGTCGCGCCGGCCCTCGGCTGGCGCTGATCGGTCGCCATCAGGATGGAGCATTGCGCGTTGCCATATTGAAGAGCGGCAGCGGGCCTTGGCTGGCCTTGCGATTACCGCGGCACAAAGAGCGTACTGCGTCCGCTTGTGGTGTCTGCAACAAGCCGTTCGACGTCCTCCGATTTCCATTCCGGAAAGCTTGCCGTCAGCTCGGCGCCGCCTCCATGAAATGTCTCCTTGAGGATGGAGAGGCCCGGGACCGCCGCCAGGCGCGCCTTCAGGATCGCCAGGTCCGAATAGGCTGCCTCAATCGTTCCTTCGAGCGTCGGGACGATCTCGATCGTCTCCCCCGCCCGCAGGCAAGCGGCAGCCGTTCCGCCATAGGCCCTGATCAGGCCGCCCGTGCCGAGGAGCACACCGCCGAACCAACGCGTGACGATGACGATGACCTTGTCGAGCGATTGCCCGTCGATTGCCTGCAGGATCGGCTTGCCGGCGGTTCCACTCGGCTCACCGTCGTCGCTGAACCGATAGGTCTGGCCGCTTCGCCAGGCAAAGCAATTGTGGTTGGCATCGGCATGCGCGTAAGTGGCCAGTGCATCCTTCGCGTCGGCTTCATCGGCAATCGGTAGGGCCGCCGCCAGAAACCTGCTTTTTTTGACGATCTGCTCGAAGACAATAGGGCGTTCCAGGGAATACATCGCAGCTGTATACGCCAGCCTTGCCGACGGGCGAAGGGGATTATGGGGCGTGATCATCCGTAACGGATCAGCTTCGAGGGCGGCTGACCGTCGCCGCCCGGCCTCAATCCGTCCCTTCATGTTCAGATGGAACCAACAGTAATAGTCAATCGACCGGATCCCCTTGAACTCGGCGGTCGCCGTATGGGCAAGGATATCCCTGTTGACCCATTCGATCGTTTCACCTGGCCTGGCGGTGACCCCCGGCGGGCGCAAACATCATTTTCTCGATCGTTACCGCGATTGTCTCTGCCCGCGCTGGAGCGGCCCCGAGGGCCACCGCGAAGGCCAGGATGGTCCATCGATGCCGCATCATCATTGTCCTGCAGTGTGACCTTGAGCTTCTTCACCAGGGCAAGCGCCTGCTTGTTGATCGCCTCGTGGTCCCGCACCATGTCCTCGGCAAAGCTCGGTGCCTGCTTTGCCGCCTCGATCTCGATCGATCCGGCCGTGTAGGCGATATGAGCGATCTGGGGATCTGTCGGTTTGTCCGCAGCCGGCGCAGGGTGCCAACCCAAGCAGGCAGATCGTGGTCACAGCTGTCATCAGTCGCGTAGTCATGGAACCTCCTTCGTCCTTGCCGAAAGGCCGGACAGTTTATCGCTGTACAAACGTTGGATGTCGGCTCCCGAATAAGGTTCCCGGCATCGACCGGGAGAACCGGACCGCTCCCGTATTCGTGTTCTGCAACACCCTTTTCTCCCCGGGGGCAACGGAAGACAGTCAGGGCGAAGGCTGCGAAAATCTTGCACATGTCGATGCCACGTGATGGCATTTGACAAGCGCGGCAAAGGAGGCCGACATTGCCACCAGCAACGACACCGTTTTTGGATGGGATGGAGAAGATGAACCTCAAGGATCCTGGACTCTTTCGCGAGGCGGCCCTGGTCGGCGGTCGATGGATCGACGCCGATCCATCGAACGCGATCGAGGTCAATGACCCGGCCACAGGCGACATCATCGGTCGTGTACCGAAGCTTGGCGCTGCGGAAACCAAAGCTGCGATCGAGGCGGCCGCCACGGCGCAAAAGGCCTGGGCGACCCGCACAGCAAGAGACCGTGCGATCATCCTGCGCAAATGGTTCGAGCTGATGATCGAAAACAAGGACGATCTCGGCCGCATCCTGACGCTGGAACAGGGCAAGCCCGTTGCCGAAGCCACCGGCGAAATCGTCTATGGCGCAAGCTTCATCGAATGGTTCGCAGAGGAAGGCCGGCGCGTTTATGGCGATCTCGTTCCCGGCCACCAACCGGACAAGCGCATCATGGTGATGAAGCAGCCCATCGGCGTGGTTGCCGCCATCACGCCCTGGAACTTTCCCAACGCCATGATCACCCGCAAGGCAGGTCCGGCATTGGCCTCCGGGTGCGCCCTGGTGCTGAAGCCAGCCAGCCAGACGCCTTTTTCAGCGATCGCGATCGCCGTGCTTGCAGAGCGTGCCGGACTGCCCGCCGGCCTGTTCTCCGTCATCACCGGTTCGGCGCGCGAGATCGGGGCGGAGATGACCGCCAATCCGATCGTGCGCAAATTGACCTTTACCGGCTCGACCGAAATCGGCGCCGAACTTTACAGGCAGAGCGCCCCGACCATCAAGAAGCTCGGGCTGGAGCTCGGCGGCAATGCCCCCTTCATCGTCTTTGACGATGCCGATCTCGATGCTGCGGTGGAAGGCGCGCTGATCGCCAAGTTTCGCAACAATGGACAAACCTGTGTTTGCGCCAACCGCCTTTACGTCCAGGACGGTATCTACGAGGCCTTTTCGCAGAAGCTTTCCACGGCTGTCGGCAAGCTGAAGATCGGCAATGGCTTCGACGAGGGTGTGATCCTTGGTCCCTTGATCGATCAGCCGGCCCTGGAAAAGGTCGAGGAGCATGTGGCTGACGCCCTGTCGAAGGGGGCACACGTCATGGAGGGTGGCAGGCGCCATTCGCTTGGCGGCACCTTTTATGAGGCAACGGTGCTGACCGGTGTCACCAGCGACATGGCTGTCGCGCGCGAGGAAACCTTCGGGCCGGTGGCGCCGCTTTTCCGGTTCAAGGACGAGGCCGATGTGATCGCCCAGGCCAACGATACCGAGTTCGGCCTAGCATCCTATTTCTACGCCAAGGATCTCGCCCGCGTGTTCCGCGTGGCCGAGGCCCTCGAATACGGCATGGTCGGGGTCAATACCGGGCTGATCTCGACGGCAGAAGCGCCCTTTGGGGGCGTGAAGCTCTCCGGCCTCGGCCGCGAAGGGTCGAAATATGGAATCGATGAATTCATGGAGATCAAATACGTCTGCCTCGGCGGCATCAGCTAAGAGACTGGTCGCAGCTCGTCTTCACTCTTCTGTGAGCGCTCGCACGGCCACCCAACGTCCTTCGCCGTAGCAAAACGCGTCCTGCGGCTGTGATTTCCTTCGCCGGCACAGAATTGCAGCGGTCGAAAATACAATGGTCGTCGCGGCAGCGTGATGACCTTTGCCATGGAGATTGGATGGCTTTCGTGGCATATTGTCATCAGCACTGCTCAACATTTGAGTCGCAATTCCAGCGCTAGAATGGAGACGATATGATGCTGTATGGCCCTTACGAGCCAAATCCGAATTCCTGTAAGTATTTGAAGGAACAAATACTACGCAGCGCCGTTATAGTGATGAGCGGGCCGACAGGGCTGCTATCCCGTTTTAACCAGCCGGCCGCGGGAGAGCATCATGCAAAAGGGTGAAAGCGACGTCTTTGATCTTTTTTCGGAAATTTACACAAGTGCTGCGCAGGAAGAATTTAGCCTGCAGGAATATCTGCTAGCGTGCCGCGATGACAAAAGTCTCTACGCAACGGCGCAAGAGCGCATGGTCGAGGCGATCGGTGAACCGACGCTGATCGATACCAGTGCCGACGAACGCATGGGCCGCATCTTTGCCAACCGGACTCTGAAGATCTACCCCACATTTGCCGACTTTTATGGCATGGAAGATACGATCGAGCGGATCGTCGGCTACTTCAGATACGCTGCCCAGGGCCTCGAGGAACGCAAGCAGATCCTCTATTTGCTCGGACCCGTCGGCGGCGGCAAGTCATCGCTGGCCGAACGCCTGAAAAGGCTGATGGAACAGCGGCCAATCTATACGCTGGCGGTCAATGGCAAGGTAAGCCCGATCTTCGAGTCCCCCCTTGGGCTCTTCCACCCGGACCGGATGGCCGGCCTTCTCGAAGACAAGTACGGCATTTCCAGGCGCCGCCTCACCGGGCTGATTTCGCCCTGGGCAACCAAGCGGCTTGACGAGATCGGCGGCGATATTTCGAAATTCAGCGTCGTCAAGCTGACGCCATCCCGGTTGCGCCAGATCGCAATTGCAAAGACCGAACCGGGTGACGAAAACAACCAGGACGTCTCGGCCCTGGTCGGCAAGGTCGACATCCGACAACTCGAAAACTTCAGCCAGGCCGACCCGGACGCCTATTCCTACAGCGGCGGGCTGAACAGGACGACGCAGGGGCTTCTCGAGTTCGTCGAAATGTTCAAGGCACCGATCAAGGTCCTGCACCCGCTGCTGACTGCGACCCAGGAAGGCAGCTACAACGGGACCGAGAACTTCGGCGCCTTCCCCTTCCAGGGCATCGTCGTCGCCCACTCAAACGAATCCGAGTGGCTGCAGTTCAAGAACAATAAGAATAACGAGGCATTTCTCGACCGTATCCTTGTGGTCAAGGTTCCCTATTGCCTCCGGGTCACCGAGGAACGGCAGATCTACGAAAAGCTTCTTCGCGAGAGCGAACTGGCAAACAGCCCCTGTGCTCCCGAAGTCCTCGAGAACCTCAGCCGCTTCACCGTCGCAACACGCCTTCACGTGCATGAGAATTCTCCGCTCTACACGAAGATGCGCGTCTATGACGGCGAGAATCTGAAGGATACGGATCCGAAGGCAAAGTCCGTCCAGGAATATCGCGATGCGGCGGGCGTTGATGAAGGCATGACCGGCATCAGCACCCGCTTCGCGTTCAAGGTCCTCTCGGAGACCTTCAACTACGACACAAAGGAGGTGGCAGCCGATCCGGTGCATCTGATGTACATCATGGAGCAGGCGATCCGGCGGGAGCAGTTCCCGAAGGAAACGGAGGCGCGCTACCTCGACTTCATCAAGTCGGAACTCGCCGCGCGCTACGCGGAATTCATCGGCCATGAAATCCAGAAGGCCTACCTGGAATCCTACAGCGAGTACGGCCAGAACCTCTTTGACCGCTATATTTCCTATGCCGACGCGTGGCTGGAGGACCAGGACTTCAAGGACTACGACACCGGTCAGATTCTCAATCGGGAAATTCTCGACAGCGAATTGTCGCAGATCGAAAAGCCGGCCGGCATCGCCAACCCCAAGGACTTCCGCAACGAGGTCGTCAAGTTTACCTTGCGCGCCCGCGCCAGGAACAGCGGCCGGAACCCCTCCTGGACCAGCTATGAAAAGCTTCGCGAGGTAATCGAGAAGCGGATGTTCGGTCAGGTCGAGGATCTACTGCCTGTCATCAGCTTCGGCTCCAAGAAGGACAGTTCGACTGAAAAGCAGCACGCCGAATTTGTCCAGCGCATGACTCAGCGAGGCTACACCGTCCGCCAGGTCCGGCGGCTCGTTGATTGGTACATGCGGGTCAACAAGGCCGGTTGACAATGCCGAACCGGGGGATTGGCAGATGCCGAATTTCATCGACCGCCGGCTCAATCCGAAGGACAAGAGCCTTGGCAACCGACAGCGTTTCCTGAACCGAGCCCGGGAGGAATTGAAGCGGGCTATCAAGGAGCAGGTAAAATCGGACAAGATCGCCGATGTGGACGCCGCCCACGGCGTTCCCATGCCCAAGCGTGGCGCGGGCGAGCCGACATTCCAGCCAAGCAGCGGCAGCGGCGACCGGGAGTACATCCTCCCCGGCAATCGGGAATACATGGCAGGTGACAAGCTGTCGCGACCACAAGGAGGTGGCGGAGGCGGAGATCGCGGCGCTGGTCGCGGCGAGAGCGAGGATGATTTCCAGTTCATCCTGTCGCGCAACGAAGTCCTCGACCTCTTCTTCGAGGATCTCGAGCTTCCTGACATGGTAAAGCTCAATCTGAAGGAAACGGTTACCTACAAGCCGCACCGTGTCGGCTTCAGCACCGCTGGTACGCCCACCAACATCAATGTCGGGCGCACGATGCGAAACAGTTTCGGCCGCCGAATAGCGCTGCAACGCCCGAGCGAGGCGACCGTGAAGGCAGTTGCGGACGAGATCGCCGTGCTGGAGGCGATGGAGGAGCGATCTGCCGCGGACCGGCGGCGCCTGCAGGCGCTGCGCGAGGAACTGGAGCAGTTGGAACGGCGGCGACGGCGCATTTCTTATGTCGATCCCGTCGATATTCGCTTCAACCGCTTCGAACGCCAGCCGCTGCCCAATGCCAGCGCCGTGATGTTCTGCCTGATGGACGTATCGGCATCGATGGGCGAGCGCGAGAAGGATCTGGCCAAGCGCTTCTTCGTGCTGCTGCATCTGTTTCTCACGCGCCGGTACGAGCGGATCGACATCGTCTTCATCCGTCACACCGATGAGGCCCATGAGGTCGACGAGGAAACGTTCTTCTACAGCAAGCAGAGCGGTGGCACTGTTGTTTCGACCGCGCTCGAGGAAATGCTTCGGGTGATCGAGGAGCGATATCCCGCCAATCTCTGGAATATCTATGCCGCCCAGGCCTCCGACGGCGACAATATCAGCGGCGATTCGGAACGCTGCGCGGAGCTTCTCCGCAACCATCTGATGCGCCTTTGCCAGTACTACGCCTATGTCGAAATCATTGATGAGCGCGAAACGGAAATATTTGGAGCCACAGACAACGGCACCTCGCTGTGGCGTGCCTACCGCACCGTCGACGGCGCGATCCCCAACTTCCAGATGACCCGTATTTCCAAGCCGGCCGACATCTATCCGGTTTTTCGCAAGCTCTTTACCCGGCAGCCTGCCGTGCGCACGCGCAAGTAAGGGAAGACCGAATGGCGAGACGCTCGAGCCCAGGCCTGCTGTTTGACGGTTCCGACTGGAATTTCGCGACCCTTTCACGTGCCTACGACGCCATCGAAACCGTGGCGCTCGACGAGATGGGGCTGGATGTCTATCCCAACCAACTGGAAATCATTTCGTCGGAACAGATGCTGGATGCCTACTCTTCGGTCGGTATGCCGTTGATGTACCAGCACTGGTCGTTTGGCAAGCGCTTCATCTTCGAGGACAATCTCTATCGCAAGGGCCGGCGCGGACTTGCCTACGAACTGGTGATCAATTCCAATCCGTGCATCACCTATCTGATGGAAGAAAACACCATGGCCATGCAGGCGCTGGTGACCGCCCATGCCGCATTCGGCCATAATCATTTCTTCAAGAACAATTACCTGTTCCGGCAGTGGACCGATGCCGGCGCGATCCTGAGCTACATGGAGTTTGCCAAGAAATACGTTTCCAAATGCGAGGAGCGGCACGGGACGAATGCCGTCGAGGCAGTCCTGGACTCGGCACACGCCTTGATGGACCAGGGCGTCTTCCGCTACCGGCGGCCGCCGCGCCTTTCATCCGAAAAAGTCAGGGAGCGTGCCCGCGAACGACTGGAATACGAGGAACAGACCTATAGTGACCTGTGGCGAACACTGCCGCTCGCAACAGAGAGCCGCAATCCGGAGGATGCCGAACGCGATGCGTCCGAGCGCAAGAAGGTTCTCAACCTTCCCGAGGAGAACCTGCTCTACTTCCTGGAAAAGAACAGTCTCATCCTCGAGCCCTGGCAGCGTGAAATCCTCCGGATCGTGCGGGTGATTGCGCAATATTTCTACCCGCAGCGCCAGACCAAGGTGATGAACGAGGGCTGCGCCACCTTTGTGCACTACACGATCATAAACCGCCTCTTCGATCAGGGCCGGATCAGCGAAGGCGTGATGCTGGAGCTCCTGGCAAGTCATTCCAACGTGGTCTTCCAACCCGCCTTTGATGATCCCCGCTTCCCAGGAATAAACCCATATGCGCTTGGCTTTGCGATGATGCAGGACATCCAGCGCATCTGCATGGACCCGACGCAGGAGGATCGCGACTGGTTTCCGTCCTTTGCCGGCAATGGTGACTGGCAGGCAACGCTTCTGGATGCCTGGGCAAATCACCGCGACGAGTCCTTTGTCCTGCAGTATCTGAGCCCGGCCATGATGCGAAAATTCCGGCTGTTCGTGCTGAGCGATCGCGCCACCGACAATTTTTGCGAGGTATCTTCGATCCATAACGAACGAGGCTATGCGGCAATCCGGTCGTCGCTTGCGCGCAGCTATGACGTCGGCGCAAGACAGCCCGATATCCAGGTGGTTGATGTCGACCTGCTCGGTGACAGGCAGCTCAGGCTGCAGCACAATGTCAGAAACGGCATCCTTCTCGAAGAAAGCAACCGTGATGCCACCCTGGCTCACATCCGCCACCTATGGGGCTACGATGTAAGCCTACAGGGTGTCGATGGCTCGACGGGGGCAGTCCTTTACGAGTGCTCGACCGCCTGAACCGGGAAGGAATTGGCGCCCCAAAGCGGATTGCCGCAAGTCGGGCCATTGCCTTTGTCTCCCGCAAGCCCAATCGCATATCGCTCCGGCTGCCTGGGAAAGCACATCAATGCCTATCCTCTTCGGCATGCCTGCGCCTGATGCTGCGCACAACAAGCCACATGCCGGCGACGACGAGGGGAACGGACAGGCCGGTCAGCGTTTCCGGGGAGACGTCGAGGCCGATATTGTGCGCGCCCTTCGCCAGATAGCCGAGCAGCCCGACGACATAGTAGGAGATCGCGGCAACGGACAGGCCTTCAACGGTCTGCTGCAGCCGCAGCTGCAGTTGCGCACGACGGTCCATCGAATTGAGCACCGTCGTGTTGATGCGTTCCAGCTCGACATCGATCCAGCTCCGCAGCAGGGCTGTCGCGCGCGCCAGCTTGCGCGACAGGTTCGCCTGCCGTTCCTCCACCGATTGGCAGGTCCGCATTGCCGGCGCAAGCCGACGCTCGAGGAAGGCGCCGAGCGTCTCGCTGCCGGGCATCGCCGTCTCCGCCAATGCCCGGATACGCTCCTGAACAATCTCGTAATAGGCGCGGCTGGCTCCGAACCGGTAGAGGCTGAGTGCCGCATTCGCCTCCAGCTCGGCGGCCAGGCGTGTAATCTCGGACAACATCTGGTCCGCTTCGTCGCGCGCATGCAGCTTCATGCGCTGGGTAATCGCCGTCAGGCCGGATTCGATCTGGCGAATTTCGGGCGAGAGCGATTGCGCCAGTGGCAGGCCCATCATCGCAAGGGTACGGTAGGTCTCGATATCGAGAAGGCGCTGGACAAGCGCGCCCCGGGCGCTGTCGGACATGCCGCGATCGATGACCAGAATTTTCGTCAGACCGTCTCCGTCCTGACGAAAATCGGTGAGGATCGCGGCCTGGCCATTCTTCAGTTCGCTCCGGCACAGGCTGGTCGGGTCGAAGACCGATTTTTCCTGCTCCGTCTCAGGCGTATCGGGCCGGATTTCCAGCCTGATACCGGAGATGAATGGCCCCGGTGGCGAAAAGCTTGCGCCGAAGGGATGCACGGCGATCGTCTGGCCAAACCTGTCCGGTGCTGGACAGTCCCAGAAATAGGTCGAAAATTCCGTATGCCGCTCCCAGCGGAGCGTCCCCGGCCCCCAGGTGATGGCATGATGGCTCGTTTCGCGGGCGGGTGGCGCAACCCCGCTTGACCGGGAAAGATCTGCAAGCGTCTCGTGATCGTTGTCACCGGCGCTTTCCGTCAGGAAAGCGAGCTGGAATATGACGCGCGACGCCGGCACGAGCGCATAGGGCCGCGCGTGAAGTTCCCCGAGCGAGCGTGCCCGAATGTCCGCAGGCGGAAAGCCAAAGCTTCCTTGCGTCATGCATCCATTCCCCGTGTCCATGATCCGTCCCCTTGGCCCCGAGCCGCCGGCATGCAATCAGCTCGCCCGGCCCCTGTCCAGCGGCATTGGACGCAGCGACCGTTTGCCACACCGGGACGGCACCCGAGGCTCAGGCAAGCCGCTCGATCACCTCATCGGCTGCCCTCTCGCCGCTCTGCCAGGCTCCATGTGCGGTGGAAAAGTCAAAGGGGTGGGTCGCCTCGCCAGCGAAGAATAACCTCTCGGCCACAGGCCTCGCCAGGGTCAGGCGGGCGCTCGCCTCACCCGGCAATGCATGGCTGTAGGAGCCCCCCACCCAGTCGGTCCGGCACCATGATGTTGCTGCAAGCGGCCGCACATGGCGACGGATATGGGCGCCGAGCTGCGCCGACAACTCCTCGATCGCAAACGCAAAGGCCTCGAGCAGCCCGGCACGCTCGATGGCGACAGCGCCCGTGCCACCGAAGAAGCCCTCGATCACCGGTCGACCAAGCGGCCGGATATAGTAACTGCCGGTTTCGCTTGCATGTGGATTGCCGAGGAGATGGGACTCGGGGTCAAGCCCGTGGTCGCCGTGCAGTTCGAAGAACAGCTTGTCGGCAAGGCCGAGGGGGAGTTTGCCTGCGGCATGGAGATGGTCGTCTACATCCGCGTCGAAGGCGATTGCACCCCTGGACAGGATGTTCGTCGAGGCGGTGACAACAGCCGTGCGCGCACTGACAGCGCCATGATCGGTATCCAGGCGGACGCCCTGACCGGTCAAGGCGATGCGACGAACCGGCACGGACAGCCTGAGTGCCACCTCCGGAAGGCTTGATGCAATCAGGCTGCCGTATCCCTTACGCACCCGCCAGTTGGAATCGGTCGACGCCTTGTCGTAGGCAAGGAAATCGACGACCGACAGTCGGTCGAGGGCAGCGCCATTCATGTAGCCGCTCACCGACTGGCAATAATTGTTCCATTCGCCCTCTGGCGGCAAAAGGTCCGAGGCCCGGTCACTTGCCGGCGGAGCGCTCTCCATGCGTTGCTGCAGGGTCGACCAGGCGGTCGCGGCGGCCTGTTGCTCCTCGGCAGAAAAGCCGAGATCATGCCATTGTCTTTGCCAGGCCGTGGGGCCTGCTTCGATCTCGAAGCCTTTGGCCTGCGCGAGTTTGACCAAGGGATTACGCTCGGCCGAGTGCAGCCAGCCGCATCCCATGTCGAGCGGCATCTGAGCCAGTTCGATGGTCCAGGCGCGGCCGCCGACGCGGTCGCTCGCTTCGATGAGCATCACCGAACGCCCGGCCTTAGCCAACCGGCGCGCCGCCGCAATGCCCGCAGCGCCAGCACCCACAATCGCAACGTCGTAATCCATCTTCGCGCTCCGCGCCGCTGCACTATTATGTCGGCAGTCGGAGCTTCGAGCATTACAGGGAATTTACGACCGCTTCAACGCGCGCGAAAGCCTGCTACTATTCAACGATGACGTTCTTTGAAACCCTCGTCGCCCTGCTTGCGGTCGCGATCTTGCTTTTGCAGGTAACGCGGCGAATGCAGCTGCCTTATCCCGGCATTCTCGCTGCCGCCGGCGTCGCTGTCGCGATGCTGCCAGGCGCCCCGGTCATTCCGATCGACCCGCCGACGGCGCTTGCCCTGTTCATCGCGCCTGTCCTCGTCGACGCAGCTTATGATTTTCCGCTTGGCGCAGCCAGGCGGATGGCGTTGCCGCTGTTCGTCTATGCCGTGGTCGCCGTACTGGTCACCACAGGTGTCGTGGTCTCGATCAGCGCATGGACTGTCGGGCTGCCGCTTGCCGTGGCCGTCACGCTTGGGGCAATCGTCGCTCCGCCTGATGCCGCCGCCGCGACTGCCGTCCTGTCCAATCTGCCGGTCTCGCGGCGGGTGGACGCCCTGCTCAAGGGCGAGAGCCTCTTCAATGACGCCACCGCCCTTCTGCTGTTCAGCGCGGCCCTGACCGTCCAGGCTCGCGGTGGCATCGATTTGAGCACCGTGGTGCGACTTGGCCTTGCGGCTCCAGGCGGAATAGCCTTCGGCATTTTGTTCGGTTATCTCGTCTCCGGGTTAAGACCTGTCACAGACAATACTGTCGGCGGCACGCTGCTTCAGTTCGTGTACGCCTTCGCAACCTGGCTGATCGCCGAAAGGCTGCATCTGTCAGCCGTGCTGGCGACTGTATCGTCGGCGATGACCATTGCAGTCCTCACCACGGTCAATGATTCACCACGCATGCGCGTTCATTCCTTCGCCGTCTGGACAACCGTTGTCTTCCTTTTGAACGTCGTCGCATTCCTGCTGATGGGTTTGCAGGCGCGTCGCATCGTGGAGGCGATGTCGGCTGCCGAACTCGCCCGGGCACTCCGGTTTGCGGCGATCGTCGTCGCCGGGGTGATTGGCGCGCGGCTTTCGGTCGCCTTCCTCTTTCACGCCATCGTAGGATTTCGTCATCGACGCGGACACAGTCTTGCACCCTTCGCATCCGGCGAAACCCTTCTTGTCGGATGGTCTGGCATGCGCGGTCTCGTGACCCTTGCCACGGCCTTTGCGCTGCCAGCCGATTTTCCCGAACGAAACCTCGTCGTGCTGACAGCCTTTTCGGTCGTGCTGGCGACGCTCATCATCCAGGGCGCGACCCTGGCTCCGATGATCAGGCTTATGAAGCTCGGACGACAGGAAGAGGCACGCGAGGAGCTTTTCTTGGCGCGAAAGTCATTGGCCGAGGCTGCGCTCGTCCGGCTTTCGACCGAGAGTGGCGCGGAGGTAGAAGCGCTGCGCCAGGCATATCGTGAACATTGCGAGCGGGATGCCAACCCGGGCAAGTCCGAGGTCGATCGACGGCAATTCCTGTCGCGGCTTGCAGTGCTTGCGCAACGCGAGCGGCTGGAGGAACTGCGCGACACGGATCGAATTGGGCCAGGGCAATATCTCGAGCTGCAGGAGGACCTGGACTGGAAGCAGCTCGCCACCGGCTCCGACGAAGAGCGGCGGATCTCCGAAAGCTAAGGGCGCATCCGAGCGTCCTCCAGCCTCCACAGCCGTCTGCAGCCGCTTGGAAAACGATACACCCACAATGTTGTGATGGAACCATCTGGCTGCTGCGGCCTTAGTGGTTCACAATCCCTGCGCGGAGCCAAAGGCTGTGGAAATTGTGATGCCCGCCCATGCTTTGAGCGTGGGTCTGCTTCGCGTCGGGCGCTGGCGTGCTATGGCCCGATCTTGCTCGGGAGTGATTCGATGGCCTTGATCGATATTCTGACGTCCGTGGTCCTCGCTGCTGCCTCGACCGTTACCGCCTCCATTTCGCCAACTGAATCGGCGCCACCGGCTTTCAGGCCGTTTGGTGTTGCGCAGGATTCGCTGCCATCGGCATTGGGCTGCAAGCCGATCTACGGAGACGGCGCCGATACGACGGGTCAGTATACATGCTCCAGCCTGCCGGGTGGGAGCGACCTCTATGACCAGTACGTGCTCGCCTATGTTCAAGGCATGGGGATATGCAATGTCGTTGCCGTGTCGCGCTATATCAATGACGACCAGCGCGGCACCACTACGCGACAGGTCTACAAGGAGGCCGCGTCACTGCTCGCGTCCGAGTTTGGTCCGGCCGACGAAAAGGTTGATCACGCTGCCAGGTCCAAATACGGCAAGGACGGAATGTTCCGGGACGCCGTGGTGGCGCAGGAACGGCAGGTCTTTGAGCAATGGGATAATCTCAGCGCAAAGTACAAGAATGCACAGTCGGCGAGCGTCACCATATCAGGCAGCGATGAACTTGGCCTGGCGGTTTACAGCATTTTCCGCTTTGCCCATAACGATCAATGCCTCAGCACCCTGCAGGAGCAGACAGGTTTGTCCGGCGACCAGGGTGATTGACCCCGTCACGTCGGGCCGGCCGTCGTTCAGACGGACGGCAAGCCGGGCAGATTCTTTCCTGTGCCCTGTCGACACCCTCAGGACATGAACAGGGCCCGTAGCCGCGCAAACAGGGTCGGCTTTTCCGTGCCGAGGATTCCGCGGACATAGTGGGCCGCCGTTGCAGCGCTGACCGTTGCGCCGAAATGGCAATAGCACAGAACGTTATGCAATTCGCCGTCGGTCAGACCGAAGAAGGTCTTGGCCTCGCCATAGGTATCCCCTTCAAGGCCAGAAGTACGCAGGATCGGATCCTCGAACGCGACCGAAATCGGCGAATTGTCGCTACGCAGGCGCGACAGGATTGACGTGGGCTGATGCTCGGTCTGATAGAGCGTTGCCAGCCGCCGATGCGGGCTTGCCTCAAGGAGCTCAACCCAGCGCGTGAGACGTTCGTTGCGAGACATTAGCCGTTGCGGAAACGCCTGGTCGATCCCCGCAATTGCCTGCAGTTGTTCCAATGTTTGATGTTTCATGGTGGGCTCCATCCGGCTGAAAGTTGCGCGGCCCCGTCGAGGCACTCTTCGCCCCTTTTTATGGAGCTAGGGGACAACGAGGTCCAATCAAGATCGCCCCGCAAGGATTTGTTGGTGCAGCTGAAGAGTTGATCGTGCGCAGCCCGGCCGCCGCTGCGATCAGCTGGATGCGGCACGCGGCAAGGGTCGATGCTCTCCCTTCGGAAGATGCACATCGGGCGATCGGGATGTCCGTGCCTGTGTTGGAACTGCCATGCCGCCCACGTCGCTTTTATCGCGAGATCTCTGCCCGCCATAGAGGCGAAAGAGCCTGACGAGTGGCTGTAGGGCGGCCGACCAGAGAGTTTCAAACCTCGGCTTCGCCTGTCTGCTTGCCGGGAACCTCCGGATTCCTCTCCGTCCGGTCACGGTGGAGAGCGGCGCGCGCGAGCAGCATGAAGGTCACCGGCGTCGTCACGGTGACAAAGATTCCGATGAGGATTTCGTGAATGACCAATCGTTCGGAGCCGACCGAAAAGAAGATCATCGAGCCGAGCATGATACCGCCTATCCCCCAGCTCGTGCCGAGTGTCGGCGCATGGATGCGCTCATAGAAGGTCGGCAGTCGCAGAAATCCGATTGCTCCGATCAGCGCAAGGGTCGCACCAAGCAGCAGGAAGACCGCAACCGCTATGGCGACCGGAAGGGGAAGATCTGTCGCTTCATAGATCATTCAATCACCTCCCCGCGCATCAGGAACTTGGCGAGGGCAACGGTTGCAACGAAGCCAAGCATGCCGATGACAAGTGCTGCCTCGAAGTAGACCACGCGGCCGGTGCCGACACCGAAGGTAACCAAGAGAAGCATTGCATTGATGTAGAACGTATCGAGGGCGATGATGCGGTCCTGGGCACGGGGTCCGATGAACATTCTGATCGAGGCAATCGCCATCGCCGCAACCAGCATCAGCTGCGCAATCGAAACCGCGGTAAACACAATGATGGCACTCATGCGAATATCTCCATAAGCATTTTCTCGTACCGGTTCTTGATCGTGTTGCGCCACACCGCTTCGTTCTGGATGTCGAGGACATGCAGGAGAACCGTGTTGTCATTGGAGTCGTATTCAAGCCATGCAGACCCTGGCGTGCTTGTCAGGATGATCGCAAGCAACGCCAGGGCAAAGGGGTTGCGAACTTCCAGTTCGATGCTGAGAAAGCCGGGATCGTGCCGCCGGCCGCGTCGCAGGATGATCCATGAGACCGAAAGATTGGACTCCGCGATATCGACAACAACCCGGAAGAACAGTTTCGGAAGAAGATACCATTTCGCCAGGGCCGGTCGCTCGGTGCGCAACGATGCCATGGCCCAGGAGGCAAAGACGGCAACGAGGATGCCAAGCACGAGCTGACCGAGGCTGAACCCGTTGAGCAGCAACCACATCAGCACCAGAAAAAGGGTGAGAATCGGATACGGAAGCACTATCTGCCCTCCTCATCGCCGTCGGTGGCTGCATCCCGGTAGGCAGGAAGTCTCACCGCATCTCTTACCGCATCGATATAGAGGCCCGGCCTGCTCAGGCTGCGGATGGTGGCATCCATGTACTGCATCGCGGGACCGGCCTGGACCGTGAGCGCAAGCGTGAGTGCAAGCAGGAACAAGACGGGCACGACCTCGATGACCAGCACGCGCGGAACCGTTCCCTCAAGCGAACTCCAGAAGGTGCGAATTCCGGCCCGGGTCATGGAAATCAGCGCTGCGACACCGGAGAGGATCACAAGAACGGCCAGGGCCCAGACCGCCGCTGTCGGCGGCACGCCGATCGCCCCTGCTCCCATCATCGTCGAAAGCATCGCGAATTTAGCGACAAATCCCGACAGCGGAGGCAGGCCGGAAAGCAGCACGGCACATGCGGCAAAGCAGATCCCGAGGATCGTCATGGTGCCGGGCATCGTGACACCTTCGCTTTCCGCGGCTTCGTCGTCCTCGGCATCCCCATAGGCTTCCATGGTCACCGCAAGCACGTTGGCGCCAGCGTCCTGGCCGCGTTCGACAAGCTCTATCAGCATGAAAAAGGCGCTGATCGACAGCGTCGAGCTAACGAGGTAAAGCAGCGCGCCTGAGGAAATCGCACCGTCGTTGATCCCGATGACCATCAGAAGCGTTCCCGACGACACCAGCACGAAAAATCCCGCCAGGCGCCCGAGTGCCTGCGAGGCAAGCACGCCAATGGTCCCGAAGATGAGGGTCGCCATCCCGCCATAAAGCAGCACGACAGTTCCGAAGCGGGCCGACGGCCCTACACTGAACAGCAACATCGTCAGGCGCAGGATGACATAGATGCCGAGCTTGCTCATAATGGCGAAAATTCCGGCAACCGGTGCGGAGGCGGCACTATAGGCGGTGGGCAGCCAGAAGCAGAGCGGCCACATGCCGGCCTTGATCAGGAACACGATCCCGAGAATTCCGGCACCGGCTTCCATCAGCATGCGGCGATCCGGTTCGATCTCGGGAATGCGGGCAGCAAGATCTGCCATGTTTAATGTCCCCGCCGTGCCGTAGATGAGGCTGACACCGATCAGAAAGAGCAGCGCCGCAACCAGGTTGACGGCGATGTAGTGCATCCCCGCCTTGACCCTGAGCGGCCCCGAGCCATGCAGCAGGAGACCATAGGATGCAGCCAGCATGACCTCGAAAAATACAAACAGATTGAAGAGGTCACCTGTGAGGAAGGCACCGTTGACCCCCATCAGCAGGAGTTGGAACATGCTGTGGAAGTGGGCGCCCACCGCATGCCAGCGGGCAAGTGAAAAGACCAGCGCCGAAACCGCCAGAAGCGCGGTCAGGAGCAGCATCAGCGCAGACAGTGCATCCAGCACCAGCACGATGCCAAAGGGGGCCGCCCAATTGCCGACGAGGTAGACCCCTTCGAAGTCGCCTTGCCCGATTTCGGTCCGGAACAAGACAAGGGCAACGAGGATCAGAAAGAGCGTTGAGCCGAGGCTGATCATCGCCTTGGTCGTGCGGCGACGCTCATCGACCAGAAGCAGGATTGCACTTGCGACCAGCGGAAGCAGGATCGGCGCGACGATGAGGTGATGCATCAAGCCGGTCATCGCGGCTCGTTCCTCCCGTCGACATGATCATTTCCGCTCAGACCCCGCGAGGCAAGCAGCACGACGAGAAACAGCGCGGTCGTTGCAAAGCCAATGACAATGGCCGTGAGGACGAGCGCCTGCGGTACCGGGTCGGCAAGGGCGGCTGCCGCAACGTCATCCCCGAGGATGGGCGGGACATTGGCCTTCACACCGCCCACTCCGAAGATGAACAGGTTCACGGCATAGGACAGCAGCGACAGTCCGACGATCACCTGGTAGGTGCGAGGGCGCAGAATGAGCCAGATCCCGCAGCTGGTCATCACGCCGATCGCAATGGACAGGACAAGTTCCATTACCTCGCCTCCGATTTGGCAGCGTCGATGGCGCGCAGGCGGTTGATGCGGATGGACTGGTGGGCGAGTGCGACGAGAATGAGCACCGTCGAGCCAACGACCAGGCTGAAGACGCCGAGGTCGAACAAAAGCGCCGAGGCGGCGGGGATCTTGCCGATCAGCGGCAGGTCGATATACCGCGAATGCGAGGTCAGGAACGGATAGCCGAGAACCCAGGCGCCCGCACCGGTCAGAACAGCCGTCAAAAGCCCTGCGCCCATCCAGCGCAATGGCAGGATGCGAATACGGTCCTCAGCCCAGCGCGTTCCGCCCGCAAGATACTGCAGCAGGAAGGCGATCGAGAGGGTCAGGCCGGCCGAGAAGCCGCCACCTGGAAGATCATGACCACGCATGAAGATGTAGACGGAAAGGGTAATGATGACAGGAAACATCCACTGCATGATGACGGAGGGGATCAAGAGGTAGTCCCGGACAGTATCCCCGGCCGACCGCTCCGGCCGCTCCTCGTCGAACCGGTTCTGGATTTGCTGCTGCTCCGGCATGTCCATACTGTCGGCAGCGGGGCGGAAGCGGCGCAGCAAGGCATAGACCGTGAGCGCCACGACGCCGAGGACGGCAATTTCGCCGAGCGTGTCGAAACCGCGAAAATCGACGAGAATGACATTGACGACGTTGCGACCTCCTCCTTCGGAATAGGCGTTTTCAAGGAAGTAGTTTGCGATCGCGTCGGGGACTGGCATGGTCATGACAGCATAGGCCATGAACGACATTGCGATCCCGCAGACAACGGCGAGAGCGAAATCCCGAAAGCGGCGGAAGCGGGCGCGCAGCGTCATCGCCTCGCCAATTCCCTCCGTGCGCTTCGGCAACCACCGCAGACCAAGGAGAATGAGGACGGTGGTGACGATCTCGACAAGAAGCTGGGTAATCGCAAGATCGGGCGCCGAAAGCCACACGAACGTCGTGCAGACGATCAGACCGACACCGCCGAGCATGATCAACGCCGCCAGCCGATGGTATTTGGCAAGATAGGCCGTACCGATCGCCAGGCAGATGCCAATTGTCCAGAGGATGGCAAACACCGGGTCAACGCCGGAATTCTGAAAGGGGCGGCTTTCGAAACCCCTGAGATAAAGAGGCACGAGACCGGCGGCAAAGCCCATGATCACGACCCAACGGAGCTGGGGCTGCAGCTTGCGCGTCCCGAGACGCTGCTCGGCAATGCGGGCCCAGTGCCATGAGACCTCGACCAGGGCACGCTCGAAAATGCGCTGGCCCTTGAGGCGTCGCAGCAAGGGGGGGCCGTCCTCGCAGCGCGCGAAATAGTCCTTCAGCGTCAGAAAGATCGCCGTCCCGCCGACAAGCGCAATCAGGCTCATGATCAGTGGCAGGTTGACGCCATGCCAGATGGCCAAGCTGTAATCCGGAGTATCGCTGCCAAGCACGCCGATCACCGCAGCCCTGAGAAACGGTCCGATCGACAGCGCCGGAATGATGCCGACAATCAGGCAAAGGACGACCAGCAGTTCGATCGGAAAGCGCATGAAGCGCGGCGGCTCGTGGGGATGCTTGACCGGCAGGTCGACCGGAGGAGGACCAAAGAAGACGCTGTGAATGAAGCGGAGCGAATAGGCGACGCTGAATGCGGATGCGACGGTGGCGACATAGGGCAGGATGCGATCGAGGATCGAGTCCGCATGCGTCTCGACCGCCTCGGCAAAGAACATTTCCTTGGAGAGAAATCCGTTGAGCAGCGGAACGCCGGCCATGGCCGCGCTCGCAACGATGGCAAGGGTCGCGGTATAGGGCATGAAACGAAACAGACCGCTCAGCCTTCGCATGTCACGCGTGCCGGTCTCGTGGTCGATGATGCCGGCTGCCATGAAGAGAGAGGCCTTGAAAGTCGCGTGGTTCAGCATGTGGAAGATCGCAGCGACCGTGGCCAGCGGGCTCGAAAGGCTGAGCAAGGTGGTGATCAGCCCGAGATGGCTAATGGTCGAATAGGCGAGCAGTCCTTTCATGTCCTGCTGGAACATCGCGAAGTAAGCCCCGAGCAGAAGTGTTATCATGCCGGCGGCACCGACGATCCAGAACCACTCAAAGGTCCCCGACAATGCCGGCCAGAAGCGCGCAAGTAAAAAGACCCCTGCCTTAACCATGGTGGCCGAGTGCAGGAACGCGGATACCGGCGTTGGCGCCGCCATGGCGTTCGGTAGCCAGAAGTGGAAGGGGAATTGCGCGCTCTTGGTCAGCGCCCCGAGCAGAACGAAGATGAGCGCTGGCACGTAGAGCGCATGGGCGCGGATGAGGTCACCCGAATCCAGGATTTTGTCGAGGTCGTAGCTTCCAACGATATGCCCAAGAAGAAGCAGGCCGATCAGCAGGCAGAAGCCACCGATACCCGTCACCGTGAGCGCCATGCGGGCACCGTCGCGGGCGGCCGCACTGTTGTGCCAGTAGCTAATCAAGAGGAACGAGAAGATGCTCGTCATTTCCCAGAATACCGACAGCAGGATGACGTTTCCCGAGATGATGATGCCGAGCATTGCGCCCATGAAAGCGAGCAGGAACGAGAAGAATCGCGGAACCGGGTCTGCCTCAGACATGTAGTAGCGTGCGTAGACGACGACGAGCAGCCCGATTGCGGTCACGAGCATGGAAAATATCCATGCGAAACCATCCATGCGCAGCGAGAAGTCGAGACCAAGCTGGGGCAACCAGGCAGCGCTGTACCTGACAACCCCGCCATCCGACACGGCCGGATAGAGGCTGGCGGTTAGAAGAAGTGCGGCAAGTGTCGCCAGCCCCGCAAGGCCGGCCGGAAGGCGGCGGGATGTGGTGTTCAGCAGACATACGGACAGGAGACTTCCTGCGAAGGGCAGGACGAGCAGGATAACGAGTAGATATGGTCCGCCTGTTATCCCAACACCATGATCCTTTTCGTTTCCGCCCGGTCGACCGCGGACAACCCGCTGCAGCGTCTAGCAAAGCAAGTGAAACTGCTATATATGTTAGATAATAACCAATATGGGCAGGTTTGCACAATGGGTCAAGCTATCAATGCCAAGATTTTGACGCCGGCACTCTGTCGCGCGGCGCGCGGGCTCCTAGACTGGACCCAGAGCGAACTCGCTGACCGATCTGGCGTATCAAGGAGCACCGTGCGTGACTACGAAGGCAACCGACATGACGTCCATCGGGCAACGGAGGCGCAACTGCGCCTTGCCTTCGAAAGCGGCGGCGTTTCCTTCGTCAGCCTTGACGATGATACCGTCGCAGTTTGCGCCAGGTAAGGCTTGTGCTGGCAACGGTCTCCGCGAGGCTGCGGGCAGGCCCGTCAGCCTCCTCGGAAAGGAAGCGGGGCTATAGCGCCTCAGACCGAGGCGCAAACGGCGTTGTTGTTTTTGTTGGAGAACTCCGCCTGCGCCTCAAACGCAAGCGGAATGGACTTCACAATCCGGCGGAACCGGCTCCCAAAACCTCACACCGATCCGGAATCACGGCCAGTTCTCGACACCCTCGATTTTTGCCGCAACGCCCGAAGTTCGACTGAGTACATCGCTGGTCACACGGAGGCGATTGTCGTTCTTTCCCAACCCACCCAGATACTGATGCCCGGCCAAAGACAAGACATGATGTGGAGAGCTACTGTTCTTGTGGGCCAATTCGAGGATGCCAGCAATGGCGGTTGCGTAAACCCTATTGGCTTTTGATTCGCTGTCCTTGTGGGTTTCGAGGGCATCTCCGCTTTCATACCATTCGTAAAACTCGGCCAGACCTTTTGTGATCTTTGCAAGCTCTTCGTGGCGTTGCCATGCTTGGAGCCCTTTTCAGGTCAGGGTATTGCGGCCTTGGTAGATTTTCTCGATGTCGTCCGACCGCGATTGATTAAACTATATGATCGGGTCTCTACCCAAATTGGCTTTGATTGGATCGTCATTGCCAAAAGATCCCGTGTCCCCGGGATCGGTTGGAAACCTGCCGCTTCTGGCCGTCATCCACCCATGAGGCCGACGCGAGCACTGGCTTTCAATTTGCCGGGCTGACCTTCCAACCCGCATTGGCAGAATGGCATGCGACACCCTTGATTCGTGATTCGCCCTGCAGGGAGCGCTGCGTTGTCACGAAATTTCTGCATTCTCCATCCAACCCTGGTGCAACGGTGATTTCCTCTATCACGCCAGTGCTCCCGGTCGACGGATTGGCCCAGGCAAGCGGTTCGACGCCGACGGCCGACTCCCCGACTCTCTCGGCAATGATCGAGGTGTCGGCCTGCCTGATTTGCGGCGTGGATTGTGTTGTCAAAGATGTGTCGAGAGGTTCCACGCTCGTGCAGCCCGCAAACGACAGGACAATCAGGCCCAATGGCAGCCAACGCATTCGTATCGAAGTCATCATGCTGCATCCAGTTTTAATCAATCTGATCGTCGCAGCAAGACCTTTCAACCCTATTAAGCAAGCCTGTGCTAAATTGATGTGGGCGTCTCCGTTCTTCCTGCGCATCACCGCGCGGGAAACTTTCGTTTTATGGAGGGCGACGCAGCCGCATTGTCGCAGGAAGGACACCATATGTCGCATATGAGGGTTCGTTAAAATTAAAAGAACCTAATCTCGTCAGCAACGAAATAAAGCGCGCTCGAATCGCGCATGGGACGCAACAATGAAACCCTCTGAATACAAGGCGGCGCTCGCTGTAGTCGGATTGACAGCGGGGACCGTCCAGCAGCTTTTCCAGATTGACTACATCACGTGCCGTCGCTGGGCGAGCGGCGAAGTACCCGTTCCGCGGGCCGTGGAACTCAGCCTGCTGCTCATGGCATCAAGGGGCATGACCTGTTCGCAGGCAATGATTCTCGTCGGACACGACCCGGCCGCAGTAGAACGGGACGCGGCCTAGGCCTGTCTTTTCCTGAGTGCTGGCAATGGCCAGCGGTCAACGCGCGAACCTGCGGGCGGCGCCGACGCAGGCGACCACGGCCGCCGTCACCGCAAACATCGCCCAGGTGACGGTTTCATTGAGCAATGTAGCCGCCAGGATCAGGCCGAAAAACGGCTGCAGCAATTGCAACTGGCCGACGCCGGCGATACCGCCAAGAGCAAGGCCTCGGTACCAGAAAATGAAGCCGATCAGCATGCTGAACAGCGACACATAGGCGAGACCAGCCATCGCTGGCGCCTGGATTCCGGAAAAGCTCGACGGCATCGACAACAGCGAAAGAGCGGCCATGACGGGCAATGACAGGACGAGCGCCCAGGAAATCACCTGCCATCCTCCCAGTCGCCGGGACAGTGTTGCACCTTCGGCGTAGCCAAGGCCGCAAAGCGCGATCGCAGCAAGCATCAGTCCGTCGCCGACCGGTGCTGCGGTCAGTCCTTGCAGAATGGCGAAGGTACAGACAAGCGCGCTTCCCGTGACCGCAAACAGCCAGAATTGAGGTTTGGGGCGCTCGCCGCCACGGATGACGCCAAAGGCGGCCGTCGCAAGTGGCAGCAGGCCGACGAACACGATGGAATGCGCTGATGTGATGTGCTGCAATGCAAGCGCGGTCAGAAGCGGGAAGCCGACGACAACCCCTGCCGCCACAATCAGCAGTGATGGGATGTCACGCCTTTCAGGACGTTTCTCGGAAAAGCAGATCAGCAGCAAAAGTGCGAGGACGCCGGCGATCGCTGCCCGTGTTGCGGTCAGGAATATCGGATCGAATTGCGCCACCGCCAGCCGCGTGGCAGGCAGCGATCCGCTGAAGATCACGACACCGATAAAGCCGCTGAGCCATCCGGATGTTGAACGTTCCATGGAAATACCTCGTCTCAGGGCCGCCTTGATCGCGCCAAACCGCTGACAATACCAGCGACAGTCTGATACAGTTTGACAAAACTGTTATGCTAGAGGCAGCCATACAGATGGAAGAAGCCGGCCAACACACCCTCACCCGCGTCGAGACCGTCATGGCAACCATCCGCCATAGGATAGCCGGGCGAAGCCTGACAGCCGGGGCAAGACTGCCCTCGGTCAGGGCGATGGCGGCAATATCTGGCGTTTCCACATCGACAGTTGTCGACGCCTATGAGCGCCTGGTCGGGGAAGGCGTCATTGTCTCCAGGCCCGGGTCCGGGTTCTTTGTTGCCCCACAGGCCGCGCCATTCTCGCTGTCGGCTGCCGGTCCCAAACTCGATCGCGCCGTCGACCCGTTCTGGGTATCGCGACAATCACTGGAGGCAAGAGAGAGCGACCCGAAACCAGGCTGCGGCTGGCTGCCCTCGTCCTGGCTTCCCAATCAAGCGATCCGCAAGGGTTTGCGCGCGCTGTCGCGCAGCGACGACACGGCTCTTTCCGACTATGGCTCCCCTCTTGGCCTGGAGCCGCTGCGACAGCTCATTGCAAGGCGCATGGCGGACCGCGGAATGGAAGCATCGCCCGACCAGATCATGCTGACGGAGTCCGGAACCCAGGCGATCGATCTTCTGTGCCGGTTCTTTCTCGAGCCCGGCGATACCGTGCTCGTCGACGACCCATGCTATTTCAACTTCCAGGCGCTGTTGCGGGCCCATCGTGCAACCATGGTCAGCGTCCCCTATACGTCGTCGGGGCCTGACATCGATCTTTTCGCGCAGGTCTTGGCTGAGCATCGCCCCCGCCTCTACATCACCAACTCGGCGATTCATAATCCGACCGGCGCCACGCTTTCACCTGTTGTCGCCCACAGGGTCCTGAAGCTTGCCGACCAGTTCGACCTGACCATTATCGAGGACGATATCTTCGCGGATTTCGAGCACACCGTTGCGCCCCGGCTCGCCGCATTCGACGGCCTTGACCGGGTGGTCCATATCGGCAGTTTCTCAAAGACCCTTTCGGCCTCGGCTCGGTGCGGATTCATCGCGGCAAGGAAGGAGTGGATCGAGAGCGTCATCGACCTCAAGATCGCAACCTCGTTCGGCGGCGGACGGCTTTCTGCCGAGCTCGTCTACAAGGTGCTGAGCGACGGCAGCTACCGCAAGCACGTCGAAGCCCTGCGCACACGCCTCTCGAAGTCGACGCTCGACGTCAGCAGACGGCTGAAGCCGCTCGGCATCCTTCCCTTTGTCGAACCCCAGGCAGGAATGTTTCTCTGGTGTCGACTTCCGGGGAATGTCGACGCTGCAAAGGTCGCTCGCGCCGCGCTGGACAGAAGTGTGGTTCTGGCGCCGGGAAACGCCTTCAGCCTCTCCCAGTCTGCGACGCAATACATGCGCTTCAATGTCTCCCAGTCTCTTGACGACAGGGTCTACGAGGTTCTGCGCGAGGCGTTGAACCATTGTCCGTGAAGCAATCCAGTCATCTGGGCGTTCAGCGATCGAACATGTCTTGCCATTGCCGCTCGCCGATCATGCAATCCGTCTTCGCCTGGTCGGCAATCCTGTGTGAGAAGGGAAGAGGAACAAAGCCACTCACCTCGAGGACAAGTTTTCGTCGCACTGCGGTCGCGAAGTCCTCGATCTTGTAGACCGGCAGGACGAAGGAACCTGGCCCGCCGATCACACAGTCCGCGTAATATTTGTCGAGGCCGCCTGGCGCGCCGGAGGGACGCAGCATCAGTGCAAGCCCGTTGATGACGATTCCGGCCTCGACGGCCTTGTCGCGGGTTGGCTCAACGGGATTGCCGGAATTGTTTGTGCCATCACCCGAGACGTCGACCACCTGCCTCCGACCGTTATAAGGGCTCGAAACGATCATGGCCGCGCCCTGCGCTATGGCTGTCGAGATCGATGTCCGGCGCTGCGTCGTGATCGGCCGCTCTTCTAGCCTTGCAGCAAAGTCGATGGCGTCCTGTTCCGTGGCAATCAGTTGCCAGTCGATGACCGAATCCGGAACCACATAGCCCGCCCATTCGAAATAGCTGATCGCGATGCGGCCGTTGAGCCCGCCGGTCACTGCCTCGATGAACTCGCGGTGTTTCAGCGCCTCGACGTAGCCCTCACGCTGGATGCGAACCTCTTCCTGGTCCATGGACCGGGACGTGTCGACCGCGAGCACGAGCTTGACGTCGACCTCGCCTCCTGCCGGCAGTGCGGCGGCCGGCGTCGGACCTGACAAACTCATGAGCACTGCAAGTGTTGCAAGCATCAGGCCTCCGTTCGATCGTCCCGCTGCGAGAAATGTAGCACATTGTCGCCGTCGCCCTGCCGCTCGAAAGTCAACTTTCGGTGAAGCTCACCGGTCAGCGACCAAGTTTCGGGCCGACGGCCCTGCCCACTTGATTTGGGATCTGAGCCACCTCATCTGATCATCGTTGTTCAACCTGTCGAACCGACAGCCCCTCGCTTTCCGCAGCCGCTGCCGTTCCTCACTTCGACGCTTCCTGCGTCCGAGGAGTCTTTCATGGGATTCATTGATCGCGACATCCAGCCGTCTGACGCGGGGCTGCTGGATGCCTATTCGCAATCGGTATCGAACGCGGTCGATCTGGTTGGCCCCGCCGTCAGCCGCATCGAACGTGTGAGTGGCCGCGCCGGACACGGATCCGGCTTTGCAATTTCACCTGATGGTCTTGTCGTCACCAACAACCATGTCGTCGAAGACAGCCGGACCGTCCGCATCAAGACACCGGAGGGGTTCGCGATCGAAGGGAAGGTCCTTGGCCGCGACCCCGACAGTGATCTGGCGCTCATTCGTGCCAACGACTGGTCTGGGGCTTTTGCCAGACTGGGCGATTCCAAATCGTTGAAGCGCGGCCATATCGCAATCGCGATCGGCAATCCGCTCGGCTTCGAATGGACCGTGACGGCTGGCATCGTTTCAGCGCTCGGGCGTTCGATGCGAGGGGCAAGCGGTCGCCTGATGGACGATATCATCCAGACGGATGCAGCGCTTAACCCCGGCAACTCCGGCGGGCCGCTCGTATCGTCGGCAGGCGAGGTTATCGGCGTCAATACAGCGGTGATCCAGGGCGCACAGAGCATCGCATTTTCCGTCGCTTCCAACACCGCCAAGCATGTTGTGTCGGAACTGCTCCGCTTCGGACATGTGAGACGCGCCTATATCGGCATTGCAGCCGACACCGTCGAACTGCATCGCCGCATTGCGCTTCAGGCCGGCCTTGCGCAGACGACAGCCGTGCGCCTGCGCCGGGTCGAAACGGACAGCCCTGCAGCCCGCGCAGGGCTGCACGAAGGAGACTACCTGCTGGCGATCGACGGCCAGCCGACATCGGGTGTCGATGACGTCGTCAGGCTCCTGGACGGCGACAGGATCGACACGGATATCGAGGTTCTGATCTTCTCGCTGGCGGGCAGGATCGAGCGCCTCACGCTTCGTCCAGCCCATCGCCCGACATAGTTCCGCGGCGCTTCGATGATCCTCTCATGCCGCCCTCGACACTCAGGCGTCCTGGCAGCCGGAGGCGACAGCTTCCTGATGTTGAACGGCGCTCTCGACTGGAGCGTCCGTTCAATCAGCGGCGATTGATGATCGCACCGTTCTCGGCGACGAGCCTGCCGGCCTTGAACACGCGGCGACCTTTCGGAACAGAAACGACAGCTTCGGGGACGTGGCTCGCCGCAAGTGTCACGAAATCCGCCCTCGCCCCGACCTCGATGCCGTAGCCTTCGACATTGAGGGCCTTGGCACCGCCTGAGGTGACGACATCGAACGCAGCATCGAGCTCTGCATCCGTGTAGAAACCCGAACGGTAGCCAATGATCTCTGCGCGCCTCAACATGTCGCCATCGCCGTAAGGCCACCAGGAATCGCGAATGTTGTCGCTGCCGCTGAAAACCACGACCCCTTCGCTCCTCAGGAGCGCAACCGGCGGAAAGTTATGGCTGCCGGGCGCATTGGTCATGATCGATACACCGCTCCTCGCAAGCAGGCCCGCACTCTTGCCGGCAGCCTCGGGGGAAAGGTCACCAAGTCCGTAGGCGTGACTGATGGCAACCCGTCCCTGCATGCCGAGCGCAGTCGTGCGCGCGCAGATTTCTTCGATTGTAAAGGAACCAAGCGTTCCCGGGTCGTGGAGGTGAATGTCGACGTCAACGCCGCGCCTCTCCGCAATCCCGAAGACGACATCGAGATGCCCCTTGATGTCCCGGTCGAAACTCAATGGATCGAGGCCGCCGACGAGATCGGCGCCTAGAACGATGGCCTCGTCCAGCAGCTCCGCCGTTCCCGGACTTTTCAGAATGCCGCCCTGAGGAAAGGCGACGAGTTGAATGTCGATCAGGTCAAGGTATTCCTCCCGAACCTTCAGGATGGTCTCCAGGGATTTCAGCCCCACCGATGCGTCAACCATCACGTGACTGCGCATCAGCAGCGCGCCATTTGCTATGCAGAGATCGAGCTGCTTTCGTGCCCGTTCGTCCATGGGTGCGGCGATTGCCATGTTCTGCGCCTGGAAGGCCACGCGCTCATGGACGTCGAAGCCGTTGGAACAAGGCTTGTGCGCAATCCAGGCATCGCCGTAGAAGCTGGTGTCGAGATGGATGTGGCCCTCGACGAAGCCGGGGACAAGAAGCTCTGCAGCGATATCGATGACGCATCCCGCTTCGGCGTCGCTGCCCTTGTCTGCAATCGATCTGATCCGCCCATCTGCGACCGCAATATCGTAGGTGCCGCCGTCAGAAAGTCTGGCATTCTTAAAAAGCATGTCGATCGTGTCAGTCATATCTTTGTCTTTGAAGCGCCCAGCATCGCAACAGCCGAAGGGAACAAGTCCCCAGCGGCCGCCAAGCGATCGCACTGATCAGGAGAACGGTACCTTCTTGTAGCGGCCGCGCGAAAATATGTCTACAACTTGCGCGCAAAACTGCATGCGATTTTAGTATGCAATTTCTGTCGCAGGTTGCCACACGTTGTTTCCCGCCCGGGACAATCGGGCCGGAAAGGCGCACTTGTCAGTGCAAGGCGCTCACCAAATGGTTACAACAGGTCTTATAGCGTGACGGAACCAGTGCGGAGCCGGCCCTGTTTCCAATGGGAAAGGAGCCGACATGACTGAAGACGTGCATGGAATGTATACGCTCGCCGCACTGCAGAAGCAGTATTGCCTGAACAGGGGAGAAGCCCGGCGATTGATCGAAAGCTTTGGCAACCGCCAACAGGAGATGGACAGGCTTCTTGCCGCGAGAGGACGAACACAACGCCATCGCGTGCGCGAAATTCGGACGCCTGTCTCAAAGGCGCCCTTCGGAATAGGCTAACCTACCCATCATCCAGATGTGAGTTGAAACATGCTCGTGAGAGCTCGGCCGATCCGGCACTGCTCATTCGACAGGCCATGGCCGGCGCCGGTTGCACCGAAACGCGCCGGCTCGTCCGTGGTGACCTAGATCGCGCTTCGAACCCGCTCCCAGGCATTGCCAAGATGCGGCCGAGAACTTCCGAGAGCCGGCTCTCGTCCCTTGCCTCGAGCGCAAAAATCATTTCCTCGTGCTCGGCAACCGCCGCAGCCCATTTCTCGTCGCCTTCGTGACGGATGAAACGGATCCGCTTGAGCCGCGTCTGCAGCATCTGGTGAACTCCGCTCAGTGTCGAGTTCGCGGCCAGCCTGACGATCCCGCTATGGATCTCCTGGTTAAGCTTGTAATATTGCAGGCGATCCCCACCCGGCAGCGCGCAACCATCTCATCGTGCAGACGGCGCATCTGGCTGATGTCGGCATCGCTTGCCAACAGGCATGCAAGCCTGCCCGCGAGCTCCTCGAGATTGCGAAGCACCGCAGAAGCGACGGCAAGCCTCACACCAAGGCTTGGTCGTGCACGGCCACTCGCCGAAAAGAGCATCGGTCATCCTGATGCCGGGGCAATATCGCTTGCCATGATCGCCGCCTGCGCGGCCATGGTTCTCGCGGCTGCCGATGAGCCTGCCTGACCGGGTCCGGTTCAACGGCATCCGTTAAATGGACAGCGGCGCGACAACAGCGCGGCGGTCATGGAACCTCCCGAGCCGCTTGCTGCAGCGGAGGCGCTCGTTCAGTCGACGTCCGGCGAGGAAGCCGCGCCGAGGTTTGTGCTGCTTTTCGACAGGGCCTGCTGGTTCTTCATGAGGCGCAACAGAAGGCTGCGCTTTCTCTTGTGCGGGACGAGATCCTCGTCGCTGACAAGTCGTGCCCCGCCCTCGCGGCGCTCCAGTGTGATCTTCCGGCTATGGAAGGCTTCCAGTTCGGCGCGATGCGCGACGCTAACGATCGTGACCTTCGGCAATTCCTGGATCATCGTCTCCATCATCCTGTCCTGGCTCTTCTCATCGAGTGCTGATGTCGCTTCATCGAGCACGACAAGATCGGGCTTGTGGAGCAGCAGACGGGCAAAGGCGAGGCGTTGCTTTTCGCCACCCGACAACGTCTGGTCCCATGGCGCCTCCTCCTCGATCTTGTCATTCAGATAGTCGAGTCCAACCTTGTCGAGGGCCTCCTTGATCATTTCGAGGGACCAGCTGTCGGCTGCACCAGGATAGGCGACAGCACGCCGGAGCGTCCCGGACGGGATATAGGGCCGCTGCGGCAACATGAACAGTCGCCGACCAGGCCGGAAATTGACGCTCCCTCCACCCCATGGCCAAAGACCCGCAATGGCCCGCACCAGCGTGCTCTTGCCCGAACCGGACTCGCCGGCGACAAGGACCCGCTCGCCGGGAACGACTTCGACCTGTGTTTCCTTGACCACCGCGGTGCCGTCATTGAGCGAGACGGACAGGTCGTTCAGGCTGAGGATCGCCTCGCCCTCGACGTCACCATGCTTGATGCGTCCGAGGGCATCGCTCTGCTCCGCGCGCTCGAGCCCGTCGAGCGACACCATCAGCGACGCAATGCGCCGTGCGCAGGCGTTCCAATCGGCAAGGCGGGGATAGTTGTCGACCAGCCATCCAAACGCGCTTTGAACAATGGCGAAAGCGGAAGCCGCCTGCATCACCTGCCCAAGTGTCATGCTGCCCTCGAGAAACTTTGGAGCGCAAAGCAGGACAGGCACAACGGGCGCAAACAGCATCGATCCCTGTGACACAATCGTCGTGCGCCGGTGCTGGCCTGCAAGCAATGCCCATTGCCTCAGCACGTTGGTAAACGTCTTGTCGAGGTCGCTACGCTCCTCTTCCTCACCACCGAGCAGTGCAATGCTCTCTCCGTTTTCCCGCACGTGCGTCAGCGTATAGCGGAATTCGGCTTCCGCCTGATTCTTGACCTCGGACACGTGGACGAAGTTGCGGCCGATCACCACCATCGAGCTTGATGTGATCGCAGCGTAGATGACAGCGGTAATGACGAGAAAGCCGGGAATCGTGACCGTCGAGCCTGCGACTGTCACATGCAGCGCTCCGCCGATCGTCCAGAGCACGACAATGAAGGTCGAAGCCGCCAGGAATGCCGACATGACGCCGGCGATGAAGTCGACCGGCGACTCCGTGGCGATCCGCAGATCCTCCGCAATACGCGCTTCGGGATTCTTGTGGTCTCCGCCGATGAGGTTCAACTGGTAGTAACGCCCGTTTGCGAGCCAACGGGCAAGCACCGCATTCGTGAGCCACGAACGCCAGCGCCGCTGGATCATCATGCGAAGAGAAACTTGCGCCGCGACAACCACCACGCTTCCAAACACGAGTGGCAGGAACACGCCGCTTAGAAAATATACGGTCGTAGCATTACGCTGCTCTATGGCGTCGAAAATTCGACGGTTCCATACATTGATCCCGTACTGGAAGCCGACGTTTATCACGATCAGTCCCAGTAACCCGATCGTGCATACCCAGGCGAGCCTGCCTCCATGAGGACCCCAGTAACCACGGGCGCTTATCCAGAAACGCTTCAGCAGATACTTCTTGCGCACCTGCTCTATCTCTTCCGGCGTCAACTCCGGATCGGGCTCGATGGCAATTGGCGGCGGCGGGGGTTCGACAGCGGGCGTCGCCTGCTGAGACGTATGAGCCTCATCTTGCCCAGCGCCGTTGGGAGGACCTCGATGGAATTCAATGTCTGTCATGGGCGGCGCACCAAAGGCATGGCAACGAAGAGGTGGACAGGCCGTCGTTCAGGTCCGATCGAACGCTGACGTCCGATTTCACATCCTGCTGTTTCCATCCGGCTGGTCCTCCGATCAAGTCTTTAAGGCGCGCAGAAACTGGCGAAGAAAATCACGACCAAATCTCTGATGCTCGGCTACTCCAACGGCTGGCACTCGCCCGGTCGCCCCATCACCGATCGACAAGGAAGCGACCTGTCGGCAGACAAGGCGAAATTAAAAAGCCAATGCATCGTCGCCGGAATTAATTTCCCTGCGGTGCGGGCTGAACTCGCTGGCTTCCGTCGACGTCTTCGTTCGATCCCGCACCGAGTCAGTGATCCCGCGTCTTCATGCGGAGAGTAGTCTTTGCCGCAGGTCATGGCCCAATCCCTTCACATCGCTGTAAGACGGAAACATCCGACCGATCATAAAGTTCTGATCTCGGACTTTGGTCCGATGATTTTGATTGGCTCTAGGGCATCCCGGTCAAAGCGCAGACAGGTTCGCTTCAGGAGCCGACTGGTTCAACCCGGATGGGCATCTTTCAGCAGCAGAACCGAACGTGTCGAGAGCACTCGCGAGCCAGCATGTACGGGACTTAAGTCTAAGGCCCCTCCGACTGAAGTCCCAAGTTTGGAACAGTGCCATGATTTGTAGGTTGTGACCCCGCAGTGGCAAAAACCCGCCACAACAAAAGGAGGAAACTCTATGAATAACAAAGCAGTAGGAATCGTGGCCGGGGTTCTCCTGGCATCGACGTGCGCCTTTGCGCAGTCGTCGACGGTTACCGGTGCAGCCGGTGGTGCCGCGACGGGAGCCGTCGTCGGTGGTCCCGTGGGTGCGGCCGTCGGTGGCGTCGTCGGTGGCGTCGCAGGTACCCTTCTCGATCCACCGCCTCAGAAGGTGGTGACCTATGTCCAGCAGGCTCCTGCCCCGACAGAACGCATCGTCGTCAAGGAAAAGATTGTCGTCGGACAGCCCTTGCCGAAGACCGTTGTCGTTACTCCGGTTCCTGATCAACCGAAGTACGCATACGCGATCGTCAACGACGGGCGTGTGATCGTCGAACCTTCCTCCCGGAAGGTCATCCAGGTCATCCAGTGACCACGGGCGGCTGCAGCCGCCATTTTCCAGCAATGAGGGTACGCGTGACGCGCATGAGGATGCGCAGTGCATAGCGTTCCCCGATCTTTAGGAGATCAAATCGTGAAGAACAACAATCTCGCCATAATCATCGCAACGTTGTCGCTCAGCGTCTCGCCGTTTGCCACCCTGCCGGCCAAGGCCCAGCAGGATACGCAGACCCAGAGCCAATCAGGTACAGGCGCGCAGACAGGCACGAAGACCGACACGCAGCCCGGTTCCCAGTCGGGTTCGGAGTCGGGTACAAAGTCCGACCAGTCGCAGTCCGATTCAAGCACCTCGGGCACCGATTGTTCTTCGCCTGACGCCTCGGGCGCCTGCTCAAAGAAGAGTATGTCGTCCGAACAGAAAACAGGCTCAGGGTCGGAAACCCAGAAGAGCGCCAAGCAGCCGTCGAGCGACGGCTCGACCAGCGGAACCGCGTCGGGCAAGACATCGACTGAGACCAAGTCGAAGACTGGATCGCAGGACGCCACAGGCAGCACGACGACGCAGCAGAAGCCCGAGTCCGACACCAGCGGCTCGGGGACCTCAGGCTCGAAGAGCAGCACGCAGTCCAAGTCGTCTGACGGAACCGACAAGAGCAACACTACCCAGAGCGGTGATGCCACCAAGCAGTCAAGCGACCAGAACTCGACGACGACCAACACCACCAACAACAACAGCACGACGAGCAACCAGACTACGAACAACAAGACGAACGTCAACGTGACTGTCGAGCAGCAGACGGAAATTCGCCAGGTCGTGAAGGAGGTTCATGTCCAGCCGGTAAGAGAGCCCGACTTCACGGTTTCGGTCGGCACCAGGATTCCAAAGAAGGTCCATCTTGAACCGCTGCCGCCGCGGGTTGTGAAGATCGTACCGGAGTATGAAGGCTACCGCTTCTTCCTCCTTGCGGATGGCCGGATCATCATTGTAGATCCCGATACTCTCGCGATCGTCTATATCCTCACGGCATAGCAGGCAGCTCCCGGCGGCGGCTTGGAGCGCCGCCGGGGCCGCTGGGCCTTTCCCATCATCGTCATTCTGCTGGGCCATGGCGGCCATCCTTTGCGGCCTTGTCCTGACATCAGGCAACACGATAACGACACGCGTCTGGATTCCAGCGAGCACGCCCCAGGCGAATGAGACCGGCTAGATATATCCGGGCTTTGATAAACGACGCCGCAGGCGTTGCAAGTAAGCGGCCCGAAAGAGACAATAGCCCTGTTCGAACCCGAAGCAGGTCCGTCCCCATTCGGATTGCCATTCACGCGACATATCCCCTGACTTCGTTCCCTATGCTCGCGACGACCTGTCTGCTTTCGTAGGGCTTGGCGAAATATCGACAGCCGGAAGGAAGCTCCGGGAGAGCAAGGCTCGGATCGGCAGACATGATCATGACTTTGACCCGAGGTCGCAGCGACTTTGCCAACGTGCCAGTGCCGATCCGTCCAGCCCCTGCTTGAAGTGGATGTCGGTGATGATAGCTTCGATAAAGGGGTCGCGGGGCAAGCACGGCAAGCGCGTCAGCCGCGTCCCGCGCTTCGCTGACAACCATTCGTGCGTCCTCGAGCTCGTCCCTCAGCATCCGGCGGATAAGGGGTTCGTCTTCGACGACGAGCAAGCCTGTCCTGTCCGACGACGACATGGTCGATGCCATCGAGGCAATGGGACAGGGGATCCAGGACAGGGGCAAGGCTGAACCGGGCGACAAGACGATGATCGATGCCTGGCTGCCGGCAACAGCGGCAGCGAGATCCGCTCGCCTTCAAGGCAGCCCCCTTGGCCAATGTCTGAGCGCTGCGCTCGAGGCCGCAACAAGGGGCGCGGAAGCGACAAAAGACATGGTTGCCGCCAAGGGGCGCTCCTCGCGGCTTGGAGACCGGGTCATCGGCCACATGGATCCAGGTGCCGCCTCCGCCGTCGTCCTGATCGAGGCAATCAAGCGCACCTTCGAGAACCTGATCTCCGGGACGGGCCGGCGGCCGATTTCGCCAGAAACCGGCTGCCTCGCCCGTCAACGGGCAGTTTTGCGACAATGTCCGGCGGACGGGGACTTGCATCGCCAGTGGCAGCCGGACTAAGGTCGTTGCCGTTCTCAGGGCGGGGTGCAATTCCCCACCGGCGGTATCAGGCCCAGGCCTGGAGCCCGCGAGCGCTTCCGGTGTTGCCGGAAGGTCAGCAGATCCGGTGCGATGCCGGAGCCGACGGTACAGTCCGGATGGAAGAGGACATGGCAGGCGCGTCTTTCGCAGCGAAAGAAGTGCGTCCTGTCTGTTCGCTCAAGGGATCAGGCCCTCCGGGGCTTTGTCGTCACAGCCGGGCCACCGGCATACCCTTGAAAGGCATTTCAATGCTTCAGACCGTGGTTTCAAAGCAAAAACGCATCGCAGTCGTCCGTGCCCGCTGGCATGCCAATATTGTCGACAAGGCGGTTCAATCCTTCGCCGACGAATGGACGGCCATCGGACGGTCCAGCTCCGACATCGAGGTCATCGATGTGCCGGGCGCCCTCGAAATTCCGCTCCATGCCCAGTCACTGATCGCCACCGGCCGATACGACGCCGTCGTTGCCTGCGCCTTCGTCGTTGACGGCGGGATCTATCGACACGATTTCGTTGCCGCAACCGTCCTTGACGGCATGATGCGCGTTCAGCTCGATACCGGCACTCCCGTCATCTCGGTGGTGCTGACCCCGCATCACTTCCAGGAAACAGACGTCCATGTCGGCTTTTTCGAGCAGCATTTCGTGACGAAAGGAAAGGAAGCTGCCGCCGCCTGCGCCGCCATCCTCGACGCGAGGACGCGTCTGGGGGCCACCGTCATCTAAACCGCCGTCCGGGCCAGTCGACGGCCAGTTACGGCCGTCGTTTCCACGAAACAGCATTGTCCACAGACACGATATCGCGCTTTCACTGGCTCGATTAGACGCTATGCTCTGATCAAACACAGCGCGAGACGTTCATGGCAGAACAAACACAGGCTCAACCGAAGGAACGAATAACAATCCTCGGAGACCTCGAGGCCCCCTCCTTCGTCCCCTGGATCAGGCGTCACGCTGAAAAACTCGGCCTGTCGCAATCCATATCCCACAGCAGTGCCGATCGGATCGAACTCGATGTTGCCGGCCCCGAAGAGTTGATCGACATGATGGAAATGGGATGCTCGCTCGGCCCCATCGATGTCTGGGTGGAAACCATCGTTCGAACGCCGGTTGGCAAGAATCCAAACTAGCCCGGGAACGCCGCCTCGATTTTCCAGTGCACGTTATTTGATCAGCGTTGCCAATGCGAAAAGATTATGCAAACGTGCTTTCCGCCCGTTGCAAGTCGTGAAATGACCAGCCACACTTGAAGTACGGCAAGACATTGATAATATAAAGAAAGTTCAAACCATGCCAGCCGAAATGACGGGCTTCTGGGCGCCAGTTGCGCTATCAGGGGATCTACCGCCAGCAACGGTCATCCCCGCACGCACAACAGCCGGCTCGATCGCTCTCTGGAGGTCACAGTCGGGTCGCGTCGCGGCCTCGGCTGACCGGTGTCCTCATCGTGGCATGCGCCTGTCGCATGGCTTTGTCCGCGGCGAGGCCTTGTCCTGCATTTATCACGGCTGGAGCTACTCACAGGCAGGAAATTGTCTTCGCATTCCAGCCCATCCCGGCCTCTCGCCGCCGGAGACAATCCGCGTCGCAACCCAAAAGGTCGAGGAGGCAGACGGCCTGCTCTGGGTGGCTGTCGGAGACCCCGCCCATCAACCGCCCGCACTCGCCGGCCTTGTTCCGCTGCGGTCGCTGACGGTGGAAGCAGACATTGGCGCCATCGAGCGCGCCGCCGGCGCGACCCTGGACGCGCGCGGCGTGCTGGAAACCGTGGAGAATTCGCAGGCAGTCCGCCTGCTGCTCGTCGAATTGCAACCGCACCGCACGCTCGTTCATGTTCTCGTCGATGACGGCGCGACGCCCGCCGAACGCATCATGGCGTCCAGGGCAGCCGAAAGCCTGCGCAGACGCGCTGAAAGCCTGCAGGGAGGGATCGCATAATGGCAGGGAATGCGATGCTCAACGAGTGGTATCCCGTTGGCCTGTTCAGCCACCTCGCCATGGGCGTCTACAAGACGGCCCTGATGGGGGAAAAGATCGCGGTCTCGGCCGACGCGAACGGAGACGCTGTTGTAATAACCTCCGCAGGTCGGATCCTTCCCGTCCTCGTGCGTTTCGGACATGTCTGGTCATCGCTTGGAGAACCTACCAAGGACCTCTTTTCCATTCCCGAGGCTGATCAGCCCGGCCGCCGGTTTGTCGAAGTCGGTGTCGTTCGCGTCCGCTGTTCGCCCCTGCGCGCGGTCGAGAACTTTCTCGACATCGCGCATTTTCCTTTCGTTCACACCGACATTCTCGGCGCCGAGCCACACACGGAGGTCCAGAACTACAAGGTGGAAATTCGAGACGTCGAGGACGAGGTCTGGGCAACCCAGGTCAAGTTCTACCAGCCGCAGGCGGCGAAGTCCGCAAGCGGCGGTATCACCACGGAATACATGTATCGCGTCCCGTCACCGACCTGCTCGGTGCTCTACAAGACCTGCCCACCCCGGCCAACCGAATGGGATGTCATTACCCTCTTCGTCCAGCCGCTGGCCGAGGATCTTTGCGATGTCTGGCCGTGGATGGCGCTCTTTGACGACGAGACCTCGATGACGGACCTCATCCATTTCCAGCAGACTATCTTTCTGCAGGATCGGTCGATCCTCGAAAACCAGATCCCGCACCTGTTACCGCTCGATCCCGGGATGGAGATCCCCACCCGCGCTGACATGACGTCCGTGGCTTACCGGCGCTGGCTCAAACGTCACAATTACACCTATGGTGCACAGCTGGTGGCGCAATGAAACTCTACGATTACATCCTTTCCCCGAGCTGCTACAAAGTGCGCCTGATGGCTGCCCTGACGGGCATTCCTCTTAAGATCAGGCCCGTGGACTTCCATCCGGGCGGCGAGCATCGGAAAGCAGAGCTCCTGGGGCTGAACCCGGCCGGTTCGATCCCGATCCTGGAGGATGGCGATCTTGTCTTGACCGAATCCTCGGCGATGCTCGTCTATCTCTCGATGAAAACCGCGCCCGAGTGGCTGGGTGACGGCACGGCCGAACAGGCAGCCCGCGTGCAGCAGTGGCTTTCCTTCTCACATCGATTGACCGCCAATCTCGGTGGGGCTCGCTTGCATGAGATGCTGCACAGGCCAGGTGACATCGCCGCTCTCCAGGCGCACGGGATCGCGGCGTTGCGCGAACTTGAGGCCGGCCTGGTCGAACAGGGACTGCGGGGCAAGTCGTTCCTCGCATGCGACCGGCCGACGATCGCCGACATAGCCTGCTTCCCCTATGTCGCGCTCGCCCCCGATGGCGGCGTCCTGCTTGATCCCTACCCAGCTATCCGTCTCTGGTCGCGCGCCATTCGCGCGCTCGACGGTTTCATCGAGATGCCAGGCATTCATCGGCTGCATGAGTTGAAGCCCGACCCATCGATCGAGGCGGGTGAGGAATGACATGGCCGGCTATCTCCTGAAAAACTGCGCCGCTGTCGTCGTCGACGACGGCAAGGGGCCGACCGCCCGTCGCAATGTCGATGTCCTGACGGATGGTCCCGTCATGCGGGCGATCGGTGACAATCTGGCTGAGCTTGAGCTTCCGGCGAATACGATAACCAGGGACGCCAGCGGCTGGTTCGTCTATCCCGGGCTCGTCAACACGCACCATCATTTCTTCCAGACTTTCGTACGCAACCGGGCCGACCTCGACTGGACGAAACTGTCTGTCATCGAATGGCTTGATCTGATCTATCCGGTCTTCTCGCGGCTCAACGAGGATTGCTTCTATCACTCCTCTGTCACCGCCATGGCCGAACTGATCAAGCATGGCTGCACGACGGCGTTTGATCACCAGTACTGTTTCCCGAGACATGCCGGCAAACGGCTGATCGACCGGCAGTTCGAGGCTGCCGAGGTGCTTGGCATGCGCTTTCACGCCGGGCGTGGCGGCAACACCTTGCCGAAATCGGAAGGGTCGACCATCCCGGACGCCATGCTGGAAACGACGGACGAATTCATCGCCGATTGCGCCCGCCTGATCGACACCTATCACGACGACAGTCCGTTCAGCATGCGACAAGTGGTGGTTGCCCCCTGTCAGCCCGTCAACAGCTATCGCGAGACCTTTGTGGAGTCGGTAGCGCTGGCACGCGATCGCGGAGTGCGGATGCACACCCACGTCGGAGAAGGAGAGAGCCCGGTCATTGCGGCGCGCCACGGAATGCGGACCGTCGATTATTGCGCGGAACTCGGATTTGCCGGCCCCGATGCCTTCTATGCCCATTGCTGGGAACTCAGCCATGACGAACTGGCGAAGATGGCGGCAGATGGCACCGGCGTTTCCCATTGCCCGGAACCGGTCTATCTGGTCGGGGCAGAGGTGACAGACATACCGGCCATGCAGGCCTTAGGCCTGCGTATCGGGATCGGCTGCGATGGCGCTGCTTCGAACGACAATTCGAACCTAATGCATTGCGTGCACTCGGCCTACATGCTGCAATGCCTGGCGGCTTCAGGGCGAAAACACCCCGTCCCGGTTCCGGTCGACTTCCTCGGCTATGCCACGACCGGTGGCGCGGCGCTGCTTGGTCGAGCGGACATCGGCAGGCTGGCGCCCGGGATGGCCGCCGACCTGTTTGCCATCGATACGCGACGCATGGACTACGTCGGCACACGTCATGATCCGCTGAGCCTGATTGCCAAGGTCGGCATCGGCATGGCGACCGACATGACGATGATCAACGGCCAGATCGTTTGGGAGAACGGCGAGTTCATCGGCCTTGACGAAAAGCGGCTGTTTGCCGAAGCCGAAGCCGCGCTCGCGACCGTCAATTTCTAAAGCATGCAAAAAGGGGAACCAAAATGACCAACATCACCCGCAGAACTCTGATGCAGGGCGTTGCCGCCGCAAGCCTTGCCGGCACCTTCGGCGCACGAGCAACCCTCGCAGCCGACGGCCCGCTCGGCATCACCCTCGTCGTTCCCTCGCCGATCGGCGATGTCGGCTGGGGCCGCGCGCTCCAGGACGGGCTCGAACCGGTCAAAGCCGCCCATGGCGACAAGGTCAAGGTCACCGTGCTCGAAAACATCGCGGAAGGTCCGGATGCCGACCGCATCATGACGAAGTCGGTGGCCGACGGGAACAACTTCCTCATCGCCGGCTCCTTCGGCTACCAGAATGGTGCGCTGCAGATCGCGCGTCGCAATCCGAAGGTCAGCGTGCTTCATGCTTCCGGCTTCCAGGTGGCGCCGAACTTCTCGCCCTTCGCTGCCAAGAACTTCGAAGGCACCTACGTGCTCGGCATGGCGGCCGCCGCACTCTCGAAGACGGGCAAGCTCGGCTCCGTCTCCGCCTTCGCCATTCCGGAACTGATTGCCTCCGTCAACGCCTTCACCCTCGGCGCACAGGCAGTCAACCCGAAGGCAGAGGTTACGGTCGTCTGGGTGAACTCCTGGTTCGACCCGGCCAAGGAGCAGGAAGCAGCCAAGGCGCTCGTCGCCCAGGACTGCGACGTGATCTTCTCCAATGCCCAGGACACGCCGTCGGTGGTTTCGGCCTGCGAAGCGGCAGGTGTCTATTCGCTGAACCTCAATTCCTCGATGAAGAAATATGCGCCGAAGTTTTACCTCGGCTGTGCCGCCACCGACTGGTCGCCGTTCTTCAAGGCGTCCGTCGACGCCCACCTGGCGGGGACCTTCAAGGGTGCCAACGCCTTCCTCGGCATGAAGGAAAAGGTGGTTCACATTGCCGATGCAAGCCCGGACATCCCGGCCGACGTGGCGGCGAAAATGAAGGAAGTCGAGGCCAAGTTCGCCGACGGGAGCGGCTCGCCCTTTGCCGGTCCGGTCACCAAGGCGGATGGCAGCCAGGCCGCGGCTGCAGCCGCGACGCTTTCGGACGCGGAAATCATTGCCATGGATTGGCACGTCAAGGGCGTCACCACGCCTCTGCCGAAGTAAGCCATGCCTGCACCCCTTCTGTCACTCCGCGGCATCTCCAAGAGCTACGGCCAGACCAAAGCCAACCAGGGCATTGATCTGGACGTGGCTGCGCGGTCCATCCATGCGATCCTCGGCGAGAACGGGGCGGGCAAGTCGACGCTGATGAAGCTCATCTACGGCGTCGAGCAGCCGGACGACGGAACCGTCGCCTGGGAAGGCGAGGTCCTCGACCTCGCCTCTCCCGCCGAGGCGCGCCGTCGCGGCATTGGCATGGTCTTCCAGCATTTTTCGCTGTTCGAGACACTGACGGTCATTGAAAACATCCATCTGGTGGTACCTGGACGCAAGAGCGAGTTGACCGAGCGCGCCCGCAAACTCGGCCGCGATTTCGGCCTCGAAGTCGACCCTCTCGCCCACGTGCACGCGCTTTCCGTCGGGGAGCGCCAGCGGGTCGAGATCATTCGCTGCCTGATGACCAACCCGAAGCTCCTGATCCTCGACGAGCCCACCTCCGTGCTGCCGCCCCAGCTCGTCGAGACGCTGTTCGATACCTTGCGCCGGTTGCGGGATGGCGGCGTTTCGATCCTGTTCATTTCGCACAAGCTGGAGGAGATCCGGGCAATCTGCGATCACGCGACGATCCTGCGCGGCGGCAAGGTGACCGGCAACGTGGATCCGCGCGAGCACGATGCCCATGACCTCGCCCGCATGATGATCGGTCACGACATGCCGGAGCCGATGCCGGCGGTTCCCCACGCCGGTGGCGAAAAGCGGCTCCAGATCAATAACCTCAGCCACCGTCCCGACGACCCGTTTGCTGTTTCCCTTTCCAGTATCAGCCTGGCGGTGAGCGCTGGCGAAATTCTCGGCATAGCTGGGGTCTCGGGAAACGGACAGGCCGAGCTCGCCAGGCTGATATCGGGCGAAACAATGCTGCCTCGCGACCAGGCGAACCATATCCTCATGATGGGCAGGGACGTCGGCAGGCTCGATGCGGCCGCACGCCGGAAGCTCGGCTTCGCCTTCGTGCCGGAGGACCGGCTCGGGCGCGGCGCCGTACCGGAAATGCCCCTCACCCTTAACAGCCTCCTGACTGCGCATCCCCTCGATCTTCTGCAGCATGGCCTCGTCGACAGAGCCAAAGCCATTGCCTTTACCGAGGACTGCATGCGCCAGCATGACGTTCGCGCCTCCGGTCCGGAGGCGGAGGCTGGTTCTCTGTCCGGCGGCAACTTGCAAAAATTCATCGTCGGACGCGAAATGATGCTGTCGCCGAAGCTGCTGTTCGTCGCCCAACCGACATGGGGCGTCGATGTCGGAGCAGCCTCTGCCATACGCCGCCGGCTTATTACCCTGCGCAACGAAGGGATGGCCATCCTCGTCATTTCAGAGGAACTCGAGGAGCTTTTCGAGCTCTGCGATTCCATCCAGGTGCTCTATCACGGCACGCTGAGCCGGCCACTCGTCACCCGCGATACCCGGCCGGAAGAGATCGGTCGCTACATGATGGGGGCACAATCCTCCGAGAAGGCTTTCGCATGAGCGCATCCTCCACCCTCCATTTCCTCCCGAGCCTCGTGCGCAGGGAGCGCGCCTCTCTCACGGCAACCCTGCTTGCCCCGGCAATCGCGCTCGTGGTGGCCACGCTTCTCAATCTCGCACTTTATGTCCTGATGGGCCGTGACCCGACAGCCGTCGTCTATGCGATGCTGCTCGAACCGTTCCTGTCCTGGTCGTCGTTTTCCGAAGTACTCCTGAAGATGGGGCCGCTTCTTCTCATTGCCCAGGGTCTTGCGATCGGCTTTCGCGCGAAGGTCTTCAACATCGGCGCCGAGGGCCAGTTCATTCTCGGCGCGATCTTCGCTTCGGCAATTCCGATCTGGTATCCAAACGCTACCGGCCAATGGATCTGGCCGGCGATGCTACTGCTCGGCGCCGTCGGCGGCGCGCTCTGGGCGTCACTGACCGCCGTCTGGCGTGTCCGGTTCAACGCCAACGAAATCCTCGTATCGCTGATGCTGAGCCTCGTGGCAGCGCAACTCCTCTACTACCTGCTGCTAGGCCCATGGAAGGACCCGAACGGTTTCAACTTCCCGCAGTCGGTGATGTTCCAGTACGATGCCATGGTGCCGCTTCTCATTCCCGGCACCCGCGTCAATGTCTCGCTTGTGATCACGCTTGTGCTGTCCGCCCTTGCCTGGATCTTCATGCAGCGCAGCTTTACCGGCTTCAAGCTCCAGGTGGGGGGGCTTGCCCCTCGCGCTGCCGGCTATGCCGGCTTCAGTGAAAGCGGGGCGATCTGGCTCTCGCTGCTGATCGGCGGTTTTGCCGCGGGCCTTGCCGGCGCTGCCGAGGTCGCGGGGCCGCTCGGACAGTTGCAGCGCTCGATCTCGACCGGCTACGGTTATGCCGCCATCATCGTCGCCTATCTCGGAGGTCTGCATCCGCTCGGCATCATCGTTTCCTCGCTGATCATGGCAGCTCTTTACATCGGCGGGGACAATGCGATGGTCTCGGCCAATCTGCCGATCGCTGCTGTCCGCGTCTTCCAGGGCAGTCTCCTGCTCGCCTACCTCATAGCCATCGCCTTCGTGCGGTACCGCATCGACTGGCCTCGCGCCGTTCACCGGAGCCAATCATGAACGCCCTCCAGTTCATCCTTGCCGGCACGCTCGCGGCCGCGACGCCGTTTCTTCTCGCCGCTCTCGGTGAACTCGTCGTCGAACGCGCCGGCGTGCTCAACCTGGGTATCGAGGGTCTGATGGCCTTCGGCGCGGTGCTCGCCTTCGTGATCGTCTACCATGGGGGCGGACATTTTCTCGGCTTCGTCGCCGCTGGCGTCGGCGGTGCGCTGCTGTCGCTGGTCTTTGCCTTTGTCGCACTTGGATTCCGGGCAAACCAGGTCGCGGCCGGGCTCGCCATTGGTATCCTTGGCCAAGGGCTTTCGGCGCTGTTCGGTAAGCCCTATGAAGCGCTTACGGTTCCTGGGATCTCCAAGATCGCCATTCCCTTTCTCTCCCAGATCCCTGTCGTTGGCGGGCTCTTCAAACAGGACATCGTCGTCTGGCTTTCACTCGTAGCAACACTCGCGATCTGGGCGATGTTTTCCTACAGCAAGACCGGCCTGGTCGTGCGTGCCGTCGGTGAGAACCCGAAGGCAGCGCACGCCATCGGCTATCCCGTCATTGCCGTTCGCGTTGCGGCCGTCGCCTTCGGCGGGACCATGGCAGGCTTTGCCGGCGCCTATGCCGCAGTCGTCTACACTCCGCTCTGGGCCGACGGAATGATCGCAGGTCGCGGATGGATTGCGATCGCACTTGTTGTTTTCGGAACCTGGCTTACCGGCCGGATCTTCCTTGGCGCCTGCCTGTTTGGAGCGGTCTCCCTGATGGGACTTGCCGCACAGGCAACAGGCGTGAACATTCCATCGCAGTTGCTGGCAAGTCTGCCTTACCTCGTCACTATCCTTGTCCTCGGCATCATTTCGTCAGACCGGCGTCTTCTAAAGCTGAATGGGGTAGCATCGCTCGGCGAGCCCTTCGAACGCTGAACACCGGTCCAGGGGCGATCGTGGATTCGCCTACCAACCCGGAATGAGAGCAAGCCGGTCACAGCCAATCAGATCTACCACAGGGGCATAAATATTGGTCGCACGGCGTCATCTCGACCGACAGAAACCGCCAGGCGACAGAGGCTGCGGATGGCAGCATCGGTCGTCAGGTCAGCGGATCGCGGTAATCTTTTTTTGACCAATGAATAGTACTAGAACCTTGCGCGACCAGTTCAGCGTACGCGCCCACGGTTATCGAATGAAAGCCAATATCGTTTTAGTCAGAATTTGGTCAGCGGCTGCCATATTGATGGTACTCGTGGCTATCAATCCATTCGGCCGTCACGCGCTCGACGCAGCGACAACGGCATCCTTCCCAGCCGAACGATAGGCTCAGACAGCCGGTGCTGGAGAACACCCGCGTTGTCAACCTTATAGGACAAAGGCAAATCGGCAAGACGACGCCGGTCCGTGATGTGTTCACGCACGGCCTATTCGTAACATTGGACGACCACAACGCTCTTCACGCATTCCGGCAAATTGAGTAGTCGGCCGGAAAAGCTCCTTCCGAATTTCCGCCAATGCTCAGGCCGAACTTTACAAAACTCGCGCCCAATCCGCCGGCCTCATAGAGTTGATCGCTACAGTCCCGGGTTCCGGTTCGGACCCGGTCGAAGGTCTATTAACCTAAAGTAGCCCAATCAAATTCAATCATGGTTATGGCTATTTTGTCATCTTACGTTTAAGTAAGCGATCGATTTTGTGAATGTAGGTGAACTCCTGAAATGCGCATGGATACAGAATTCGAGGAAGAGGCTAGACTTCTTTCGCTCCTGGCAAATGAAAAAAGACTGCTGATTGCCAGCCTTCTCCTGGACAATGAATTGAACGTCGGCGACTTGGCGAAACGCGTCGGCCTTTCGCAATCGGCTCTCTCCCAGCATCTCGCCCGTCTTCGTGAGGGGAATGTCGTGAAAACCCGTCGCGACGCCCAGACGATCTATTATTCGACCGACCACTACGGCGTTCGAAAGATTCTCTCGACGCTCAACGAGATCACTGGACGTTCGACGCAGGCCTTGAAGGCCGCCAGCTGACGTTCGCCAACCATCGGCCGATCGGCGCTTATCGTTGCGGCGACCATCGGGTTGCCTCCCTGCGGACGACTGTCATGCCATCAGTGCCGCGCCCCTTCACCGCGCCTGTCATGGCTTCCAGGGGAATGCCGCGGCTTCGAAAGCTGGTGCGATAGCCCATGCCTTGCAAGCCGCGCCCGGGGCTTCAGACCGGGCAGCGCGGCCGGTGTGAGGGCACCAATCTGGTTCCATTTCTCAGCGACTATCCTTCAGACTGGCAGCACGACAACCGACGACGAGCTTCGCCTCGTGGGACATTGGGAAGACACGCGCCGCCTTGTGCTTGCGCGGGATGGATACAAGTGCGTTTCGTGCTTGACGAAGCTGCGATCGCGTGATGCTGACTTTCATCACCTCCTGCAGCGATCGATGGGCGGCTCCTATGAACTGTCGAGCCTGGTCGTGCTCTGCAACGGCTGCCATGCAGCACATCACCCGAACCTCGCCGGACGGCTGGCAAGACGGGCAATCGAGCGCTGGGCAATGCGTCTTGCCCGCTGGCTCGACCGGGATGCGCGATCGCTCGAAGCCGACATGAATTTCGGCCCGGTGCTGCGCCTGTTCGGTGTCTCCCATTTCCCGAAAGGGACAGCTCCCGATCATCCTTGCTGCGCTCGCCGGCAAGTCCATCCTTGGCGTTAGTCCGACTGGCTCCGGCAAGTCCTCTGCTTTCAGGTGCCTGCCCTGCTGCGCCGGGGCTTCACCATCTCTTTCGCAGCAGGCTCTCCATTGAAGAAGTTCATCTTCTGTGCCCCGTTGAACCCGGCGACGAAAGGCGTTGCAGGCTTGTTGTAGAGCGTCATGGGCTGCCAACCCGTTCGATTTCCCGCCATTCAGGACAACGATCTTGTCTGCCATGGTCAATGCCTCGACCTGATCTTGGGCGACGTAGATCATCGTCGCGCCGAGTTTCGCGTGCAGTTCGTTCGAGGTGCAGCGCAGTGGTGCATCGAGATTCGATAGCGGCTCCTCGAAAAGAAGACCTGCGGATTGCGAATGATGGCGCGGCCGATCGCGACGCGCTGGCGCTGACTTCCAGAGCGCCTTGGGCTTGTCTGGCCAGCAGGCCGGTCTGCACTGCGACGAGCGGCTCGTCCCGAACCTCGAGCTATCCGATGTAATGGCTGCCAACGGCGGCCGGATATGATACCGATGCTGCAAGGCGCCGCCTCGTCACTGGCCCAAGTCGTCACTGGCCAAGTCGTCACTGGCCAATTCGTCACTGGCTCGACGCGCGCCCCCGAGCCTGGCCAATGACCTGGTGGGAGGCAGCAGCACCGGTGATATCCCCTTGATCGTATTCCTGGATTTCGAAGCATCGTCACTCGCCAAGCAGAGCTTCCCGATCGAGGTTGCCTGGGTGTTTCAGGACGGTCGCTCCCGTTCCTTCCTGATACGCCCCGCACCCGACTGGACCGATTGGTCCACCGAGGCGCAAGCGATCCACGGCATTTCGCGAGAACTCATCGATAGCGACGGCATCGCCGCGGATGAGGTGGCGCAGGGCATGATGAAAGAGCTTTCAGGGCACGACCTCTATGCCAGCGCTCCCTCATGGGACGGAAAATGGCTGAGCGTCCTCCTGCGCGCCGGCGGCCTGCCACGCCACGCTCTGAGGATCGGCAAATCCAGGGACGCATTTCTCGCCGCTGCGCGCGATCTCATGGCACCTGCAGCGGACGAAGCCGCGCTCGCAAACCTTGTCGAGGGCGCCATTGCCACCATCAGGTCCGGCAATGCGCCAACCCACCGCGCCCTGCCCGACGCAATGCTCGACCTTCAATGCTGGCACCTGGTTCGCAATGAAGCGGCAAGGCGCACGGGCAAGAGCCTCACATAGAGGGGGCGTCACGCTCTGCGGCCCTTTCCTTCCGTTGCGCAACGGCGTCACCGTCACGATGCCCGGGGGCTCGGTCTCTGCGTACCGGATCGGGCCTTCACCTCCTGGCCAGGGAACCTTTCGCGGGCTCGCACGCCTGCCTCCGGGGTGCGTCTTTCAAGGGAGCATGATCTTGATCAATGACCTCTGGTACAAGAACGCCGTCATCTATTGTCTTTCCGTCGGGACATTCATGGATGGTGAACGGCGACGGCGTAGGTGATTTTCAGGGCCTTGAGCGACGTCTCGACTATCTCGCCGGACTCGGCGTCACCGCCATATGGCTGAGCCCTTCCAGACGTCCCCCGGACGCGACGACCGTTACGACGTTTCCGACTACTACAACGTCGATCGTCGATACGGCACGCTTGGCGATTTCGTCGAATTCACCCATGGCGCAAAACAGCGCGGCATACGCGTCCTGATCGATCTTGTCGTCAATCACACCTCTGACCAGCATCCGTGGTTCAGGGACGCATGCTCGGACAAGGCGCACATCTCCGGTTTATGGAGATATAAGATAGATACATTATAACTAGTTATAAGCCAATATTCTCATCAGGGTCGTCACAGTTGATTCCGATCAAGACTGTTGACGCGGTCGATGCCAGAAGGATGCCAGATAGGAAGGTTTGTGACATGGATCTTTTAACATTCGGGCTTGGCGTCTTTGGCCTTCTCGTTCTACCCGGCCCGACAAATGCCGTGCTTGCCCTGGCCACCTCCGCCCTCACACCAGGACGATGCCTCACGCTTGTGGGTGCGGTGGTTGTCGCCTATCAAATCATGGTCCTGCTGGTCTCCGGCTTTGCCAGTCCAATCTTTCATTCACATCCCGAAATCGCCCAGGCCGTGAAGTTTCTTGCGGCGACCTGGGTTCTCGCCCTGGCATTGAAACTGTGGGCACCTTCTCAAGGTGGGAAGGCAGCAACCGTTGGCCCGCGCGAACTCTTCGTCACGACGCTCCTCAATCCGAAGGCCATCATCATCGGGCTGGCCATGGTGCCGTCAGTGGGGGCAGATGCCGTCCCGACTATGCTGGTTTTGTTGGCAACCACGGCGGCGACCTCCGCTCTGTGGCTTGCCTTCGGACGGGCGATCATCGGCCGGAGGCAGGAAATGCCGCTGTTTGCCCGGCGCTGCGGCTCCGCGGTTCTTCTCGTTTTCTGCGTCATGCTGACGCTCAGCGGTCTCACGTGATCTCCACGATGATCGTCAGTCCGATCCTTGCGGCCTTCTGCGACACAGGCCACATATGAGGCCGTATCCGTAAAGCCAGGAGATCACCGTGCCGTCCGCCTTTCCCGATCCAAACCAGTATGCCGCGTTCCTCTTCGACATGGACGGCACCATCCTGAGCTCGACCGCGTCAGCGGAACGGGTCTGGGGAGCCTGGGCAGAGCGCCACGGACTTGATCCCGTCCGCTTCCTGCCGACCATGCACGGAAAACGGGGTATCGACACGATCCGTCAGCTCGGCCTTCCCGGTATCGATCCTGTCGCAGAATCCGACAAGATCACGAAGGCCGAAATCGACGACGTCGACGGTGTTGTCGCCATTCCCGGCGCTGCGGAGTTCCTCGCCGCGCTGCCGCCCGAGCGCTGGGCAATCGTAACCTCCTCGACCAAGCCTCTGGCCCTACGCCGGCTTGGCGCAGCAGGGCTGCCCGTTCCCCGCTTCATGGTCACCGGAGACGACGTTACCATCGGCAAGCCGAATCCCCAGTGCTACATCCTTGGCGCCGAGGTCCTCGGCGTTCGTTCAGCCGACTGTCTCGTCTTCGAGGATGTCGAGGCCGGCGTGCAGGCGGGCGAAGCGGCGGGAGCAAGCGTCCTGGTGATAACAGCCGCCGGTCACAAGCAAGATCTCGGCAATCGCCCATCAATCGAAAACTACACGACCATTTCTCCCGAAATCGCTGGGGACGGTCTGATGTCAATTGTCCCTAGGCGACAGATCATCGGGTAGCCGTCCCGGGGCCAAGGAGCGAGGGCCGAGGAGCGATCGAGGTCGCCGGGATGACAATTCAGAGCCGCGCGGTTTTGTGCCGTTCATCGCGTCTCTCACTCTTATGAAACGGCGGTACAGGCCGCGGCCCTCCGCCATGCGACAACATCAACCGTAGTGCTTGAAGTCGCCGGTGGCCGACTGCAGCAATGTCAGCGGGTAACGTTCGGGGTGGTGGATCAGGGATGTCATGTTTATCGGCCGGTCACGCTCATCAAAGGCGATCTGGTCGACTGTCAGCACCGCCCCCGGCTGTGGAAGTTGAAGGAGTTCTGCTTCCACCGCACTCGCGAGCCGCGCGCTGAGCGTTGTCTGGCCCCGGCGCGGCTGAATCTTGTAGAGCTCTCGCAATTCAGAATAGAGCGACCGATTTGCAATCGTCCAGTCAAGACCGGTCAGGCCGGGGGCCCTCGACGCCGCGATCCAGTCCGTCTGCAGGACGACCGGAATTTTATCGAGCAGACGCAAGCGCGACAGGACGATGACCTCCGATCCAGGCGGCAGCATCAACGGCCGGGTGACATCCAGCGATGCCTTGACGACGGCGATGTCGAGCAGCCGTTGCCCGGGCGTGCGACCACTTGCAAGGGCGGTGCTGGTGAAGCTTTTGAGGACTTCGAGCTCGAAACCTGCACCGTTGTCGACAACGTAGAGACCCTTGCCAGCCTGGCTTTGCACGACACCTTGGCGGATCAGTTCGCGCACGGCATGTCGTATGGTGATACGGCTGACATCGTAGAGCGAAACCAGCTCGCGCTCGGAAGGCAACTTGCCGCGCAATGGCACCTTCCCCTCGCGGATCGACGACAGCAGCGCCTCATAAACCTGTTGATGGAGCGGACGGGGAGCAGTCCTGTCGATGGTCGCCTCACCGGCCTTGCTTGTCGCTCTCTGTCCTGTCGTCACGCTCCGCTCCCGGATCGGTGCTTGCTAGGCGGTGTCACATCTTTGCTCGCAGTAAGTGCAAGAGTCCAGTTGACATGACTGGTCATAACCAGTCCTATTAGGATCAGGAACCACAGAGTTCCACACAGTTCAAGTGTGATAAAGACAAGGAACAGCTCATGTTGAAGAAATGCCTCGCTGCGGCTGCAGCCGTTGCCGGCCTCTGGGCCAGCACCGCACATGCGGAAACCATTTCGGCCTTCTGTTCACCGACGGAATTCGAGCTTTGCACCAAGGTTGCCGACGCCTGGAAGGCGAAGACCGGAAACGAGGCGAAGATCAACAAGATGCCGGCGCTGCTCGATGATGCGATCCCGCTTTACCAGCAGTTGCTGGCCGCAAAATCGAAGGATGTCGACGTCCTATTTCTCGACGTGATCTGGCTTGGCATGTTCAAGGCCAACCTTCTCGATCTGAAGACGATGATCCCCCAGGCCGACCAGGACAAGCATTTCGCCTCGACGCTGAATGCGGCAAAGCTTGACGGCAACCTTGTCGCGATGCCCGCCTACATGGATGTGGGCCTGATGTTCTATCGCAAGGACCTCCTTGAAAAATATGGCAAGCAGCCGCCGAAGACCTGGGACGAACTTGCCAGCACGGCGAAGGAAATCCAGGACAAGGAGCGTGCTGACGGCCACGACAAGATGTGGGGCTATGCCTGGCAGGCAAAAAGCTATGAGGGCCTGACCTGCGATGCGATCGAGGTGATTGCCTCCAATGGCGGCGGCACCATCATCTCGGATGACGGAAAGGTGACGATCAACAATGCCGACGCCGCCGAGGCGATCAAGAAGGCAAAGGGATGGATTGGTTCGATCAGTCCGGAAGGCGTCCTGAACTACGATGAGGAGGCGTCACGGGCGGTCTTCGAAGCCGGCGACGCAGTATTCCATCGCAACTGGCCCTATGTCTGGGGAACCTCCCACAAGGAGGGCAGCGCGATCATCGACAAGGTCGGGGTCATGCCACTGCCTGTCGGCAAGGAGGGGCAGAAATCCAGCGGTTGCCTTGGTCCGATGTACTATGGCGTTTCCAAGTACAGTGCAAAGCCTGAGGTCGCTGCAGACTTTGTGAACTTCATCACCGGCACCGACATGCAGAAGATGCGTGCCGTCGACGCAACCCTCAATCCATCCATCCAGTCGCTTTACAGCGATCCCGAGGTTCTGGAAAAGATCCCGTTCCTGAAGGACAACCAGCAGGCCTTCGCAGACAGTGCGGTGCGGCCATCAGGCTATACGGGCACCAGCTACAACCGAGTCTCCCAGGCCTTCTATCGCTCCGTGCACGACATGCTGTCGGGTTCCACCGATCCCAAGGACGGTTTCGCTTCACTCGGCAAACGCCTCGAGAAGCTCAAGGAAAGCCGCTAATCGGCAAAAGACGCGGGGGGGCGTCGCAGGGCGACCGTGGCGCTGACCCCCGCGTCCTTTTTCGCCGGCAGCAAGCCGGCCCTGCCCCTGTGCAAGCCAAGGTGAACAATGGCATCGGTTTCGATGGAATCCGTTTCGAAGAGTTTCGGAACACATAAGGTCATTCAGGATGTGAACCTTGCGATTAAGGACGGAGAATTCGTCGTCTTTGTCGGTCCCTCGGGATGCGGCAAGTCAACGCTGCTTCGCATCGTCGCCGGCCTGATCTCCGCATCGTCAGGAACAGTCAGAATCGGCGGCGACGACGTCACCGACATCCCCGCCGCCAAGCGAGGCGTTGCCTTCGTCTTCCAGTCCTATGCGCTCTATCCGCACATGACGGTTGCCCGCAATATCGGATTTGCGCTGGAAACAATGGGGATCAAGCGCGATGCGATCGCGCGCAAGGTAGAAACCGTCGCCCGCATGCTGAAGGTCGACCACCTGCTGCAGCGGCGACCGCGTGAACTGTCCGGAGGCCAGCGACAGCGCGTCGCCATTGGGCGGGCGCTGGTCAGGCAACCGGACATCTTCCTGTTCGATGAACCGCTGTCCAATCTGGACGCCGATCTCAGGATGGAAATGCGGATGGAAATCGCAAGGCTCCACGAGGACCTTCGCACCACGATGATCTATGTCACCCACGACCAGTCGGAGGCCATGACCCTCGCCGATCGGATCGTCGTTCTCAACCACGGCCGCGTAGAGCAGATCGGTACGCCCTCTGAGCTCTACCATCGCCCGGACAATCGCTTCGTCGCAGGCTTTATCGGCAGCCCGCGGATGAACTTCCTTCCCGTGAAGGCAGGAGCGGACGATCGCGGCGAGGGCGTGCTCGGCCCGGGCGGCCTGTGGCTCCCACGGGTTGCCAACCTTGCGGCACCGGCGGAAATCGGTGTCAGGCCGGAGGCCTTGCGCATTGTCCCGGCCGGTACCGGCCGCTTCGACTGCGTGCTCGAGCGCGTCGAGGATCTCGGCCACGAGCATTTCGCCTATTGCAGGATCGCTGGCGGCCCGATCTGGGTGATCCGGCTTGCAGCCTCCCCCGAACAGTCGTTAATCGGCAAGGACGTTGCGCTTTCCTTCGAGGATCACTCCATCTTCTTCTTTGCCGCCGACGGGGAGCGGATCGCGGTTCCGTCTGACGAGACGGATGCAAGGAGGGCGATCCGATGAGTGCCCGCCTTGCCCGCCGCGACCATCGCGCCGCCTGGTTCTTCCTGCTGCCGGTCATCGCAGCGATGCTCGTCGTGGCCGTGTGGCCGCTCGGGCGCACCTTCTTCTTTGCGTTCACCGACGCCTATCTCGACGACCCGGGCGTTTACACCATGGTGGGCCTTGCCAATTTCCTCGAGGTCTTCAACGATCCGAGCTGGTGGCTTGCCGTCAGGAACACCTTGGTATTCACCGTCATATCCGTATCGATCGAGACCGTCCTTGGGCTCGCAATCGCGCTCCTGATCAACGATGCAATTCCCGGCCGCGGCCTTGCCCGCGCGGCGATCCTGGTGCCGTGGGCCATTCCGGTGGTGGTCGCGACAAAGATCTGGGAATGGATGCTCAACGACCAGTTCGGGGTGATCAACAAGGTGCTGATCGAACTCGGCCTCATCGATCACGGGGTTGCCTGGACCGCGAGCGGCTCGCTGATCATGGGTGTCGTTATCTTCATCGACGTGTGGATGACGACGCCGTTCATGGTCCTTCTCATCCTTGCTGGCCTGCAGATGCTGTCTCACGAAATCTTCGAGGCGGCGGCCGTGGACGGGATCCCGGCATGGAAACGGTTCTGGTCGATCACTCTTCCCATGCTGCGGCCCGCAATCGGCGTCGCAGTCCTGTTTCGCTCGCTTGATGCGCTGCGCATGTTCGACCTATCCTATGTGCTCGCCGGCAGCAACGAAAAGGTCATGACCGTCTCGATCTACGCTCGCGACCGCCTGATCAGCTTCCAGGAACTCGGCATCGGTTCCGCGGCCTCGACATGGGTCTTCCTGCTGGTCGCCCTCGTTGCCATCATTTTGATCGGCGCATTGCGCCTCGATAAAGCAGCGGGGCATTGATGATGGCCGACCTGACCCTTTCCCGCCCGCTGCGCAGGTCCAGTGCCCATTACCGGCTGCGGCGCCGCGCGTTTCGGACCCTGCAAGTCTGCGCACTGGGCCTGGTGCTCGTCTATACGCTGTTTCCCTATTACTGGGCTTTCGTTTCATCGACGAAGCAGGGGGCAGCCCTCTATCGATCGGTTCTGCTGCCCGCGCTTGATTTCACCTATTACCGGCAATTGATCGACAATCCCGTGTTCATGGGATCGCTTCTGAACTCCGCCTATGTGGCCGTATCCACCACCTGCCTGTCTCTTTTCATCGGCATCAGCGCCGCCTACGCACTTGGCCGGATCGATTTCCCGCAGCGCCGGGCGGTGCTGATGGTGATCCTGATGATTTCGATCTTTCCGCAGGTCGTGGTGCTGTCGGGCATGTTCGAGCTCATCAACTGGCTCGGCCTCTTTAACCGTCCAAGCGCCCTCGTTCTCACCTATCTCCTGTCGACGGTCCCCTTCACAACCTGGATATTGACGACCTTCATACGGGAGTTTCCGCGGGAGCTGGAGGAGGCCGCGATCGTCGATGGGTGCTCGCATCTGCGCATCCTCGTGAAGATCCTCCTTCCCCTGATGGGGCCGTCCCTTGCGAGCACCGGAATCCTTGCCTTCATCCTTGCCTGGAACGAATTCCTGTTTGCCCTCACCTTTACCCTGACGGATGAAAACCGCACCGTGCCCGTCGCCATCGGGCTGATCGCAGGCACAAACCGCTATGAATATCCCTTCGGCCAGATCATGGCCGCGTCGGTGACGGTGACCCTGCCGCTGATCGCCGTCGTGCTGGTTTTCCAGCGACGGATCGTGGCCGGACTGACCTCCGGTGCCGTCAAGGGTTAGTCATCAGAAGGACCCCATCATGGACATGCTCGTCAAACTCTACGATCTCAAGCCGGATGCGTCGGTGGGCGCCATGATGGAGCGCCACGGCATTACCATCCGCCGCCTGCTTCCGCCGGAGTTGAAGACACTCACAGACTGGATCACGCCGCGCTTTGGAGCCGGCTGGTCCAGCGAGGCGACAGCCGCGGCAATGCGGCAGCCGCCCACATGCTTCATCGCGATAAAGGATGGCACGTTGATCGGCTTTGCCTGCCACGAGGCGACTGCGAAGGGCTTCTTCGGACCAACCGGTGTGGATACCAAAGCGCGCGGTCAAGGGGTCGGCCGGGCGCTGCTCCTGACAACGTTGCTCGACATGTCCGCACAGGGATATGCCTATGGCATCATCGGTGGCGCAGGCCCGATGGACTTCTATCGCCAGAGCGTCGGTGCAATCCCGATCGAAGGGTCTGTTCCCGGGATCTACCGGGGAATGCTCAGTGAGGCGGAGCCGGACGACATATCGGCGTCACATGAACCGGTGCCACCTGATGCGACCTAGCGTCGACGATGTCGGATCAGACAGGGTAGTGGAACTGGAACGTTCCCATCCCGTCGGGCCACCTCAGCATGGCGGCGAGGTCCCCGGATCTATCAGGATACGATGAGCAGCCCGTTGCCTCCATTTGGCATCCCATCGGGCTGATACATCAGGTGACCCCACCGGCCATTCCTGAAACCCAATAGATACATGGCGCCGCAAGTTGTTTCGTCCAGTGCAGGTCTTGTCCCTAATGCATTGTTTCGCACGCCAAATTCGGGTCAACCAGGCCGTGACAGCCTCTCTCAATCGTTCAGCTCGTCCGAGAACTTACGCCCAATCCTGACGGCTTTAACGCAATCAGTTCAACGTTGAAGTCTACGACACAGCGAATAAAAATGTCGCCAGATGTTCTGCTTATCGCGTCCGATGATGCAGACGACCAATGTGAACGTTAATGGAAGTCATCTCTCATGCCTGAGAGACGATTGTGCGCCCGGACCATGCCTTCTCCGTGGGCAACGGCCGCGCCTACTGGATCGTCTCGTCGCCCTCGATCTCGACAACGATTCCCTTCCGAAGCGCCTCGTCCCTTGCGGCCTGAAGAGCCTGTTGGATATGGAAGACCACCAGATCGAAGTCCGGCCCCTCGAAGGAGGCAAGTTCCCGAGCAACGCTCAGCGCAAACACAAGTTGGACAGTGTTCGTTTCGATCACGACCGCAGCTCCCCAGCAAGTGCAAAGCCTACCGTCCTCCCGGTTTTGCTGCAACGCTAAACTTTGGGAGGATCGCCAGAACTCCAACCATATGGCGCTGCTCAAACACATCAGTGTGAAAGCTGTCGGAACTCTTGAAAAATGGCTGCACATTTCATCAAAGCCGCGTAATGCCGCCGGCCAGGTCCTGTGCTTCACGGCGATAGACAATCATCCGGCACGGCGGCAAATGCCCCATTGTCGGCGGTTTTGATGCCTTTTCCGGCACGCCGCAACGTACTTTCGCCGAAGCCCGGAAAAACCTTCGCTTTCCAGCTCCGCAGCCATGAAAAACGCAGGAAAGTTGCGTCACTTTCCTTGGCATGCCGGAGCTTTTTTTGGCAGTCTGCTGTTGCAAGCAGCAATCGCGAAAATGGCGACAGCCTGCAGGCATAGCTGCAGTCGATTGCCGCCCAGGGGAGCGGGTTGGGCGATCGAAAAAAGACCAGCGACGCATGGGAGGACAGTCATGCAGATCCGTGGAGGAACATTCATCGTCAGCGGCGGCAGCTCCGGTCTTGGCGCAGCCACTGCCCGGTTGCTGATCGAAACCGGAGCGCGCGTTGTCATCGCCGACCTCAACCAGGCAGCCGGCGAGGCCATCGCCTCGGAGTTCGGGTCGGATGCACGCTTCGTCAAAGCCGATGTCACGCGCGCCGATGATGCTTCAGCTGTCATTGCCACCGCGACCGACGTGTTTGGCAGCCTGCACGGGCTTGTCAATTGCGCCGGCGTCGCACCGGCCGAGAAGATCATCGGCCGTGACGGACCGCATGATCTCGAGAGCTTTGTGCGTACCGTCTCGATCAACCTCGTCGGCACCTTCAACATGACCCGCCTTGCGGCTCTGGCGCTTCAGCTTCAGCAGCCGGACGAGGAAGGGGAGCGCGGCGTCATCGTCAATACCGCCTCGATTGCGGCTTTCGATGGTCAGGTTGGTCAGGCCGCATACGCTGCCTCCAAGGGCGGCATCGCCTCCATGACGCTGCCCGTTGCGCGTGAACTTGCCCGACACGGCATTCGTGTTGTCTCCATCGCGCCGGGGATCTTTGAGACCCCGATGATGGCCGGCATGCCCCAAGAGGTGCAAGAAGCGCTCGGCAAGAGTGTGCCCTTCCCCCAGCGTCTTGGCCGGCCAGCTGAATTTGCGGCGCTCGTGCGCCATATCCTCGAGAACAGGATGCTCAACGGCGAGGTCATTCGCCTCGACGGCGCCTTGCGCATGAGCGCGCGCTGACCCATTGACAAAAGGGAGGAAGAAGGATGGCTCTAGAGGATCCGATTGTGATTGTCGCAGCAGCCCGAACGCCGATTGGCGGTTTCCAGGGAGCGCTGAAGGAGGCAACGGCACCAAAGCTCGGAGCTGCCGCGATCGGGGCCGCCCTCCAACGCGCCAGCCTCGCGCCGGAGGCGGTCGACGAAGTCATCTTCGGCTGCGTTTTGCCGGCCGGCCAGGGCCAGGCACCGGCGAGACAAGCCGCAATTGCGGCTGGTCTGCCATTTTCCACCGGCGCAAGCACCATCAACAAGATGTGCGGATCCGGCATGAAGGCCGTCATGCTCACCCATGATCTCCTGGCGGCCGGAAGTGCTGCCATCGGCGTCGCGGGCGGCATGGAGAGCATGACCAACGCGCCCTATCTTCTCGATCGTGCCCGCGGCGGCTACAGGCTCGGCCATGGCCGCGTGACCGACCATATGTTCCTCGACGGGCTGGAGGATGCCTACGACAAGGGACGTCTCATGGGAACCTTCGCAGAGGACTGCGCAGAAGCCTACCAGTTCACGCGCGAGGCGCAGGATCGGTATGCCGTGATGTCCCTGACCCGCGCGCAGCGGGCCATCGACGACGGCAGCTTTGCCGCGGAAATCGCACCGGTGACCGTCTCCTCGGGGAAGGGTGAAACGTCGGTCGACCAGGATGAACAGCCGGGCAAGGCGAAGATCGACAAGATACCCTTGCTGAAGCCTGCCTTCCGCGATGGCGGAACGGTAACGGCGGCAAATTCGAGCTCGATTTCCGATGGTGCGGCCGCTCTCGTGTTGATGCGCCGCTCCGAGGCCGAGCGCCGAAACCTGCAGCCGCGTGCGACGATCAGCGGCCACGCTACTCACTCCCAGACACCAGCGCTTTTTGCAACCGCTCCAATCGGAGCGTTGCAGAAGCTGTCGGACCGAACCGGCTGGCCGCTCGATACAGTCGACCTGTTCGAGATCAATGAAGCATTCGCCGTTGTCGCCATGGCCGCCATGCGTGACCTGAACCTGCCTGACGAAAAGGTGAATGTACACGGCGGAGCCTGCGCGCTTGGTCATCCGATCGGAGCGTCCGGTGCGCGTATCCTCGTCACCCTGCTTGCCGCGCTTGAGCGCTATGATCGAAAGCGCGGGATGGCCGCTCTGTGCATCGGGGGTGGCGAGGCGACCGCGGTTGCGATCGAGCGCGCCTAGAAAGGCGGGAGGAAAGGCACGATGATCCTGAACGAATTGCAGCAGCAAATCCGTGATCTCGCCAGAGACTTTGCCCGCGAGCGGCTTGCTCCGGGTGCAGCCGACCGCGATCGCGAGCACAGGTTTCCTCGCGAAGAGCTTGCAGAGATGGGCGGACTTGGCCTCCTCGGCATGCTGGTACCAGAGAATTACGGCGGATCGGAAACCGGCACCCTTGCCTATGCGGCGGCGCTTGAGGAAATCGCCGCAGGCGACGGGCCCTGCTCCACCATCATGAGCGTGCACAGCTCCGTTGCCTGTGTACCGATCCTGAAATTCGGCACCGAGGAGCAGAAACAGCGCTTTCTTCCGAAGCTTGCGAGTGGCGAATGGATCGGGGGTTTTGCGCTGACGGAACCGCAGGCCGGCTCAGACGCGTCCAATCTCCGCACAAGGGCGCGTCGTGATGGCAATGATTACATCCTCGATGGCGCCAAGCAGTTCATCACCTCCGGCAAGAATGGCCAGATGATCATCGTCTTTGCCGTCACCGACGCTTCCGCCGGAAAGAAGGGCATCACCGCCTTCATCGTCCCGACCGACACACAAGGATATGAGGTTGTCCGGGTCGAGGAAAAACTGGGGCTGCATTCGACGGACACCTGCCAGATTGCCTTCAATGACATGCGCATCCCCGCCGACCTGAGGCTGGGTGACGAGGGTGAGGGATACAGAATCGCGTTGGCGAACCTCGAGGGTGGGCGCATCGGCATTGGTGCCCAGGCCGTTGGCATGGCCTGCGCAGCCTTCGAGGCAGCCAGGGATTATGCGCGCGAGCGAACGTCGTTCGGCAAACCGATCATCGAACACCAGGCGGTCGCCTTTCGTCTTGCCGACATGGCGACCGAGATCGAAGCTGCCCGCCAGCTCGTCTTCCACGCAGCGGCGCTGCGCGACAGCGGTCTGCCCTGCCTGTCGGAGGCGTCGATGGCCAAGCTTTTTGCATCCGAAATGGCAGAGCGGGTCTGCTCGGCCGCGATCCAGGTCCATGGCGGCTATGGCTACATGGCCGATTATCCGGTGGAGCGGATCTATCGGGATGTCCGCATCTGCCAGATTTACGAAGGAACCAGCGACGTGCAGCGAATGGTGATCGCGCGCAACCTGTAAGACATGATCGTGCGATGCCCCGCGTAAAGGGAGGAGCAGCCATCGCAAACGGGAGGGAAATTGACGATGACGGATACCGCTCAACTGAGCTTGCATGTGCCCGAACCCGCCGTCCGGCCGGGCGGACAACCGGATTTTTCCAATGTGAAGATTGCAAAGGCTGGCGCAGTGCCGCGCCCCGCCGTTGACGTTGCCTCAGAGGATATTCGCGACCTTGCCTATTCCATCATTCGTGTCCTGAACCGTGATGGAGAGGCCGTCGGCCCCTGGGCCGGCCTGTTGTCAAATGAGGATTTGCTGACCGGCCTTCGCAACATGATGAAGCTGCGCGCCTTCGATGCCAGGATGCTGATGGCGCAGCGACAGGGAAAGACGTCCTTCTACATGCAGCATCTTGGTGAGGAGGCCGTCAGTTGTGCCTTCCGCAAGGCGCTGCGCAAGGGCGACATGAATTTTCCGACCTATCGCCAGGCCGGCCTCCTGATCGCTGACGACTACCCCATGGTCGAGATGATGAACCAGATCTTCTCGAACGAGAGCGACCCGCTGCGGGGCCGCCAATTACCGATCATGTATTCGTCGAAGGAGCATGGCTTCTTCACCATCTCGGGCAACCTTGCCACGCAATATGTCCAGGCCGTCGGCTGGGCCATGGCATCGGCGATCAAGAATGACACCAGGATCGCCGCCGCATGGATCGGCGACGGCTCGACAGCCGAATCCGATTTTCATTCCGCCCTCGTCTTCGCCTCGACCTACAAGGCGCCCGTTATCCTCAACATCGTCAACAACCAGTGGGCCATCTCGACGTTTCAGGGGATTGCGCGCGGAGGGTCCGGGACGTTTGCGGCGCGTGGGCTCGGCTTCGGCATTCCGGCATTGCGGGTCGACGGCAACGATTATCTCGCCGTCTATGCCGTCGCCTGCTGGGCCGCGGAACGCGCCAGGCGCAATCTCGGGCCGACCTTGATCGAATACGTAACCTATCGTGTAGGCGCTCACTCGACTTCCGACGATCCAAGCGCCTATCGGCCAAAAACGGAATCCGAGGCCTGGCCACTCGGCGACCCCGTGCTGCGTCTGAAAAAGCACCTGATTGTCACGGGCGCTTGGTCGGAAGAGCGCCATGTCCAGATGGAAGCCGAAATCATGGACGAGGTCATCGAGGCGCAGAAGCAGGCCGAGCAGCATGGCACCCTCCATGCCGGAGGCAGGCCGTCCGTGCGTGATATCTTCGAGGGCGTCTATGCGGAGATGCCGCCACACATTCGTCGGCAGCGGCAGAAGGCAGGTTTCTGACATGGCCAGGATGACGATGATTGAAGCGGTGCGCAGCGCCATGGATGTTTCGATGTCGCGCGATGATGATGTCGTCGTGTTTGGCGAGGACGTTGGTTATTTCGGCGGCGTCTTCCGATGCACGCAAGGCCTTCAGGCAAAATACGGCAAGACACGCTGCTTCGATGCGCCAATCAGCGAGTCCGGTATCGTCGGTACGGCGATCGGCATGGCAGCCTATGGACTGAAACCCTGCGTAGAGATCCAGTTCGCCGATTACATGTACCCGGCCTACGACCAGATTACCCAGGAAGCAGCCCGCATCCGGTATCGCTCGAATGGTGATTTCACCTGTCCGATCGTGCTTCGCATGCCAACGGGTGGCGGCATCTTCGGTGGGCAGACGCACAGCCAGAGCCCGGAAGCGCTGTTCACCCACGTCTGCGGGCTGAAGGTGGTCGTGCCGTCAAACCCCTATGATGCAAAAGGGCTTCTCATTGCCTCGATCGAGGATCCGGATCCTGTCATGTTCCTCGAACCGAAGCGGCTCTACAACGGCCCCTTCGATGGCCATCATGAGCGTCCCGTGACGCCCTGGTCGAAGCATGAGCTCGGCGAAGTGCCAGAGGGCCACTACGCAATTCCGATCGGCAAGGCGGCTGTGCGCCGCGAGGGGTCGGCTGTGACGGTCATCGCTTACGGCACAATGGTGCATGTCGCGCTCGCCGCTGCCGAGGATACAGGCATCAATGCTGAAGTCATCGACCTGCGCAGCCTGCTGCCGCTCGACCTCGAGACGATCGTGCGATCGGTCAACAAGACGGGGCGCTGCGTGGTCGTGCATGAGGCCACGCTGACATCAGGATTCGGCGGTGAAATCGCCTCTCTCGTGCAGGAGCATTGTTTCTATCACCTGGAAGCCCCCGTCGTGCGCGTGGCGGGCTGGGACACGCCCTACCCGCATGCACAGGAATGGGACTACTTCCCGGGCCCCGGTCGCGTCGGGCGAGCCCTTGCCGAAGTCATGGAGGCCTGAGGAATGGGCGAGTTCATCATCAAGATGCCTGACGTCGGTGAAGGTGTCGCCGAGGCAGAGCTTGTCGAATGGCATGTGAAGGCGGGCGACCCGGTCCGCGAGGACATGGTGATCGCGGCAGTCATGACCGACAAGGCGACGGTGGAAATCCCGTCACCTGTCACGGGAACGGTCGTCTGGCTCGGCGCCGAGGTCGGCGACAAGATCGCCGTCAAGGCCCCCCTCGTCCGCATCGAGACCGACGACGGGACAGCAAGGCCGGTCGAGGCGCAGGCTCCCGATGTTGCTCCCGTCAGCCCGGGGCAGCCAATGGATGGTGGCGTCGAGGCGAAGCGTGCTTCTCCCGCACGCGCTGATCAGGCACGCGTTGACGGGGGGCGGCCCGAGCAGGTGCAGAAAGACCAGGCCCAGTCCGACAAAACTGAAGTCGACAAGACCTTGAGAGACGGGGCCCGGCTGAACAATTCGGATATCGAGAAACCGATCGCATCGCCTTCCGTCAGACGCGTCGCGCGCGATAGCGGCGTGGACCTTCGCCTGGTCAAGGGGACCGGCCCCGCAGGCCGGATCCTGCACGAGGATGTCGAGCAGTTTCTTGCCCGTGGCGAGACCGCGCCGCAGGCGCCTGCGATGGCAAGGAAGACGTTGACCGAGGAGGTCAAGCTCACCGGGCTCAGACGCCGCATCGCCGAAAAGATGACGCTGTCGACGTCGCGCATTCCCCACATCACCTATGTCGAGGAAGTCGACATGACGGCGCTCGAGGAATTGCGCAACACCATGAACCGCGACCGCAAGCCGGAGCACCCTAAGCTAACCGTCCTGCCGTTCCTGATGCGGGCGATTGTTAAGGCCGTCGCCGAGCAACCGAGCGTCAACGCAACCTTCGATGACGACAAGGGCATCCTGACCCGGCATGGCGCCGTCCACATCGGCATCGCCGCCCAGACCCCAGCCGGACTAGTTGTCCCGGTCGTAAAGCACGCAGAGGCTCGCAGCATCTTTGACTGCGCGATTGAAATGGGCAGGCTCGCCGAGGCCGCACGCACGGGCACGGCCACCCGCGACGAACTCTTCGGCTCGACCATTACGATCAGCTCCCTCGGTGCGCTCGGCGGTATCGTGTCAACGCCCGTGATCAATCATCCAGAGGTGGCGATCGTCGGTGTCAACAAGATCGCCATCCGTCCGCATTGGGATGGCACCCAGTTCGTGCCGCGCAAGATGATGAATCTCTCCTCCAGTTTTGATCACCGGATCATCGACGGCTGGGATGCAGCCACCTTTGTCCAGCGCGTTCGGCTCCTGCTCGAAACCCCGGCACTCATCTTCATCGAAGGCTAGGTCCATGAAAGAGATCACCTGCAAACTCCTTGTCATCGGTGCTGGCCCCGGAGGTTATGTCTGCGCCATTCGCGCCGGACAGCTCGGCGTCGATACTGTCATCGTCGAGGCAGACAAGCCCGGGGGTACTTGCCTCAACGTCGGCTGTATCCCTTCGAAGGCCCTGATCCACGCCGCCGAGGAGTTTTCGGCGACGGCACACATGCTTGAAGGCAGGAACGCGATGGGCATTCGCGTCGAAGCGGCGTCGATCGATCTCGCAAGGACCATGAGCTGGAAGGACGGCATTGTCGGCCGCCTGAACGCCGGCGTGACCGCGTTGTTGCAAAAGGCACGGGTCAAGATCGTTCATGGTCGGGCCGCCTTCCGCGATGGCAAGACGGTCGAGGTCGAGACAGAGATCGGCCTCCAGGTGATCCGTGCCGAGACGGTGGTCATTGCCACGGGATCCGAGCCTGTCGAGCTCGCAGCTCTGCCTTTCGGTGGCAGGATCATTTCCTCGACGGAGGCCCTTTCCCTTCGCGAGCTGCCGAAGAACCTGGTGGTCGTGGGAGGCGGTTATATCGGCCTCGAACTAGGCACGGCCTTTGCCAAGCTGGGATCGGCGGTTACCGTCGTCGAAGCCACGCCGCAGATCCTGCCGCAGTATGATGCAGACCTGGTGCGGCCGATTGCACGGCGGCTTGGTGAGCTCGGTATCCGGCTGTTGACGAGTGCGAAGGCCACGGGTCTCGATGGCGATGCGCTGTCGATCGAAACGTCGGACGGCGGGAGCGAACGCCTCCCGGTTGATCGTGTGCTCGTCACAGCAGGTCGTCGACCGAGGACAGCGGGATCGGGTATCGATGAACTCGACCTCGATCGGAGCGGCACTTATCTGCGCATCGATGATCGTTGTCGCACCTCGATGCGTGGCGTCTATGCAATTGGTGATGTCACCGGAGAACCGATGCTTGCGCACCGCGCAATGGCGCAGGGCGAAATGGTCGCCGAAATCGTCGCCGGGCGAAAGCGTGCGTGGGACAAACGTTGCATTCCCGCCATCTGCTTCACGGATCCGGAAATCGTCACCGCCGGCCTGTCACCGGATGAGGCACGCGCACAGGGATTTGCCATCCGCGTCGGACAATTTCCGTTCAGCGCAAATGGCCGCGCAATGACGATGCTGGCAGAAGACGGCTTCGTGCGTGTGGTCGCGCGAGCCAATACCGGTCTTGTCCTTGGCGTTCAGGCTGTCGGTGCCGGCGTTTCCGAACTCTCGGCAAGCTTTGCGCTCGCAATCGAGATGGGAGCACGGCTGGAGGATATCGCAGGCACGATCCATGCGCATCCGACGCGCAGCGAAGCATTTCAGGAAGCGGCATTGAAGGCGCTGGGGCACGCCCTGCACATCTGAGGACGGCGGCGTCCTGCCTCATCTCCATCCCTGTTTGGCGATGCCGGATTATCTGATAGCTAGCGCGTTGATCACAATCGGAGCGTTGAGAATGACAGCCGCATTTTACCGGGACTACGTCGTTGACCTGAAGGACAGGATCGACCGGTTGCACGAGGATGCGGGGCGCTATCAGACCTTCGCGTTGACGATGGAACTTCTCGCCCAGAGGAACCTCGTCACCTACACGGAAAAAAAGGCGAAGGGGCAGACGGAGGGCCTGTGCTATCGGCGCGATTTCACGACCGGTCGCGCCGTGCAGATGCAACCCCAAAACGCTTACGGGCTGTTCAGCGGGTTCTTCGGCCTCGGCCAGTTCCTGGCCTTTTCCGGGCAGGTGCAACAGCAGAATGCCGGGCAGTTGGCCGAATTTCTGACCGGTGGCTGGCAGTATCCGACCTGCGCGGTGCATCTCGTCTATCGCCAGAAGGGCGCACCAAGGACGGAATCGACGAAGATGCATTTCGTCGGGCTGAACAGCGATGAGGATGCCGTGGCCTACCAGCAGGAAACCGAGCGGGCTCAGGTGCTCGCGCAACGTCGGCCTTTATCGTCAGACAGATTTTTTGAATGGAAATAGGTCCGCGTGCCGCGCCAACAGACGATCCAGCCGACCGGATTGCCGCTCAGGCAGGATTATTTCGCCAATCGATGGATCGCTTCCCCGCCACCCTTGTTTTCGTGTGCAACGGCGTTTTTCGATGTTCAGGATTGGCAGGCCGGTTTCTGCCACCGTCTCAACCAGTGGCGGACGGCCAAGCGACCCGCGCAAGCGCGCTTTGGCCTTCAACGCAGTTCGGATCGATCCGAAACCCGAGAACAAAATCGATCACCTTCGACGCCGACATCTCGCAGGGTTTCAAAACGCCACGTCCTTCGGAAAGTCGATACCAGTTGAAGCTGACGATCTCGTTCCCGCCAAGCTCCTCGGCCAGCATCCACGTGCGTCGTCCGTCCAAGGATCGGCGTACGGTCGCACTCCAGCGGCGTCCCTCAAAAACGCCCTCCATGTAGCCATCGGGAAATTGTTCGAACGTGTCTTCGAATGCTGAGAGGGCCGAGGACATGTCGCTGACGCCAAGACACTCATCACAGATACCGCAACCGTCTTCGTCCATCTCGGATGGCGCATGCGGGCGATTGCAACACAAGCACAGGACAAAATCCGGACAACGGCGACGCGTACGTCGGGGAGGAACGATTTCGATCGTCGGGTGGCTTGTTTGACTATCCATGTCACATCTCCGCAATGCGGTCGCATCACAGATAGGAATTCCGTCTGCAGGTGCAAGAAGCGTGTGGCAAAAGCAATCGCGGGAGCGCTCAAGTCATCGCCATGACTGCAGAATCAAGCGGGTACCGCGTCGAGCGTCCGCGCTAAAGGTCGCCCCGGTCTTCAGTGTTTCGGGATGACGGTGATCCTTGCCCCGCGCGCTGCCTTGACGAAAGCCTTGCGGGCACGTTTCGCCTTCTTTTCATCCTGCTGAGAGCGGAGGCATGTCATCAGCGCGTCTCGCCAAAGCGTGTCGTTGGGCTTCTTCGGCCATCGGCTCGAGAGCAGCAATTCCGTCATTTCGGAGACCGTTGTGGCGATCTGTCGGTTATCGGTGTCGTGAAAGGAGATGGCGACCCGGCGAATTGGTACGGGCGATGAGACAAACATGCTGCGCTCCCGGTATCGTGAATGCTGTTAACTCAATATTCCCTCGGATGGTTCCCTGACGCTGCCGGGACGAACAAGGCCTCAGCAAAAGGTCGCAGCGACGCTGGCAACACCACCGGCTCCGATATATGTCAAAGGCTCGCCACGCCATGTCGTTCGCCAAGCGGCTCTCAGGCGCTCGCTGCCGCGTGTCTCAGGCCGCCTTTCCCTGCGTGGCGGGTGACGCACGGATCCAGGTCGGCCCTGGGGCCCTGCTGACCGACGGACAACACTCCGACCAGGCGGCCTTCTACCCTCCAGACTGTAACCCTCAACAGCCTGATTTTCTAACGAATTGTCTTTCCGCCGGAACTTCTTTTCATCTGGGAGCTTAAGTTTCCACGCAATGCAAGGAGACAACGACATGGCTGACGATCCAGGTAAATCCCCGGCAGTACAATCGATGCGCAATGAGCAGGCTCAGCAACGCCGCCGCGCGCGCAAGGGAGAACTCGAGGCTGGTTTGGAATCCACTTTCCCGGCGTCTGATCCGGTCTCCGTCACTCATACGGCGATCCCGGCCGGCCGGACCGACGTTGAAAGCGCCGCGCGTGTCAGCACGGCACCGGATCCTTACGACGTGGGAGTCGACCGGTCCGAGGCTCATGACAAGCGGGAGATCGTGCAAAACAAATTCCGCACGTTGCGCCACGACGCCGTAACGGTGAAGGATTCCCTATCCGGGGCAGCGGCGGGATCCGTCGACGTCGTCAGGGTGAGAACCCGCAGGGTTCTCGAGGACATCGAGAACACGATCCGCGAGAGACCAATCACTGCGATGGCCGTCGTCGCTGCGGTTGCGTTCGTTTTTGGGACAACCCGATAAAAGATCGGTCAGTCAAGACATCACGGTCGCGCTAACGCAGGAGATCGTCGCACCAGACCGGAAGCCTCGTGGTGCGGACCTCACGCAGCCGCCGAATTGGCAGGTCCCCGAACTCGCTTCCGTGAGGAACATGCAAGGTCATGTTCAGGTAGTTCTTCTTGCCGCATCTCTCACATCTGAACCGTCGCAGGACTTTGTCGAGGGTAACGTTGCCGCAAAGCTCGATGAGATCTGTTGCGAAATACCGATGCGTCACCCGACAGTAGTCGCATGTAATTGATATGAGCTGGCCCTGATCGCGAGCAGCGAGCAACGTCCAGGCACGGAGTCGCTTGAATGGATGGATCTCCGGCATTGGTCTCCGTTCCCTTAGACTGTTCCTTATTTGTTCTTTCTGGAGGCGCTGTCAATGGTCGAGCGATACCAAGTTCGGACCGGCAAGCCATGCTTCTTAGAATGCGTGATCCAATAGCCAGCCGATTGAACGGGCCTTGACCGCCCGCATGATCGCCGCGCGGCATCTGATGCAGGATGGATCTGTCGGTCGCCGCAAGTCCATCAACGAGCGTGACCTGCAGTCGTCCTTGGATCTTCCGAACGCGTTGAGCTTCCCATTCAACGCGCATGCCGGGTAAACGGAAAAGGCGCGTGCCACCTTTAAGGATTGGAAGGCATCATTCCAGCATGATCGTGATGTTCTGATGCATCGTCAGGTTGGTGAACATGCGTCGCTTCGGGTTGGGCGCGCAGCTCCGCTATTTCGGCCGATTTCGTCGCCAGGTATGATATGAGATCGGCGGTATCCGCCTCCGACATACCAAGGTTCGGCATGCGCACACCGTTAAACTTCGCGTCGAGCTCGGCCAGCGTTGGATCCTTCTCCGCCCTCAGCCGGACAGGATTCATGATCATCCGCTTCAGCCATGCCGGATCGCGGCTGACCGTAACATCGAGAAGATCCGGGCCGATACGGTCGCCGACCCCTACCGTGTGGCACGGTGCGCAGATCTTCTTGAACAGAACCTGTCCCGGCTCGCGATCCAGCGTCAGGCCGGCTTGTTGTTGATTTGTGGCTGGAGCCAACGATAGCGCGGGAGCGTAATGCCCCTCGCGCCATGCCGGATCCATATCGCGGATCGCTAGTTCCACGCTCTCGATGTCGGCGAAAGGCGAATTCCTTGCCCACTCTCCGGTGGTGTCGTTGCCAAGCACGATTTCGTTGCGGTGATCAGTTGCAACGTTGCTTTTGTTCCCAAGCTTTGCGTTGATGGCGCGTATGTCCTCAGGCTTGCCGGTGATGAACGTCCAGCCCGGTCCCTTATAGAAGGCATCGGCGAACGCCTTCAACTTTTCAGGTGTGTCGTTTTCGGGATCGACAGTGATCGATACCACAAAGATCTTCTTGCCGATTTGGTCCTGGATCCGGTCAACGACCTGGGTAATGCGTGCCGTCGTCAGCGGGCACAGATCGGTACAACTGGTGAAAATGAAACTGATCAGGACAATCTTGCCCTTAATCAGGTCATCGTAGAAATGCACCCTGTCGCCGGTTTGGGTGATGACTTCGACGTTGGGAAAGTAGTCTTTTCCCCAACGCGAAGCGGCGGAAGCAGCCCCGCCACATAGAACTGACAGAATGGCAGCGATAGCCAGGACGGCCACGGGCCTACGTCTCATAAATACACCTCCGGAAACCCACACCCCGAACAGAGAAAGGCTGCGCAATCAGCGCAGCCGTCATGGTTGGGGATTGGTGTTCAGCTGGGCCTGCATCTGCGGCTGGGTATTCGTCCACCCCTTTGGCGCACCTTCAGGCAATATTTCCGGCGTGGTGAAGAAGACGCCATACTCGGTCGGATTGGGCGTTGGCGTCACCGCTGCCTGCGGCGTCCCCGCAACGCCAGTCAGCAACTGAATGCGCGCCAGCATCGCGAAGTCTTCATGCACGGTGTTGTGGCAATGGTTCACGTAGGACCCACCAAACTCGCCGAACTGGATCTGGAACGTCACGCTGCCGCTTTCTCCAAGCCGCCAGACGTCCTTCCGCTGCAGGTTCTCGGTCGGTGGCGGAGCCTGGCCATTCCGCAGCATGGTGATGCCTTCCTCGAAATGCAGGTGAATGGGATGATCCCAGCCGCCGCCGCCGTTCTTGTAGGTCCAATGCTCCACTTCCCCGGCCTTGGGAATGAGCAGGGAAATCCGGTTGGCGTTCATCGAATGCGCCGTCTCGCCGTTGATGCGAATGGTCCATGGGAAGGTCACGGTCTCACCGCAATCCGGCGTGCAGCCATTCGGCCCACGCGAGTCCCCGGTTCCCGCCCTGCCGAATTCGACCATGCGCGTGCGCACCGGCGTCACGATCGGAATTTGTTCCGTGAGCGTTGCTGGAACCTGGCTCTTGTCGGGATCGGTGGCG
>NZ_JANUBV010000018.1:0-134072 GCF_024808055.1 Rhizobium sp. BK176 | reverse complement strand
TTCGTAGCGGCGGCGTGTCATCATAGCTCCTAATTCGGAAGCCTTGAATCACGCCGAACGCAATACGCCAAGAGAATTTATGAGTTTACGGCCTACGTCGCAACGATTGAAGATCCAGAAATTTACCGACGTCACGCTCGGTTGGCATCTCACCGTGATTGTCGCCGCGCAGGGCTCTCACCAATGGTTGTAGATCCACCTAAGACTGGCTGCTGCGAGCAGCAAAACAAAGACCGTATATAAGAAACGTTTTTGCCATCTCCGCTCTCTTTAAACGCGAACGTACAAGCAATATGCAGCCGGCGCGAAGTGAATGCGCCTGCTGCGTGCCGCTCAGCTACTCGCCGTCTCGAACCCGCTGAATGTAGCGCTTTCTGTCCTCCTCGGTTGCGCCAATCGATAGGTCCTGCCCCAGCTCAATACGCTGGGCTACAGGATGCCAGGGCCGTCCGGGGTTCTCCTTGGTCCATAGCTGCCTCGCACGTCGTTCGATTTCAGCGTCTTCCAAGCTGGTCTCCTCCGTTTCAACGAAGGTAGCACGGGTGGACTTTGGGCACGAGCTGGCTTGATGGAGCCTTTACAGAGCTATGGCCAATCCGAAATTGTTTTCCCGACAGATTACCGCGCCGTTCGGCTTCTCCACAGGTTGAGACCTGATGTTTGATATTCTAATGCTGACTCGATGCTTATTGGCGCGCGCTGGCTGTGCGACTTGCGACTACAAGCTGCAGGGTCAGTTCCTACCGTCCGCACCTCCAGGGGTCATTTTCTCAATTGGTCCGACACGCCACACACTCGGTTGGAAAAAAGCCCCGCTTATGCGAGCGGGGCAGGTGGTGACGAGGAAAGGAAAGAGGGGTGTGCGTAGGCCCTCTTCTGCGTCAAAAACAATCTAGCTTGCCGATTGGTTCCCGTCATCTAGCGTACAAATTAGAAGAGGCTTAAACATGTGCGCTCGCCGTAGCGCGACAGGACGCCGCAGTCGTTCGTCGAAGCTCAGGTCGTTTCCACGAGCTTGATCGAGGAGCTCCCGACAGGCCGTTGTTATGCCGGTCAGACCGAGCGCATTCATTTGCTCCAGTGTCGGATGTGTCAGCATCTGATGTCCTCTTTATTGATAGTAGGTTTTGCCGCGGATATTGCCGTGCTGCGGCGCCGGCTTCACGGCCTCGCTCATGGCCGGGGCCTGATCGAGACCGGATAGCTCAGGGCGTTAATTACCAGCGCCCGTTCGCAAGCCAGCTCACGTCGATCCGATTGCTGACGACGCGCCAGGGAGAGGACGCCTTGAGCAGATCGATACCCCGGTTCCGGGTGGGGCGATCGCTGAGTAGACGCTCGATAAACGTCGCCGTATTGGTCCGACCTTTGCTGCTTCACTGGGCAACGAGTGGGGTGTTGTGTCTGCATAATGTTGGTGCGCCTTGGGCATGTGTTCATTGACGGTGACGCGGCCTGCGCGCTGCGAGCTCCGGATGTGACTTGCGACACGTTTGTGATCGAAGAAGATCTCGAGCACTCGATACGTCAGCATGACATCGACCCGTCTTCCGATCAGCGCATGCGGCACGGAATAGAAGGTCTTGTCGACCTCGATATGGACCTTCGCCGTCTTCCATTCCGCGTGTTCGAACGGCGTTGAAGGCACCTCTCCAGCTGGGTGCGCTCGACCTCATCGAACAGCGCGCGTCGAGACTATCCATATAGCCGCATCGGTAGGGTATTGAGATCTTCGATCAAGGCGCTGATACGGATAGTAAGATCGACACGGCGAAAGAAGCGCTCGTTGCGAAGCCTGGCCAAGCCCCACCTCTCCAAAATCAAAACTGTCCCTTCAACGGACTAATCTCGCCGGCCTGCCGGAACAACGGTTGTGTCGTAGTGCTCGGCGAAAGCGGCAAATGTCGCATTCAATGTCGGCTCGAACAAAAGAGCCCTGGCCACCGCTGACTTGAGGTTGTCGTCGATCGAGGTCTTGGTACGCCACCGAAGAAGCTGACGGCTCGCTGGTTGGCCTCAATCCAATCCGGCAGCTTCTGATTGACGCTGGCATAGGCGAAGGTCAGTTGCAAGGCGCTAAGCACAGCCGCGCGGATCTCGCCAGTCGACGGATCGATGATCGGGATCGTGTGGCCAGCATAGTCGCCTTCCATCGCCACGCCATCAACATGGCGGGGTGCGGTAGGTGGGCTTGAAGGCCTTGAAGGGGATCGACTTCAGGATCGGAATTGGCGTCGCCTGGAGCCGGAGGACCCGACCGCCACGCGCGACGACATCGTCGATATCGCACGGTCGATGGCGCGGGCGAAGCGGTGATCGCAATCTAAATGATCACCGGACTGCGTACCTGAAGCGACCATGGTCGCAAGCCCATACAGCGCGACAACCGGCCCAGGATCGCGACGACCGTACACGAATTCCGGCAGTCGACGAAAATGGTGGCTGGTTTCGTAAATGGCAAAGACGCCAGTTGGAACCGGTCGATCATTCGTCCGTTTGCGCAATGCGCCGTCTGTCAGTGCGGTGCTTGCCGGAAGTCACCGGTGTCGGAACCCCAGCGGTCGCATGCGCCTTTCACTCTTGTCTTGGCCTCGTCGAAAGCCTCTTCGCCATACAAGGATATGAAGCTCTGCTCATAGTATCCGTTGGCAGCCAATTTCTCATGAACATCCTTGGGGAGGGCGAGAGGGGACAGACGGCCGATTTCCTGGAAGTTATCCCGCCCCAGCCGCTCCATGAGGTGCAGGCTGTGTCTTGTCTCCACATTGACATTCACAAGTACCGTTTCTCTATCGGCACTTGGCTGGTCGGAAGGAACAATACGGCACTCGACAGAAATCTGTTCCGGCCATCCGTGCTGCTTGCCCTTTTCCGCCTCGGGAAAGAGGGAGTACTGCACTACGGTGCCAGTGGCGATGGACTGTTTAAAGGAATGCTGGACCTGAGGTGCGGGATGCTCGCATAGCAGCGCGTTCAATCGAGCAAGAATGGCATCTGCCGACCCGATCAAGGGCTGACTTCCGAGTATCGACAAGCGGAGTTGGCCGTCGCTGGCACGCGGCACGCTGAAGATATAGTTGGGACTGTTGAAATTCCTTTGTACGATTTTAAACGCGATCTGTGAGTCAACAAGATCATAGAAGAGACTCGAGGGTATCATGGTCTTTCTCCAATGAAAGAACACAAGGGGAAAAACACCGCCATCTGCCGGCTTTTCCTTGAGTTCCGTTTCGTTCTGACGGGCATTGGCGCCGATCGACCCAATCTCTTGCTTTCGCTGGACAGATTGCTTTGCTGCCCTTCGGCTCTGAACCATTCTCCATCTGTGGACGCCCCGGTGGTGCAAGAATGGTTTTCGGCGGCATTAGGCGCGAAGTCGGGTGCTGACATCGGTCTGGCCTTTCGCGCGACCGTTCATCCGTCGCTGGCCCGTATGGGAGTTCGCGGACCCGGTTCCAAATCAATGTGGCGTGCACATCATCACAAATGTCGTCGAGCCAGTTGTACATGACCATCCAGCTGTGTGTTGCCTCGACAACCGCATGAGACTGTCGATCGTTCTTCACCCGACCGGAGCGCAGCGTTTTGCCGCTTCTGTCCTGCGCCGGAGATGGCCGTAGGATCTGTGATAATCGCCGCCGGTGGTCATAAAAGGCAGTCATGCTTCCAACTCCCTTGTTGAGATCTGTGAAACCCCAATAAAGTAAGCCGAAAGGCTGGAAGTGTGACTGTCCCTCGATAATCATCTGCATCTCAGTGATCCGTTCTCTCAACGGGCGCCGCCTCTTTCATGCTACCTCCTCCTGATAGCTCTCGACGTAATAAGGAGAAACGCGCGGTACGTTGAATCGCGAGAGGAAACTGTGCAATTCGAATCGCTGTTCCTTCAGGGTGTCTCTGGTGGACCGCGATGTCAAATTCATTGGTCCGGTAATCATATGAGCCGGCTTGATTGATGAAGGAGCGACCCGTTCCAAGTCAGGCACCAAGTTCTTGTCTAAGCGATCAAGGAATCTCACGGCTCGTCCCGGCACATCTCTCGCGCAGGGTTTCCTACGACCGTTGCGCCTTGCGCCACGTTACGAGTGACGAGAGAGCCGGCGCCGATGATCGCGCCATCGCCGATGGTCACGCCCCCGAGGATGATTGCGCCGCCGCCGATCCAAACGTCAGCGCCGATTGCTACGGACCGGCCGATTTCCAAACCACTGCGCCTGAGGACTGGATCCCGGTGATGGTCGGCGCAATAGATGTGGACACCAGGCCCAAGCATGGAGCCATCACCAATTCGAACGCTAGCAGTGTCGAGGATGGTACAGCCGGCATTGAGATAGACACGATGGCCTAGTGAAATATTCATGCCGTAGGCACAGTGGAATGGTGCCTCAATGAAGGCATCTTCGGGCGCTTTCTCGAATAGCGCTTTCAGCGCTGGTGCAATATTGCCCCGACTTTCGGGGTCAAGTGTGTTGTGCTGATGCACCGCCTTGCGCGCGAACACGCGCAACGCATCGAGTTCCGGATCGAGGCAGCAATACCACTCTCCAGCAGCCATCTTCTGTCGTTCGCTGTTGCTCACGGGACGCTCCCTCAATTTGTCACAGGATCGATGATGGGCAAAATGCAAGCGACATCGCAACTGTCGAAATCGTGCCGTTCGGGCCCGCTTGCGCAACGGAAGCATAGGCTCGCTTCTTCCTCGCGAGATGAACCGGCCCTTCACCACAAGGATGGCGCGTGTGATGCGCGCCTGAGCCTTAAACGCGATTTGCGGCAGGGCGGTTTCATCTGAATTCGAGGCACCTCAAACACATTCGCAAACGCTCAAAGGGTACCCCATGGACGACTTGGTCGTGGTGGATGAAGATGGAGCGGTTTGGATCCCCGCAACTCTGCTTTGATGAGTGCTCTCAGCGCTACGGACCAGGAGCGAATGAAAGTATGGATGCTGGCGAGAATAAATTTGTGGCGTGCCATTGTAGGCCTCTATCCGATGAGTGCGGAAACCGAGGAGCGCGATCAAGCGTGAAAGGACAGCAAGAAATGACATTCGGTACCGAAACCAGCGGCGTATATGCGATTGCAACGACACCCCTTTTTTTGAGGACCGTTCGATCGACTTCAACTCGATAGACAAACTCATTGATTTCTATCAGAATAGCGGCTGCACCGGCATCACGATCCTCGGAATCATGGGCGAGGCGCCCAAAATGAAGCCTGAAGAAAGCCGCGCGATCGTAAAGCGGGTTGTCTCCCGCTCCAAAATTCCCGTCATCGTCGGCGTCTCGTCGCCAGGGTTTGTCAGCATGTGCTCTCTTACCCGCGACTCGATGGACATGGGCGCCGCTGGAGCATGATTGCACCGCCGCCGGCATTGCTAACAGACGACCAGATCGTCAACTACTTTGCCGGGGCAGTCGAGGCCGTCGGCGAGGATGTCCCATGGGTGCTACATGACTATCCATTGACGTTGACGATGGTCATGACGCCCGGGGCGATCGCGAAAATCGTCTCCATTCACCACTCACGCCTGAGGTTGAAGCATGAGGACTGGCCGGGCCTCGAAAAAGATCTCGACGCTCCGCGCCTTGCAGAAGTCGGGAGAATTGCGACACTTCTCCATTCGCTGCGGTAACGGCGGCATGTTTCTTGATTTCGAACCAGAGCGCGGCGCCGACGGAGCAATGTCCGGCTACGGTTTTCCCGACATGCTCACCGAGCTCGTGGGGCTGTTTGCCGCCGGAAAGCGGGAGGAGGCGCACGACCTGTTCGATGCACATTTGCCATTGATCCGGTATGAGCAGCAACTCGGCATTGGGTTGGCAGTGCGCAAACATGTGCTCAAGCGCCGGGGCATGATCGCTACGGATGCGCAACGCAAGCTCCCCAGATCCTCTCGGCCATGGCAAAGGCTGAGATCGATTATCTGCTGGCACGCTTGGTCGGCACGACAAGAGAGCGGCACTCTAAGAGATCGGCGATCCGCGAAGAAGTGTCACCGCGCAACGATGCAAATGATGGGGTTCGGGGAAGCATCCCCTCCAACGGGTTTGGCGGTGGCTTCATCTCAGGGGGCACTCACCTACTGGCGAGCATCGGGCCGTCGACTCGTCTGGCATAACGTCCGGTCGAGAGAGGTCCATCGGAAGACGGTTAGGGTCCGAGTGGATAGCGAGCTTCACGTGGCGGCTTCGGTGAACTACTCTACGGTCGTGGCAGATCGGCCGGAGGTAAGGGCTATGATATTCGATCATCTTGCTAATCCTCCATTCAACCTCGATGGTGACGGCATCGCATGGGTCAAGGCGCGTTTCGCCTCCTTGTCTGGCGAGGACAGGTTGCCTCAACTTTTCAATCTTGTTCTCTTCGGGAGCGATCCCAACGAGGTTGAGCGTCTGAAAGCCTTCCGACCGGGTAGTATCACGCGGTTCGGCGGTGCGGACGCGGCGAGCGAGCGCGCCCTGATCGCTTCCTTGAACATCGACCTGCCGACGCCGCTCCTTGTTTCCGCCGATCTCGAAGGCAGTCGGCTCGCGCTTTCAGGGGCGGCAGAGATGCCGAACCCGCTCGGGCTTGCGGCACTCGACGATGTGGAGGCGACCGCCGAGGTGAGCCGTATCATGGCCCAAGAGGCGCGTGCGGCCGGGATCAACTGGTCGTTCACACCGGTCCTCGACATCAATGCAGTTTTCCGCAGCCCCATCGTTGCGACGCGCGGCTTTGGTTCTGATGTCGCTGTGATCGAGCGGCATGCAATCACGCAGATGGAGGTCTTCCAGAAAAATGGCATTGCCTCGGCCGTCAAGCACTGGCCTGGGGAGGGGTTCGACGATCGCGATCAGCATCTGCTGACCACGATCAACCCGCTTGGGATGGAAGAGTGGGAGAACACTTTTGGCCGGCTCTACCGGCGGGCGATCGAAGCCGGTGCGTTGTCGGTGATGGCGGGCCATATCGCACTTCCAAGTTTCGTGAGGTTGATCACACCGGAGGCCGGGATCGAGGCCTTCCGTCCGGCATCGATCAGCCGTCTGCTGAACGTCGAACTGTTGCGCAAACGTCTTGGCTTCAATGGTCTGATCGTCTCCGATGCCACCCCGATGGCGGGACTCGGCTCATGGTCGAAGCGTTCAGAGCATCTGCCGGAGCTTATCTCCTCCGGCTGCGACGTCATTCTCTTTTCCGACAATTGTGATGCGGATCTCTCCTACCTCAAGGCAGCGCTTTCCGATGGCCGTCTGAGGGAAGAGAGGGTCGATGAGGCGCTGATACGCCAGCTGGGTCTGAAGGCGGCGCTTGGCCTGCACCGACCGCAGCAGCTGACAACAGTAGAGACGGAAAGGAACAAGGCCTATGCAGATGCCGTGTCGCGGCGGATCCCCACGCTCGTCAAGGATGTCGACAGCACCCTTCCGCTCGACCCGAAAAAGCACCGACGTGTCCTCGTCTTCAGCGGCGACATCGTCGTTCCGTTCTGGCCCGGGCCACAGCAATTTGTGCTGCCGGATTTTTTGAAAGACCATGGTTTCGAGGTGACGATACATACGCCGCAAATGGCGGTCGATACGAAGGATTTCGACCTCCTGCTGTACCTCCTCGGCGATGAAACACTTCTGACACGCGGGCGCATTTTTCTCGACTGGCTCAAGCTTACCGGCAATTTCGGCAATGCCATGTGGCGTGGCTGGCATGACGTCCCGACGGTGATGATCTCCTTTGGCTATCCATATCTTCTCTATGATGCGCCGCGGGTGCCGACCTACATCAACGCCTATTCGACGACCGAAACCATGCAGCGGGCAGTGGTGGACGCATTGCTCGGCAATGCGCCGTGGAACCGCAACAGCCCGGTCGATCCCTTCTGCGGATTGGGAGATGCTGGGTTTTGAAGCGTTGTCTTGAAGCGTGCCAGCGGCCGGCCGCCTCTGGCTAAGCTTGAAGCACGTGGGCGTGGTCCTAGCCGAAAAGGCTTGCCAGCCAGTAGAAGAGTGCGGAAATTGCTGCAGCGGCAGGCATCGTGATGATCCACGCAATCAGGATATTGCTGGCAAGGCCCCACCGCACGGCTGAAAGGCGGCGGGCTGCACCGACCCCGACAATTGCGCCGGTAATGGTATGGGTCGTAGATACCGGAATGCCGAGCCAAGTGGCACCGAAGAGGGTCAATGCTCCACCAGTTTCGGCGCAGAACCCCTGCATTGGGTTGAGGCGCGTGATTTTCGACCCCATGGTGTGGACGATGCGCCAGCCACCGAAGAGGGTGCCGAGTGCCATCGCGGTCTGGCAAGAGATGACCACCCAGAACGGCACGTAGAATTCCGAACCGAGATGACCCTGGCTGAACAACAATACGGCGATGATACCCATGGTCTTCTGCGCATCATTGCCGCCGTGCCCGAGTGAATAAAGAGAGGCGGACACGAACTGCATCACGCGGAACGTGCGATCGACAGCGAAAGGCGTCTGCCGCACGAACAGCCAGGACACGAGAAGCACCAGCAGCAATGCAAGGAAAAAGCCGATGGCCGGAGAGAAGAAAATCGCTCCGACTGTTTTCAGGAAGCCGCTCCAGACGATCGAAGCGAAACCCACCTTCGCCCAGCCTGCGCCGACGAGACCGCCAACGAGTGCATGCGACGAACTGGAAGGAATGCCGAAAATCCAGGTGACGACGTTCCAGATGATCGCCCCCATCAAGGCGGCGAAGATCACCTGTGGAGAGACGATGGCTGGATCAATGATCCCCGTTCCGACTGTCTGAGCCACATGCAGGCCGAAGAACGCAAAGGCAATAAAATTGAAGAATGCTGCCCAGACGACCGCGTATTGCGGACGGAGGACACGCGTAGACACGATTGTCGCAATGGAATTGGCCGCATCGTGCAATCCGTTGAGGAAATCGAAGATCAGCGCAATGATGATCAAGCCAACGAGCAGTGGCAAAGCTATCGAAACATCCATCAGACGTTCTCGATGACAATGCCGCTGATCTCATTGGCGACATCTTCGAACCGGTCGACGACCTTTTCGAGTTCGCCGTAGATTTCACTGCCGATCATGTAGGCCATGGCGTCGCCCCTAGCCCCGTGACGTCTGAACAGGTCTTTCAGGCCCTCGTCATGGAGTTCATCGGACCTCCCTTCGACGCGCGTGACCTCTTCCGCAATTGTCGAGAGTCGCTGGGCATTTGGGCCAAGCTTATCGAGAAGGGTAACGGCTTCCGCAATGAGCCTTGCTGCCTTGACGATCTCCCCACCCATCTGCTGCATCAGCGGATCGAAGCTCGATTGCTCGAACAATCGTATGGTTTTGACAGTCTTGTGCATCATGTCGATGGCATCGTCCATCGACTGGATAAGGTCCTTTATGTCGCCACGGTCGAAGGGTGTAATGAAGCTGCGCCTGACCGCAAGGAGTACCTCGCGTGTAATGTCGTCGGCCTCGTTCTCCAGCCCCACAATCCTTTGGCAATTTTTATCAAGGTCCTTGCCATTGAGAAGGTCGTTTAAAGCTTCCGCTGCATCGAGGACGACTTTCGAATGCTTCGAGTACATGTCGAAGAATCTGTCCTCCCGCGGCATCAGCTTGCGAAAAATGTTCATCATCAGGGGCCACTTCCAGGGGTGGGTGTAACTGTCATAAATCGGTAATAAATGCGGAGGAGTGCTCAGGGCAATGGGAAACCGATGGCAAGGTCAACTTATTCGTAGCAGCACGCAAACGCCGGCCACAGGACAGCGGGTCCTCTTCACTGGGCGCGCACTGGGTCCGGCATTTCTGTGCGGGCGGATGAAAAGCATGTTCCGGTGTCGACGCCGTCGCAGGGAACGATTTTCGACAAATTGCGTTCACCTTTGGTTCGGCAGGAGGGAAATATGCCCCTCCTCTTCGCTGGGGATGAGGCCGTCATGAAAAAGCTAGCCGTCGTAGCGTTGGGCCTGGTCACAAATGTTTCCGGAATTACGCCAGCCCAGGCGTTTCCGGCCATCAACCCGCCCGTGGTCGAGATGCAGCAGCGGACAGAACCCGTACAATGGCGGCATGGAGGAGGCGGCCACTGGTATGGCGGCCATTACCGTGGATACCACCATCACCACGGATCTGAATGGGGCTGGGCCCTGGGCGGCCTGGCTGTCGGTACGATCATTGGCGGCGCTTTGGCACAGCCGTACTACGGCCCGTACGATGACACGTTCTACGGCTCTTCCTACGGCTATTATTCCCGTCCTTACGGCTATTACCGGCCGTACCGCCAGTATGAGCCTTCGGTCGCCTATGAAGGGGGCAGCCATGTCAGTTGGTGTTACGCGCGCTATCGCACTTACAGGGCGTTCGACAACACCTTCCAGCCCTACTATGGACCCCGTCGTCAATGTGTAGGACCTTATTGAGGGGTTCCCTGTAGGACTTTTCGCAGCCGAACACCTCTGCTGTGAGGGGTGGGGCGGACCGAAACTGTCATTGTTCCTTCGAACGAAGCTCGTCACCTCATAAGGTTTCGTGCGATTTGCACCAGTGCGCCATCACTGGTGTCGGACGACTGTGCGGATTGGTTTCCGGCATTGAGCCAACATTGGTTCATCATCGCCAGAATTTCTTCATCGGACTGGACTATGCCCGCTGCGTCGAAATCGCTACGAATCTTGGCAAGAATATCATTTTGATTGACGTCGAAGGCCGCCTTTGCAAGGTCGTCCGAGTAGGTCTTCGTATCGCTCTCTATCAGGTTCAGCTTATTGGCAGCCCACATGCCGACCAGCTTGTTTCGTCTGGCCATTCTCATGGTGTCGATGCGCAGATTAGACATTGAAGCTCCTCCGTTGCGTTTAATTCCACCGAAATCGAAAGATACTGTGTCGAAGTGCTAGACGTTCGTGGTCTCCGCTCGCGCCAGCCCAATTGAGCAAGGGAGACCAGGCCATTGCCTTGTCTAAGAACGACGTGCTGTTGGCATGAACGTCTAATTGCTAATCAGTTGCCGCGCTCTTCTCCGCAATGGCGGAAGCATAGCACCCAAATCAAGTTCTTGCCTGTAGTTTCACTGCCAAGGGTTGGCAAGGGACTGGCTGCGCGGGGGTAAATTCGTGGGCCGCAAGGCCCGAACATGGTGACGCATTGGCGAATCTGCCTCGCGGGGAGCGGGAGGCAGCGTTCTTGGGCCCTGCCCAACAGAGGAGGACGCACTTCGCCTCCCTGCTGACGAGACGTCGTAGGCTGTCGTGCGGGATCTACATTTGGGTGGAGGTGGTCCGAAAATCGAGATCGCGTGTCGACTGCAGAGGATCGGCGTGCTGCAAAAACCGATCGCCCTCTGGGACGCCGTCGAGGAAGTGAGCAGGCTTTAAAAAGAGACAGTCAAATCAAGTCAACTCCGGTGCGAAACGGCCAAATTTATCGCCTTCGTAGGTTCGATCGAGCTTAACCTGGCGTGTCCCAACGATGACTGTGGCGGTTGAACGAAGTTGCACCTGGCCATCTTGAATGAAGCCTCGCGCCAGGGCCAGAACCTCGCCGCGGATTTGGGCTTGCGTCGCGGTATCGGCCCTAGCGAGCCCCGCCACGACAGGTGCCGCGATGTCGGTCATGAAGTCCCGATATTTCTCGGGAGACGCGTGGCTCATGGTAGATGAAACTTCCTCCTCGTGCAGATCTGTCAGGCCAGCGTCTTCGAAGGCGGTACGCATCAATCCTTCGGGCGCGCAACGAAAAAGTCCGGGCGAGCCGGGGGCGGGGCGGGCATCTCGATGTGACGCGAGATCGTCGACATGATCGTCGTTGCCCAGGGGTTTTTGTCAGGGCCGCTCCAGACGGCCGCGCATATCCGTGCTCCCGGCTTTGCCACACGTGCAAATTCTCGAGCGGCGACCGAGATTTCGGGAAAGAACATGAAGCCGAAGCGACAGAGTACGCTGTCGAAGGACGCATCTTGAAACGGCAAGGCGCCGGCATCGCAAACTCTGGTGTTGAAATTTGTCAGGCCACGGCGAGAGGCGTTCTCGGATGCTACTGCCAGCATGCGCTCCGAGAGATCGGTCACGGTTACATTTCCATGCGGCACCATTGTTGCCGCGGTGAGCCCGGGCTCGCCAGTTCCGGCGGCAACGTCAAGGACATGCGCGTCTTCCCTGAGGTGGGAGACCCTGAGCATCGCGTCGGCGAACGGGGCAAGCCAGCCAAGAACCAACTCGTCCCACTTCTTCCAGCCGGTGGAAAAACGATCCCATCTGTCTCGTTGCTGTTGGCGGATCTCATCGACGGTTCCAGGCATGGCTGTCACTCCGTGATAGACTTTCCATCTTCCATACTGCTCACTATGAGCCGTCTGGCTCACGATGCAATCCAACAGGCATGCCACAGTGCGGCGCATCTTGCGGGAGAACGTTGATCCTATACTCCGGTGATACCCAGCACATTGCCTGCCGCAAGCGCAGCATGCCAACAACGCACCCGAGTTCCCGGCAGTAGCGCTAGATGAGAATGTCGTTCACCGAGGTTATCCAGCGAGTTCGGCGCGTTGACTCCAGGCTGTTGTGGGAATCAAACTGCCGGATACGATCGAAGTTCAAACCAGTCTCCTGCTCAACTGTCGCAATCGTCGTCTGAATCTTGCGGGTCCGGAGCTCCTCGAAGCGATACGGAGCCAGTGCCTTGAAGACTTTGGCTTCGTATAGCGCGGCCACGTACTGCGTTTGGCCGACAATGAAGGCCGCCGCGGAAACCGTGCTCGGCGTTTTCTGAACGACCGCAATCTTCCAAAACGAGAGAGGTATCTTCCAAGGGCCACCCTTTCGATCCTTTCCATAAGGAGGGTCGTCGGGGCGATAGATCGGACCCTGTAAGACAGTCACCTTGCGCTCGGTCAACTGCGTCTGGTTGAGAACGTAGTCTTCGAGATTGCCCCAATCGACGTTGTTGTAGGTTTGGAACTGCGGAGCGGCGTTGGTGTAGTGAAACGAATCCTCGTCTCCTTCCCGTGCCTCTTCATCGCTTGCGCCCCACGCTGCATCGAAACGCCTTACGAGATGTCCGCGGCTGAACTGGATCTTGTCGGTTCCCTTGGCTTTTTCGTAAAACTCGCCGTCTGGTTGATACTCCGCAGCAATTCGAGCGTCGCGTCGAAAGCTCCCGGGACGATCGCCGGGATATCTGAGCTTAGATCCATTGATGTTGACGGCGGTGATTATCGCAAACTTGCGATCCTTGTGCATGACCACCGAAAACTTGTTGTAGGCGAGTTCATGGCCGTTGCCGCCAAGAAGAGGGGCGGCCTGGTCTTTCATCGGCTCAATAATCTCATCGAGTGGCAACGCTTCGGAAAGAAAATTGGGATCGTAGCCGTAGACCGTGTTTTGCTTCGACCAGCGTGTTGGCTTGTAGGGCTTCCCGTCGGCTTCAAGAACACTGTTCGCAGCGATCGCTATCTCCGGCACCATGGGTGTAAACCCGAGGGCCCCTTCTAGGCGATCAAGAGTGCGCAAGGCGTCATCGTTTTCCAGCCGGTGCTCCTCGAGGAGCTTGAAGATCGCGCTCACCCTGACACCTTCGTTTCCCAGCCACTTGACAGGCTCATTGGGCTTGGCCGGATCATAGGGTGCAGCGACGGCTTTGTGATGAAGGGCAACGACCTGCCATTGATCGTTCAACACCGGCGAGCCCGATGAACCTGGTTCGGTGTCGGTCAGGTAGTGAATGAACGATTCGAGGTGAAGATCCTTCAGATCGAGGTTGACGATCTGGTTTGCACGAATGCTGATCTGCTTCGGGCCGCCCCCTGGATGCTGGATGATCGTGACCCATTCGCCATCGACCGCCTTTCCTGACAAGGGCAGGAGGCTCAGCCATCCAAAGCGCTCAAGCGGAATTCCTTTGTCCGATACTGGAGCAACCGAGACGAACGTGACGTCGGCCTGCGGATCGGAGAAGAATATCTCCTGCGGCATCAGGTTGAACTGGATGGGCGATCCAAGGACACCGTCGATGTCGTGCTCGTATGCAAACTCAGCTTCAGCCTGGCCAGCCTCGTTTCTGTTGCCGAGAACGTGCGCATTCGTCAGGAGAAGACGCGGCCCGATAAGGAAGCCCGTCCCATACCACTCGCCACCCGGAGAGGGCACGCGGATCCGGCATACGGCTGCAGCAGCCCGCCTTCCGCGTTCCAGGTAGTTGATTGATGTCAGATCGCTCTCTCCGATGACACGCTCGAAGCCGGTGGGATCTGACTGTCGCGGCTCCAGGAGATCCTGTCGGATGGCAAGCCTCTCCAGCGACTCGGCAGGTTGCACAGTATCCCGGCTAGCCGCGACGTGGCGTGGAGCGCCTTTCATTTCTGCCATTGCTTTCGCGAGTTTCCGGTCGGTCGTTGTGACCAGGTCGCGACGGACACCTGCGAGATCTGTTAGGTCAGACATTGCTTCCTCGATATGCTTGGGGAACATTTCGAAATGCAACTCATGCCTGCAGCAATGGTGCCCGGATCGGGCCATCATCTCGCACTACTTTAAACTGTATGGTGTTCGTGGCAAGCCGACAGTTGTGGTGAAATCCGCATCCCTTCGAACTAGTCCGCTCTTTTGGCTCATCTTCTACGCATCATTTAGCTGCCTTTCGACCGGGTCTCAAAGGCGCTGGCCTTGGATGAGACGGGTCCGGTGCGGCAAGAAGGGCGGTGACATCTACGCGAGTGCCGACGCAAGACGATCCAGCAGGTCAATAGAGGCATTATGCTTTCCTCGCCCAAGATCACTCACAACTGTCCTATCGACGTCAGCGTCGCGGCAAGGTTCTCCTGCGTGAGGCCAAGCGCCGAGCGTAAGTGACGAACGTTCCAAGCAATACGAGCGCGGATTTCCAAAAACGTGGCCCAGCTTGATATTAAGAATACGATCCCGTCGTCCCGGCAGCAAAGACAGTTATAACGCCGAGGGTACTAGGAAGTGGCCTGCGTCAAGTACGGACGCGGGGGATGCGACCTGACCCGCATTTTCCTCGAACCGCCATCACCGGCCACTCAAATGGTGCTGGACGCGGCGAGGGCGGACGAGAGGGCTGCCGACGCCTACTACTATGGGTTTCCCCATCCTGAGAGCATCGTCCCCGCACTCACTGACATCAATGTCGCGCAAGCGTTCGCTGCGCGCTATGACATCAGGCAACCCGGAAACTGAGCGCCATGGTGGAGATTGAAACCGTGCCAAGCGAAGAGCCGATTGTTTCGACGGGTGCTTTTCGCGATGGCATGTCGCGTCTCGGCAGCGGCGTGAACATCATTACATCCAACGGTGCTTCTGGCCGACTTGGTTTCACGGCAACGGCCGTGTGCAGCGTGAGCGATACGCCCCCCTCGTTGCTCGTCTGCATGAACAGAAGCAGCCTGCAGAATGCGCCTCTGAAGAAAAATAGCGTCCTTTGCGTCAATGTCTTGTCGGCGAAGCAGCAGGCCCTGTCGCAGGTATTTTCAGGTGCCGACAAGATCGCGATGAATGAGCGGTTCTGACGTGCAGAATGGTCGACGCTGGCGACCGGTTCGCCGGTCCTGGCAGATGCCTGCGTCGCTTTCGATTGCGGGATCGTCACGGTCCTGGAGGTGAACACGCACAGTCTCATGATCTGCGAGGTTCTGGCGATCCAGGAACATCCGACGGTCAGCAGCCTGATCTATTTCGATCGAACGTATCATCCAGTGGGGAGGGGCTGACATGGTTTCCGGGTTTGATCTCGTCATTCGCGGCGGCCGGATTGCGACTGCAGCAGACTTTTCCTGCGACATTGGGATTGCCGGTGGCCCAAAACCTGTCGAAAGGTGCGTCGGAGATGGACGCGAAAGGACGACTTGTCCTGCCGAGTGGAATCGACAGCCATGTCCATCTCGACCAATATCAGGGCTAGGGAATTGTCATGGCCGACGGATTCGAAACCAGCAGTCGAAGTGCTGCGGCCGGAGGCAATACGTGCATCGTACCCTATGTCCTTCAGCGCCGCGGTCAGTCGTTGCGCGAAGCCGTCGCCGACTATCACGGCAAGGCTGATGGAAATTCGCTCGTCGACTACGGATTCCACCTGATCATCAGCGATGCGACACCGACCGTTCTTGGCCAGGAACTGCCGGCGCTGATAGCCGGTGGCTATACCTCCGTGAAGATCTTCATGACCTATGACGATCTTGTGCTGAGGGATCGCGAGATCCTCGAGGTCCTGAGCATCGCGCGCGAGTACGGGGCAATGGTCATGATCCACGCAGGATACGACCAGATCAAGTTCCTGACCGACAAGCTTGAGCAGGCCGGCAAGACAGCGCCCTATTATCACACTTGGTGGAAAGGGAAGCGACACATCGCGCGATCGCCCATGCCGAACTGATCGGAGTTCCCGTGATGATCGTCCATGTTTCTGGCGAGGAAGCGATGGAGCAGATCGAATGGGCGAGGATGAGGGGCATCAAGGTCTATGCGGAGACCTGTCCGCAATACATTGTCCTGACGGCGGAACATCTGGCTGGTCTCAACATGGACCATTCCGGCGCGAAATATGTCTGTTCGCCTCCGCCGCGCGACCGCCTCGCAAGAGGCGATCTGGCGTGGCATCGCCAACGACACGTTCCAGACCTTTTCTTCGGATCACTGCCCGTTCCGCATGAGAATACGCTTGGAAAATCCGGCTCACGGGCACGCACATCCTTTGCTGGGGTCCGAACGGCATTCCCGGGGTAGCGGCGCGCATGCCGATCCTGTTTTCGGAGGGCGTCAGCAAGGGGCGGATCTCCCTTCAGCGCTTCGTTGCGTTGACGTCGACAAACCATGTCAAGCTTTTCGGCATGTACCCGCCCAAGGGCATGATCGCGGTTGGATCATCGGCGGCCGTTTGCCGGGCGAGGGGGGCTATCTGGTTCTCCAGCAGGAAATCTCCAACGCCACGACGCGGGGAGCACTTGAGATGGCTCGCTCGAGTGGCGTTACGAGGATTTTGAATGTATCTCCCTTTCATCGCAGCTCTGAGGATCTTTCGCGGCTAGCGGATATTGTCATCGCCAATCAGCATGAATGGTCTCGGCTGGCCGGCGGCGCTTCGACGCCGCAGAATGGAGCCTCAGACACCAACAGACGTTCGTCGTGACAAAGGGCTCGGAGGGCGTTTCGGTTGCTTCGCCTTCGGACTATTTCGAGCTTGGTGCGCCGACAATCCAGCCGGTTGATACCGTCGGTGCGGGCGACACCTTTTGCGGATACCTCGCCGCAGCTTTGGATCTCGGAGATCCGCTTCAGGCGGCCGTCAACGGCGCGGTAACCGCGGCGAGCATGGCGTGCCTGAAGGCTGGAGCGCAATCGTCCATCCCCGCAAGGCGGGAGGTCCTTGAGGTGGGACGAATTGGAATGTTCGGTCCACGTCCGCCTTCAGCCGGCTGATGGTTCGATTGGGATTTCGCGTGGCAGCGGTAGGTCTCGCAAAGCCGCTCCGAACACGTCGAAGGGCGAGACTGATCAAGAAAAGTCGGTCCTACGCCAGTTCTATCGTCTGCCTTATCGGAAGCCGAAGAAGCTTAGAACCGCAAGGATAATCACGATGGCGCCTACAAGCCAGATCAGGTTGTTCATGTGCAATTCCTCCTAGGTCCGCTATCGATCACATTAATCCTCTCTGAGGAGCGCGATCACTTCAGTCCGGTCGTGCCTTATGTGGCCGGCAGTGGCCGGGGCCTTCTGACAAACGGTAATGCGCCCCGGCTGTTCCGACGCACGGACTTAAGTCCGGGCGCCCTCGGACCAAGGTCCTAGCAGCGGAACAGGTTCCTGGACCATCCGTTCTCTCGCCGCGGTCGTCAGGGCCGCATCAAGGAGAAGGAGCTAAAAGATGTTTCATAAGGTTATCGTCAGCGCAGCCGTCTCGGCGGCCCTCATGTCTGGCGTCGCTTTCGCCCAGTCGTCCACGGTGAATGGAGCTGCAGGTGGTGCCGTGACAGGTGCGATCGTCGGTGGTCCTGTCGGTGCAGCCGTCGGCGGTGTCGCCGGTGCCGTCGTTGGCGCAGCGATCGATCCGCCGCCGCAGAAGGTCGTCACCTATGTCCGTGAAGCTCCGGCGCCGACGACGCGCATCGTTGTCAAGGAAAAGGTGGTGGTCGGTCAGCCCCTTCCAAAAACCGTCGTCGTGACGCCGGTTCCGGAAAATCCGAAATACGCGTATGCGGTCGTGAACGACGAGCGCGTCATCGTCGAGCCGTCTTCCCGCAAGGTTATCCAAGTCATCAACTGATCCGTTCCATGGACGCGGCCACCGCCGCGTCCAGACACGTCGGATAATCAAGCAGGAAGTCGCAGGATGAAGACCGTCGCATCGCTGGCGTTTGGTATCGCAAGTTCTATCGGCGCCTGTATCGCCGCGAGCTCGGTGGCCTCGGCAATCATGGCAGGTTCGCAGGCTCATGAGTTCGATACTTCGCCCTCGCCTGATCTCTGGACGAGCAGTCCGGTCCGGGTCGACGTGGCCAAGCAAGGGTACGAGCGCATCCCGGCATCATATTCAAGCTACGTCACCGACGCGGCAAAGGTCAGGATCGCCGTCAACAAGCCGGAAGCCACGACTAAGGAACTCGAGTCAGTGAAGCCGACGTTGTCCGCCGAACACGTCAGTTGGTGTGGATCACGCTATCGATCATACGACCCTGCCTCCAACAGCTATCGGGCCTACAGCGGGCAGACGAAGACATGCATGTCGCCATACGCAGCATTGGAGGCCACCAAGAGCGAAACCGCTCAGGCGGGATCTGGTGTGGCAGTATACGCTGCCGAGGCGTGGTGCGCGGCCCGTTATCAGTCTTACCGGGCATCTGACAATAGTTACCAGCCATACAGCGGCCGGCGCCGGACCTGCGTTCCGCCTGATCACCAGGAAATGGCCTCGACCAGATAGACACCAACGACGGTTATGGCGGGAAAGGGGGTGTTTACCAGGGTTGGCCCGAGGCCCAAGGGCTAAACGTCGGGTCAGGCACAGAGGAAGGATAACGACATGCTGTGGTGGATATTCGTTGGTTATCTCGGGTTGATGTCGACGATGACGGCCGGCGTGTTGCTGATGATACTGCGAAGCGTTTGGCGGGCGAGGCGTTTGAAGTCGCCAGGAGTGAGTGAAGACGCCGAAGCTGTGGTTGCTGATAACGCTGTACGGGACCGCAAGGTTCAGCCCATAATTAGGGCGAGGGAATGCTGAACGAAGTGCAGCGCAACTTGAAATACAATCCGGTCGCGACATCTATGAACACACGCAAGTGAACCGATATGTCAAAGCATCTGTCCCTCAGCCAATCCCCAACCCTTACCGCAGAGCAGACCAGCTCGATTCTGCTCGGCTTTGCCGAGACGCTATCAGCATTCGGGCAACAGCTCCCGGGCGAGGAAAGCGATCTGAGTGCCATCCTCGAAGACGTCGCTGCGTCTGTCAAAGCAATGGTCAACGATATTGCGCATGGCGACCACGATGTCGCTCTTGAAATCATCCGATCTGCCGCAAGGCTCATCAGCGTGATGCGACAGGTCATGTCCCGGCGTTCGATGTCGCCGACGCTTCACTAGTAAGCCGAGGTTGGGAGATCGGGACGACGCTGGATGCGGTTGCGAACGGGCTGCCGATGATTGCCGTTGGCTTCTCCCACCAATCCTGCCGAATGGCTGTCCCCGCGACCGTCAGCTTGCCTTTGACGCTCCGCCTTGACGGGTGTCACTCCCCGGCCAATGGCTTCGCGCAGCGAGCTGCCATCCTGTCGATCCGTCAAGGGAATTCATCAGCTCCACAAAGTCGCAGGCCTCAGCCCAGGTCATGCGGGAAACCGGTACTTCACAGATCATGGCGGGCTGCCCATCCGATCGTCTCGACAAATCGTTGCGCCTGGCCGAAAGGAAAATCGAGGCCGGCGATCCACGGGCCTCCGGTTGAAAGGAAATCCTCGAAGGATGCGAAGGTGGCAAAGGTCTCGAGCGCGATGAATGTCGACACATCGCCTTTAAGCTCGCAGATGGCGCGGGTGATCGGCTTCCGGCGACTTGGCTTGCTGGTTAAATCGATACCGAATACCTTCACCGCGCCGTCAGCGCCTCGCCGATCGCGTAGTAATGGCCACTTGCGACATGGTGCAGGCTGCGCCACTCGGGCCCGGCGGTTTCAAAGTGCCATGCCCGTCCCTGAATACCCGTTCGTCGGCCCAGCTGCGGTCACCTCCGCAATGAAGAGATCGTAGGGGGACTGGATGTGGGGCTCCCCGATTACCCGGCAAGCAAGCCACGCCGAGCAGCCTTCAACAAACGGAAGGTCCTGCTCTGGAATGTCAAAGAGTGACACGCCGGATGCCAGGAGTTTCTGAGAATCCCGGTGAAGGCTTCGCGTTCCGACCTGTTGGGTCAGGTCAAGTTGCGCCACGGTTGGCACCTGGACGACGAAGCGCCCGCTTGCTTCCATCAGCGAGCGTATCCTGGCAATGCTGTCTGCCACGACCATCAGCTTGGGCGGATCAATGTCGAGACCCCAGCACCATGACCGCCATGACATTGTCGACGCCGTCATGCCGGGCGGACACGAGAACGGTTGGCCCATGGTTAACTAGACGGTAGGCCTTATGAACTTCGACCGGCTGGACGTGGATCTTGTTCACAATCGGAAACGTCGCCCGGCTCCTGTCATCTCGCGATGTGCAGGTTAGCCCAGACCTTCCGCCATTGCATAGGTCAACAGGACATCCTGGATATTCACCCGGTCTTCGCTCGGCAGAAGTGCACGGGTTGTAATCGACTCCAGATGGTGCGCCATCAGTTCAATGGCGCGCCCAGTCTTGCCCGCCATCAGTGTCTCCAGCAATTCGCGATGCTCTGAGACCGCGCATTCCGACGAGTGCGGTCGGCCGTAAAGCGTAAGGATGAGCGAGCTTCTGGCAACAAGTTCGTTGATATAGCGAATGAGGCTCTCGTTCTCAGTCATCTGCGCGAGCAGCGTATGGAACTCTCCCGCAAGTCGAATGGATGCGGCATGATCCTTGGTGGTGGCTTCTTCTGTCGCGATGTGATCGGACAATCTTGCGATCTGGGGCTCGGCCAGTTTTCCCGACAGTGTTTCGACGACCAGACGTTCGAGCGCCATGCGCGTCAGGAACAGATTTCTTCCCTCCTCAAGCGTTGGTCGAGCAACAACGGCGCCTTTGTTGGGGCGGAGTTCCACCAGACCTTCACTGCTCAGTCTCACCAGCGCCTCGCGGACCAGCGTGCGGCTGACGCCCAGTCGTTCCCCGATGGAGTCCTCGGGCAGTTTCGATCCCGGCGTCAGCGCCTGATCAAGGATGGCTCGCTTCAGGGCACGATGAACCGCGTGCGCGCGGCCGCCTGCCGAGCCTGCCTTCTTGGTCATTGAAAGTCTCCATTTAAATCGGTTGAGGCGATGGATTGCATACGAAATGGGCCTCTGTCCAGTGCGTACCTGATCCACAAACATCATTCCTGGCGCTCGCTTTTGCCTGCGTCGCTCGCATTACGCGACCCCGGCTGCTCGTATGCATGAACCTAGCTAAAGCGTATACAATAAATGTATTCATGGCTGGGTGCGCAAGTTTTATCCTGAAGAGGCTTGATGGTTTCATCCGGTGATAGCTGTGGCCTCGATCGTGGTGTTTCTGCTCTTGCGATTGAGCCCAGACGATCCAACCGTCGTCATAGCAGGTGACAACGCCGATGCTACGACCATCCAAAGGATCCGTGCTTCGCTTGGCCTGGACCGGCTCTCACGCCGAAACCTGCCTGATTTCACAGCTGTGCTCGCCGGACCCCGAGAGGCCACATTGTGCCGCAACCGCATCCGGCGAGCGGGCGGGAAATGGTTGTTGCGTGGTCGCCGCTGCTAATCCCGCCGATAGTCGCCGCGCGGCCGAAGGCAAGAGCATGCAACTGAAGATCTGCAGCTGGCTTTCAGGACCGCTTGATGAGCAAATGCCAATGAACCTGCTGCCCAATAACGCAGGATATATGGTGACACTGCACCTGCTGGTATAAGATTTGGCCTCTCGCAAGATGAGGACGGTCGAGTGGTATGGACGGCAGCAAATCGGCTAAATTGAAAATTGGATTTCTGTTGGCAAGGAACTTTACGCTGAGCGCGTTTTCGTTGTTTGTCGACACTCTCCGACTGGGGAGCGACGAAAAGGACAAGTCCGGGCGGGTGGCGTGCGATTGGCTGGTAATGAGTTCCGACCGGCGGTTCGCAACGTCCAGTTCTGGCGTGCAGGTGGTGCCGACGGCGCTGTTGAGGCCCGCAACGGAATTCACCTACATCGTGGTCGTGGGGGGCCGACTTACCGACGCGGAAGCGTTGGACGTTGATACCATTCGGTACTTACGTGGGGCTGTCGAAGATGGAGTTCCTGTAATCGGGCTCTGCACCGGCAGCTTTATCTTGGCCGATGCTGGCTTGCTGAAAGGAAGGACGGCCTGTGTCAGCTGGCTGCATCATAACGAGTTTCGCGAATTATTCCCCGATACTCCCGTAACATCGCACGAACTTTTCGTGGAGGATGACAATATCATTACTTGTGCAGGCGGCAGCAGCGCTGCAGACCTCGCGGCATTTTTGTTGAACCGCCATGTCGGGGAATTCGCCGAGCGGAATGCGCTGGAAATCCTCCAGATCGCCAGACGCCGGGACGCAAGAGAAATGCAAACCCGCAACCCGCTCGGCCAAAGAGCCGATGACAAGCGCGTCGAGATGGCGTTGCTGATCATGGAGCAACATCTGGAGGACCTCCTGGAAATCGAGGATATCGCCAGTCAGACGGGGCTGTCGCGCAGGCAACTAGAAAGGTCGTTCAGAACCAAACTCGGAGTCTCGCCCGCTTCGGCTTATCTAAGGGTTCGGCTAGACGCGGCGATGCGACTGGTGAAGACAACAACCCTGCCATTGGCTGAGATAGCGGTCATGTCGGGATTTGAGAATTCTTCGCATTTCATTCGGAAGTTCCGGGAATGCTTTGGAAATCCCCCCGCGACAGTTCGAAAAAACCTCAGGCTGGAGACTGTTCGCGCAGAAAATATAGGTGCTGCTGCGCTTCGACGGACGACAGCTGAAATCAACCGCACGTGATCGGGTAGCGCCAGGCTCTTGCTGGTGTGTCGCAACCAAGTTTTACCAGACAATTTTAGTTTGAATTGGTCCGAGGATGAGAAAGCCGAGACATAGGTTGTGGGGTTCGTCTGTCAATTGACGAACCCCATTGCCGTCCTTATCGCTGCGAGGTTTCCGATTGTAGCCGCGGCCCTACGCCTCTGCCTACAGGGCATGCTTGACGCGAAGTATCGTAACGGCGACGGCAGCCATGACGATCGGGATCGAAACCAGCATGATGACCGGACTGAAATGATAGCCTGCGTGGTCAGCGGTCTCGAACACGAACTTCAGATAGTAGCTGATCGCTATGATCGAGAACCCTTCCACAGTGCGCTGGATTTTGACCTGCGTGGCAGCGTGATCCGCCATGGCCTGGATTTGAGTGGCGTTTTGATACTCGATCTCGACCTGGATGCGTGTCTGCAGCAGGTCGAGCAGGTGCATCGTGGCGCGTGAGAGCTGTTCCAGCCGAAGGGCAGTTGCCTCGCATGTTCTGACCGCAGGCTTTTGAGCCGCCTTTCGACGAACGTGCCGAAGCACTGAAAGCCCGGGACATGTGTCTCCCGGAGCAGCGCGATCCGTTCCTCTACAATCTTGGCGTATGCTCCGGTTGCTCCGAACCGGTTGCGAGTCTCTGCCGTGGCCGAAATAATGTGCGAGGACAGTATCGTGATGTCCTCAAGGACCCGCTTGTGGTCGGCCGCCGGAGTCATCAGGTTGCGCTTCGTGAGCTCCACAAGCTTGGTATCGTAGCCACCAAGTACGGGAGCGAGCCGCCGCGCTTCAGGAGGGCCGAGTAGCGCCATGGCACGGTAGGTCTCGATCTCAAAGATCCGCCGTAACATCCGCCCTAGCCGGTGCGCATTGAGATCCTTGTTGAAAAGAGGGATCCTGCTCAAATGAGCCGGTCGAATTCTAAAATCGGAGCAAATCTGGGCAGAGCCGCCGCCGATCAAAGAGGCGGCGGTGTCTCCGAAGTCAAAGGTCCGAAGAATAGGCCCGAGATCGGCCGGAGCCTCCGGCATGACGAGAATACTGACATGGCAAACGAGGCGAGGAGACGCTAGCCCGGCGAGGGCCGCGAAATCTGTCTCTGCAAGATCAGATTCGGGCCAGGTCTTCGCCTCGGCAGCAAGCTTCCGCACGCGTCACCGTGACGAATTCGGTGTGATGCTCGAGCCGGACAGAGATCTGCCTGGACGCTGTCGTGAAAGTCTTTGATTATCCCATCTGCAGGCATGAAGGCAACATGCTCGACGATCGCTGGGCCAGCAAAGTATAGAGAAGGCCGCGCGTGAAGTTCTGCATTGAAGTCGATGGGTGCGCGGTCGCTTCTTAAGGATTCGTCGGTATCTTCCTTGCTGGATGAACCAAGGCCCAACTCCTTCTGGGACTTTGAAATCACTCTCGTTCGGCTCCCCGACATCGATGGTGGCTTTCGCGTGAAAGAAAAAGGTAGACTACGGAAAACCAGGGCTGTTGGAAAGTGTTGTCGTGCAGCGGGGATGAATTGACCTTACTGTGTCTGCCATGCGACGACGAAAAATCCTGATACGCGATCGCGCCGCTGGCCTGCTTTTGAACCGCGGCAGAGGTCCTTCGCGCAACCTCCACCTCACTTCATTGATTGCGTGATCAAAAAAACAAAGAACCTCACTCCCGATCTCGTTTTCAGCCAGGTCTCGGGCGAGACGAAGAGATGCGATCAGATCGGGAAGGGGATCATCCAATACGGTATCCTCCATTAGGATTTCTGATGGAGGTTGCCCCCAGGCTTCGAGCTCCTGCAAGGTGCTGAAGGGCGGATATTGCCTGTCAGAAGCCGGTTGGTCACGCAGCCTTTATGACGGAGACATCGCATGATCGTCGGTTCGGCTTGAGGTTCGCCGATTTTGTCGTCGAGGCGTGTCCCACAGATGGAGCGGAGAACGGTCACTGCATGTGCGGTCATCAGACTGGACTTGATGGCTCTTCGATGTTTCCTCCTCCTCAGCGGCACCTAAAGGAGGGCTTCATGTTGGATCCTGAAAGCTTCAATGATCACGAACATAGGGCGCGATTTCGGCTTTTGCTTCGACTGTCGCTTCCATTGACACGGCAATGTCTGCCATCCAGATCTTGATAATTCCGAAAAGATTGCTCGGTCCGGTGCTATTGCTAGAAGGCTATATTAACGACTACGCGGACCGAGAGCCGGCGATCTCGATTGCCGCACTCATCGCAGGTCCTGAAAACGTGTAGGATCGGATGCAGTGGTCGCGCTAGCGACCACTGGCGCGACCCCTTAGCGTCACTGTGCCAAGCCGGACGACAATCCAGACGATGTGTCGACGTGTCACGCGAAAGGCGCACAACCTGTAGCCAGACTGCTTTCTGGCCGATCGTTGCCAGCGATCATTCCACAGCGCTCCTCACTCGACTGGAGCATCGCCAGCCTGCTGGGCCCGGATTGCCTGGGCGGCCGCCGCGCCGCCGCCCTTGTCGTCGCCTCCGACCTGCACTGTCGGCTGGGCGAACGAGATCCCGTTTGACAGGAAGACCTCCCGAATCTTGGCGTAGGCCTTGCGGCGGATATAGGTTTGCATGCCGGGAACGGTCGTCATAGCGAAGCTAAGGACGATGCCATAGTCGGCAAAGTCCTCGACGCCCTTCATTTTCAGGGGCTCGATGAAGAGTTTTCCGAGTTCCGGATCGTCCTTCAATTCGGCTCCGACTTTCTTAGTCAACTTTCGCGCATTCTCGATATCGGTGTTGAAGCCGACGGTAATCCTGAACTTGTCGATGACCCAATCGCGGCTCATGTTCTCGACAGCGCCGAGTTCACCGAAGGGCACTGTGAATACTGGCCCGCGATGATGGCGCAGCCGGACGGAGCGCAGGCTGAAGCCTTCGACGGTTCCCTTGTAATCCTTGGCCTGGATGTATTCGCCAACCCGGAAGGCGTCGTCGAGCATGTAGAACACGCCGCTGATGATATCCTTGACAAGGGTTTGCGAACCAAAGCCGATCGCGACACCGAAGATGCCGGCTCCCGCGATTAGTGGCCCGATCTGCACGCCGAGCTCGGCCAGAACAATCAGGGCCGCCATGACGGCAACAATGACGGCCAGGGCATTGCGAAAGATCGGAAGCAGCGTCCGAAACCGGGCCCGGCGGGCCGCATCGGCCGGCACAAGCAAGGTCGTATCCGTTGCTACGCGTAGTGTCCGGTCGATCCAGCCTTTGGCCAGTTGCCAGACAAGATCGGCGCAGACGAGGATCAGGACGCTTTTAAGGCCACCGTAGAACAGGGCAACGATGACCGGATCACGCTGACCCAGCGTATCGGGATTGAATTCCCACACCAGCGCCAGCCATGCGACGGCGAGCGCGATGACAGCTGCCCTTGCGCCTCGTACGAGCAGGATGCCGCGAAGACTGGCCGGGTCGGCTACGAAGGTGCCCGCGATACGCCCGACTGTATTAAGGACACCTGGAAGAATGAGCGCGTAGATCCCGATCCAGAAGAGACCACGCATGTCGAGGCTCCAGACAAGCCATAGTGTAACGATGAAGGCTGCAAAGGCCGCTTTCCATGCGCGGGGCCGCTGCGAGGTGGCCCACACCGCCTCGATCGCAAGGAGCAATATGATGGAGGAGAAGCAGTAGCTGATCGCGTCGGTGACGGTGAGCGGGACGCCAAGCGGCTCACCGACCGCCGCCGTTGCAACCGACAGGCAGATGATCCCGATGAGGACCGCCAACCTTGTGCGCAGTGAGCGTGTGATATCGGCTGCTGACAGACAGGCGATCGCCAGGCGAAATAGGATGAACGCCGAGAGATAGGCAAGCAGGGTGATGCGGGCCAGCGGTGGCCATTCCACCGCGAAGAACACGATGGCCATAGCGCCGGTGAAGATGCCGATTGGCGCCAGCCGTCCGGCGAGCGTGTCGCGGGACCCGACAAATCTGCGGTAAAGACCCTCTGCGAGAAGCCCGAGAAGGATTAATCCGGCGAAAATGAAAAACACCGGTGCATAGCCCCGGCTCGCTGCATCATGCCGTGTCCGGAGAGCCGCTGCAGCGATTTCTGACGGAATGGCTGGTATCGCCGTGACAATTTCATGAACGCGTGTCCGCGCCGCTGTCTCCCAGCGGGCCAGGCTGGAGGTGTGTGGCGGGGAAGTCGGTCTTGCACCTTCCGTGCCGACGCCTTTGCGGCTTTTCAGCCAGGTCTGAACCTCAGGATCCTGAAGCAGGCGCACAAGCTCGTCGATCTTCTGTTCCGCGACGGGGGCGGGGGCGGGGGCGGGCGATTGCGCCATTGCGTTGAACGCGATGGAAAGGCCGGCGATGAGAGACAATAACCATTTCATGCTGATACCCTTCCTATTGCGTAAGCGTCTGCGGCTTCAGGTCACCCCCAAGCGTCTCGTCGGCAGGCACTGGCTTTCTTCGTTTTGCAAGCGGTTGCTCGATGATCATCGCCGGAGCCGCGACAGCGGTGGCCGCGACCGTGCCAACGCTCGAGACGGTCCCGCCAACGACGGCTGTGATGCCCTGTCCGAGGGTGACGTTTGAACCGGTCAGTGTCTGGCCAGTCATCAGGCGTTGGCCGATGAGCTGGACGATTTCCGGGCTGCTTTCGGCAAACTTGGCGTGATTGAGCCCGTCCTCGGTCTTTACCTTTGTTCGATCAATTGCGGTTATGTCGGCCTTTTCCAGCTCGAACCGGTAGGGCTCTTCTGCCGGATTTATCGCGCCGAGACGAGACACGTGGCCGGTGATGAAACTCGAGACGGCAAGCGCTTTGTCATCCTGCGAGACGAAGATCGTGAACTTCGGACGCGGCTCCCCCATTTCCATGAACTGTTTGGCAATCACCTGGATATCAATATCCGGCGAGGCAAGGATCACCTTGTCGATCTTCGTATTCACCTGGCCGCCTCGTATGCCCATCCGACGCAGGGACTTCATAGCGAGCCATGTTCCCATCGAAGGGGCCATGATGGTGATATCCTTGACATTTGGGTCAGCGGCGAGCGTGCGGTGCGCCTGCTCCAGCCCGGTGCGCGAATAGTTCGTGCTTTCCTTGTAATGCTGATAGGCCGTGATCTCACCACGCGTGGGCCAGGTGAACAGGACGGGTGTCGCCTGCATCTTGCTGTCGTGCACGATCTGGACCGGCCGGAAGACGGAATCCTCGTAGGTATTGTCGAAGCCGTGAATAAACACCAGCGCATGGCCCCCGTCCACATGCTGCGCCAACCATGCTCGTTCCTTCGCAATCGTGTCTATCTGCTGGACTTCGGTTACGGCAAAATCCGTTGCCGGGTCCGGTGGCAGGCGCCTAGGCCCCTGCACCGTACCAGGCTCACGCTTTGGCGGGAGCGAGCCGTTAAACAGCGTGGCAGGATCGCCGGGTGACTCGCGTGTAGTCGCGACCAGCATTGCCACCTTGGAGATCGGGGACGAGGAGGCGGGGAGAGGAATCGGCGTCATGACGCCGTCTGGATGTCCACAGCCCGTCACGGAGAGGAGGAGAAGGAGAGGAATGAGACGCTTTGGCATGCACGTGTTCCAGCTGTCGCCCGGATGAGGGGCGTTTCAGCTGGAGGCTACCAGCTAGCGCATGTCTAGGCGTGTAACATCATGTAGTATCTGTCGACGTGGCAGCCACCATGTGCGGAATTGCCACGCCTGTCACCCCATGCGGTGGCTAATTGGTCATGGTCGGCCAGCCCCCCGACAATTCGGCGCCGGCAGCGCGCAGTCCCGCGAGGATCCGCTCCCTGTCTTCCGGACGTGCCAGACGCATCGAAACTTCGCGCTTGATCGATGGCATGAGCGCAGGGATGGAACGTGATCGCCGTCTCGCCGAACGCTTCCCTGAAGCGCAAAACGGGCGTTCCGGACAGCAACCGATTCCTCGTGGGCGGCGCCTCCATCGACGACAAGGATTTCCTTGAACTTTACCAGCTTCGAAATCACTTCCCCGGTGACGCCGTCCGAGATCGTGGAGGTTCCGGCAACATCCTGGAAGCGGTCGACAACGATCATTGGCAGTCCCATCGATGACTGTATCTTTTGCCGGCTGCCTGACTTCAACAAAAATGCCAGTTGCCATCATCGCTGCCACTGTTGACGTCCCAGCGACGTCCCAGCGCTTGAACCGCGCCTTCTTTGCGCTCGGCCACAACGGCCGCTTCGTTCGGCGCAGGATCCGACAAGACTTGAGGGCGAGGAGAGCGTCGGCGCGCCTTCGATCGCATCGTCAAGCCGGCGCGAGCCAGTTTGAACGTTGGGACGTTCCCGCCCTCGGGATCGTGATGACAACAGGTTCGCCAGGCCCCGCCATGAGGTGAAATCGCTCGCGTTCGCGGCGAATTCGGCCCGCCTCCATTCGGACAGCCTAACCGTTCTGGGCATCGAAATTGGTCCGTCCAAAGACGACCTCAGCGATGGTGTAGGCCTTGAGATACTGCGAACGGCCCGCAAGCGTGTCTGTCACGATGGGTGAGGAATCGCCAGGCGCCCTCGGGAATGCGGTCCAACTGGTTCAGCACTTCCAGATGGAGTCGGAACGACCATCTCGCCTGTCTTTGCACTTGTCATTATTAGGTCCCCTCGACATCGACCAGCACAAGTCAAAGCATAGGGAGAAAACACCAGCTCAGCGATGTGACAACAGGGGTAAAGGAAATGCTTCCGACGTCGATGTCCGGCAAATCACCCTCACCCCGGCGGTCTCGGGCATTACTCGAGTTTCGCGAAAGCAGCTTCGTTCTGCATCTTTTAGTTTCTCTGTCCGCTTGACCGAGAGAGGGGCATCGCGCTCCTGTAGATGGATCCCCCTACGACGTGTCAACGAGAATACCGCCAAGTGATGCCCGTGTGGCAGGCCTGTCGTCCGTCAGGTCAGTGAATGCGCTCCAGCTTCGAGTACCCGCTCTCGCTGGCTTTGACTTTCCAAACTTCGCCGCTCGCTCTGTATGTTGCTGTACCAATCCCAGTCGCGTGCCCATTTTCAAAAACACCCTCAAACTGCACGCCTTCGTCTGTAGCCATTACACCTTTGCCGTCAATTTCGCAGTCTCGACCGACAAATTTACACTCACCCAGGTAGGTGAACTCCCCCACCCTTGTCTTTCGAAGAATCCAGCCGCTACCTGACTTCAGCACTGTTAAGTGATTGCCCGTGTCGGGATCGTAAAAGGCCAAGTTGCGAAGTAACTTGGACTTTAGTGCTGTCCCAAACAGCTCGACAACTCTGCACTCCTTTCCACGCTTGCCGACATAGCACGACGACAAGTATGAGGTTTTCGGTGTGTCATCTCGAATATCTGGAATGGTCGTACCCGCGCCAATCCCAATTTTCACGTCGCTGTACATGGCCGCTGTCAGCAAATTCCCATACATCACTTTCGGAGAAGCTCGTAAAGCTACCTCGGCTTGGGAAGCACTTAGCCATTTAGCATCGAAAAGGCTTTTCCTAAATCCTTCGTCCAACTCAGTTGAGTAGTCGAGCGTTTGTTCAAGGTTGAGATGGTATCCCATCGATAGCACAACCCCCTTTGCCAGGATGACAAATAACGGGTCCGCGAATTTGAGACCCGGCATCGCCTCAACCCGGTTAAGTCGACCACCTATATCCCCGCAATATAGTGCCATCTCGACTTTGGAAGCTGCGGCAGCAATTACCGAAGCCGAAACGTCCCGTTTGGGCGGATTCGCCATAGACCAAGCGGCTTCGCCAATCCCATACTCGATCACGCCCTGAACAGGGGGGATACCAATTGCCGACGTGGATTTAATGAGTCCACAAGTTTCGTTCAGATATACCGAAAAGCTTGAGACTAAGCTCTCGTAGCCAAGTGCGTGCCGAAAATCCATCTCCGATGGTAGCGCGCTGGAAACAGGGTGAGTATGGACATCAGCGATTTGTTTGCCGGTACAATTGACGGAATCCTGAATGAACGAGCTTGTTGTTTTGGAGCCCGCCAGCGCAGGACCAGCTGTCCACACGCCATTGGCCGCGTCGAAACCCATACAGGAAGAAAACTCCCGGCCTTCACTTTTTGTCAGCGCAAACAATTCCCGCATACGTGTCGCCCATAGTTCTGGCAATTCGATGTAGTCGGGAAAGCCCGATATTTCTTCTACCGGCGTTTCATTCGAAAGTATTTTATCGGAAACGCTCGAAGACGAATCCTCCGCGACAACTTGTCCCGGCAGGAGGGTGACAAAAGGGATTTTACTTATGAGAATTAGGTACAGCAGCGAGCGGTGCATTGCCTTCACCCTGTGAAAATCGGCACCAATTAAGCATTTATCTTCGTTTTTTTCGATTTCAACGTTTGGCTTACTTAGCGGAAAACCTTTGGTAGGCGAATGATATGGCCAACGCATCTTTGGACCGCCCCTAGTTTCATCCTCGCTATCAATCTCAGTCTTACGCCCGCCGAATTCTGCAAGACAGCAGACATTTCGCTCTCGCAAGGGAATCGCCGAAAATGCCTGTCGCCCCTCAAGGAGCTCCTCCTTCCACTGCTTGATTTGATTGGCGTGCACGTCGAACTACTAGAGATAATTCCACCAGCGTCTATTCACCCCTGATGGCGCAAGCGCCACCTTGAAGGCCGGGCTATGTTGCGGCGCGGTCGTCTCGTCATGGTATCTCCTGTTCCCGCATCTAAGCCGAAGTCAGTCAGAAATTCCACTTATCCATGCTGTCCAAGTTTCCTGAGCCAGCTCTCGACCGAGCCCGATTGGTGCGATGAACTCAATCACGACCTATCTTTGCTCAATCGTGAGCTCGGTTGCAGCCGCGAATTGCGTCAAGAGCCCAATCCGTCATTCGCAAAGGGCAGGTCATAATTCAGGTCCTTACTCACCCGGAATTTTTCCCTGGCAAGTCTTCAACTATCACGTTCAAAACCAAAAGAATAACGCGACCAGCCACTCCTACGAGCTTGCACTGGAAGGCGTGAAGCCATTGATCGCCAAGGTCTGGCGCTATTGCGAGGCGAACAGCATCTCGGGAAAGACCCTGACACTGAAGGTGAAGTATTCAGATTTCAACCAGATCACGCGCTCCAAGAGCATAGCACAGGGCTTCCAATCGCCAGCGGCGATCGAAGAAACTATTGCCGCGCTCCTGGAAAGCGCATTTCCGACACGTAAAGGAGTTCGACTGCTAGGACTGACCATGTCTTCGCTGGAGCCCTGGACCGCAGGTACCATGCAGCAGTTGACACTGACATTGTGAAGCCAACGCAATGCTGGTTTCGTCCGTGGCCTAATCCGACGAATGCCAGGCCGCGGATCCTGGTATCAATTCCGCCTTTACAGTGGGGTTAAGCGACTAGCGCAAATCATCATAAGCTTGTCGATTAACGGATCTGCCGAGAACCTACTTTTTCGCATGGTTGTGCAAGCACATAATGAAGTAATCGAAACTAATTCTGGATGACAATAATAACCGGTGCGAGTAAGTTGTAAAAAGTACCATATCGAGTGTGAATAGACACGACTTGGGTCCCCTTATGGGCGCCCGGGGGGATGGTTATGGTTGACTATACACTTTCCCAAGCAACAAATTTGCGACCAGATCCTGATGATGCGTCGATTAATGTCGCTTCGCTCCTCGAAGGTGAGAAAGTCTCAGGCCTCCGGGAAATAGGACCGTGGATGAAGATCGCTCTTCTTCGTGACGGAAGGCAGGTTCTCGGATGGGTTCACTCCGACATTCTGAAAAAGTCGGAAGGGATACCAATTGTACTTTTCGATGAGCCGGAGGGCCAATCGAAAACTGTCAATGGGTCCATCTCAAGGGTAAAGCTGACCTTAACACCGTGGCAAAAAGTGGACGTTCTGGTCGACGACGGAACGGTGCAATCGGGCTGGGTGGACACCAGTACCGTGGTCGCGCCAACGGGGCCCAAGATCGAAGCGCCAGCCAAGCCAGAAGCCGTTGGGGAACTTGTCTTGGGAGTGAACGACGTTTACCGGCCACACTTGCTTCTTGCAGAAGAACGCACCGAAATTGATGCAGCTGCCCTCGCGGCAGTGATCAACGCTGAGGCTGCCAAACTGTCAAATGGTGAATGGGACCGAAATAGCAAAGCGTCGACAAGCTCGGCAGCCGGGTTGACCCAATTCCTTGCCGCGACATGGCTTGGCGAGGCCAAAAAGAACGGGACCTATTTGAACGAACGCGCGAGAGCCAAAGGTCTTATCACAAACGGAAACGCAGTCTCCCCGGGCGATGAAGACAATCTCCTGAGACTACGGTTTGATCCCGAGATGTCGATAGTCGCTGCAGCGGAGTACGGCGCTGCGAACCTGAAGTCACTAATTGCAAACGGACTTGTCGACGAGGAAACAGGTGACGACGAGAAAGCTCAGTTCATATATCTTGCTCACCACGAAGGGTTGGGAGGTGCTTGTTCATTTTTGCGCGGAAGCACGGGGTACACATTTAGCGACCTAGCGACGCAAGTAGGGGCGGCCAAGGCGCAGCGGTTTATCGACGCGGCCGGGGGAAACGCAACTCAAGCTTACCGGAACTGGCTCAACAGTTACATCCAGGAGCACATCCAACCGGAGCGCTACAGGAAGCCAGCTGACGTTGCGGCGGCGCCTCTAATAGGAAGTGACGCCTCGAAGGCGCTCGCCCAATTCGATGGCACGCCCATCGATCTTTCTGAGATGAGCCGTTATACCCCGTTGGCAAAGGCGGTCCAATGGCGGCTATCTGAGCTAGGCTACCTCGATCCTCCCGCAGACGGAAGTTTCGGCCCGGTATCAACGTGGGCTTTGTCCGAGTTCTGCCAAAGCAACAATGTGTCACTGAGGGACGGGTTCACGCGAGCGGTGGCGGATCGCCTGGTCTCTCCATCAAATATGCTTCCCGAGATTGCTACGAGCGGGACCTGGTTCGACAAGGTTATCGGCTATATGCGGGGCAAGAAATATTTCATATGTCGGCATCCCGACTGCAAGAACATTGTGTATCTGGAAGGCGTAAACCCGGACGGTACGTTGAACGACGACGCCCCCAACAAATTCAACGATATCCGTATCGTTTTCTCGGTAGGAGAGGACGGACGGCTAAACCTCCAGAATGCGATATGGGACGGGACCACGGAGCCTGGCAAATTTTGGACGGTGAACCCAATGAACCCTATGGGTGCCGCTCGGATTGCCTTCAACCAATATAAGGCGTGGGTGGTCGGTACGCATCGTCCCAATTCGGCTTCTGCGCACGAGGCCCTAGTTCAGGTTGAGCCGGTTACCGTGTGTCGCGACCTGAACAAGGATTTCAAGCGAACGGGAGATCAGCTGGATACCGGACTGTTCGCCATCAACCAGCACTGGGGCTACGACGCTCCGAAAGACGACCTTGGTCGGACGAGCGCAGGTTGCTTGGTTGGGCGTACAAAGGATGGCCACCGGAAATTCGTGCAGATGATAAAGGCCGATCCTCGTTACCTTGCGAATCACTCCTATCGGTTCGTTACAGCCGTCATGCCTGGCGACGAAGTGTTGGGATAGCACGATACGCTCCGTCATTGGCAGGAGGATCTACTGCAATGCGGCTTTTGTGAAAGGTGAACACCGGTCGGGCGTCAGCGCCGAAACATAGTGCCATCCTGAAACCCACCCACCTCGATTGAGACGGTGCCACTGGAACACAATCGATGACGGCCGAGACTCTCCGGCAGCCCTCATTCAGACGTTGTTCGCTTTATGAGCGGGACAATCGGGGAGGCTCCTGCGCCTGGCAAGGGTCCCTGGCAGATGACAGAGGATTGCGATCCGAGGGTCGGGAAGTCGACTACAGCAGGTCCTGTGATCGATGAATCGATTGTGTGAGGTGACGTGGCGCGGCGAAGCTTATTCAACATCGACAACGAAAAGGTGGATGATAGCACGAGCACTGAGCGATGATCTTCGGTTACGCGTATTGAAGGCGTCTGCGGCAGGCATGTCGGCACGCCAGCCTGCCGCCCGGTTTGGGATTAGGATTTCGACGGCAATCCGCTGGATCGCAAGAGCCAGCGGTAGTGAACCGACATCACGGCCGCAGGGTTGGCGAAGGTCCTCAAGCTTGGATGCACACGAGAGGATTTCATCGTCGAGATGATCGATTATCGCAAGGACGTGACCGCTCGATGAAATGGTCGAGCGTCTGTGTGCGGAGCGGCAGGTGAGCACTAGTCGGAGTGCACTTGGTGCCTGGCTGCGAGGCGCGGATGGAGTTTAAAAACGTTTGGCCCGCCCGTCTGCGAGAGGACTTTATGGTGTTCTGCAGCGCGACAACCAAGATGAGACACGGCAAGACCACCGACGGTCCGAGATATCGACACGCCACAGGCGCTGACCTTGCTGCGTGAACCCAGGGCCAACGTCGAACGCTATGACGGTCTGCGGGTCCGGATCGTAGGAGGTCGCCATGCGTCATGATCCGGCCAGCGCCGCCGTCGTCATCATGCTGCGTAGCGGCATGGCCCAAACGGCCACGGACCTGATCGAGCAAGGAGCCCCAGCGTTCGATGCGGCCGTGCCGATCCTGTTTCAGTTGCTGAAAGCCGAGATGGCTGAGTGTGAGGCCCGTTCGATTGCCTAATACATGAAGGCGGCCGCTTCCCGGCCTACAAGGACATCTCCGGATACGACTTCGAGCTAGCGAGATCAACGAGGCGACGGTGCGCCAACTGCCCCATGCGAATTCGTGGAGGGAGCACAGAACATTGTCCTCATCGGCGGGCCGGGCACAGGCAAAACGCGTGCCGCCGCCCTCGGCGTTCAGGCGATCGAGCATCATCGCCGAAAGATCCGCTTCTTCTCGACCATCGAATTGGCCAACGTCCTCGAGCAGGAGAAGGCCAAAGGGAAGGCAGGCCAGATCGCTGAGACGCTGGTTCGCCTCAATCTGCTGATCCTTGATTAATGTGCACTGCGAAGAGATGTGAAGCCAGCACCGCAAGAGCCTGCAACTCGCAATCTTCCCGTGATACCACTCCACATAACTGAGCGTCTATAAGCGGCGCAGCCAGCCCAATATCCCGCCATCATAAGCGATGATCTGCCGATGACATCACGTCGGGAAAGATTTGTTCGAGCGCTTGGCGCATCATATCGATATCGCCCGCGCGTAGCGCATCGTTACGTTCAGCCCCGAGTGGCCAAGCCATTGACTTATGGTGGCGTTTGTCAACACCCGCCTCGCGGCCTAATGCGCTTCCATTCAACCTGGCGATTGGCTTCGGCGTTGGCAACGAATGCTTCAAAAACAGGGGAAGCCTTTTTAGCGACGACTTAAATTTGATACTGTGATAGCACTAACAAAACGACGGCGATGGAGGGAGCGCATGTCGGACTGCAAGAAGCTTGCTCTGAAGACGATGCTTTGCACCATTGCATTCACTTGTTCACTGGCACAAATGGTGAGCAGCCAGCCTGTCGAGCAACCGCCCCCAATAGTCGACCAGGTTCATAGCGAACGGAAGGATCAAAAGGAAGCTCTGAACAAACGGGAGGAAGAGTTGGATGAAATGGCCAAACAGGCGCTGCTGAAAGCGCATCCACTTGCCGTTCAGGAATTTCCATAGTGATAATGAATAATCGTCGGGTCTGAGCTGAGTGTTTCCGCGCGCGTGCGCTTAGCACAACATCGCTTCTTACGGTTTCGCCCAAGTGGTCAAGCGCGAACCACTAGCCGCCTGACCTGCCGCCGCCCCGGCTTAATTCGCTGAGCAGCATCCAGGCTGCGCGTATCCAGTGAAGCGGCGATGTAACCCGTTCCCGAGGCGGATGCCACCTTCCGTTACGGAAATCAGCCAACGCCTGAGCCTCCAGCCTGGTTCTCTCGCTCAAGCCATTCCTGTCCACGAGCGGTTTGCCGGTATCGTGATCGACGACGGCCCACATGCCATTCTCAATTTCATGAATCTCATAGCGTTGCATTGGAAGCCATGAATAGCCGGATAGACGGGTTATCGAAGAGCCAGCCAACGCCGAGGGCGTCGATTGTCTGTCTGGCCGAGGGTTGATGGATAGGTAGAAGGTCCCGAGGGGCTTGATTGGCGCTATCTCCCCCCGGGGCCTCCACTGTCCGTTAACGCTTGGGCATTCTCAAGATAACTCCTGTGCCATATGCCGGGATAGCCGGACTAAGGTCCCGTGCGATACCGTACAAAAGAGCCCGGTTGCCCGGCTAATGGCAATTGCTGCCGATTGAAGCTCGATGTCTTGAGTCTCTTTCATTCCGCAATTCGAGGTGGTCGGGCTACTCATGATGATCCGACCTTGCTCGCGCACCTGAAATCTCGTCCGGCAAGATCACGGTTCCAGACTGCCGTCGGCAGTTGTGCTGGAACACCTGGTCTTCCCACCCTGGTAAGCACCTGAAGCAACCGCGGCTTTGGCACTATGCCCGTACCACCATCATGAATTGCGCGTGCTTGCCCGCATCGAGCTTGAAATCGCCTTCGAACGCATTGGTGATCGCCAACGCACTTTGCTTCTGAATTCCTCTCATCGCCATGCAGAGATGCTCCGCTTCGACAAGGACGGCCGCTCCTTTCGGAGCGAGACTGCCCATGATGGAATGCCTGGCCAATGATCGGAACAAGATGGTGCTCGCAATGAGAGTGAAACGGGATCGCCTTGATCAAGACCATCTCGGGATACCCGCTGACCTCGCGGAACGTCCGCGCGAGCTCCGTGGCGGGATCGATATGGTATCCCGAGAAGATCTCCTTATAGGCTCGCGCCGCACGAGCAGGTGTGTCGCGAAGGCCCTCCCTGTCGGGATTATCGCCTCCCCACCGCAAGAACACGCGAACGGCTTGTTCAGCCTGTTCGCGTGTCACAGGCAATGTTTCAGCCTGATCGACGGGAGTGGCGTCGAGGTTGCGGAAGATCTGGTTCAAATTCTTCGATCCATAGCTGGTGAAGGGAAGGGGGCAGTTAACGGGGGAAGAGCCGCTCCATGACCCGTTCGGCAAGCTGTTCCCATTACCAACCGGCAAAGGGAAATGCGTCGACGGCAATCGGACCGATTATCCGATCCAGCTTCCCCCTGGCCAAAGCGCGTGCACGATGGAGGCGACCACGAACCGTCTCGGGTTTTAATGAGAGAAATTCTCCAGTCTCCTCGACAAATTTTCTCGATGACACAGGCAATGAAGACCATGCGAAATTCCTCCGGAAGCCATCGGTTGCAGCTTCCACCAGTTTCAAAATCTGCTTCTGGGCCATCGTAATTTCCGGATTGTCGAGAGCAGCACCGCTTGGAAAGTCGAGGACGTGCCCTGGCAAGACGCTGGCGCCAAGATGGACTTCGGGTGTCCGGCTTGCTTTGCGCAAACGTCCAAGCGCTTCGTTCATGAGGATGCGTGTGAGCCAGGTTGAGAAGGCACTCCTTCCATTGAAGTCGTCTTGATGACGAAACGCCTGCAGATAGGCTTCCTGAACCACATCTTCCGCCAGCGTATCGCCACGGACGATACCGCGGGCAATACGATAGAGCCGACGGTTACACCGACGCATGATCAGGCGAAATGCAACCGGCTGTCCTGCGCGAGCCAATGCAAGAAGCTCCGGAACGGATTGGGTCAGTTCAGGCGCGGTTATGTCCTTCCTTGTGTTCCGGCATCGGCTCCTCCATACGCATTTGATGTCCTGCGAAAAAGTTCCGGTGAAAGACACCAAACCAATTCGACGCGAAACGTCTGCTATATGTTTTTCGGTTGGAACGGCTGCAGCGCCCAATTTGAGCGCCGTCAAACGGCGCGGGAAGGTACCTTCAAAATGAGCGCTACTTGACAATCGCTCGGTGAATGCGATGCATGGTTTTGCAATGGGCCATCTCTGCAATAATCTTATTGCAACTATCTGGTTCGGTGAAACCTTCTGCAAGGATGTCTGGCGGTGATAGAGCCGTTTGTAGGCGAAGGGGAGATCGCGTGACTCTAGCGCGCTACCAGTGCTGCGTGGCTGCGATTTGCTTCGTGGCGGCGGGTGACGCCCATTCGATGGAACGACCGTCACCAAAATGTCTCCAAATGGGATCGGAGGCATTCGAGAACCTGGTTACGTCGCAACTCCATATGTCTTCTGATGGGTCGGTATTCGCCGGACAGATGGCTGACGACACGCAGGGAGTTTTCGCCGGGGTTCCGGAAGTGGCGAGGGGCCTGGTTGAGCAAACGATCCGGGACGGTAGGGGATGGGCCGCGTTCGGGACCAAGACAAATGCTGAAAACCGACTGGAAGTTCAGGTCCTCTATCTTCTCGAGGACGGCGACAGCTGTGTGGCGATCCAAAGAAAGCCCGAAAGGGTCAGTCCCATCTACCTTCCTGAAGCTGTTTCCCGTTCGCTTCTCCTCTTTTTCAGGCAGCCCACCGAGGGCGACGAGGTTGAACTGCGCTCGAGGCTTCAGGCTTTCCTGACAAAGACCAATGAGAACCGGCCGACCTCGACGGCGCCGAGGGTGGTGAAGGGGGGGAAGCCGAGAAGGATCAACTCTCAGGAATACGTTCGAAAATGGGAAGGACTGTTCCCCGCGCGGATGCTCGAAACTCTTGCCCGGCTGCAGGACACGTGCAATGCCCGAAACGACGGTTCTGAAGTTGATCTTTCGAACAGGTTCGTGACAGGGGCGGATCTTGACGGGGACCGCGACGAGGATTGGGTCGCGAACGGCTATGGCCTTTTGTGCACAGGGCCTGATGGCGGGCACCGGCAACTGGCTGGTGACGAGAACGGGGCGACGGTCTGGATCATGTTGTCAAACGACGGCAAATTGGGATCAGTAGCGGAATTTCGTCTCGCCCCTGGAGACACCATCAGGCGATACGACGGATATGTCGCCATCAACTCGAAACTGGGCATTTATTCCCTGAAGGGCAGTGCGGCCGGGGAGCCTTTGAAGTCGGTACCTGCCGGTGGGCGAGTTGTGTTCACCCTTTATAGGATGAAACCATAGGTTCTTCTCGTTGCCAAGTCGGAGCGCCCCAGACGGGCATGCCCGATGGTTGGATTCCACCTTGAAATTGCCACCGACGGGTGGTGTGCCCGCGAGTCACTACTCGGCCGCCTGGCGCAGTTGATGCATGCTTGGAGGTTCCACGAGGGAAATTATCTCGAAATCGCCGATCATGTGGTGCTGTTCGGAGCCGACCACCGCGAAAGTCCAATACTCCGGATCTTCGCCGAACACTGTGGAGACCTGCACGACAGTCGGTTTGCCCTCGGCGTTTCCGGTGGATCTTGCCCAATAAAACGCGCCCGGCACCAAACTCGATACAAACATGACGTCTCCTTCCCACAACAGGCGTGGAAGATAGCAGAAATCCTAAAAATGAATATACCTCAGACGATGCGTACGATACCGGACGTTTTCGAGCCGCCGGATCGAGAGTGGAAACGCGCTTTGGACGCGTGACCACCTGATCCGACAGGGGCACTGCAGTTCGAAGCCAGCAAAGGACAAGACCGAGCTGTCGCAGAGGGAGATGTCGTCGCCTTGGAGGCCGTGGGTATAACCGGAGCTTCTGGCAAAGGTCGCCGACGCGTGGCGCCAGGCACGCTGTTGGCACGGCAAAAGTTAAATCAACGGAAAGCGCGACGGCGCTACCAATTGGAGCTTTTCGGTGTAAAAATAGCGAGAACGAACGGCGAGTTCATCTGACGCTCGATGAGGGAGAGTGTTGTGAGATTGCTGACGCGCCTTTTCCAGAGATTTCTCGTTTTCTGCTTGGGCGCGCTCAGCATTTGGCTGATCGTCTTTGTTGTTTTCGACACCGCCGATCACAGGCTCCCTTGGCTTTTCGCGGTTTGCCTCACCTATGGTTTGGCAGCCTATGTCATTTTGCCGAACGTCGTCCGCGTGGGTCTGAAGGTGCTTCATCGTGGATTGATCCCGCGATACACGATAACGGCTGACGGGCTTCCCGGCGACCCTATCAATTTCGTCCTCATCGGTACCATCCAACAACTAAAGGACGCCTTTGCAGCAGCGGGTTGGTACGAGGCGGACAGCTTGGGGATGGCAAGCTCCCTGCGAATGACGCGAGCGTTTCTGTTGAACTCTGCCTATCCGACGGCTCCGTTCAGTACTTTCTATCTGTTTGGAAGGCGGCAGGACATCGGATTTCAGGAGCCGATAGGCGGTAGCCCGCGCAAGCGCCATCACATCCGTTTCTGGGCGCTCAGTCTCACTCACTCCGAGGACGACATGGGCGAACCGAGCTTTTGGTTGAACACGGACAGGCCATCGCCAGACGAACGAGTCCTGTGGGTTGGGGCGGGTACGAGGGACACCGGGCTTTCTCTGACCCGGCTAACCTTCCAGATCACGCACGCAACCGATTCCGATACGAATGCCGAGCGCGACTACATCGTCAACGAGTTGAAGGAAAGGTGCGTTATCGGGGAGGTCGCATTGCACCAGTCAGGCTCGCGCTTGGTGACCGGAAAGGTCAACCACTACATTACGGACGGTGAGATCGCATTTGCCAACCTGACAACCAGTGGCGCAACCACGAGCGTTCCGATTGCCGGATGAAGGGAATGTCGGTCCGAACGGGCCGCGCGATAAGGACGACCGTGGATCGAGCGGAGAATACTTACGCTTACGGCAGTAAGTATAAATTCAGAACGTTAGCGGCGTGAGTTCTGAAACCTGCTCCTGTCGGGCGACATGCAAAATTGGTTCGGTGCTGAATCTGACAGGTCGTTTGTATCGTAGGTTGCGACAGGCACGCCGCAGGATTGGGGTGAAAAGAAGCGATGCTCGAACAAGAATGATGCATGTGTGACCCGCACCATTGGGCGGGCGCTTGAAGACGCCCTGTCCGGTCGACTGACCGCACCTAACTAACGCTGATCACGATATCGTCGCGAATGAGGTCTGAAAGCTCGGTTTCATCGGTCACGCCGAATTCGATCCACTGCGTCAGGCTTTTCGCCCTTCGGCTTGCCTCAATGCTTCCTCTCTTGTGCCCGTGTTCGGCACACCAATCTCCGAGGATGCGATCAATTAGCTCTGTAATCGTCGATTTAAGACCAGTCATAGACAAATATCCATTTCATAGGCCCCTCGTTTCGAGGCCGGAGCCTATGAAATCCGACATCGGACTGGCAATCGTGAGAATATGAGAAAATGCTTATTTGCTGACATATAGAACCCGACCGTTGCAGATCGGCAATAGTGCAGAATCCGCACCACGCAGGAAAATGGATGGATTAACAGCAGGATATTGGGAAACGCTTATTTAAAAGGAGAAATGTCCGTAGGTCGTCGGACCGTCGATGCCTCGTAGAGTTTATGGCTTGCTTTTCGAGGGCCAGCGCTACCTTCCGACTGATTCGAGATGTTTCAGAAAGGCAACCCTTCCCCGAGGCAGACCGGCGCAGCGGTGACGCCCGTCACCTTTTGTCGGGCCTATTGGCAGGTGCGATGGGAACCAACGGCGCCCCGTCGATGGCTTGAAGACCGAGAAAAGATGGGACCTTTCGCGCGCTATCAGGCCGGTGAAGCAGGAGCTTCATTTGGAAAGGGCTTTCGTGCCTGCCAGCACAGCTGACGGCCTTGCCGTTCAGCGATTTTTTCGGAGATACAGATGACAAACTCCCAGGTACCAGTTTCAGCCGCGAAGGACGAGCATCTACGAAAGCTAGCCAACTGCATTCGCTTCTTGTCCATGGATGCGGTTCAGAAAGCCAATAGTGGGCATCCCGGGATGCCAATGGGCATGGCCGACATTGCCGTCGTTCTGTTTTCCGAATTCCTGAAGTTTGACGCCGACGATCCATATTGGTTCGATCGCGACCGCTTTGTGATCTCGAACGGCCATGGATCGATGTTGCTTTACAGCCTGTTGTATCTGACCGGCTATAAGGACATGACAATCGAAGAGATCAAGAACTTCCGCCAGATCGACAGCAGAACCGCCGGACACCCGGAGTACCGCCACGCGACCGGCATCGAGACCACGACCGGCCCGCTCGGGCAGGGTCTCGCCAACGCGGTGGGTCTTGCTCTTGCTGAGCGCATCATGAATGCAAGGTTCGGAGATAATTTGTCGAGCCATTACACGTATGTCTTCAACGGCGACGGATGCCTCATGGAGGGTATCAGCCAGGAGGCCATAACGCTTGCCGGTCACTTGAAGCTCGGAAAGCTGATCGCGTTCTGGGACAACAATTCCATCTCGATAGACGGTGCAACGAGCCTTGCGGAATCCGACGATCAGCCCGCCCGGTTCCGCGCAGCCAACTGGCATGTTCAGGAAATTGATGGCCATGACACCGACGCGATAAGGGCGGCCATCATTGAAGCGCAGAAGGCCACCGACCGCCCCTCGATGATAGCTTGCAAGACAATCATCGGTTTTGGCTTTCCGACCAAGGCAGGAACCCAGAAGGCTCATAGTGACGCTCCCGGGGAAGAGGAAATCGCGGGAGCTCGAAAGCTGCTCGAGTGGACGGCGCCACCGTTCGAGATCCCTTCAGAACTGCTCGATAGCTGGCGCCACATTGGCGCGCGCGGACGCAACGAACGCATGGCCTGGGCTGTCCGCGTCCAAACCGCAAAGGACGACCTTGGGGGCGATTTCGAACGACGGATGAAAGGGCAGTTGCCGACTGACTGGAAGAAGGCGATCGAGGCAGCGAAGGTTGAGCTGCTCGCCAGCGAGAAGGATCTGGCGACAAGGCAAGCCAGTGGCGTCGTCCTGAACCACTTGGCGTTGGCGATGCCGGAGCTGCTTGGGGGCTCGGCTGATCTCACCCCGTCGAACAATACCAAGGCAAAATCACAAATCGAAATCACACCGGGCAAGTTCGATGGGTCATATATTCATTATGGCGTTCGCGAACATGGAATGGCTGCGGCAATGAATGGCATCGCACTCCATGGCGGCCTCATACCTTATGGTGGGACATTCCTTACATTTTCCGACTATGCACGGCCAGCCATTCGGCTTGCAGCGATGATGCAGGTAAGATCCATCTTCGTCATGACCCACGACTCTATCGGGCTGGGTGAGGATGGCCCAACCCACCAGCCAGTGGAGCATTTGACAGCGCTGCGTGCCATTCCAGGCCTTGCTGTCTTTCGCCCCGGCGATCCGATCGAAACAGCAGAGTGCTGGGAAGCCATCCTCGCTGCTCCCAAACAGGCTGCTCTAATTGCATTGTCTCGCCAGCCGATGCCGTTGTTACGTCGGATCCCCGGACAGGCAAACCTTTCGGCGAGGGGTGGTTATGTCCTGATTGAGGCGGAGGGCGGGGATAGGCAGCTCACCATTATGGCGACGGGTTCGGAATTGCATATTGCCGTGGAGGCCCGGGAGAGACTCCAAACGGAGGGGGTCCGGGCCGCGGTCGTTTCGATGCCATGCAGGCTACTGTTCGAGGCCCAGTCGCAGGAATACAAACGCGACGTGTTGAGGGAGGGCACTGCGCGTGTCGCAGTGGAGGCGGCCGTTCAGGACAGCTGGGACCGCTATTTAGGACTTCAAGGCAGGTTCGTCGGCATGCACAGCTTTGGTGCATCAGGCAAGATTGGCGACGTCTACAAAAAGTTCGGCATCACAACCGATGCCGTTGTGCGGGCTGCGAGGGAGGCCATGACTGCCAATGCACGTTGATGGCATGTCTTCGCTCGGAAGAGAAAGCCCGGTACTGTGTCGGACAGGGCCGGGCCATCACGGCTGTCCATTGGGCAACAGCCATCGCAGCGTTGAGGGCTAATGCTGCGATCATCGAACTTCAGGTCACCGGGAATGTTCCAGCCGTTCGGAAACAGAACCGCGTGCCGGTCGTCTCGTGAACGCCAAAATAGTGGCGAAAACGGTCGACCCCTGTAGGACAGGCGCTTCGTGGCGGCACGACCGAACCCGCGGCGTCGATTTCTCGAGATCGCGACTGTTGCGAGCGGCATACCGCCAGATCAGTCACAACGGGTTCGGCGGTCGCGGAAAGCACGCGTTCGTTGCCATCGAAGCCTTCGCCGCGCCATTGGCCGGCGCGTCGCCCATGTCGAACTGCCTTCGTCGTCCAATATATGTCACCGCGAATGGTCCCGGGGTCAGACTGACCCCGGGACACAGTTCGGCGCGAGGCCGAGACCGAAGCGATAGGATTTTCCGCTCGAGAACGGGCTACTGAAGCGTATTCGTGCCCGGCGCGTTACTTTTCATCGGCCATTCGCCGACGTAGTTATCGATCAACATCGTGGCGATGCCCTCAACCGAGCGATAGCCTTGATCGAAAAACTTGATTGCTGCGTGGTTGAGAAAGGTCGAGGCCTGCTCGTCCGGATCTACGTCGTAATACCGGTACCACTGTTGCACGGCCCTCGAGAGAATAAGAAGATCGGTGTCTTGCATTTGCCGCCTCCCTTCGCGACACAGTGAAGTAGGGCCGGATTGGCGATCTTCAATGGCCAACTCCTCCAAATTCCCTTGATCTGGTTACCCCGCGTATTTGGGATCCTTCGAGCGGAGCCTGAGACATTGCTCGACAGATGGGTTCGGCCGCTCAGTCAAAGGTGTGTTCGGTGTAAGGTCGCGTCCCCAAGGGCATTAAAAAGCTGATCATGACACATTAAGCGTCGCGGGTGCACGAAATGCATGGCGCGGTTAATGGCAAAACCGTTTGTAAGCAAAGGGTTGCGAGAAGAATGGTGGGCGATGAGAGACTCGAACTCCCGACATCCTCGGTGTAAACGAGGCGCTCTACCAACTGAGCTAATCGCCCTCGCGAGATCGGTCCGGTTCGGTCCGCCACGTCTGTGACCGTGATCTATGCGGATCGGGGACGGAACGGAAGGGTGCTTGTGAAGAATTTTCGATTTTTTCTGAGATGCTAACAGGAAGCACGACTAAACGGCTCTTCTCCGCACCGTCTTGGGAAACCACTTTGTGCGGATCTGGGCGAGAAATCACCCGGCGCCCCAAGAAAGGTGATCGACAACCTCCATGTGAACCAATCACGGATTACCTTCACCGGTCGCAGCCTAACGAGAGGAAAACCGATGGATGCCCCGATGTTGTCCGGTCATACCTTGCAAAAGGCCGCTTACGTCATGTCGTCGGCATCCTGTCGAATTTCGGTAGGGCCGGATTGAGATAGTCCCATGCTTGTCCAGCTTTGGTCCAAGACACAAATTGTGGATTGAAGCGACTTGGATCGTCCAGGCTCGCCGGCGTGACGATGAACACTTCCGGCATGTCAGGAAATGCAAGGTAGACAGGCGAACCGCACGTCGGGCAGAAGCCACGCCTTTTTACGGTGCCGCCGTCACCCACTGTCTGCCAGTGCGACGCATTTCCCTCGAGTTTCACCTCTGCGGCGACGAATGTCAGGTGAGATTGGTGGCCCGTTCCGCTGTCCCGCTGGCATTGACGGCACTGGCAGTCAACCATGATCGCCGGCTCGCCGGCGACGTCATAGCGGATCGCGCCACAGGCGCAGCCACCGGTGTAGGATTTGCTCATACCGATTTCCTCGTTCTAATGCAGTGTTTGCGAAGACGTCTCTTCGGCGACCACAGTGTCGAGCCTTGTGACCACCTTCCTCCAGCCGTCGCTCATGTTGCGATAGGCTGTGTCGTTCTTGGGAAGCATGAAACCTGAATGAACAAGGTGGAGGCGAGTGCCGTCCCCAGCCTTGGAAAGACTGAAAGTGACAACCGTCTCCAATGTCGATCCATAGCCTTCATTACTCTCGTGGCCACCCTTCCAGGCGAAGGAGAACCGTTCATTTGGCAGGACTTCCAGAACCTCGCAACGGATGACACCGTCCCATTCACCGGACGGGTTCGTTTGGAACGTGAAACGGTTGCCGATAACAGGATCGAAGCCTTTTGGCGGCATTAGCCATCGGGCGATCAAGTCCCCGGTTGTCAGAGCTTTCCAGATAACCTCCGGGGCGTGCGGGAAAACCTCATCGAGAACAATGGCTTGAGCTCGCGGTCTCAGCTTTTCATTCATGGTCAATTTCCTTTAGGAGATCTCTGAGGCCGGTGAAACGTTCACGCCAGAAAACGCGGTAATGGTCCATCCAGTCGGCCAGTGGCTCAAGGCCACCTCGCTGGGCACGGTAGTAGACGTTACGTCCCTCCGGTCGCTCACTGACGAGGCCGGCCTGCTTCAGGGACTTGAGATGCTGTGAGATGGCGCCTTGTGTAACGTTACTTCCCCGGGTCAACTCGACGACGGTGATCTCGTCTGAGTTGGCGATCCGTTCGAACACGGCGCGCCTGGTCGGGTCGGCGAGGGCGCGCAGAACAACGGTGATGTTTTCAGGTTCAGACATTCCATAGCAATTAGTTCATACTAATTGATTAGTCAACGCTATTGAGTTTGTTTTTTCCGCGAAGGATAACGTCTACGGAAACGGACGGACGACAATCGACGCAGGTCAGGTCTTAGCATGCCATTTGACGCGAGGGACCAAGACGGCGCACAGTGCTTGCTTGTCGGGAGCTTCGGCTCCTGTCTCGTCAACACTGGTCGGAGGACACTGGCATGATCGCTCGGAGGGACTTCACGTACGAAGAATGGAGCTGGCTCTTGCATCTCTATCGGCACGAAACCGCTGACATCCCGAACGACCAGATCCGCAGATTCAAAGAAGTGAATGTCACTGAGGACGTGGTTGATGGCGTTAGTCTCAGCCCAGCAGGTAAGCAACTGGTCGAGCATGAGCTTCTAATGGAGCGAAGGAACCGCCTCCAGAGATAACTCTTTCTGGCAACAAAAGCCTCCAACGTTAGGGCTGCGGGCTTGAATCGGTGCGTGCGGCGCGGCCCGTGGGGAAAGAAACGCGCACCGTTCTGCTCACCCTACTGCTTGCTCTGCTGTGCTGTCATTTGCTGTTGTCCGTGAACCGACTGCCGCCGCGAGGGTGCAGTCGTTGAGGGAAAAGCGTCGATTGCGATCAGAAGAGTGGGTCTGGCACCCCAGGAGCACGGCGATGGCTCTTGGCAGGGTGTCCCGGCCAACCTTGTGTCTCTTTGCAGCCTAGCGACGTGCTTTTCACGGAAAGGAACTGCCGCCAACAACCAACCTGTGGTGAGGGCGATGTATTAATCAGGCAAATGAGATAACCAGCGCAAAGATGTGAATAAACACCTTTATTCGGTTGGACAGGTGGGTTTTGAGGGCCTTGTCAAAGGCCGACAGTGCCGGAAAGCTCATCCAGCTTTCCGCGCAATCTCCGCTTTACGTCCTCGTCTTGTTCGTCCATGACAGCCAGCACATCTCGCAGTGTCCCGCGCAGTCCGTGAATTTGGTCGATGAGATCCATGATCAGGTCGACGCCCGCCTCGTTGACACCCATATCCCGCGTAAGGTCGAGGATAAGGCGCCCACGAGCGACATCCGTGTCACGAAAGTTGCGTGCACCATCCCGGGTCTGCGGCAGCAGCCATCCCTGTTCGACCCAGACCTCAAGTACCGTCAGGTCGATCTTCAGGAAACGTCGGAATTCAAGATCATCCATGGCTATTCTCCCATGCCTTTTCTCGGATCCTGCGCTTCACCCGCCGTCCAGCTTTTCATGAAATCGGTCAGTTGCTGGTCGGGTGAATCCGGCAGCATGATCTTCAATGAGATATAGATGTCACCGGCACCTCCGCCTTTTTTCGGAACGCCCTTTCCTTTAAGGCGCAAAACTTTCCCCGTGTTCGAATGCGGAGGCAAGGTGAGGTTGACCGCCCCGGTTGGAGTAGGCGCCCGGACCTTGCCACCGAGCACGGATTCCCGAAGCGAAATCGGCAGTTCGAAACGGATGTCGTCTCCATCTCGAACGTAGAATGGATGCGGCCGCACCCTGATTTCCACATAGGCGTCGCCGGAGGGGCCGCCACCGATCCCGGGCTCCCCCTTGCCCTTTAATCGAAGGGTCTGACCGTCGCGCGTGCCTGGGGGAATCCGAAGATCAAGCGCAGGCCCGTCAGGGAGCCTGATCTGGGTCTTCGTTCCGTTGATCGCGTCGAGGAAATCGACCTCCATCGAGTAGTTGCGGTCCTGGCCATGCGCACGGAATTCGCCGGACCGGGCACGGTTGGAGAAGAAACTGGAGAAGATATCGTCGTGGTCGCCGAAATCGGCAAAACCCGCGCTGTTCTGGTAGGGATTTCCCGTACCTGGCTGGGAGGCGTAATCCCGGTAGTAGTTGCGCGGTGCCTGCTCGGTACCTGTTATGTCAATTTCACCGCGGTCAAAGCGACCGCGCTTTTCTTCGTCGCTGAGCAACTCGTAGGCGGTCGAGATTTCCTTGAACCGTTCCTCCGACTTCCTGTCGCCCGGGTTGAGATCGGGATGAAGCTTCTTTGCGAGCTTGCGAAATGCACTCTGAATCTCTTTCTGCGAGGCGTCCTTCTTTACGCCGAGAAGCTCGTATGGATCACGGCTCATCTATATCTCCGGTTTATGCCGGCGGAAATCGTCGGGCTTTGCGTCAATATATAGGTTGGCTTTGCTGCTCCGACGAGTGGTTACATTCTTGTAGTTGCATCAGTTGCGCCGAAGGTTGATTTCGCTTGTAACCACCTGCTGGCCGGACGCCGGGTCCTTATCGACGGTTCGGATTCTTATGGCGTTGTCGTCAACGCGTTGGATGGTCATGGTTGCGCTTCGATCGCCGTTGATTATGCGGGACCAGTGCACGGCGAGGTTGATCGCGTCACCGTTTCGCCTGCCTTGTAAACCTGATACGCCGCCGGACGGCCCGATGTAAGTCCCGGCGTATTGCGTACCATTGGCCTTGATGTTTGCTGAGACCGCGCGCGTGACGACGATCATGCCCCGGCATGTCCCTTTCATCGAAAGCGCAACTCCACTAGCCTGAGTCTTGAAATTGCAGTCCAGGTTGATGGGCGACGATGACGTAGATCGCTTCATCATCCCTCCACCAATCCAATCTCCAGCTAGAGATTGGAGGAAGGGTGTTTCGTCGGCGAATGCCGCTGCAGTGATCCCGTAATAAATCAAAGCGACGATGGCGTAGAGGCAGCACTTCATGGCGTTCTCTCCCTCGGGATAACAAAGAATGCGCCACGATGCCTCAAAGTTCCGGGTTCGACCAGATCCGGGAGTATGGAGGTCCGTCGATGCTGGCCCGGCAAGGGCCGGCGGTCGTCTCATGGGAAAATGCGGGAGATCAGCGCGTGCTTGCCGACGAATTGCCCGAGATAGGCTTCTGGGTCAAATTCGTTCGAGCTGCCAATGCCTGCCTTCGATCAGTTCGGCAATCTCAACAGGATCTTTCACCCCAAACCCAAACCATTCCACGAGTTCGCGGGCCTTCGCCCGGCTTTCCTCGCCGCTGAAGTCGCGCTGATGTTTGCCACACCACCGCCGCAAGATTGAGGTCAGCACATTCATGTCGTCCCCGAACAAGGGATCTTCGGCCAGTACGTCGTACCCATTCACCCAGCACCATTGAAATTTGAACAGTCAGCTACGGATGCTCATCGGCAGAACGGACCTTGGTCCGATCGAGGCGCGCGGGAGAAAGCCGGTCGATCTGGTGCCGCCAGGCGATCGAGTTTTCCGCCCGTCGCCCGGATCTGGTTGACGACTTATGCTTCCTGCAGGACCGCTCGAACCATTGAGGTCGTTGATCAGCGTTGCACTTCCTTCATTCATGCCCAGGACTTTGGCGGCAATCGAATGAGACTTGACCCGGTCGACGACCTTGTCGAGAGCAGCGACAGCGGTAACGTCCCAGAAGTGAGCGTGTGAGACGTCAATCAGAACGGCCATGCCTTCTGCCTCCTCAATATCGAAAGCGTCCACGAATATGGCTGCCGAGGCGAAGAATACTTGGCCCGAGACCCGGTGGTCAAACGACACCGGCCACATTCCTCTAGACTTCGACATCAAGTAGTCGGGCCCCTAAGCGTGAAGAACACACCGCTGAGGAGGACGCCGACCGTCACGCCCAGAGGCAGATTCGAACGGAGCACGGTAACGAGCACGGTCGCGACCATGACGACGCTCGAAAGTTTCGGGTGAACCAGTAACGTCCTCAATGAAGACCAGTCAAACGTGTCGATAGAGACCATCACCATGATGGCCACGAGCGCCGCAACAGCAACCTGGGAAACCCATGGTTTGAGCAGGACCATCAAGACGAGCAGCAAGGCTCCCGCAAACAATGTCGCGCGGCGCAGATGCCCGCCCCGCTGAACGAGTGGATCATGACGGCCCTACGGTCTTCGTGTCGTTCCGGTCAGGGACAACGACCAATTTGCCCACAAAGTTCTTCGCCATGAAGTCGCGCTGAGCCCGATGGAATTCCGACAGTGGATAGGTGCCGGCGACAATAGGCCGGATCTTCTTGTCCTCGATATAGCCTACCAGCCGCCGGAAATCGGCGCGACTTCCCTGGCTCGAGCCATGCAGTTCGAGTTGCTTGAGATACATGGTGCGCAGGTCGAGTTGAACGACGGGCCCTGCAATGGCACCCGCGGTGCTGTATCGTCCCTCGGGCTTCAGAAGCTTGAGGAGGTCATTGAAGATTGAGCCGCCAACCAGGTCCGCGACAACATCGATAGGCTTGCCTCCTGCTGCACTCTGAACGTCGGCAACCAGGTCACCGCCGCGCGTGACGACTGCCTCGGCGCCGACATCGAGCAGGGCCTGTTCCTTGCCCGCTGCGGTCAATGCAATCGGGATTGCACCGCGGGCGCGCGCAAGCTGGATGATGGCTGAGCCAACACCACCGGATGCACCTGTCACGAGGACCCGCTCTCCAGCCGCCAGCCGCGCCCGCTCCAGCATGCGTTCGCCTGTCAGATAGGCACAGCAGAATGTGGCAAGCTCGATGTCGCTGAGATCCGTCGCAATCAGATGGGCGTTTTCGGCAGGCAGCACCATGTACTCGGCATAGCCGCCATCTCTGCCATGTCCGATGTAGTCGATATCGGCAAGGCTGTCGTCTTCCCGGTTATAGATCGAGAAATCGACCATTACCCGTTCGCCGATGCGTGCTGCAGCGACACCTTTACCTGTGGCAACGATGTGGCCAACCGTGTCGGTGCCCTGGATGCGCGGGAAACTCAACGTGTTGCCTTGTCGCCGCCAGGTGGAGACAGCCGCGGGATCGTCTTCGGTCCCGTAGGCTCCCTGGCGGACCCAGACGTCGGTATTGTTCATTCCGCAGGCCGATACCTTGATCAGAACTTCCCCGGCAGAGGGCTGCGGAACGGCCACATCGGTGCGATAGACGAGCTTGTCCAGGTCGCCATGACCCACAAGCTGAACCGCCGCCATGGTTTTAGGCAGGATTGTCATCGGAGGTCCTCAGAGCGTTTTGAACGTGGTTTCGATTGCTTCAGCCGCAGCCCTGACGACGATGTCTGCTTCCTCGCGGGTCAGGCAGAGCGGTGGCGCGAAGCCAAGAATGTCTCCCTGCGGCATGGCGCGGCCAATCACCCCGCGTGCTAGAAGTGCTGCTGCGATTTGCGGTCCGATCTTGCGGGAAGCGTCGAAGAACCTTCGCTCGTCCCTGTCTTCCACGAATTCCACCGCCGCCATCAGCCCGTCGCCACGAACCTCGCCGACGTGTCTGTGCGAGCCGACAGCCTTTGCAAGCTCCTCGCGGAAGTAGGCACCCGTTGCACCGGCGTTCTTCACGAGGTCCATCTCGTCGATGAGCTCGAGATTGGCGATCCCGGCCGCAGCACAGATCGGATGCGCTGAATAGGTCCATCCATGCCCGATCGCGCCCATCTGATCCGACCCCTGCACCAACACGTGCCACATCTTGTCGGACACGATTGTGCCCGACAGTGGAGCGTAGGCCGACGTCAAGCCCTTCGCGATGGTGATGAGGTCGGGCCTCATATCGTAGTGGTCCGACCCGAACATAGTGCCAAGACGACCAAAACCTGTGACCACCTCGTCGGCGACAAGAAGGATGTCGTATTTGTCGAGCACCTGCTGGATCTTCTGCCAGTATCCCGACGGCGGCGGCACGATGCCGCCCGTGCCCAGGATTGGTTCCCCGATAAAGGCGGCTATGGTGTCGGGTCCTTCCGCCAGGATCATCTCTTCGAGCTTGTCTGCGCAGTATTGCGAAAACTGCTGCTCGTCCATCGAGCGATCCGGACGGCGAAAATAATAGGGTGCTTCGGTGTGAAGGATCGGTGCACGCGGCAGGTCAAAGGACTTGTGAAACAGCTCCAAACCCGTCAGCGAGCCTGTCATGACGCCGGAGCCGTGATAACCGCGCCAGCGTGAAATGATCTTCTTCTTCTCCGGCCGGCCGAGGATGTTGTTGTAGTACCAGATCAGCTTGATGTTGGTTTCGTTGGCATCCGAGCCGGACAAGCCGAAATAGACGCGACTCATGTTCTTGGGAGCGCGATCGATGATCATCTTCGACAGCGTGATCGAGGCTTCGGTCCCGTGGCCGACATAGGCGTGATAATAGGCAAGATCGCTTGCCTGGCTGGCAATGGCGTCGGCGATTTTCTGGCGCCCATAGCCGACGTTGACGCAATAGAGACCGGCAAAGGCGTCCAGGCTCGTGCGCCCGTTGGCGTCGGTAATATAGGCGCCTTCGCCCGATGTGATCACGCGCGTCGGTGTTTCGCCGCGGGCATGCATGCCCATATGCGTGGAGGGATGGAAGAAGTGGTCGCGATCCCAGGCGTTGAGCTCGTTGTTTCTGTTCAGCATGGCAGTGTCCTCGATGTCGGTCGTCAGAGATTTTTTACCGGCGCCATCAGGCGGCGGTGTCGATGCAGAGATATTTGAGTTCGGTGAAGGCCTCGACGCCGTGGCGCGATCCTTCGCGGCCAAGGCCGGACTGTTTCCAGCCGCCGAACGGGATCGGCCCGCCCGTGATCTTTACGCGATTGATCGCGACCATGCCGTATTCGAGCGCGCGGCCGAGGCGCATCTGTCTGGCGCCATTGGCGGTGACAACGTAAGCGACGAGGCCGTACTCGGTATGGTTGGCCCGAGCGACCACCTCTTCCTCGGTATCGAACACGGTGATACCGGCGACGGGTCCGAAGGTCTCTTCACGCATTATCAGAGCATCGTCCGACACATTGGTCAGGAGCGTCGGTTCGAAGAACAGCCTGCCGGTCGTGTGCCGCTTGCCGCCAGTCACGAGCTTGGCGCCACGCTTCAGGGCGTCCGCCACGTGTTGCTCGACCTTCGCAATGGCTCGCTCATGCATGAGAGGACCAATTTCTGCGCCGGCGGACAGACCGTCGCCGACTTTCAGCTCGCTGATGCGTCGCGCAAAGGCCGCCTCGAAACGGGAGGCGATGGAACGGTGGACGAAGACACGGTTGGCCGCGAGGCAATCCTGGCCTGATGTTGCAAATTTCGCATCCACGGCGATCTTCGCGGCCTGCTCGATCTCGGCGTCCTCGAAGATTATAAGAGGTGCGTGACCGCCAAGTTCCATGACCAGCCTTTTCATCGTCGGCGCGCATTTTGCGGCAATCAGCCGGCCGATTTCGGTCGATCCGGTGAAGCTGATTGCGCGCACCCGGTCGTCGGCGCACATGCGGCCGACAATGGTGGCTGCCTCGCCGGTGATGACATTGAAAACGCCCTTCGGAATGCCCGCGCGCTCGCCAAGCTCCGCAAGGGAGAGGGCGGAGAGGGGCGTTTCGGAGGAGGGGTGCGCGACGACGGTGCATCCGGCGGCAAGCGCTGCGGCCGCCTTTCGGGTGACCATTGCTGATGGAAAATTCCAGGGTGTCACAATGCCCACGACGCCGAGCGCTTCCCTTCGCACGATCATCTCGGCACCGGGCAGGTGGCTGGTCACCGATTCCACATTCAGCCGCTTTCCCTCCTCAGCGTACCATTCGATGAAGGATCCGGCGTAGTCGATTTCGCCAAGGGATTCGGAAAGAGGCTTGCCCTGCTCCAGGGTCATGATGAGTGCGAGGTCATCTTTCGCTGCGAGCATCAGCTCATACCAGGTCCGCAGAATGCGTCCGCGTTCCTGGGGCAGCAAGGCACGCCAGGCCGGCATGGCCCGCGTGGCGGCATCTATGGCGAGTGAGGTCTCCTCGGCGCCAAGGCTCGCCACCCATGCAACTGTCATCCCGGTAGCCGGATCCGTCACATCGAAGCTCCGACCATCGATGCCAGCAGACCATCGGCCACCAACATAGGCGAGATCGCGCAGCAGATGCTTGTCCTTGATCCGGGAAAGCGCAGTGTGGAATTCTGGGCGGGCAAACACCGCGGTCATGACCTGTCTCCTCGTTGCCGATGCCCGGAGTCTTTCACGAGAAGAAGCGAGATTTTGTCCTTTGACGGGTGTTCAAAGAGAGAGACTGTCTATGACCAGGCCGCTGACGGCATGATCTGTCTATGTCCCGTCTCTGGAGTCTCCTGGATGAACGAGGGTTACAATGGGCAAAACCGACTCGTCCTTGACGGTTTTGGTGACGATATAGGTGAAATAGCGTTCGATCCCGACTTCCCGGTCCAGGAGACCGTCGATCAGGCGCTGGTAGGCGTCGATATCGGGCGCCACAATCTTCAGGAAATAGTCGATCCCGCCGCCGACCGACCAGCAGCCAACGATTTCCGGGATACCGGCGATAACGCGTTCGAAACGCTCGAAATCGCTTTGGCGGTGATTGCTAAGCGTTACCTCCACCATGACGCTTGCCACGGGTGCAATCCGGCGAAGCGCGATGCGTGCGTGGTAGCCGGTGACGATCCCCGCCTTCTCGAGCTTGCGCAACCGCATCCAGCAAGGTGTCGGCGAAAGTCCTGCCTTTTCAGCGAGTGCAAGCTTGGTGATGCGCCCATCACGCTGGATTGCATCGAGAATACGCAGGTCGACGGCGTCCAGTTTCATGTTGTCCCATGCCGCTTAAATCATTCCAAAGGTGAGGAAAAGACAATGGGTGTGCATTTTGCCATTGTCAATTGAACTGATTTTTATCACTGTCTAAATCATGACAAACTGGCGCCCCGACCCGTCCCAGCTTCGAAGGCCGGCTTATCTTTCGCTTGCAGAGCAGATTGCCAGCGCCATTACGGACGGCAAACTGGTCGACGGCGCGCGGCTTCCCCCTCATCGGAAGATGGCCGACGACCTGAAGCTCTCGGTTCAAACCGTCAGCCGTGCCTATGACGAACTGATCCGGCGCGGACTGCTTTCCGGAGAGATCGGTCGGGGGAGCTTCGTGCAGACGCGACCACGCGAGCCAGAGCCTCCCTATCTGCCGGAACGCCTCGGAGAGGTGATCGATCTCTCGATCCTTAAGCCGGTTTGCGAACAGATCCATCTCGAAAAGATGCGCCAGGCCTTCGGCTGGCTGTCCGAAAACCTGCCATCGAGCTCGGCCCTTTCGTTCCGTCCGAACATGATCTTTCCGCGCCACCGTGTCGTCGCCGCCGAATGGCTTGCCCGATGCGGGCTTGAGGTATCGCCCCTGAACATCAGCCTGACGAACGGCGCCACGTCAGGCATGACCGTTGCCCTGATGAGCGTCGCGCCTCCGGGATCGACGATCGCAACCGAAGCGATCAGTCACCACACACTGGTGCCACTCTCAAGCTATCTCGGCCTTCATCTCGAAGGTCTTGCGATCGATGAAGAGGGCATGATTCCCGATGCTCTTGACGAGGCATGCCGCAAGGGGCCGATCCGTGCCGTGTTTCTGCAGCCTTCGGTGATCAATCCGATGGCGGCGCTGATGAGCGAAACGCGCCGCCGGAAGCTCGCAGAAGTCGCTGCCCGGCATGACATTGCCATCATAGAAAATGACATTCTCGGTCCGATGGTGGAAGATCGAGCGCCCCCCATTGCGGCCTTTGCACCGGAGCGGACGCTCTATGTCACGAGCTTCACAAAGATAACAGTGCCGGGACTGCGGATCGGATACCTCGCAGCTCCGGATCGTTACGTGGCTGCCGTTGCGAATCGTCATCTCGTCTCGAACTGGATGGCGACGCCGGCGATTGCCGAGATCGCAACGCGCTGGGTCAGCGACGGAACCGCACTCGACCTGGTCAACTGGCAGCGTCAGGCACTTAAGAGCCGGCACAGAATCGCTTCGGAGATGCTGTCGGGCCTGTCCTATCGCGACCATCCGCAGAGCCTTCACGTCTGGCTGCCACTTATCGGCGGCCACGTGGAGGAAACCTTCGTTTCCCAGGCGCGCCTCCACGGCGTTGCGATTGCACCCGGCACTTCATTCCGCACAGCCGAACAGGGATGGACGCCGGCCGTGCGCATTTCCCTCGGGTCGACCAACGAAAGCGAACTGCGAACGGGGCTTGGCATCGTCGCGTCCCTTGCACAAGGAAGTCCTGAGGCCCTGCTGCTCGCAATTTGAGTTATTTGCCCTCCGAATGGGCAATTGTCATGATATTATTTTGCGAATTGACATGATTTGGAACCATCTCCATCGTTAGCGCATTGCTGTCTCAACAGGGAGAGACATGAATGCCGACCCCGATCATTCGCATCGACAACATCGTCAAGAGATACGGTCCGCTGACCGTGCTCGACGGATTATCGATGGAGGTCATGCCGGGGGAGAAATTGGCCCTGATCGGTCCTTCAGGATCGGGAAAAACAACCATCCTGCGTATCCTGATGACACTGGAATCGATCAGCGGCGGTCATATCGAGGTTGACGGCGAACAGCTTTATCACATGCCGCGCGGCAAGGATCTGGTGGCGGCCGACGAACGCCACCTACACAAGATGCGTGAACGTATCGGCATGGTCTTTCAGCACTTCAACCTGTTTCCCCACAAATGCGTCCTCGACAACGTGACGCTCGCTCCAATGCTTACCAAGGGGATCAAGCGGACAGACGCGGAGCGTCGCGCCATGGAACTCCTCGAGATGGTCGGAATGGCTGACAAGGCCAGAAGCGTTCCTGCCCAATTGTCTGGCGGCCAGAAGCAACGCGTTGCGATTGCGCGTGCGCTCGCCCTCTCTCCGAAGATCATGCTGTTCGACGAAATCACCTCGGCACTCGACCCCGAGCTTGTGGAGGAGGTTTTGAACGTCATGAGGCGCCTTGCGTCGGAAACCGACATGACGATGCTGCTCGTCACCCACGAGATGGGCTTTGCGCACGACTTTGCCGATCGGGTCCTGTTCTTCGACCGAGGCAGGATCGTCGAGGAGGGTAAGCCCAACGACATCTTCCGAAATCCCACGCAGGAGCGCACGCAAAGCTTCCTGCGAAAGATCATAGCGGCCGGACACCGCATCTGACCGCCATGCGAAGGTCGACAATTCAAGAAACCAGGAGCAGGGAACATGAGAAAAACAATTATCCTAGGTGCCGTTGCGCTCTCCACGGCGTTTGGTGCAGCCATAATACCGGCCCACGCGGCCGACCTTGAGGCGCTCAAGGAACAGGGCTTTGCCCGCATCGCCATCGCCAACGAGCCGCCATTCACGGCGGTCGGCGCAGACGGCAAGGTTTCGGGTGCTGCACCCGATGTCGCGCGGGTTATCTTCGAGCGTCTCGGTGTCAAGGACGTCGTCGCCTCCATCTCGGAATATGGCGCGATGATCCCGGGCCTGCAGGCTGGCCGCCACGATGTCATCACCGCGGGTCTCTTCATGAAACCCGAGCGCTGTGCCGCAGTTGCCTATTCCGAACCGATGCTATGCGACGCGGAGGCGTTCGCGGTGAAGAAAGGCAATCCGCTTAAGCTTTCGAGCTTCAAGGACATTGCCAGCAATCCGGATGCGAAGATCGGCGCGCCAGGTGGTGGCACCGAAGAAAAGCTGGCGCTCGAAGCAGGTGTTCCGCGCGATCGCGTCATCGTCGTGCCGGACGGCCAGAGCGGCATCAAGATGTTGCAGGACGGTCGAATCGATGCCTACTCGCTGCCGGTATTGTCGATCCATGATCTGATCGCCAAGGCCAATGACGCGAACCTCGAAACGGTTGCCCCTGTTGTCGGCGCTCCCGTCTATTGTGACGGAGCCGCGTTCCGCAAGCAGGATGTCGCCTTACGCGATGCCTACGATGTCGAGCTCAAGAAGCTGAAGGAATCCGGCGAGTTCGCCAAGATCATCGAACCCTATGGCTTCTCGGCTGCGGCCGCAATGTCGACGACCCGCGATAAGCTCTGCGCAGCAAAGTAAGTTCGGTCGCACCGGCTCCGCATTGCGGAGCCGGTTTCGAAGGACAGCAACAAGGAATGCGACTTGATGTCGGTATGGTCCGGCTACCTCTCATTGATACTTCAAGGCGCTGTGGTGACGGTCGAACTCACCTTCATGGGATCAGCGCTGGCCCTGGTCGTGGCGTTCATCGCGGGACTGGCGCGACTGTCACGGTTTTTTGCCGTACGGGCGCTAGCCACGGCCTACATCGAATTTTTCCGTGGAACGTCGATCTTCGTGCAGCTTTTCTGGGTGTACTTCGTCCTGCCCTTTGCCGGCGTCACACTGACGCCACTGCAGGCGGGCGTCCTGGCGCTTGGGCTCAATGTCGGGGCATATGGTGCCGAAGTCGTTCGCGGTGCAGTCAAGGCAATCGGACGCGAGCAGACAGAGGCCTGCATCGCGCTCAACCTCTCCCGTTTCCAGCGCATGCGCTACATCATCCTGCCGCAGGCACTGCCATTGATGCTACCGACATTTTGTAACAATGCCATCGAGCTTCTCAAGGGAACTGCTGTCGTTTCGCTGATTTCGCTGACCGACATGACCTTCCAGGCGCAGGTCGTACGGGCCCAGACCGGCAGCACGCTGATCCCGTTTGCAACCATTCTGGTTCTCTACTTCCTCATGGCGCTCGCGATCTCAGCAGTCATGCGGTGGCTCGAACACCGCATGACGCGCGGTCTTGATGGCGTGAGGGCCTAGCAATGGAATGGGATTGGGACTTTGTCTGGCAGATCATGCCGACCCTCCTCGAAGGCTTCAGGATCACAATTCTTGCGACGGTGCTCGGCGCAATCGTGGCGGGGGTCCTCGGCCTTGCAATCGCGCTTGCTCGCCGGTCCAAGATCACGGCTCTGTCGCGCGGTGTGGGCTTCTTCTCGGAATTCATTCGGGGCACACCGCTGCTCGTGCAGCTCTATTTCATCTTCTATGTTCTTCCGGACATAGGGATCCGCCTTGCGCCGCTGGTTGCCGGCGTGATCGGCATTGGGCTGCACTATGCCACCTATACTGCGGAAGTTTATCGCGCCGGTATCGAGAATGTGCCGCGGGGACAGTGGGAAGCTGCCAAGGCGGCCAATCTCACCGAACGCCAGACCTGGATCCATGTGATCCTGCCGCAGGCGATCCCTCCGATGATCCCGGCGCTCGCCAACTATTTCATAGCAATGTTCAAGGAAACGCCGTTGCTGTCGGCCATTACCGTCCTCGAGTTGATGAACCAAGCAAAGAGTATTGCCAATAGCAACTACCGCTATATCGAACCGATGACACTCGTCGGCGTCTTCTTCCTCGTGATCAGCCTCATTTCCGTGATCGGCTTGCGCTGGCTCGAGGAACGCTATGCCCGGATGGACGACTGATATGACGACGAACAACGACATCACCATGGCAACCCGCCGTCCGCGTCTCGACGATCGGCCGCTTGCAAAGCGGATCGGGCTCATCATCCTGGCAACCGACCATACCACGGAAGTCGACTTCCAGCGCATGGTCGCCAGTGATCGCATTGGCATTTACGTGAGCCGTATCCACTATGCCAATCCGACGACGCCAGAAAATCTCCTGAAGATGCAGCCGGCCCTGACGGCAGGTGCTGGCCTTATCCTGCCTGGAGAGCCGCTCGACGCCATCATGTATTCCTGTACGTCCGCGTCCGTGGTGATCGGTGACGGCGAGATCGAAAAGGCGATCAATGCCGCAAAGCCCGACGTTCCGGTCGTGACGCCGACGGCAGCCTCGGTGCGTGCGTTGAAGGCATTCGGTGCTCGAAGGATCTCGATCCTGACGCCCTACGTCGCCGAGACAGCCGTTCCCATGGCGGAGTATTTCACAGGCCTCGGCTTCGAGATCGACAGGTTTACGTGCCTCGGTTTCTCCGACGACAGGGAAATGGCACGCATTGCACCGGACGAGATTGAAGCGTTCGCTGTTGAAGCGATGGCGCCGGGGTCTGATGCCCTGTTCATTTCCTGCACGGCCCTTCGCGCCGCCGGGGTCGCCGGCAGCATTGAGAAGAAAGTCGGAAAGCCGGTAGTCAGCAGTAATCTTGCAACGGCATGGGCGTGCCTCAGTCTGTGCGGCGACAAGAGGGCCGATCGAGGCTTCGCCAGTCTGATGACGCTTCCGGTTCCGGGAAACTGATGCCATGCCCGCTGCGTCCACGGTCAGTTTTCAGGATATCATGCGCGCATCGGAACGTATCGCTCCGCACGTGCGCAACACGCCGCTCGTCTCATCGAATGCCTTGAGCAAGATCACCGGCTGCCCTGTGAAGTTGAAGCTCGAGCACCACCAGACGACCGGTAGCTTCAAGCTCAGGGGGGCAACCAACGCCGTCCTGTCGCTGACCGCAGAGGAACGAGCGCGTGGGATCGTTGCCGCGTCGACGGGAAATCACGGGCGAGCCCTTGCCCATGCCGCCAGAGCAGCAGGAACTGCCACGACCATATGCATGTCGCGGCTCGTACCGGAAAACAAGATCACGGAGATCCGCCGCCTCGGCGCGACGATATGCATCGTCGGTAACTCGCAGGACGACGCCCAATGTGAGGTCGACCGACTGGTCGCCGAAGAGGGGCTCGTCGGGATCCCTCCGTTCGACGACGAGCGCGTGATCGCCGGTCAAGCCTCGCTCGGCCTGGAAATTTTCAAGGACTGCCCGGATGTGGACACCGTTCTCGTGCCGCTGTCGGGTGGCGGCCTTGCATCGGGAGTGGCTGCTGCGTTGAAGACCATCAATTCGGCGATCCGTCTTGTCGGAATTTCGATGGAGCACGGCGCTGCCATGAAGGCAAGCATCGATGCCGGCAGGCCCGTCGAGGTTATCGAGGAAGAGAGCTTTGCGGACTCGCTTGGCGGCGGCATAGGCCTTACGAACCGGCTGACCTTTGCCATGTGCCGCGATCTGCTCGACGATGTCGTTCTGCTGTCCGAGAGCGAAATCGCAAAGGGCATGCTTCACGCCTACGATGCTGAGCGCGAGATAGTGGAGGGCGCCGGCGCTGTCGGGATCGCCGCTCTCCTGGCGGGCAAGATCACTCCATCCGGGCCGATCGTCGTCATTCTCTCTGGCAGGAACGTTGACATGGACCTGCATCGCCGCGTGATCAACGGTGCAACGGCTCTTTCGGGGAGGTGCGCCGCATGAGCTCGATGGTGATTCTTAGCGAAGCTGATCTCAGAAAGATCATCAGTCTGGACCTGGAGGCCGTCGGTTGCGTCGAGGACGCGTTCAGGGCGCTTGCCACGAAGGCCGTGTCGATGCCACCGATCCTGAGGCTCGATATTCCCGAGCATCGGGGCGAGGTCGATGTGAAGACGGCTTATGTCCCTGGTGTCGACGGCTTCGCGATCAAGATCAGCCCGGGATTTTTTGACAATCCAAAGATCGGCCTGGCGAGCACGAACGGAATGATGGTGTTGCTTTCGAGCCGGACGGGGCTCGTACAAGCTCTGCTGCTCGATAATGGGTATCTGACGGATGTGAGAACGGCTGCTGCGGGCGCAGTGGCGGCGCGACATCTGTCGCGCGAGGATTCAACGGTCGCGGCCATCTTTGGTGCCGGCATGCAGGCAAAACTGCAGCTCGAGGCGCTGACGCTCGTCCGCCCCATCACCAATGCGCGCATCTGGGCGCGCGATCACGAAAAGGCACAGGCGGTTGCGGCCGAGTGTTCGGCAAAGCTCGGAATTGGGGTCGAGGCGATCGTCGATGCGAGGACCGCGGTTCGCGGCGCCGACATTATCGTGACGACCACTCCTGCGCAACGGCCGATCATCCAGTCTGAATGGCTAGAGCGGGGCCAGCATCTGACGGCCATGGGGTCGGATGCCGAACATAAGAACGAAGTCGAACCTGCGGCGATTGCGATGGCGTCACCCTATGTTGCCGACAGCCTGAAGCAGACCCGTCGGCTTGGAGAGTTGCATCACGCAATCTCGATCGGTCTGGTCGGCGAGTATGCCGAATTCCCGGAGCTCGGACAGATTATTGCCGGTCGGGTGGCCGGTCGGACCGACGCTTCAGGCATCACCATTGCAGACCTGACCGGGACCGGGATCCAGGATACCGCCATCGCCACGCTCGCCTTTTCGCGGGCTGCAGCCGCCCGGGCCGGCATGACATTCGAAAGCTGATCCGGTGCTGCACCGGACAAGGAGGGACGAGCATGAGTGAACCGAATCTTAAATTTTCGCGCGACGAATACAGCCTTCGGCTGGAAAAGACCCGCAAGGCAATGGAAGCAAAGGGCGTCGAGCTGCTGATTGTCAGCGACCCCTCGAACATGGCCTGGCTGACGGGTTACGACGGGTGGTCCTTTTACGTCCATCAGGCCGTGATTGTTCCGCCGTCAGGCGAGCCAATCTGGTTCGGCCGCGGACAAGATGCCAACGGCGCCAAGCTGACCGCCTATCTCAGCCATGAGAACATCATCGGTTATCCTGACCACTACGTGCAATCGACCGAGCGACATCCGATGGATTACCTCTCGGGCATCCTCGCTGATCGTGGCTTCGCAAAGCTTTCGATCGGCGTCGAGATGGATAACTACTGGTTCTCGGCAGCTGCATTTGCCTCATTGCAAAAGCATCTCCCAAACGCCCGCTTTGTGGATGCCACGGCACTCGTCAACTGGCAGCGAGCGGTCAAGAGCCCGACCGAGATCAAGTACATGCGCAATGCCGCCCGCATTGTCGAAGCCATGCATGCGCGCATCTTCGACAAGATCGAGGTCGGGATGCGCAAGTGCGATCTGGTCGCCGAGATCTACGATGCCGGCACGCGTGGTGTCGATGGTATTGGCGGGGACTATCCGGCGATCGTGCCGCTGCTGCCCTCAGGCGTCGAAGCCTCGGCCCCGCATCTCACCTGGGACGACCGGCCCATGAAGAGTGGCGAGGGCACCTTCTTCGAGATTGCCGGCTGCTACAATCGCTACCACCTGCCGCTCTCTCGCACGGTCTTCCTCGGCAAGCCAACGCAGGCCTTCATCGACGCCGAGAAGGCAACGCTTGAGGGAATGGAAGCCGGTCTTTCGGTCGCCAGGCCTGGTAACACCTGCGAGGACATTGCCAACGCTTTCTTCGCGGTTCTGAAGAAGTACGGCATTGTCAAGGATAACCGCACTGGTTACCCGATCGGTCTGTCCTATCCGCCGGATTGGGGCGAGCGCACGATGAGCCTTCGTCCCGGCGACCGCACCGAGCTGAAGCCCGGCATGACGTTCCATTTCATGACCGGCCTGTGGCTCGAGGACATGGGTTTCGAGACGACGGAAAGCATCCTGATCACCGATAGTGGTGTGGAGTGCCTCGCCAATGTTCCGCGCAAGTTGATGGTCAAGGATTGATCGGCGATGAGTGAGACGAATTTGCGTCCGTCGTCGATCAGCGCGACGGTCGATTTCAATGCCGCGGGCATCCAGCACGGCTTCCTCAGGCTGCCCTACAGTCGCGATGACTCGGCATGGGGGTCGGTCATGATTCCGATTTCCGTCATAAAGAACGGGGAAGGGCCGACGGTTCTTCTGACGGGCGGCAATCACGGTGATGAATACGAAGGGCCGATTGCGCTCTTCGATCTCGCAAGGACTTTGCAGGCTGAGGTCGTCAGCGGTCGCGTCATAATCGTTCCGGCGATGAACTATCCGGCGTTTGCCGCCGAAACGAGGACATCTCCAATCGACAAGGGCAACATGAACCGCAGCTTTCCGGGCAGACCGGACGGCACGGTTACGCAAAAGATTGCCGATTACTTCCAGCGCACGCTCTTGCCGCTTGCCGACATCGTTCTTGACTTTCACTCCGGCGGGAAGACGCTTGACTTTCTGCCGTTCTGCGCTGCCCACATCCTTCAGGACAAGGATCAGGAGAGGAAGGGCTTCGAATTCGTGGAAGCTTTCGGCGCTCCATACTCGATGAAGATGCTGGAGATCGACGCGGTCGGCATGTACGACACTGCGGCCGAGGAGATGGGCAAGATCTTCGTTACGACCGAGCTCGGGGGTGGCGGTACGGCAACGGCGCTGAGCGCAGCGATCGCCAAGCGCGGCGTCATGAACGTGCTCAAACGGGCGGGCGTCGTGAGCGGCGAAATTGATCATAAACCGACACAATGGCTCGATATGCCGGATAGCGACTGTTTCATTTTCAGCGAGAGCGCGGGCCTTGCCGAGTTCTCCGTTGACCTCGGTGAGCGCGTCAGGAAAGGCGACGTCGTCGTCAAGATTCATCCTGTCGGAAGGACAGGCGAGCCGCCGGTTGGGCTGGTGGCAAAGATGGATGGCATTCTCGCCGCTCGCCATTTTCCAGGCTTGATCAAGCAGGGAGACTGCGCGGCGGTTATCGCGCAGTAGGCCGGAGCCTGATCTCGTGCGAGGCTTGACCGGGCACGGTCGCAATGGCCGCGAACGCCTGATGACAATCTGGCAATGGTACACGACCAGTGCGCCCATGATGACATGCTGGCGGCAGACGCGCCATGCATCGCCGACCGCATGAAGGCCATTGCCTGGCACTGCAAGCCATATGCTGGCGCGGTGCCTCCGGCGCAAATATGAAGCTTTAGCGCATCGGTGGCGGCCGGCGTGCATTTTGTTGCTGTCGTCATTCGCCGGAATTTGCGTTCCTTCCGGAACGTCATAGCGGCTTTTCGGCGACGTAAAGGAAGCGCGACAGGCGCTTGTCCTTGGCGAGCCTTGCAGCTGTCGCCAGCATCAACTGGCGTCGCTCGAAAAACGCGTCGCCTTCTTCGCGGCGGAGAACATCGGCCCGGCGATGTCGAGCGTCATGCCAGCGGGAGCCGATCACTGCGACTGCATCGGCGCGATCGAGCCTGTTGAGGAGGTTTAATCCGGCTGCGGCTATCGCCTCCTCGTTCAGCCCCGGCGGAACGAAGAAAAGGTTTGCCCCCAATGCCGAACGCCCGTCGACATCACCCTTGGAAAGCGCACCGGTAACCACGAACGGGTCGGTAAAGACAAGGCGTCCGGCGGCGCAAAGCAGGCGGGCCCAATCGGAGATCGCCTCAAAACGGTTCGGCAGATGACAGAGCGCGTCGATGCAGAGAATAGCGTCAAAGCTGCTGTCTTCGAACGGCAGCTTGGCGCTGCAATCACATACCGCAAAGGTAACCCGGTCGGCGAGGCCACGCTGCTGGGCAAGCGCGTTGCCGTGCGCGACGCCTTCGGCTTCGAGGTCGAGTCCGACCAGGCTGCAGGTCAAATGCTCGACAAGCGCCAAGGATGGACCGCCGGCACCACATGCAACATCGAGCACACGGCTTTCACCATTAAGGGCCAGGAAATTGCCAATTTCGTGTTGCTCGGCGCTGGACCGCCAACTCTCCTGGCCGATGTCGTCGCCGAAGACCTCCCGGCGTATTTCCGCTGCAAGGTGGCCGTCTGTACGGGAATATTGCGGACCATAGAATCCGCTTCCATCGCTTGTCTGACTGGCGTCCTGTTCGCTCATGGCAGCCCCGAATGCGTCATGACAACATTCAATGCAGCTAATATACAGCCGGCAGACTGGGTGAGGTCAATCCGGTCGATTGTCGCGTCCCTCAGCGCGGTTCGCGTGTCGCGGTCAGTCCCCTACCGGTTGCTGCACGCACGCCGTAGGATTCCAGTTCTTCCGGTACGGAGGCCTTCACGATATCGCTGACGCTGCTGGCAGCTTTCACGTGGCGCGCGACGCGATGCGGGAACTGGCTTGCCAATGTTGAGGGGATCTCGCTGTCTCTATCATGCCGGACCGACGGGAGCCCGACAATTGTCAGGCTTCCTCTATCAAGGCAACAGGGGCGCTTGCCTGAATTGACCCAATGGCTCGCTGATCGACTAGGTTGCGCCGCTCTGCTTCAGAACCGCATAGCGAAGATGAAGCGCACCGTTCCCGAGGGGAGTGCATTCAATCAGCGACAGCTCGACCTTACCCGCCAGACCTTCCTCGCCAAACTCGATGACCCTGTCGCTTCCCCGCCTTGATTCCAGTGCCGGGGCGACGATCAAGCTCAGTTCATCGACAAGACCCGACGTCATCAGCGAACCGTTGATCCGCGCCCCGCCTTCAAGAACGATGCGGTCAACACCAAGTTCTTCACCGAGCACATCGAGCATTTCGCCCACATCAATATCAGGTCCATCGGAAACGACATAGGAAACACCGTAAGCGGCCAGTTCCGCCAGGTGACTATCCGATACGTCGGAGCCGAGCAGCACGACGACATGGTCGCCGTAGAGTTCGCCGGCGGCAAAATGCAATTTTCCGGAAGGGTCGAGCGCGATTGCGAAGCTTTCTGCATCCGGCCTGGCAAAATGTGTGGGCCGCCTGGCGCTTGCTGGGACGGCTGGGGGATGAGCCGTCGCTTTCGAGATTTCGGCCATCGTTACGCGCCCAACCATCCAGGCGTTTCCGCCGAGTTCCTTCTGAACCTTCTCATAGAGAGACGACCAATCAGCCTTGCTTCCATCGGGGCTCTTCGTCCAGCGGCTTGGATGAAGGCTCCCGTCCGGCGAGGTCAACATGCCCAAAGCACGAGCGAAAGCCAGGAGCGAGTGCCAGTCGAACGAGCGGGACGAGGGCAGTCGCCTGAGGGACCTGGGGCGGTGGCGCACGCTGGCATGGGGGGTTCTTCAAGTGTCGCGATAAATTTTCTTCTACTTCATGGCGAACTTCGTTACATTGGAGAGAAGTCGATGCGAATGCGGACCGGAATGAAGCAGATGAAAGCGCGGGCGCATTAAGGGGGTAGACCCTACACCACGCGCCTGATACCGGGGGGCGTGACGTGAAGTGGCTTTTTCGCATCCTTGTTGGCGTGGGTGTCATCGTTCTCCTGTCGGTCGCGCTCATTTTCTATCCGGTCATCCATGACTGGTGGTATCCGCCGTTTCGCTCCGGCAATGTTGCCGACGAGGCGAAGGCTGCCGGTCGCAATGCGGCTTCGTTCCCAGCTGCGGATGAGGATTATTTTCATGACATGGACCGTGGCGTTGCCCTGACAGGAGACGAGATCAAAGGGCGTAATGCCTGGATCGTCTGGTCCGGTGGCAACGACCGCTTCTGGGATGGCATGACCAAGGCCACCTTCGGAAGCTTCGATCTCCTCAAGATCGTCAGCTCTGATCGCGACACGCGATGGAAGGTTCTTGGCCTCCTGAACGAACCATGTTTCGACAAGGCCACGGCGCCAGATCCGAAATACGGGCTGCGGCTCGATGTGCGCCGATCCGATTGTCCGCCCGATCCGTTCGCCAACGCCGAGAAGTATCCGGGTGTTGCGATCGGCGCGCGCGGAAACACCGTCCCACTTGGTTCGTTCTATGGAGAGCCGTCCGGCATCGTTGGCCTGCGACTGTTTCCCAATCCCGAATTCGACAAGGCCGCAGCGGAGCGATGGGACGGAAATCGTTATTACAACGACCCCACCTACTATAACGACAAGAACCTCGTGCGTCCGTATCGGGTCGGCATGTCCTGCGGCTTCTGCCATATCGGGCCAAGCCCGGTTCACCCTCCGGCAGATCCAGAACATCCGCAATGGGCGGACCTGAGCTCGACGGTTGGTGCCCAGTACATGTGGGTCGACAGGCTGTTCATCTACTCGGCCGACAAGTCGAACTTCATGTTCCAGCTGGTCCATACCTACCGCCCCGGGGCGATGGATACGTCCCTAGTGTCCACAGACTATATCAACAATCCACGCACCATGAATGCGATCTACAACGTATCAAACCGCCTGGCGCTGGCACAGCAACTCGGGAAGGAAACGATTGCCGGGGGCGAACAGGATAACAAGCAGTTCAAGGACTACCTGCATGAGGGACCCTTGATACAGTCCTTTGTCGCGCCCGACACAGTGTTCACCCCGCGTGTGCTGAAGGATGGATCGGACGCAGTGGGAGCGCTTGGAGCACTCAATCGCGTTTATCTCAACATCGGCCTCTTCAGTGAGGAATGGCTTCTGCACTTCAATGCAGTGGTCGGCGGCAAGCCTATTTCGCCAATCAAGATCGCAGATGCCCAGAAGCAGTCGAGCTACTGGCAGGCCACGGAGATGATGACACCTGCCACTGCGCTCTTCTTCCTGAAGGCAACTCGGCCGGATCTTCTGAAGGATGCCCCCGGGGGCGCTGCCTACCTCAGCAATGACCAAGCTGTCCTCATGCGCGGGAGGTCGGTTTTCGCGACCACGTGTGCCCGCTGCCATTCGAGCAAGATGCCGCCATTGCCCGCGGGTCTCAATCTGGCTCAATGCAATGGTCCAGGCTACATCGACTGCTTTAAGTCCTATTGGGGTTGGACGAAGACTGCGGATTACAAGCAGCAGATGACCCAGATTGTGCTTCAGCCTGACTTCCTCGACGACAATTTCCTGTCGAACGAACTGCGCATCCCGGTGACGCTGCTAAGGACCAACGCCTGCAGCCCGCTGGCGACAAACGCGATTGCCGGCAATATATGGGACAACTTTTCGTCACAGTCCTACAAGCACTTGCCATCGGTCGGGACAATCACCGTACGAGATCCGTTTCAAGGTCAGCGCCGACCCTTTGCAATGCCCGACGGAGGACGCGGTTATACCCGTGTTCCTTCGCTGGTCAGCCTGTGGTCGACCGGTCCGTATCTCCTCAACAATACCGTCGGACCATTCGATGAAAGTCCTTCGGTCGATGCCCGCATGAAGGTTTTCCAGGCTTCGATCGAGCAGATGCTATGGCCTGAAAGACGGGTGAAGGACACTGTGCTTGGAAAGGACGGGGTCTACAGGATCGACCGTACGACCGCACGCAGTCTCATAACTTTGCCGCAGGGTTTTGTGCCGGAGATCCTGCGACCGCTCCAAGGCACTCTCCATCGTTGGCTGCCATGGCTGGTGACGCAAGGCGGAGACATCACCATCGGACCCATTCCCCAGGGCGTGCCTGTCAATCTTATCGCCAATATTCGGCCGTTGGCAGAGACGCACGATCCAGTCCAGGCCGTCGACCATACCGCGCGCCTTGTCGGATTGTTGCACGGGCTCAAAGCCTCGCTTGCCTCGGTGCCTGACAACGCCAGTGACGAGGAACTGCGTCGTCATTTCGCCGAACATGGGCCTGCGATGCTGGCGCTCGACAAGTGTACCGATTTCGAGGTCAACAGGGGCCACTATTTCGGAACAGCGGCCTTCAACGACGTCGACGGGCTCAGTGATGACGAGAAGGCGTTTGGTAGCGAGCCACCGCTCAGCGACGACGACAAGCGCGCCCTCATCGAATTCCTGAAGACCTTTTGATGGGTTTGAGATGGAAGCCGCGAGCAGCATGGGTGGCGAGGAGTTCGACTATATTGTCGTCGGAGCGGGTGCCGGCGGCGGAACGGTTGCCGCGCGCCTTGCGGAGGCCGGATGCCGCGTTCTCGTTCTTGAGGCTGGAGAGGATCCACGCTCTGCCGGAGGCGACAGGCTTGCGGATGAATACGATGTTCCCGCATTCCATCCGTTCGCCTCTGAGAACCCGGCGATCGCCTGGAATTTTCGGGTCAGACACTCTTCGGATGCAGAAGACGTGCTCTATCCCCGCGCGAGCGCGATTGGCGGATGTACGGCTCACAACGCGATGATCTTCATTCAGCCGCACGACGCGGACTGGGACGGGATTGCAGCCTTGACCGGGGACGAGACCTGGTCGGCAAACGCCATGCAGCGCTACTTCGGGATGATCGAGAATTGCCGTCACCGGCCAATCTGGCGGGCCCTGTCGCAAATCGGAATTGCAAAGACCGGTCACGGCTGGGACGGTTGGCTGCAGACGGAGCGGGCACTGCCCTTGCAGGCTGTGATGGACGGCCTCCTCAGGGTGACTTTGTTCACGTCGGCGGTGGCCGCGATCGCCATCAGCAAGCGACCCCTGGCAGCATTGCGCGCCCTGTTGGGCGGGCGAGCGGATGCTAACGACCGATCCATGGTGAGGCGCGGAACTGAGGGGCTTTTCTATACGCCGCTTTCGACCGCCGGCCACAGGCGGGTCGGAACACGCGAGCGCTTGCTCAAGGTGGCAAGTGATCATCCATCCCGCTTGCGCATTGAAACGAATGCCCTCGTGTCACAGGTTCTGTTCGATGTCGACAATCGGGCTACAGGCGTTTCATTCCTCAAGGGACGTGGACTCTACCGCGCGGGTCCGGTGCCGTGCACTGATGCGGGTGACCATCACGAGGCGCATGCCCGTCTTGGCGTGATCCTTGCCGGCGGAGCGTTCAACACGCCGCAGCTGCTCATGCTGTCTGGCGTCGGTCCGGCCGAGCATCTGAGGGAGCACGGCATTCCCGTGCGCGTCGACCTTCAAGGCGTCGGACGGAACCTGCAGGATCGCTACGAGATCGGCGTCGTCAATCGGATACGGTGGCCGTGGAAGGCCCTCGAGCGAGCGCGCTTCAAGCGCGGCGATCCCTTGTATGGCGAATGGCTCAAAAAGCGTAGCGGCATGTATACCTCCAATGGTGCCGCGATGGCGGTCGTGCGCCGCTCCACTCCGGACAGGAAGCTTCCGGACCTCTTTGCGATGGCACTTCTTGGCGATTTCCGAGGCTATTTTCCCGGCTATTCCGAACTCGTCGCGCGCAGGCACAATGTCCTGACCTGGGCCGTCCTGAAAGCTCACACGGAGAACCGCGCCGGTCTGGTGACACTGCGATCCTCTGATCCCCGCGATACGCCCCTTGTAGACTTCCGCTATTTCGAGGAGGGCAGCGGCAACGCTGCCTCTGACTTGACGGCGGTCGTTGCCGGCATTCGCTTTGCCCGCAGGCTTTCACGCCTGCTGAAGGCATTCGGGCTGGTCGTGGCCGAGGAGACGCCAGGAGAGGAATTGCAGAGCGATGAGCAGCTCATCCAGCATGTGCGCGCCAATGCCTGGGGTCACCACGCGTCCTGCACATGTCCGATTGGAACGAGGGAACAGGGCGGTGTTGTCGATCGACGACTTGGCGTGCACGGCACGAAGGGCCTTTATGTGGCCGATGCATCGGTATTTCCGCGTATTCCTGGCTTCTTCATTGCGAGCGCCGTGTGCATGGTGGGCGAGAAGGCAGCCGAAATGATCCGGGAGGATGCAAGTCACCGGATGGAGGCAAGGCATTGACGTGGAAGCAATTGCACGATGGCCTGGTACGGCTTCTCAACCTCGAACGGAGAATTGATCCTTTCATTCGCCCACCCGTGGACAGGCTGCTGCGTCCACCCATCGCAGGACTGGCCCAGGCCTGGTTGAGGGCTACGCGCGGGCGCGCACCGTCAATGCCGGCGATGGAAAAGACCCTTGCCGGGGAGGACGAATGCGTCGAGAAGATCATAAAGGAAATGTCGGCATATATGTCCACGCACTATCGCCCGGGCGGTTACCAGCGCGCAGGCAACACCAAGACCCACGGTGTCGTTCGCGGTCGCTTCATCGTCCGGCCTGATCTGCCTGATGCGATGCGCCAGGGGGTTTTCAGCGCGCCGCGGGAGTTTCCGGCCTGGGTCCGTTTTGCCGGGCCCGGTCCGGGCCTGCCTCCTGATATTGACGATGTCGGTGTGCTGAGCTTCGGCATCAAGCTGATGGGGGTCGATGGAGCGAAATGTCTTGACGACGAACAATTCACCCAGGACTTTACCGGCATCAGCACGCCAACCTTCACCACCCCGAACGTGGTTGAAAATGCCAAGCTGCAGACGTGGATCAATCGCGGTCTGCCGCTGTTTTATTTTGTCAATCCAGGCGATCCACATCTTCTCGACGCAGTCATGCAGGGACTTTGGGCGAGAACGCAGACGAGCCCTCTCGAGACTGAATACTGGAGCTGTGTTCCGTATCTTCTGGGCGCCGGTCAGGCAATGCGCTACTCGATCCACCCTGTCCGTACCAGCCGGACGCGCGTTCCGAACCTGCCTGGGCGACCGCCTGACAATTACCTTCGCGAGGCCATGGCTGCGACGCTGAATGAGGGGCCGGCCAGTTTTGAATTCCGCATCCAGGTGCAGACGGATCCGTCGTCGATGCCGATCGAGGACGCCTCGATCATCTGGTCGCAAAGCCTTTCGCCGCCAATACCGGCGGCAGCGCTTGTCCTTGAGCGCCAGGTTTTCGACAGTCCCGCCCAGCTTGCTTTTGCCGATCGACTTTCGTTCAACCCCTGGCATGCGCTGGCCGAGCACAGGCCGCTCGGAAACCAGAATCGTGCGCGCAAGCGCATCTACCAGGAACTGTCGACCCTGCGTCAGACGATGAATGCTGTGCCGCATGTCGAACCGACCGGCTCCGAGACATTCATTTGAGTGTGTCTACCTCGGGCAACCGATGCAAATAGGTATTCTCAGGGCAATGCAGCCAGATATTGGAGCGCCCTCAGTCCGGGCAGGAAGAAATAGGCTCCGCCGCGCACGGTGACAAAACTCGGGAGGCTCTCTATCCGGTTCGGCGCGCCGTTGGTTTGGCAGGTGAAACTGTCGGTGCGCGATCCATCCAGCAGAGGCACACGGCTGCCGACAATCGGATCGGACTCGCTGGAAAGCCCACCGAACTTCGAACTCTCCAGCCATGCATTCTGGATGAATTCGAACTGCCGCGCAATATTGGCGTTGAGGCAGACGAAGTAGAGGCCGCCCGACATGTCGCCGGTCTCCTGCGACGGGTCATATTTGCGCCCCCGCCTGAGAATGCGGTGGAAGCGTGCTGATGCTATCACGTCTGTTCGTGGAAGCGGCCTGGGAAGCCCCAGCTGACGAAGCAGGCCGGACAGCCGACTTTGCGTACCGCCGGGGATGTCGGCGTTGCGCGGATTGGCGCGACGAATGTGTGCGCCGAGGGGACAGGTGATCCCATCCGGATCACCATCGAAATCGAAGTCGTTGGATGGTTCATGGACGGTCGAGGCCTTGCTTTCAACGGCGGCAAGGGGCGTACCGGATCTTGCTCGCCCGACCATTTTTTCGGCAAGCTGCTCGGCCGCCTGGCGCGAACCGCCAACGCTTTCCAGGAATTGCCAGAAACCTGTGACGTCCTGTTCCAGCTGCCGGATCACCAGGTAGGACCCGTTTGCGCCCAGGTCACGCCTGTCGTCACCGACAAACGCCCGGAGCACGCCATGTGGATCGGCTTGCTCCGGCACGAACGGCCGGTCGGTCACCAGCCCGTATTCGTTGGTGTATCCCAGCACCATTTCACCCGCGGCGATCCGGTCGCGATAATGATACTCGTCATTCTCCTGCGATCGCGTATCACGGATCCAGTCGATGGAAGGCTGGCTCAATCCGTCGGCAAAGCCGAAAGGTTCGCGCCCATCCATGAGGCCGGTCCGCAGCTCCCGCACCAGGTGAAAGCCTGCAAAAAAGGACGGCGTTTCGACCAGTCGACGCCAATCGACAAGTGCGCCGGCTTCTGCGTAAAGCATCGCCACGACGTCGACGGGGGCGTTCTCCGGACCGCCCCAGGTCCAGCTTTGCGGTGCGCTTGGCCCAAGATCGCCGAGCCTGCGGGTCCGGCTTTCATCACCACTCATTCCCGATTTGAACTCGGCTGGAAACGATGCAAGCGCTTCTTCCGAAAGACCGATGCGGCGAAGGCCACCGGACGTCAACGCGACATGCAGCGCGCTTGGAATTTGTTTTTGGAACGCGGCATTCGTAACCGGCGCGCTGGCAAGCCATGCCTTGGCGGATGCCGGGTCGGCAATCGTCAGGATTAGGAACACCGCCTCGGGGAGCGTGCCGTATCCCGACCGGACGATCCCCTGAACATCTTCGAGTTCGACCTTTCCGGTGGTGACTGGCGAACGGGGTCCCATAGTCAAAGCTCCGCCAGCCATTGCCGGGCGAGCGCGTCGCTCATCCTTGTGGTGTCAAGACCCTGCCTGACGCGGGCGTTGCGGGCGATATCAGCGGTCGTCAGGCCGGGGTATGCCTTGTACCAGATCGCGGTCGGCAGCTGATGACGTCGAATGTAATACTTGAACGCCTGCTCGTCCTTGGCTCCATCGAGGATGAGGTAGCGCGTCCTCGGGTAACCAATCCCATTGCTGAAGACGAGATTCAGTCCAAAAGCAGCCTTGTTGACGAAGTCGTCCATGTAGGCCTCCAGGCTGCCGTCATAGTTGCTGCCAAAAAACAGGTGCTTGTGGTCATCGAGAAAGACCCAGCGCGCGAAGTGGATGGAGCCGACACGCGCGAGCCTTCCCCTGGTGTAGAGATGGCGTGTCGTGACACCAAGCACCCAGAACACGAAGATCAGGGTCCACAACCGAAACCGGCCTGGCTTGACCGTACCGTAGGCACTGAACTGGTTGGTCACCTCGAAGTCCTCGCGGACAACGAGCGATTTCAGATGCTCGTCGGATGGTCGCGCCAGCACGCTCGCATCCGTTGTTTCCCGACGCCGCAAAATGAGCAGAAAGAAAGGCGCAACGATCAGCAGGAGGGGCGAAAGCAGCACAAGCAGGACAATGTTAGTGACGAGGTCGAGTGCGTCGCGTAATCGTTCCTCGAGCGATATTGACTGCGGGGCGGGCGGCTTCGGCCCCTCGTTCATCACCCTGTCCCGCAGACGCCGGTGAAGATCCAAAGGAGATGCCGCCAGCGGGCGTTCCTGCGGCAGGTAGCTTATCAGGGCGGCCCGGAGCGCAGCTTCATCGTGGACCTGGCGGACGGTACGGCCTGGCCAGTTGCTGTAGTTGACGACAGGCTCGATATTGTGCGCAGTAAGCCAGGCGTCAAGCGGAACAGCCGGGTTAAAGTCTAGGCAATGGGCGAAGATCCTCGAAAGGCCCGGTCCCGCAATCCCCACGAGGTCCTTGACGAAGTCTTCCCTCTTGCCGTCGATGTCGCCAAGAAAGGCGATCTTTGGAGCGGCCGGGTTTGTCGAAACGCCGTAGGACGCGTTGTCGGCAGCCGTATTGTCGTCAAGGATGACGATCCGAGCGAAATGAAGGCCTGGCAGCCGCGCGAACGGAAGCTCGGAATTGTTCGGATCTGCTAGTCCTGGCTCGGACGTCATCGTCGCCAGAAGCAGCTCAAGTGCCTCCCGGCGATGTGGATCAAGCTGCGAAACGAACATGAAGGTGGACGAGACAGGCATCTCGGCGACCTCAAAACTGCAAGGCGAAATCGATTAGGCGGTCCTTTCCCCAATAAACCTTTCCCAGATAGAGGTTGGGTCCGATCAAGCGAATCTCGTCACGAATCCAGTGCGCAAGGAGCGATGTCTCCGAATAGTCGAGAACGATGCAGTCCTTCTCATCAAGCCAGCTCGGCGCCACATAGACCTTTGCAATGATCGCACTTAGTCCGAAGGGCAGAATCCGGTTGCGTAACAAGCCCGACTTGGCATCGAAAATCTTTCCCTGCCAGGCAAACAGGTTGATGAAACTCGCGATCTCGGGCGTAAACGATGAGCCTGCAGCAACGATCGCCGTCCCGGCTCCTTCGCCGTCCGGGATTGGCCCGGGCTCGCTTTCACTGAAGAGAGTGTCGAGTTCGGCCTGTGTCATCTCGAGCAGCCGAGGAACTGTGTAGGCATCTGCAACTGATGGCATGGTCGACAAGCTCCTTGTTTCCCCTGTTATCCCGGAATGAAAGTCTGGAAAGATCGCGAAGGACTGGAGGTAAATCTAAGATAGCATAAATCGCCGCTACATATCAGCAGCTTCGAGGCATCGTGTGCAAAATGTAAAGCTGTCCGGCCCGGAGTGCCGTTGTGGCGTTGCCCTCATTGACGCTGCAGTCTGACGGCCTTTGCTGATGTCTGGTACACGACCAGGTTAGGTCGACAATTATGTACTACCACCTTTTGATATATTAGACTAAGCTAAGATAGATCTGCGGATGGGGGCTATGTTGTCGAGCGTAAGCACATCAATGGTTGCAAGTCTGGTCATTGTTGCTGGTCTTGGCGCCCAGGTCCCAGGCCAAAGCGTCGGCGATGGGACGGCTGACGAGCGCCCGCCAATCGTGACCATCAAATGCAAGAATACGTTGATCGCCTTTTTCAACGGAACGTTCTGCAGAACGAATGAGCCGCGTGGCTTTGAGGGCAACCGCAACAGCAATGACAGCAGAAACCGTAGTCAGTCATCCTCGTCGACGTCGTCAGGAAGTTCATCAACAAGTTCGCCAGACAGCGGAAATTCGCCGATGGGTGGTTCGTCGTCGCCAATGGGCGGCGACAATTCCAGTCCCATGAACTGAGGATCGCCAATGCCACGCAAACTGTGTCGATGGACATGAGTGAGAATTGGGCAATCTGCGTAGGCATCAACCGTTATGACAACATCAAGCCTCTGGCGTATGCGAGGCAGGACGCTGAGGCCATTGCCGACTTCTTCAGGAAGGCGGCTGGGTTCAAAGGTGTCTATTCCTTTGCCGAGGACGCACCGCCGATCACCGCGGACTTTGGCCAGCCGTTGCAGTCGAGCCCGACGTTCATCAATTTGAGGCGGTTCCTTCGGGTCCGCTTCGAAGAGCGTTTTCTGCAGCCGAGCGACAACATCTGGTTTTTCTTTGCTGGTCATGGCAAGCGGGTACGAGAGCAGGACTACCTGCTTCCCCTGGACGTTGATCCGGGAAATGTCGAGGAGACCGCAATACCCGTCAGGTACGTCGTCGAACGGTTGCGCAGAAGCGGCGCGGAAAACGTTATCCTGCTTCTCGATGCGTGCCGCAACGAAGGCTCGCGTGACGGCGAGGGAGCTGGCCTCGAAAAGCTCAAGGGCACTGTGACCTTGAGTTCCTGTTCGGCGGCAGAATTTTCCTACGAGATCGAAGAACTAGCGCACGGCGCCTTTACGTATGGCCTGCTCGAAGCGCTTCAGCTACAGGGCAAGAGCAGCTGTGCGACGGTCGAACGGCTGGACAATTACCTCCAGACACGAGTGCCGGAGATCTGCCGACTGCACGGAAAGCCAGTCCAGACCCCATGCACCTTCGCCGAACCATTGTCGAAACGGAACTTCATTCTCCTGCCGGCGGCTGCACGCGCTGAAGACATTGAAGCATTGAAGCTCGACGCCTTTCAGGCCGAGGCAAACGACGACTTTCTCTTGGCAGAGCAGCTGTGGTGGCGAATCCTGGCGGTCGATCCGGCCGATATGGACGCTCGGGCTGGAATCAAGCGGGTTGGCGAAGACCTCAGGGAGCGCGGTGAGAAAAAACAATGGTGGCAATCGATCACGCGCCGGCAAGTGCTCACCATCGCAGGCGGTGGCCTGGTCGTTGCCGGAGGCATCGGTGGCTGGCGAGCATGGGAGGCGATCGGAGGCCGGCGCCCTAAACCTTTCGAAAGACAGACAGAGTTCGTGACAGTTGAGACCGTGGATTCGCGCGGGAATCCGCAACCAATTGCACGCCGCAAGATCAGCTATTTTGTCGAGCCGATCGGTCACAACGCCAGCATGGAGCTAAGCCTTCTGCCAGGCGGAGATTTCCCGATGGGATCCGCAATCGGGGAGTTTCCCAACAAGGTTTCGGAAAGACTACGGGCTTCGCCGATGCGTGTCAGGCCGTTTGCGATCAGCAGAACGACTGTCAGCCAGCAACAATGGCTTGCCGTCCAGGACCTTCATTCCGAAACGGTCGAGTGGCCGATATCGTCCGATCCGTCCTCCTTCAAAGGTGACGATCTTCCGGTGGAAACCGTAAGCTGGCAGGATGCGACCGAGTTCTGCTCGCGGCTAAGCGCTATCACCGGACGGCTATACAGGCTCCCGACGGAAGCCGAGTGGGAATATGCCTGTCGCGCGGGTTCAACGACGGCGTTTCATTTTGGCCCCACCCTGACCGACACGCTCGCCAACTATTGTGGCACGGGCGGCGCGGTATGCGGCTCGAGCTTCACACGCGACGTATCGAGCCTCGATTATGACGGCGTGAAATATCCGGATGGTGGTTATGGAGATGGACCGACAGGTGGTTTCCTGGGCAAGACGACGCCGGTCCGCACCTATCCGCCAAACGCGTTCGGTCTTTTCCAGATGCACGGCAACGTGTGGGAACATTGCCTCGACAACTGGGCACCGGACCTTGATCGGCTGCCCGATGACGGAGGACCGTTCCGGAGCGGAGGCACCGACCTGCGGGTGCTCAGGGGAGGGGCCTGGTCCCACAATCCGGCCCTTTGTCGCTCTGCTTCACGCGATCGGATGGCGGAGACGACGAGTGGCTGGGAGGGGCGAGTGGGCTTGCGTGTGGTTTGTGAACTTGAGGGAGATTGATTGATGGACAAGGAAATATTCATCAAAACTGAAACCGTTCCTATTCAGGTCGGCGCCAGGAGCGGGGATGACATTGGCGGCGGCTTCGGCGCGTCCATCGCGAGTACGGGAATGAAGCTGGTCGCGGTCAGCGCAGACGCGCTGCGCGAGCAATTTTCCAATCTGGTCGAAGTTGTCGAATACGTGTTCGATCGGGCGACGCCTGCAGTCACACTCGACGAAGTCGAGCTCTCGGTCGAAATAACAGCCGAGGGAAAAGTCAGCCTGCTGGGAAGCGGTGCTACCGGCGGCGGGCGTGGGGCCATAAAGATGACGTTCAAACGGAACAATGGCAGCGCTGCACCAGCGAAGCCGAATTCCGGTTCGTAGCTGTTCGCCCCGATTTCCCTTTCCTCTGTCGGCGCCACAACCATTCTGCGACGTGCCGTGCGTAATGTCTGACCACGACCGGCTTCGACATGAATCATCCGATCGAGCATCAGTCGGATTGAAGCGAGTGGGCTTGACGGCCGGGCGTCTTGCGCGGTGAAAAGAATAGCGCGAGTATCGAGCATCGCTGGGTGACGACGGTGATGGCGGTCTTCTTTCCAGTTGCGGCCTGGAATAAAGTCGCAACGGTCGTGTCGAAGGATCCCCTGTCACCACGCTTGGCGTCACCTGAAGGAGGATTTGATATGTCTACCGTCAGCGTTCGCTATATTGTCGAAGACGTCGATGCGGCGATTGCCTTCTATAAGGATGCACTCGGGTTTGCACTCGGCATGCATCCAGCTCCCAGCTTCGCGATGCTGAAAAAGGGGGATCTTCGCCTTCTCTTGAATGGAACGACGGGGCCAGGCGGAGCGTCTCAGCCAATGCCGGACGGACGCAGGCCAGCACCCGGCGGATGGAACCGCATTCAGCTAGAAGTTGCGAACATTGAAGACGAGGTCGAACGCTTGCGTGCCGCGGGCGCCAGATTTCGCAACGAAATCGTTACCGGAATTGGAGGCAAGCAGATCCTTGTCGACGACCCCGCGGGCAATCCTGTGGAGTTGTTTCAGCCATCGGGCAACTAGACGAAAGCGCGACTATCTTCGGTCCAAGAGGTTTGATTGGAAAGACCAGCTTCTCTCTATGACCCACCTCGGTATTTCTCTCCAAAGCAACGGGCCAACAGCGGACTGCGTGGCTTTCATTGGCCTCGACGGTTTTGGTTCATCGTCAGGAGCGCAATGCCGCCGTCAGTTTCTGCGGCACGTCGGTCAGGTAAGGCGCGTGCGGAGGGGATGGCGCGGGGCTCTTGACCGCATGGCCACCGCATCGCTGACCACCTTGGTGACATCGATACCCATCCCGAAAGGGAACTGGCGATTGGTGCTGTGCCATGCATGTGGCACGATAACTTATACCAACGTGCACGGATTATGACCGATGCGCCCAATCGCGCATTCCGATGGACATGATCTTCCACGGCTGATCGATGCGCGGCAATTTTTCGCCATGCGCCTTTGCCGCAGGGGAACATATGCGACTGGGGTCCTCTCCGCTCTTCAGGACGTGAACTCTCTCCCGTTGCGTCAGTGGTACCTGCTTATCGCCAGGTCGGTAGCGTCGATATCTGGCTTGCGGCCCGAGACCAGGTCCGCGATCACGCGCGCTGAACCACTGCTCATCGTCCATCCCAGTGTGCCGTGACCGGTATTCAGGAAGAGTCCGGCGATCTTGGTCGCACCAATCACTGGCGTACCATCTGGTGTCATCGGCCGGAGGCCAGACCAGAATGAACCGTTGTGCGCGTCTCCGCCCGGGAAGAGGTCCATGACGGAATGTTCCAGAGTAAGACGACGGGCCTGTCCAAGATCGTTGGTGTAGCCGGAAATCTCTGCCATGCCGCCGACGCGAATCCTATCGCCGAGGCGGGTGATGGCAATCTTGTAGGTCTCGTCCATGACCGTGGATTCCGGGGCACGTGTGGCATCAGTGATCGGAATCGTAAGGGAGTAGCCTTTTACCGGATAGACGGGCAGCTTTATCCCGTGTCGCTTCAGCAGGAGTGGGGAGAAGCTGCCCATGGCGACGACGACGGCATCGGCAGCCAGCCAACCGCTGCTGGTAAGCACACCGCGCACCCGATCGCCCTCAACATCCAACGATTTGATCGTCGTGTCCCAGAGGAAGTTCACGCCGAGGTCTTTCGCTTTCATGGTAAGCGCGCCAGAGAACTTATAGCAGTCACCTGTCTCATCCTTTGGCGTCAGAAGCCCGCCAACGATCTTTTCGCGCACATGCTTGAGCGCGGGTTCGACCCGCGTGCAGGCGTCGCGGTCTAGAACCTCATAGGGAATGCCATCGGCTGCAAGCGCCTTGACATCCTTGCCCGATGCATCGAGTTGGGCCTGCGTGCGGAAGAGCTGCAATGTACCCTGCATGCGTTCGTCATAGGTAATCCCAGTCTCTGCCCGTAGTTCCGCGATGGAAATGCGAGAGTAGTCAGCGAGCCGAAGCATGCGGCTCTTGTTGATGGCGTAACGCCTGGACGTACAATTCGACAGCATCTTCACGAGCCAGGAGAGCATTGCCCCGTCCACCTTGGGTCGAAGAATGAGCGGTGCGTGCTCCATGAAGAGCCATTTCATCGCCTTCATCGGAATACCGGGTGCGGCCCAGGGGGAACAATAGCCGAAGGACACCTCACCAGCATTGGCAAAGCTGGTTTCAAGCGCTGGTCCCTGTTGCCGGTCAACGACCGTGACCTCATGGCCGCTCTTGGCGAGCTGATAGGCAGACGTAACGCCGACGATGCCGGCTCCGAGTACAATGACTTTCATGATCGTTCCAAAACTGCAGACCCCGCGGGTCAGCGATATTGCCTGTGATAGCGGGTTCCGAGACCGGTGAGGATCTCGTAGGAAATGGTGCCGGCATCCCGCGCCAGGTCTTCCAGAGATTGATTGGGGCCGAGGACCTCGACGAGCGTGCCGTGGGTTATCGACGTTGCAGGCAGGGCGGAGATATCGATGGTGATGCTGTCCATCGAAACCCGACCGACGATCGGAAGGCGGATGCCATTGTAGTAAACCGCTCCGCGGTCGCTGAGACTGCGTGGAAGCCCGTCCGCATAACCCGCTCCTATTGTGGCCAACCGCATTTCGCGGCCTGCAACGAAGGCGCCACCATAGCCCACTTTGGTGCCGGATGGCACGACGCGTGTCTGGACGACCGCAACGTCGAGACTGACAACCGGCTCCATCGGGTTCTTCGTACCAGCAGACGGCGCGCCGCCGTAAAGAGCGATGCCAGGCCGTGCGAGCGCGCCGTGGTAGGAGCGGCCGAGAAAGGCACCGCCTGAATTGGCGAAGGACACGTCGTGGCCGAGGAAATCGTCGGACAGCCGCTGCATCTCAAGCAATTGATCAGCGTTTTGCAAGGAGCCGAGATCGTCCGCGCAGGCCAGGTGGCTCATGATGAAGCGGACATCGATCTCGGAGACGCCGATCAGGCCCGCGAGTTGAGCTTGTTCGTAGGGAGGCAGCCCAAGCCGCGACATTCCGGTGTCGAATTGCAGAACCGCGGGCAGCCTGCGCGCTGCGCTGCGCGCTGCGCTCGACCATTGATGCCACTGCTCCAGGCTGTTGATGACGGGAACGATATCGGCCTCGGCACATGCGCCCTCATCTCCAGGCTGCAGGCCGTTCAACACGAAAATGTCAGCGTCTTCGGCGATGAATTCCCGCAGGAGCAAAGCTTCAGGAAACTGCGCGACAAAGAAATTGCGGCAGCCTCTTTCGTAAAGCGCGTTCGCAACCTGCCTCGCGCCGAGGCCGTAGGCGTTCGCCTTTACGACTGCTGCGGCCTTCGCCGGAGCCACAACAGAGGACAACTGATCATAATTTCGCCCCAGCGCACCGAGGTCGATGGTAAGATAGCCGCTCTGTGAATGCTGCAGAGAGGCTGATCCGACGCGCGCATCATTCCCGCCCATGTTCATAATGTCCCCATTGTTGAAGGGCAGACTATGAAATAATCGATGAAATTGCAGAGCGTTTTGTGCTGGATGATTGCAATATTTTCGGCTAGATCGAATTTTCGATCAACATTTGCACGAAATCACCATGGCCGCTCTTGATGCGATCGACCGCAACATTCTTAGGCTCCTGCGCGTCGATGCGCGCATGAGCAATGCAAAGCTCGCTGAAGAGGTCGGCCTTTCGCCGTCCGCGTGCCTGCGGCGCATCAAGATCATGGAACGCTCTGGTGTCATCCGCGGCTATACGGCTCTTGTTGATACGGGCAATGCCGAAGCAACGATCGCGGTCATCATAAACATCACGTTGGAACGGCAAACAGAAGACCACCTCGACAAGTTCGAGGCCGCAGTCCGCAAGCATCCTGAGATCAGGGAATGCTTCCTGATGACGGGAGGCTCCGATTATCTCCTGCGGGTCGATGTCGCCAATGCCGTCGAATTCGAGCGGATACACAAGGATATCCTCGCCAGAATGCCGGGCGTTCTCCGAATTCACTCGAGTTTTTCGATACGCGATGTGCTCGGCGCGCGGCCGAAGCACAGAGCGTAGGAAACGGGGAGTGGCCGAGAGTGTGCTCTTGGCTGATCTTCTGGCGTTCTGACCCGTCAGGATTGTCCAGGGCCCGTCCGGATCCGGACGGTCAGTACCGCTGCCTCTCAGACGAACGAACCGCAAGGCACTATGGAAGGGGGCCAGCCCCAAGAAGGGAGTCCCCTTCCATCAGGCTGCACGCTTCAAGGCATCGCCGATGACCGAAACAATGGTGCCGATCTGTTCCTTTTCGACGATCAGCGGTGGTGACAGGGCGATAATGTCCCCTGTTACCCGGATCAGCAGGCCCTTGTTGAAGCAGTCAACGAAAACATCGTAGGCGCGTGTTCCCGGGGCTCCGTTTCGAGGAGCCAGTTCGATCGCGCCGACGAGGCCGAGGTTTCGGATGTCGATCACGTGCGACAGACCCTTTAGGGAATGCAGCGCGTCTTCCCATTCGCCTGCGAGTTCGGCAGCGCGGGTGAGGAGCCCTTCCTCTTCGTATATTTCCAGTGTGGCGATGCCAGCTGCGCAGGCAACAGGGTGGCCGGAATAGGTATAACCGTGGAAGAGCTCGATTGCGTTTTCCGGGCCCGTCATCAGGCCGTCATAGACCTTGCGGCTGGCGAACACGGCACCCATCGGGATGGTACCGTTTGTCAGGCCCTTGGCGGTCGTCACGAGGTCGGGAATGACTCCGAAGTAATCCGTAGCAAATGGCTTTCCGAGCCGGCCGAAGCCAGTGATAACTTCATCGAAAATGACAAGTATGCCGTATTTGTCGGCGATGGCCCGAATACGTTCGAGATAGCCTTTTGGTGGCAGGATTACGCCCGCCGAGCCGGACATTGGCTCAACAATCACCGCTGCGATCGTTTCCGCACCATGCAGTTGAACCAGGCGTTCGAGATCGTCGGCGAGTTCAACACCATGAGCGGGAAGCCCCTTCGAGAAGGCATTGCGGTCGAGGTCGAGTGTGTGCCGCATGTGGTCGGCGGGGATTTGCGGGAAAACGCGGCGGTTGTTGACGAGACCTCCCACGGAGATGCCGCCAAAGCCGACTCCGTGGTAGCCCTTTTCACGGCCGATCACCCGGGTCCGGGTACCTTGTCCAATGGCACGCTGATAGGCGATCGCAATTTTCAACGCGGTATCGACGGATTCGGAACCGGAACCTGTGTAGAACAAACGATCAAGGCCCGCAGACGGTCCGCCCGGCGCGATCGCTGCGAGCTTCGTTGCAAAATCGAATGCAATTGGATGACCCATCTGGAAGGTGGGAGCGAAATCGAGCGTCGAAAGCTGGCGTTCAACGGCTTGTGTGATTTTCTTGCGGCCATGTCCGGCGTTGCAGCACCAAAGGCCTGCGGTGCCGTCGAGAACCCGGTTGCCATCCACATCCGTGTAATACATGCCGTCAGCGCCGGCCAACAGTCTCGGAGCCGCTTTGAACTGGCGATTTGCCGTGAAAGGCATCCAGAAATTTTCGAGCGCCGGGCGATTTGACTTGGGGGTGTGATCCATTGCTGCCTCCGTTGAGATAGCCTGGATTGCGTAATTTTTTATTTTCCAACAAGTCCTTTTCTAGGAAAATTTAACGCCTTGTTTTTCCGATCGATGTAGTCGACATGTTTCGGTATATAGAACACCTGAAACAGGAGAACTGCGTGTCTGTCGATATCGGAAATAGACTTCGCTTTGTCCGGACGGCACACAACCTCTCCCAGCGCGAGCTTGCGAAGCGGGCAGGCGTGACGAATTCCACGATTTCGCTTATCGAATCCAACTCCACAAATCCTTCCGTCGGGGCATTGAAGCGGATTCTGGACGGTATCCCGATCGGCCTTGCCGAGTTCTTTGCCTTTGAACCCGAAGCGCCACGGAAGGCTTTCTATGCCGCAGAGGAGCTGGTGGAGATCGGCAAGGGTGCGATCTCCTATCGCCAGGTAGGAGAAAACCTGTTCGGTCGCAGCCTGCAGATTCTGAAGGAATGCTATCAACCGGGAGCCGGCACCGGGAAGGTCCCGCTGGTTCATGAGGGGGAGGAGGGGGGAATCGTGCTGTCAGGCCGGCTTGAGGTTACCGTGGATAACGAGCGCCGTATCCTGGGGCCCGGTGACGCCTATTATTTCGAAAGTCGCAGGCCACACAGTTTCCGATGTGTCGGTCCCGTCGCCTGCGAGGTGATAAGCGCATGCACACCGCCGACCTTTTGAGGGAAATGGTTAGCGAGCGGAAGCTGCGGCATTCACTGCTCGCCGGTTCAATCAAGCGCGGCGCCGTTCGAGTCAGCATCAGCGCAACCGCATCATCAGGGGGTCGTCTTCAGCAACTTCTTGCGCTGGTCTACCGTCAATGCCACGCGGGTTGTCTCACCTTCCTCGGTCTTGACGTCGAAGGCTGAGCTTGCGGCCCCGACGATTTTGGCGAATGCTGTTTCGGCGGCTTCCTGCTGATCTCTTGCGGTCACCAGCGTCGTTGTTATTACGATGAAATTCGGCATGTATCTTCCCAATTGTAACAGGTTGAACCGAACGTTTTGCAGACCCAGTCTACAACCAGACCAAGGCGCAATCGAGCCACGAGACGAAGTTTTGCCGTGTTCTGCGACTTGCACCCTGCCTCCAGCGCCGACGTGGATGCGGAGACAGCATTGTCGCGATTGATGATCGAGACCCGGCGCGGCTCTGGTTGTCGACTGTTGTCCGTCGACCTATACCACGCCGTGCCGATCACGGCGGGTTGCTTGCCACTATCCCTGATTTCATCGCGTTTCCGCCCAAGCGGCGGACTAAAGCCGCCGATCGTCCATGATCTTCTTCTCCTCAGGAGATCGTCATGCCCAAACGGGTTGTTCCATCGAGCACAATTTCAATGTCACCCGGTGTAAGAAGCTCGATCGCACCACAAAGCGTGCCTGTGGTGATGACAGCGCCGGCCTTGAGCGATGTCGCTGGCCGCAGCTTGTCATTCGCATAGTCCAGGAGCCAAGACAGGACGTCGCCCTTTGGATGCTGGGCGGGAGCGTCATAGATCGATTGGCCGTTCAACGTCACCAGAAGCGGCGTGCCACTGGCTGTGTCGATCACAGATTTCGCAACGTTCGGGCCGAGCACATAGCCACTGTTGCCGAGGCGGTCCGCGAGGAACAGCAGGAATGAAACCTTCCCGCTCTCCTCGATGGCGCTCAAAAGAAATTCTGCGCCGAGATGCACCGCAGCGATTGCCTCGACGAGGTCCGCACGTGTGTAGTCCGCAGCAGCACGGATCGGAAGATCATGCCCCAGACGGACGGCGATCTCCGCCTCGAACTTCGTACCCCGCTTCCACGGGATCTGCGCGCCGGAATCACCCTGAACATAGGGGTGGAGAGGAGCTGTGACCGCCTGCCCATCGGGTGACACGGTTACCTTCCAAGCATTACTGGAGATCGCCTCATCGGCTGCCAGAAAATTCTGCACGTCCATTGCATGGCGAAGATCAGTGGGGAGGACGAAAGCCGAGGTCGGCGCCTGGTCTCCGGCGCGATGCAGCGCGTGAAGCTTCGATGCAAGGGCACGTGGATCGAATGTGGTGGCTGGATCTGCCATGTGGTCTTCTCCATTTTGATCTGAGTCGCGAGTTTATCGGCCGAGAAAGGCTGGCGCGAGAGCCTCGATGGAAAGACAGTTATGCCAGGGCAGAATACCAGTTCTGGCGATAGTCCAGAAGCCCGGGAATTGTGGCCGGCTTGATGCGGCGCTCGGTTCCGGGGTGGGGGGTGATGCCGGTCAACAGCGCCGCGCCTTGGCTCGTGCCCGTTGATCCGGGAATTGCAACGATTGTCCTCCCGGTCAGCGCTGCAAGCAGGACGAGATAGGTTTCGTTGAGGGCAAACGGCCCTTCGACGATGACGGGGCCGTCTGCGACGACGAGGTCGAGGCAGGTCTGGCTCATCAGAGCAAGATACAGGCACAGGGCCGCGTAGCGTTGTTCGGCGCTGGCGCCCTCGGCGTTGAGCCATCTGCCCTTTTTGCCCGGAAACGGACCGGAGCCCGACACGACATTGGGAAGCAGCATGACGCCCTCCGAAATCACGTGCTCGACGGCGCGGCGAACATATTCTTCGCTGGTACTTCCGATCTCGCGTAATATGGTTTCGAACTCGCGGCCTCCCATGAACCGTGACGAAGGAACGGCGCGGCCATAGGCATCGACATTGGCAAGCGTATCGCGGCCGGGATCGAGACGATCGAAGTTACCTCCAACGCCGAACGTGACGACCCAGGTTCCGGTCGATACGACGGCGAACGGCGCGGCACGAGCCACTAGGTGCGGGAGCAGGGAGGCGTTGGAATCGTGGATGCCGCAATAGACGGGAATATCCGATCGCAGGCCAATCTCCCGCGCGACACCAGGGAGGACCATGCCGAGCGGGTCGAAGGCAGACCGGATCGGTGCCATCAGCTCCCGAATGCCAAGCGTATCGACGAGCGAGGAATATCGTCCGTGACGGGGATCCCACAGGTCGGTATGGCAGCCGAGTGATGTCACCTCGTTCGAAAAGACGCCAGCCAGTCGCCCCGTCCAGTATTGGGGGTACGTGACGATTGTCGCAACGTTTGCGAATTCGTCAGGAAAGTTGGTCTTCTGGTAATGCAGTTGCGCTCCAACATTCAGCCCCATCATCTGATGCGGTGAATAGGTCTCCTCGAAGGCAGGGCGCAGGCGCGCATAGGCTTTGCTGATCTCTTCGGGATAGTCGTGCTCGTAGTCGAGCACGGGCATGGCAAGAGTGCCGGTTGCGTCGAGGAGAGCTGCAGATGCCCCGTGCGTCGTGACAGAAATTGCATCGAAACCCGGTGTTTTTGCAAAGGATCGGAGCGCCCTGATCGCGAAGGCCCAGAGACCGTCAACATCATAATGTGGATAGAGACCGTGCCTCAGGACCGTATTCGGTGTCTTCGCCACCGCGATTTCCGCACCCGATGCACTGTCGAGCACTACAACCTTGGCGTTGGTCTTGCCGATATCGAAAACAGCGACGTATCTGAAATCCTGCGTGGTCATGGCATGTGAAAGACGGTAACGAGATCACTCTGGACCGGCGAATTGTCAGGATTGGTAGCCATGATGTCAGCCATATGCGCCCACCATCTTTTCATCACGGGATGGTCGGGCAGGCTCGTCATCGTATGGTCGGCACGACGGCTCAGCACGCCGAACAGCGTATTTGTCTCCCGATCGAGGTGGATCGAGTAGTCGCTCGCCCCGGATTGATGCAGCAATTCGACCAGCTCCGGCCAAATTTCGTCATGCCGTTTCCTGTATTCGGCTTCCATTCCCGGATTGAGCGTCATCTTGAAGGCGTGCTTTTCGATCGTCATTTGTCCACTCACTTCGAGCTCATGGTCTTGATGCGTCGTGCAACGATTGGAATCGCGATCGTGATGATGAGGAGCAGGCCAATGAAGATAGACATTACGATACCCGGAACATTGAGAAGTCCGAGGCCGAAGGTCACCAGGCCCATGACAAAGGCAGCGATTACGACACCGCCGATCTTGCCGGAGCCGCCGAGAATGGAAACACCCCCGAGAACCACCATGGTAACGACTTCGAGCTCCCAACCCTGTGCGATAGAGGGACGGGTCGAGCCGAGCCGCGACGTCAGGCAGACCGCGGCAATCCCGCTCATCACGCCAGTCAGGACGAAGAGAATGAATTTCACCCGCTCGACGGGGATGCCGGAAAAGCGGGCGGCGAAATCATTGTTGCCGATCGTATAGACCTGGCGGCCAAAATTCGTCGCATGCAGCAGGATCGAGAATGCGATCGCCAGCACGATGAAGAGGACGAATTCAAAGGAGAACACCCAGAACACATAGCCCTGGCCGAAGAAGGCGAACTCTTCCGGGTAACCGCCGTAGGCCTGGTCTCCGAGGACGATGTAGGAGATCCCGCGGAAGAGGCTCATCGTCCCGATCGTCACGACGATCGACGGCAGTTTCATGACCGAGACGAGGAAGCCGTTGAACATGCCACAGACCAGCCCGACGACGATGCCGATGACTACGAGCCCGGGCGCGCCGACGCCAAGCTGGGCGGCCGCACCCATGGCGGTCGAGGCAAGTGCGATGATGGCGGCGACCGACAGATCGATCTCGCCGGCGATGACCAGCAACGCCATCGCAAAGGCAATCATTGCCTTTTCGGTAAAGTTAAAGGTCGCATCCGAGAGGTTCCAGGCATCAAGAAAGTAGGGCGATGCCACGCAATTGAAGATGAAAATCAGTACGGCGACGCCAAAGAGCAAGACCTCCCAGCTCGAAATGACGCGCTTGAACGGTGTGCCGAGGCGATCGGGAATGACCCGCTTTTCACCCGGCGTAAAAAGGACGGTGCTCATGCTGCAACCTCTGCTGGGGTCTCTCCCGCAGCCTTGTCTCGAAGGATGATGCGACCACGATTGCGTTCGCGCCTTGCGTTGAAGGCAACGGCCAGGATGATGACGGTGCCTGAAATCGCCATTTGCGTGAACGGCGAGATACCGATCACCGGTAGCGCATTCTTGATGACGCCAAGGAAAAGCGCACCGAGCACCGTGCCAATGACTGATCCGACACCCCCGGCGATCGAAATCCCGCCAATGACGCAGGCAGCAACGCTGTCAAGCTCGAAGCCATTGGCGATATCCACATAGGCAACCGCATAACGGGACACCCAGAGATAGCTGGCGAGGCCGGCAAGCGCGCCCGACAGGACGAACGCGAGGAATTTCGTCCAGCCCACGTCGACGCCGGCATAGACCGCCGCCGTCGGATTGCCTCCGGCGGCATAGGTGGAGCGGCCAAACGGGGTATGTTTAAGGAGGACGTAGATCAGGCAGACGATGATGATCGCAGCCCAGCTGAGAACCGGCAAGCCGAGGACAACAGTGCGCGGCACATTCAGGAACGTCGGCGTCATCTGGTGGGCATTGACCCATTCTCCGCCCGACAGGACAAAGGCCATGCCGCGGTAGATCGTTAGCGTGCCAAGGGTCACGACAATTGGCGGGATCTCAAGCGCCCAGACGAGAAAGCCGTTGATGGCACCGAGAAATGCTCCAATCAGGATCGCAGCTAGGATCAGGGCGACCAGGGGCAAGTCAGGGTAGGCGGCATTCATCATCGCAACGGCCATGCCCGTAAAGGCCAGGTTTGCGGCGACTGAAAGGTCGATCGACTTCGTCAGGATGACCGTCATCTGCGCGAGCGCCAGGATGATGAGAATCGACGTGTCGTTGAAGATAGCAGCGAGGTTACCGGGCGTAGCGAAATCCTGGGCTCTCGTCGAGAAGATCGCGACCATGACCGCAATGATGACGAAAAGAAGGGTTTCTCGTTTTTTCAGAAGTCTGGACATTCCGATTACCTCAAGCGTTTCCGGTCGCGGCGCGAACCAGCGTTTCCGGCGTGAGGTCCCTGCGCTCGAAAAGACCGGCCATCAGGCCTTCTTTCATGACCAGGACCCGGTCGGACATTCCAATGATTTCAGGCAGCTCGGACGAGATCATGATGATCGACAGCCCTTCGGCGGCGAGTTCGCTGATAAAGCCGTGCACGGCAGCCTTCGAGCCGATGTCGATGCCCTTGGTGGGTTCGTCGAGAATGATCACCTTCGGCATGGTGGCGAGCCATTTGCCGATCACAACCTTCTGCTGGTTTCCTCCCGACAGGGTCCCGACAGGAACCGAAAGGGCAGCAGCGCGCAAATCCAGGCGCTCGGCATATTTGCGCGCCAGTGCAAATTCGTTCGCGGCTTTCAGGAAGCCCTTGCGCGAGGTGCGAGCGAGTGAGGGAAGAGTCATGTTTTGGTAGATCGGCATGGGCAGCGCCAGTCCGTGACGACCGCGCTCCTCGGGAACATAGACGATACCTGCGCTGATCGCGTCGAGTGGCGAGCGGATCGCAATTTCCTGACCTTCGAGCGAAAGTCGTCCCGAGGCGGGCGTGGTAATACCGAAGAGAGATTGGCAGAGCTCGGACCGGCCAGCACCGATCAACCCGTAGACACCCAGGATTTCGCCCTTGCGCAGGGTAAAGGAGATATCGCGGAACTCTGTCTGATGACAGTACTTCTCGACCTGAAGCACCGGGCCGCCGATCGTCACATCGATCTTCGGAAAGGCATTCTCGACATCGCGACCAACCATAAGTCGAACGATATCATCCTGGGGCGTCTGCTTGAGTTGGCCGTGGCCAACTGCACGTCCGTCGCGGAAGACCACGAAGTTGTCGGCAATTTCGTAGAGCTCGTCGAACTTGTGACTGATGAAGAGGATCGCCTTGCCTTGCGCTTTCAGCCCCTTGACGATGCGGAACAGGTCGTCGATTTCCTTTCGCGAGAGGGCCGCCGTCGGTTCGTCCATGATGACGATGCGCGCCTCGATCGAGAGTGCCCGGGCAATGGCAACAAGATGACGCTGCGCAATCGAGAGATCCTTCAGCCGGATCGTCGGATCGATATTGCTTTCAAGGGAATGCAGTAATTCCTTCGAGCGACTGTTCATCAGTTTCCAGTCGATCGTGCGGAGCCTTGTTCGCGGCGCATGGCCGAGAAATATGTTCTCGGCAACCGTCAGTTCGTCGAAAAGAACGGTCTCCTGATGAATGGCGGTCACGCCGACGTCGATGGCGGTCTGTGCGCTGGCGAAGGTCATGACCTTTCCATCGACGATGATCTCGCCTTCGTTCGGCCGGTAAATGCCTGTCAGGATCTTGACGAGTGTCGACTTGCCGGCACCGTTTTCGCCGATCAGGGCAGTGACCTTGCCGGGATAGAGCGCGATGCTGACGTTATCGAGCGCCTTCACGCCGGGGAAGATCTGCGAAATCCCGCGCATTTCCAGGATCGCGGGCACCTCGTCCGCCTTGATACCCGCGACGGATTGTTGGAGGGCAGTGTTCATCAGCGTTTACCAGCGTTCAGGTGAAAAGTCCCGGCGGCGCGAACCGCCGGGTTTTTGCTTGTTGGAGTGCGACTAGAAAACCTTCGAGAACTGGTCGATGTTCGAAGCGTTGTAGACGAATGGATCGGACATTGCGGCTTCGCCCTTGTCGTCGATCTTGATCTTGCCCATGCGGCCAGCTTCGATTTCCGTGCCCGGCTTTCCGGTCGCATCACCCTTTACGAGGTGATAGGCGATCTGCGTTGCGGAGTAACCGAGGTCGATCGGGTTCCAGATGGCAAATTCCTTCGTCGCACCCGACTTGATCGCTCCTGCCATTTCAGACGGCAGGCCAAGGCCGGTCACGTAAACCTTGCCGATGAGGCCCTTGTCTTCGACAACCTTGGAGGCAGCCAGAACGCCGACCGTCGTCGGTGCGACGATGACCTTGACGTTCGGGTTGGATTTCAGCAGGCCTTCGGCTTCGCGATAGGACTTGTCAGACAGATCGTCGCCGTAAACTGTCGTAACAAGGTTGAGACCCGGGAAGTCCTTGAGCTGCTTCTTCATCTGGTCGATCCAGATGTTCTGGTTCGTCGAGGTGGTGGTTGCAGACAGGATTGCGAAGTCGCCCTTGCCGCCATCAAGATGGTCCTTGGCGAGCGTCAGGCACATCTTGCCGATCAGCTCGTTGGACGAGGGGTTGAGCTGCAGGATGCGGCCGTCCTTGTTGACACCGGAATCCCAGGAGATGACCATGATGCCGCGCTGCTTGGCTTTCTTGAGTGCCGGTACAACGGCGTCCGGGTCGTTGGCGGAGATGGCAATCGCGTCAACGCCCTGGGCGATCAGCGAGTTGATGACTTCGATCTGGCCTTCTGCGGTCGTCGAGGTCGGGCCCGTGTAGATCACCTCCACGCCGCCCAGCTCCTTGGCAGCTTCCTGCGCGCCCTTGTTGGCGGCTTCAAAGAAGCCGTTGCCGAGCGACTTCACGACCAGACCGATCTTGACGTCCTTGGCGCTTGCTGCGCCTGCCATCAGGGCGACGGCAAAGGCGACGCCCACTGCCAGTGTTTTTGCGAGTTTCATGCTTTCATCCTCCCACGTTAATAAGACTTGCTACATCCTTGCGGCGCCACTCAAGCGACCGACGAGGAATTCCCCTTCGCTTGCGAAACCGTGCTCGCGATTACGAGCTTGATGCCTGCATCCTCGATCATCCGAACGGACTCCTCTGGAACGCCGTCGTCGGTAATGATCGTTGAAACACGCTCAAGCGGACACAGAATGAGGCTCGACCGGCGATGAAACTTGCTGGAATCGACCATGACGACGAGCTCGTCGGCCTGGTGCATCAGCTTTTGCTCGCTTTGTATGATCTGCGCATCCGATTCCATAACCCCAAGGGGGCCAACGCCCTGCGCACCGATGAAGAAACGTCGGGCGTAGAAATTGCGGATCGCATCATTGTCGAATGGTGACAGGATGAGGCTCTGCTCGCGGTAGATCACACCGCCGGGAACGGTAACCGTGTTCTTTGAATGCTTGACCAGGTGCTCGGCGATTGCAAACGAGTTGGTCATGACCTGCATGCGATGCGCGGCCATGAAATGCACCATCTGAAACGTGGTCGTCCCGCCGTTGATGATGATGGCGTCACCGGGATCGCAAAGATCGACAGCTGCTCGGGCAATTGAGCGTTTCTTATCGATGTTGACCGATTCCGAAACTCTGAAAGGGCGGCCCGCAAGATTTCCGAGTTGCGGCGGATGCACGGCCTCTGCGCCACCGCGGACGCGGCGGATTTTTCCCTGCACATGCAGCGCTGCAATGTCACGCCGGATCGTCGCCTCGGAAGCTTCGGTCAGTTCAGAGATATCCTGAACTGTGACGACCGACTTTTCCTGAACGGCGCTCAAGATGATGCGATGGCGTTCGCGTTCGTGCATGGGGTTCCTCCTAACCTGCTTATTTCGCAGTTATGAAAATCTGTCAATCAAAAACGATCATATAATTTCATATTGCGCTGCAACATAATCGGATTTGATCGTTTTCGATTGACAATGTCTGCTTTCATGAGCGATATCGTCAGCACAAGGGAGCGCACAGTTCGTTCGCGCACCAATAAATTTCACATGGGAGGATGACATGGCGGCAACCGTCCGGCTTCTTGATAACCGTTGGGACGACTCATACGCGGCAGGCCTCGATGAGCCTGGAAAGCTGCTGTATCGCTCCAATCTGCTCGGCGCCGACAAGCGCATCACCAATTATGGCGGCGGCAACACCTCCGCCAAGGTCATGGAGACCGACCCGCTGACCGGCGAAAACGTCAAGATCCTCTGGGTCAAGGGTTCTGGCGGCGATGTCGGCACCATCAAGCTCGACGGCTTTGCGACTCTCTACCAGGACAAGCTCGATTCGCTCAAAGGGATCTACAAGGGGGTCGAGGATGAAGATCGCATGGTTGGGTTCCTTCCGCACTGCACCTACAATCTCAACGGCCGCGCAGCGTCCATAGATACACCGCTGCATGGTTTCGTACCGTTCACGCATGTCGACCACATGCATCCGGACGCCATCATCGCGATTGCTGCCTCCAAAAACTCCCGGGAATTGACGAAACAGATCTTCGGTGACGACATCGGCTGGCTTCCGTGGCGCCGCCCCGGTTTCCAGCTCGGGCTCGACCTGGAAGAGTTCGTCAGGGCAAATCCGAACGCGCGCGGTGTCGTGCTGGAGAGCCATGGTCTCTTCACATGGGCAAATGATGCAAAGGCTTGCTACGAGCTGACGCTCGATATCATCAACAAAGCGATCGGATGGTTTGCCGAAAAGACCGAGGGCAAAGCGATCTTCGGCGGCCAATCGACAGAGAGTCTGCCGGCTGACCAGCGTCGCGCCATCGCCGCCCGGCTGATGCCTGAAATTCGCGGCCGGATTGGCCAGGCTGAGCGCAAGCTTGGTCACTTCGATGACCAGGATGCTGTCCTCGAATTCGTAAATTCCAGGAACCTGCAGCCGCTTGGGGCCCTCGGTACGAGCTGCCCCGATCACTTCCTGCGGACCAAGATCCGTCCGTTGATCGTCGCGTTTGATCCGGCAAAGCCGGATATCGATGCCGTCGTTTCTGGCCTTGACAAGGCGCTCGAGGATTATCGAGCCGACTATGCGCGGTACTACAACGACTGCAAGCACGACAATTCGCCAGCCATGCGCGACGCAAATCCCGTCATATTCCTTGTTCCAGGCGTTGGAATGCTGTCATTCGCACGGGACAAGGCGACGGCTCGCATTGCCAGTGAATTCTACGTCAATGCCATCAATGTCATGCGGGGGGCATCAACGGTTTCGGAATATCAGGGGCTGCCCGAGCAGGAAGCGTTCGACATCGAGTACTGGCTCCTCGAAGAGGCCAAGCTTCAGCGGATGCCGAAGCCGAAGAGCCTTGCAGGGAAAGTTGCCTTCGTCACCGGCGGCGCCGGCGGCATTGGTCGCGCGACAGCCACCCGACTGATCGGAGAGGGTGCCTGCGTCGTATTGGCCGATATCGATCAAGACGCGCTCGAAAGCACGCGAGTCGAGTTTTCGAAGCAGTTCGGAGGTGACGCCGTCCGCAGCCTGAGGCTCGACGTGACCAGCGAAGATGCTGTTATATCCTCATTCGCCGAAGCCTGCGTCGAGTTCGGTGGAATTGATATCCTGGTGTCGAATGCCGGCATTGCTTCGTCGGCGCCGATCGAAAGCACGGAGCTTTCGATGTGGAACAAGAACATGGATATCCTGTCAACTGGCTACTTCCTTGTATCGCGTGAGGCCTTCCGTCTGTTCCGCAGGCAGAACCTCGGGGGCAATGTCGTCTTTGTCGGGTCAAAGAACGGCCTGGCTTCCTCGCCGAATGCGGCCGCCTACTGCACGGCAAAGGCCGCCGAGATCCATCTTGCCCGTTGCCTGGCGCTCGAGGGCGCAGAAGCCGGCATTCGCGTCAATACCGTCAATCCGGATGCGGTGCTTCGTGGCTCGAAGATCTGGAGTGGAGAGTGGCGCGAACAGCGTGCAGCGTCCTCCAAGATCGAGATCGGGGAACTTGAGGAGCACTACCGCAAGCGTTCAATGTTGAAGCTGAATGTCTTCCCGGAGGACATCGCCGAGGCAATCTACTTCCTGGCATCCGATCTCTCGGCAAAGTCCACCGGCAACATCATCAACGTCGATGCTGGCAATGCGCAGAGCTTCCCGCGCTGATCGCTATTTCCGCAGGATCACCCATATTGCGTGGATGATCCCCGGAACGTAGCCGCAGAGCGTCAGCAAAATATTCAGCCAGAAGTGCAGGCCGAGACCGACCTGCAGAAAGACGCCTAGAGGCGGCAGGATGATCGCGAGAAGAATTCGAATGATGTCCACGGCCGCCTCGTTCATGAGTAGCATTCCACGCAGGTGAACGCGGACAGGAGCCGTTGGTTCGTTGCGGCAAGGGAGGAAAGAATGGCCGATACCAGGATCGCGCAGGATCTTATCGCGCAGGAAAATGACAAGCGTGCAGCAGCGCTCCAGTCGGACTACGAGGCCCTTGGGGCCAATTTGGCGCGGCGCGGCGTCGACATCGAAACCATAACACGCAAGGTGTCCGAGTTCTTCGTCGCCGTTCCATCCTGGGGTGTCGGTACCGGTGGCACCAGGTTTGCCCGCTTTCCGGGCACCGGCGAGCCGCGCGGTATCTTCGACAAGCTGGACGACTGCTCCGTCATCAATGAGCTGACACGCGCGACACCAAACGTGTCCTTGCATATCCCGTGGGACAAGGCCGATCCGAGGGAACTGAAGGCGAAGGGCGATGCGCTTGGCCTCGGCTTCGACGCGATGAATTCCAACACCTTCTCCGATTCACCCGGCCAGGCGCATTCCTACAAGTACGGCTCACTGAGCCACACGGATGCGGCGACCCGTGCTCAGGCCGTCGAACACAACATCGAATGCATCGAGATCGGAAAGGCGATCGGGTCCAAGGCACTGACCGTCTGGATCGGCGACGGCTCGAATTTCCCGGGCCAGAGCAACTTCACGAAAGCATTCGAGCGCTACCTTGCGGCGATGGCTGACATTTACAAGGCGCTGCCGGACGATTGGAAGCTGTTTTCCGAGCACAAGATGTATGAGCCGGCTTTCTATTCGACGGTGGTGCAGGACTGGGGAACCAACTACCTGATCGCCCAGACGCTCGGTCCGAAGGCTCAATGCCTTGTCGACCTTGGCCACCATGCACCGAACACCAACATCGAGATGATCGTCGCCCGGCTCATCCAGTTCGGCAAGCTCGGCGGCTTCCATTTCAACGACTCCAAATATGGGGACGACGACCTCGATGCCGGTGCGATCGAGCCCTACCGCCTGTTCCTGGTTTTCAATGAACTGGTTGAGGCGGAGCAGCGTGGGGTCAACGACTTCAATCCGGCGCATATGATAGACCAGTCGCACAATGTCACTGATCCGCTCGAAAGCCTCATCAACAGTGCCAACGAAATCCGTCGGGCCTACGCCCAGGCGCTGTTGGTCGACCGCAAGGCGCTGACTGGACACCAGGACGAAAACGACGCGCTGATGGCGACGGAAACGCTGAAGCGCGCCTATCGCACTGACGTCGAGCCGATCCTTTCGGAGGCACGCCGGCGGGCCGGTGGTGCGATCGATCCGGTCGGGACCTACCGGGCGAGCGGCTATCGCAAGAAGGTGACTGCCGAACGGCCCGCTTCTGCCGCCGGGGGGGGCGGCATCATCTGATCGCCACGTTCCACGGCCGTTTCAAAGGGCCGCTGTCGGCGCGACAGCGACCCGGTTCACATTAGGGCCTCCATTCGCCGGCTATCTGCCGGGTCGCGATGTTCAGCCGATTCCAGACGTTGATGTTGGCGATGGCGATGACGAGCGCTGCGAGGCTCTTGCCGTCGAAATGCTGCGTGGCTTCATTCCAGATATCATCGGGTACCGGGTCGGCGCGATCGCTGATGCGGGTAACCGCCTCGGTCAGCGCCAGGGCTGCTCGTTCAGCCGGCGTGAAATAAGGAGTATCACGCCAGGCGCTGACGGCAAAAAGCCGCTCATCGGTTTCGCCCGCCTTCTTGGCGATGCGCGGATGTCCGTCAATGCAGACGCTGCATCCATTGATCTGGCTGGCGCGCAGATTGACCAGTTCCAGAAGGATTGGCGACAAACCTGTTTTGGCGGGGACGGCAGCCAGAGCCTGCAGGGCCTGCATCGCGTCAGGAACGACAACCGCTGGATTTCCCATTCTTGCTTGCATCACGTTTCTCCTTGATGTGTTTTCGAAATGACGCCGCCGGCCGTGTTGTCACACAGGCCGGGTTTGGTTCGTCATGGAGTTGACGGAACAGGCTGGAGGAATGTGACAGTGATGCAAGAAAATTGGCTGGCGGCGGAATTCGAGGCGAACAGGGCGCACCTCAGCGCCGTGGCCTCCCGCATACTCGGCTCGCGCACGGATGCGGACGACGCGGTTCAGGAGGCCTGGCTGCGGCTCGGCCGCTCTGATGCCGGTGCTATCGGCCACATCGGCGGCTGGCTGACGACCGTTGTCGCACGCATTTGCCTGGACATGCTACGCTCCAGAAAGGCGAGGCGCGAGGAGCCGTTCGACGGGCCCGTGCACGAACGCGTCGCAGACACGTCGAAATCGGTCGATCCGGAGCGCGAGGTCGCCTTTGCAGATTCCGTCGGCCTGGCGCTCCTGGTGATCCTGGAAACACTCGCGCCAGCCGAACGCGTCGCCTTCGTGCTACACGATATGTTCGATCTCCCGTTCGACGACATTGCGCCGATCCTCAACCGCTCATCGGCGGCAACACGACAGCTTGCAAGTCGCGCCCGCCGCCGCGTTCAGGGCAGGACGGACATGCCGGAGGCGGACGCGACACGCAAGAAGCAGATCATCAATGCATTCCTTGCAGCCTCGCGGCTCGGTGACATCAAGGCACTTTTGTCGATCCTCGACCCGCAGGTGGTCTTCACCCCAGATGCTGCAGCAATCCGGTACAATCCTTCCGTTCGCGAACTGCGCGGCGCGGATGCAGTTGCCGAGACGTTCAAGGGTCGGGCCCAGGCAGCGCAGCCGGCAAAAATTGATGGAGAATTCGGATTTGTCGTTGTGGTCGGCGGACAACTGCGCGTCGTCCTGCTTATGACGTTCGAGGGGGAAAGGATTGCTGGCATTGATGCCGTAGCAGACCCAGCCTACCTCTCAAACCTGGAATACGAGTTGTTCTGACAGGTGAGCCCAAACACAAAGAGCCGCCGCTGCGGCAGCGGCGACTCTCACAGGGGCAGGGAACCGCCCGGAAACATTCAGCAATAGCTGCACATGGCAGCCGGATCGTTCGAAATCGACTTCAGAAATTTGCCCACAGGAGTCCGCTGTTCGCGCTTCCCAGCTGCCGTCTCGAGGAGACGTCTGAAATCGTCAAGTTTCACGCCGTCGGCACGGAGCACCATGGCGATCAGGGGGTCGCGAAGGGCTTCGGTAATCGTCAATTCTTCTCTGGTCTTGCTCATGGTTTGCCTCCTTTCGTGGGCAGTAGCCCGTGTTCCACTCCGTCGGCGCCATGTGACTGCGGCATGAAGTCTCGTTGACTTCGCTGAGGAGTGGTGTTACCGGTAAGTAACAATTCATTTGTTACCGATCGGTCACATGGATGTCAAGGACCTTGTCCGCAAAAAAAGTTGAATCATTGGCCCTGCAATTTCCCGCCAACGTCGACGAGAAACTCCCACCGCGAGAACGTATCGTGTCGACCGCCACCCTGCTGTTTCGTGAGCACGGCATCCGCGGCATCGGCGTAGATGCAATCGCAGACGCGGCCTCAACGAACAAAATGACGCTCTATCGCCACTTTGGCTCCAAGGATGAACTCGTCTGCGAAACGCTGCGACGTGCTTCAGAAAAGGCAGAGGCGATCTGGCGCGACCTTGAGGCGGTTCATCCCGGCGACCCGAAGAGCCAGCTCAGGGCGTGGGTTGAAGCCCGTACCCAGAGCCTTTGCGGTCAGCACGTCGGCTGCGATCTTGCGAATGCGGCAATCGAGCTCAAAGGCGAGGGGCATCCGGCCTATGGTGTGATAGAGCGCCATAAGGCTGAACAGCGCGACCGGCTCGAGGAGCTCTGTCTTGCAGCCGGTGCGCGCGAACCGGCACTCCTGGCGGATACGCTGACCCTGCTTCTTGAGGGGGCTCGCGTGACACGCCAGGCAATGGGCAACGACACATGCTGCAATCACTTCTCCAAAGCCTGCAACGCCGCCATCACCGCCTTTGCGTGATCAGGCGGCGTGTCGGTGGGAACCATCTTTCTTCTCGCTCTCCTGACGAGGTGGGGAGGATGGCATGAATTATACCTACCTTCATCGTCTGTACCAAAAGCGCCCCGAGCTCGAAGCCAAGCTTGAGCTCTATGAGGCACGCGATTGCTTCGGCGACGAGGAGATCGACGACGGTACGGATCGGGAGTTGCGGAAGCGGCTCACCGAGATCGGCACTGGAATCGACACCCTGGAACACTTGAATGCCCGCTAATTGCCGGCGTTAAGCAGTTGTATGGTCCGCTGATCGTACTCCCCGTCATAGAGGTGCTCGATGACCTTGTGGAACGGTGAGCCGTGGTCACTGATGGCTGCAAACAGCGTCATGGACGAGCGGAGCTTCAGATCATCGGGGGATCCGAACATGTCGTGCGCAGACAAGCCCTCGATTTCGAGGATTGCATCGACGCAGCGCTGCAGCCGGCTTCCAAGGACGGGATCGGCAAGATAGGCGGTAGCCTCTTCGGCAGACCTGATCGCATATTTCTCGGCCATTGTGGAAGTACCCAGTCCGGCCATTTGGGGAAAGATGAACCACATCCAATGGGAACGCTTACGTCCGGCTCTCAACTCGGACAACGCTCGCTCGTAGAAGCCGTTCTGTGCGTCTACGAAGCGCTCAAGGTTGTAATCGATTTTGCCGGGCATCGACGACCCTCCCTTTACGCATAACTATATCGCCAGGGATCCTTGTCCATGCCCGGACTGCGACAGGCCGCTAGCAGGACCTGTCGGGGTATGGACTGTGCTCGCGGCAGTAATCCGCCGATGGAAGTGTTTCTGAGATTGATCCGACCGTTGCCGGATCGAGGGATGCCATCGGAGCTGTATAATGGACCGTCAACCCGGCAACGCCCAGGAGCACGAAGGCTGCAAGGACTATCACTCGGTTTGATAAGGAAGGTGCGTTTGCATTGACATGCTCGACATATTCGCGTTCACCCATGCCGTTCAACTCGTCTTCCGTTGCGTGGTGATGCACCACGTCGCCGCGCGCCGTGTTCAAAGTCTCACCATCTTTCATTTTGTTAACTCCTACACTGAAGCGCGCATCGGCATACGATCGTCTTCTGCCGCAGACAGCACGCACGACGCATTTGTGATTTTCAGGCCGCGGATTGAAGAGTGAATACGCAAACGCAGTGTTCATAAAATCGAACCAATCGGTTTGATTTGACCTATGGGGCTTGGCGCGTCGACAAAATTCGGCTTAGGTCAGCAGGACATTCAGATTGCGGATAGCCCATGGCACACTCATTTGGCGCGATGTCAGTTGCGCAGCTTTCCACTCTCATTCAAACTGCAGCCGTCGATCCCCTCGAGGTGACACAAGCCGTGCTCGATGGTATCGACGCCTATGCGGATAGGGCAGTTTTCACGGCAGTCCTGAGGGACCGAGCGCTGGAGGAGGCCATGGTCTCGTCCAAACGCCTGAGGGAAGGGCGGTCGCGGGGGATGCTGGACGGCATACCGATAGCGTGGAAAGACCTCTTCGACATCAAGGGTCGCACGACAACGGCCGGCTCTACCGTCCTTTCGACCGGCCCGGCCGCACAGACCGACGCAGCGGTGGTGGCAGCGCTGAAGCAGGCGGGGATGATTTCAATCGCCTGCACCAACATGAGCGAGTTCGCCTTTTCCGGCCTTGGCCTCAATCCGCATTTTGGCACGCCCGAAAACCCAATAAGTCGTGACGTGCCGCGAATCCCGGGCGGTTCGTCATCCGGCGCCGGAGTCGCGGTGGCTGCCGGGCTCGTGCCGGTCGCCATGGGCACCGACACCGGGGGATCCGTTCGCATTCCTGCGGCGTTCAACGGTATCGTCGGATACAAGGCGACACGCGGTCGCTACCCGATGAATGGCGTCTACCCACTGGCAAAGAGCCTGGATTCCCTTGGCCCGCTATGCAGAACGGTGAAGGACGCCGTCTGGATTGACGCAGCCTTGCGTGGAACGCCTTTCCCGCTGATGGTGGCTCGACCGGTCGCCGGGCTTGAAATTGTCGTGCCGGACAACGTCGTCTTCGATGGCGCGCAATCCGGGGTTGTTGCAGCCTTTGAAGCAGGGCTTGATCGGCTTGCTGCCGCGGGTGCGTCGATCACCCGGATCACAATACCGGCCTTCGATGCCATATTGGGGCTCATGACCCGATATGGCGCTCTTGTTACTGCCGAAGCCTTTGCACTTCATCGCGAACGGCTGGCCGGGCCGGCCGCCGACGACATGGATCGACGTGTCGTCGTGCGCACGAGGCTCGGCGAGAAGATCACGCTTGCGGACTATCTTACGATCCTGGAAGCGCGCGAGCGGCTGATTGCCGATGTCGCGCGTCGCGTGGGGTCCAGCCTCGTCGCCTTCCCATCCGTTGCCCATGTGGCACCGCCAATTGCACCACTCGAAGCCGACGACGAGCTGTTCTTTGCAACCAACGGCCAGACCTTGCGCAACACAATGCTCGGCAATTTCCTCGATTGGTGTGGCGTCTCGATCCCCTGCGGGACTGGTGACGCCAATATGCCCGTCGGTCTCCTGCTCTCTGCCGTGGCAGGGCAGGACGAAGCAGTCCTCGGTGCCGCCCTTGCTGCGGAGGAGATCATCCGCAAAGACCTGAGTTGACCGATTGGCATTGCGAGGAGGCGAACATGACTGAAGGAACGCTGGAGAATGGACGCTTTGCAGTTTCGACGTGGTCGCTGCATCGGTTGTTGGGAACCGTCTATCCCTACAGCCCCGATCCAGACAAGAGCCAGGACAGCAAGGAGCCTTATGAACCGGGACGTTCATCGCTGATCGAAATCCCACAGCAGCTCGCAAGCAACGGTATCGGCAGGATCGAGATATGCTCGTTTCATCTGCCAAGCCTGGATCGAGGCTATCTCCAGGAAATGCAGGCGGCCCTTCAGGAAGCTGATATCATGCTGCAGACGCTTCTTGTCGAGGATGGGGATCCGAGCCATCCGGAAACAGCGAAACGTGACATCGAATGGATTGCCCGCTGGCTCGAGATCGCAGAGGTGCTTGGCGCCAGGAACATTCGGGTGATTGCGGGCAAGCAGCCGCCATTACGCGAAAATCTGGAGCGCTCGGCGGGGCACCTCGGGTGGCTTGCAAGACAGGCCGGCAATAGCGCGGTTCGGGTTGTCACCGAGAACTGGTTTGATCTCCTGCCATCCCCTACGGAAACAAACTGGCTGCTTGACACGCTGGAAGGCAAGGTCGGTCTCAATGGCGACCTCGGCAACTGGGCAGCGCCGGCCAAGTACGAAGGTCTTCGCGACATTATGCGGCGGGCAGAACTCTGCCACGCCAAGGCCAATTTCAACTCGTCCGGCCTCGATGGCGATGATTATCGCAAAGTTCTGGAAGCGTGTCGGGTGGCAGGCTACGACGGACCATATACGTTGATCTACGATTCAACGTTCTACGCAGACGAGTGGGATGGCATCCGGCTCGAAAAGGCGTTTATCGAGGAGTTTCAACTGGACAGGCGGCGCGCGGTCGGCTGAACCGCGAAAGGAGCATGGAATGAGTGGCAGGACGATCGACAGCTTCGCACAGCGCATCAGAAGCGGCGAAGGCGGATTGATTTCTGCGTGGATCGGTATTCCCGACCCACTTTTTGTCAATCATCTGGCGCAGGAAGAATTCGATGCAATCGTGCTGGACATGCAGCACGGCGTCTGGGATCTGGGGTCGGCTGCCGTTGGAATCGGTCAGGGAAGACTTGCGGGCAAGCCGGTCCTCGCGCGAATTCCTGTCGGCGATTTCGCCGCTGCCTCCCGCCTCCTTGATGCGGGGGCCTCTGGGATCATTGCGCCGATGATCAACTCGGCGGCGGATGCGGCCGCCTTCGCGAAGGCTACCAAGTATCCGCCGGTTGGTGAGCGTAGCTGGGGACCGACGCTGGCCCTGAACCATACGGGACTTCCCGCAGCCGAATATCTGACGACAGCGAACGATACAACTGTCGCCATCGCCATGATCGAAACGCGGGCCGCGCTCGATGCCGCAGACGAAATCACGCGCGTTGAGGGAATCGACGGCATTTTCATCGGGCCATCCGACCTGTCGATTGCACTCTCGCAGGGCACCTCGGTGGCACCGGATACGCCCGAAGTCGACGGCGTTCTGAAGCACCTGATCGCCCGATGCCGCGCTCATGACAAGTTCGCCTGCGTTTTCGGCAGCAACGGCGAGCGGGCAGGCGAGCTCTTGAAGATGGGCTTCGATTTCGTCATCGCAGGCGCCGACACGCAGCAACTGCGTGCAGGAGCGGCAAGCGCGATTGCTGCGGCCAGGCGGGTTCAGGCTTCGGGTTGACTACTTCACCGCTAGCCAGATGACGTGACGCGCGCCTCCGCGCTTGCCATTGGCGCGTGTGTTTATCGTCTCGACGACGAACCCGCAATCAGACAGACGACGGGTGAACCTGGCGTCGGGTCCTGATGACCAGACGGCGAGAACCCCGCCAGGCAGAAGGGCATTTCTCGCCGCGCGCAGTCCGGCGCTGTCGTAAAGGCGATCATTGGAACGGCGCGTTAGCCCGTCAGGCCCATTGTCGACGTCCAGCAGAATGGCATTGAATTTCGCGTTGCGCTCCCGCAGCAGTTCACCTACATCACCCTGATGGACGGTAACCCTGGGGTCATCAAGGCAACCCTGGAAGACCTCTGACATCGCGCCGCGGGCCCAATCGACGACCGCCGGCACAAGTTCGGCAACCACGACCGACGCATTTTCAGGCAAAACTGAAAGGGCGGCACGCAGTGTGAAGCCCATGCCGGGGCCGCCGATAAGGACGGTCGGGCGCGGATGATTGCTGATCTTCTTATGGGAAAGGGTTGCCAGCGCTTCTTCGGAGCCACTGAGGCGGCTGTTCATCAGCTCGTTTGACCCAAGCATGATCGAAAACTCGCTGCCGCGTCGCTTCAGACGCAATTCGCCGCTTTCGCCAGGGATCGGCGCCGAATCAAGTTGAATCCAAGGAAGCATGTTCTCGTATCTCGCGTTGCGTGCCACTCCCTAGCACAGCATGGCGGTCCCGCGAACCGCATCTCGGCTCGCGGGACAGTGTACGGGCAATGACTACTGGAGATTCCGGCAGGCCTGATTGGCTGCACGGGTTCCAGGCTGGGCTTCCACGCGCTGGCCGCCAGGGCAAACGGTCCAGTTGATCTGGTCTGAATATATAGTGGTCGTGCCAAAATCGATCGGGATAGAAAGACCTCCTCCGCCTGTGCCCTCGGTGTCGGGAGATGTTCCCAATGGCGGAGAACCATCGAAGCGGCCGCTGCTGTCCATTCCCATGCTCGCTTGCGCGAAGGCCGAACCAGCAAAACCGAAAAGGAGCACTGAAGTCACTGCGATAAGCCTGCGCATGATCGAGATCCCTTCATGTTGAAGCACTTACGAATATAGAGCCGATTCTTATTTGTACCAGCAGCTCGGAACCATAAGGCCGTCTAAATTCGTAGGAATTCGGTAAATGATTAACGTGAGGCGCAGCGGTCTGTGCGCCTCGTGCTGACATCCTGCGTGGCAGCGCCATATTGCCCTCAGGCAGGAAGATGGGAGACCGATATGGATGCAGATTCCATGGTGATGAGGGTCCGGGTAACCGGTCGCGTCCAAGGGGTCAGTTTTCGCGTATGGACGCGGGATCGTGCGCGTCGACTGGGCTTGAAGGGGTGGGTGCGCAACGAAGACGACGGCTCGGTCATGGCCCTTATTGCCGGAGAGGAAACCGCCGTTTCGAGCATGCTGAAGGATTTCTGGAAAGGGCCGCCGGGGGCGTCTGTCGATGCCGTCGATGTCGAAAAGGCCCGGCCCGAGACTGTTCCAGATAGTTTCGAGATCACGGTGTGACTTGAAGTCGTCGGTTCCGTCACCTGCGTGGCTACACCGATCCATTTGTCGCGCGATGGTTCGAGGGAGGAGACGGCGACGCGCGACCTCCTGCACCACATGACGTCCCGCGCTGTGAGATTGACTCCGGTTTAACTGTCGCGGCAAACGCCCGGATGTGAGATATTGGGTGCGCGGCAGATCGGCCGATCTGCCCGGTTGTTGAGGGAGGATTCCTTATGCCACTCTTCATCATCACAGGGTGCTATTCAACGACGGCAGCGAAAGGAATGATCGCCGATCCATCTGACCGGGAGGTGGCGGCGCGAGCCATAATGGAAGCAGCAGGCGGAAAACTACACTCTTTCTACATTACGACCGGAGAAAATGACTGGATGGTAACCGCTGAATTTCCTGACGGTGCTGACCTGGTCCCCGCACTCCTGGTCATCGGAGCGTCGGGAGCAGTAACAAATATCAAAACCGTGCGAGCATACACGGGTTCGGAATTCAAGGCCGCCCAGGAAAAGGCGGGCAAAATCGTATCTGCCTACAAATCCCCGGCAAGATGAGGCAGCCAACTCACCGAACCACCGTCGGCAGCGGACGTTGAATCCGCTGCCGGTTCGTTTTGTGGCATCCATCGATCCCGGCTGTCGAAATTTCCGCTGTCCTGGCTCCATCTTTCGCTTCGCGACGAGCAGCCTTTCGACCCTTGATGACGGCCCATCATGCCCGCAAGGATCGGCGATCCGGCTGCAGGGCCACGGCTACATGGTTGGTGCAAAACGTACGCCGAGGGAGCCGAATTGCCTCCATCTGACGGTGCACTCAAACACACGGCCGTCAGACAATCTCAGATCGAACTCCTGAGGAACCGCGAGTGCTGCTTCGACAGCCAGTCGCGCGCCGCCATCGGACAAGTCTTTTACAACGCAGTCCAGTACACTCCCGCCGCCGTTAAAGAGTACCTTTCCTCCGATAAACGTTCTTTTTCTATGGGTCGATCTGCTGTCCATTGGCACACCTCATTGCGTCTAGCGTATATTAGCCCGCGGATGACCGAGAAGTTAATGAGACGGTCAAGGTACGGTCGCAGACAAAGCTTCTGAGATCTCGAGGCATTGCGGCATCGGTCGATGCCTTCGGTCTCGAGGCGGACCGGCTGGAAACCGTTCCCATTTTGCGAGTGACAGCGAGGACTTGATTGTCCGGGTCAATCCCGGGAGGCCGTTCCGGACTGATTGTTGCTCTCCTGAAACAGTATGTGGTCCAGACGCGCCGCTCGCGCAATTGTGCCCGCTGGAACCACATTTCGGCCATGGTGTCGGCGAGTAGGACTGGCTCGCACTCTCGAAACTCGAATCGGAACCCCTGAAGTTGCATGCCACGTTCTTGATCCGACCGCTCCTGGTGGCGGCCGGCGCTTCCCTTCTTGCGGCTTGTACGCAAATCCCCTCGGAGCGCCTTGTCGCATCCGTCGACACTCCCCCGACCGGAGCAAGTCTTTCAGCGCTTGAGCCAAGCCGGGCGGCGGCAGCCCAGTCAACCGTCGTCCCGACGGATCGGCCTCCTGAGAAGCCAGACTATTCGATCGCCTACGCTGAGCTGGACGATCAGGAGTTTCGCTGGCCGGCGATCGACCCTAGGGCGGTTCATCCCGACTATCTGCGCCAGGAGGTCGACTACGCAACGGACGAGCCACCGGGCACAATCATCGTCGACACCGAGAGGAAATTTCTCTACCTCGTTCTCGAGGACGGACGCGCAATGCGATACGGGGTAAGTCTGGGCGCGCAGGGTCGTGCCTGGAAGGGGCGGGCGATCATCCAGTGGAAGAGGAAGTTTCCGACGTGGACGCCCACCCCTTCGATGATTGCGCGAAATCCAAAGCTCGCACATTGGAAGGGGGGCATGAAGCCCGGCCTGACAAATCCACTCGGCGCGCGTGCTCTCTACATCTTTCAGGACGGCAAGGATACGCTCTATCGCATCCATGGCTCTCCGGAGTGGCAAACGATCGGAAAGAACGCGTCATCTGGGTGCGTTCGGATGTTCAACCAGGATGTCATCGATCTCTATGACCGTGTCCGCGGAAAGGCACCGCTCCTCGTGAAATAGGTCGTGAGCGATGAGTGAAAGCGAGCCGCGCGTCCGGACCGAGCATCCCCCAGTGGGCATTTCGACATGACTGGTGAACAGGAACCCCTAGGGTTAGACCAGGACGACGCAACTGTTGAGACGGCGGCAACGGGTATGAAAATCGTTCGTGGCCGCCGAACAATGGGGCGGACCTTCGGGTGACCGTGACGCTAACTACTGCCCAGGGCCCTTAATGCCTGCGGCAACAAATACTCGGCAACCTCTTCATGACCTTCCGCGGTGCGATGACGGCCACAGGATCACGATACGCGCTGAAGGTTCGCCCACCTCCAGGTAATCGGATCAGTGGAATGTGACGCGCACTTAATCCGATCTCGGCGACGTATTCCTTGGTATTTAGGCCACTTTATTGTTTGTCATTTCCCTTGGCCCTGTCGATAATGACAAGCCGGCCCCGGTGGGCACATCCGCGTCTAACCTGCCACCGGCGTTTGTGCTGTGCGGAACACCAGCGTTGACGACATGGGAATCAACCTCACGCCCATGAAGAAGACGTTCCAGTTCAACGGGAAGGCCTGATCTCTGGCGACGCCGCCAGGATGCCGCCGGCCTGTTCCTCTCCCGGCTGTGTTATCGGCTCCTATACAAACGATGAGAATCGGGGCCGCCCATGCTTCCACTGCACAAATGGAAAGCATGAAACCCGCCAAAGCGATGCGGCAAGGTTGGAAAGGTACCACCTGAACCAGAAACAACTGCATGCATTTCTGCCTCCGTCTCGATGACAGGCGGATGATTTCGAAGGTTTATTTCAGGACACCTTCAGCGCGAAAGAGGATTTACCATCCCGCCACCCAGGTCGTCCCGCGAGGCGAGCGGGACAACAATACCATCAAACGTCAGCGTTAAGCAGTGGAGGAAAACACCGCCTGAAACAGCAAACAACCGCCTCACTCGAAGAGCGGCACGGGAGCTTATCGAGATGCGGTCCGCTATCGCGACGGTTGGTTCAGGCGCTTGGGATCCCATCGTCGTCTACAACGGCATTGACTTCACATATCAAGCCTGCCGGATCATAGGTGATATTCACCTCGCCCTTCAGTTCAGCCGCAAGCAGGCTTTCGATCAGGCGGGAGCCAAATCCCCTTCGGGTAGGCTCGCTGACCCTTGGTCCGCCCATTTCTTGCCATCGCAGGGTGAGTCTATGCGGTTCGTCATTGGTGACAGACCAGTGAATGGATATCTGTCCTTCCGGCATGGACAGCGCTCCATACTTTGCCGCATTCGTAGCCAGTTCGTGCAATGCAAGCGAGATCGAAACGACCGCACGGGGCACCAGGCGAACGCTTGGGCCTGATATTGAAATCTTCTCGCGCGAATAGGGCGACAGGGCTTGCTTTACCACCGCTTCCAGCTCTGCCTGTTCCCAATTCCCGTGCATCAGCAAGTCATGAGCCCTCGACATCAGGGAGATCCTGGCCTCGAATGCATCCACCCCTGCGCGGTTCGCCGTCTCACGCCCAAGCGTCTGTCGGGCGATGGCCATGACGGTTGCAAGCACATTCTTGACCCGATGATTGAGCTCTCCGACAAGAACCGTCTGAAGTCGCTCTGCTTCCTTGCGGGCAGAGATGTCGTGCGCAATTTTCGCTGCGCCGATCGTCCTGCCATAGGCGTCGAAAATCGGGGACACGCTGAGCAGGACATCGACCAGCCCGTCATCACTGCGCCGGCGCTTTGTTTCGTAGGGATCGACCCTCAATCCGGCGCTGACCTGCCTGATGATCGCAGGTTCTTCTTCAATCCTGTCGTCCGGAACAAGGATCATGACAGAACGTCCAATGGCTTCTTGTGCCGAGTAGCCGTAGAGTTTTTCCGCGCCACTGTTCCAGCTCGTGATCCGCATGTTCAGATCGATGCTGAGAATGGCATCGTTGGAGGAGGCGATGATGGCCGCAAGACGACGCTCCACCTCTTGGGCGCGCTTGCGCTCGGTGATGTCGACAACAACCGCGGCGGCCTGCTTGATCTCTCCGTGCTCGTCGCGTAGGGGCGAAACCGAATTCGCGACCCAGACAAGACTTCCATCCTTGCGCACGTAGCGCTTCTCGATGTCGAAGCTCTCGCCGGTCTCGATCATTTGCCTGAACGAACGGAGGTAGTCTTCGAGATCGGTCGGGAACGTTATGTCCTGCACCCGCATCTTTAACAGTTCAGTTTCCGAATATCCGACAATTTCGCAGAACCGCCTGTTTACCAGATGCAGCCTGCCGGCGAGATCGGATTGCCCGATCCCGGCTGCAGTCTGTGTGAATATGGCGCGGAACCGCTCCTCGCTCTCGCGCAGTGCCGTGTCAGACCTGACTCGTTCAGTGGTCTCGTTGACTATACAGAATACGCCGCGCACCTTGCCTGTCTCATCGCGTACCGGCGAGTAGGAAATGTCGAAATGGACGGTTTCGGGATAGCCGTGACGTTCGATGTAGAAGGGGCGGTCCTTGGCGAAGACCGTTTCTCCGAAATCGAGGACGCGACGCAAAAGAGGCTCCAGGTCACTCCACAACTCTCCCCAGTATTCGCGCGCCGGGCGACCAAGTGCGCGCGGATGCTTGGTGCCGATGGTCGGGGCGTAAGCGTCATTGTAGAGTGCGATGAAATCCTCGCCCCAGAAGAGAACGATCTGAGCCTTTGACGGCAACATCAGATCGACAGTCGACTTCAGACACTGCGGCCATGTGCTTGGTGGACCCAGACTGCTATCGGCCAGGCCCTGACCGTAGATGCGGCCCGACATCTCGTCGGATCCGGGTGATGCGTCGTTGCTGTGCAGGGGCTTCTCCTCCACCCGATGGCCTTTTAATTCAGAGGTTTGATGGCCAAACGTCAAGGGGAAAATTAAGGTGCCTCTTCACTTCTCGACGTGGCACCAGGCCGCCAGGAGTGGCCGTGACGTGCATCGCATTGCGACGTTATGGCCGGCTTCATTGAAGAAGATCGAACCGACCGTGCCGCGTTGCCATCCCTTATCGTCGCATGAGAATTCGCAGTCGGACAGCGAGAGAAAGACGCGGGACCGAAACTGGATGTGATCGGGGAAGCGGCTGTAGGGTGCCATGATGGTCAGACCGAGAGCGACGTCGCTGCGCTCCTCCATGCCAGACATGCCCGCGATTACCGCATGAGCGTGGGTATGCTCGATGTTGATGCTGGCAAACGGGCCGGTCTTGCTGGCGACCCATTCCAGGCTCCTGGCGACATCGGTGATGGCGGCGGCAGCTTCGGCGTAAGGCTCCCCCCTGGAGGCCAGGTTGCGTAGCGCGAATTGCAACTGCGGCGCCAAGGGCAGAGGGCTAGCCGGCTTCATCGCGACGGCGCCGGGCTCCTGCAGGAGGTGAAATACCTTGCCGGCGACGAATTTTTCCATGAAAGGAGCTGCATCCGACATCAGGATGTTACCCAACGCGCCGATAACGCGCTGGACATTGGCAGGCCTGCGTGAACGGCTCAGGGCATAGTCGCCACTTGCCGTTCTTGTTCCACGATGCAGAAGGAGGTCAGCTTCCCTTCTCAACCGGGGCTTTGACATTGGATCTCGAAACTCCCTGCTTGCCTCCGGATCCTTATCCCGATGCGATCAAAAAGCAAACCGCACCACCGTTATTTTGGTGTATCCGAAATGATCGCTAAGACATAGGGCCCGCTGTCAAGTGTCGGTGTCGCCCTTGATCCGCCTCAGGACGCGATCAAGTGCCGATATCAACGCGTCATGTCCGCCTTTTGCCTTGAAATCGGACAATACCTGTTCGTTCAGGCCACCCTTGGTCGCGAACTCGCGACTGAGGTCGACAAGCGGGACGTCGGAACGCATGGCGGTTTGCGACAGACTGGTAAATAACGCCGCGATATAGGCGCGTCCCTTGTCGGCGGCGAGGCCATTATCTTCAAGCCAGGCAGCCGACATGTCCATGATCCCGAGAACGGTCGACATCAGCGAGCTGGCCGCAGCCAGAAGATCATATTCCTGCTTCGTGTCGCACTCGACTGTGGTCCCAAGAACGGAAAAAAGGTCTGCAACGTCGTTATCTGCCGGGAAGATGGCGGTCACACCTTCGCGACGTGCGACGAAAGGCAATGGAATGGCCTGTACGAGTTGAACTTCCACACCAATCCATCCGAGAAGGGTCTGGCGATCGGTCGCCGCAATGACGCTGAGAACGGATTGCCCGGTTCGGAACTTCAGCTCACTCATGACGTCCTGTGCAATTTGAGGTCGGAATGCCAGGACAACCATATCGCTCTGATCGATGACCGACTGGTTGTCTGCCGCAATCGAGACCTCTGCGAATTCGGCGGCGAGACGTTGCGAAATCTCGGCGCTTCGGGGCGAAACAATGACATGCAAGAGAGCGGGGGATTCTGCCAGCAGTCCCCTGATCATGGCCTCGGAAATCGTCCCGGTTCCGATGAAACCGATCTTCTCAATCTTCATTGCCGTCCTCCCCAGGTGCCACGATGCGTCCAATGGGATCGCACCTGACTGGCGGGATACAGTCTCGCGGGATGGCCTGCAAGCTATAGCTCTTGCATGTAGAGCGGACAGATTGCCGCCAGAATGAATCCAATGCAGATTGCGTCCGTGGAACACTGGAGGTCAGACATTGCTGGAAAAGCTGATCGGTGACTACGGCGTGTTCGCCGTGTTTCTTGGCGCTGGTATCGAAGGCGAAACAGCGGCTTTTCTCGGCGGAATCGCTGCCCACCGCCACCTCATCGCCTACTGGCAGGTTGCCTTAGCGGCAAGTCTTGGTTCGTTTACCGCAGACCAGATCTTCTTCCTGTTGGGCCGCCACGCAGCGAAATGGTCCTATGTGAAGAGGCTTCTTGACTCGGCACCGATCGCCGGGGCGACTCGCCTCCTCGAAGCGCGTCCGACAAGCTTTATCCTGGCCTTTCGGTTCATATACGGGATTCGCACGATCAGTCCTGTTGCGATCGGTGTATCCAGCGTTCCGGGCTGGAAATTTGTCAGCCTCAACGCGATTGCCGCATCGGCCTGGGGTATCATGATAACAGGCGCCGGGTTCCTGGCCGGGCAGGCCATCGAAGCCATGCTCGGACGCTTGCAACTGCATGTGCACCTGTTGATCGCGCTCGTCGCCGGCGCCCTGCTTGTGTCGCTCGGCGCTTATGTCGCGCGCAAGGAAATGACGCGGCGCTCGGCACGCCTTGGCGGCTGAGACGCCCGCGTTGGCTCCTCGGTGTCCGGCCGACTGGATATGGCCTCCCAAGAAAACAGACCGATTTTGCAAATCAGGAAGAGGGAGTACCAAGGAAAGCCTGACACGCGGGAAAGCAAGTTGCCGCCGGTGGCCTGCCTTCCCTTGTGGGCGTTGAGCAAAAGAAACAGCTACCGCGACGGGATTGCCGCTGGTGTTCTGTCTGAGAATGCCTATGTTTCGCGTAGCTTCGACGTTACAGGGTTTCCATTTTTGCTTCTCGAAATTTCAATCGTTGCCATTCTTACCATCTTGAATGGCGTTCTCGCCATGTCGGAGCTTGCCGTCGTTTCCTCGCGGCCGGCTCGTTTGAAGGTTCTTGCCGACCAGGGCAGTCGCGGGGCCGCCATGGCTATGAGGCTTGGCGAGGAGCCCGGGCGGTTTCTGTCGACAGTGCAGATCGGCATCACGCTGGTCGGCGTGCTATCAGGTGCATTCTCGGGCGCGACGCTTGGCGCTCGACTGGCCGGCTGGCTTGGTACGCAGGGTCTGTCGCCAGCAGCTGCTGATGCGCTTGGCGTCGGCTCGGTCGTTGTCGCGATCACCTATCTCTCATTGATTGTTGGCGAACTGGTGCCAAAGCAGATTGCGCTTCGTGCGCCGGAGACCGTGGCGAGCAAGGTCGCACCGGCGATGATTTTCCTGTCCCGGCTTGCCGCGCCGCTCGTCTGGCTGCTCGACGCATCAGGACGGACAATCCTTCGCCTTCTCGGCCAGGCAGGCAAGTCGGGCGATGTCGTCACAGACGAGGAAATCAAGACTGTTCTGGCAGAAGCGCACAGCGCCGGTGTCATCGAGACGGAAGAGTCGGCGATGATCTCCGGGGTGATGAGGTTGGCCGACCGAAACGCACGTGCCTTGATGACACCGCGCCGGGAGGTGGAGGTGATTGATGTCGAAGACAGTTTCCCGGAGATCCGGGAGCAACTCCGCCTGAGCGCGCAGGCGCGACTGCCGGTACGCAAGAATAGCTCGGACGAGATTATCGGCGTGCTCTTGACCAAGGACTTCTATGACGCCTTGGCATCCTCGGGTCATGTCGAAATCGGGACGCTCGTTAAGCAGGTGCCGATCGTATCGGATCTGTCAGGCGCACTGGACGTCATTCAGGCAATTCGTCGATCAAGCTGTCACATGGTACTGGTCTATGACGAATATGGCCACTTCGAGGGGGTGATTACCTCCGGCGACATCCTGGAGGCAATTCTGGGTGCCGTCCAGGAAGACTCGATCGGCGAGCAAGCCATTGTGCGTCGTCACGACGGCAGTTACCTCGTATCCGGCTGGACGCCAATCGACGAGTTCGCGGATTTCATGAATTTCCAGATTGATGGCGACAGGGACTATCAGACAGTCGCGGGTCTTGTGCTGGAGGAAATGAAGCATCTACCCGAGGTCGGCGAGAGCTTCATTATGAATGGCTGGCGTATCGAGGTCGTCGACCTTGACGGGCGACGGATCGACAAACTGCTGCTGACTGCAATCGTCGCGCCGGACGAGGGGTCGCACCAGATGTTGCACTAATATCCGAACACACTTGTTGCTGGTGTCGTCGGAACCTTCAAGCGAGGATGGAGTTCATCGCTCCAGAAACATTGGAGGTAATTATGAAAGTGCATGTTACAGCAGCAATCGCGGCAATGATGTTGAGTGTCCCGGCAATGGCACAAACCACCGTCGTGACAGTGCCCGGCGAGGTAAGGACTTACATTACCGAGCAAGAGGTTCCGTCGGTGACGTATGACGGCGATATCGTTGTCGGAACAGAGCTGCCGTCCTCCATCGAAGTTCACACGATCCCCAGCAATGATGCATACGCTTACACAGTAATCAACAAACAACGCGTGATCGTCGATCCCCATACCCACCGCGTCATCGAAGTCATCAACTAATCAGCATGTTCGCGACGATAGGTGACATTCAAGTTGAACGTTGTTTGCGTTGGCCTTTCGCAACGTAAGTATTGCGGGCCAACGCCCCTGTTTGTATCCGGTTACATTCCGAGATACCGCCAGCCCTTGAGGAGCTCCTCGGCAGCTGCGCCGCTGCGTCCTCGGATGTCGATGGAGCCAAAATGCTCCTCTTGATTGCTGCTTTGGTTCAGGTCCTCGATTGATAGGTCTGCTCAATTTGTCTTTCCTGGTGGGCGCACCAGCATTAGACTTGGTCGATCAGGTACCCGTTGCGCTTCGAGCAAACCGCTCGGGAAGTGAGGCAATGTGCCACTCAGGCTGCCACAATCGATCTCCAGCCACTCGCTCGTCAACCCACTTGATTACGAGCTCGCCTCCGAGCGCGCGGATGCTCTCGGCCGACAGGGCCGCAAGGCGGAGGCCGCGTTGGCGAATTTGGCTGCATGGTCTTCGGAAAGCCCTCAACGAATTGATCGGATGACGCTTCTGGATGACGCTTCTGATGCAGTATGGGCCCTGTTCATCCAGCGGGAGATCTGCGGCCTTCGCAACAACGGAGATGTCATCGATCGCTACCAGATTCCCGGCGAGGTCCTCGCGAGGCTTGGCGCCACCCGCAGGTGACACCACAAGTAGGTGCTAAGCGTGTGCCGTTCGGTCGAACGGGGATCAAGTCGAGAGTGACGAAACAACGCCAAGACACGCTCTCAGCCGTTGACTGAGTCTTATTCGGAACGTCGGGTTGCGCGTCCAAAAGCGTCAGTATGTCGGAGTAATGTTCGGCGTAACCTTATTGTTAGCGTATAGTAATTCGCCGGAGTTCACTTGTGCGCGATATGATCCAGGAGGAAATATAATGCTGTTTCTGGCGAGAGATTTAACCTAGCCCTGGTCACCGAGTTGGGACATACTTACTGCGCAGTTGTTCTCTTGTTCATGTTTAAAGGGCGGATTGCCCGGTAGCGATTGGGGAGACGTCATGCCAGCCAATTGGGATCCAAATCAGCATATTGACTCCGAGACAGGTCGAATTGAATGGCCGACGGGTCCGATGACCGACATCGATCCGGACTACGAACCCAGGTGGGTCGAAGCCTGGGTCGTACAGGGTGGCGGAATTGGCCCAGGGCAGGTTTGGGCCGGACCAAGTCAGAGCTCCGCTCAGAGTTCCTGGACAGGCTTCCAGAGTGGGCGCTGGACCGCGCCCGAAGCTGGGTGGAGAAACGGACGCTTTGCGCCCGGTCCTGCGGTCGGAATTTCGCTCCTCGCATTGCGCGATGATGATGGACATTACCAGTATGATTGGTGGTTCGATGTTGTCACACTTCGGGATTAGCGCCGATCTGGAATGGTCGAGCGAGACGCAGATGGAGGATACAATGACCATGGAGGAGCGCGAATTCATTGAGCGCTACAAGACCCAGGTCGACGTCCTGCGGACTTTGCAGAAGAGGGTCACCGAGGCAATCGGCAGAGCCGAAGAAAAGCTTGAGCGGGTAGCCCGCGGAGAGGCTATGGACGCGGTCTTCGGTCCTGTCCAGCGGCGCCCGAGCGGCAAGGAGCGTGGCTAGGCCAATCTCGCCGGTAGTACGCCATTTGTCACGTCTTGTCGAACTCTGCCAGTCGACGCTTTGTGTTGGCTGCGGCAACCACGTTTCCCTTGCGCTCGTATAGACGCAACGCAACTGACGCCGCGGCGAACGCGTCGCTATGTTGGCCGGACGCCTCGAGGACATAGGACAAATCGACAAGTGCTACGGCCCTGTCGTTGACGAAGTCCGTCTTTTCGGCGAACTCCACTGCGGCGCGCGCAAGGGCTTCGGCCTCCTGGATTTTCGCCCTGCGGGCAAGAATACGTGCGCGCACACGCCGCCAGCGAACCTGCGTCACCAGATCATCGATTGCAGCAAGCTCCGAACTCACGGCCGTAAACTCCTCTGCCTCATCGTCACGACCTTGCTCCAGGAGAACGGCTGCAAGCGAGGCCGCCATCGTCGAACGAAAGGCGCGCTCGCCCATCGCCTCAAGCGCGTGGTAGGAAGCGCGCGCGCTCCTTTCTGCAGCGGCAGGATTGCCGGCGAGCAGTTCGACGACGGCTTCATGTTCTGAGGATGCTACATAAAGGGTGTGGCTGAGGCCGAAGTCGGCGTACGCCGCATTGCTCTTTGCGATTTGGTCGCGGGCAACAGAAAAGCGGCCGGCGATTGCGTTGAGGGAAGCGAGTTGACGCAGGATTGCGGCCTCGGACACTGGGCTTTCGGTCACTTCCACACGCATGGCCTCGCAGCGGCTAATTCCTTCGGCGGCAGGGGTGGGGCCAAACCAGAGCGATGAAGCAATCCAGGTCAGGATTTCGTGATATTCGTGCCAATCGCCCGCATGCCTGGCGTGAATTGCAGCGCGCTCCCAAGCTTCGGCTGCCGCCTCGCCCCGGGCGCCGTTGAAACGAAGCCAGGCCTTTAGTCGGTGTGCACGGCATAGACCGAGGTCGTCTCCCAGACTTTCGAAGATCGGGACAGCCTCAATTGCGGCCTCTTCTGCTTGCTTTACCCCGCCCTCCTGGGCGAGGAGGAGTTGCAGGAACTGTCGCTGGATGCTGACATGCGCAACCAATCGCCGGTCTCTGGAGGCGGCGGCAAGCTGTTCGGCTTCGTCGAGGATACGGCCCGCATCGTCCAGTCGGCCGCTCTCGATCTGCGCACCGCTCAATTCGGCAAGCAGCGCGATCCGGCGTGGGTCATCCCTTGGAATGAGCCGCGATACACGCTCGAGAAGGCTGATTGCCGCCGGAAGGTCGCTGCGAACAAGCGCCCGTCTTCCGGCCGCCTCGAGCCGTTCGCCTGCACGGGCGGCAAGAGAGGCAGTACGGGTATCGCGTGGTCCGAGTGATGTCCGGTATTGAAAGGCCTGTTCAAGGTGATAGCCGACAAATTCCTCGAATTCGCGAAGACGGTCTGCAGTCGCTCGTTCAAGCCAGGCGGCGAAGTGTTCGTGCAACTCGGCCCGCGAACCTTTCGACAAGGATCGATATGCGGCATCCCGGATGAGGGCATGCCTGAAGCGATAGGCCTTGTCTCCAGGGAAGGTCGGAGCCTCCGGCCGGATCAGATCCCGGCGCACAAGCGCAAGCAGCCCGGCCTCGAGCGCATCTAACAGGGGTTTCGCCAGTTCGCTGACTGCTCCTTGGTGGAAAACTGCGCCCTCCACCGCTGCGGTCCTCAAGATCGAACGCTCCACGGATGGGAGCCGCTCGAGCCGGGCAGCGAGAAGAGCGTTGATCGACGAGGGAACCGGCAGATCGGCGAGATCGGACACGGTGACCCAGCCATCGGACGCGCGACGCAGTAGGTTCTCGTCAATCAGCATTGCGACAAGCTCCTCAGCGAAGAGTGCATTGCCACCGGCCGCACCGAAGATCCTCGATTCGACAGCCGGCGGGAGTGGTGCGCCGCCGAGCAGATTGGATATGAGCGTATGGCATTCCTCGTCGCTCAGCCGCTCGAGAAAGATCGAGGTTGCATTGCGCTTGCCCGCTCCCCAGCCGGGTCGAGCGTCGAAGAGTTCCGGCCGCGCGATGCAGACAAGGAGAATTGGGACGTCGCGGGAGAAGTCGGCAACGTGCTCGAGCAGGTCCAGGAATGTTGGCTCCGCCCAATGAACATCGTCCACCACGACGACGAGCGGACCGGATCGGGCGAGTGCCTCCAGAAGCTTGCGCACGGCCCAGGCGGTCTCCTCGGTGGTCCCTTGTACCGCGCCGCCGAGGCCAAGCGCCCCAGCGACGCGCTCGGCAATGAGGCTGGCCTTTTCGTCCCCTGCAAGCTGCGCTTCGATCATAGCTGCGAGTTGCTCACCTCCATCCAGCCCCTCGGCCCGCGTGAATTCCCGGACGATCTCGGCCAATGGCCAATAGGTGATGCCTTCGCCGTAGGGCAGACAGTTGCCGTGCAAGACCGTAACGTCTTCCGCAAGACCACGCGAGAACTCCCGTACGAGCCGTGACTTTCCGACCCCGGCATCACCAAGGACGCTGACCATATGGCATGTCCTGTCGCCGACCGCGTTCTGGAAGACGGTTTCCAGCAGGACGCGCTGGCGTTCGCGTCCGACAAAAGGGGAATCGAAGCGGCGCGCAAGCCCCGGCGCGTGATGGAGGACTTCGCTAACGACAAGCGCTGTGATGGTCTCGCCGTGCTTGAGTAGGCGCGGGCCGCTTGGTGAAACGACGACCGCATCGCGTACCAGCCTGTGTGTCGATTTGCCGATCAGGATCTCGTTCGGCAGGGCTGCTTCCTCCAGCCGCTTTGCTGTATTGACGGCTTCGCCGGCGACCGAGAGAAACCCCCGCGAATCCGCGCTGGCGATAACCTCACCCGTGTTGATGCCTATCCGGTTTACAAGGCGTACTCCCCACCCAGCCTCCAGTTCCTGATTAAGATCGGCAAGTCTTTCTCTCATTTCCGCCGCTGCCCGCACGGCCCGCGTAGCGTCGTCTTCGTTGGCTGTGGGCGTGCCATAAACGGCCATGATGGCGTCCCCGATATACTTTTCAACGATTCCGCCATGGCGCTGCACGACAGCGCTGATCTCGCCAAAGTAGCGTTTGAGGACGTTGCGAAGCGCTTCCGGGTCAAGCGCAAGCCCGAGTCGGGAGGAATCCACGATGTCGGCAAAAAGGATCGTGACCGTCTTTCGGATGTCGGTGCTCGGCTCGTGCAGCCCGGGCGCCAGCGGCCTGACCTCGGCCGTTCGGGCTGCCATCCGGTAGATCTTGACAGGCCGGCTGATGTTCTTCAGTTGCTGCTCGCCGGCATATTCGAAATCGACATCGATCTTGCCGGGGAGTTGCTCGTAGGCCGAGCCCGTGATCAATACGCTTCCGGCAGGGCAAATTTGTTCGAGACGAGCGGCGACGTTGATGCCATCGCCGAGCAGGTCGTCATCCTCGACCACGACATCTCCGAGGTTTATGCCGATGCGTAAGACGATCCGGCGTTCGGAATTGACCGGCCTTTGCCAGTCGGCCACCTTTTCCTGCATGGTCACAGCACAAGCTACGGCATCGACGACGGAGTTGAATTCCGCGATCAGTCCGTCACCCATGACCTTGACGATCCGGCCGTGGTGCTCGGAAAACAACGGCTCCATGAGGGATTGCCGTAAATGTTTCAACGCGGTGAGCGTTCCGCTTTCGTCCGCCTCGACGAGGCCTGAATAGCCGACGACATCTGCAACCAGAATTGCTGCGAGCTTTCGTCCGACCCGAGGCAATGGCATAATATCGCCCTTCTGCTGGCAGACTTGCCTTCATCACACGTCGTTCCAGAACAAAACAATAGCCTATTGCTGCGAATGCGACGACCAGAATCGGCCGGCGCCATCCGTTGTTCGTCCACTGCTTCGAATTGGTTTGCACGGTGCCTGACGTGCCTCTTGAGGCCCGGCAACGAGACAGGTACATTAATGGTGCCTAATGTACCCTTGCGCGACTGGGGAGCGAAATGGACATCAGCTTGACGCGACGTTGTGCGATGGTGAACGGCGTGCTTCTGACCACAGCGGTCGCCCTTTCGGGAACACGTTCGATCATACCGTCGGCACGTGCCGGTGATCAGATCGGCGAGGTTACATGGGCCTTGCCCAGCGTTGCGGAAACGCTGTTGATCCCACATGCCTGGACAACGTATGTCGGGGCGATCATGTCGCTCGTCCAGGAGGGACTGCTGACGTTCGGAGACGATCTCAGCCTTGAGCTCGCTGCCGCTGACACCTGGAACCAGGAGAATGCGACGACGCTGCATTATCACCTGCGTGGTGGCGTCACCTTTGGCGACGGATCTCCCTTAACGGCCGACGATGTCGTTGCCACCATGGAATATCACATGAACCCGGACTCCGGTTCACAGCTGGCCTCCTTCTACAATTCGGTGGCAGCCGTCAAGGCGACAGCAAAAGACCAGGTCACTGTCAAGTTGAAGGGTCCCGACGTACAGTTCGTCTATACCGCTGCACACATGGCGGGCTTCGTCTTCAAGAAGGAGCAACTTGCGGACAACGGCATCGGAACGCCGGAGGTGCTGCCACTTGGGACCGGCCCCTACAGGTTAGCCGAATTTGTTCCGTCCGATCGCGTCGTTCTTGAGGCCCGCGATGATTACTGGGGTGGGACACCCTTTGCTAAACGCATCGTCTTCCAGGCAATACCAGACCGGCAGGCCCGGCTGCTAGCCATGCAGAACGGTGACATAGCAGGTACCTTCGATATCGCCATTTCTGACCTGGACCAGTGGGATGCACTCGGCAACGTCGAGACGACGCCTTCTCTTGGCGTCTATGCACTCATCCTGGACCAATCGGCGCCACCGTTCGACGACATCCATGTTCGCCGCGCCGTGGCCCATGCTGTCGACCGGGAAGGCCTGGTTAAGGCTCTGCTCAAAGGCAAGGGAGAGGCAGCAACGGCTCTCAATCCGCCGCAGATGTGGTCAGGGCTGATGTTGCCCGAGGAGGTCCGCGCCTTTTACGCTACCTTGGCGCAGTACCCATTCGACCTAGGGCTAGCGAAGGCTGAACTGGCAAAATCCGGCCATCCGGACGGTTTTGACGTTTCCATCCCGGCATCGAGTGCCGATCCATACATGGTCAATATCCTGCAGTCCGTGGTCGAGAACCTGAAGCAGATCGGTATCCGTGCAAGGATCGAGGAAACCGACAACAACACCTGGCTCGCCCAGTATTTTCGCCATGAGAAGCTCGGAATGCAGATCATGGCCTATTATCCTGACTATCCCGACGCCGTCAGTTATCCCTACCTCTTCTTCTCGAGTTCGACCGCGAGGAAGGATGGACTGAACGGTTCGAACTTCAAGGATGCTGAGGTTGATGCGCTCCTGAAGACTGCGACCGAGAAGTCCGATCCCACGGAACGCACGGTGGCGCTGAAGAAACTGTTCACGATCGTCAACGACAAAGTCCCCCTTGTGCCGATATTTTGGCCCAACTCTGCGATGGCTCTCAGCAATAAGTACAGGCTCAACGGCTATACCGCCTTCTGGTATAATGTTCCCTGGGCCATGAGAGGGTTTGGCCCGGCATGGTGACGCTGCTGTCCGGAAGAAGACAGAGGGGTGTTTCCCCATCGATCGACACCGGCCGAAGACGGAAGGTACCGGCGGATGGACCTTTTTTTAGCGCGCATCATCGATCGGCGGCAGATGAGGGACCTGCAGGGGAGGCCAGACGCCTGCTTCGTGGAAATGCAGGTCGTTCCGCAATGCCACAGCCTTGACCCACACGACCGACATCAAGTGGATGCATGCATTTGCACCTGTTTGGGGCGGACCCGTGGGGCACGACAATGACGGCTTCGACCCTCGTCATGTTTCTCGCGCGCCGGTTCGCAATAGCGATCCCGCTTCTTCTGATCATCTCATTCGGTGTCTTCGCACTCGTCCATATCGCCCCAGGCGATCCGGTGCGCTCTCTGCTTGGCACGCGTGCGGCAGACCCGGCGACGATTGCTGTGATCCGCGCCCGATACCACCTGGATGACCCGCTGCCGATGCAGTACGGAAAGTGGCTGTCGCAAGTCATCCGGGGGGACCTTGGCGTCTCCATTCAGGGCAATCGGGCGGTGACGCGGACCATCAAGGATCGGCTAGGCGTCACCGTCTTCCTGACCTTGATGAGCAGTGCCCTTGTTCTCGGCCCGGGCATCTTGCTTGGCGCCGTTGCGGCTTATCGCCAAGGTACGCGCCTGGACCGGGTGGTCGTGTTGCTGGGTGTTTTCGGGATAAGCTCGCCAGCCTTCGTCACCGGTATCTTCCTCCTCTACCTCTTCGGTGTTTTGCTGCGCTGGTTTCCCATCTTCGGATCAGGTGATGGTTTTTTCGACCGGGCCTGGCACCTGGCACTTCCTTCGCTGGCGCTGGCGATATCTGTCATGGCAATCGTCATCAAGATCACGCGTGCAGCGATGATCGAGGAGCTGGGGCAGGACTACGTCACCTTTGCACGGTCACGTGGCCTTTCCCCGCACCGTATTCTTTTTGCCTACGTCCTCAGGAATTCCCTCATTTCGCTGGTCACGGCCGCGGGGATCATCATTGTCGGTATTGTGGCAGGGGCGATTTACGTCGAAGTCACCTTTTCGTTGCCGGGCCTCGGCGCCTTGACAGTTGACGCCATCCAGAAGCGCGACATTCCGACGATCCAGGGGACTGTTCTGCTATTTTCTACTTTTGTCGTGCTGGTGAATCTTGGAGTCGACGTGATTTACGCAATGATAGACCCACGCATCCGCTTTGGGAGGGTTCGGCCATGAGCAGCCCGGCCGCCGACGAAGGAGGTGTAGAGGAGCTGCGGCCGCGCGTTGCCGCTAGCGTGCTCGTTGCCATGCTCGTTCTCGCGACAGTAGCGGTCAGCGCCATCCTTGGAGATAAGATTGTCCCCGATTCACCGTTTCTCCAGCGACTCGGGACTGGCGATACACCGCCATCGCTCGCGCACCTCGCAGGGACGGATCTGTTCGGGCGCGATGTGCTTTCGCGCGTCATCTACGGCGCGCGGACAGCTCTGGTCGGTCCGGTCATCGTCGCCGCCGGCTCCTTTGCGATCGCGACCGTGCTTGGGTTGGTGTCAGGCTATTTCGGCGGCCTGGTCGACACAGCGATCATGCGCTGGGTTGACGTCACGCTCGCGTTGCCGGGACCGCTTCTGGCGATCGTTGTCGTCGGTATCGTGGGAGGCGGCTACTGGACCGCGGTGGCCGTTCTTGTGGTTCTATTTTCCGCTACCGATACCCGCATTGTTCGCAGTGCTGTCCTCGAGCAGCGACCCCTTCCTTACATAGAAGCTGCGCGCACGCTCGGTCTTTCGAAGACGCGCATCCTGTTCGTGCACGTTCTTCCGAATGTGGCGCCGATCATCCTTGCGTATGTGATCCTTGACTTCGCCTTTGCCCTGGTGAACCTCGCCGGCTTGTCGTTCCTCGGCCTCGGCATCGAACCCGGTGCCCCCGACTGGGGCCGGATGCTCTTCGAGAACCGTAATATCCTCTTCTCAAATCCCGCTGCACTGCTTTTGCCTGCTGGCATGATCATCGTCACCGCCATCAGCATAAACCTCATCGGCGACTGGTTGCTCGAGCGGTTCGCCAGATGAAGACAGGGTCGATCGAGGCTAGCGGAGGTGGGCCGCTACTCAAGGTCGAGGGCCTTGCGATCTCGTTCGGCAGGGCGGCAATCACAACATCAGTGAGCATCGCGTTGGAGCGCGGCGAGAGCATAGCAATCGTTGGCGAGTCTGGATCGGGAAAGTCTGTGACGGCCCGCGCGATTGCCGGGCTTCTGCCGCCAGGCCTCAACGCAACCGGTGCGATCACCTTCGACGGCATGTCCGTGATGCCGCTTCCCGAGCGCGAACGTCGCAAATTACGCGGATATCGCGTTTCGATGCTGATGCAGGATCCCTTCACGATGCTGAACCCGCTCATGCGTTGCGGTGACCACATTGACGAGATGCTGCGTGATCGGCCGGAGTTCGCGTCGCGTCAGGCAAGGGGGGGCGAGGTGCAAAGGCGCCTTGAGGAAGTCGGGATTTCGGATCCCGATGTGGCGCGCCGCCTGCCATTCGAGTTGTCGGGCGGCATGTGTCAGCGTGTCGCGATGGCTGCCGCGCTTGCGCGCGACCCGGATCTGCTCATTGCCGATGAGGCCACGACGGCGCTCGACGTCACCAGTCAAGCCGATATCATGAAGCTCCTCGGCCATATCCAGCGAGAGCGTCATATGGGCCTGATCCTTGTCACCCACAATCTGCGGCTCGCCTTCGCGACCTGCCAGCGCGTCTACGTCCTCTATGCAGGCTCGGTACTAGAAGTCGGCGACGCCATTTCCGTCGAGCGTCGACCTTTCCATCCCTACACCCTTGGGCTGCTCCTGTCGGAACCGCCGGTTGATATTCGTGTGCAAAACCTTGTCGCCATGCGGGGTTCCGTGCCCCGCGCGGCCGACGTTATTGACCGCTGCGGTTTCGCAGACCGCTGTGATTGGGCAAGCGAGGTTTGCCGCGCCAGCAAGCCGCCGCTCGGTGCTCTCAGCGCTCTGCGCTCCACCGCATGTCTCCGTCAGGACGAGATCCAGAGTGAGATCGATGCCCGGCGCGCGACTGCACTGTCGGAGGAGCCGAAAGCGTTGAGTCGCGGAGAAACCACGGATTGCCTTGTCCGTGTCGACTCGCTCAGCAAGACTTTCTCCGGAGCCCGTGGACGGCCGGTCCGCGCAGTGAGGGAGGTTTCATTGCACATCAGGTCTGGGGAATGTGTGGGGCTGGTTGGCGAATCCGGTTCGGGCAAGACGACCATCGGGCGCTGTCTCGTTGGCCTCGAGAACCCGACCTCCGGCAACATCGTAATCGACGGCATTTCGGCTGGCGATTATCGCGCCCTGACCAAGGGGGACCTTGCGAGAATACGCCGGACCATCCAGATGGTTTTTCAGGACGCCTATTCGACGCTCAATCCCCGACATAGCGTCGGCCAGGCATTGGCAGAGGCACTCGGGGCGTCGGTGGGGGCCACAGACCCGGTGACACCCGAACGGATCGTGTCGCTGCTTGCCGAGGTCGGCTTGTCCGCTTCATACACTTCCCGCCGTTCGAGGTCGCTGTCCGGCGGCGAACGCCAGCGCGTTGCGATTGCCCGTGCGCTTGCGGTCGAGCCGGCAATTCTCGTCTGCGACGAACCCGTCTCTGCTCTCGATGTGTCTGTCCAGGGCCAGGTGCTTAATCTCTTCCGACGCCTGCAAGTCGAACACGCGCTATCATACCTCTTCATCACGCACGATCTCGCTGTGCTGCGACAGATCGCCGAGCGAATTTATGTGCTCTATCTCGGCGAGATCGTCGAGGAGGGACCGACAGAGAAGGTCATCGGCGACCCGCAGCACCCATATACACGCCGGCTTGTCAAGTCGATCCCCCGCGGAACAATCAAATTGACGCGCTGAGGGGGCGAGAGCGCGGCGAACGGTGCGCGCTCCTTCAGGTTTCCAGCCCTCTGTTGGGTCTGTCGGTCGAAGAAGTGAGCCTTTGCCGTTTCCAAGGGGAGCCTGACCTTTTGCTCGCGCGTAACTCAACGCGATCGCCCACGACCCATGTCAGTTCCCTGCCGTCGAGCTCAACGGCGACATGGGTTTCCGAACCGGTCGGCTCCACGACCTTGATAGTGGCTTCGATGCCCGTTTCGGTCGCCAAGCGTGATGTCCTCGGGACGTATGCCGAGTGTGAACGGCCTCTTGTCCGAATTGGCACGCAACGTGAAAGCCGGATGCGGGCCCCGCCTGCAAGCACGAGCCAAGGGCTGGCGCCGATCTAGATGGTTCCCTCAACCAAGAAACCCTGCAACAAATACGTTGCGTGGCCTGTCGTAGAGTTCCAGAGAGCTGCCGATCTGCTCCACCTTGCCGCCCTGGACCACGACGATCTTGTCAGCCATGGTCATCGCTTCGATCTGGTCATGCGCGGCGTAGACGATCGTCGTTTTCAAGCGTTGGTGAAGCGCCTTGATCTCGGCCCGCATCTTGACGCGCAAGTTTGCATCAAGATTGGGCAATAGTTCGTCGAACAGGACGACTTTCGGGTCCCGGGCGACTGCCCGTCCCATGGCGACGCGTTACCGCTGGCCACCGGAGAGCTGGGCCGGCTCGGCTGCGAGCCCTCCCGCAGCCAAGGCAAATGCCCCGTTGTGGCCTCCATCCGGATCGCGTGCGCGACGCAAATTCGACACTCTGGACATCGTTACCCCATTATAATTTGCCACGAGCATATCCTGTTCCCGGCGTCTTCTGACCTATACATAGGTCTGGTCGGTCGAACTGCATTGGTGGGCATATCTTTCTGGTTTTTGGCGACACAGCATTCGGCGCCGCTCGCGTGTTCGGTGCCACCTGTCCGGCCCATGTCAACCGTGATTTCACCTGATGATCCCAGGAAATGAACGGTCACCGGCCCAATCGAGTCGGGAGTGATGGCTCTCGGGACCGGCAGAAACCACGGTTTAGCGGTGCCAGAATTGATTTGACAGCAGGTCATCCCAAGCGCCGAATCTTTTTGGGCTGGCGCGCACGTCCTGATGGGAGGCAAGCTCATGGAACTGAACTGGAATACGATTTCAGACCGTTCTAACGTTAAAGATGGTCGCCAGATTATAATCGGCTCACAGGATGAGGGGGGGTACCACTATAACGTTGTGTTCTACCATGCGCCGATGGAGCTTTGGTACGGTGGCGCTGGCATCAAGGTGAGAGACGAAGATATTGAACATTGGGCTGAAATACCGCCTCCCGGCGCCTGAATAACTAAGGCACATTCTTAGGTTTAAACACCCGGTCCTCTCTGCACGGCGAGCGGCGAGAGGAGAAAAATCGCTTGCCTATCCACTTCAGCTGACCGCAAGAAATGGAGAAAGCTGCCCAGCTGGTCAAAGGGTAATATTCGACCGGAGTAAAGAAAAAATAACCTCACATAAGTCGATTGATACTCCATTGTGGAATTTTGGAAGATACGACATAGTAGAATAAGTTGTTGCAAGAAGATCGGAGGGCGATCTCATGCCAGCAAATTTCGATTCACCCTTAAAAATTAATATTGCCACTGGATTCGTCGAGTGGCCAACGGGACCGTTGGGTTACGTTGACGGGTATCAACCGGTACGGGTTGAGGTCTGGCTTATGCAGCAAAGTACCGGCGCCATACAAATGGCTTACCAAGATAATCCCTCCGGGTCGAAATGGAAGGCAGACGATGATTATTTCCCATCGCCCTGGGGCGGTGGACTATTCAAGCCTGGGCCGGCATTGGGAACAGCCGTTTTAATTACTAAGAAGACGGTGATGGGCGCCACCGTCCAGCATGTCTATTGGTGGACTGAGGAAGTTGAGCTTAAGTACTGACTGACGACTATCCTGCAGATCCTTTCCTGAAGTCCAAGGTGAAGCGGCAATTCGTGCAAGAGCGCTTCCAAACGCAGAACGGCAGCCGTTGCATTTGCGAGCGGTCAATGATCTTGGCTGCTATCGCGGCTGAATGGAGCCGGCAACTAGCTAGGTGACAATGCGCGCCGGCCGACGTTAGTTGTAATAGGTGATATCGCGGACAGCGCGATTTTGGCGGATCGGAAATAGTGCGGCCAAAAGAGTGGTCGTTCTCTCAGGCCCCGCTTTCTTTGACGGCCTCCATGGCGACGAAGGTCGAGGTGCTGGCAACGAAAGGGAGACTCGAAATCTTTTCTCCGAGCACGAGGCGATAGTTGGCAATATCGGAGGTGCGGATTTTCAGCAGATAGTCGAATGCGCCTGCGATCATGTGGCACTCCTCCACTTCCTGCAGCCTCCGCGCTGCAATGTTGAATGCCTTCAGCGCGTGTTCGCGCGTATCCGAGAGTTTCACCTCCGTGAATGCGACGTGGTTCTTCCCGAGTTTCTTCAAGTCGACGACCGCACGAAAGCCGAGGATATAGCCATCTTCGATCAATCGCTTTAATCTGACCTGGCAGGGTGTGTTAGAGAGGCCCACCTTTTTGGCAAGATCGGTTATCGACATTCGACCATCTGCGATAAGAGCTTCGATGATCTTGTGATCGAATTGGTCAATTTCCCTGCCGTTTGTGACTATACTCACGATTTTCCCTCGACTGTTCCTCTAAATTAGGCAGTTATAGGTCAGAGGTGGCAATTTCAAGTGAAATTACCTTCGCACGACCTGTTATGTGTTGGTCAAGATTCTACCTGGAGCAAAGACATGACGATCACCAGCGAGACGGTGGCAAGCAACCTCAACAGCTTAGTGACTGGTGGCGCCAATCCGTTTGAGGGTTTTGCACCGGCGGTGCGTCCACAAAGTGATTTGCGACGAACAATCACTGCGGCGTACCGTATTCCAGAAACCGTTTGCGTTCCGGCTCTCGTGGAAGCTGCTGCACTCCCGGAAAAAGTTCGCCAGGGTGCAGCGACGACTGCGCGTCGACTTATCGAAGCACTCCGTGCCAAACACAAGGGTACTGGCGTTGAGGGCCTCGTGCACGAATATTCGCTTTCGAGCCAGGAGGGCGTGGCGCTGATGTGTCTGGCAGAAGCCTTGCTTCGGATTCCTGATACGGCTACCCGTGACGCCCTGATCCGCGACAAGATCGCCGAGGGTGATTGGAAGTCGCATCTGGGCGGCGGCCGGTCCCTCTTCGTCAATGCCGCAACCTGGGGGCTGGTGGTAACCGGCAAGCTCACAGCGACGGTCAACGATCGTAACCTTTCGGCTGCGCTCACGCGCCTGATCGCACGATGCGGCGAGCCGGTTATCAGGCGTGGCGTCGACATGGCGATGCGAATGATGGGTGAGCAGTTTGTCACTGGCGAAACCATCGACGAGGCGCTGCAACGAGCAAAGCCACTCGAACAGCGCGGCTTCAGGTACTCCTATGACATGCTTGGGGAGGCGGCAACGACCGGCGCCGACGCCGAACGGTACTACAAGGACTATGAAGCCGCGATCCACGCAATCGGCAAAGCGTCCGATCGGCGTGGTATCTATGAAGGGCCTGGGATTTCGATCAAGCTCTCTGCTTTGCATCCGCGCTATTCAAGAGCACAGAGCGAAAGGGTCGTCAGTGAACTGCTGCCGAAGGTTAAGACGCTTGCCCTGATTGCCAAGTCCTATGATATAGGCCTCAATATCGATGCCGAGGAGGCGGATCGGCTGGAGTTGTCGCTGGATATCCTTGAGACACTATGCCTCGACGATGATCTTTCCGGATGGAACGGCATGGGTTTTGTTGTGCAGGCCTATGGCAAGCGCTGCCCGTCCGTGCTCGATTTTATCATTGACCTTGCCCGTCGCGCTGGTCGCCGGATCATGGTTCGCCTGGTCAAGGGAGCCTATTGGGATGCCGAAATCAAGCGGGCTCAACTCGACGGTCTTGAAGACTTTCCCGTCTTTACTCGAAAGATTTACACTGACGTGTCCTATGTGGCCTGCGCAAAGAAGCTCTTGGCTGCACCAGATGCTGTCTTCCCGCAATTCGCAACCCACAATGCGCAGACGCTTGCCACAATCTATCACATGGCCGGTTCAGACTTCCATGTTGGGAAGTACGAATTCCAATGCCTTCATGGCATGGGGGAACCGCTCTACGACGAGGTCGTCGGCCGCCAGAACCTCAACCGTCCCTGCCGCATCTACGCACCGGTTGGCACACATGAAACACTGCTCGCCTATCTCGTGCGACGGCTCCTCGAAAATGGGGCAAACTCGTCGTTTGTGAATCGGATCGCCGATCCGGGCGTCTCCGTTGAAGAGCTTGTTGCGGATCCCGTCGATCTTGTCGCCGGAATGCAAGTACCTGGTCTGAAGCACGACAAGATCGCACTGCCCGGCGACCTCTACGGTCAGCGCCGCAATTCCGCTGGTATCGATGTCTCGAACGAAACGACGCTTGCGGAACTGACCGAGAGCCTGAAGGCAAGCGCAACGCTACGTTGGAAGGCAGCGCCAACCCATGAAAGGGAGGCTGCGCCGTCCCGCGACGTCGTCAATCCGTCCGACGGGCAGGACATTGTGGGGACCGTGCGCGAGGCAACGATCGAGGAAGCCGGAGCTGCGGCCGCAATCGCACTCAAAGCCGCGCCGTCCTGGGCTGCAGTGCAGCCTGCCGAGCGGGCCGCGCTCCTCGAGCGGGCAGCTGACGCTATGCAGGCGAAAATGGAGACCTTGTTGGGTCTCATCATTCGCGAAGCTGGGAAGTCGCTGCTGAATGCCGTCGCTGAGGTCCGGGAGGCGGTCGACTTCCTACGTTACTACGCCGAGCAGACGCGCCGCACCCTCGGTCCTTCTCATGCACCACTTGGTCCCGTTGTGTGCATAAGCCCGTGGAATTTTCCATTGGCGATCTTTACCGGGCAGGTTGCTGCTGCGCTTGTCGCAGGCAACCCGGTTCTAGCCAAACCTGCGGAAGAAACGCCGTTGATTGCGGCCGAAGCCGTTAGAATTCTGCATGGAGCCGGTATCCCGACTGACGTCGTCCAGTTGGTTCCGGGTGATGGAAGGGTAGGGGCGGCTCTGGTGACAGCTCCCGAAGCCGCTGCCGTGATGTTCACAGGCTCCACAGAGGTTGCGCGAATTATCCAGGGCGAGCTCGCCAAGCGACTATCCAAGGGCGGAAAGCCGATTCCATTTATCGCCGAGACTGGCGGCCAGAATGCCATGATCGTGGACTCCTCGGCACTTGCCGAACAGGTTGTCGGTGATGTGATTGCCTCGGCATTCGACAGCGCCGGGCAGCGCTGCTCGGCACTGCGCGTTCTGTGCCTGCAGGAAGACATCGCCGACCGTACATTGGTGATGCTTAAAGGAGCTTTGAAGGAGCTCTCCATCGCCAATACCAATCGCCTGGCCTCGGACATAGGGCCGGTCATTACTGCCGAAGCCAAGGATACAATCGAAGCGCACGTAGAGGCCATGAGCGGCGCAGGCTGCAAAGTCGAACGTGTGAATTTGTCCGAAGCGACCGAGAGGGGGACATTTGTCGCCCCAACCATCATCGAAATCAGCAGCATTTCGCAGCTTAAACGCGAGGTGTTTGGTCCGGTTCTTCACGTTATTCGATGGCGCCGCCAGGACCTTGGACGCCTGATAGACGATATCAATGCGACGGGTTATGGTCTTACGTTCGGTCTTCATACGCGCCTCGATGAAACGATTGCAAATGTGACGAGGCAGGTGAAAGCGGGCAATATTTATGTCAACCGCAACGTCATCGGCGCAGTCGTCGGCGTGCAACCTTTCGGCGGTCGCGGTCTATCCGGGACCGGCCCCAAGGCAGGCGGGCCTCTCTACCTCGGGCGCCTGGTTTCATCTCCGCCCATTCCGCCACAGCACAGCTCGGTCTACAGCGATCCTTCGCTTCTGGACTTTGCAAAATGGCTGGAACAGCAGGGCCTTTCTGAAGATGCGGAAGTCGCGCGGCAACTTGGCAGCCAGTCCGCTCTGGGACTTGAAATGGAGCTTCCCGGTCCGGTGGGCGAGCGTAATCTATATGCGCTTCACCCTCGCGGTAAGATCTTGTGCGCGCCGTGGTCCAGCACAGGTCTCATCCGCCAGATTTCCGTTGTCCTCGCCACCGGAAATAGCGCAGTTATCGATTGCGATGAAGGCTTGCGTCCAACATTGAAAGGACTTCCCGCCAGCGTCGGCTCACGCATTGACTGGAAGGAAACCAAAGCAATTTCCGAGCCATTGGCCGGAGCGCTCATCGAAGGTGAGGACGCGCGGGTTCTCGCTATGCTGTCGAAGATAGCAGCAATGCCAGGGCCACTACTATTGACACAATCTGCGACGCCAGCGGAGCTCAGGCATGATGCGGATGCCTACTGCCTGAACTGGCTTCTCGAGGAGGTGTCGACCTCCATCAACACCGCTGCGGCAGGGGGCAACGCAAGCCTGATGTCGATCGGGTGATACTGGCGAGGCAGCTAGGCCGTAAACTCATAAATTCTCTTGGCGTATTGCGTTCGGCGTGATTCAAGGCTTCCGAATTAGGAGCTATGATGACACGCCGCCGCTACGA
>NZ_JANUBV010000017.1:0-140956 GCF_024808055.1 Rhizobium sp. BK176 | reverse complement strand
TATAGATGCTGGCATCGCTGACGCCGTGCTTGCGGCAAAGCTCCGAGACCGGCGTACCCGCCTCGTGCTCCTTCAGAATGCCGATAATCTGTTCGTCTGTGAAACGGCTGCGCTTCATTCCCTGGTCCTCTCAATGGGCCAGAGCTTACTTCAAAATGGATTATTTCAACGGGGCAAGGTCACGGCGTTTGAAAGGGCCAGTCATTTCCGCGACAGAGATGGGAAGACGTATCGACGCGATGATCGAGCGGAAACGACTGTCCCTGGCAAATCAATGAAAGGCTCGCGGGCGGGGAGGGCATTGGTGGCGCGCCAATCCGGAGCCATCGTGTTTAACGTCGGCTAAGCGCTTCTTCGAGCCAGTTGGACAAGGCGAGCTGCCCGGCGACTTGCGTAAGCGGCGCGTTGTGGTTCTCCGGTAACTTTAGAATTCCTCCGTAAACACCTCACGTGGCACGGAATTATTTAACTCATAATACGCCGCTTTGCATGTGTCCGCAGCGAAGGAGAGCAGGGTGAAACCGTGATTCCAGACGCTCCCGTTCGTTCCGAGTTCGGTGTTCTTCATTAGCTCGGGTATATGGTCGAGATCATGTCTCGGCTTGTAGATCTCGTCCTTGATGGAGACGGGGATTGCTCCGTGCCCAATGCACCGGCCGCGCTGCACCCCCTCAAAGGGCTGGTAGATACTGAGCGAATGTTCATGGCCCCAGAACCAGGCCGAAATCTCGCCTTTTGCCGAAAGCTCGTTGAACGCTCTCAAAAGATGCGGGTTCGTAGCCTTCCGCTTTCCGGTCGCCAGTTTTGGCCCGACCTCGGAGTAGGCGGAGAACAATTGGTGATGGGAGAGGAGAATTGTCTTCCCCTGAAACTCCTCCATCCGTTTCACATGCCAATCCAGTTCATCGTCGTCGATAGTGACGAGGGCGTCGCCGACGCCATACGGGCTGTAGTCGTGCTTCCCGGTATCCAACGCCAGCAGCTGCCAATTCTCGTCGGTCGACCTCAGGCAGAAGAAGCTCGCCCCCTGATCCTTGGGTTCCGGGTTCAGGCTCTGAACCAGTTCGTAAAAGCCGAGCCCGCCGGAGTACATGTCGTGGTTTCCGGAAAGGGTGTAGACTGCTTTATCGGTGCCCTTGCGATACATTTTCTCGACAGGAGCGAGGAAGTTCTCCCGGCACTCGTGCGGTGTACCCGAGTAGTAGATGTCGCCAAGGTGAATAAGGACCTGAGGGTCGAAATCTGTGATGGCCCTGAGCAGTTCAAATGCGGGGTTGTTGCCCGTTCCCCAGTCCGCCATCAGCGCGATACTGGCATCAGCGGCGATTGAAATGATCCGATCCCCCACGTCCGCGGGCCGAATATAGGGGATTTCCGCGCGATCTCCTTCCGGCCCAAAGTAACGGTGATACTCCTCCAGGCAAGTTATCCACTCACCGTCACAAGGACTTCCGGCATATTCGTCCGCGACCTGTTGAAGCGACATTTTGTCATTCCGGGAAAGCGCCTTTAGGTATCGCAGCGCTAGCTCAGAACAGAGACGGGGGACGCTTCGAAGCTGGAGGTCCCTTGGACGCGGTCCGTCGTAGAGTTCGGGCAAACCTGCCTCTCGCCGAGCGATATTGCGGGCGTCCTCTCTCGCCTGACTTGATGCCGATCGTTGCAGCCCTCGGCGTCGAGCACCGATGTGTGACGCATCCAGCCTCTGACCGATCTCCTCGACAGCCGACTGAAAGACCGACAGCAATGGGTCTCTGAACGTCTCGAAATCTTCGCTCATCACCGGGCCTTGTCCCTTGAGGAAATCCACCGCTCGATCAGGGGAAGGTACTTCATCACCTGTTCGCGATCGCTCGCCTTCTCCTCAGGCGAAAGATCAGAGTATCCCGTTTCTATCTGCAATTCCCACCGTCGAACCAGTTCCTTCGGAATGATTAGCGAACCGTCTGGCTGCCGTTCACAGGATGAATGGACGTAACGTTGCCAATGGGCCCAACGGGCATGCTCTATCGCCGCAAGCTCTTCAATCAACTGGGAAATCCCGGAAATCATAGCCATCTCCCTAGATAAGGCCCTCGTCGACTAATCTGCGGTAGTGCTTGCCGAGTGTCGTCAACTCGCAATGTTGACTACTCATCGCGGCATGCCACATGTGCTTCGTTCCCACGGGCCGAACAAGATTGACTCGAGCGAAGTTTTGGAGTGTCGCGAAAACCGCGTTGTTGGTTGGATCGGGTTTCGGAAACGTGGAGTCTGCTTCCTGGTCGGTCGTCCGCTCGGGCTCGAAGGAGGGGTCGAGCTGGAATTGATGGTTTTGTGTTGGAAAAAGCTCTGGCAATTGGCGCAGTTCATTCAGGGCGATAGGCGGCCGGGCCTTTCTGAGCGAAACGAAGGATTCCACGTTGGTCTTGAAAACCGGTCGTTGGCCGCCCCATGGTCCCAAGGATTGATCGATGTGGGCGTATACGCTGCCAGGGGTGATATCCCCGACGAGGTTGGCGGCCGCACCTTCAAGGGCGTCAACCAGTAGGTTGGTGAAGACGCCCGGTGCGCCATTGCCGCCCTCGTGAGCGTATTGCACTTCGCTTGACGCCGTAAGAATGGTGAAACCAGGGTCAAGTTCGGTAGTGCCGGAGCCGGCTTGCTTGTTACCGATGATCCCTCCGTGGCAGCTGTCCAAAATGATGATCTTGTTAGCGGCACCGGATTGCTTCGCGAGGTTCATAACCTCGAGAAGCGGAATGCCATCGCTTCCATCCCGACAGTCGCTCGGACAAAGAAAGCCGCCCGCTGCGTCAATATACCCATGGCCTGCGAAATACAGGAGCGCGATTTCGGGCTTCCCGGAAAATAGCTTGACGATGCTGTCTCGAAACTGCCTTCGGTCGACCGACGTCAATTTATCGGTGCCCAGGAGTTTTCGGGGCGTTTGGAAATTCAAGTCCCCGTTTTCGTGTTTCTCTAGCACTTGAGCGACCGACTGCGCATCCGCCACGCAACCCCGGAGCGGGGTGAAACGCTCGTAGTAATCGATCCCCACGATCAGTGCCTTGCGGTCTTTCATCGCCTTCCCCCCCCGGAAGCGAATGGCTTCTGCACCGGCGCCGGAACTTTCAACGGCTACCCCTAATTAAAAGCTTCAGGTTATCCCATGTCCAGCGGTACATAGTGTCGGACGCGTACGCGGCGATCGGTTTCACACAGGACTTCCCGAAATAGCCCCAGAGCAGAAAATACGGGACATTATTGTCCTGGGCGATTTCGGCGCTGACACCCGTTGCCGTATTTGTGTGCTGCCCGCAGATTACGGCGACGACATCTACCGACCGAATACGCAGGCGAGCTTTGTCTTTCCACCGGACGTCTATCGCCTCTTTGATTGACCAATCCGCCAGCTCGAAAGGGCTATCCGGATGTTTTGCTTGTCCAACCAGCAGGGTTTTGAGCGCTTCGTCGTTGTCATAATCGAAGCTGATGAATAGCCGCTTTTTATACATCCGACGTTCTCCCACCGCGCATTAATGACGAGTCTGAGTCTTCCGTCCACCACGTTCCGAGTTCTTCGTATCGGCCAGCGTTGATTGAGCAGCTGCGACGCCGTTTCAACTCAGTCAATGTCATTGTAGCGGACGCTTACGAGCCTAAATCGCCGCTTCTTCGCTTGGTATGTCTCGTCGAATTTCCGATAGTGCGGATGGTCAGCGAGCGCCGCCTCGATCTCCTCTTCGGCCTTACCGAATTGTTCGTTGTCCATCCAAGGTCCATTGTCCGTTCTGTGGCGACGAACACAGGACGTCAGGTATCGGCTTCGAAAGATGACTATGTTCACATCGCGGTGAGCGCGGGTGACGTCTTCCCAGTATTCAAGGAGGCTAGGGTCCCAAGGCCTCGGTGGTCGTGTCTCAGCGACAGCCTTGGTAGTAGGTCCCCATATTAGCCTCGGGGCGAAGTAGAGAATGCCTTCGTAACCCGAACCAATTGCCCACTTCCCAACGTTGTCAGTCAAGCTTGTGCCGCCCGTTACCTCTTCGGCCATCTCCTCAGCGATGAACGTATCCGCACGATACGATGCCTCGGTTACGGCCTCGTATGCGCGGCGTCGTGCAGCGGGTTCTGTAAGATTCAAGATTTTGTCGAACGATGCATCCGCTTCCACGAATGCCGCGTTCTCGATTTGCATCTCATAGTGTTGGGCCTCCGAGAGGGCTGCCTTAGGTGACAAAGCGAAATAATGCCCACAGTTGATATCTTTCCCGGCGAACCTTCCCTGTGCGGACCACTTCCGCTCGTCGTCCATGAAAAGTCGCCACAGTGGCGGATCGCCGATGACATCCTCCTTGTCGTGCCACCTGCTGAACACTCCTTGGATACTACGCGAATGATCCAGGCTGCTTGACTGGCATTCAAAGCCTGGAATGTACGCCGCCTCGGTTTCGTCAGGCGAAGGGTTGACGTCGGGCAGAATCTGGATGCTCCTGCGGAGCCGCGCCAGCCACTTGAACATATCGAGCGACCACTTCCTGAGAGTTCGAGCAGAACGAATCTTGCGGACTTGCGCTCTTCGTGCAAGAAGATCATTTTATCGCGCTGATTGTTGGCCTCAGCCGATTGCCTCAATGTAGACTTGCGATGGCAACGGCCATGTCGCCCGACTTGTATCCGACGCTGTCTTGGGATCCGCGATCACCAGTAAGTGCCTTTGGTCGGTGCCGCTTGGTCTCTGCGACGGGAGAGGGGAATACAAGGCGCACCTTCATTCATGCGGCGAGCCGCGTCGCGGCAGCCTTGATGGCCGTGGAACACTCAGCGAAGGCGCTCTTGCGAGCTTCGCGGAATTTTTCTCGAAACCTGCATCGATCAGTTGGATTTTATGAGGCATCACATGCAGCCGCACACGTAGCGTGACCGCGTACTGATATGGGCACGGGAGGAAATGCGTCCGCCAAGCTTTGAAGCGGTACTGACGGCCCTACTCTTTATCTAGGAGAACCGGAACGTCCCGAGATCGTGACCCTTAAATGCGCGCCAGCGACAGATCCGTTCGGCGATTGACAGCAGCGCTGTTCGAGTCCGGAGCCGTGCAGTCTGAAGCGTCCCGCATTGCTTTCCCGCTCGAGTTTCAGCCAACTAGGCGCGAGGCTACCTAGGCTCTTTCGAAGTGTTAGTTGCAACAAGCATAGGTTGTAAAAACAACCTGTCACCGAACCCTCGACATGACCGTTGCTAATCTCACCGGCTATTGACGCAATTGGACGTTCGCCATTCAAATACGCGATGACCAAAGCAAAACGGACATCTATCAATCCAGGAAAGGCGGTCGCATGTGTGCGATTGCTTGAATTCATGCGCTGAAATGGCGGAAGCTTTTCGAAGATGACAATCACAGACGCCGAAGAAATCCTTCGAATTGTCACGATGTATCGCACTTCCGATGTGGGGCAATTGGTGTCCAACGACACCGATCGCAACAACTGATCGCCAGGCGAGGTTCCACCGCTCTTGAGCCCTTGATTTCTGAGACAAGCGCAAAATAGGTTTCCGATACCGTTGGTCGACTCTGTCGCGAGAGGACATGTCGTAGTACGTATGTAACTGCTCAAAGTAGACGGCGGTGGCGCTGGTCGGCACAGATACCATCTTGCCAAAAGGATCGGATAGGCGACCACTTTGTTGGACGAATCCAATCAATCGCTCGCCCGTAGAATATTTGGCTGGACGCGACACGGAGGATTCGAGGTTCTCATTGCGGATGCCAGCGGTTCGTTTGGGAAAACTCGGCATTCGATTTTCATCAGGACACTTTAACTTGCGGCTACAAGGGTGTTCCATAAGATAGATTATGCCACTTTTGCAATTATAAATTGTAATAAACATAATATGCTCGTCATTAGATGGTTCCGGGAACCCCGCTTCGGCAACGGACGCGCTGCATCTGCTGTCGTCCGATTGGCCAATACAAGATAGTTCCTCCTTTCTCGAAGCGATGGAAGCATCTCAGGGCGTTGGGAATGGCACCGTGACAAACGAGGCGGCTCAATATGCCTTTCTAGCCGCGGCGATGGATGCGGGCATCGCTTTCGAGTTTCCCTGAGGCCAATCAGACCGGCAAGCCAAGGGGCTCATTGCGTGGAACAAATGCCGGGAGGGCTTGTTCGGGACAGGAAGAACCGGCCCGCAATTCCCCGTCCTCCCTCGGCCCAGTCGCGGGGGTGCCCCACCTGCTCCGCGTTCAGGTGGGGCTCTTTATATCTTATGCCTGCCTGGTCCACCACACTTTTGCGTGGGATCTCCCGGCGACGTCCTGATGTCGTCCCTTGTTGACGAGCGGCTCTCGAACCTCCGGCGCCTTTCCTAGGCCCCATTCCTAGACGTCCTGCCGTGGAAGCCTCAAGCACTCGGCACTCTCGCATCCGAGCACTTGGTCGCCCGTGCCGTCTCGGATGGAACCCGGCGGTCACGGAAGCGCTCGCGCGAGATTGAGCAGCGGCTGCTGGGTGGGCGACATGGTCACCATGAACTTGATCAGCAGGCCAACCGTGCCATACACGGTCGTTATGGATTAGGTATTGAGCACTGTCCGACGGGGATATCATTGAAAACCATAGGGATATCGGCAGCAGTGCCCTTCGAGTCGCAATCGATCGTCACCCCGACGACGCTGCCCCAACGGTCGATGATGACATCCCTCGCCCGTTCCTGCTCTTCAACCGTTGGAAAGAGTGGATCGGCCTCGGTGCCTGAACCTCGGGATTGTGCCTCAGGCATCGGCAATTTGGGCATCCTGCCACTGCGGACCATTTCCCCTGAACGAATTGGATGGCAATGGCCGTCGGCGAACATGAGCTGGGTTTCATCCGAGTACAGGTACTCGAGCCACAGACGGGCGGCATTCGGATGTGCGGCGAAAGCGCTGATCGCCTGCGCATAAACCCCCGCGACCACGCCGGTCTTCGGCCTGATGATTTCGATCCTGCTCTTGTCCTTCAGTCTCTCGCGGTCCGCAATAGCAAGATAGTCCCAACGGATGAGGATCGGCGTTCGTCCGTCGACAAGCGTAGCGAGATTGCCGACGAGCGAGACGAAGTTTCCTTTCTCATGGAGGGTGGCGAAAAACGTCAGCCCCAATTCGGCGGCCGTCTCATGGTTGCCGCCCGCTGCCGAAAGGCCGGCGGCGAAAATGCTCTGGATTGCCTGATTGGAACCAAGATCCCCGGCTAGACCAACCGCGCCCTTATATGCAGGCTTTTGAAGATCCGCCCAATTGGTCGGCAATATCCTGATGATGTCCGTGTTCACCTCTATCGCGATCGTTCCATAGTAGGCGCCGGCCCAGTATCCGTCCGCATCCTTGGCGGCGTCCGGGATGGTCGCCCAGGTCCTCACTTTGTAGGGCTGAAGCAACCCCTCCTTTTTCGCTGACGAAGCGAAAGGGTGGCCAACGTCTATCACGTCAGGCGCAGGCGCAGCACTCACCGCCCGCGCGTTTCTTATCTCGTCGATCACCTTGGTGGATCCGATGTCCGGCGAAAGCTCGATCACCGGTATCCCGAACCTTGTCTTGAAACCGTCGATGATGGCACCGTACCCGCACCAGTCGTGGGGCAAACCGATGACGTTGAGCTGGCCTTCAGCCTTGGCGGCCGCAACCAACTCATCGAGTGGTGTCGCTTCGGTCGCTACGGCAAATGCGAGCCACCCCGCTGTTGCCGAAGCTAGGAGTAAGGAATGTTTCGTCCACTCACCTCCCATGGCCGCTCCCTTCAACGTGATGGCCAAAGCTTGTTTAATTATAGCAGTCATGGAGTTGGAGAAAAATCGCTAAAAGGCCGCCTAGTTCGTCATAGGCGTAAGGACGCCGATCCAGAGGGCCATGGCATCGGTAGAAGATCGTCGATCTCGGCCAGTGACTTGCAGGGGCTGAGAATCTCACCCGGCCGCCGAACGGCAGTAACCGACATAGGAGATTTCTGCGCGCGCACCCGGCTACAATCCGCAACCCTCGCCGATGTCGGACGTTATCGCACCATGACGCGGCCCGAATGCGCCGCCGTGCAACAGCGGAGAACGCCATGAAGAACATCCTAGACTGGCTCGAAGAGAACGTAGACAATGACGATGTGAATTTCGATGGGGAACCCGCCCTGGAACAGCAAGCCGAGATCATTCGGGCGAAAGCGGAAGCTGCCGGCTATTTGGCCGCAGATCTCTACAGAGCATGTGGTGGCGGCATCGCCGAATATCTCAGAAATCGGCGTAGAGAAGCTGTTGGCGAGAACACCGACGGTAAATTGGCGGGCGACGCCTCTCCCGGTATTACGCCCGGTTTCAACCAGCAATGAGCGGCGAACATGCGGAGGCCGCTCAACCATCGGGTGGAAGCGCCATCAAACCAGTGATAGTGGATGTAGCGATCGTCGGATCTGGCTTTGAGAGCGGACAACGGGACAAGCGCATTTTCAGTCGGGTCCCTGCTTGGATCGCGTTATGAGCCGATTTGAGGATACAGAAGCTGCCGTGACCGAGAAGCTGCGCGCACTAAAGCTGAAGCCAGACATGACAATCAACCTGTTCGACATTGCTGTTCCCTTGAACGCAGCTGGGTTTTCTCAGGAAGAAATCATGGCAATCCTCTATGCTCTGGAGCAGGACAAGATCGTCGCGTTTGCGCCGGGAAACAGGATTCGATTGCTGAAACGATTGCCCTGACGCGGTCAATGCCAAAGCACCCTCGCCTTATCTTGTTTGAAAATCGACCGGCGGCGTCCACGGCAAGACAAAAGTGTCCTGCGTCTGCAAAGTAGGAGTGTCACTCTCTCACCGATGACGGCGGAGACTGCGAATGGGATGACTGCGGTTGCGTTATCTGCAGCGGACCGAGGTTTTGCTGAAGGCAAGCGCCGGCCGCATGACGTTCCTGTCGGCGCACATGTGCTTGACCCGAGCGCGTGCGAGGTGCGTCGGCTACTGGGTCGGATCCGAAGGTTCCCGTCGTCCCTTCACCGTACCGGCGCCCACGGAGCCAGCAGCCAACCATGACGCTTGCGAACAGGCAGCAGCAACTTGGCGAGCCTTCCCTCGTGGATTCGGTGCCCTGCCCGCTTCGCCGCCGGCAGCGCTTGCATTGATGCGCTCCCAAGGTCACGAACATGCTGGTTTTGTGTTAGAATTTCGGGGTGAATTTAAACGTCACAACTTATCGGAAATTTTCATTGATCTGTGACATAGTGCGTGCTAAATACATGACCGATCGGTCGGTTAATGTATTTGATGCGAGAGCCGATCGGGAGCAGGAGGAAATTGCGCATGCCGGAAGCGTTCATCTGCGATGCCGTTCGCACACCCATCGGCCGCTATGGCGGCGTACTTTCTTCGGTGCGCGCGGACGATCTCGCAGCCTTGCCACTCGCTGCCCTTATGGAACGAAATAGGGGTGTGGACTGGAGCAGGGTCGATGATCTTATCCTCGGCTGTGCTAATCAGGCGGGTGAAGACAACCGCAACGTCGCCCGCATGGCAGTGCTGCTTTCCGGAATGCCGGTCACCGTCCCCGCAACCACGATCAACCGGCTGTGCGGTTCCGGCATGGATGCCGTCGGAATGGCAGCGCGGGCGATCCGCGCAGGTGATTGCGACTTCGTTGTCGCGGGTGGTGTGGAGAGCATGAGCCGAGCGCCTTTCGTGATGCCAAAGGCAGACAGTGCTTTCTCCCGGGCAAACGCGGTCTACGACACCACGATCGGCTGGCGTTTCATCAATCCGAAAATGAAGGCGGGATTTGGCGTCGATTCCATGCCAGAGACGGCCGACAATGTAGCTGAAGATTTTGGCGTCAGCCGTGCCGATCAGGACGCCTTTGCCGCCCGCAGCCAGGCGCGGTGGGCCTCTGCGCAGAAGGTTGGCCTGTTTGCAGACGAACTGGTCTCAGTCCGGGTAGCTCAGAAGAAGGGCGATGCAGTTGTTGTTGACCGCGACGAGCATCCCCGTCCGGGCACGACTGCCGAGCAACTTTCAAGGCTCAAAGGCGTCAACGGTGCGGACCTCAGTGTCACCGCGGGCAATGCTTCGGGCGTCAACGATGGCGCTGCGGCCCTCGTTATCGCAAGCGAGGCAGTTGCAAGAACACAGGGGTTGTCGCCGAAAGCACGCATCGTCGCGATGGCTGCAGCCGGCGTTGAGCCGCGCATCATGGGAGTGGGCCCGGCGCCAGCTGCCCGGAAAGTCCTCGCACGTGCTGGACTCGCTATCGGGCAGATGGACGTGATCGAACTTAACGAGGCATTTGCTGCGCAGGCGCTTGCCGTGCTGCGCGATCTGGACCTTCCCGATGACGCGCCCCATGTCAATCCGAATGGTGGTGCCATCGCAATGGGGCATCCACTCGGGATGAGCGGGGCCCGATTGGTAACGACCGCAACCTACCAATTGCACCGCCGTGGCGGCCGCTATGCGCTCTGCATGATGTGCATCGGCGTCGGCCAGGGCATCGCCATCATCCTCGAGCGCGTCTGACGCGCGAAGGCAAGGGAGACAAACGATGTACGCACAGATGGTCAAGACCGACAGCGCCCACGTCAAGACGCTCGACGAAATGGATCCCGTCGAACGCGCCTTCCAGGAACGGGTCGACGCCGGCCAGAAGATCGAGCCAAAGGAATGGATGCCGGAAGGCTATCGCAAGACGTTGATGCGTCAGATCAGCCAGCACGCCCATTCCGAGATTGTCGGTCAGCTGCCGGAAGGCAATTGGATCACCCGAGCGCCCACCTTGGAGCGCAAGGCGATATTACTCGCCAAGGTGCAGGATGAGGCCGGACACGGGCTCTACCTATACTGTGCCGCTGAAACGCTCGGAATTAGCCGGGACGAAATGTATGAACAGCTGCATAGTGGCAAGGCAAAGTACTCCTCGATCTTCAACTACCCGACGCTGAACTGGGCAGACATCGGCGCGATCGGCTGGCTGGTCGATGGTGCTGCGATCATGAACCAGGTGCCGTTGCAGCGCTGTTCCTACGGGCCTTATGCCCGTGCCATGGTCCGCATCTGCAAGGAGGAAAGCTTCCATCAACGCCAGGGCTTCGACATCCTGATGAAGATGGTCAAGGGAACGCCCGCGCAGAAGGAAATGGTCCAGGACGCCTTGAACCGCTGGTGGTGGCCATCGCTGATGATGTTTGGCCCCTCCGATGACGCATCGGTGCATTCCGCACAATCGATGTCTTGGAAGATCAAGCAGAACTCCAACGACGAGCTGCGCCAAAAGTTCGTCGACCAGACGGTACCGCAGGCAGAATACCTCGGCCTCACGGTCCCGGACCCGGATCTGAAGTGGAACGAGGAAAAGGGTGGCTATGATTTCGGCGAACCTGACTGGACCGAGTTCTTCGCCGTCATCGCTGGCAACGGTCCGTGCAATGCCGAGCGCCTTGGCGCACGGCAGAAGGCATGGAACGACGGCGCTTGGTTCCGTGACGGTCTCGTTGCACATGCCGACAAGATGAAATCGCGTCGTGCCGCTGCGCAGGTCGCCGCCGAATAATGTCAGAACGCCGCGAGGCGCTCTTTGAGTAGTTGCTATCGTAACAAATCCGCGATCTCGCGCCTTCGGCCGAGGAAATGCGAGCAGGGAGAAACAACCATGTCCAGCGAATGGCCCCTTTGGGAAGTTTTCATCCGTGGCCAGCACGGCTTGAATCACCGGCATGTTGGCAGCCTTCATGCGCCCGATGCCGAGATGGCCGTCAACAACGCCCGTGACGTTTACACTCGTCGCAATGAAGGTGTGAGCATTTGGGTCGTTCGGTCCAGCGACATCACGGCCAGCGCGCCGTCCGACAAGGGCCCGCTGTTTGATCCGTCGAATTCGAAGGTCTATCGGCATCCGACTTTCTTCGACATTCCGGATGAAGTGGGGCACATGTGATGAGCGCGATCTCCAATATATCAGTCAGTGACGCGACTCTTTTCGAGTGCCTGACCCGTCTCGGCGACAATTCACTGATCCTCGGTCATCGCGTTTCAGAATGGTGCGGGCATTCACCGGCCCTTGAAGAGGACATCGCGCTTTCCAATACGGCGCTTGATCTGATCGGTCAGACGCAGCTTTGGCTCGGCCTTGCCGGAGAGATCGAAGGTCGTGGTCGCAGCGCCGACAATCTTGCTTATCTGCGTGATGCTCGCGACTTCCGCAACGTTCTGCTCGTCGAGCGTCCGAACGGCGATTTTGGGACGACGCTGATGCGTCAGTTTCTCTTTGACGCCTGGCACTTCCTCATGCTGAAGGCACTTTGCGGCTCGACCGACAAACGCATTGCAGACATTGCCGAAAAAGCCACCAAGGAAGTTGCCTACCACCTCGATCGCAGCCGTGACCTGATCATCCGCCTTGGCGACGGTACTGCCGAAAGCCATCGCCGCATGCAGGGCGCACTTGACGACCTCTGGGCCTATACCGGCGAGCTTTTTATGGGCGACACGTCCGACGTGGAGCTGGCCGAGGCGGGCATCGCGCCGGAACCCGAGAGCCTGAAAGCTGCGTGGGACGAACTGGTTGGCGAGGCACTGTCAGAGGCGACACTGAAGAAGCCGACGGACGGTTACATGCACAAGGGCGGCAAACGCGGTGTTCATACCGAACACATGGGCTTCATCCTCGCTGACCTGCAGTTTTTGCAGCGGGCTTATCCGGGCGCGACCTGGTAACGGAGGGAGGCGGTTATGACGACCGCGACTTTGCCATCGACCGCAGATGTCTGGCAGTGGCTTGGGGAGGTTCCGGATCCGGAAATCCCGGTGATCTCGCTTGTCGATCTCGGCATTATCCGAGCCATCGCTTTTGAAGGCGACACGCTGGTTGTGACAGTAACACCGACCTATTCGGGCTGTCCGGCAACCGCGATCATCAACCTGGATATCGAGCGGGCTCTACACGACAAGGGGATCGATAAGCTGCGGCTCGAGCGTCAGCTTTCGCCGGCGTGGACGACGGACTGGATTAGTGCCGATGGTCGCGAAAAGCTCAAGGCCTACGGTATCACGCCACCCGTTGATGGTACCGCGATAGATGGCCTCCTGCGCCTGCGCGCCGATCGCCTATCCGGCCGCTCCAATCTGACGATCGCCTGTCCGCGGTGCGGGTCGACGAAGACGGAAAAGATCAGCCAGTTCGGTTCGACGCCCTGCAAGGCGAGCTATCGCTGTACCGACTGTCTGGAACCATTCGATTATTTCAAGTGCATCTGACTTTTGCCTCGTGAGGTCCGTAACATGGCACGTTTCCATTCTCTTCAGGTCACCGACGTCAGGCGCGAGACGCGTGATGCCGTGGTTGTCACGCTCGCTCCGCTTGACCAGGACCGAAGCTCGTTCGATTTCACGCAGGGACAGTACCTGACGTTCCGTCGCAAGTTTGACGGCGAGGAGTTGCGCCGATCCTATTCGATCTGTGCCGGGCGCGACGAGGGTGTACTGCGGGTCGGCATCAAGCGGGTGGATGGCGGATGCTTTTCGACCTGGGCGAACGAGGAACTGCAAATCGGTGATACGCTTGAAGCCATGCCGCCAACGGGGGCCTTCTTCACCGCGATCGAACCCGAAATATCCAAGAACTACCTCGGATTTGCTGCCGGCAGCGGGATTACACCGGTTCTTTCCATCATCAAAACCACGTTGGCGCGTGAACCGAAATCGCGCTTCACGCTCGTCTACGCGAACCGTCAGATCAGTTCGATCATGTTCCGCGAGGAACTGGATGACCTGAAGAACAGCTACCTTGGCCGCCTGTCAATTCTGCATGTTCTGGAAAGCGAGGCACAGGATATCGACCTCTTCACCGGCCGGATCGATGCGGACAAATGTGCGGCGCTCTTCCGGCATTGGGTTGACCTCAAATCCGTCAACACGGCCTTCATCTGTGGTCCCGAACCGATGATGCTGACGATCGCAGCCGCGCTTCGCGATCACGGGATGCGCGACGAGCAGATCAAGTTCGAGCTCTTTGCATCCTCGCAGCCGGGTCGGGCGCGCCGCAAAACCGAAAGCACAGCCTCTCACGATCGCGACGCGAGCTGTGAGGCAACGGTCACGCTCGACGGCGCAACGCGTGTTTTCAAGATGCCGAAGCAGGGACAAACTCTTTTGGAAGCGGCGTTGGAGAACCGTATGGACGCCCCCTACGCCTGCAAGGCAGGTGTGTGTTCCACATGCCGGGCCAAGGTCATCGAGGGTGAGACCGAGATGGAGGTCAACCACGCGCTGGAGGATTACGAAGTGCGCCAGGGCTACGTCTTGACCTGTCAGTGTTATCCGCTGAGCGACCGTGTCGTGGTCAGCTACGACCAATAAGGCGCGCCAGCGAAGGAGGAATAGCCGATGTCCGATACGATGCCGATCGAGGAATACCTGCTCAAGGGTGGCGCGCTGACGTCGCCTGACAACGTCCCACCACGCTATCGCGGCGAGCTTTTGCGGCTGATGGCAAGTTTCGTTGACAGCGAGCTTGCAGGTGCTGCCGGGTTTGCCGATACGATCAACGATGCGCCCGGTATCAAGGAACGTATCGCCTCTGCCAAGATAGTGCTTGAGAAAACCGACCATGCCGGTCGGGTCCTTGATATCATGGGGAGTTTCGGCGCAGACACTGGCCGCTATGCGGTTCATCATCCCTGGGACGCCCGGCTAGCCCGCGCAACCGACATCGGTGCCGCCCGGCAGAGCGGTGACATGCGCCTTTCGGTCTTCCACTATCCCTTGCAGGGCTGGGTCGACGCTGTGGTCATGAACGTGCTGATGGGCAGTGCGAGTGCCATCCAGCTGCGCGAGCTTACCCATGTTTCCTATCAGCCGCTTGCCGAAGTGTTCCGTGCCATTTTACCGCGCGAGGCACATCACACCGAGCTCGGCGTCGAGGGACTGAAGCGAATTGTCCAAAGTGAAGACGGGACGACAGCGGCGCGAGCAGCGATCTCCTACTGGCGCCCGCGTGTTGCTGCAAGCTTCGGGCTCTCCGGCTCGGCGCGCTACGAGACGTTGGCGCGCTTTGGCCTGCGCCACACCCCCAACGAGGCGCTGCTTTCACAATGGCAGGCGGCCGTTGACGAGCAGCTTAACGCGCTCAATCTGAACTGACCCGGAAGGACAAGACAATGAATGTTCTGGCAAACCCGCCCCGTCGTCTCGAAAGCTATGTCTATGGCCGCTGGGTTCCTGGCACGCAGGATGGCACTAAGCTACTTGATGCCTCGACGGGGGTGCCGGTGGCTACAATCGATTCCACTGGCGTCGACTTTGCCTCATCCGTGGGTTACGGCCGAGAAAAGGCAGGCCCCGCACTGCGTCGCATGTCTTTCCACGAGCGTGCCGCTATGTTGAAGGCACTTGGCCAAGCATTGATGGAGCGCAAGGAGGAGTTCTACGCGCTCTCGTCGGCAACCGGTGCGACAAAGACAGACAGCTGGATCGATATCGATGGCGGCATTGGCACCTTGCTGTCCTATGCCTCAAAGGGCCGGCGCGAACTGCCCAACACGCGTGTCCTCGTTGACGGAGAAGTAGAACCGCTGTCGCGCGACGGAACTTTCGCCGCCCGGCATATTTTGTCGCCGCTGCAGGGCGTCGCCATACATATCAATGCATTCAACTTTCCGGTCTGGGGCATGCTCGAGAAGCTGGCGCCGACCCTGCTTGCCGGCATGCCGGCGATCGTCAAACCGGCGAGCCAGACGGCTTACCTGACTGAACTCGTCGTACGTCACATGGTTGCAACGGGCCTGCTTCCCGAAGGCGCGGTGCAGCTTGTCTGCGGTTCCGTAGGCGACCTCCTGGACCATGTCGATGGACAGGACGTGGTCACCTTCACCGGCTCGGCCTGGACCGGCCGCAAGCTGAAAACCCATCCGGCGATCATCGACAACTCGGTGCGCTTCACGATGGAGGCAGATAGTCTCAATGCCTCTGTTCTCGGTCTCGATGCCGCCCCCGGTACTGAGGAGTTCGACCTTTTCGTCAAGGAAGTCTCCCGAGAGATGACGGCAAAGGCAGGTCAGAAGTGTACGGCCATCCGTCGCGTCATCGCACCCCGCCCCTATTGCGACGCTCTGATCTCAGCCCTCGGCGAGCGCCTTGGCAAAACGGTGCTCGGCAATGCCGCCGATGAAAACGTTCGAATGGGACCGCTTGCTAGCCTTGCCCAACGCGACGAGGTCCGCGCGCGCATCCGCGATCTCCTGGCCGACGCCGAGATCGTTGCGGGTGATCCGGACATTCCCCGCATCGTCTCGGGTGACGTCGAAGCTGGTGCCTTCCTCAACCCGGTGCTCCTTTATTGCGACAATCCCTCGCACGCCCGGGCTGTTCATGACGTTGAAGCGTTTGGTCCGGTCAGCACGGTCATGCCCTATGACAGCGCTGACGAGGCCGTCGATCTTGCCCGCCGCGGCAAGGGTAGCCTAGTCTCCTCGGTCTTCACCAACGATCCGGCCTTCGCCGAAGAGGTGGTCCTTGGTATGGCTCCATTCCACGGCCGCGTACTGATCGGAAATCGCGTCAGCGCGAAGAGCTCGACCGGCCATGGCTCGCCGTTGCCAGGCCTTGTGCACGGTGGTCCTGGACGGGCCGGCGGCGGCGAGGAGCTGGGCGGGATTCGTGGGGTCAAGCACTACATGCAGCGCACTGCGGTCCAGGGCTCGCCGACGCTTCTGTCGGCGGTCACCGGCCGCTGGGTCCCGGATGCCGAGGTGCGCAAGGACCAGGAACATCCGTTCCGCAAGTCGCTTGCGGAATTGCAGATCGGCGATCAGCTCGTCACCGGCACACGGACGGTGACGCTTGAAGATATAGAGCATTTCGCCAACTTCACCGGTGATACGTTTTACGCCCATATGGACGAGGATGCGGCCAAGGCCAATCCGTTCTTCGACGGGCGCGTTGCCCACGGCTATCTGATCGTTTCCTTTGCCGCTGGCCTCTTTGTCGACCCAGCCCCGGGCCCGGTTCTTGCCAATTATGGCGTCGACAACCTGCGCTTCCTCACGCCAGTCAATCCCGGTGATACCTTGCAGGTGCAGTTGACCTGCAAGGAGATCAATCCGCGCATCGGGGCCGAGCACGGCGAAGTGCGCTGGGACTGCCGGGTAACCAACCAGAATGCAGCGACGGTCGCTCAATATGACGTGTTGACGATGGTCGCCAAAAGAAGGGACTGACTGACATGGCGCAGGTCTATTCCTATGATGGTGTCGTGCCCGTCATCCATCCGGAGGCCTTCGTCCATCCGGCCGCTGTGGTGATCGGCGACGTCATTGTAGGTCCTGCCTGCTATGTCGGGCCTTGCGCCGTATTGCGCGGGGACTTCGGACGCATCGTGATGGAACGCGGGTCGAACGTCCAGGAAACCTGCGTCGTCCATAGCTTCCCCAATGTCGAAGTGGTGATCGGCGAAGAGGGACATATCGGCCATGGCGCCGTTTTGCATGGTTGTCGGATTGGTCGCAATGCAATGGTGGGGATGAATGCGGTCGTCATGGACGAGGCCATCGTCGGGGAAAATTCGATCGTTGCCGCCATGGCCTTCGTCAAGGCGGGGGCCGAGATCCCCGCAAACAGCCTTGCCGTCGGCTCCCCTGCCCGGGTCGTTCGCGAACTCAGCGAGAAGGAAATGGCCTGGAAACGCCAGGGCACGGGCGTCTATCAACGCCTCGCACTTGAGGCCAGGGAAAAGCTTCAGCCAGCCCAGCCGCTTAGCGCGCCGGAGCCAGAGCGTCGACGCATCAGGGCCCCGGACTATGATCCCTTGATCCTGGAGCGGCTGAAATTCGGGGATTGAGTATCCCTATCGGACAGCCTTTACGCCCTCGAGGATCAAGGTCGTGGCGATATCGGCATACTCGTCACGACTGACCGGGCCACCCGGGCGAAACCACATGTAGACCCAGTTCATCATGCCGAAGAGCGACATCGTAACGGGCATCAAGAGAGGTTTGCTGGCGTTGAGATCCGGGTTGATCTCAATGATGGTGTTGGAGAAGCGCTTGACGATCCGACGCTCGATCGCGCGTAGCTCATCAAGCTGGTCCTGCGACAGCGCACTCGTGCCGTTCAGCTGCACCTTGTGCTCGTTGTCGGCGTCTCTGTAGTTTTCAAGCACTTGCCGCACCAGCAACCGTAGACGCTGCTGGGGTGTCGCCCCCGGCTCGTCTGCAGCGGCAACGGCGGCTTCCAGTTCCTCGAGATGGTTGCGAATGATGTCGAATATCAACGCGTCCTTGCTCGGATAATAGTGATAGAGGAGAGCCTTGGAGACGTTGCTGCGCGAGGCAATGTGGGCCATGGACGCTTTCTCCATCCCCATCTCTGCAAAGACGGCAGCGGCGCTGCTCAAAAGGCTGCGTTGTTTTTCTTCAAAGTCGATCGCGCGCGTGCGTGCCATATGATCCTGTGTCCCTGTCCTTCTCTCGCGCCCTCCACGCGATAAGCCGCTGTAAGCTCTTAATGACGCTTCCCGACGTCTCCGTGCCGGGAAGCGTCTGTCCTTATTCCTTGGGTCTGTTGTCGACGACCCGTTTCGCCTTGCCCTCGGACCGGGCGACTCCACCCGGATCGCGAATCTCGATCTTTGTGGTAACACCAACGATGCTCTTGATGTAGTGGGCAAGGGATTTTGCCGATGAGGCGCGGGCGATTTCGTCGGCTGCGTCAGGCGTACACTCGACATGAACCGTCATCTGGTCCATCCGCCCGGCCCGATTGAGTTCGATCTGGAAGTGCGGGGCAAGGCCCTGACACTTGAGGATCTGCTCCTCGATCTGCGTCGGGAAGACGTTGACGCCGCGCAGGATCATCATGTCGTCGGAGCGGCCGGTAATCTTTTCGATGCGCCGCATGGAACGGGCCGTGCCGGGCAGCAGCCGCGTCAGGTCGCGTGTGCGGTAGCGGATGATTGGCAGACCTTCCTTGGTCAAGGTCGTGAAGACGAGCTCGCCCATCTCTCCGTCGGGAAGAACCTCGCCCGTCACCGGGTCGATAATTTCAGGATAGAAGTGGTCTTCCCAGATGTGCAGGCCGTCCTTGGTCTCGACGCACTCACTGGCAACGCCCGGTCCCATGACCTCGGAGAGGCCGTAGATATCGACGGCATGCATGTCGAACGACTGTTCGATCTCCTGGCGCATCGCATTGGTCCAGGGCTCGGCACCGAAGATGCCCACCGCCAGCGAACTTTCGCGCGGATCGATCCCCTGCCGACGAAACTCGTCCAGGATCGAAAGCATGTATGAGGGCGTGACCATGATGATGCGGGGCTTGAAATCCTGCATCAGGATGACCTGCCGCTCCGTCATCCCACCGGACATCGGCACGACGGTACAGCCAAGCCGCTCGGCGCCGTAGTGGGCGCCAAGGCCACCGGTAAAGAGCCCGTAGCCGTAGGCAACATGCACCATGTCGCCTCTGCGGCCGCCGGCAGCCCGGATCGAACGCGCCACCATGTCTGCCCAGGTGTCGATATCCTTTTGTGTGTAACCGACGACCGTCGGCTTGCCGGTGGTGCCCGAAGAACCATGGATGCGCACCAGCTTCTCCCTGGGCACGGCAAACATTCCGAACGGATAGGTGTCGCGAAGGTCCTTCTTGGTCGTGAACGGGAACTTCGCAAGATCGGCGAGCGACTTCAGATCCGAGGGGTGGATGCCTGCCTCATCGAAGCGGACACGGTAGAACGATGAGTTGTCATAGGCGTGGACCAGCGACCATTTCATCCGGTCAAGCTGGAGCGCGGCAATCTCGTCGCGCGATGCCCTTTCGATCGCGTCAAGGTCGCCGGGGCGTGGTGATAGGTCTTCCATGTCTGTCTCCTCCGAGATAAGCGGCCGGCGGCTTTACGCCTCGTCCGGCAAAAGAGTGCCCTTGACCGTGCGCGAATGGCCGCGGAATTCAGCAATGTGATCGCCATTCTGATTGGTCACGTTGATATCGTAGATCCCGCCGCGCCCGCGTCGCGAGACCTCGCGCGCGGTCGCCGTCAATCGGTCGCCGACAAAGGCGGGTGCGATGAAGGTGACCGAGCAATGCTGCGCGACGGCGCGCTGATTGTACGTGTTGCAGGCAAAGGCGAAGGCGGAATCGGCCAATGTGAAGATATATCCACCATGGCACGTTCCGTGTCCGTTGGTCATTTCGGGTCTGATGATCATGGAGATCACCGAAAGGCCCGGCGCAACGCGGTCTCTTCTCATGCCAAGATGCCGGGTGGCATTGTCCTCATGCCACATCGCATCCGCGCAGGCATCGGCAAGCTCCTGTGCCGTCAGAACTACCCGGTCCGTCATCGTCCCTTAAACTCCGGCTTGCGCTTTTCCAGGAATGCGGCGACGCCTTCGGCATAATCCGCGCTACGGCCGGCCTCGCGCTGCAGATCGCGTTCGAGTTCAAGCTGCTGATCCAGCGAATTGGTGGCAGCAGCCTGGAGGGCGCGCTTGGTCATGCCGAGACCCTTCGTTGGTCCGGCTGCCAGTCTGCTGGCAAGCGCATGGGCTTCATCCAGAAGTGCCGCATCGTCGACCACTTTCCAGATCAGGCCCCAGCTCGCCGCCGTTTCCGCATCGAGCGGTTCAGCCGTCAGTGCGAGCGCCTTGGCGCGCGCCTCTCCAAGCAGGCGTGGCAGGCTCCAGGTGCCGCCGGAGTCGGGTACCAGACCGATCTTCGCGAAGGCCTGGATGAAGCGAGCTGATCGTGCTGCCAGAGCGATGTCGCAGGCAAGCGCGATATTGGCGCCGGCGCCGGCGGCGACGCCATTCACCGCACAGACGACTGGTTTGTCGAGCGTCCTGATCAGCCGGATCAGCGGGTTGTAGAACAGTTCAATGGTACGTCCGAGGTCCGGGGCTATCCCACCCTTTCGCGGATCACGGTCACCGAGATCCTGCCCGGCGCAAAAGCCACGTCCTGCCCCGGTCAGGAGCACGGCGCGCACCGCCGCATCGTTGTGAGCGCGCTCGAAGCCGTTGCGCAGCGCCACATGCATCTCCTCGTTAAAGGCATTGAGTTTGTCTGGGCGATTGAGCGTCAAGGCAAGGACGCCATCGGCAAGCGCCGACAGGACGGTGTCGGATTCGGACATGTTTCCTCCAGTTCCGCCAGGATCGGGCGGTTCATTAAAAAACTCTTGCATAAACCGACCGGCCGGTCAATTATAAATCCACACCACGCGAGGAACATATAATGGATGCCCTTTTTGACCGCTACCAGCCGACCCTTGTGGCGGCCCTCAAGGCCACGCAGGACCGCGGCTATTGGTCGGCCTATCCTGAAATCCCAAGCGGCAAGATTTATGGCGAAACAGCCAAGGACGATGGTCTGGCGTCTTATAACGCCCAGCTTGGCAGGCCCTTCGACCTGCCCGGTCATCCTGGAAGTGGGATTGTCGGGGCCGAAGTTTCGCCATTCGGCCCGTCGCTCGGCGTCACTTATCCGGCGGCCGATGCAAACAGCCTGATTGCCGCCTCGCAGGCTGCAGCATCCGCATGGGCAACTGCCCCGATCAAGACCCGTGTCGGCGTCTGCCTGGAAGTACTCGCACGTCTCAATCACCGCAGCTTTGAGATCGCCAATGCTGTCATGCACACGACGGGGCAGTCCTTTGCCATGGCATTCCAGGCTGGGGGACCGCACGCGCAAGACCGCGGCCTTGAGGCCGTCGCCTATGCCTACGCGGAGATGAGCCGCACGCCTGCGCAGGCCGTGTGGTCGAAACCGCAGGGCAAAGCCGAGCCGATCGTTCTTCAAAAGCACTGGCGGGTCGTTCCCAGAGGTGTCTCGCTGGTGATCGGCTGCCAAACCTTTCCGACCTGGAACAGCTATCCGGGCCTGTTTGCCAGCCTCGCGACCGGCAATACGGTCATCGTCAAGCCGCATCCAGGTGCAATTCTTCCTCTCGCGATCACCATTTCGGTTATTCGACAGGTGCTTGCGGAAGAAGGTTTTGACCGCAATATCGCGCTTCTCGCACCGGACGCTCCGGGTGCAGAAATCACCGCTGGCCTCGTTCAGAGCGAAGCCGTTTCCATCATCGACTACACCGGCTCCAGCAGCTTTGGGGAGTGGGTGCGGCGGCATGCCGGAGAGGCGAAGGTCTACACCGAAGAAACCGGTGTCAATTCGGTGGTCGTCGCAACGACTGACGACTTTGCCGGCATGTGCGCGAATATTGCCTTTTCGCTTTCGCTCTATAGCGGCCAGATGTGCACCGCCCCGCAGAACATCTATGTCCCCCGGAGTGGCATCGCGACGAACCAAGGCCATAAGGGTTTTGAGGACGTCGCGAAGGGAATTGCCTCGGCGATCGATGACCTTCTTGCCGATCCTGCGCGTGCTAACGGCGTCTGTGGCGCAATTGCCAATTCGGCAACCCTGGCGCGGATCGAGACAGCTCGCGGCCTTGGAACGCTCATTCGCGACTCTGCCCCGATCGATGCCGGGGATGCGCGCACGGCAACCCCTCTTATCCTTGGCGTGGATGCCGAAAAGACAGATGCACACGAGGAAGAACGCTTCGGTCCGATCGCCTTTGTCGTCGCGGTAGCCGATGCGGCCGAAGGCATTGAGAGGGCGGCAAGCCTAGCCCGTCGAAAGGGTGCGATCACGGCGGCGCTCTATGATACGGATGACACCAGGATTGAGAACGCCGTAAACGCGTTTTGCAACGCTGGCGTCAACCTCTCGATCAATTTGACGGGAGGAATTTTCGTGAACCAGAGCGCTGCCTTCAGCGACTTCCACGTCACAGGTGCAAACCCGGCAGGTAATGCCAGCCTCACCGACGCCGCCTTCGTGGCAGAGCGGTTTAGCACAGTGATGTGGCGCCAACCGAGGACGGTCTGACCGGTTACCAAGACGCCAACAACGCGAAGCCTTATTCCCTCCCTGCCCGCAATGACGGCATAGGAACGAACGGAACCAGACAGCTTTGCGATGCAGACGAGGATGCAAGCAAATGACACTGACAATAAAACAGATCGGCAAGATCGCCGTCGTGACCGTTGATAACCCGCCGGTCAATGCCCTTTCGCAGGCTGTACGACAGGATCTTTGGAACGCCGCTGAGGCGCTCGACCGCGACCCCTCGGTTGACGCGGTGGTGCTGATCTGCGCCGGACGGACATTCATTGCCGGGGCCGATGTGAGCGAATTCGGCAAACCGCCCCTCCCCCCTCACCTTCCAGACCTCGTCACGCGTATCGAGAAGACGGCCAAGCCGTGGGTCGCAGCAATCCACGGCAGTGCGCTCGGCGGAGGCTTCGAGATTGCACTCGGCTGCCGTTTTCGCGTGGCCTCGCCATCGGCGAGCATCGGTCTGCCAGAAGTACGGCTGGGGATCGTCCCGGGTGCTGGCGGCACGGTGCGCCTTCCGCGTCTGGCCGGAGCGGCGCTCGCCGCTGACATGGTCACGTCTGGCCAACCTGTCACGGCCCTGCGGGCTCGCGCGCAAGGGTTGATCGATGCCGTTGTCGAAGACGACCTGGAAAGCGGCGCGATCGACTTCCTCCGCCTGGCTCTCGCCCAACCCCTCCCGCCTCCCCTTTGCGAACGGTACGTCCCTGCCGTGGAGGCGAGCTTTTGGGAGACAACTGCGAAATCAGTTGCGTTGCGCGCCAAGCGGGAACAGGCTCCCCTTCGGGCTCTCGACTGTATCCGCAAGGCCTGCGAATACGAGTTCGAGGCTGCAATGGAGTTTGAACGTGAGACATTCCTTGACTTGCGCGGCTCGCCCCAGGCTCGAGCCTTGCGTCACGTTTTCTTCGCGGAGCGTGCAGCACCAAGGCCGCCAGAGCTTCGCGCGACAGTCCCGCAATCGATCAGATCCGCTGCGGTGATTGGCGGCGGAACGATGGGAGCCGGGATCGCTGCGGCACTTTGTGATGCCCAATTGCCAGTCACACTGGTCGAGCGTGACAGCGAGGCGCTCGACCGCGGGCTTTCCAATCTGCGCGCAATCTTCGAAAGCTCCGTCAAGCGCGGCAAGATCAGCCCCGATGTCGCGGAAGAGCGGCTTGCCGCAGTGACCGCCACGACCGACTACGGTGCCCTCGCTGACGTCGACCTCGTAATCGAGGCAGTCTTTGAGGATCTCGGCGTCAAGCGCGATGTCTTCGCCAGACTGTCGGCAGTCTGCCGCCCCGATACTTTGCTGGCCACCAACACCTCCTATCTCGATCCGGGGCAGATCGCGGCCGACATCGCGCATCCGGAGCGCTTTCTTGGCCTGCACTTCTTCAGTCCAGCTCAGGTGATGAAGCTGCTGGAGATCGTGCCAACACCGGATACGGCCCCGGTCACGCTCGCGACTGGCTTCGCACTCGCCCGCATGATGAACAAGATCCCGGTCCGTGCCGGCATCTGTGATGGCTTCATCGGCAACCGGATACTCAAGGTCACACGTGCACAGGCGGAACGCCTGCTGTTGTCGGGTGCAGAACCGCAGACCGTCGATTCCGCCATGCGTGCCTTTGGCCTGCCGATGGGGCCGTTCGAGGCGCAGGACCTTGGTGGTCTCGACATCGCTGCGTTTCAGCGTCGGGCTGCCCGCGTAAGGGGAGAGACGCCCTTTGCACCGGTCGCCGATCGGCTCTATGCCTTGGGACGTTTCGGGCAGAAGAGCGGTGGTGGCTGGTATGACTACGACAAGGGCGATCGGACGCCCAAGCCGTCCGTTGCAGTTGCTGGCATAATCGCTGCCGAAGCCTTGGCCACGCCGCAGCGACAGTGGAGCGAAGGCGAGATCGTTGATTGCATCGTATTGCCCATGATCAACGAGGCCGCAAGAATCCTGGACGAGACGATTGCTGCGCGGTCTGAAGACATCGATCTCGTTCAAATTCACGGTTATGGATTCCCACGCTTCAGAGGCGGTCTGATGCATTACGCCGAGACACGGGGACTTGGGGATATCGTTGCGATACTCGAACGTTTTGCCAAAGAAGGCCTTGCTGAGCCTCCATGCGGCCTGCTCCGCAACAGCACAGGTTCTGGCCGCTTTGGTTTACCATAGTTGCGCGTTGGACCAAAGCTGCCAACCAGTCAACTGCTCTTGGTCCGGTGCGTCCTACGAGTCAACGTGCCTCGCTCTTTGAGAACGCCGCCAGACCGGGCGGCGCCACTTCGACAAATTCAAAAATCAACGGAGTGGCGATGGTCGGAGCAGAAGTTATGTCGCTGAGCGGTGACCTAACCGGGCCTGAAGAGGTCTGCGTTCGAGGCGCGATGCTGGGGTGGGCATTTGCCTTACCGGTCCGACACCAGTGTGGGTACTGGGAGAGGGTTGGAATTCTCATCGCGAATATCGAAGGCATAGCGCCCCCTCTCATCCAGCGACACCGAGTAACTCAGCCTGTCGCGGACAACGTTGTTTTCATCGAAGGTTAGGATCTTCGGCTTGATGGACGTCAGCTCCGCCTCGCCAAGATAGATCGAATTGCAAATGATTATTTGGTCGCCGGCCTGACATGTTCTAGCGGCCGCGCCATTCAAAATGCAGCATCGAGAGCCGCGTTCGCCAAGAATGACATATGTGGATATTCGCGCTCCAGAGTTTTTGTTCCAGATCTCGACAAACTCCATCGGCAGGATACCTGCCTCCTCGCAGTGGTCTGGATCGAGGGCGATCGACCCACGATAGTTCAAGTTCGCTTCTGTCACATAGATGCCGTGCAGCTTGCCGGCGACCACTTTTCTCATATTCCAACCTTTCTTTATCTCTCGCCGCGCCAGCCTTGCTGTCGCGCATGACGTCGATCGACGCGCGTCATGATGATCACCTGGTCAGCATGGGGCGGCCTTGCCCTGTCCTGATCGACTACGTGACCAATACGCAGGCACCGCCAATCATTCCCGCGCCGGCCGCGGCGAGAAGCAGGCATTCACCGGGAACAAATGGTTTCGTCGCATTGGCGATTGACAGTGACAGGGGAATTGTCGCGGCGGACGAATTCCCGAAGGCCTCGATTGTTCGCGCCGTCTTCGATGGATCGATGCCAAGATCGTTACAAACGGCATCGAAAATCCGGGCATTGGCCTGGTGCGGAACGAACCGGTCAACCTCAGATGCCGTCAGGCCGGCCCTCGCGAGTGCCTCGCGTGAGCATTGCGTCATGACTGCGACGGCGCGCGAGAAAACCTCTCTCCCGTCCTTCATAGACATCAGGAACTCCTCTCCGGCTATTTTGCCCGTAAAGGGGCGGTTGCTCCCGCCCGCTGGAATGGTGATCAGGTCATAGCCACTGCCATCGGAGGCGAGTTCGACCCCCCTCAGTCCAGCTTCGGGTTCGGCGGAAGGTGAAAGGACGACCGCGCCGGCCGCATCGGCGAACAGGACGGCGCTGGCGCGCTCGTTGGGATTGATGCGGCGGGACAAAATATTGGCGGCCACAACCAGAACCGAACGACCATGCAGGCGCACGAATCCGTCGGCCAGGGTTAGCGCGTAAAGAAAGCCCGAGCAGGCACCGGCGAGATCGATCGCGCCGGATCTCGTGAGCCCCAGCTGATACGCGAGCAGTGGCGCGGATGGCGGAAGCAGATGATCTGGCGTCGAGGTTGCTAGCAAGGTCAAGGCGACATCGTCCGGTGAGACACCTGAATTTTCGAGTGCCATCCGGCCTGCTTCTGCTGCGAGTGCACTGAGCGTCTCGCCAGCGCTTGCCCAATATCGGCTGCGAATACCGGTCCGGCGCTCGATCCAACCCGGTTCGAGCCCAAGCGTTGCCTCGATTTCGGTGCTGTCGACGCGCCGGCCGGGTACCGCATGCCCGAAACCCGCCATACGCGAGGAAGCTGCTGGTCTCATCGCGATCCTCCCTGAATGATTGTGGCAACCTCGTCGATCGCGTCGTAAACGAGGCTGAGCTCTGGGGCGCTGACGCAATAAGGCGGCATGAGGTAGATGACATTGCCAAGCGGACGAATGAGAAAGCCACGCTCGCGAAAGAGCCGCCGCATGCGCGGACCGACTTCTGCAAGATAGCCAGCGGCGGTTACATCCAGGTCAAGCGCAACGATGGTACCTGCCTGTCTCACCCCAGAGAACCGGTCGTCATCCTCAAACTTTGGCAAGTGCTGACGGTGGAGACTTCCCAATCTCTGTATACGGGAGCCTACATCCTCGTGTTTCCACACCTCGAGATTTGCGACACCGGCGGCGCAGGCAACGGGGTTGGCGGTATAGGAACTCGAGTGGAAGAATGTCTTGCGCCGATCGGTCGACAGATGCGCCTCATATATATCGGATGTGCAGAGCGTTGCCGCCAGTGGCAGGGCGCCTCCGGTCAATCCTTTCGAGGTGCACAAAATATCGGGTGACACATCCGCTTGCTGACACGCAAACATTGTTCCGGTTCGGCCCCAACCTGTCATCACTTCGTCGGCGATGACCAGACACCCGTGGCGGTGAGCGATTTCCCTGAGGGCCTTGAGGACCTCGGGGGTGTAGGTCTTCATGCCCCCCGCACCCAGCACCAGCGGCTCGAGCAAGATGGCCGCGATGCGGCCAGTGCGGCAGAATGCCTCGAAGGCGTCTAGCGCCCGCTGCTCGAGATCCGGTTCCGGAAACGGTATTCGGTCGACTCCAAAGAGCAGCGGCGCGTATGAAGCGTTGAAGACACCGCGTTCACCGGCGGACATGGTGCCGATTGTGTCCCCGTGGTAGCCGTGTTCCATCACGACAATTCGATCGCGCGCTTCGCCCGTGTTGTGGTAAAAGCCGAGCGCCATCTTCAAGGCGACTTCGACAGACGTCGAACCACTGTCGGAGTAGAAGACATGCCGTAATCCGGGGGGCGCAACAGCAACCAATCCTTCCGCCAAACGTTGCGCTGGCTCATGTGAATACTCGGCAAAAATGATCTGATCATACGCTTCGGTCGCGGCGCGGATTGCCTGCATGATGGCCGGATGTCGATGGCCGTGGGTGATCACCCACCATGAGGAGATGGCATCTAGAATTCGATTGCCATCCTCATCAACGAGGTAGGCTCCTTCCGTGGAGACGATGCGCTTCATCGGAGGTTCCAGCGCATGCTGGGTGAACGGATGCCAGATAATCGATCGGGTCATGGGCTGACCTCTCCAAATGCGGAAAGATCAAAATTGTCGTGGAACGCCCTCCTCAAACCCGTTGCTGTCAAGCTCGTCAGGATTGGCAATCGACCGAGGGACCGAGTGCCGCTCAATTTGCTGATGATGGATTCGGTTTCCAGGTTTTCATTACCGATAAAGGCGATGCCGAGGATCGGAACCGCGCGATGGCGCATCGCTTCGACGGACAACAGCGTGTGATTGATGGTGCCAAGCGTCGTCCGCGTGCACAGGATGACGGGAATCTGCCAAGCGGCAAACACATCGGCAAACACAAGACTTTCAGAGAGCGGGACCATGAGGCCCCCTGCCCCTTCGATCACAAGTGGTCCATCGACATCGGGTGGGACAAGCCTGCGCGGATCGATTGAAGTTCCGTCGATTCGGGCTGAAAGATGCGGCGAGGCAGGTGTCGAGAGTTTGTAGGCCTCAGGGAGGATGCGTTCAGAAGGCACGCCGCCCAATCGGGACACGGTTTGTGAATCCGTTTCCCCATCGAGACCTGACTGCACCGGCTTCCAGTAATGACCGCCCAACGCATTTGTGAGCGCAGCAGCAAATACGGTCTTGCCAAGGCCGGTATCCGTGCCGGAGACGACAAAGTGTGCCGTCATTGCCCATTCTCCTTCAGGATCGTGAAGAGCCGTTCGAACATTGCTGAAATCTGCTGTTCCTCCACATTCAGAGTAATGGAGATCCGCAACCGCGCCGTACCCTCGGGAACCGTCGGTGGCCGGATTGCGCGAATATCAAATCCTTCGGCCTGCATCTGGCGGGCAATCGAGACCGCGCGTCCGTTGTCACCAATCAAGACCGGGATGATCTGCGAGCCGCTCGGCGTCTTGGCTAGTCGGGATTGCAGTTGTGCGCTGGCAAAGGCGACGAGTTTCTCCAGGCGGGTCAGCCTCTCCGGCTCATCGGCCAGGAAACGAAGCGCCTCACGGACCGCCGCTGCCATTAGCGGCGATGGCGCGGTGGAGTAGATGAAGTTGCGGGCGCGATTGATAAGGTAGTCCACGAGGATCTTCGGCCCCCCCAGGAGCGCCCCGCTAGCGCCCAGCGCCTTGCCGCAGGTATGGACCGTCAGGACATGACTACCCGCCCCGAGATTGGCGGCAAGGCCTCGACCTTCTTGGCCGAAGACACCGGTTGCATGCGCTTCATCGACGACAAGGAAACCGTCATGGCGCCGGGCAAGTTCGGCCAACTCACGCAGCGGCGCCCTGTCACCATCCATCGAGTAGAGACTCTCAACGCCGATCCAAGGAACCCCCTTTCCTCCCTTGTCCCGCCATTCCCGAATTGCCTGCTCGACTGCACAGGCATCGTTGTGGGGCACGGCGCGGGTGATTGCCTTGCTGGCTGAGATCCCCTCCATTGCACTTGCGTGGATCAGTTCGTCATAGACGACAAGGTCGTCGCGCAGAGGCAGGGTGGAGAAGATCGCCGCATTCGCGGCATATCCGCTGGCGAAATATAGCGACTTCTCCACGCCGAAGAGCCGTGCCGCTTCCGCTTCCAGCATCTCGTGCTCGATGTGATTACCGCGGAGCAGCCGCGAGGCACCGGCGCCCACGGGAACACCCCGGTCAACCGCTGCCCTAATTGCCGCTTTCAGGCGAGCTGAATTGGCGAACCCTAGATAGTCGTTCGACGCAAAGTCGATGCCCGATGCCACGGTTACGGAACGGATGCGCGACTTGCGCTCCAACCCGGCCATGGTCTTCGCATAACGGGCAAGCGCGACCCCGCTCAAGGGCGATGTTCCAGTGGCATTGGTTCCAGGCCTAGGCGCCGAAACAGCATGGCGTCCTTGTCTTCACCGGGATTGTCTGCCGTCAGAAGTGTCTCGCCGACGAATATGGAATTGGCTCCGGCAAAGAAGCAGAGCGCCTGCATCTCATCGCTCATGTCGGTGCGTCCTGCCGATAAGCGGACATGGGACTTCGGCATCAGGATGCGGGCAAGGGCGATGGTGCGGACGAAGTCGATCGGATCGACAGCTACGGCATTGGCAAGCTTCGAGCCGGGGATTGGGATCAGCATGTTGATTGGCACACTCTCCGGGTGCTCCGGAAGGTTGGCCAATGTGACAAGCATGGAAATCCGGTCAGCAGTGGTTTCACCCATTCCGAGAATACCGCCTGCGCAGACCTTGATACCAGCATCTCGCACGGTGGCGAGGGTCTCCAGCCGATCCTCAAAGGTACGGGTGGTGATGACCTCGGGATAAAAACGTTCGGAGGTGTCGATGTTATGGTTGTAATAGTCCAGGCCGGCATCTGCTAGGCGCTCAGATTGCTCAGGAGTGAGCATGCCGAGCGTCATGCAGGTCTCCATGCCAAGAGCCTTGACGCCCTCGACCATCGCCACAAGCGTGTCCATGTCTCGGTCCTTCGGGCTGCGCCACGCCGCACCCATGCAATAACGGGTCGCTCCGCCGGCGCGAGCCTGACGTGCCGCAGCAAGGACCCGCTCGACCTCCATCAGCTTGGAGGCCTTGAGGCCCGTCGGATAGTGAGCTGATTGGCTGCAGTAACCGCAGTCCTCGGCGCATCCACCGGTCTTGATGGACAAAAGCCGGCTCATCTGAATTGCGTTTGGATCAAAGGTCTCGCGATGGATCTGCTGGGCGCGGAAAACGAGATCGTTGAAAGGTAAATTATAGATAACACCAGCCTCGTCGTAACCGATTTTTACCCTGATCGTCGCGTCCGCCTGCTCCATGCGATGCCTCCCTTCGATATTGATAGATAGAATCCATAATTATCTATAAAATGAAACGAGACGACTATGTGCAACAAACCAGCCGAAGAATTTCGGCAGTGCGAAATCAACCTGAGCGGGATTTGAGGCGCGCGTTCTTGAGCCGGCCAGGCCCAGAGCAATGGTTCCAGGGTGGGGTTAACAACCCGCACGTCGCAAGTCAGCGCTGAATGGGACCTATCCGCTGCACATGCCGTTCAAGAACGACGACGGCTTGACTGACTTCACCTTTTCGAAGGTGGTCGAGGATCAAGTGGTGATCGAGGTCGATCCGCGGGATCCATACCGCGCCATAGGTCGCAAACGCGTAGCGCGAACCCACCATCTGGAGATCATCGATTGTTGCCAACAATCGCGGCATTTTGCTTGGAGCCAGCAACAGGTGGTGGAAGCGCCGATTTGCCTCGTCCCAGGTTCGCGCGTCGCGTGCGGTATCACCAGCAATCATCGCCGCCATTGCTTCGTCCATGATGGATGTCGTCAAGTTCGGCGCGGCTTGCCGCAACGCCAGTCCCTCGAGGACCGAACGCATCAGCGCGGCTTCCTCTACGGCGGCCCGGGAAAAGCTTGCAACGCGAACGCCCCGGCGGCTCTCGCTAATGGCAAGCCCTTGGGCCTCGAGCCGGCGGAATGCTTCTCGCACCGGTACGTGACTGGTGTCGAACTCGTCGGCGATGTGGTCCTGCCTCAGCTTGCTCCCAGGCTCAAGTGCACCTGTAATGATGCGGTCCGCGAGAACGCGGCTAATGCGATTGGCAATTGTGTCCTCAGTGGCAGCGGTCATCATTTATAGATAAAAGCTGCCAGGCGCGCTGTCGAGCGTGCCTGACTATTGACCCACTGAAAAGAGAAGTTGGTGGTGCGGCCTCGAGCGGTGAAGGTCCGAAGGTCGTTCGTCGTTAGCGAGGTGGTCCCGATTTATTCTGCCCCTGCTTCTTCGCATACATCCAAAGCTGCGCGGGTGGAATGTTTCCTCATCATGAACGCGAGGTGGCGGACCTCGTATCCCGCGGGCAGCGCGACGACGGGGGACAGCAAGCCATAGGTTATCTGGACGACCGGCCTGCCCGCCGGGACGCGCTCGAGGAGGTCGAGGACGAGTTCCCGCCGCTTCTCCGGTGGCAAGTGCAGAAGCGGTATAGCTGAGATGACAGAGTCAAATTTGGTTTTGCGCTGCGCTCCCAGCGTAAGATCGAGGGCGAAGGCGTCGCCACATCGCACGTCGACTGCAGGGAACTGCTCGCGGAGATGGCGACAGAATTCCTGCGAATACTCGATCGAAATAAGATTCCTTGGGAGAACACCACGTTCCAGGATTGCCTTGGTGGTGACCCCCGTCCCCGGTCCGAGTTCCAGTACGGGAAGTCCGGAGCCCGGCTAAATGATGCTCGCCATTTTCGTGGCCGTCGCAACCGAGGTTGGGGTAGTTGCGCCCACCGCTGTACGGTCGCGCTTCCATCCCCTCAAAAACTCGATCTCATCCCTGAACTTCAAACTCACCCGCTGCCGTATGCTCACTGTTCGACTCCGCTCGTGTTTTAGTGATCGCGAACAGATATTCCAAAATCGACAAATGCAAGTCTCTTACCGGCGTTTTCAGTTCGAATTTGTCATGCTCGCGTCAACCCAATCTGCAGAAGGCAAAAAAATCGCCTCGCCTTCGACCAGCGCACGAGGATAGTGAGACCGCGCGACCACCGTCGCCCGTATGGGAGGAAATATTGCCGTCCACTAGAGGCGGCCGGCCAGGTCGAGGCCGTCCGTCGTCCCACACTCTTCTTGCGGCCGACCAAAGCTGCTCGGTCCCGATATGTTGTGTTCACGACAATGAGAGATGACCAAAGCTGTGATGAGACGTACAAGACATCTGCCGCCACAAGTACAAGGACCTTCGGTATGTCTTCGACAAGAGCTTCATTCGCTTTGACGTCGTTCGCAGCCCTTACCGTCGCTGCTGGCGCCTCCGCCCAGATGCCTCCTCAGCAACCCGACTTCAAAGCCTTCAGGATAGGTGCTCTTGAGGTCGTGGCGTTGCACGACGCTGAATTTGTGCGGCCGAATGATGGCAAGATATTTGGTGTCTCCCACACAGTTGGGGAAGTTGGCGACGTCCTCAAGGCCGCAGGCGTCCCAACTGACACCGTAACCCTCAGCGTCGACGCGCTGCTCATTAAGGAGCCGGGGCGCGTAATATTGGTCGACACCGGGGTGGGTGGCGCACTGGAGAAGTCTCTCACTCAGGCTGGTATCAAGTCGGAAGACGTCACCGACGTCCTGATCACGCACTCGCACCCTGATCACATAGGCGGTCTCGTCAGAGACGGGAAGCTTGCCTTCCCCAAGGCGACGATCCGCATGTCCTCGGCTGAATGGACGTTCGCCAAAAAGGACACACAACTCGCCGATATCATCAAGGTCATCAATAGCCACGTGCAGACGTTCAAACCAGGTGCAAAGGTCGTGCCGGCAGTCGTCTCGGTTGGACTGAAGGGTCACACGCCCGGGCATGTGGGCTATGAAATCGCGTCAGGCAAAGAAACGCTGCTCGACATCGGTGACACGGTGCACAGCTCGATCATTTCGCTCGTGAAGCCTGAATGGCCGGTTGGCTTTGACAACGATCAAAAAGCCGCCGAGAAGAACCGCATCGAGACCTTGAAAAAGCTGGCGAAGTCAGATCAGCTTGTCTTTGCACCACACTTACCATTTCCAGGTGTCGGCCACATCCAGGCCGACGGCGACCACTTCAAGTGGGTGCCGGGTGTCCCGGAAATGAAATAGCAACAAAAGACGCGGCAGCATGTCTTCCGGACTGCCGTGCTGATGGACGCGTGCGGTACGCATGGTTCCCTTCAACGAGACTGAGGGCGGATCGCCGTTGCGCGGTGGCATTCACAGTTGAGACAGAGCCGTCGAGGACGTCGCGGACACCCCGCCTCGGCGAAAAAATACGCTGCGAAATTCGTGGACGTGACAGTGATGCCGCTTGGGAGAAACGCACCCTTTGCAGTGATTTGGATCTCGTGGACGTGGGTTGCGCCCACTTCGACGATCTGACGGCAGGGCCGAAGGGCAGCCTTGGATGCGCCATATTCCTAACGAAAGTTGTGGGTGCGGAGCGCAGTGATACTCAGGGATCGTCACAACCGGCGCCAGACAAAGGCATGCCATTCCGAAGCATGGGCGTCAGATGTGCCGGGACCTCATTGAAGTCGAATCGTGCGGACTGGTCCGGCGGAAGATGGAGCTATATAGCGTTACTCGGCGTATTTAGTGATCCCCAACTAGGACGGCCACCTTCACGGAATGCGTCCTGCGCGTCGATCTCGCGTTCGGCGAGAAGAGTATATCGCTTCAGGCCGTGTCCCTGCGCAAAGGTGCACGAGTCGCACCTCTTGTCGCCAGTCTTTCGATTTGAAAAGCTTCGAACAACAGAGAGTCTTTTGCACGGTGAGAGGTCGCCGAAACATGGCGTTTTGCGACAGTAGCCCAAAGCCACTTCCTGGAAGGAACTATTGATCCACTCGACGTTAACGCCTTGGTGTCTTTCGCCTTCACGTCCGGACAGCGCGCTTCCCTGGAGGAGTATTGAATCCAGCGCGTGCGCGATGCCATGGTATCATGCTCGCCCCTGGAGGCATCATGAGGGCGACTGACGAAACTCACACTGTGCGAGCCCGTGCAACCGCTTCCTTGCGGTGATATTCGCCGCCAACTTGTATGGCCTGCAACGCTCGTGGTCTAGGCCGATGCGTCAGATTTGGGTTTGCGTCCACGTCTTGCCGCGCCCGGTTGCGGGGCGGTTGTTGCTTTCGTCTTCGAGGCTGGTTTCGCACGGGAAACGATTGTCTTCGTTGTAGCAGAGCTTGCTGTCGCAGCGGGCTTGGACGGTTTGTCCATTGACTTGGCACCCGCCGACTTGGCTGCATTCAGGAACCCGACCCGCCGAAGCCGGTTCTGTTCGAGCGCCTGCTGGAAGCCAACGTCGTTCTCTGCGTGATAGGCAAGGTCATCGAGAAACTCGGCTACATCCGATGTCGATGAGACGACGACATAGCTCAGGCCGTGGCCTGCATCGACGGAGTCTCGACCGACCGTAACGCCGAACCCGCCCGGTACCTTCTGAAACCACGTTGAACGCCACTTGCTAAAGCCAGATGTGTCGCGCTCGTATTCCTCTAGATAGGCCTTCTGCTCAGCCACTCGTCCGCGAAATACGTCAACGATGTTTTTGGCACCTGGAGTCGGCTTGGTTGCCTTCTTGGTAGACCACTTTTCAAGGAAATTAGCCATTGATTGCATCTCCACTCATGTTGAGGCATCAGAATGAGAAGACTGTCTTTCAATAATCGTTGAATCTATGCAGTTCTGTTAGAAGTCAATGCATTCAGTTGCGCAGACTGCATAGGGGCGATCTCGATATACACCAACTCTTCCTTCCCGCAGTTGCCGAACACGCGGTGGCAGCTCCGACAGGTCGATATCTGCGAGCTTGGTGCTGGCATGTCTGCTTCGGTGAGACTTTGAGACAGTCCGCGGTGGAGTGCCCGACGCATCCGTTTACGGGCAGTCTCTCGTGTTCGTTTCGCCATGTGCATTTAGGGGATGACAGGCGCTCTCTTCTCTGCGAGAAGCTTGGCGTGAGAGACAGGGGCGCCACCGTCTGGTTGGCTGAGACGTACCCTTTGAACCTGAACCGGATAATGCCGGCGGAGGGAGTCGCTCGGGATCCTTCGCTTAATGCATTGGTCTCAGCGCCTTCCTTCCCCGATCGAAAGGCGAACCATGCTGTTTCAAATCCCACCTGGGACATTGCTGAACGAGCTGCGAGAGCATGTTCCACTTGTCCATTGCATCACCAATTACGTTGCCATGAACATTGCTGCCAACGTCCTTCTGGCAGTCGGGGCCTCTCCTGCCATGGTGCATGCAGAGGAGGAGACCGCCGAGTTTGCCAAGATTGCCGGGGCACTAACGATCAACATAGGTACGCTATCATCCGGGTGGCTGCGTGGCATGGAGGCAGCTGCGATTGCCGCGAGGCAATCTGGCAAGCCATGGGTTCTCGACCCCGTCGCCCATTACGCAACGTCGTTCCGCCGTGCTGCTGCCGACCGACTCATCGAGCTCGGTCCCACCATCGTCCGCGGCAATGCCTCCGAAATCATCGCTCTTGCCGGGGGTGCTTACCGAGGCAAGGGCGTCGACAGCGGGGACGGCGTCGAACACGCTGAGTATTCTGCCCGGCTGCTTGCCGACAGGCACGGTGCGATCGTCGCGGTAACGGGCGCCGTAGACTTCATCACTGACGGGAAGCGCGCGGTTCGCATCGAAGGTGGCTCGGAATTGATGCCGCAGGTGACAGCACTGGGTTGCTCATTGACCTGCCTTGTCGGGGCATTTGCGGCTGCGCGACCCGACGTGCCGTTCGATGCGACGGTTGCGGCCCTTGCCACTTTCGCTGTTGCCGGTGAACTGGCGGCCAGCAGGTCTCAGGGCCCGGGCTCTTTTTCCTGGCGGTTCCTGGACGCGCTGGCAACGGTTGATGGGCCTTGTCTTGATCACAGCGCAAAGGTTGCGGGCGCATGAAGAACCTCGATCTTTCTTTCTATCTTGTCCTTGATCCAGACCTTTGCGCTTCCTTCGGGCTCGTGGCGACAGCGCTTGCTGCAGTTGCCGGCGGGGCGACCGTGGTTCAGTTGCGCGACAAGCGAGCTGCCACCGATCAAATCATCGAAACGGGCCGCGCGCTGAAGATGGCCTTGTCGGGCACAGGTGCGCGATTGATCGTCAATGATGACGTCGAGGCTGCGCTCGCGGTCGGTGCAGACGGCGTCCATGTCGGTCAGGACGACATGGATGTCCGCCTGGCACGCGCCCGCATTGGGCCCGACATGGTCCTCGGACTATCCGTGGAAACGCAGGCATTGGCAGAGGCGGTAGATCCAACAATTGTCGACTATGCCGGGATCGGCCCGGTGTTTGCGACCCCGACAAAGGCGGACCACAAGCAGCCAATTGGCTTTCATGGCCTTGCCTGCCTGATAACGTGTTGTCCCGTTCCATCCGTCGCGATTGGGGGACTGAAGGCTGGCCATGTGCGTGAGGTGTTTGCGGCGGGAGCCAAGGGTATTGCTGTCGTCTCCGCAATCTGCGGATCTGCGGATCCTGAGGCCGCCAGCCGTCGGATATCCTCGAACATCAGAAGCATAAGGTAAATCAATGATCCGCAACATACTCACCATCGCCGGCTCAGATCCCTCGGGAGGCGCGGGAATCCAAGCCGATCTCAAGACATTCTCTGCATGCGGTGTCTATGGGATGGCGGTGTTGACCGCGCTGACAGCGCAGAACACCCAGGGTGTCTCCGGCGTACATCTCGTCCCCGCTGCATTCGTTGCGGATCAGATCAGAGCTGTGTTCGCGGATGTGCGTGTCGACGCTATCAAGATTGGCATGATTGCCAACGCGGAAATTGCCACCGCCATAGTCGATGTGATTGTGGAGCATGAGGAGGTGCCGATCGTTCTTGATCCGGTCATGGTGGCGAAGGGTGGAGCCGCCCTCCTCGACCTGTCTGCTGTTGACGTCATAACGCGACGCCTGTTGCCGCTCGCCTCACTGCTGACGCCCAACCTGCCAGAGGCTGCCGCACTGCTTGGTGAAGACGTGGCTCAGTCACGGGAGGAAATGGCGGATCACGCAAGACGCCTCAGGGCAATGGGCCCGCAAGCAGTCCTCGTCAAGGGCGGTCATCTTTCTGGCGGTGAAAGCCCGGATGTCCTGGCGTCGGACGCGGGACTGGATTGGTTCGAAGCAAGCCGGATTGCGACCGCGAATACCCATGGCACCGGTTGCACGCTCTCGAGCGCGCTGGCTGCAGAGCTCGCAAAGGGTGCGACGCTTCCCAACGCGGTTGCCAATGCAAAGGGTTACCTTGCGCGTGCTATCGAGCATTCCGGATCGTTAAGCGTAGGCTCGGGGCATGGTCCGGTCCTGCATTTCCATCAGTTCTGGCCTCTGCTTGAGAGCCGTTGAGACGCTGGCGATTGACATGTGGCGGGGCGTCAGGATTTGACCGCTCCCGCTGTCAGCCCTGCAATGATATGCTTCTGGGCCAGGAAGAATACGACGATGGTCGGCATGATCGTCAGCGTGATGAAGGCGAGTACAAGCTGCCACGCAGTGCCAAACTCGCCGCGATAGACCATGATCCCCAGGGGCCATGGATACATCGTCTCGGAATTCAGCATGATCAATGGCAGAATGTAGCTGTTCCAGCTACCGACGAAGGAGATGATACTAACGGTCGCGATGATCGGCCGCGATAGGGGCAGAGAGATGTGCCAGAAGAAGCGGATGTATCCGCAGCCATCGACGATAGCCGCCTGAAATAATTCTTCCGGAAGGTTACGAAAATAGTTCCGGAACAAGAGAATGCTCATGCCGAGCCCAAAAGAGACCTGCGGTAAGACCACGCCCCAGTAGGAATTCAACAGCCCCAGGTCACGGATTCGTATAAACAAAGGGAGGATTGCGGTCGCTGCCGGAAACATCAAGCCGATCAGGAAGTAGTTGAGCAAGAAGCCGGCACCGAAAAACTTCACATGTGCGAAGGTGAAAGCGGCCATCGCAGAGACTGAAACGGTCAGGCAAACTGTCAACGTCGCGATGATCAGAGAATTCATCATCTGCCGCCAGTAGCGGTCTCCGAAGAGAATGTCGGTGTAGTTCTCCGGATGCCATGTGGCAGGCAACCCGAAAGGGTTGGTGCGAAGATCGCCGAGATCCTTGAAGCCGCCAAGCGCTGTCGTCAACAGCGGCACCAGCACGATCGCGGCAATGAGCGTCAGCGAGACGTAGAGGTAGATCTTCGTGCCGGTAGCAATCCGGGCGGTTGAGGCCGTGTCAGTCATTGCGCATAAATATCCGTTTGTAACCGAAAGCGAGCGTCACGCAGATGACGAACAGGACGACACCGACGGCGCTCCCGAGGCCAACCTGCATGCGCGTGACGCCAAAGTTGAACAGGAAGGTGACCATCGTCTGTGTCGCGTTGAAAGGCCCACCGCCGGTCAGCGGCATGATGAGGTCGAAGAGCTGTAGTGAACCAACGACGGCAAAGAAGACGGACAGTCGGACCGTCGAGCCGAGCAGTGGCAGCGTGATATAGCGGAACCGCTGCCAACCGCTGGCGCCGTCGATTTCGGCGGCCTCAAGCACGCTCTTGTCAAGCGACTGCAGTCCGGCGATGAACAGCATCATGTGGAAGCCGAAGTACTTCCAGACGACCACGGCCAGTACTGCGTAAATTGCCAGGTCCTTGTCCGCAAGGACATAGGGTGTCTCGACACCGATGAGGTGGGCCGCCGAGGCAAACAATCCGTAGTCGCCGTCATAGACGAAGCGCCAGATGAGACCGGCCGCAACCTCGGCGAGGACGTAGGGCAGGAAGAAGATCAAACGGAAAAGAACCACCCCGGCGATCCGGTGTGCCAGCATCATCGCCAGCCAGATGGCAAGCGGAATCTGGATCAGGATCGAAACGACGATGATCAGGGCATTGTTTTTCAGAGCCGTAAGGAAGGCAGTGTTTTTGAACAGAACCTCGAAGTTCCGCATTCCAACGAACTGCGTCGGCAAACCGTAGCCGTCCCATTTGTAGAGACTGTACCACGCTGCCTCGCCCATTGGGAGAATGACGAATATCGTAAAGAGCAACAGGGCTGGAGGCAGAAACAGGAGCAGGACCGGCAGCCGTCGCGCTAGGCTGGGATCCTTGCTGCGCGCCGATGATTTTACAGCCGAGCGCTGACGGATGACGCCAGTTGCGCTTATAGTGGTCATGTCGGCAGATCCTTCTGATGCAGATTGATTGCGGCGCGGATATCTCTCCGCGCCGCGACAGTCGTGATCAGAGCTGATCCTGCTCAAAGGCTTCCTGGATCTGCTGTGATCCGTCGGCAGGGCTCATCTGACCTGACACGATGGCCACGGAGACGTCGTTCACGACACGGCCAACGGAGGGGCCAAGATCCTGATCGAAGAAGTTCTGGTGCCAGGTCGAGTGCGCCAGCTGTTCTGCAGACTGGTGCAACAAGGGGTTCGTGACACCATCCTCGGCACCGACGGTGACAGGGATGAGCATGCCGGCCTTTGCCATTTCGCGCTCATTTTCGGCATTCGTCAGGTAGGCGAGGAAATCGAGCGTTTCAGGGGGCGCCTTTTTCGTTACCGCCCAGCCGTTCAAGCCGCCGAGAGTGTCTGTGACGGCGCCAGCGCCGCCGGCAACCGCTGGGAATGCGAAGCGACCGATGTTGTCGGGATCGAGCCCCTTTCCGTCACCGGCATTGGTGCGCTGGTTCGCCGCCGTATTTTCGAAGCCCAAGATCATCGCCGCCTTGCCGTCGCCGAAGACGCCGAGGGTTTGCGGCCAGGTGGCGCCGAGATACCCCGGCTGGAACGGCTCCAGCTTGCCGAGCTCGGCTAGCTGTTCGCCGGCCCTGACGATCGCCGGGTCGTTGAAACCTTCGCCATCACCAGCCTTCGCCGCCTCGAATGCCTTCTGGCCGCCATTACGCATGACCAGATAGCTCCAGTAGAAATGGATCGGCCATTTCTCGCCACCACCGCCAGCAATCGGCACGATGCCGGCATCCTTGAGCTTCTTTACGGCAACCAGATAGTCGTCCCACGACTTGATGCCGGCGGCATCGACCCCGGCCTCGGCAAAGAGCGCCTTGTTATAGAAGAAAGAGACGGTTCCCATCTTGAATGGCACGGCACCGATTTTTCCGTCATAAGACAGGCCCTTGACTGCCGCCGGGTTATACGTTTTTACCCAGGCACCGTCTTTCGCGTTCATCGCCTCTGTGAGATCCATCAGCGTCACTGTGGCCAGCTGCTGCTTCAGCACGCCACCGCCCCAGCTGTAGAAGAAATCCGGCGCGTCGCTCGACTGCAACAACGTCGGAAGCTTCGCCTTGAAGGCCTCGTTTTCCAGGAACTGCATTTCGATCTTCACGCCGGGGTGTTCGGCCTGGTATTTGTCCGCGATCTTGCGCCAAATCGCGACGTAATTCGGATCGAGTTCAAGATGCAGCCACCTGACTGTCGTGTCTGCTGCCGCGCTTCCCGCAGCAATCAGGAGCGTAAGTCCGGTCGCTGCAGAGCGAGAGATGAAACGGCTGCGAAGCATGGCTTTCGCCTTCATATGGTCAAACATGATTTCTCCTCCAGTAAGGGCAAAAATCGTCCTCTTCAATTTTTCCCTTATGCGGATTAAATCATCGGGAGGTTTTGGCGAATGTCAACTACCCTGCAGAAAAATGACAGTTTTTCCTTGACATCGGGGGGCGGCGACGCGTTATTTAATTCGCATACCGTTGAAATTATGAGTCCCGTGCGCTTTACGGGACATGGAAGAGCCGGCTCGCCCACATGAAGACCGCAGATCCCGAATTGATGCGCGCGATCAATCGTTTGAATGTGCTGGACACGATCCGCCGTCACGGGGCGATATCGCGTGTCGAGATCAGTGAGCGAACGCAACTGTCGACGACGACGGTGTCGGCGATCACCGGCTCTCTCCTCGATGACGGGCTCATCCTGCCTCGCCACGAGGGCGACATTCGCAATGAAGCGGCACGCGGCCGGCCACGGGTGATGCTCGAGCTCAACCCGGATGCCGCAAGAGTGGTCGGCGCCAAGATTGCCGCGAACCGCCTCGTTTTCGTGGTGGCCGACTTTCGTGGCGACGTGTTGTCGCAACTCACCCTTCCCATTCGGATCGATCGACAGCCGATCGGTGTGATTGCCGATCTTGTGGAAGATGGCGTGCGGCGCTGCGTGGTCGATGCCGGGCTTTCGCTCGAAGATATCGATACGGTCTGCCTTGGCCTTCCCGGCGTGATTGAGCATCGCACCGGTCATATTCGCAGCAGCCAGATATTCCGCGACACGAATGTTGATTTTGCCGGCGAGATGACAGCCCGCCTAAACACGCCAACAATCGTGGAGAGCGATGCACACGCCATCACGCTTGCCCATCACTGGTTTGGAAAGGCGCGCGATCTAGAGGATATGGTCCTTATTTCTCTGGAACAGACGCTCGGTCTCGGGGTGCTCCACGACAATCAGTTGTTCCGGGGCGCCGGCGGGCTTAGCCACAACCTCGGCGATCTGGTCCTTGGGATGGGACCGCGCGGCGTCGTGAGACTATCCAGCCAGGCTGGAGAGAGCGAAATTCTGGGTGACCAACCTGCCAGTGGCCGCTTTGCCGAGGCGATCCGGCTTGGGCGCGGAATGACGCATGCTCAAGCCCTTATCAAGGCCGAAGATAACACCTTGATCAGTGCCGCCATCCGCGCTGGAGAAGCCGTTGGCGTGGCGATCGCCAACATCGTCACTTTGTTTGCGCCCCCCCGCGTCATTCTTGTCGGTTCGAGCCTGGCGCTCGGCGAGCCGTTTCTCGACAGCTTGCAAAACGCCTATTCACTCGCGGTTCCCCCCTCGTTGAAGGGAGTTGCTGAACTTGTCTTTGACGATTCGACCGACGACTTCTGGGCGCAGGGGGCAGCTGCGGTAGCGCTGTATGAACTCTACGAGTCGCCGTGGAACACTACCGGTCCGGCGCTCTGATCAACAAATCACGACATTCAACGGGAGGAAATAATGGAACCAGTCGGTATCGGCATTATTGGGTGCGGGAACATCTCAGGCGCCTACCTCAAAGCGATGGCGTCCTTCCCCATCTTGGATGTTCGTGGTGTGGCAGACCTGAACCATGATCTGGCTGTGGCAAGGGCCAACGAATTCAACGTGCCGGCACGACGCATCGATGAGCTGCTTGCCGACCCCAAGGTCGAGATCATCGTCAATCTGACGATACCGAAGGCGCATGTTGCGGTTGGCCTGCAGGCGCTTGAGGCCGGCAAGCACGCCTATTCGGAAAAGCCGCTCGGCATCAATTTTGCGGAAGGCAAGCGGCTTGCTGACGCGGCAAAAGCCAGGGGTCTGCGCATTGGCGCCGCACCCGACACGTTCCTCGGCGGCGGCCATCAGACCGCGCGCACGCTGATCGATCAGGGCGTGATTGGCCAGGCCGTCGGGGGAACTGCGACCTTCATGTGCCCCGGCCACGAGCGCTGGCATCCCAACCCTGCCTTCTACTATGAAGTGGGCGGGGGACCGATGCTTGATATGGGACCCTATTACATCACCGATCTTGTCAATCTTTTTGGACCGGTTGCGCAGGTGGCGGGCTTCGCCGTCACGCCGCGCAAAGAACGGGTCATTACCAGTGAGCCGCGAAATGGTGAGCATATTCCCGTGCACGTCCCTACCCATGTCGCGGGCCTCATGGCCTTCGTGAACGGTGCTGTTGTCCAGATCGGCATGAGTTTCGACGTCGCCGGTCATAGGCACGTTCCGCTGGAGCTTTACGGAACCGAGGGAACCCTGATCGTCCCCGACCCGAACCACTTCGGTGGCGACGTGGAGGTGCTGAGGAAGGGTGGGACCTTCGAGCTGCAGCAACCAACAGCGCCTTATGGCGACGGAAACTATCGCTCGATCGGCGTTGCCGACATGGCGCACGCGATCCGCTCGAACCGTACGCATCGCGCAAATGGCGACCTCGCCCTGCATGTCCTTGAGGTCATGGAAGCGTTCCACACTGCTTCCGCGAGCGGCCGTACGGTCAACATAAGCACTCAAACAGAACGGCCCGCGCCGCTGGCACAGTCGCTCGTCGACGGCCGCTTGGCGAAGTAATTATCAGGAGGAAAATATGCGTGAAGCACTGATCGTCTGGGGCGGATGGAGTGGCCATGAGCCCCAGGAATGCGCGGCAATCATCAAGGACATGCTGGAGGAGGACGGCTTCAAGGTCTACGTCGAGCATACGACCGAAGCCTTTGCAGACCCATCGGTCCACGACCTCAGCCTCGTGGTGCCCATCGTGACGATGTCGAAGATCGAGAAGGAAGAGATCAAAAACCTGGCGGCGGCGATTGAAGGTGGGGTTGGCATTGCCGGATACCATGGTGGCGCCGGTGACAGCTTTCGGGACTGCGTTGAATACCAGTTCATCATCGGCGGCCAGTGGGTCGCCCACCCTGGAAATATCATCGACTACACGGTCAACGTTACCCGCCCTGACGATCCGGTCATGGAAGGCATCGGCGACTTCCCCTACACGTCCGAGCAATATTACATGCATGTCGACCCGTCGAACGAGGTGCTGGCGACAACGCGTTTCACCGGCGACTATGCCTATTGGATCGACGGCGTTGTAATGCCGGTTGCATGGAAGCGGAGATATGGAAAGGGGCGGGTTTTCTATTCCTCCCTCGGTCATCAGGCCAAGGAGTTCTTGGTGCCCGAGATGAAGACGATCTTCCGACGCGGCGCGAACTGGGCAGCACGCTGAGGCAACATGATATGCCGGTGCGGTCCATCGCCGCTCCGGTATTTAATAAGGATACCGTACGAATTCCTCGACGGTGTCAGATGAAGCGTTCAGCGGTCGGCGACGGAGTTGAGCGGCTGCGGGTAAGCAGGGACAGCGAGCGGACGAGGCGGAGATCGGCGATTGGCCGAGTGGGGGAATTTTCTGGGAGCACGGCAAGGTGTGCGCAGAGCATACCTGGTGGCGTTTGTCGGAGCTGCGGCATGATGCGTTTCGCCGTATCAAGCAGGCGTTCAATCGGGACAACGGATTCAATCCCGGGAAGCTCGTCGCATTGAGACAACGCCGTTTCGCGCCGTGAATGCCGCGGATAATGATCCGCTCAGCCTTCGTTCAAATGCAACGGCAATGCTCAATGTCTGAGCTATCAACGCAGCAATGTCATGTGCCCATCGTTCAAGGTGACGCGAGACCTTCATCACTCCCCGAAGGGCCGCGCTGACGCACTGGGACACTGGCACCGGGCCTATCGGCAACATTACGCAGACGAACAGTTGGAGAGCGATATGCTCTCGGCACTCGACGGATGTCTTGGCTGCAAGGGCTGTGCCACTGGATGTCCAGTCCAGACCGATATACCCCGGATGAAATCCCACTTCCTCGGCACGCTTTATCAGAAACGTCGGCGCCCTCTCGCTGACGGGGTGTCGCGACTGGAAGAGTATTCATGGATCATCGAGCGGTACCGCAAGGTATTTGCAATTGCGCCTCGGATCACGAACGCGATGACGGAAAGAATGACTGGCTTGCGCGTAAACTCTTCCTTCATTGCAGCGAAAATAGGCGTCCCGGCGCGAACGCATGGAAGAAGGTCTTCGCCGCACTCGATGCGCCTGTCGAACTCGCCGCAACGGGATGTTGCGGCATGGCTGGATTGTTTGGCCACCAGAAGCGGCATCAGCACCTGAGCACGCGGGTTTTCGATTTGTCCTGGGCGGGGCAGCACGAAGGACAGAAGGACGCCATGGTTTCCGGCTTCTCATGCCGTTGTCAAACGGAGCGGTTCGCATCTGTTCGCAGCGAGCAGCCGATGCGATGGATTGCCGACGCTATCGATGCCGGTTCGAGGTAGACGTGAGATGCGCCAGGTCGGTTGGCCGTTTGACTGCGCGTTCGTTGTTTTCGGAAGCGCTTGCCTCGAACGGACTCATGGCACTTGATCCTGTTGCTTGGAGCAAGGATTGCTCAAAACGTCCGGCAGCAACTGACAGAACTGCGGGCTGCGCGCATCTCCAGTGGCCGCCACGACAGGCGCGGATGCTTCTCCTGGCGGCTGCGGTTAGTCTTTCTGGCAGAGATGGGTGAACGACGTTTTGCGACATACGCCATAAGGATCGCAAGACGATGGCGTGCGTGGATGCTAGCCTGTTGGCGTAGGGCGGACCATTGGGGGACCGGAATGTATGATCATTGCATCATTGGGGGCGGCATCGTCGGTCTGGCCGTTGCGATGGCGTTGCAGGAAAGAGTTCCTGGTGCCAAAGTTATTGTCCTCGAGAAAGAGGAAGAGCTCGCGAGGCATCAGACGGGCCACAATAGCGGTGTCATCCATGCTGGGATTTACTACGCTCCCGGTACCCTGAAGGCAAAGCTCTGTCGTGAAGGGGCGGAAGCAACAAAGCAGTTCTGTCGCGAGAACCGCATCCCCTTCGAAACCTGCGGGAAATTGCTTGTCGCTACGAGCAAAGCAGAGATGCGCCGGATGGAGGCGCTCGAGGACAGGGCGCAGTGCAATGGAATTGACTTTACCAGGCTGACAATTGGCCAGTTGAGAGCCGATGAACCGAATATTGCGGGCATGGGCGCCCTTCTCGTTCATTCCACGGGGATTGTCGACTACGCGCTTGTGTGCCGCGCCATGGCCAAGAGAATCGTGGATCGGGGCGGCGAAATCATCCGTGGGAAAGAGGTCCTGGCCATCCTTGAGCATGAGAAAGGCGTACGGGTCCAAACATCGGCGGTGGTCGTCGAAGCCCGGAGACTGGTTGCGTGCGCCGGCCTTCAGTCAGACCGGATCGCGTTGATGGCCGGGATGAAGATCGATCATCGGATTGTGCCTTTCCGAGGAGAATATTATTCGTTGCCTGCATCCAAGGCGAAGGTGACGCAGCGCCTGATCTATCCGATCCCGGATCCTGACTTGCCCTTTCTCGGAATACATCTGACGCGAACGATTGATGGTGGAATGACCGTGGGACCCAACGCAGTGCTTGGATTCTCACGCGAAGGCTACGCTAAAGGCAGCTTCTCACCTCGAGACGTTTACAGCATGGCCACGTTCTCCGGTTTCTGGAAAATGGCGAGGAAGAACTGGCGTTCGGCGGTGTTGGAATTTGCCAATTCCGCCTCGCGTACACGCTATCTGACTGAGTGTCAGAAATACTGCCCGTCGCTGACGATCAGCGATCTTCAAAACCCACAGGCCGGCATTCGCGCACAGGCGGTCATGGCCGATGGCACTCTCGTGCACGACTTTCTGTTCAAACAGACAGACAGGATGCTGCATGTCTGCAATGCCCCATCCCCTGCGGCGACATCGGCCATTCCCATCGGTCGAATGATCGTTGATCGTTTGCTTGATCGTGATGACGGGACTTCAGACGCCATCCCTGCGCAGGCCGAAGCGTGACTGCTGCGCCGCCCCCTTCACGAAACAGCAAGGCCGCCATCGACGGGCAGAGATATGCCCGTAACCATTGATGCTTCGTCGCTCAGCAGGAAGAGGATCGCTTCGGCGACTTCATTCGGGGAAAGGAACCGTTCTAGTGGAATACGCGCTTTGACCGGGTCCGCCTTAAGAGGGTCACTCCATGCCAGCTCCCCCATCGGGGTCAAAGTTACGGTCGGATTGACACTGTTGACGCGAATGCCGGCGCTGCCGAGTTCCACAGCCATAACACGGGTAATGGCATCAAGGGCCGCCTTCGACGAGCAATAGGCCGTATGGTTTGCCAAGCCTCGACGAGCCGCATCGCTCGAAACGTTCACGATTGCACCCTTAAGTCCGCGAGAAAGCCAATCGCGTACTATGACCTGCGCCAGGACCATTGGAGCGACCGTGTTGACGTTCAGGACATGGGTGAAGTCCTCAACAGTGCTGGAAATGAAGGACTGAAGGATCGTGGTGCCGGCGCAATTGACCAGCATATCGACGGGAAGGGCCGATGCGACCTCCTCACCGATCCGATCGAGATTGGCGAGATCCATACAGATCGGTTCGCATTTCATTTCCTGCTGGAGTGACTGCAGATCGTCCGGGTTGCGCGTCAGTGCGACGACCGAGGCGCCTCGCTGCGCTAACATGACGGCTGTAGCCCGCCCAATTCCCTTGCCTGCGCCTGTGACAAGAACCCGCTTTCCAGTCCAGTCCATTATCGCCCTCGAGACCCTGATGATATTGCCGGTGACAAGACTTAGCTCGAAACGTTCCTAAAATCGATCTGGAGCACACGCATGTTCACGGTCGATCCCATTCACTATCACCAGTTTGCGTGGAGTTGGCCGGGGCGCACGAAGCCTGGCAAGAACCTTGGCTCTCGGGAAGCGCATTTGTAAAAAGAAGCTTTCGCATCGCCAGACCTTGCCAGTGCAAATCACTCGCAAACACGCACGCTTTCGATATGCCAATCGCCGTCGTACTGGTTCTGCACCCGTCGATCTTCGTGCCAACAGCGAGGCGGCGGCGGATCGACGTAGCGCTGTTCCTGGCTACTGGCGATGGACCCACCGACAAGCCCACCGATCACTCCAGCGGCAATGCCCCCCGCTATGGCCGCTCCGGTATTGTGGTGGTGATGATGGGACCGGGCGAGCGAAGGATCGGTTGCCGCAAGGAAACTGCTGACCGTGATGGCGGCTGCAACTACAGGAAAAATGGACTTTCTCATGTGGTTCATCCCAACTATTGCTATCCATGCGTCGTATTCAACCGGTTGGCTGCCACGACCTGTCCGGGAGGAACGCGCGTAAGCCCCCAATTTGTTCCAAGCCAATTGCGCCAGGGAAGCGCGCGTACCACTCAAGCCATTGCTTGCCGCGCGAAAGCTACCTCTTTCGGAACACGTTTCCTTCCCGTCAGTTTCCTTTGTTGATTGATGGAACGGAGGACAAGATGGCAGAAGACATCAAGGCAGGCTTTACCGGATCTCCAAGTGATCCTCCCGAAGGGCTTCGCAGGGCGGCGAAGACGGCCACCCAAGCTGTAAGGCGGGAAACGACAGCGCTCGCAACCGGTGCGGCTGCACATCCTCAAACAGCGACGAGCCTGCTTTTGGGGATTGGCGCCATCGCCTTCACGCTAGGGTTTTTCGCAGGCCGTGCGTCAGCTCGAGATGACTACACCTATTGGCGCTGAGCAGCTTTGCCCCAATTGCTGTTGGGGTGGCGCCAACGGTCTCGTAATGTCCCTATCGCGCCGGCAGCCATTTGGTCCGGACGCCAGTGTTGCTGCCTGCTTCTCCTGGTTCTCAGCTCCATAGGCGCCGATCCACCGGCTTCAATGTCGGTTCGTCTTCGCTGTGCATGGACGTGGCGAGAGCCCTAGCGCACCTCTGCTCCTGCGACTGCTCTTGCCTGACTGGAGGGTTTGCCAGTGGAATTTCGGACCACCAGCGGACCGTCGACCTTGATGGTCATCGGGCGAAGCTTCTTGCCGTGGACGGCCATGTCGATCAGCGCCTCTGCAGCTTTTTGGCCCATCTCGTAGTTAGGAAGAACAAGCGTCGACAATGGAGGATGCGTGTAACGAGCGAGCTCCTGATCGTCATAACCCATGACCGACAGATCCTCCGGAACACGCAGGCCCCTTTCCGCTGCAGCCTCCATCACGCCGATTGCCATCAGATCGTTGCCACAGAGGATCGCGGTCGGAGCGCTGGGTAGCGAAAGAAGTTCAAGGCCGGCCTCGTAGCCTCTGAGGGGCAGCCAGTCGCCATTGCGGACCAGAGCCTCGTCGAAGGCTACGTCGACGGTCGCAAGCGCCTGCTTGTAGCCTTTGAGCCGGTCGATTGCCGCATCCATCCAGGGCTCGCCATTGATGAAGCCGATCCGTCGATGTCCCAGCGCGGTCAGGTGCGCAGTGGCGGAAAAGCCGCCGGCGACCTCGCCCGGAACGATTGCCATTTGCTGACGCGGCTCCGCATAGCAGTTTAAAAGGACGGTCGGTGTGTTCCTGAGGCCTTCCGGCACGTGAACCTTTCGCGTGAAAATCGTCGCGTAGATCACGCCGATGATGCTTGGGTCGCGCAGAACCGACCGGAGCACAGCCTCCTCGAGTTCGGGATTGGAACGGGTTGCGTGCGCGGAAACGAGGAAGCCTTGCTCAAAGGCGTAGTCGCGTGCGCCATCGAGGCTGACGACGGGATGCGGGCTGGTTGAGATTTCGTCGACGATGAAAGCGATTGTGTCCTTCTCGATCGTCTCGGCGGGAGCCTCATTTCGGACACCAGGTAATTTATAACCAATTTTATGAGCAGCATCTCTCACCTTCGCCTGTGTTTCGGGAGAGATGCGCGATCCCGACATCTCGTTTAGAACCAGTGACACGCTCGATTGCGACACGCCTGCAATTTTGGCGATATCAGTCATGGTTGGCCGGGTTTTACCACCGCGCCGACCAACGTCGCCGCCATTCTGATTGCCCATACTTTTCCTCCCGCGATTTGCTGCGTCGCAAATCAGCATTTCGCAAGTGCTCATAAAATGGCGCTTGACTGCTAATAATATTAGCGACAGTATCCGCCCATGTGAAGCGTCTATTGCTCACGGCCGGTCGGAGGAATACCGGAATATTTTGGGAGGAGAAACTGAGATGGCTACATTCTCACGTCGTACATTCATGCTTACTGCCACGGCCCTCGGAGCGATTGCCGTTGCCGGCGCCACCGCAATGGCGGATGTTCCGAAACTAAAGCAGAAAGAGAAATACAAGGTTGGCTTTGCGCAGACCGAGTCCAACAATCCATGGCGAATTGCGCAGACAAACAGTATGAAGGAAACGGCCGAGAAGCTCGGCTATCAGCTGGTCTATACAGATGCTGCCGGCTCCGCTGCCAAGCAGGTCGCGGACGTCAACTCCATGATTGCTCAGGGTGTCGATCTGATCTTCCTCGCGCCACGCGAAGAGAAGCCACTCATCCCCGCAGTCATGGCTGCGAAAAAAGCCGGTATTCCGGTCATATTGCTGGACCGCAGTGTCGATCCTAAGCTTGCCAAGGCCGGCGAAGACTATCTGACCTTCATTGGTTCCGACTTCATCAAGGAAGGCCAGCGCGTTGCCGAGTGGCTCATCAAGAATGCAAATGGCAAGACGAAGATTATCGAACTCGAAGGAACAACCGGCGCGTCTCCTGCAAACGACCGAAAGAAGGGCTTCGATGAGGCGATCAAGGCTGCCGGTGGTTTCGAGATCGTCGCATCGCAATCAGGAGACTTTGCTCGCGACAAGGGCCGCCAGGTTGCGGAGGCACTCCTTCAGGCCCATCCGGATGCAGACATCGTTTACGCCCACAATGACGAAATGGCGATCGGCGCAATCTCGGCGATCGAGGCAGCCGGCAAGGTTCCCGGCAAGGACATTCTCGTTCTCTCGATCGACGGTGGCAAGGAAGCCGTAGGCCTCGTGGTCGACGGAAAGATCGGTGCCGTGGTCGAGTGCAACCCGCGCTTTGGCCCCAAGGCATTCGAAACGATGGCTCGATATGCCAAGGGCGAAAAGATTGAGCCGAAGCTCATCAATGATGATAAGTTCTACGACAGCTCGAACGCCAAGGCGGAGCTTGCCGGCGCCTATTGATCTCCCAGTCTGATCGCTTCCGGCCGGTTCGGCTTTTGCCGCACCGGCCGGTTTTTCTGTCAAAGCATGTGCGTCAGGATGTCGTGGAGCGTATGGCGATGCTTCTATCCATGCAGGGAATATCAAAGTCGTTTTCCGGTGTAGCGGCCTTGCGCTCGGCTTCACTCGAGATTGCCGAAGGGGAAATAATGGCGCTGGTTGGCCAGAACGGCGCCGGCAAGTCGACGCTGATAAAAATCTTGACAGGTGCCTATCATCGTGACGATGGCTCGATCCGGTTGAATGGCCAGGACATAGTGTTTTCGTCTCCCGCCGAAAGCCAGGCGGCAGGCATCGCCACGATCTACCAGGAGATCAATCTTGCACCGCAGCGTTCGGTGGCTGAGAACATCTACCTCTCGCGCGAGCCGCGTCGATTTGGATTTCTGGATCGCCACGCCATGCGCGAGGGCGCCCGGCGGGTTCTGAAAACCTTCAAGCTTGATATCGATGTCGATCGGCCTGTTGCGAGCTTCAGCGCCGCAACGCGCCAGATGGTATCAATCGCACGGGCGGTTACGCAAAATGCCAGGCTCCTGATCATGGACGAGCCGACGTCCTCCCTCGACGAGAGAGAGGTCGCTGTTCTTTTCGATACGATCCGCACACTTCAGGGTAACGGCGTCGCAGTCTGCTTCATCGGCCATCGACTGGATGAGCTCTACGCGATTTGTGATCGCGTGACGATCATGCGGGACGGACAGACCGTCGCCGTCAGCACCATGAAAGCGATGCCGAAGGTGGAACTGGTCCGGCACATGCTTGGACGCGAGCTTGCAGCCTTCGCGGCGATCAGTCGCGATGGCCCCGAAGGACCGGAGAAGCCCGTCCGGCTTGACCTATCGGCCGTCGGCTCGGGTGTGAGGGTACGCGACGTGAGCCTTTCGGTGCGCAAAGGAGAGATTTCCGGGCTGGCAGGGCTTTTGGGTTCCGGTCGCACCGAGACGGCGCGGATTATTTTCGGTGTCGACCGGCTGGAACGTGGTTCAATCCGCTTTGAGGGTTCCGAACGACACTATGACGAACCTGCTGACGCGATTGCCGATGGAATCGGACTGGTCTCCGAGGATCGCAAGGTGGATGGCATTGTTCCCGATATGAGCATCCGTGAGAACATGACGCTCGCATTGCTTCCAAAGTTGAAGAAGTCAGGGATCGTTGATCGTGCGAGGCAGGACGCTATCGTCGAACGTTTCATCAAATCGTTGGGCGTGAAGTGCGCGTCTCCTGACCAGCCGATCAAGGAGCTTTCCGGTGGGAATCAACAGAAGGTCCTCCTGGCGCGATGGCTCTGCACCGATTCTAAAGTGCTGATCGTCGACGAACCGACGCGCGGCATCGATATCGGCGCCAAGTCCGAGATACTGAAGCTGCTTAGGGGCCTCGCGGATGAAGGGTTGAGTGTCCTGATGATTTCCTCGGAACTCGAGGAACTGCTTGCAGCGGCAGACCGCGTCACTGTCCTTAGCGACGGAATGTCAGTCGCAGAGCTCCCGCGTCAAGAGCTTTCAGAGGCCAGCCTTTTGACGGCTATGGCCCACCAGGTGAATTGACATGACGATTTCAGATACGACCGTCAAAACCCAGTCGCAGTCACGTGGCTCACTCCTCGTGATGCTTAGCCGCTATGGGACATTCGTTGCCTTCCTCGCCCTCATACTATTCAACATCGTTGTTACCCCGAATTTCCTGTCCTGGCAGACCCTGAACGTGAATCTGACGCAGGTAGCGACCATTGTGATCGTTGCGACAGGCATGACGCTTGTCATTGCCACAGGAGGGATCGATCTTTCGGTTGGGTCACTGATGGCGATATCGGGAGCCGTGGCTCCCATGATCTTCATGGGTACGTTGTTTAGGATCGAAAGCTCGGAATTGGCTGTCGCGCTTGCCTTCATCATCCCCCTCCTGATCGCGATGGCGCTTGGGTGGTTTAATGGCTTTCTGGTCACGCGGTTCGCGATCCAGCCAATCGTGGCGACTCTTGTGCTCTTCATTGCTGGCCGCGGTATTGCGCAGGTCATCACCAACGGAAATCTGCAGGTCTTCAAGAACGAAGCTTTTCAGTTCATTGCGATGGGCCGTGTCGCCGGAATCCCGACCCAGGTCGCCCTGATGCTTGTCGTTGCTGCGCTTGCCTTCTGCCTGATCCGTTTCACGGTCATTGGTCGCCAGATCATCGCCGTTGGAGGCAACGAGAAGGCGGCGCGCCTGACCGGTATTCCCGTCCGCCACGTCAAGACTGTCGTATACATCATAAGCGGAGGCCTGGCTGGTCTCGCCGGGTTGATCGTCGTGGCTCGCAATTCAGCGAGCGACGCGAACCTTGTTGGCATGGGTATGGAGCTCGATGCCATCGCCGCGGTGGCAGTCGGTGGCTCGCTGTTGACGGGCGGAAGAGCCAATATCATTGGCACACTGCTTGGCGCCCTCGTGATTCAGCTGGTGCGCTACACGCTGCTCGCCAATGGTGTTCCTGACGCGGCCGCCCTGATCGTCAAGGCGGCGCTGATCATTATTGCCGTGTTCATTCAGCAGCGCGCCGACAAGTCCTGAGGAGATGAATTGATGCTATCTGCGATTTTCAGACCATTGGTGCCGAAGTCATCCGGAGACCTTGCGCGGTTTGGGGTTGTCGTTGCGCTTTTTACCCTTATTGTTTTCGGGGCGCTGCGTTATGAAAACTTCCTTTCACCGTTCAACATACTGACATTCCTCAGATACAATTCGATGTTCGCGCTGATCGCCCTTGGGATGGCATTTGTGATCATGACCGGCGGCATCGATCTGTCTGTTGGGGGAGTGGCAGCGCTGGCAAGTGTCGTTTCGGCGCTCCTGTCTCCTTATCATTGGATAGCTGGACTTGCCGGCGGCGTCGCCGCTGGTCTTGCCGTCGGACTGCTGAACGGGCTTGTCATCACCCGCATGCGGATTCAACCCTTCATCGCGACGCTTGCGGCGATGCTGGCCGCCTATGGAACGGCGCTGCTTCTTGCCGACAACCAGTCAGTATCGGTTTCCTATGATACTGGCTTCACCACGATCGGACAGGACGACTTGCTTGGCTTTCCGATCCCCGCCTGGATTGCCGTCGCCGCCTATGTTGTCGGCTGGTTGTTTCTCGAGCGTCGGCCATCCGGACGGCATGTTCTGGCGATCGGCGACGGAGAAGTGACCGCAGCACTCATGGGGCTGAAGGTGGAGCGGACGCTTCTGGCTGTCTACGCCAGCTCAGGCTTGCTTGCCGGTCTTGCCGGTGTGATCCTCGCGGCACAATTTGGCGCGGGGCAGCCAACAGAAGGTGTGGGCTGGGAACTGTTTGCAATCGCCTCGGTCGTTGTCGGCGGCACCCTCCTGACTGGCGGGGCGGGTTCCGTGGGTGCAACACTGGCAGGTGCGCTGTTGCTTGGCATGGTATTCAACGTGCTCAATTTCGAAAATGGGCTGGGCTGGATCTCCTTGTCTGCCTACTGGCAATCGGTGATCCGTGGGCTGTTTCTGCTCGTGGTCGTGGTGCTGCAGGCAAGGCTGACGGGGCGCGGCGAAAAGGCACTCGTCAGCGAAACCTGACCTGGAACAGATGGAGAGTGGCGTATGTCGTTCTTTTCCCTGGAGATCGAAACCTTCTACGAGCGGCCGAGCATGTCGAACGATACAAATTCGAGCTTGATGCCGATGTCTTCGGAAATGACAGTGCCGATTGCGCCCAAAATCGTTCGTTATCCAGCCTGAGGGCCGAACGATTCCGCAGATGTAGCGCCGATGTTTCCTCGGTCACTGCGTGCCTCGGCGTTCGAAATGTTCAGCTCCGTCAGAAGCGCTCTCCGTTGAGGGACCGACGTCGTTCATCAGGCCGAATTTCTGCCCTGAGAATGGGCGACGAACGACGTCACGAGATATCAACCGGCTTGGACCGCAGCCGGTTGACCGTTGCCAGGTCGGCACGTCTGCAAAGCTGGGGCGGCAGGCCGCGCATGATCAACTCGGCATCGGCGACCGCCATCGAGCCCAGCGCATAGAGTGCGTCACGCGTTCCACCGGTCCTGTGGGCGGAGAGCAGGATTCCGGGTGTCTTTCGCACTGGATCGTCCAATGCCACCGGCTCTTGCGGGAAGACATCGGTGGCGACCCGGATATGGCCGGATCCAGCCGCCGCAATCATTGCCGGGAAATCGACAACCGCTGCCCGGCTCATGAGGAGGAAGGCTGCTCCCTTCTTCATCATGGCGAATTCAGGCTCGCCGAGAAAGGACTGGTTTTCGCTGGTAACGCTTGCAAATACGAAAACCAGTTGGCTTGCGGAGAGCAGGTCTTCGAGACTGCTCGGCATGCAATCCGCGGTCGTAATAACCTCTGCGGGAAGCCATGGGTCAAAGACGCGAACAGGGTTCTTGAACGGGCGGATCAGTTCTCTGAACTGGCGTCCGAGATCGCCGAAGCCGATGATGCCGACGGGGGCCCCTGCAAAGCGGAAGGTGCCTTCGTTGCCGGCAAGGCCATACTGTTCGCGTCCAGCACGGAAGTCCCTGTCCGCCTCGGTAAACCCACGGGCGAGGTCAAGCCCCAACCCCAATGCTGCCTCGGCAACCGGCGAAGCGAAGGCAGCTGCAGGTGTGATAACCCAGATGCCACGCTCGACGCAGGTCTTGTAGTCGATGTTTGGAAGGAAATTGCTCTCGACATTTATAATTGCCTTGAGCCTTTGAGCACGGTTGAGGCGCGCCGTGTGCATATCCGTCTGTCCGAAGATAAGGACGGTCTCGGGAAGCAGATCGTCGATCTGTTCGGCGGACATCGGTTTGTCCTCCGAGATGACAAGTTCGCCGAGCTGTTCCAGGCGGTGTCGCACGCCTGGATCCATGATCAGGTCGAGTGTTCGCGGCAATGGGTCTACCAAGATCACGTCGCGGGGCATGATGTTCTCCTCTTCCTCCAAGGTAGTTACCACGCATCGAGTTGACAAACACCCAAGATCGCCTGGTTCCTTACCGGCGCCAGGCGACATGATACGATGAGCGCCAGGCGATCAGGTATGGCTAGACGCGCGACGAACGCGAACGCAATCAGCTGATGTCATCGACGGTAGACCAGCGGTAGGGAATTACTGACGCTACTTCTGCGGCTGCTTTTTCCGGGTCATGGAGTGTGGCGTTGTTTGACGTTCGGGAACTCCTTTTTGCCACTAATGACCTGCTCCTGGTCCATGACGCTGTTGAGATTGAAAAGCCACGCCAGAGGCTCGGACATGGTCTGTTGAGGAAACCATTTGTAAAACAGGGCTTCCGCCCCGGCGCGATGTGAAAACAGCTCGTAGATCCGATGCTGAACGAAAGCGAAGAGAGCCATGTCCTGCGTGGCGATCAACAAGGCATACGGCTCGTATGTAAAGGACTGGAACGGGTCTCGCACATCCGTGCAGCTTCGCCCTGCCGCTCTCCAGGCGGCCAGCTTTCCCAGGATGATTTCACGGTCGCCAAAATATACCTTGTCCCGGTCTGTATTGCTGCAGAACCACTCGATGAGCTGATCGTGATCCTGCATGGGACAAAGGACATAGGCGGGGATGGCCGCACCGATCTCCTTGAGCGATTTCGTCGGCTCAGGGTCCCGGCTTCTGACAGCTGTCATTTCAGCGCGGCACTCCGTCGGCTGTCCCGTGAAGCAATCCGGGGTCTTGCCTGAGGACCCCAGCCTCAACGCGTCCACTGTGCACGCTTCCTTCGCAACCCGTTCGGCGGTCGAGTTGCCGAGATAGCCGACCTCGACGTCGCGGAACCTTCGAACGGAGCGCCAGAGATAGGACACCCCCGACACGAAGACGATGGGTGAAAAGACGCCTGCACCCGTCCGCTCGGGGTCGTCGAGACGAACCGTGACCGCGTCGCAGAGGACATCCACTTTCCTGTCTCCCAGCTCGGGCAGTGGTTGCCTCATGGCGGAGAACCGGTTCCTTCCATTGATGGGGACCTGGATCAGCTGATAGTCACTGTTGTCAAAGATCTCGTAGCAAAGCTCGGCAAGATAACCGAGATATGGCCTTTTTTCGTTATTACCGTCCGGCGGAGGAAGGTAGGAGAACGGGGGGATATCTGTCCTGAACCCGATGACAATTTCCCGCGTGTGCGCCGATGAGGCGCTTGAAACAAGCAAGATCGCGCAGGCAAGCAGCACTGCGACACCTGTCGCGGCGATTTCCTGCGCCTTGCCGAGGATCTTGGACCTGCGCAGACGGCGCGGCGCCAATCCAAGGACAGAGAAGAAGACTGTAAGTGGCATCACGATGAGGTCAAGTGTGCTGTAATAGGCAAAGCACGTCTCCAGGTCGTGACCCGACAAAGACACGACCTTCAATATTGAAGCGGGTTGCGCCGGACTCCCCACCATGCACGGTTGCGAAACAGTGATACTGGCGAACACGATCAGATAGACGAGGGTCACGAGCGCGCCACACGAGGCAAGGCCAAGAATGACGGAGAAGCGCGGCGGTCTGTCCGGTGCCCTTACCGAGTTGATGAAGCAGAAGGCAATGATGGCAACCGGCGTAAGCAAAAGATAGTAGAGAAGTGCACCCGTCCAGCTCCCTGATCCGAAGAGGCTTTGCCACATCTGGGAAACGTTGCTGGCCGGCAGCGCCGAATAGAGCATTGCAACGAGAGTCATTCCGCTGGCCGCCACAGCGAAAGCGCCAATTGCACCGGAGATCGTCGCCCACGCGACGCTCTTGTTGAGCGGAGATTCCGATAGGCCGGTGCCGTAAACAACGCTGACAAAAGATGCGACGACAGTCGACGGCAGCCACACCAGCAGGAAGACCTTTGCTGTTTCGAGCGCCGCACTCATGGCCACCGCCTGATCAGTGAGCGGAACCGAGGAAATGAGCGGGTGCCATTGCGCCCGTATTACGAGGAAGTATCCGACGAAGACGATCACGAACCCGTAGAGCGGCAATCCGGTCGCCGCCATCTCGCGTTTGTCGACCACTTTCTCGATGATGCTGTCTCTTAGGCGGCCGGGCTTCATCTTGTCGAAGCGAGAGCCATACTCGCAGTAAATGGCCATGATCAAGGAGAACCGATCCCGAAGATCTTCGAGCAGGCGGGTGTTGTTCAATAACCGCTTTTCGAGATCCTTGATCCGGTCCTCGTCTGCCGTTGACCGGTCTGGCGTCCTCGCCGGATCGGTCAGATACTGGAAATCCGTCAGGGCATTCTCGGCCTCGTCGCGGACGTTTCGTTCATACTCGTTCAGCTTTCTTCGGATTTCGGGGTCGGACCATTCCACGTGTTCTTCATATGACCAATGGACGACGTATTTGAGGTTTCGCTCCAACGCAAAAAAGCTGTTGAGTTTCGGACCGAGAACGCGCTGCGCAAGCGCTGACGCCTTACGACGACTGTCATCGGATGGAGCACCATCGATCAGCGTCTTTATGCGGATTGTCTTTTCCTTGAGACGAGTCGGAATGCCTACCACCTCATGGGAGAACCGGCGTAGCCAGTTTTCGGCGGGAACCAGTGGATTGATCAGAGGAGCAAAACCCGAGATACCAAGCGCCAGAAAGAGGGGCCACTTCCAGGAGTCGAATTCGATGGTCCCCATACCAATCTGCAGACCGGAAACATTGAGTGCGTCAAAGAGCTGGACGATCACCCGCCCAAAGAACGCAAGCGTCGCATAAATGAAGATCAGGGATATGCAGTATATCGCGTAGGCCCGCCTCAGCGAGAAACTGTCCTTCAGGTTCCAGATCGTCAAATCCCTGAAGTCGCGAAACGCGCTTGCATTGACGTCGTAGGTGGGTTCTGAAAATCGCTTCCAGGCAAACGCACAAATCAGAGCGCACCCAGCTGCGAAGGCTAGGACGAACTGGCCGGTTACCGCGATGCCAACGAACGGAAAATCCCTACGGCTCCCTGGTACAAGCAAACCAAATTGCCATAATGAATCGGGAACCGTCGATGGCCAGTACGCGGATTTTGAGTACACCCTTGCGACTTCCTCGCAAACGTTGGTTCAGCCTAGCATTGTTGTTGCTGTGGATTGCATGGACCGGCCAGCGCAATGGACGGGTGCAGGCCCATCGAGCCTGTCATGGCCAGAGCCAGCGCAAAGGCAGCCACAATAAACAAAGTCTTCTTTGTCATTTGCGTCCCTCCACATTCGTTTTACGGGAATGTGCGCGATAGTAGTATCTTAGGCCCAATATTGTCTAAATTCAACCATCTATGGTAGGCTAATCGTTGGAATCATTTACTTCAACAGTCGTGCCTTCCGAATGTTAGCGGACGCTGAATATACTGCTTGCCACCTCTACATTGCGGTGTATCATTGCGGGAATGCAACGCGAGCTTGGCTGCATTTCATCATTGCCAATAGCTCGACAGGTTGGCAGTCCAATTCTCTGATAATCTTCGCTTGAGCCGGATCGGCTGTCTCAGGTTGCTTTTCTTGGCTAACCTGTCGTGGTGGTCATGGCGTTGATGCGCCGCATACTTTTGTCCGCTCGCGTTGCCTGGGGGGCGTGATAGTGAGCATCCTTGATCGCGTTTCTACAGAGCCGAGAGTCCTGATAGATGGCGCGCACCTTTGCAATTATGTCCATTTGCCAATCGTTCGGCCCCTCCCCGCCGGACACGCTGCCTGCCAACGTGTCATCTGCTCGCGTAAAATGCCCGCACCGGTTGGGTGGGAGCGACGACATCGGAACGGCAAAGGTGTTTTTACGACTGGGCCGTCCGCCTCAGCGTCGGCATCCGTTCACGGTCGATGCCCGACCGCAACGATAGCCCTTTTCGTTCTTCCGCTCGCAGGAGGCGTCGGAACGTCCGTTGCAAAGGCCTGAACGGAGACCAGCACGTGGCTCGATCCAGAGGCGATGGCGGGGCCAGTCAGGTTCGACGAGTTTTTGATGGATGCATCATGCGGCCGGTTCCCAACCCGACCCGATCTGAGAAGCGAACCTGCTTCGCGAATCCTAAGCCGGATCCGAGCGACCAGGCCCGCGACATTGCCAGAGGAGAAAGTCCATGCCTTCCAACGGAAAAATATCTCTTGAAGAACTCAATCGCCGGCTTGCCGACGCATCTCTTTCGGACGAGGAACTCGCCCGGTATTTTCTGGTTGATGAAGACCGATCTGGTCCCTTCAACCCGGTTCTGACCGTGAACCCGGACACGGTCAGCGTGCCGCAAACGGCAGAAGGCACGGAGCGGAGTGCGGCACTGCTCAACAGTGCCAATTTCATCGCGCGCCTGCGCAGGCATTTCGCGTTCAATGCCCGCGTGGGAAGCGGAAGCTACCGGGGGCCGATCCTTGTCTCGGAAGGAGACAGCTGGTTCCAATATCCCTTCAAGCTGGAAGACGTCATAGACGACCTGATGCAGGACTACGCAGTCTTCAGTCTGGATGCCGCTGGTGACACACTGTCAAACATGTTTCGCGAAGCCGAATATTTGGACGCGATTGCCAATACCGGAGCCTCGATCTTCCTGTTCAGTGGCGGCGGCAATGATGTCGTTGCTGGCGGAAACCTGGCCGCACACCTATTCGACTTCGACCCGGCAAAATCGCCGGCCGCGCATCTGCGTCCTTCCTTCAATCTCATCCTCGATGAAGCGATAGGGATATACTCGAAACTGGTCAGGCAGGTCGCCCAGAAGTTTCCGAACGTTCATATTGTCTGTCATGGATATGACTACGCAAGGCCTGCGAATGGGCCCTGGATCGGCAAGCCCATGGCATCCAGGGGCATCACCGATCCTGAGCTTCAGCGGGCAATCGCTCGGGTGATGATCGATCGCTTCAACGAGAGACTTGGTCTCCTGCAGTCCACGTCAGCAAGGCTCCACTATATCGATTGCCGCAACACGGTGCCGGCAGATGAATGGTTTGACGAGCTCCATCCGACAAACGATGGCTATAGGAAAGTTGCCAAAAAGTTCGCGACCGTCATCGAGCAACTAAAGCCGAGGACCAGAGATGTCGATTACAGGGCTAATAAGGCGCGGGCTGCGAGGGCAACTGAAACCAGCAGTGCCCGTCCTGCAGTGCGACCGTCAAGGGCGGTTCCACAGAGTGCCAGGCCCAGTGACGGTCCTCGCGGCATCGCGCTTCACATCGGTCTGAATGCCATCGATCCTGCTCATTATGCGGGATGGGCCGGCCCATTGAATGCCTGCGAATTCGATGCACAGGACATGCATGAGATTGCCACGGGCCTGGGATACGACGCGACCCTCCTGCTCACGGAAAATGCGACACGCGAAAACGTTACCAAAGTATTCAAGAAGGCGGCGCAGGAGCTGAAGGAGGGTGATATCTTCTTCGTCAGCTATTCGGGCCACGGTGGCCAGGTTCCCGATTTCAATGGCGACGAAGAGGATGGCGTCGACGAAACCTGGTGCCTGTTTGATGGCCAGCTTATTGACGATGAGCTTTATCAGTTCTGGTCAAAATTCAGGCCCGGTGTCCGGGTTCTGGTGGTTTCGGACAGCTGCCACAGCGGTACCGTCATCAGGGCAGTCGTTCCCGACGCCACTACCGATGTCGCTGTTGTCAGCAGTCCGCTGGCACGGGCGATGCCCATCAACATCGCCAGTCGGACGTTCCGGCAGAACCGCGACTTCTACAGCAAGCTCGGAAGTTCGCTCTCCAGCGTGGAAGCGCAAAGTGTCAAGCGCGCCACCGATACACCGATCTCGTGCAGTGTCCGGCTGATGTCCGGATGCCAAGATAATCAGGTGTCGCTCGACGGCCCCGGGAATGGTGCGTTTACCGCGGCTTTGATCAGCGTGTGGGACCATGGCCGCTTCAGCCGCGACTATGCGGCCTTCCATGCTGCGATCTTGAGGAAGCTGCCGGAAACGCAATCTCCCAATCACTGGATGATTGGTCCGAAGAACCCCGTGTTCGATGCCCAGTCGCCTTTTGCGATCTGACGCCTTGACCCCACTCTTCGGCATGAGAGGCCAGGAGGAGAAAGCAGCAGTGTGATCGAATGGGAGCGTCGCCTGTCGTGACGCGGCGGGACAGGAACTGCTCACCACGGAAGGAGATCCAGTCGTCGTATCGACGGACCGCGCTTGCCGTCTGACGCTGCGCTTTGCGGCAAATTATCGAATGGCTCTATCGCGCAACCGGCAAATAAAATGCTAGCTTCCGGCAAAAGAAGAATGCCGGAGGATAGGATGGCGAAGAAAACGTTTGGTGACTGGATGGCTCTTGCGGAGAAAGAGCTCAAGGCGCCGCCGGAGTCGCTCGTCTGGAAGACACCAGAAGGGATCGATGTCAAACCGCTTTATACCGAGGGCGATATCGAAAATGCCAAGCACCTCGGGTCCCTTCCCGGATTTGCGCCGTTCACGCGCGGCCCGCGGGCAACAATGTATGCCGGCCGGCCATGGACAATCAGGCAATATGCGGGATTTTCAACCGCGGAAGCCTCCAATGCCTTTTATCGCAAGGCACTTCAATCCGGACAGCAAGGTGTTTCGGTTGCTTTCGACCTTGCGACCCACCGGGGCTATGACAGCGATCATCCGCGCGTTGTCGGCGACGTCGGCAAGGCCGGAGTGGCAATCGACAGCGTCGAGGACATGAAGGTCCTGTTTGATGGCATACCGCTTGACAAGGTCTCGGTGTCGATGACGATGAACGGCGCGGTCATACCTATCCTGGCGAATTTCATCGTGGCCGGAGAGGAACAGGGTGTCTCGAAGGCCGAGCTGTCGGGCACCATCCAGAACGACATCCTCAAGGAGTTCATGGTCCGCAATACCTACATCTATCCACCGGAACCATCGATGCGGATCGTTGCGGACATCATTGAATACACCGCGAAGCAGATGCCGAAGTTCAACTCCATCTCTATCTCGGGCTACCACATGCAGGAAGCTGGGGCGACCCTGGTCCAGGAACTTGCATTCACTTTGGCCGACGGTCGGGAATATGTCCGGGCAGCGATCGCCAAAGGCCTGGATGTTGACGATTTCGCCGGTCGGCTCTCCTTCTTCTTTGCCATTGGAATGAATTTCTTCATGGAGGCGGCAAAGCTGCGCGCCGCACGGCTGCTCTGGACGCGGATCATGGAGGAATTCAAACCCCAGAAAGCCTCCTCGCTGATGTTGCGTACGCATTGCCAGACGTCGGGCGTGTCGCTACAGGAACAGGATCCCTACAATAATATCGTCAGAACCGCATTCGAGGCGATGTCGGCTGTCCTCGGTGGGACCCAGTCGCTCCATACCAATTCCTTCGACGAGGCGATCGCCTTGCCAACCGATTTTTCGGCCCGTATCGCCCGCAATACGCAACTGATCCTCCAGCACGAAACTGGTGTGACCAAGGTCGTCGACCCTCTGGCTGGATCCTACTACGTCGAGACCCTGACGAATGAGCTCGCCGACAAGGCGTGGACGCTGATCGGTGAGGTCGAGGCACTCGGCGGCATGACGAAGGCTGTTAATGAGGGCCTTCCCAAACGTCTCATCGAGGAGGCGGCGACGCGCCGGCAGGCAGCGGTCGACAGGGGCGACGAGGTGATCGTAGGTGTCAATAAATACAGGCTCGATACGGAGGAAGACATCGAGATCCTCGCCATTGACAATGCGGCTGTTCGAACGGCCCAGGTAAAGCGGATCGGTGAAACGAAACGCCGCCGCGACCAGGCAAGGGTCACGGCGGCTCTGGATCAGCTGGGACTGGTTGCGATGAGCGGTCAGGGTAACCTGCTTGAGGCAGCCGTTGAGGCAGCCCGCGCGCGCGCCACAGTTGGCGAGATTTCTGATACCATGCGGCATGTATTCGGCGATCACGCTGCCGAGCCCGAGGTCATCAAGGATGTCTACGGGCAGGCATACCGGGACGAGCCCGAGCTCGAGGTGCTGAAGGATCGCATGGCTGCTGCCGCCAGGGTTCTCGGCCGAGAGCCCAGGATCATGGTCGCAAAGCTCGGGCAGGATGGGCACGACCGTGGGGCCAAGGTCATCGCCTCGGCATTTGGTGACATCGGGTTCGACGTCCTGGCAGGTCCACTTTTTCAAACACCCGAAGAAGCAGCCGATCTTGCTGTTGCAAGCAAGGTTGATATCATTGGCATGTCATCGCTGGCGGCTGGCCACAAGACACTTGCGCCGCAGCTTGTCGAGGCGCTCAAGGCGCGGGGCGGTGGCGACATTATTGTCGTCGTCGGGGGCGTCATCCCGCGGCAGGACTACGCATATCTAATGGAGAACGGTGTTGCCGCTGTCTTTGGACCGGGGACCAATGTCCTCGATGCTGCAAATGAGGTTCTGGATCTTCTGGAGGGCAAGCGGCGCAACCGCTAGTCGACCGTCCCTGCCTGCCGGGTTCGACACCGTGGCCGTTCATACGATCATTCGATCGTCATCGGCGCCCCCTATTCGCGGAGACACGAAAATCGGACTGGGAAAATGAGCGCTCATGAAAATTAATTTCATATAGCCAACTTTTTATGGGATTCGAGTTGACGGGTTCGAATTTTTGTCCCAACCTGACGAAAATAAATTACGCGTTGGGAACGAGATAACAGCATGAAAGTTGGAATTATCGGGCTAGGATTCCGGCTCGGCTACCTTGGCCATGTCTTCACCGCAGTGGATGAAAGCTTCGAGATCGTCGGTTACGTCGACCCCGATCCAGCAGGCCTGCCTGGTCTCGCCGAACAGGGCATTTCCGCAGGAACGGCCTACGCGTCTGCGGAAGAGCTCATCGCCAACGAGACGCTTGACCTTCTGATGATTGGCTCGCCCAATCACATGCATCTCGACCACATCAGGCTGGGCCTGGAGAAAGGTCTGAAGGTTTTCTGCGAAAAGCCAATCGTAACGACGATTGCCGAAAGCATTGAACTGGCACGACTGATGGCGAAGTTTGGTCATGAGCGGCTGATGGTCGGTCTCGTTCTGCGTTACTCTCCGCTGTACAAGGATCTCCGCGCGATCCAGGCGTCAGGCAAGCTTGGGCAAATTGTCTCGATCGAGGCTGCGGAACATATCGAGCCTTACCACGGTGCGTTTTTCATGCGCGACTGGCGCCGCTATGAGCGCTATTCGGGTAGTTTCATGCTGGAGAAATGCTGCCACGACCTCGATCTTTATAACGGTGTCGTCGGCGCGCGTCCCGAGCGTGTTGCAAGCTTTGGCGGTCGTAAGAGCTTCATCCCCGCAAATGACCCCGTGCGCGAAGGTATCAACGACGTCGAACTGTTTCATCGCAAGCCGAGTGGCTGGATGGGGTCCGACAAGGTGTTCGACAGTGACGCCGACATCATCGACTATCAGGTGGCAATCGTCGAATACGCCAACGGCGTTGGAATGAACTTCCACACCAATCTCAACGTTCCAGACCAGTTCCGTCGCTTTGCCATTATGGGATCACGCGGCATGGCCGAGGGCGATTTCGTCCGAGGCTATCTCGATGTTCATGAGCAGCTGACAGGCAAGAAGGTTGTCGAGAACAAATACGTCGCGACAGAGCTTTCGCAGCACTACGGTGCCGACGAGCAGATGGCGGCAGATTTGCTCGACAGCGTGCGTACCGGTACCGAACTTCCAGTTTCGACGCTCAATGCCCTCGAGGCCGGCATCCTGGCCCTATCGATGGACGAGGCAAGGATGAAGAAGGCGGTTATCGATCTGCGCCCGATTTGGGACAGGTTCGACGAAGCCCTGCACGCAAGAGCGGCTTGAGAGGGCGGCAAGATGAGCGTCCAACGCAACGCAGTCATCTTTGCCTGGATCCTTCTCCTTCCGGCAGTCCTCTATGTCGCTGTGATCGTCGCGTATCCCCTGGTCGACACGTTCATCCTCTCCTTCACCGATGCGTCGCTGAAGAAGACGACGAATTGGGTCGGCTGGGTGAACTACAGTAAGATCTTCAACGCTACCTTCGCCGAAGTCATCGTTCGCACCTTCATCTGGACGTTCTTTTCTGTCTCCATCAAGATGATTATCGGTGTCTTCGGGGCGACGATGCTGAATTCCGCGGTCCCCGGCAGGGCGCTCTTCCGCGTGCTGACGATGCCGCCATGGATTGTCCCAATGGCGATCGGCATCTTCATGTGGGGCTGGATGTACAACGGCCAGTTCGGAATGATTTCCGGCATGCTGCAGCGTTTTGGCCTTGTGGACGCGCCGGTCGCGTTTCTCGCACAGGGGTCCACGGCGTTCTGGGCGACGATCATCACCGACGTCTGGATCGGCGTTCCGCTGGTCACGCTTTATATGCTCGCGGCCATGCAGGCGATTCCGCAGGACCTCTACGAGGCTGCCTGGACCGACGGGGCCGGCCGCTTCTATCGCTTTCGGCGCATTACCCTCCCGCTGATCGTCCCTTCGATGATCACCATGTCGATGCTGTCACTGATCGCGACCTTCAATTCCTTCGACATCATCTGGATCCTGACGCGTGGCGGACCGAGCGGCGAAACGACGACGATGATCATCGACACTTATAAAACCGCAATCGGCTCGAACAAATACGGCGAAGGCGCCGCGCGCGCCGTGCTGATCTGCATCTTCCTGTCGATCTTCTGCGTCTGCTATTTCCGCGTGACCAGTCGCCTTACGTCCGGAGACAAGCGATGAAACAGCCACATCTGCTGATCCATCGGTACAAATGGTATGAAATCATCGGCATCTATGCCGGCATCCTCATTTTCCTTACCTTCGTGCTCGCGCCCTTTGTCGAGGGCTTCCTGGTATCGCTTAAGCCGCTCAGTCAGCTCTTTTCATCACCCTATCGCTTCATCCCGGAAAACGGTTCCTTCGAGGCCTATCGGACTATGTGGATTAGCGTGCCGGGCTTTGCGCGCTACATCTTCAATTCCTTCTTCATCTCGACCATCGTCACCGCTGTCGTCCTAGTGCTGGTGATCCCTGCCTCCTACGCGTTCGCGCGGTTTGAATTCAAGGGCGCCGGGCTGCTGCTCGGTGCGTTTCTGGCCGTCAACATGTTTTCGGGCGCAGTACTGCTCATCCCGCTGTTCCGGCTGATGCGCACGCTCGGCCTGCTCAACACCTATTTCGCAATCATGGTTCCGGGTGTTGCCTTCCTGATCCCGTCGGCGATCTGGCTGTTGAGAACCTACATGATGCGCATCCCGCGGGAGTTGGACGAAGCCGCCTTCGTTGACGGTGCCAGCCACTTCTATACGCTCCGCCGCGTCATCCTGCCGATCGCCATGCCCGGCATCATGGTGGTTGCAATCACCACCTTCATCGGCTCTTATGCCCAGCAGTTCATCTTCGCGCTCACCTTCAATTCCAAGACCGAATTTGCGCCGTTACCGGTCGGCCTCTTCGCCTATTTCGGTCGCCAGGAAGTGGTCTGGAATGAACTGATGGCTGCAAGTTTCGTCGGCATCGCGCCGGCCATGATCGTGATTTTCTTTCTTCAACGGTATCTCGTCAGCGGGCTGACCGCGGGCGCGGTGAAACAGTAAGTCAACCACCAGAGAAAAAACGGGAGCTAACAAAGTGACAATTCATTTCAAGACCGGGCTGATGGCCCTTGCCCTGCTCGGTTCTACCGCGCTCGGCGCCATGACCGCGCAGGCCGCTGACAAGGAGATCAGCTGGATCTACTGCGGCGACAAGATCGATCCGATCCACGAAAAATACATCAAGGAATGGGAAGGCAAGAACCCGGGTTGGAAGGTCACGCCCGAGGTCGTCGGATGGGAACAGTGCCAGGACAAGGCCACGACGCTTGCCGCTGCAGGCACGCCGGTCGGAATGGCCTATGTCGGCTCGCGCACACTCAAGGAATTCGCACAGAACGACCTGATCGTTCCGGTCCCGATGACCGACGAGGAAAAGAAGAGCTACTACCCGAATATCGTCGACACGGTCACCTTCGACAACAATCAGTGGGGCGTGCCGGTCGCCTTCTCGACCAAGGCACTCTACTGGAACAAGGACATTTTCAAGCAGGCTGGTCTCGACCCTGAAACCCCGCCGAAGACCTGGGCTGAAGAAATCGCCGACGCCAAGCAGATCAAGGAAAAGACCGGCATCGCAGGCTACGGCCTTCCGGCTAAGACCTTCGACAACACGATGCATCAGTTCATGCATTGGGTTTACACCAACAACGGCAAGGTAATCGACGGCGACAAGATCGTCATCGACAGCCCGGAAGTGCTGGCAGCGCTCCAGGCCTACAAGGACATCACGCCCTACTCCGTCGAAGGCGCGACCGCCTACGAGCAGAACGAGATCCGTGCCATCTTCCTCGACGGCAAGGTCGGCATGATCCAGGCAGGCTCGGGTGCTGCTGCCCGCCTGAAGGACACCAAGATCAACTGGGGCGTGGCACCGCTGCCGCTTGGCCCTTCCGCCAAGGGCGAAGGTACACTGCTCATCACCGACAGCTTGGCCGTCTTCAAGGGGACGGGCGTGGAAGACAAGGCGATCGAATTCGCCAAGTTCATTACCTCGCCGGGCCCCCAGGGAGAATATGAGCTTCAGGGCGGCGCCGGCCTCACGCCTTTGCGTCCGTCGCCGAAGGTCGATGAATTCGTCAAGGCAGATCCGTCCTGGAAGCCGTTTATCGACGGCATCGCCTTCGGTGGTCCCGAGCCGCTCTTTACGGATTACAAGGGCTTCCAGAACTCGATGATCGAAATGGTCCAGTCCGTCGTGACGGGCAAGGCCCAGCCGGCCGATGCCCTCAAGAAGGCTGCTGGCGAGATCGAAGCGTTCAAGTAAGCCTTTGTCGGGATCGCGGGCGCAACAACCGCGATCCCCCTTACAGTATGCATGCTGCAGGCGCGGCAACCGGAGACAGGTTTTGGGACAGCTTCTTCTCAACAATGTTCAGAAGTTCTATGGCGACTTCGAGGTTCTCAAGGGCATTCAGCTCGAGGTGAAGAACGGCGAGTTCGTGGTCTTCGTCGGGCCGTCTGGCTGCGGCAAGTCGACGTTGCTGCGCATGATCGCCGGTCTGGACGCGACCTCCGGCGGCGACATCGTCATCGGCGGGCTCCGAGTGAACGACCTGCCGCCGGTCAAGCGCGGCATTGCAATGGTGTTCCAGTCCTACGCCCTTTATCCGCACATGTCGGTTTTCGAGAACATCGCATTCCCACTGCGCGTGGAAAAGATGGAAGAGGAAAAGCTCAAGGCCAAAGTCGAGCACGCCGCACGCATTCTCCATCTTGACCAGAGGCTGCAGCAGAAGCCGGGGATGCTTTCCGGCGGCCAGCGCCAGCGCGTGGCGATCGGCCGAGCGATCGTGCGCGAACCGAAGATCTTCCTGTTCGACGAGCCGCTTTCTAACCTCGACGCGGCGCTACGCGCCGACATGCGCATCGAGCTTGCCAAGCTGCATCGCCAGCTGAAGGCGACGATGATCTACGTCACCCATGACCAGATCGAGGCGATGACCATGGCAGACCGGATCGTAGTGCTCAACGCCGGGGAGATTGCCCAGACCGGCGCGCCGCTGGAACTCTACCACAAACCGGCGAATATCTTCGTCGCGAGCTTCATCGGCAATCCAAAGATGAACTTCCTGCCGGTTACCTGTAGCGCAGTCAGTGAAGCCGGCGTGGAGATCGATTATCAGGGGCAGAAAGCTACCATCCCAGTGACGCCGCGGCAGGGCGCTGTTGGCAAGACGCTGACGCTGGGCGTGCGCCCCGAGCACATCCAGATTGGATCAGGTGACATCCAGATCAGAGTTGCACCTACGGTCATCGAACGACTTGGCGCACAGACAGTTGCCTATGCATCGCTTGACGGTGAAGGCGAGAATTTCTGCGCGACGCTGCCGGGCGGTGCTGCCGTTCGGCCGGATCAGCCTCTGTTGGCCGGGATTAACGTTGTCGACTGCCATCTGTTCGACGACAAGGGGATATCATTCGAGCGCCATGTCGAACTGACAGATATCGACGTGAATTTGCTCAACCCCACCGCGGCTGCCTGATCAGCCGACCCGGGGAGCGCCGCCCTCAGTACAGGGGATAGAAGAGCCTGTTAGCTGGGTAGGAATAGGCGCCACGGTCGAGGATTCCCAATCTAGACATGCAGTTTCTGAGCGCCGTGACGTGCCAGGGATTGGCTGGATAGGGAGAGCCCCGGTAGTTGGCCTCTGGCTCGCAATAGCGATAAGCCCGCTCAAACCGCGCCAGAAGCACGGGATCCGAATCCATCCGAACGCCATGAAAGCTTTGCCATTCCGCCGGTGCTTCCGCCGCCGAAATCGCCAACAGACTAGCCACTATGCCCAATGCAACGGAGACTCTCATCGACCTGACCTCCCGCGCGCCTAACGCCGCTGAAAAGAAGATGCTTTTCAATCGCGTAACGTCAAGAGGCATATGTCAAAGGAAGGCGAGATTCGTTACCAGACGAGTCCGCGCGCAGCCACGTCCTCGACACGGGTGACGACGCCGTCGCGGTGAAAGACCATCGTGTCGAAAAGATTGGATACAACGCATGTGTGGTTGGGGATGATGCGGATCTTGTCGCCGATCTCCGGACGCCTGTCGCCGCATTTCGATAAGTCGATAACGCCGTGTTCCTCAGACAATCCAGTGATCACCGCCTCGGGGTAACCGACCACAGTTCCGAAGTCGGAGAAGCCAAGCAGGTCGGAGGTTAGTGCCTTTGAACCGGCGTCGATGACGGCACGATCCCCGGTCGGGCGAGACACGACCGTCGCGAGCACGTGCATGGCGCAGTCATCCCAGCTGCAGTGACCGGCGCGAACCATGGCCCGATCGTTGTAGATATAGGTTCCGGCACGATGCTCGGTCGCGGCGCTGACGAGATGTGCCTCAAACAGACTCGGCGTGCCGCCATTGCTGACGATCGGGCAATCAATTCCCTGCTCCTCGAGAAGCGATAGTGCTTCGCCGAGAAATGCCTGTACCGCCTCGGCAGCCCCGGGCTTCGGATAGTTGAGAAGCCCACCGAAAGAGAGGCCGGGGATGCTGTGAATGCGCTTCGCCAAGTCTCTTGCTTCATCGGGCGTCTGGACGCCGCAGCGGCCACCACCGGTATCGCATTCGACCAGCACAGTCAGCGGTTTACGGGATGCGAAATAGGCAGACAGGCCATCGACCGTGGCCGTGCTGTCGGCGACTACCTTCAGGTCGGAGATGCGGTCGTTGAGGGCTGCCAGCTGCTTAAGCTTTTGCGGGCCGAGGATGTTGAAGGTGATCAGGATATCCTGGAAACCAGCCGCTGCGAAGACTTCAGCTTCACTGATCTTTTGACAGTTGATGCCCTTTGCGCCTGCTGCGATCTGCTCGGCTGCGAGCGCCGGGATCTTGTGGGTCTTGATATGCGGCCGGAAGTTCAGCCCGTGCTCGTCCATGTAGGCCTGCGTACGGGCGATGTTCGCCGCCAGGCGATCCTCGTCGATGATTGGCCGTGGCGTCGAGAGATCGGCGACCCTGTCGCCTGGCCTGGCGATGATGGCGAACGGATTTTCCTGCATATGACGCGCTCCGTGTTAGCGGCCGTGGGGATCGGCGACCATCGGCCAGATGTTCTTCGGCGCGCGACGATAGGGCGTCTTGGCCGGATTGTTGGGATAAGGCGTTCCGGCCGAACAGTAAATGATTTCCGCTGCGATCTTGGAGAAGGACGCGTAGAAATGATTGGTCGATTTGATCACCAGGATTTTCTTGGATGTCGGATCGATACCCATAACCGAAAAGAGGCTCGGATCGAAGCTCTGGGCGCGCGTCGAGTTCAGGATGATATCGATGCCGTCGAGTACGATATGCGCCGCATCGCCGAACGGCGCAAAGCTCTCGCCAAAACGCATCTCGGCATTCGCAACGAGCTTTACGACCTTGACGATCCCGTCCACAGGATTGCCGGTGCCGGGGCCAGACTTGGCGCCGAACCGGAGCGGAATTTCGGCGCCCTCGCCTGCTGCCATACAAATCTGCACTGCCATCGGGTCCCAGATCGTGCCTATCGCGACACCCTTGGCGCCTCTTTCGATGAGCTCCTGGAGGAGGACGGTGGCATCGCCTGCAGTGCCGCCGCCGGGGTTGTCCCATACGTCAGCGACGACGACAGGCCACGAGGTTGCTGCCATAGCCTGCGTGACAGCCTCGACCTCGTCGATCTGCGGCATCATGAAAGTGCCACGTTTGGAAAACAGCTCTAGGCCAAGCTCACGTGCAAGGGCCGCACCTTCCTCCGGCTTGTTGTTGGTGACGACAAGTATCTTCGTACCCATCTCGGGCACATCTCCGGCCATGAAGCCGTGAACCACGGAGATCGACAGGATATCAGCGTGGTCCTGCTCGATGTGCATGATCTTGTCGACGAAGGAACGCATCGGGTCGCGCGAGGTGGGATAGACGTCGATCATCCGGCAATCGAACGCGGACATGACGGGGTTCAGGCGCCCTTCCAACGTCTCCACGGCAATCCGCCAGAGATCCTCGGCGCGGTCGACGAAATCAATGTGCGGGAACTCTTTGAAGTAGACCAAGAAGTCTGCCGCCTTTAGGCGCTTGGCGGTGAGGTGGCTGTGCGGATCGAGCTCGGCGCAGACGAGGAGCTCTGGCCCGACGATCTCGCGGACACGCGCCAAAATATCGCCCTCGGTGTCCTCGTAACCGGCGGCGACCATGGCGCCGTGCAGGCCAAGGATAACGGCGTCGACAGGCATGGCGGCTTCTAGCTGCGCGAGCACCTCGTCGCGTAATCCCTCATAGGCGGAGCGGTTCACCAGCCCGGCCGGGTCCGCCCAGGCGGCGGTGCCCTCGATCAGTTCCCATCCCTTCTCCGCGCAAACACGACGCCCCACCGTGATCGGTGCCGAGCAGAGCGTTGGCGTTTCCGGATGTTGGCCGGGAGGCGCATAAAGCGACGCTTCGAAGGCGCGTCGATCGACGCAGATCGGTGAAAACGTGTTGGTCTCGGTTGCGAGCGCCGCCGTGAAAATGCGCAAGGGTTCGGCCTTTGTGTTGATCAGCCCATCGGGTTCGGCAGGTAGCCGGTAAAGCCGCAGATCTTCCAGCGGCCTTCATGCAGGCGGCAGTAATAAAGTGTCTGCCACTGCATGATATCACGCGTGCCATCAGCCTTGCTGAGGCCGCCATCGAACTTCTTGCGCACCAGCGCCATGTCACCCTCGATCTCTATGTCTTCGAGCGTGGTGGTCGTGAAGATGGCCGTGCGGGTGTCTTCGGCAAACGCTTGCGTGGCAAATTCCTCTGCCTGACGCACCCACTCGTCGCGGTAGGTAGACAGCGTCGGAAACGCAAGCCGCCATTTATCGGGGCTGACTTCTTTCCGTCCATCGATGCCGATGAAGCCTTCCTCGACAAAATCGTGCTCGACCATCGACCAGTCGCCAGCAAGGAATGCATCGATGTCGCGAGGGACCAGCATCTCCCAGATCGAATGCCGCGCGACGTCTGAAACGGGAAACGGGTTTTTGAAAGGATCGCGCATTATCTCCCCCGGATTGAAATTCTTTTCATCAATGGCGTTTTTCGCTGGTCAAATTCGGCTTTCTATGGTCACTTGTCAACTTAATACGAAAATAATTTGCAAGGATCGATCGATGTCCATTAAGCGCTATGGCGCGGTTCAAAAGGGTGCCGGTGGCAAGCCCCTGCCCTTCGCGCGGGCCGTTGAAGCCGATGGCTGGCTCTATGTATCTGGCCAGGTCGCCATGGAAAATGGCGAGATCATCGATGGCAATATCGTAGCGCAAACCCACAAGACGATCGAGAACGTCCTGGCGATCCTCAAGGAGGCGGGATACGGCCTGGAGCATGTCGTGCGTTGTGGCGTGTGGCTCGACGATCCCCGCGACTTCTGGACCTTCAATGCAATCTACCAGCAGTACTTCGGTGACCATCCCCCTGCTAGAGCCTGCGTTCAATCGTCGATGATGGTTGACTGCAAGGTCGAAATCGATTGCGTGGCGTATAGGTCGAAGGATCTGTAAACTGCACACTAGCGGGGGACGGGATGGATATTTTCTCAACACTGCAGGAAGAGAAGCCCCGGCTTTCACCCTCCGAAAGCCGTATCGCCGATATCCTTCTCAAGGACTTTGAGTTTGCGGTAAATGCCTCGATCATCGAGCTCGCCGAAAGGGCGGACGTTTCTCCGCCCACCGTCACGCGTTTCTGCCGCCGATTGGGCTGCGAGAGCTTTTCCGATTTCAAGGTTCAGCTTGCCAGGACAGCTTATGTTGGCATGCGCTACTTGAAGCCGGAACCCAAGAGCACCAACCCGGGTGATGTCGCGCAGGACATCATCACGAAGGCACAGAACGCACTGTTCCTGCTTCATCGTTCGCTCGACCTGGCTGCGATCGAGCTTGCCGCCGAGCGGCTCTCACGCGCCGACATGATCTATGCCTTTGGCTCCGGCGGCAACTCGTCGATGATTGCAAGCGAACTTCAGAACCGGCTTTTTCGCTTCGGCCTGCATGTCACGGCGAGCTCGGATCATGGCATGCAGTTGATGATGGCAGCCGCCGCGAAGTCGACAGACGTGTTGATAGGTTCTTCCTTTACGGGACGCAATGCCGAGCTCGTGCGCGCTTTCGCGCTTGCCCGCGAGTCAAGAGTAACCACTATAGCGCTCACCCAAAGCGACAGCCCGGTGGCAAAGGTGGCGGAAATTGTTGTGCCTGTCGACCTGCAGGAAGGTAGCAACATCTTCCGGCCGACGTCGACGCGCATTGCCTATCTGGCGATCGTCGACATTCTTGCCAGCCTGGTCGCCTATGCAATTCAGCCGAAGGCTGCCGTTGCGCTACGCCGCATAAAGCAACAACTCGTTGCCCATCGCGATGGTGACGACCGGCAACTCCTCGGGGATTAACATGCCAAAAAGGGATGCAGAATGACAAGGACGGTAGCGATCGTAACGGGTGCTGCAGGTGATATTGGACGAGCCATCGCCGAGCGCCTTGCAGACGATCACGATGTCATTGTGATCGTCGATATAGATCCCGCAGCCGCCGCCAAGGCCGCGCTCGATCTCGGTCCTGTCGAACGCTTTGTCGCGCACGCCTGCGATGTAACCAGCGAAACAAGCGTCGCCGAAATGGCAAGCCAGGCAGCCTTGCTGGGTTCGGTGCGGACACTCGTCAACAATGCCGGCGCGGCGCGTGCCGTCAGCCTGCATGACACCACACCCGAGATCTGGCGGATGGACAATGCCCTCAATCTCGAGGCTGCGTTCTTGTGTTTCCGGGCTGTCGAACGCCAGCTGGAGGCCTCGAAGGGATCCGTTATCAACATTGCTTCCGTAAATGGCATGAACGTGTTTGGCCACCCCGCTTATAGTGCCGCGAAAGCCGGCCTGCTGCATTTCACCAAGTTGGTTGCCGTCGAATACGGAAAGCTCGGCATTCGTTCAAACGCGGTTGCACCTGGCACTGTCCGCACGAAGGCCTGGGAAGCGCGTGCTGCGGCCAACCCCAATGTCTTCGAAGAGGCGCGACGCTGGTATCCGCTCCAGCGGGTTGTCGATCCAGGTGACGTGGCCAATGCCGTGGCGTTTCTTGCGGGACCACAGGCTGGTGCAATCACGGGCGTCTGCCTGCCCGTCGACTGCGGGCTGACTGCCGGTCAGGCGGAGCTGGCGCGGACGTTCTCGCAGTCCGAACACTATTGATCCCGATACACGTCATGAGAGGAACCTTGATGTCGTTGGCGCCCTATCGCCTGGAGAGTTCGTGGCAGCCTGACGGCGGTCCGAACGGTCGCTTTACGTTTTCGCTCTTCAATCTCTCCGAGGAAACGCTCTTTGGCTTCACGCTGGCCTATACGTCGCTGACGCGCGTCATCGATCCTAAGGCCTGTGAGAATGCAACCTTTTTACGTCGTAACGCGAATTTCCATGAATTCGCCCCACCGGAGGGCCTTCGGGTCGATCCGGGTAAGAGCTGGAATTTCACAGTCAGCGGTCTTCACCGGCCGGCGCGTCATTGCACCGATGGTGCCAAGTCGGCTTATGTCACGCTCCAGGACGGGAAACATATCACAGTCGCCGTATCCGACCTACTTCTGGAGGGCTGCGTCAATGAGCCTCCGCCAATCCTTCTGCCGGAGGGCAAGGTCGCGCTGCCATTTGCATTGCAACCCTGGCCGGCGGACATAGACGCGAAGCCGGGAGAAGATTTCCCCGTTGTTCTCTATCCGGGCGAAGGATCGACGCGCGATGATGTGCTGGCTATCTCGACAGTTCTGTCGCTTCACCGCCGATTGTTCGAGAGTAGTCACGCGCCATTCAGTCTTGCTGCCTCGCCGCAGGGGCGTTCTGTGCAGTTCCTGGTCGATGCAACCATTGCTCCGGAAGGCTACAAGCTCGAATTCTCCGCGACACAGATTGCGTTGTCCTTTTCCGCGAAGGCAGGACGCCAATATGGGTTGACTTCGCTTGCGCAACTCCTCCATGGCGCCCGCACCGACCGGAGAAACTTCCGCTTTCCTGTCTCCGGTACGATTTCAGACAGGCCGCGATACGGTTGGCGGGGCTGCCATCTCGACGTGTCGCGCCAATTCTACCCGACCGCCGACGTCAAGCGGTTGATCGACATCCTTGCCTGGTTGAAGCTCAACATCTTCCACTGGCATCTGACGGACGATGAGGCATGGCGCCTTGAAATCAAGGCCTATCCCCAACTCACGACGACCGGCGCCCTTCGTGGCCCGGATGAACCTCTCCTGCCTCAACTCGGCAACAGCGCAGAGCCTGTCGGTGGCTTCTATTCCCAGGACGATGTCCGCGATATCGTCGCCCATGCGGCGAGATTGAGCGTCGAGATCATCCCGGAGATCGATATTCCCGGCCACAGCACGGCGACACTGACCGCGATACCCGATCTGACTGACGGCCAGGAGGCGCCCGAGAGCTACCATTCGGTGCAGGGCTACCCAAACAATGCTCTCAATCCCGCGGTGCCTCTGACCTATGAATTCCTCGAAACTGTGCTCGACGAGATGGTGGACCTTTTTCCGTCACTGTACCTCCACATTGGCGGTGACGAGGTGGCGAACGGGTCCTGGCTGGCCTCTCCGCTTGCCAGGAAGCTGATGAAGCAGGAAGGGATTTCGGGCACTTTCGCATTGCAGTCCTATTTTCTCAACCGCGTAAAAGAGATGTTGACGGCTCGCGGTCGCAAGCTCGCGGGCTGGAATGAAGTTGCACATGGGGGTGGTGTCGCCCCAGAGGACACATTGCTGATGGCCTGGGAAAATCCGCAGGTCGGCATCGATCTTGCGACCGAGGGCTATGAGGTCGTCATGACGCCGGGGCAGGCCTATTACCTCGACATGGTACAGGCGGAGGCATTTCAGGAGCCGGGCGCAAGCTGGGCCGGAACCGTGCCACCGTCCCATACCTATGCCTATGAGGCGGAGGGTGACTTCCCCGAAGCGCTGAAGGACCGAATGAAGGGTGTACAGGCGTGCATCTGGTCGGAACACTTCCTGTCCCGCGGCTACTTCAACCGGCTCGTCTTTCCGAGGTTGCCGGCGATTGCCGAAGCCGCGTGGACACCGAGGGCCATGAAGGACTGGGAACGCTTCGCTGCGATCGTGCGGCTCAGCCCGGAATTATGAGGCAAGTGATGCGGTTAGCTGTGGGCGGAATCCATACGGAATGCAGTACCTATTCGCCGGTCATGATGACGGCTCAAGATTTCCGCGTGCTGCGCGGCGGGGAACTTATGGTCTCCGACTACTTCGCCTTCCTCGACGCGGATGGCATTGAACACCTGCCGCTCCTGCATGCACGCGCAGTGCCTGGCGGCCCGGTATCGAGGGCGGCATATGAGTTGTTCAAGGCGGAATTTCTAGATCGGCTAAAAACTGCCTTGCCGGTTGACGGCCTCTACCTTGCCATGCATGGCGCCATGAACGTCGAGGGAATGGATGACGCGGAGGGCGACTGGATTGCCGCCGCCCGCTCGGTGGTCGGCGAGGAGTGCGTCGTCGCAGCGAGCTACGACTTGCACGGCAATGTCAGTCAACGGATCATCGACCAGCTCGATATCTTTGCGGCTTATCGCACGGCCCCGCATATCGACGTGCGTGAAACGATGATACGCGCATGGTCCCTCCTCGTAGACGCCCTGAGGTCTGGCCGACGGCCCGGCGTGGCCTGGGCACCGGTACCCGTCCTCTGGCCAGGCGAGCGAACATCGACCGAGGACGAGCCTGCAAGAAGCCTTTACAAATCCCTGCCTGACATTAATAAGCGCGCCGGCATCCTCGATGCCAACCTGATGATCGGTTACGTTTGGGCAGACGAACCACGCGCGACCGCCTGCGCGGTGGTCACTGCCACGGATCGTGCGGCCGCCGAACGCGCCGCGGAAGAGATTGCGCTGTCCTACTGGAATGCACGCGAACACTTCGTCTTCGGGCCGGTGACCGGTCCGCTCGACGCCATGATCGATATCGCGGAAACTGCTGCGACGGTGCCGGTGATCCTTGCCGATTCCGCCGACAATCCAACGGGCGGCGGCGTCGGCGATCGGGCCGATGTTCTCAATGCGCTCATTGCCAGGGGGTTCGACGGAGCCCTGCTTGCGGGCATAACCGACCGACCCGCAGTCGAGGCCTGCTTCGGAGCCGGGAAAGGCTCGAAAATCGAACTCGCCATTGGCGGCACGCTTGATCCTTCCAGCCTGCCGGCTCATGTCGAAGCAGAGGTGGTCTTCCTCGATGACCCCGGCCCGGTCGGCGAACGCCAGGCGGTGGTGCGAACAGGCGGCATTACCGTCGTGCTATCTGCCCGCCGTCGTCCGTATCACAACATAGCCGATTTTACCCGACTGGATCTCGATCCCCAATCCCTGCGTTTGCTTGTCGTCAAATCAGGCTATCTGTCACCTGAGCTGGCGCCGATTGCCAATCCGAACCTGATGGCGCTGACGCAAGGCGTTGTAAACCAGGACATCGAAGGGCTAGACAGCAGGCGACGCATCAGACCGACCTTCCCGTTCGATCGAGACTTTGATTACGCACCGCAGGCGCGCTTGTCGGCGCGCTGGAGAGCATGATCTTTTCGGTCTGGCAGGTTCCGGTCCCGTGCCGAACCTGTTAGACGCGTCCATCCACACTGCATGCTCGGCGTTACTGCCGCACGATATATGTCATGAACCGTTTCCTTCCCGATGTTTTTCGCGACCCGACGATCCGGGTCAGCATGCTTGCGATCTTTGCATTTGGATTTGCCGGTGCATCGACCTCGCCCTATCAATCGGTTATCGGTATTCGTGAATTGGGCATGAGCAATGCTCTCTACTCGGTGCTGATTTTTTCGGCCGCAGCGGTCAACGTCACTGTCAGCATCCTGCTTGGCAACCTGGCGGACAAATTGGGCGAGTACCGGTCGCTGATGGTGACTGTCGCAGTGTTCGGGATCTTCGGCTACGGGGCGATATACCTCTTTCCAGCGCAGGGCACCTTCATCATCTGCGCGCTTCTTTTGCTGCCGGTCTACAACGCGCTTAACTCACTCCTCTTTGCCAACGTGCGTGCCAGCACCAGGGGAATGCCCCGCAATGAAATTGCATCGGTGAATTCAGGTGTTAGGGCGATGATCTCGCTCTCCTGGGTGCTTGTGCCAGGCCTCGTCGGGATCGTCCTGTCACGATCGGCAAGCATGCTGCCGGCCTATCTGTTTGCGAGCCTCGCCTGCATGGTCTGCCTCTGCCTGATTGCCGCCTTCCTGCCCCGCCAGAGCGGAACGGACAACGCGGCCACGCACCACCTGTCATACATTGCAGCGCTCGCAGCGGTCATATCGCCACGTGTCCTCGTGCGGGTGCTGGCCGTCTCACTCATCAGCAGCACCCTGCACGTCAATGCCGCCATCCTGCCCCTGATCGTCACGGGACCTGCCCATGCGACCGTTGGCGACGTCGGTATTCTCGTTGGCATCGTCGCGTTCCTTGAAGTCGTCTTTATCGTCGTGTGGGGCCGTGCCCAACGCATTTTGAGCAGCATCACGGCGCTCGCGCTCGGCACTGTCATCTATGTGGTCTATCTGCTCTTGCTTGGTTTTGCCTCGGCGCCTTGGCATGTCTATGCGCTGACCATCGTCAGCGGCATCGGCGCAGCGGCCCTGATCAGCATTCCGATCACCTATTTGCAGGATCTTATCGCAGATCGACCGGGCCTCGGCAGTGCGTTGATATCGGTCAATATTTTTGTAAGCGCTGGTCTGAGCGCGCTTCTCTTCGCAGTCGGAACCGGTATCGGGGGCTATTCAGGGACGGCCATCATCGGTGCCGTTGCCGGCATGACCGGCCTGGCGCTCCTCCTATGGTTCGACGGACGCGGGATTGGCTGACGATGTCCGGGCTTTCCAAACGGAAAGCGAGCGCCGGAATTGTGCCGGTGTTGCCTGTCTGCTTGCCTTGAAAGCCTTGGCGAGGAGAAGGCTCGGCGAGTCCGGCGTATAGGTGAAATGGCCGCAAAGGAGGTCGACGTCCCACGGGCCGCCGCGGTTTGTCCGCATTGGCAACATTCCATCGGCAGCAATCTGAAATACTCGGGGCGGCTGATCGGATCGTTCCGATTGCACGCTGACAATGCTGTGCGCATCCCCACGGGGAAGCATCCGAAAATCCCCGGAACGCATCGTCACCAGTCGTCCTGCGGCCGTGCGGATGGAACACTGGCGGCCGAGCACGAGATGAAAGTGTACGACGCCAGGCGTGGCATGGTCATGATCGATGACGAATGCGCCCCTCGAGCCTGCACCGCAAATCGAGCAGCAGTTGCAGATCGGCCAGATCAAGCTGGCGGCTAAGAGTGTCCATTGAGACGATCGGTTGTAAACATGAGCTTGCTGGGCATGCAAACGCGCATGAAAAGCGTTCATGGTCCCCCCGGAGCATCGGCGCAACAATGATCATGGAGAGACAAATGATGAAATGGAAGGAATATCGAACCCAGCTTCTCGGCCGGATCGGGGAGCTCCCCAAGCTCGCACCGGATACGATAAAAACGGCTATCAGACGCTGGCCGGGGGCGGGTCGGAAGACCAACCATCTCGATGCCAAACAGCGAGAATTGATCGCCTTGGTCGTTGCAGTCACCCTGAGGTGCGACGGTTGTATCGTGGTTCACACGACAGAGGCAAAGAAGTTCGGTGCAACGGAAGCCGAAATTGCCGAGGCGCTCGGTGTTGCGATCTCTGTAAATACCGGCGCAGCGCTTGTCTATTCTGCACGTGTCGTGGATGCTACTCACGCTGTCACAGAGTGACGGTGCGAGGTCGATCGACGCGAATGGAGCTTTCCATGACTGTGAATTCCAAACTCTCGCAGGCAGGTGATAGGGTCTCGCTCCCGACGCGGTTTCGCCTTCCGCGCGTTCCTGCGGCATTCTTTGGCATCGTTCTCGGTGTCGCGGGTCTTGCCAACAGCTGGCGGGCAGCGGCGGCGATTTGGCCGCTCCCCCCCGAAATCGCTGCCGCACTGAACCTTGTCGCCGTCGCAATCTGGCTGGTGCTGGTAGTCCTCTACACCGCCAAGTGGATCGTGGATCCGCAGGCGGCACGGGATGAGGCGGAGAATGCGGTTCAATGTTGCTTCATCGGCCTGGCTGGAGTTGCGACAATGCTGGTTGCGTTGGCCCTGCTTCCCTATTCTCGTCCCGCCGCCGAACTGATCTTCGGACTAGGAGGTACGTTCACGGTCGTGTTTGCATTATGGCGGACCGGAATTCTGTGGCGCGGCGGGCGTGATCCGGTAGCGACGACGCCGGTTCTCTATCTGCCGACCGTCGCAGGAGCGTTTGTCACGGCGACGGTCGCGGGGGCGATGGGCTATGGCGATTGGGGCCAGCTTGCCTTTGGTGCGGGCTTTTTCTCGTGGCTCGCAATCGAATCTGTCCTCCTCAATCGGTTGCTGACGGCGCCTGTCCTGGCTGAACCGTTTCGTCCGACGCTCGGCATTCAGTTGGCGCCACCGGCGGTCGGCAGCCTCGCTTATCTCAGCGTCACAACGGGTACGCCTGACATGATGGCGCATGCGATGATCGGGTACGCCATCTTGCAGATGCTCCTGCTCCTGAGGATGTTGCCCTGGATCGCCCGGCAGCGGTTTGCAGCATCCTACTGGGCGTTCACCTTCGGGATCACAGCACTGTCGACAGCCGTATCGAGAATGGTTGCGCGTGGCGATACCGGACCGATGCATGTCTTCGCCCCGCTTCTTTTCATTCTGGCAAATATCGTCGTGATCCTTGTCGCAGTCGGGACCATTCTGCTGTTGGCACGGGGAAAACTGTTGCCAACCCAAACCGCACCGACGATGTCTGCCCCTTAATGCAGTTGCGCGCTGCGCAACTGATAGCGGCATCCGCTTCAGGAGTGAGCCTCAACGCGTGTCGTTGCCTGATGCATTCTCCATGGCAGGCATCGAATCGATGTGATCTGCTCGGCAATCGCGGCAAATGGAACTTGGCCGATGTTGTCCCGAATTGCGGGCTGGAAGGGGTCCAACTATTCCGCCTCGGTCCGGGTCAGGACATGAAGCGGCTCAGATAGGCAAAACTCCTTGTTGCGAATTCTGTGGGCTGCCGCGGATTGTCGTGTTCGACTACCAGGGTGCGAGCACCATTCAGGAGGGCTGCGCGCCACAACAATGGCCACACCAGAATGCCTGAGCCGACATCCGACCAACCGTCCTCGTCCTTCCTGGCACCCTCAGGTGCCTGGTCCTTGACGTGGGCCGACGCAAGGATCGGCGCATATCTGTGCAACCATTCCTCTGGAACCACACCTGCACGTGATAGCCAGGCAATGTCTGCCTGCCACGTCAACGGACTTCCCTTGGCAGTATCGAACATGAGTTCAAACCCGTACCGACCACCGAGAAGTCGCGTAAACCCTGCCATCTTGTTGTGATAGCCCAGCGCGATGTGGTCCCGCTTGAACCGTTCGGCCAAGGCGCCCAACTCGCGACCCAAGCGCTGCCAGGCGCTCGCGGTCTCCTGTGAGGCCGGCGGTGCAGGATGCGGAACGTACAGTTCCCCTATTCCGCACACTTCACAGGCTGTGAGGATTGGCCCAGCCTCACGTCGGAGTGTGTCCAGGGTGACATGGGCGGTCGGCGCGCTTAGCCCATGGCGTATGAGGCCTTGCTTCAGCTCGTCTGTATCGCGCAAATGACTTTCCAGCGGCTCCACCGAGCGGAAACCGGCGCGGGCGGCGGCCGAAAGTTGCGCATCGAGCGACCCAAGGCCTCTCATCGAGAAGAGCTGCAGGGACAGGATTGGTCTGGTCATTCAACAGCCTCCGGCCGAACGAAATTTGCCGGATCATCGTTGATGGTCTGCCCAGAGAGCAAGCGCAGTCCATCGAATGCGGCAAGCCATGGCTGGCGAGTCACAGCTTTCGAGTGGGTATTTTCGACGAGATTGGGTTGACGCACAAGCTGCTGGAGACCGTCTAATGCCTTGCCTGGTGGCGAGAGAATTGCTCCGTTCATTGACCGCGAAGCCGCCCGGAACAACCTTGGTGAGAGTGTAGGAGAAGAAAAGTCCCGCGGCATTGCCGCGGGACTTCATATGGCCGTGACCGGGAGAGAGATGGTCAGGCGGCCTGAACCTTGCGGCCGGTGCGTGCCCACGCCGGCAGCCAGTCGCCATGGGCGGCGAGCAGATCGTCCACCATTGACCAGATCTGATCAAGATCGAGTTCGGCCGCGGTGTGCGGGTCCATCATGGCGGCGTGATAGATGTGCTCGCGGTTTTCCGTCATCATGGCCTGGACGGTCAGCTCCTGAACGTTGATGTTGGTGCGCATGAGGGCCGTGAGCTGCGGTGGCAGATCGCCGATAAACGTCGGCTGGATGCCGGATGCGTCGACGAGGCATGGCACTTCAGCGGCGCAATTGTTTGGAAGCGACGTGATGCATCCATTGTTACGAACGTTGCCGTAGATGACCGAGGGTTCGCCGGTCCAAACCGAGTTGATGATCGAAGAGGCGTATTCTTTCGACTGCTTGACCTCGATCTTGTCAGCCGAGCGATAGGCCTCCGCCTGTCCCTTCCAGCGCTCGATCTGTTCGATGCAACGCTTCGGATATTCGTCGAGCGGAATGCCGAACTTCTCGATCAGATCCTCGCGGCCTTCCTTGATGAAGTAGGGAGTGTATTCGGCGAAGTGCTCCGAGCTCTCGGTGACGAAGTAGCCGAGCCGCGTCAGCATTTCATACCGGACCTTGTTCGGGCAGCGAGGATTCCAGCCCGGCTTCGGAGCGCGGCCCTCGCGATAGGCGCGCATGAGATCCGGATAGAGGTTCTTGTAGGATCCGTCGGGCAGGCGATGTTCAAGCTTCAGATAGAAAGCCATGTGATTGATACCGGCCGAGCGGTAGCGGATCTCCTCGTAGGGGATGTCGAGATCGTGTGCCAGTTCCATGGCTGTGCCCTGCACCGAATGGCAGAGGCCGACCTGCTTGATGGTTGGATACTTCTCCGCGATCGCCCAAGTATTGATTGCCATCGGGTTGACATACTGAAGCATGATCGCTTCAGGGCAGACGGCAAGCATGTCCTCGCAGATCTTCCAGAGGTGCGGGACGGTGCGAAGGCCACGCATGATCCCGCCGACTCCGAGCGTGTCGGCAATCGTCTGACGCAAACCATACTTCTTCGGGACCTCGAAGTCGGTGACCGTGCAGGGCTCATACCCGCCGATCTGGAAGGCGACGACCACGAAGTCGGCTCCATCAAGTGCCTTGCGCTGGTCCGAATAGGTCTCGGCTTTGGCCTTGACGCCGAGCGTCGAGATCAGCTTGTTGACGACGATGGCGCTTTCTTCCAAGCGCTGCGGGTTGATATCCATCAGGGCGATCGTGGCGCCCGACAAGGCTGGGCGTTGCAGCACATCACCGATGATGTTCTTCATGAAAACAGTGGAGCCAGCTCCGATAAACGTGATCTTGGGATTTCTTGCCATTATAACCTCCGGCATGTGCAATCAGGCTACCTCGAAAGCGGCTTTGACGAGCCGTTCCGTGTAGGCGGTCTTGGGATTGGTGAGAACTTCGTTGACGGGCCCCTCCTCCATGATCTTGCCATGCTGCATGACAATCACACGGTGGCAGAGGGCACGCACGACCTTGAGATCGTGCGAAATAAAGAGATAGCTGAGGCCGCGTTCGTCCTGCAGCTTGCGCAGCAGCTCAATGATCTGGGCCTGGACCGACAGGTCGAGGGCAGACGTTGGTTCGTCGAGCAGGATGAATTCGGGTTCGAGCGCGATGGCGCGGGCAATTGCGATACGCTGGCGCTGACCACCGGAAAACTCGTGCGGGAAACGCGACAGGATATTGCCTGGCATGCCAGCTGCAATCAGCGCCTCGCGGACGCGGTCGAGCCGTTCGGCTCTTGTTGCTCCGAGCTTGTTGACAACGAGCCCCTCCTCGATGATCTGGCCGATCGTCATGCGCGGATTGAGCGAGGAGAACGGGTCCTGGAACACGACCTGCATGCGCGAGCGCAGCGGCCGCATCTCGGCACGCGATTTTCCGTGGATTGGCTGGCGATCGAAATAAATCTCGCCTCCATCGGTGTCGTTCAGCCGAAGCAGCGCCTGTCCGAATGTGGTCTTGCCGGAGCCGGACTCCCCGACGAGGCCGAGCGTCTCGTGGCGGCGAAGTGTCAGGCTGAGGCTGTCGACGGCGACGAGCTCCTTCAGTTGCGGTTTGAAGAAGCTGCCATGCCGCATCATGAAGGACACGCGTACGCCCTTGGCATCGAGGATGACGTCGGACCCCTCGGGCAGCGGGTTGGCCTGCCCCCGCGGCTCAGAGCCTAGCAGGTGCTTGGTATAGACATGCTGCGGATTGGCAAAAAGCTTCTCGGTCGTGTTGTGCTCACGCATCTCGCCATGCTGCATGACGTAGACGTAGTCGGAGAACTGCCGCACGACCGTGAGATCGTGGGTGATCAGGATCACCGCCATCCGCATTTCCGTCTGCAGGTTGCGGATCAGGTTGAGGATCTGCGCCTGGACGGTGACGTCGAGCGCCGTCGTCGGTTCGTCAGCAATCAGCACGTCGGGGTCGTTGGAGAGCGCCATGGCGATCATCACGCGTTGGCGTTGGCCGCCGGAGAGCTGGTGCGGATACTGCTTGAGCCGTGCTTCTGGATCGGGGATCTGAACATGCTTCAGCAGCTCCAGCGCGCGGGCTTCCGCCTGCTTCCTGCTCATCTTGCGATGCACCCGGATGGCCTCTACGATCTGGCTCCCGATCGTATAGATCGGATTCAGCGAGCTCATCGGCTCCTGAAAGATCATCGAAATCCGGTCGCCACGCAGTTTGCGGCGCTGGCGCTCGGAGAACTTCAGGATATTGGCGCCGTCATATTTGACGGTCGACTTCGGTGCGACCACAGCACGCTTCGACAGAAGTCCCATGACGGTTCTGGCTGTCACCGATTTTCCCGAGCCGGATTCACCGACGATCGCGATGGTCTCCCCGCGGTAGAGTTGGAAGGAAATATCTTTCACCGCCTCCACGGTGCCTTGCTCGACCTTGAAGTTCACGCCGATGTTGCGGGCGTCGATGACGGGGCTCTCCTTGTGCGCTTCGTGATCGAAACGGACGGATGGGGCGAAGGAGTTGACGAGTGCAAGTGCCATGTTCTTCACCTCAATAAGGATCGACTGCGTCACGCAGGCCGTCGCCCAGCGCGTTGAAAGCGAAGACGGTGACGAGCACGAAGCCGACGGGCGCCAGAATCCACGGATAGGTGCCAATCACCGAGTAATTGGCGGTGTCCTGCAGCATCAGGCCCCAAGAGATCAGCGGCGGCTTCACGGCAAAGCCGAGGAAGCCGAGGAAGGATTCAAGCAGCACAACGCTCGGGATATGCAGCGTCACGGCAACGATGACGTGGCTCATCACGTTCGGGAAGATATGCTGGAAGATGATACGCCGGTCGGTAGCGCCGACGGCCATCGCTGCCCGGACATAGTCGATGCGTGCGAGCGCCAGCGTCTTGCCGCGCACCTCGCGCGACATCTGTGCCCAGCCGAGGGCCGACATGACGACGATGACGAATGCAAGGAAGACATTGGTTGGCGCGGTCACCGGGATCAGCGAGGTCAGTGCTAGGTAGAGCGGGAGCTGCGGAAAGGCGAGAACCACTTCCACGAAGCGTTGCACCCAGGTATCGAACGCGCCGCCGAAATAGCCGGACACCATGCCAACCGTCGTGCCGATCATGGTCACGATGAAGACCACGGTGAGCGCGATCGTCAGCGAAATCCGCGAGCCGATAATGGCGCGCGAAAGGATGTCGCGGCCGAACTTGTCGGTGCCGAGAAAATGCACCGGCTGGCCATCGATCGACCCGAAGAAGTGTCGGTTTGCCGGAATGAGCCCGAGGAGATTGTATTCCGCGCCCGGTACAAAGAAGCCGAGCAGGCGCGGATTGTCATAGTCCGGGCCGACGATTGGCTGGAAGGTGACGGGATCGAGCTCCTCGGATTCGCCGAGTGCATAGACGCGGGGCGAATAGGTGAAGTTGCCGTCCTTGTCGTGGAAGCTGATCATCTGCGGTGGCGCGAAGCCGACGTCCGTCGCCTTGGGGTCCATCGGTGCGAAGAAATCAGCAAAGACGGCCATGAAAAGCAGGAGACCAACGAGTATCAGCCCCATCATGCCGGTCCATGAGCGCCTCAGGCGACGCCAGACAAGCGACAGATAGCTTTCGTTGCCGTACGGTGCGTTCTTGATGGTTTCTTCGTGGGGCGGTGGGGGAGCAGAATCAAAGGCGAGCATATCATGCTCCTCCGTACTGGCGGACCCGCGGGTCCAGCATGGCGAGCAGCATGTCGGCGATGATGTTGCCGACGATGAGCGTCGCCGAAAGGACCATCATGAAGGTTGCCGTGACGTAGACGTCGCCGATTGCCATCGAGCCGACGATGGCCGGGCCGACGGTCGGCAGCGAGAAAATGATTGCAGTCTCTATTTCGCCAGTCAGCATGTAGGGGAGCACGACGCCCTGATACATGACGAGCGGGTGGAGCGCATTTGGCACAGCATGGCGCATGACGACCGCACCACCCGACAATCCCTTGGCGCGCGCCGTTTCGACATACTGGGCGTTCAGCGTGTCGAGCAGATTGCCCCGCATGACGCGCATGTTGTAGGCGAGACCGCCAAAGGTGGCGATGGCGACGACCGGCCAGACATGGCTGACGAGGTCGACGAATTTCGCCCAGGACCACGGCGCTCCGCCATACTGCGGCGAGAAGAAGCTGCCGATTTCCGAGACGTTGAATTGAAAGACGAGGAGATAGACGATGATCAACGCCATCAGGAAGCGCGGCACCGTCATGCCGAGGAAGGAGACGCCGGAGAGCAGGCTGTCGATCCAGCTGTACTGGCGGGTGGCCGCCCAGATGCCAAAACCGATACCAAGCACCGACGCGAAGATGTGGCAGACCAAAGCCAGGGCCAACGTGCGTGGCAGTCGCTCGGCCACAACGTCCGCCACGGGCTTGTTATAAAACATGCTGTAGCCGAAATCGCCTTGTGTCACGATACCTTTGATCCAGTTGAAATACTGGATCACCATCGGCTGATCGAGGCCATGAGCGACGCGATAGGCCTGGGCCTGCGCATCGGCGGCCGCGAAGGACGCTCCACTCTGATTGATCAGCTGCGAACGGATGTAGTCGGCATAGTCACCGGGGGGAGCCTGGATGATCGCGAAGGTTACGATGCTCAAAATGATCAGTACCGGGATCGCGGAGGCTATGCGCACGAGCAGGAATCGTAACATCGGACGGTTCGCTTCTCCTTGCCGCCAGTCGCGCCTGTCGGTGCGGCCGGCTTGTTGATATTGCCCGGCCGCGCTTCACGCGCGACCGGCTTTTCGGTTGGGAGGGAAGTCTTAGTTGATCGGACCCTTGTCACCGGGCTTGCCGGGCAGCTGCTCCGGGAAGAGCTCGTATTTGCCCTGCTTGTCGGCGGCCACCCACAAACGTTCGCGGATGACGGAGTCTTCGGCCCAGTTGAACATGAAGATCGGGGTGCCTTCCGGGACGTTCGAGAAGCGTTTGTTGATGATCAGTGCACCTGGGTATTCCGTGAGGCCGACCGTATCGACATTCTCGGTTGCCACCTTCTGGTACTGCTTCATCAGCTCGACGCGCTCGTTGTTGTCCTGGCTGGTCTGGAACTTTGTGACGATATCGACCAGCTTTTCTTCGTAGGGCATCAGATCAACCTTGCCGTCCTTGCCGGCGCGATGCTGCCAGCTCGTCCGTGGGCCGACGGGCGCCAGCTGCTCGGTGTTCTGAACAACCGAGGCAAGTTCCGGCGAGCTGCGCTGGATGAGCCAATCGAAGCGGCCGCTGTAGTGGGCGTCGTCACGCTTGGGGCCGTCCAATGCATTCAGGATCACCTTCAGCCCGAGCTTTTCCATCTGGCCGATGACGCCTTCGGCAAGGCTCTTGTCTGTTGCATAGCCGTTGTTGACGAGCAGCACGATCTCGACGTTCTTGCCGTCGGCCGTCCCCGCAGGGAAGTTCACGAACCCGTCCCCGTCGGTATCCTTGAGGCCGACCTTGCCCAAGAGCTCTTTGGCGGCCTTCAGGTCGAAGGGGTAGTAGACCACGGAATTGCGGTCGTAGAAGCTCGTGCCGGAGGAGAGGCCGCCGGGATAAATCGCTGTGAACGGACCCTTAACCAGGGAGTCACCGATCGCCTTGCGGTCGAGACCCATGGTGACCGCCTTTCGGAAGTCTTCATTGCGGTTCAGATCGCGGAGGGCCTGGCCACGAGCATCAGGATCGCCCCAGCCGTTGGCGGACAGGTTCATGCGCATGTTGTAGCCGATCAGGCGTGGACCGAAGGCGAGGCGTGCGGGCGCGGTCTTCTCGGCGGCGCGCTTCAGCGACGCCACGAAGTTTTCAGGTTGCTCCAGGTTGGAAATGTCGCCGGATCCGGCAACCGCCTGCACGTCACGGTCCGCCCAGGTCGACAGCTTATAGTGCAGCTCGTTGAGGTAAGGCAGCTGATTGCCCTTCTCGTCGACCTTCCAATAGTAGGGATTGCGGCGCATCACGATGATGTCGTCCGGACGGTATTCGACAGGCACCCAGGCACCCATGACCGGCATGTTCATGTATTCCGGCGGGAACGCATTCTTGAACTGATCATACGTGTTCTTCGAATACTTCGGATGCTGCGGCTTCAGAATATGCGATGGGCCCGGGCAGAAGCTCGGATAGGCCATCGTGTAAAGATACTGCTTCGGGAACGCTTCCTTGAAGGTCCACTCGACGGTGTAATCATCGATCTTCTTGAGCGTCGTTCCCTCGCCGAAAGCCTCGGGCGAAGCGCCGCCGCCAAGCGGCGAAACGTTCGGATCGATGACCTCGTCTTCCCAGTAGAACATAATGTCATCAGCGTTGAACGGCACGCCATCCGACCATTTCGCACCTTCGACAAGGTGCATCGTCAGCTTGTGACCATCCTGCGACCACTCCCAGCCCTTGGCGAGGTTCGGAAGCGGTTCGGTGTCCTTGGCCTGGACCTGGAAGAGCGGTGCGGTGCGCGTCAGGCATTCCGAAAGGCCGATATCGATGCCACCCCAGCCTTGTGTCTGGCCGGCGCCGTAGTTCCAACCCTCCGGCCGGCCGCCGATAACGTGACGCATGGTGTCGCCGTAGACCCCGATGCCGTCAACCATGTTCTCGGTCTTGAAGACGAGCGGCTCCTTGGGAAGGCGATCCTTCACCGGGGGCAGCTTGCCGGTGTCGACGAAGTTCTTCTTCACCCAGTCTGGTTCATTGTAGGATGGAAGTGCCTTGAATTCCTCGATGGAATCTCTCGAGACGTATTTGATCTTGCCTTCCGCCGGAAATTGCGGCGGAACGGGCGGTGCTGTTGGCTCGGAAGCATAAGCGTTCAAAGCCTGGACCGAGACGCTCAGCGCCAGTCCGGCAAGAATGCCAAGGTTGCGGAAATTTCTCATCGTCTCTCCCTCTTGTTTCGAGGCGCGCGCGGCGACCCCGGTTCTCCTCAAACGATCCGGCAACAGGCTTGCGACGATAGGGTCCCTCCCGGAGCCCCATCGCCACCCGTCCTCCGGGAAACTCAGACGGCCTGCTTCAGCGCCGCCTTTTCGGCACGCAGTTCGTCGATCGAACGGACGTTGCGGCGGGCAGCACCGGCCCAGTCGCGGGTCTTGACGGTCGATTTCGCGAGACGTTCCTTTGCTGCCGGAACACCATCCGCATACTGCGGAAGCCAGCGGGCCTGGGCGACGACCATCTCGTCGACCATCTGCCAGACCTCTTCCGGGGTCGCGACGGCACCGACCAGCGGATCGTGCAGGACGGCGAGCTTCAAGAGGTCGATGTCGCCGCTGATTGCAGCATGGACCGACATGCGCTGAACATTGATCGACGCCATGCAGGTTGCCGCACATGCTTCCGGAATCGTAATGCTGGAGACCATATTGATGCCGAATCGGTCGACGAAACCGGGCGATTCGATGATCGCGTCGGGCGGCAGGTTGGTGATGACGCCGTTGTTCTTGACGTTGAAGTGGCCACGATAGACGCGTCCGGTTTCCAGCGCTTCGAGAATATGGCTGGCATGTTCGTTCGAGCGCTTGGCCGGATCGATCGGCTTTTCGGCCGAAGCCAGGAACTGCGGGAATTCCGTCTCGAACCAGTTACGCGTTTCGGTCGAGTGGCGGAGGTAACCTCCGGTCTCGCCGTGGATCCAGTCGGACATGTCGATCCACTTGGTGATCTCGTCCGGCCGCTTGCGGTACCAGGGGAGGTATTCCGAGAGGTGGCCGTTGCTCTCCGTCGAGTAGACGCCGAAACGCTTCAGGACGTCGATGCGCAGCTTTTCCTGCTGCGAGAAGACTGGATGGGCCTCAAAGGCGGCGACAAGCTCGTCCTTGCCGATCTTGCGGCCGTTTAGCTTCAGATCGACGAACCAGGTCTGGTGGTTAATGCCCGAGCAGATGTAATCGAGTTCGGAAGGAGACTTCGCGCCGAGCACTTCGGCGATCTGCTCGGCACCGTGCTGGACGCCGTGGCAGAGACCGACGGTGTCGACCTTGCCGTACTCGATCGCGGCCCAGGTGTTCATCGCCATCGGGTTCGCGTAGTTCAGGAACTTGGCGCCTGGCTCGGCGACTTCGCGGATGTCCTTGCAGAAGTCGAGAATGACCGGGATATTGCGCTGGCCATAAAGAATGCCGCCAGCGCAAATCGTGTCACCGACGCACTGGTCAATGCCATATTTCAGCGGAATGCGGATATCGTCGGCATAGGCTTCGAGGCCGCCAACGCGCACGCAGCTGATGATGTAGCGCGCGCCGGTCAAGGCCTCGCGGCGGTTGGTCGTCGCCGTCACCTTGGTTGGCAGCTTGTTGGACAAGACGATCTTATCAAGGATCTGCTTGATCATCGTCAGATTGTGTTCACTCATGTCGGTCAGCGCGAACTCGACGTCCTGGAACTCAGGAACGCAAAGGATATCGGTAAACAGTTTTTTCGTGAAGCCGACGCTGCCCGCGCCGATGATAGCGATTTTGAAACTCATGATCCCTGCCTCAATGCGATAAAATTGCCGTCGCTGAACGATGAGAAGAAGATTAGCGCCCGGGCTTGCGCTCGACGCTAGAAAAGGCCAGAAAACGGGCTTATTCTCCTCCCCGCCGGTCCTCGGTGCTGGCGGTGTTCTCTCTCTTGAGGGCGGATTATGCGCATATTCGGCGATGCCGCCAGAGAAGGATTATGCTTTCATGGGTAATTTTGTGCTGCAGAAATTGATTGACAACGGACCGGTGATGCGGACGGTGTCGCTGCCTCGTGGCCGCCAGAGCCTGCATACGATGCCCACCAGCACCGGCTACGAGATTCGCGAAAATGCCACCTACGACTGGGACGGCCGCAAGCGCGGACAAACACCTTTTACCGTTTTGCAGCACACGATCGGCGGGGCGGGAAACCTGCGGTACGAGAACCGCCAACTTCGCGTCAAGGAAGGCGAGACGCTTTTGGTCCTGGTCCCCCACAATCATCGCTACTGGCTTGATGACGGTGATCGCTGGGAGTTCTTCTGGATTTCGATGAACGGTGAGGAGGCGCTGCGTATCCATCGCTCGATACTTGCCGTCACGGGACCGATCCTGAAGCTGCAGCCGCAAACAATCGAGCATCTTGCGGATTGCAGCCTGCGCCTGATCAATGGCGCGGAAACGCCGGGGCTCGCCTCCGCCATCGCCTACGAGGCCGCGATGGCGCTGTACGACGATGTCTTTGGATCGCATCCGGTTTTCAGTGAGGAATACCGTACGATGCAGCATGTCATCGACTACATCTCGGCAAACCTCGAGCGTCCCTTGCCCGTGGAGGATCTTGCCCGGATCGCCGGCCTCAGCCGGGCCCACTTCTCACGAATGTTCGCAGCCAATGAGGGCCTCCCACCGGCTGAGTTCGTCTTGCAAAAGCGGTTGAGGCGGGCTGTGAAGCTGTTGACCAAGACCGCCAACATGCCGGTGAAGGAAGTGGCGATCCGCTCGGGGTTCGAAGACGCAAACTATTTCTCCAAGGTCTTCCGGCGGGTATACGGAACCAATCCGACAGAGTTCCGCACGACCGGCATGTATGCGAGCGTCGGCAAGGTGCGCTGACGCCCGCGAAACGCGCCGGCTACCGGGCGAGGTCGTAAGTGAGCTTGGGATACCAGGTCGCCGGTCTGCCTTCCGGGGTTGTGTCGAGGACGGTCCAGAGAGGCATGAAATCCGGTGCGCCGCGCGGATCCTGACCGGGATCGGCGGTTGCCGGTCCCATTTCCGGGTTCCAGAAGTGACGGATCGCGCCATTCTTCAGGGTGAAGACATTATAGGCGGCATCGTCACTGCCATCGGGTCCGATGGCATGATAGTCACGACTAAATTCGTCCGTTGTATCGGAATAGAGTGGGAGGTGATGCCAGCCCCGCTCCTTCTTGAACGCCAGCAAACGGTCTATCGGCGAACGCGCAACGACCGCAAAGGCAACCTGCTGGCATATGTCCGGAACCTCGCCATCGAAGGCAGACAGCATGGACGTGCACATTGGGCATGGCCGCTCGCGATTGGGTCCATACATGTAGCTGTAGATCACCAACGTGGTCTTGTTGGCAAAGAGGTCATGCATTGTGACTTCGCCATCCGGCCCCCGGAATGTGTAGTCTCTGGTTACCTCGCCACCTGGCGGCAAAGCCCGACGCTGCTCGGCGACGCGCTCGATATGGCGGCGCAGCTCGATTTCTTCGGCAAGGAGTTCGTCGCGCGCCTGCCTGTATTCGCTACTTTCGTTTGGAAAGGTGAGGGCGTTTCTTCTTGCCAGTTCTCTGGCAGAGACAAGGTTGTTCTGATCCATCACGAGACTCCTCCTTTGTTCTAAAACGCCGGCGAACCTTGCACCGGTCGCCATCCTGACAAGGAACGTTTGACAAAAGCGAAAATCGACAGGTGGCTGAAATTTTCTCCGAAATTTCCGTCCGTTCGCGCCAGGACCACATTTGCCCTCCGCTACGAGAGGCCTCATCATGTTGTTGGCACTTATAAGCACGAGACCAGGGGGAGTGATGTCTCAAGTCCTCAAGAACAAGTTTCAGGGGCTAGCTGCTGCTGCGACCGCGATAGGGTTTGCTTCACAGCTTGCGCTCGCGCGGATCAAGCGGGAAGACAGCGATCCGCTGCCGCTTCTGAGGCGCACAAGTTCGGACTGAGTCTAGCGACCCAACTGGACCTTCCGGAGATCAGACGCTGGAACTTCGGTTCGACAATCAGGGGGGCGTACTGCGACCCGCAGTTTCCTTCGAACGGTTTTCGCGCCATACCGATAGACATCACGCCGAGTTCGTCGCCTCGGTGCTTCTTCGCGTATGCCGCAAACTGATGGGAAGCCGGATTATCCCTCTGAGTGTGTCGCTCGCACACCATTGCTCCGGAGATCTCGCTCAAATCAAGTCTCTATTCGGCTGCGACGTGCAATTCGGCGATTACTCTGATGGCCTGACGTTCGACGCAGCCGTCCTTGGCCTTCCGGTCATCGGTATAGACCCCTTCCTCACCGAGCTGTTGTCGGACTTTGCGAGCAAGCCATCACCGCGCGTGTGTCGACCATGGACGCTGGTGGAGAACACGATCTCGCCTCTATTGCCTCATGGCGAAGCGAGTGCCGACAATGTTGCGCACCGACTGGGTGTCAGCGAGCGGACATTCGCGCGGCGCCTGGCTGCGCAGGGAACGGCCTTCGGGTTGATATTGGATGGTCTGAGACATGAACTGACGATTACCTGCATGCAGGATGGTCTGCAGGCTTCCCGGATCGCCTGGTTGCTTGGATTTCACCAGTCCAGCTCGTTCACCCACGCCTGCAAGCGCTGAACTGGGAGCACACCCTCTCAGTATCGGCGGCTCCAACCGATACAATGAGACGTTCAGGAGGTAACGGCGCATCCGAGATTTCACCGTCACCCACCGGCACCAATCGCCTATTGGCATGAGGCATATGGCAGCTCAGAACAAGTTTTTGGCAGCGTATTGTAAGCAGAAGAGCAGCTGTCTTCTTAAAGTGCCAAAAAAATCAACGTCCAATTGGAAAATTGGCCGCCGCTCACCCCAGCGGTGGCATCCTTTTCCGCCTTAACCACGGCTTCTCGTGGGTTAACATTCCACGGAAATTCCATTCGCTCGCTTAATCCCGAGGGGCGCCCTTCCCGCCTCTGATATACGACCTATGTCCCCTTCATCCTTCATCTCCTGGAAGGAAGACGGAGGCCTCCAGTCATCGGTTGACCGGTGCGGATGTCTCCCTCCACGGAGGCTACGATGAAAACCTTGGTATCGCTGTTTGAGGCTGCCATTCTGGCGGCCGGCTCACCGGTCGTTTCCAACGATGGCACAGGCCTGGAGCGCGCCCAGGCCGTCTGCTCGTTTCTTCAGGGGACCGGCCTGAACGGCGATTGCGCAGTGGACGCCGGGGAGACGCTCATCGAGGTTTCTCTTGCTGGCCAGTACGACAGTCCCGCAGACTGTCCTAAGGTGGCTGACATGCTGCGGGCGCACGGTTTTCAGCTGGGTCCGGATTGGGAACTGCGGATCAAAGCCAGCATCAAGGACGAGCCGGAGGTTACCGAGTGCGGCCTGTCCCCTGCTCGCCATTAACATCGGCGATGACGTCTGCCTATGGTTTTTGTTTCGGGGCAATCGTCAATTCTGATCCGTGGGCCATACGCAGCTCGTCATCACCTTCCATCCGGTCGGTCGCCTTGTGCAGCAGGGACGAGCTGTATCCTGAGGAACGGTTTCCCTCGATCAATGTGACGTCGGAATTTCCTGGATTGTCGGAGCGCTCAAACCAGTCGACAGCAAGGTGGAGGAAATTCATTTCGAACGCCCGGTTCGTCACCCCATGTCCCACGATAATGACATCGTTGGATATTCCGGACACATCGTCGATTACCGTTTGCAGGAAAAGCCGGAGACGCTGGGCGACGTCCGCCCTGCTCTCCCCGTCGGGCGGCCTTGCATAGAATTTTCCACTGGTGCTGCGCAGCCTGGCCCATTTTTCGAACTCGTCCGGAAACTTTTGCCGACGCTCCGCATGATCGTATATTTCCGTGAAAAGGCCAAAGTCCTGCTCGCGAAGCAGGTAATCCTCCCTTATTGCGCCTATCCGTTCGGGCGGTAGGGTTTCGAGAAGCGCGTCCTTGCTTTGCCGGGTCCGCAAATAGGGAGAGTACCAAATGTCCAGGCTGGCGCTGCCGGTCTGCGGCAGTCCCGCGAGGTAGGACGCCAACGCCTGACCGGCCGTTTGCACTTGCCGGTAACCCCATTGCGTCAGAGGAACATTGTGGTCGCCGAACTGCCCGTAGGCCTTTTCATCAATGTTGCCGAGGGATTCGCCATGTCGGACCAGAAAGATACGCATCGCCGTCGTGTGTCTCGATGTCAGGTGCCCTCATCATGACGACAAAGGCCGTGCGGTTCAATCGGGGCAGTCTTTCGCGCAAGCAGCAGGTAACGTGAAGTGCGAGCCGTGGTGAGGGTATTTCTCCCCAAAACATGGGAGGCAGCGTTGATCACTTGCAATTTCTGAGGGATCTGACCTTATGACTGAAAATTCATATTCATTTCCGATCGCTGGCTTCTGGTGTCGACAATCAATGAACAGATGCCCCTTCCCCCTGGCGGCTTTCCCGATGCTCGCACTCGCCTTTCCAGCGCTCGCCGAAATGCGCCCGCTATCGGAGGTCACAAACAGATTGAAGCTCAGATCTTAATTCAGAATTCGCGCCAGGATATCGAGTGCTACAAGTACATCCTGAAAGATTTCCAGCAGCGGAAAGTCAGAAAAGCCGATGTGTTTGTCGTCTTCGATGATCCAGGCATCGAGGGCATCGGGATCGGAATATCAGAGACCGATGAAAACTACAGTTGTGAAGGCGGCGAGATGAGGGCCTGGGAAGCCGGAAAGTACTCTGTCGTGAATCAATTTCGCTAGAATTGGCGAGACACCAACCGAGATCGTCTACGAAACCCGGCAAGTCTGGCAGAGGACGTCCGCAGCAAGAGGGACGCCACGCTCCGGCCCGTTTGGACGAACGGTCGTCGACCCAGAAGTGCAACGCGTGTCGGCGACGTCAAATCACCCCGTTGATCTGGTAAAAGCGCCTAATAGCTGCAGGGTCGATCGTTGCCGAATCCGCCACTGCACGCCGGTCTGAGATCAAAGTCGGCATTATGTCTGCCATACCCGACCGATCCCGTCGTGAGGGGTGCCTCTGAGCTGGTTGAACAGGCCGATGCGAGACCTGCAATAGCGACGAGCATTCCAACGGATATCATTCTTCGAAGCGTGTCCATCACAGCCCCCGTGCAACACTATCGGTGATAGAATTTAGCCTCACCGGGCTTCTCGGAAATAGGCCGAACCAATCAACATTTCGTCATCTTGGTGGGCACCGTACGTTTTCCGGAAAGGAGCAAAATACAGCTGCAGCGAGAACTGGAGATATCGCTATCCACAGCCTGCCATCCGCTCCATAGCAAAAGGCCCTGATTGCACATGCTTTGCAGGCGAAGCCGCGTTGGGGGCGGTGTGGACCCGCACGAAGGCTCTTACCGTCAAAATCTGTTACTGAAGCACTGCAACGGGGAATATCCTACGCCCGTCGATAATGGTTGCTGCCGACTTGCTATTGCGATGCCGGCGTGAAGCGCGCTACCAACGCATGGCGGTCACCTGGATAGGTGAAGCGGACATGGGTGACTGGTCCGACATTGCTCCAGGTACGTCGCTCGACAACCAGGCAGGCGGTATGACGCGGTATATCCAGGGCAATGGCTTCGTCGGCGCCGGCCGAGACGGCGTGGATTCGGTGCTCGGCGCTGCTCCACGGTATCTGGTTGATCAGCCACGCACCCGGCGCCATGTCAGCGAAATTTTCTTCGGCGGCTTCCGGGACAGTTGAAAGACTGATCAGGCGCTCTTCCAGGCAGAAGGGCCGCCCGCCCGCATGATGAATGCAGGATACGTCCAGCACCGACGATCCCGATGCAAGATCGAGGCGCCTGATGTCGTCCGGCCTCGCCTTGCGCTGCTCGCGCTTCGATACGGCGTAGGAATAGGCGAGGTTCAGTGACTGAACCTCCGTCCGGATGTCGTGGATCTCAAGCACCGCCGATTGCGCTTGAGGTTGCGTCACGAAACTGCCCGACTTTTTCCTGCGCTCGATGAGACCCGCCTTGGCCAGTTGCGTAAGCGCCTTGTTCACGGTCATGCGCGAACAGTCATATTCCTTGGTGAGATCCACCTCGAACGGAATGCGATGGCCAGGAGGCCATTCGCCCGAGACGATGCGGCCTTCGATCTCGCTCACGATCCGCTGGTGCAAGGTTGTGTCCTTGCCTTGATTCATCGCCACGCTCCAGTTGGTGACTCCCGCTCTAGTCGGTATACCGCGGCGAGGGAAGCCCTATGTTGTCAGGAGCTCGCCCATCGCCTTCAGAAACCTTCGGTTGATGTCCTCGCGCGCCACGTGGCGTCCGCTCGAGACCTGTTTTCGTCCAAGCGTCCAGACGCTGTCGATGGTGACGCCACCGGCAAAGACCCAATGATCGAGCAGCTGGTCGCCGGAGAGATAGGGGACGGCGGTTGCGTCGAGCGAAACGAGGTCGGCGTGGTTTCCCTTTGCGATACCACCTGGAGCCTTGAGCGCGTCACCACCGCCACCGATCGCGCGATCGAAAAGGTTCCGCCCGGTCGAACCGCTAGGGGCGGCAATGACGTTGCGACCTCTCAAGGCGAGTCGCAATGAATATTCGAGCTGACACAGTTCCCCGGGCAGGGAGATGCGAACATTCGAGTCAGAGCCGACGCCGAAGCGCCCGCCTTCTTCGATGAAAAGTGGCGCGGGGAATGTACCATCACCAAGGTTGGCTTCCGTGATCGGGCAAAGACCCGCAATCGCGCCACTCTGCGCCATGCCGCGTGTCTCTGCGTCGGTCATGTGTGTCGCATGGATCAGGCACCAGCGCTCATCAACAGGTGCGTTTGCAAGCAGCCATTCCACGGGGCGTGCGCTTGACCACGCCACGCAGTCTTCCACTTCCTTGACCTGCTCGGCGATGTGGATATGGACCGGCCCGTCGCCGGCAAGCGGCACGATCTTGGCAAGTTCCTCCGGTGTTACGGCCCGCAGGCTGTGCGGCGCGATGCCAAGCTCGGCGCCGGGGATTGCGGTTGTCACCCCGCGGCAGCCCTCCATCAAAGCGGCAAAGCTGTCCAGGTTATTGATAAAGCGTCGCTGGCCATCAATCGGCGTCTTACCGCCGAAGCCGGAATGGGCGTAAAAGACCGGAAGAAGTGTCAGGCCGATCCCGCTGGTGGTTGCTGCCGCACCGATACGCTCTGCGAGTTCGGCAATATTGCCATAGGGCATTCCGTCCCGGTCATGGTGAAGATAGTGGAACTCTCCGACGCGCGAAAAGCCGGCCTCGAGCATTTCCATGTAGAGTTGGGCGGCAACGGCCTCGACGTGCTCGGGTTCCATAGACAGGGCAAACCGGTACATGACGGTGCGCCAACTCCAGAAACTGTCGTTCGCAGGGCCCCTGACCTCTGCAAGGCCAGCCATTGCGCGCTGGAAAGCATGGCTATGGAGGTTGCTCATCGCCGGAACGATCGTTTGGTGATGCTCGTCACCGGGTCCGGCGTCAACACCTGTCTGAACGTCTTCAATTCGTCCGTCTGCAATGGTCAGGCGCACGTTCTCGCGCCAGCCTCCCGGTAGCAGAGCCGCGCTGGCGTGAAGTCTGGTCGCGACAGGTCCGGTCATTAGGCTTTTCTCCTCTTTGGCACTGCACATCTTCCTTTTTGAGGAGGATGCACAAAATTTCACTTGTCACCGCTCCTGTTATGTATATACATGTTTCCACATAAGGGAAGGCGCAAAGCTGATGACTGGGAACAAAATTTCAACCGGCGACGCATCCGGAGATCTCCGTCCACATCTGTGGCGGAACGCGCGATTGGCGACGCTCGAGCAGCAAAAATTGGGTCTCGGCATCATCGAAAAGGGTGCCATTGTCACCGAGAATGGCCGTCTAACTTTTGTCGGCCCGGAGGCCGACCTGCCGGTGGCGGCAATCGAGCGGGCACAGATCACCGATCTCGAAGGCCGCTGGGTTACACCCGGTCTGGTGGACTGCCATACCCATATCGTCTACGGGGGCAACCGCGCCCGCGAATTCGAGATGCGCCTCCAAGGGGCTACCTATGAGGAGATTGCACGGGCTGGTGGTGGGATTGTCTCCTCCGTCAAGGCGACGAACGCGCTCTCGGTGGAAGGCCTCGTGGAAGCAGCGCTTCCCAGACTGGATACGCTTCTTTCCGAAGGTCTGACCACCATCGAGATCAAGTCTGGCTATGGATTGAGCGTCGACGGTGAGCTCAAGATGCTGCGCGCTGCGCGCCGGCTCGAACGCGTCCGTGCGGTTCGGGTCGTCACCTCCTATCTTGGTGCTCACGCCACTCCGGTCGAATACAAAGGGCGCAATGCCGACTACATCACCGACGTAGTCATCCCGGCTTTGCAAAATGCCCATGCAGAGCACCTTGTCGATGCCGTCGACGGATTCTGTGAGACGATCGCGTTCTCAACCGCGGAGATCACTCGAGTCTTCGATCGGGCAGCCGCCCTCGGTCTGCCGGTCAAGCTCCACGCCGAGCAGTTGTCAAACCTCGGGGGCGCGAAGCTCGCAGCCTCATACAAGGCGCTTTCTGCCGATCACCTGGAATATCTTGATCCGGAGGGCGCTCGCGCGATGGCTGAGGCCGGGACGGTTGCCGTCCTGTTGCCGGGTGCATTCTATGCCATCAACGAAAAACAGAAGCCCCCCCTGCAGGCACTGCGAGACGCTGGCGCCCACATTGCCATCGCGACGGATTGCAATCCGGGCACCTCGCCGCTGACGTCGTTGCTGCTGACGATGAACATGTCCGCCACCCTCTTCGGCCTGACCGTGGAGGAGTGCATTGCGGGGGTCACGCGCGAGGGCGCGCGGGCTCTTGGGCTGCTTGACGAAACGGGCACTCTCGAAACCGGCAAATCGGCGGACTTCGCCGTCTGGGATGTGGAGAGCCTGGCAGAGCTCGTCTACCGCATCGGCTTTAATCCGCTTCACGCACATGTCTTCAAGGGCGAAAGGATCGACCATTGACCATTACCCTTCATCCCGGAACCGTTTCTCTCAAGCAGCTCGAGACCATTTACTGGACCGGAGAGCCGGCCAGGCTGGACGCATCGTTTGATGCTGGTATCGCCAAGGCGGCAGCGCGTATTGCCGAAATCGCTGCCGGCAATCAGCCTGTCTATGGCATCAATACCGGTTTCGGGAAACTTGCGTCGATCAAGATCGACAGCGCTGATGTGGCCACGCTTCAGCGCAATCTTATCCTCTCGCATTGCTGCGGCGTCGGCGCACCACTGCCCGAGAACGTCGTCCGTTTGATCATGGCCCTCAAGCTGGTCTCCCTGGGCCGTGGCGCCTCCGGGGTTCGACTCGAGCTGGTCCGGTTGATCGAAGGCATGCTGGAAAGGGGCGTGATCCCCGTCATTCCAGAAAAAGGCTCCGTGGGCGCGTCGGGAGACCTTGCCCCACTCGCCCACATGGCGGCCGTCATGATGGGAGAAGCCGAAGCCTTTTTTGCAGGCGCTCGTCTTTCCGGTCATGTGGCTCTCGAGAAAGCCGGCCTGAAGCCGGTTGTCCTTGCCGCAAAGGAAGGGCTTGCGTTGATCAACGGTACGCAGACCTCGACAGCTCTTGCGCTGGCCGGGCTCTTCCGGGCGCATCGCGCAGCACAGGCAGCCCTGATCACCGGTGCCATGTCCACTGACGCGGCAATGGGCTCGTCCGCACCATTCCACCCGGATATCCACACCTTGCGCGGTCATCGGGGGCAGATCGATACGGCCGCGTCGCTTCGAGCGCTTCTCGAAGGCTCCGTGATCCGTCAAAGCCATATCGAGGGCGACGAGCGGGTTCAGGATCCCTACTGTATCCGCTGCCAGCCGCAGGTCGACGGCGCCTGCCTGGATCTCCTGCGGATGGTTGCGCGGACATTGGAGACCGAAGCCAACGCAGTAACGGACAACCCTCTGGTGCTGTCCGACAACTCTGTTGTCTCGGGCGGCAACTTCCACGCCGAGCCGGTGGCATTTGCGGCTGACCAGATTGCGCTCGCAATATGCGAAATCGGAGCGATCGCGCAGCGACGCATCGCCTTGCTGGTCGATCCTGCGCTATCCTATGGATTGCCAGCCTTCCTTGCAAAAAAGCCGGGGCTGAATTCCGGCTTGATGATCGCGGAAGTCACCTCCGCGGCGTTGATGTCTGAGAACAAGCAGATGTCCCACCCTGCCTCCGTCGATTCAACGCCGACCTCCGCCAATCAGGAAGACCATGTGTCGATGGCTTGCCACGGTGCCAGACGCCTGCTGCAGATGACCGACAATCTCTTCAGCATTATCGGCATCGAAGCAATGTCGGCGGCCCAGGGGGTCGAATTCCGTGCGCCGCTTTCGACCAGTCCGGAGTTGCAGAAGGCACTGACCGCGATCCGCAGCGCAGTTTCGACGCTGGATCTCGACCGTTACATGGCCAACGACCTTCAGGCAGCGGGCGATCTCATTGCGACCGGTGCACTCAATGCATCTGTGTCGCGCGGCATTCTTCCGGTCCTGGAGGCTTGACATGTCCGTGTTCGAAGTCAGGCAGGGGACCTCGCCGGTCATCCTCGCATTTCCTCATACCGGGACCGACGTCCCTGCGGGCATCTGGGATCGCCTGAATGACAATGGCAGGAAACTTGCCGATACCGACTGGCATATCCATCGGCTCTACGACGGCCTCCTCGCCGACGCTACGACTGTTCGCGCGACTTTCCATCGGTATGTTATCGACGCGAACCGTGATCCTCAGGGGCGAAGCCTCTATCCCGGGCAGAATACGACGGGTCTGGTCCCGGAAACGGACTTCGATGGGCAAGCGATCTGGAAAGATGGCGAGTCGCCGCGCGAGGCCGACATCGCTCTGCGGGTGCGGGACTTTCATGCGCCCTATCATGCGGCGCTTGCCGCCGAAATCGAGCGCGTCAGAGCAGACCACGGTGTGGCAATCCTTTACGATTGCCACTCCATTCGCTCCCACATCCCGTTCCTCTTCGAAGGCAAGTTGCCAGACTTCAACATCGGGACGGACATGGGCAAGACCTGCGATGGCGCGATCGAGCAGGCGACGCTGACCGTTGTCGGAGCCGCCGAAGGCTATGACAGCGTGCTCAACGGCCGCTTCAAGGGTGGCTGGACCACCCGCCACTATGGTCGTCCGGAAACGGGAGTACATGCCATCCAGATGGAGCTTGCGCAATCAACCCATCTTGAGACCGAAGCGACACCGTTTGCCTACGACAGCCATAAGGCCGACCGCCTGCGGATACATCTGAAAGACATCCTGTTGCGGATCGAACAGATCGCTCAGGGCCTGAAACGCTAGAAATCACTCCACAAGGGGAACACGCATGACATCCAATCCACGCCACAACATCCGTGAAATCCGCGCGCCGCGCGGCAACGAGCTCACTGCCAAGAGCTGGATGACAGAAGCGCCATTGCGCATGCTGATGAACAACCTCGACCCTGACGTGGCCGAAAATCCGAACGAGCTCGTGGTTTATGGCGGCATCGGCCGGGCAGCCCGCACCTGGGACGACTTCGATCGTATCACGGCGACCCTGAAGACGCTGAGCGAGGATGAGACGCTGCTGGTGCAGTCTGGCAAGCCGGTTGCCGTGTTCCGGACACACAAGGATGCCCCGCGTGTTCTGATTGCAAACTCGAACCTTGTCCCGCATTGGGCGACCTGGGATCATTTCAACGAGCTCGACAAGAAGGGTCTTGCCATGTACGGCCAGATGACGGCCGGTTCCTGGATCTACATCGGTACGCAGGGGATCGTACAGGGTACGTACGAGACATTCGTCGAAGCTGGACGCCAGCACTACAATGGCAACCTCAGGGGAAAATGGATTCTTACCGGCGGTCTCGGCGGCATGGGTGGGGCTCAGCCGCTTGCGGCTGTCATGGCGGGAGCCTGCTGCCTTGCGGTCGAATGCGACGAGACCCGCATCGATTTCCGCCTTCGTACGCGTTATGTCGACGAAAAGGCAAAGACACTCGACGAGGCGCTCGCTCTCATCGACAAGTGGACGAAAGCCGGGGAAGCAAAATCGGTGGGTCTCCTCGGCAATGCCGCGGAAATCTTTCCCGAGCTTGTTCGTCGCATGAAGGCGGGCGGCCCACGCCCCGACATGGTGACTGACCAGACGTCGGCGCACGACCCGCGCAACGGTTACCTGCCCGCTGGCTGGACGGTCGAGGAGGCTAAGGCCAAGCGCGAAAGTGATCCGAAGGCTGTGGAAGCTGCTGCGCGCGCCTCCATGAAGCAGCAGGTCGAGGCAATGGTTGCCTTCTGGGATGCGGGCGTCCCGACACTCGACTATGGCAACAATATCCGCCAGGTCGCCAAGGACGAAGGTTTGGAGAATGCATTCGCCTTCCCGGGCTTCGTGCCAGCCTATATCAGGCCACTGTTCTGCCGAGGTATTGGTCCGTTCCGCTGGGCTGCACTCTCTGGCGACCCGGAAGATATCTACAAGACAGATGCGAAGGTGAAGGAACTTCTTCCCGACAACAAGCATCTCCACAACTGGCTTGACATGGCGAGAGAGCGGATCTCATTCCAGGGCCTGCCGGCACGCATCTGCTGGGTCGGTCTTGGCGATCGCCATCGTCTCGGCCTTGCTTTCAACGAGATGGTCCGGAACGGTGAGCTGAAAGCTCCTATCGTTATCGGCCGTGATCATCTGGATTCCGGTTCTGTCGCCTCCCCGAACCGTGAGACCGAAGCGATGAAGGACGGCTCGGATGCCGTATCCGACTGGCCGCTTCTGAATGCTCTGTTGAATACCGCGTCAGGTGCCACCTGGGTATCGCTTCATCACGGTGGCGGCGTCGGCATGGGCTTCTCCCAGCATTCCGGCATGGTGATCTGCGCCGATGGCACCGACGATGCAGCTCGCCGCCTCGAGCGTGTCCTCTGGAACGACCCGGCGACAGGCGTCATGCGTCACGCTGACGCGGGCTACGAGATCGCCCTTGATTGTGCCAGGGAGCAAGGCTTGCGCCTGCCGGCAATTCTCGGGAACTGATGAAGGATACCGGGCCCCAAATCCGATGGGGCCCGATTACCCGAAAAAAGCCTTCATCGTGACCGTGACAACCTCCTCAATCTTCGGCGTGGACGCGACCAATCACTCCGTCGTCCTTGCAATCCAGGAACGAAAATGATCCGCGCAACCGTGCTCAAGTCCAGGACCTATCGCCGTATGCCGTGGAAGAACGGCGGGGGCGAAACCATCGAGATCGCGGTTTCGCCAGAGGGGGCGCCGATAAGCGATTTTGATTGGCGCATCAGCATGGCAATCGTTGCCACGGATGGACCGTTCTCGATCTTTGCCGGCGTCGACCGGACGCTGTCGATCCTCGAGGGAAACGGAATGTCGCTGGCGATCGATGGACACGCTCCTGTATTGCTGACACAAGAGAGCGCTCCCCTCGCCTTTCCGGCCGATGTTGCCGTGTCTGCAGCGTTGCCAGATGGTCCGATCACGGACCTCAACGTCATGACGCGCCGCAACATGCTGCGGCATCGGGTGGAGAGACTGGCTGTCAACTCGACTACATCCATGCGACCCGAGGCCCAGACCTGTCTTCTGCTCTGCCGCCAGGCTGCGCTTGCAGTCGAATGGAGCGACCAACATGTCGAACTTGAACCAGGCGACACAATCCTCCTGAAGGGGGCCAGAGGGGTGGACGTCACACTCCACGGCGAAGCGCCCTGCTTTCTCATCTCCATCAATTCGCTCTGAGACCCCAGATCTCGATCGATTGTGGAGCAGCTAGGTTGGTGGCAGGCACGTCCGATACGGTGGGGTCCGGCCGTGCACAACGAGTGGCTATCCAATCACCAGCCGGATCAATCACGACAGCCTGCTTATAGGACCCCTCATCTGGCATGAGCGTGCCTGACCACGTGTCGCTCCGTTTCCATCAACATGACCATTGGCAGGCGCAAACAGCCCAAGGTTCAGCCGGTCGCCCCCGTAACTCATGCCAAAACAATATTGTTTCTATAGTCTATAAATTAGATGGTTTTAGCTGTGTGGGAGCAAGTCCCTGCCCTAGTGTCTCCGTGTCGAAACAACTTCACGCGGTGACGATGTTCAGCCGCAAGGGGACGAAACATGAAATTGAGAGCACTTTTGGTGGCAGTGGCCCTAGGGTCGGCCAGCCTGCTGACACCATTTCTTGCAGGGGCAGCGGAAAAGAAAGTCGTTGTCGCATATCAGACCGACGCGCTTCCGTCATCGGTCGCCATCGCCAATGGTGAGTTTGCCAAGGCAACCGGCTATGAGATCGACTTCCGCAAGTTCAACTCGGGTGCAGAGATCTTTGCCGCCATCGCTGCTGGTGATGTTCAGGTCGGCTACGTCGGCTCGAGCCCGTTTGCGGCAGCAACCTCACGCGGACTGGAGGTCAAGGCCTTCTACCTCTCATCCATTTCTGGCGTCGATGAAGCGCTCGTCGTCCGCAACGGCTCCGGGATTTCGTCGGTCTCCGACCTAAAGGGCAAGAAGCTTGCCGCGGCTCCTGTCTCCACGGATCACTACCAGCTCCTTGCTTTGATCAGGTCCATCGGGTTGACAGAAAAGGATGTACAGGTCTTCGCCATTCCGCAGCCGGAGATTGTTGCGAGCTACAACCGCGGCGATATTGACGGCGGTTTCGTCTGGGATCCGGCACTGACCGAACTGAAAAAGAACGGCAAGGTTCTGGTCACATCCAAGGACGTTGCGGACCGGGGTGCGCCCACTTTCTCCGCCTGGGTCGCCGCATCGAAGTTTGCTGATGAAAACCCCGCGTTCTTGAAGAGTTTTGCCGGCGTCATCAACACCTATTACGCCTCGTTCGCGGCAGACAAGAAGGCCTGGGATGGCGATAGCGAGAATGCACGGTTGCTTGCCAAGACTTTGGGCGGAACTGCCGAGCAGCAAGCTTCCGCGCTGAAGAACCTCACTCTTCTTACGCCTGAGGTGCAGGCATCCGAGGCCTGGCTTGGCGGCGGCGACAAGTCGGGTGCCGCCAGAATCCTCAAGGATACCGCCGCCTTTTTGAAGGACCAGGGCAAGGTAACCGAAGTCCTGCCGAGCTACGCTGCCTTTGTTACGCCAGATGCAGTCGTCGACGCAAACAACTGAAAACACAATTCAAATCACCTCTGCACGCTGGCGCGAGAGGCGCCGGCGTCACTGACGAAGAGATTACATATGCTCAAAGTCGATCAAGCCAGCGTCTTTTTCAGAACGCGAGACGGCCGGACGGTCCATGCTCTCGATAGAGTTTCACTCAATATTCCCGACAACAGCTTAGTCGTGGCACTTGGAGCCTCGGGTTGCGGCAAGTCCACGCTGCTCAACGCGATAGCGGGATTCCTGCCGCTCTCGTCAGGCGCCATCACCCTTGACGGGCGCCCCGTCACGCGTCCGGGAGCAGACCGGGGAGTCGTGTTCCAGAAAGACACGCTGCTGCCATGGAAGTCGGTCCTTGGCAACGTCGCGCTTGGACTGCAGTTTGCGGGAGTTTCAAAGGCTGAACGCAGAGCTCGTGCGATGGAGTTGCTCTCTCTCGTGGGCCTGAGCGATTTCGCTGACGCATTTCCCTACGAACTGTCAGGAGGCATGCGCCAGCGTGTAGGAATTGCCCGGTCTCTGGCTGCCGATCCTGAGGTGCTACTGATGGATGAGCCATTCGGCGCGCTCGACAGCCTGACGCGGGAACAGATGCAAGAACTGATCATATCCATCTGGAAAGCCACACGAAAACGGATCTTCTTCATCACCCATTCGATCGAGGAAGCGCTGTTTCTCGGCACGCAAGTCGTGGTTATGTCTCCGCGACCTGGTCGCATCGTAGCGCGCTTTGATCTCGACTTTGTCAGCGAGTTCGCGCGAGCCGGCGACGCTGGAGCCATCAAGATGGCGCCGCAGTTTGCGACTTTGCGAGAAGAAATCCGGGGAATCCTGCATGGGTCCGATCAAATCAGGAGTGCGGCGGAATGAGTGACACCATCGAGACTGCCGGGCTCCTCGTCCGGCCCACACAGGAGCAGCCCAACACAGTGGACATGAAGGGGTTCGGCGCCGGGGAAGGAAGTACGCTCCTCATCAGCCTCGCGACAGCAGTCGTGCTGCTCACATCATGGTGGCTGGTTGCAAGGCTCGGACTGGTTCCGCGTCTCTTCCTCCCGGCACCACAGGAGGTACTGACCCAGATCGGCACGGTTTACAGGGACGGTTATGCCGGCGCCTCTCTCGGTGAACATGTCTCTGCAAGTCTCTTCAGGATCGCCGCGGCGGCCGCCATTGCGATCGCTGCCGGCATCCCGATTGGCCTGCTGATGGGTCTCAACCGGTGGGCAAAGGGCATCTTCGATACGCCGATCGAATTCTACTGGCCGCTACCGCCGCTTGCCTATCTGCCATTGATGATCATCTGGCTCGGAATTGGCGAGACGTCGAAGGTGACGCTTCTCGTCCTTGCAATTTTCGCTCCGATCTGTCTTTCCGCCCAGGCCGGGGTTCGCTCGTTGCCGATCGAACGCATCAATGCGGCGCGATCCCTCGGTGCCCGGCACTGGCAGCTGGTTGTCAGCATCGTTCTGCCATCTGCACTTCCGGAGATCCTCACAGGCATTCGCATCGGGTTCGGCGTCGGCTGGGGCACGCTTGTTGCAGCGGAACTTATCGCCTCAAATCGCGGCATCGGGTACATGATCATGTCAGCTTCCCAGTTCCTCGCGACCGACGTCGTCTTCGTCGGCATCGGGATAATCGCTGCCTGTGCATTCGCGTTCAGCCTCGCCGTTCGGATCTTGGAAGCAACCCTCGTTCCGTGGAAAGGTAAGATCTAGCGCGAACGCCTGCCACGTCCCTGACGGGGCGCCCTTTCTGTCACGACGGGGATCGACCGCAATGAAACAGATGCAGATCTTTGCCTTCGACATGAACTGCGTCGGCCATATCAATCACGGCATGTGGACCCACCCACGCGATACCTCGCTTCACTACACGGATCTCGATTACTGGGTGGATCTTGCCCGAACTGCCGAGCGCGGAAAGCTCGATGGGATATTCCTGGCTGATATCCTCGGCGTCTACGACGTTTACAAGAACAGTGCGGCGCCGGTCATCCAGGCTGCTGCCCAACTCCCTGTAAACGACCCCATGGTGCCGATCGCGGCCATGGCCTACGTCACCAGGCACCTCGGCTTCGGAGTGACAGTCAACACGACTTTCGAACCGCCTTACCTCCTTGCACGGCGCATGTCGACGCTCGACCACCTGACAAAGGGTCGGATCGGGTGGAACATCGTCACCGGCTACCTCGACAGCGCAGCGCGGGCAATGGGTTTGGAGAAGTTGCCGGAACACGACGCGCGCTACGATGCGGCAGAAGAATATCTCGAAATTCTCTACAAGCTCTGGGAGGGAAGCTGGGACGACGATGCATTCGTTGGCGACAAGGTCCGTGCAATTTTCGCCGACCCTGCAAAGGTTCGTGCCATGAAGCACGAGGGGCAATACTACAAAATTGAGGGGTTTCATCTTTCACAACCCTCACCGCAGCGCACGCCGCTACTCTTCCAGGCGGGAGCCTCCGCTCGTGGGCAGGATTTCGCCGCCAGGCATGCCGAGTGTGTCTTCGTTGCCGCGCCAACCCCGCAGGCAGTCTGCCGGCCCGTTGAGGCATTGCGGGCAAAGGCCGAGGCGTTCGGACGCGGACCAGATGCCCTGCGCGTTCTGCAGCTTGTTACAATTGTTGTTGGCCGGACCGAGAAGGAGGCGCGGGACAAGCTCCAGGACTACCGCACGCATGCCAACGTGGAGGCGTCTCTTGCACACTACGCGGCTTCGACTGGCGTTGATCTCTCCAAATACGGTCTTGACGACCCCATCACGCAGGCGTCGACCAATGCCAATCAGTCGGCACTCGCCGCGATCACCAAGGATGCGCCGACGCCCATGACACTGCGCCGGATCATTGACCACATGGTGCTTGGTAGTCGGATGAAGCCAATTGTCGGATCACCCGCTCAGGTCGCGGACCGACTGGCGGAATGGATTGCCGATGGCGGCATAGATGGCTTCAATCTCGCGCGTACCGTTGCTCCGGAAAGCCTGCTTGACTTCGTCGATCTCGTGATCCCGGAGTTGCAGGAGCGCGGGCTATTCAAGGCAGATTATGCGCAGGGCGCCCTGAGACAAAAGCTGTTTGGCAAGAGCGGCAGGTTGCCGCCTGGGCACCCTGCCGCCGCGTTCCGGCATTGATTACTTGTGGTCCAGCCTGGCGACCAGCCGATCGCCAAGCCACTGGATGCCGCAGACCAGGACGATCAGCACGGCAACAACAGCGACCATTACGGCAGTCTCGAAGCGTTGGTAGCCGTAGCGTATGGCGAGATCACCAAGTCCGCCGGCACCGATCGCCCCCGCCATTGCAGACGCTCCGATCAGGGTCACGAGGGTAACGGTGAACCCGGCGACAATCCCGGGGAGCGCTTCTGGAACCAGCACTTCGCGAATGATCGTCCACCCATTGCCCCCCATGGCGCGCACGGCATCGATCAGGCCGCGGTCTACTTCTCTCAGGGATACTTCCGCGATACGCGCGTAATAAGGTGTTGCTGCAATCGCGAGCGGCACGATCGCTGCCCACGTTCCCAAAGCCGTACCGACGATAAGACGCGTCAACGGGATCAGCGCCACCAGCAGGATGATGAAGGGAACGGATCGAAAACCGTTGATGATGGCGCCAAGGATACCGTTAATCCACGCGTTTTGGGCTATGCCGCCCTTGTTGGTGAGAACCAGCGCCAGCCCGAGCGGTAGACCGAAGACCAGCGAGATGAGCCCCGATGCGCCGGTCATCAGGATCGTTTCCCAAAGCGAGCGAAGCAGAAGATTAAACATGATCGGTGTCATAACCGAGAACCTCCACCCGCGCCGAGCGGGCTTTCAGAAATTGCAGGACCTTGTCTCTCAAGGCCGGGTCGCGGGTCGGCACGGCGATAAAGAACCGCGCCACAGGCTGGTTCTGAATATGGTCGATACCGCCGTGGACAAGGCGGAAGGATTGCGGAAGTGCTGTGGACAAGTCGGCAAAAACCGCGCCCTGTGCCACGGGGCCCGCCATGTCGATGCTGAGGATGGCTTCATCGCCCGATGTGGGCGACAGGCGTGCTGCTATATGTTCAGGCAATTGCGGCCGGCTGCCAGACAGCAGGCTCTTGGTGATCGCTGCTTTTGGATCGGCAAATACAGACCAGACTTGTCCTTCTTCCGCGATGCGGCCAGCGTCAATGACCGCAACACGATCTGCTATGCTTCGGACAACTTCCATCTCGTGGGTGATGAGGATGATCGTGAGCCCAAGCTTGCGGTTGATGTCCTTGAGCAGGGCCAGGATGGATCGCGTCGTCTCAGGATCGAGCGCGGATGTCGCTTCGTCAGACAGAAGCAACGCCGGACGGGCTGCGAGTGCGCGGGCGATGCCGACACGCTGCTTCTGACCACCGGATAGGGATGAAGGATAGGCCCTCGCCTTGTCGGCAAGACCGACGAGCTCGAGCAGTTCATGCGCGCGTTGCAGGCGCTCCGACTTTCCAGCGCCAGCGATCTTCAGAGGGAGCGCAACATTCTCTTCGACGGTTTTCGATGCCAGCAGGTTGAAGTGCTGGAAAATCATCCCGACACGGCGCCGAAGGGGTTGCAGTTCCTTTTCGTCGAGACCGACGATGCCGCGTGCCTCGATTTCGATCAAACCGCTGTCCGGACGCTCTAGGCCATTCAGACAGCGGATCAACGTGGATTTTCCGGCCCCGCTTCGCCCGATGATCCCGAGAATTTCGCCCTTGTGAACGGTGAGCGATATTCCATCCAGGGCGGCAGTCGTACCAAAGTGCCGGTGGACATCGACGAGGCGGACGACCTCTTCGCCCTTTACCGCTGGCGAAGCCTCGATTGTGGCGGCCGATACATTCGAATTCATCTTCTATCCTTTCGGAAAACGCTCAAGGCGGCCCGGGCTGGGAACGCCCGGGCCGCCTTGTTCATGCACCCGCTGCGTGGCGCAAATGTCGATCAGTAGGCGCTGACGCCGGTTCCCTTATACACCTTGTCGAACTCCGCCTTAACCGTGTCGTTCTGGTAGGACGATACAAGCGTCTTGACCCAGGCTTCGTTTTCGCTGCCCTGCTTGACGGCAATGAAGTTGCGGTACGGGTTATCGGCGATCGGCTCCTGCGCAATACGGTCAGCTGCGGACAGGCCGGCCTTCAGTGCCCAGTCGGTATTTACCACGGCTGCATCCAGATCATCGATGGCGCGGCCGACCACGCCGGCATCAAGCTCCTTGATTTCGACGTTCTTTGGATTCTCGGTAACGTCAGTGACTGTTGCAAGAATTCCCGTGCCATCCTTCAGCTTGATAATGCCTTCGTTCTGCAAGACCCGCAGTGCACGGCCTTCGTTCGAGGGATCGTTGGGGACACCGATCGTCGCGCCTTCACCAATCTCGGCGACCGCCTTGTGCTTCTTGGAATAAAGACCGATCGGCCATACCGCGGTATATCCAACAGGGACTATGTGGTAGCCATGCTGTTCAACCTGGTTGTCGAGGTATGGCTTGTGCTGGAAAGCGTTTGCGTCGATTTCGCCGCGCTCCAGCGCCTCGTTCGGCTGCGTGTAGTCGTTGAAGACGACCGTTTCGACCGTCAGGCCTTTCTTTGCGGCTTCGGCTGTCACGACTCGCCAGACATCTTCGTCCTCGCCACTCATGATGCCAACTTTAATAGATTTGTCTTCGGCGAAGGCAGTAAACGGCGTTGCCAGGGCGATCAGAGCGATAGTAGAGGCGGCCATCACAGTAAGGGTGGTGCGGCGCGCGAGGCTTGGTTTGGACGTCTTCTTGTTCATTTTGGTGTTTCCCGTCTTGAATTGGTGAGGCGAGCCTCGAACAGCCGGATAGTTCCAAAACTGGTGAAAATAAACCAAGCAAGCCCATCTCTATTGCGCTGCAGCACGGAAAAACTCTTCGGCCGACGGGCGCAAGTGGGGGATAAAAATTCTACTGATTTGGTAGAATATTGCCATTGCTCGGTTCTTCGGCCCATTCTAGGTTAAACCATCCGGGCGCGAAGGACAAACGCGCCTTCCCCCACCAAGGTCATCGGAATCGCGTGCATTGGACCACGACAGCGTGACAACCGGACGAAATAACGGCGGCAAGACACGCCACCCCGTTGTTGTGGTTGTTGGTGGAGGCGTGTCTGGTGCTGGCGTTGCCTATCACCTTGTGCGTACCATGGGCGAGCAAGCACCCGCGATCGTCGTGTTTGAACCACGTTCTGAACTCGGCAGAGGGCTCGCTTACGATACGACCGATCCTGCCCATCGCATCAATGTCCCCGCTGCGCGCATGAGCCTGCTGCCCGACCGGCCCGAGGATTTCCTGGAATGGATCGCGCGCGAGGATGCGGTCGCCGACGATCCCGAAGCTTTCCGGCCAGACGGCAACCTTTTCCCGCGCCGCCAGGTCTTTGGCTCTTACATTGCTTCAGCTCTCGCCCCTTATGTTGAAACGGGAGCAGTGCGCCATCGGCGCGCGCTCGTTGTCGACGTGTGCCGCGACGGATTGCTCTGGCGCATTGCCGACAGCCAGGGCGGTCAGGTGTTTGCCGATTTCCTGGTTATAGCCACCAGTCATCCCTCACCGTCGGTGCCGGGTGCCCTGCGCGTTCTCGAGGGACATCATCGTTTTGTGCCCGATTCGACCCGTATTGAAGCTCTGGGGCACATTCGTCCGAATGACAGGCTGCTGATTATCGGCAACGGCCTTACGGCGGCCGACATTGTCGCTTCGCTGGCACGCACCGGTCACCGCGGCCAGATCACCTCGATTTCACGTCGGGGATTGCGATCGAGAGGGCATTCGCCCTGGCCGCAAGATCCGTTTGGGGACTTCGAAGCAACCCCAACCCACAGCGCCACCGCCCTCCTCCGAAGCATACGTCTGGCGATCACCGAGGCCGAGGCCGCCGGACTGACTTGGCATGCGGTCATCGACCAGGTCCGTACCCATGGGCGCGCCCTCTGGCAGAAATTACCCATGTCGGAGCGATGCAGGATTGTGCGTCACATCAGACCCTTTTGGGATGTCCATCGGTTCCGGATCGCGCCGCAGGTTGAGGATGTGTTGGAACAGGCAATCGCGGAAGGCAGGATGGAGGTCCTGGCGGCGTCCGTCGGCAAGGTCCATTTTGAAGGCGGGTCGATCCACGTCGCGCTTCGACGACGCAGCGGCCCCTCATTGCAGCGGTGCTTCGATGCCGTCGTCGTCACAACCGGTCCGGCACATGGCGGGATCCTGGACAGTCAAGCCTGGCTTTCAACGATGCGCGCTCAGTCGCACTTGCAACTCGATCCAACCGGCCTCGGCATCGCATGCTCCGAGCGCTCGGAGGCGCTGGATGCCGATGGATTGCCCGACGCGACTCTGCTCGTTTCCGGGCCGCTGGCGCGAGGTACGTTCGGAGAGTTGATGGGCTTGCCTCAGATCACTGAACATGCGGTCTTCGTGGCGAGCGAGCTTTCCACGAAGGTGACAGCACTTCGGATGCCGGCTCGAAACTGAACAGCGCGTATCGGGGCCTTTGGCACAAGCCTGCCTTCAGGCCATCTGAGAGCCCGTCTGTCATGGCGCGGAACCCGGTGTCACCATGAACGGTTCAAGTTCTGGATCGAAGTCGACCTCGACCACGTTGTTGAATGTCGCAGTCGCGAGCATGATACCAGCAAATGCCACAAGGTCGACGAGCGTCTTATCATCGTAGCGCTCCTTCAGGCTGGTCCAGATTTCCGCGGGGATCGCGTTGGAATTGGCGACGATGGCATTTCCGAAGCGGTCAAGAATGGCCTCTTCTTCCGAGAGCACCATTGCGTCCGGATTGAAGCCTGCATTGATCAACGCCCGGCGGAAGAAGCCGACGGCGATCTTTGAGCGCGCTGCTTTCGAAATCGAATGGGAAAAGATCCAGATGGGTCGATCGGGAATGGACGCGAGTTCGGCGCGAAGCGTGAACCATTCAGCGTAAATCCGGTGCGCCACCGGCGAATGCAGGAGTGTCCGCTTCATGTTCGTCATGCGACCGCGAACCCTCACCTCTTCGTCGTGCGCTGCCTGAATCTCGCGCGAGGCGGTGGCGTATTCGATCTTGGGGATTTGGCTCATGATCATGCTCGTGTTGTCGGTTGCTATCGTCTTATTGCGAGTCGCAGGGTAACGCACCCGGCCGTCCTGATCCTCCTTTAGGTTGTCAGATTGCTCCAAGCCATCTCATCACAGCGAGGATAGGAAACGCGAGGGAGAACGACATTACGTTCTTGACAATTCCAGCTTGCCAATTCACGGTGAAACCGGTTTCACTCGCAATACGGATAGTTCGTGCGGCTCGATCTTTCGGTTCTCTTGCCCCATCTCGGCTTTCTCGCGCATGGCGCGCTTTTGACGGCAGAGGCATGCGCACTGGCCCTCATCGGAAGCGTCGTGATGGGGGCATTCGTGGCGATCGCACGGACTTCCTCCTCGGCACTTCTGCAGCGGGTCTCCTGCCTCTACGTCGACATTTTCCGCAATGTGCCCTTCATCGTGCAGCTGTTCTTCTTCTACTATGGTCTGCCCGAGGTCGGCATCTACATTGACGCGTTTACAACAGGCGTGATTGCGCTGTCGATCGCAGGCGGCGCCTATGCCTCCGACGTCATCCGTGCAGGCATTCTGGCTATCGATCAGGGCATCATCGAAGCTGCTGAGGTAAGCGGCCTGTCGCGGCGCGTTTTGTTCACGCGGATTGTCCTGCCGATCGCGCTGCGCACGTCGGTGCGCCCCCTCGGCTCGGTCCTCATCAACATGATCCTCACCTCCTCGATCCTCTCGACGATCACTCTGAATGAGCTCACCGGCTCTGCGCAGATCGTCGTATCGCAGACGTACCGCCCCTTTGAAGTCTACGTTGTTCTCCTCGTGGTCTATGCGGCATTGACCTACCTCGTCTCTCTCGCGATTGCGCTCCTCCACCGCCGCCTCAACCGTGACATGATGGAGGCTGTTACCTGATGCGTTTTACTGATTTCACGGCGTTCGACCTCGTCCTTCTCGCGCAAGGGCTCGGCGTCAATCTGGCCCTTTTCCTAGGAACGTCCCTGATCGGACTGGTGATCGGAATCGCGTGGGCGATCGTGCGTTACTACTGCGTGCCGGTGTTGAGCGCGTGCATCACCTTCTTTTCCGAGCTGCTGAAGAATTCACCGGTTCTGGTGCAGCTGTTCCTGGTGTTTTTCGGCCTGCCTGGCCTTCTCCACATCCGCGTCACGCCCGTCACGGCGGCGGCGATCACCCTTTCCGCCAACACAGCCGCCTTCGTCTACGTCATTGCGGTCTCGGGCATCGAGTCAATCGGCCGGGATCAGCTCGAAGCGGCGCGTGTCTTTGGATTAAGCCGCCGGCAGGTGCTTCGTCATATCGTCGCGCCACAGGCGGCTGCATTTGCGGTCGGGCCTCTGATCGCTCTCCTCGTCAACCAGCTGCAGGTCACGTCGCTGATCTCGGTTATCGGCGTTGTCGACCTGACCAAGATCGGCAACATCCTGAACATGCGCACCCTAAAGCCATTTGTCGTCTGGACGGCTGTTGGCCTGCTTTACTTCGCCGCCGCCAAGCTGGTCGCCTATGCGGGATCGCGCTTCGAAAAACGCCTCCGCGCCCATAGCGCCTGGAGAGGGCTCTGAAATGATAAGAGTTGAAAACGTAAGGAAGTCCTTCGGTCAGACGCCTGTGCTCGACGGTGTCGATCTGACGATTGCGCCTGGCGAGGTTGTTTCGATTCTTGGCTCCTCGGGGTCGGGGAAGTCGACGCTGATCCGCTGCATCAACGGGCTGGAAAGGCTCAGCGGCGGCCGGATCATGGTCGATGAATTCGACGTCAGCATGCCGAAGGAGCTTGCCGAAGCGCGGAAACGCTCCGGCACGGTCTTCCAGTTGTTCAACCTCTATCCGCATATGACTGTGCTCGGCAACATCACGCTTGCGCCGATCGAAGTGCTGAAGAAGCCCCGCGGCGAGGCTGAAGCCAGGGCGCGCGCCCTTCTGGAATCGGTCGGACTGGGCGGCAGGGCCGATGCCTACCCGGCGCAACTTTCTGGCGGTCAGCGCCAGCGCGTCGGCATCTGCCGCGCGCTTGCGATGCAGCCTCGCTACCTGCTGTTGGATGAAGTGACCAGCGCGCTTGATCCGGAGATGACAGCGGAAGTGCTCACAATTCTAGCCAAGCTCGCCCAGGACGGGACGACGATGCTCTTCGTCACGCACGAGGTCGAGTTTGCCAGGCAGATTTCGGACCGGATCGTGTTTCTCGACAAGGGCAAATTGCTGGTCGATCTCCCGACAAAAGACTTTTTCGACAACAGTGGTGGCATGGCGCAACCGCGTGTCGCCCAGTTCCTTTCCAAGATGCGCAAAGATTAGAGGTGCTAGATGCTGCTGTTGGCCAACAAAGAAGCCTGGCCGGGTTTTCCGACGTCCGTTGAAATGCTGCGCGATGGTGCAAACAGTCTCGATGCAATGGTCGCCGGGATCGGCAAGGTCGAGAGCGAAGTGAAAGTGCGGAGCGTGGGTTATGGCGGCTGGCCCAACATGCTTGGCAATATGGAGCTTGATGCCGCGGTCATGGACGGCAACACCCGCGAAGTCGGGACTGTCGGGGCCGTGCCCAACACGCTGCCGGTCGCACGTCTTGCCCATGAAGTTATGAAGCGCCTCCCGCACGTCATGCTGACCGGTGACGGCGCCCGGCGCTTTGCCACCGAGATCGGCTTCGCAGAGGATGACGTGTTGTTCGAAGACAGCAAGAGGGTCTGGTGGGAGCGGCTGGAAAAGGAGCTGTCGGCGGAGGACCTCGCGAAATTTCCGGACATACCGCTCGCGCCGTTGAGCCGCGCGATTACCGATCCGGAGCGCGTTCGGGACACCACGGTGTTCCTGTCGGCGGATCCTGCACGCGGCATCCACGCGGCGACGTCAACTTCTGGCTGGGCATGGAAATATCCTGGCCGCCTTGGCGATAGCCCGATTCCGGGTGCCGGTTTCTACGCTGATAGTCGCTATGGGGCTGCCGCCTGCACGCACACTGGAGAAATGACAATGCGTTGTTCGACGGCTCGCACGGTCGTCCTTGCAATGAAGCTCGGCTATTCACTCACTGACGCGGTGAAACTCGCTATCGACGAGCTCAATGAACTTTCCTCGGGCTTCCTGGCGGGCGTCGTGATCCATGCGGTCGATGCGAAGGGAAACCACGAGGTCGTGAACTTCAGATGCGAGGGCGAAATTCGCTACTGGCTCTGGGAGGACTCGATGCCCGAACCGGAACTGCGGGTAGCGAAACAGGCATAATCAAAGAGGGAATGAAAACATGAAGCGCATTCTGACTACACTTGCCGCATTCGCCATTGTGGCAGGTTCTGCTCTCCCGTCGTTTGCGGGAATGATCGACGATATCCGATCGCGCGGAACCGTTCGCATCGGAGTCTCGCTCGGCGGCGAGCCGATCGGCTTCCGTGACGCGCAGAACAATCCCGTCGGTTACGATGTCGATGTCGCGACGCAACTCGCCCAGAAGCTCGGAGTACCAGTGGAGTTCGTCGACGTTTCAGGCGATGCACGTATCTCTATGCTGGTTTCAGGCCAGATTGACCTCTCAGTTGCCAACACCTCCGCAACGCTGGAACGCGCCAAGACCGTGAACTTCACGATCCCCTACAATCGCGCCGGCTTGCGGGTCATCGTCCAGAAGGATTCGGGCATCAAGGAGTTGAAGGACCTCGCCGGGAAGAAGGTCGTCGTTGGTCGGGGAACGACGGGCGAGAGCTTCCTCAAAACGGCTGTCCCGGATGCAGAACTTGTCTACGTCGATCAGTTTGCCCCAGACGGCGTCCTCCAATTGCAACAGAAGCGCGTCGACGCGGCGATCGAAGATTCTTCGCTGCTCGATTATCTGGCGACCAAAAATCCGTCGCTCGTGACCCTGCCGGGCCTCTACTCCAACGATCCAATCGGTATCGCCGTCGCCAAGGGAGACCCGGAATTCGTGCGGTGGCTCGACATGTTTGTCTCCGATTACATCCAGTCGGGCGCCTATGCGGCGAACTACAAGAAGTGGTGGGGTCCCGAATCTAACCCTCCTGCCTTGAACCCTCAGTGGTAGGGCTACCACGGGCTGCCTTCCGGCAGCCCGTTTTCGTCTAGGCGGTCCGGCGGGGAACGAAACGGGTCGGCACAGTCACAGGGGGCTGGGAAGTCTTGAAAATGCCGGGATTGGCAACGGCATCGACGATGTGGCGGACATAGAGCGCCTTGTCATAGCCAATCGACGAGATCGGATAGGCATCGAAATCGGTCAGGGACAGGTTGTCGAAACCATAGAGCCGGAAGCGCGTGGGTCGGCCATCGGGAAAATCGACCCGACGGACATCCAGGATTCCCATCGCCATCGCATCTGACGTGCAAAACACCGCATCGAGAGCGCTCAACCCTGTCAGTTCGATGGCGGCCGCATGCCCGCTTTCGTAGGAGTAGTCGCCCTGAACTGTTCGAATGAGGTCGATCCCGTAGCGTGCGAAGCACTCCTGGTAAGAGCGAATGCGGGCCTGCTCGACCGGAGAGGATGCACGACCCGTAACGAGAGCGGCACTGCGAACCCGTTTCGATGCGGCGTCAGCCACCGCTTCGGCGATGCCGGCCCGTTCGTCGGGGATGATGACGGGAGAGTACTGGTCGTGAAGGCCATTGAGCATGATGACATGATCGGAGCGGAACATCCGCCGCACGGTCGGCGCGTCGGCAAAGTCGGAAAACACCAACGCGGCATCGACATGATAGGCCACCCCATTGCGCAAGAACTCTTCGACGCGCGCAACCGATCCGATACGGATCAAGATGACCTGCTTGCCGACGATCTGGATCTGATCGATGAGCCGGTCAAAGAGATCGAGGTCAGAGAGATCGTGAATGTGATTGACCACTACGGCGACGAGATTCACTGTCTTGGTGGTCAGGCTTTGTGCGAGCAGGTTCGGCTGGTAGCCAAGGCGGGTGGCCGCTGCGATTACACGTTCTCTTTTCTCGGAGGACACCGGCCGGGGTTCGTTGGAAAGTGCCCGGCTTGCTACCGCACGCGAGACACCCGCCAAACGGGCAACGTCGGCAATCGTGGGAGGGGCGTCGCGGCTACTGTCATGATTCATGTTCGAAAGCTTTCCACCATTAAGAGGGTGATATCGCACCGCTCGGTGCTTCGGCTATGTTAATCTTCGGCTCCCCGGCGCCTGGCCCGCCACTATTCACGCTTTTTCTGCCTTCACCTTTGCCATGCCTTGATACTTGCTTGGAGGAACTTGATGTCTGTCACGCTAGCCCCTGTTGCATTGCCCGATTTCGGCCCGATTGGACCGCAGCCGCAGGTTCCATCGGCAATTTATGATTTACGTGCGGTTGCCGCCTTCAATGCCGCGCGGACTGACTGGCTTGTGGTCTATGCCGACCGTGAGCACTTCGGAAATATCATGCATCTCACCGGTTTCGAGCCGCGCTTCGAGGAAGCCCTGCTGCTGCTTGGTCCGGAAGGGCGTCGTGTGATCATCACCGGAAATGAGTCCGAAAGCTATGCGGCAATCGCCGGTCTCCCCGGGATCACCGTGCTGCGGGCGCAAACCTTGAGCCTTATGGGGCAGGATCGCAGTCAGGATCCGAAGTTGGCCGATCGGTTGCGCGATGCGGGACTAAAGGGCGGCGATTCTGTCGGCCTGGTCGGCTGGAAATATCTCGGACCTGACGAGGATGAGGACTACGGCCAGAGTTTCTTCGTCCCGCATTTCATTGTCAATGCGCTGCGGCGAGTAATCGGCCCGGCGGGAACACTGCTTGATGCCACCCCTATCCTCATGCATCCGGAGAATGGTCATCGCGCAGTTGTCGATGTCGATCAACTCGCGGCGTTTGAGTGGGCGGCAGCGCGTTGCTCGCAGGCGCTGTTCAGGGTCGTTGCCGGAACTCGGGAGAACGAGACGGAATTTCAGGCGCTTGGGCATCTCGGCTACGAGGGAGATCCGACGAACGTCCATACAATGTTTGCTTCAGCCAGTGTCGGCGAGACCATCATCGGCCTGAGAAGCCCCACGTCGCGCCGACTGAGAAAGGGCGATGGCGTGACGACAGCACTCGGTTACTGGGGTGCGCTGTCGTCGCGCGCTGGGCTGCTAACGGACTATGAAGAAACATTCCTGAAGCCTGCGAAAGCCTACTTCGAGGCTTTGACGACGTGGTACGAGACGGCAGATATCGGCGTGACGGGCGGCGACCTCTTCGCCGCGGTTACCGAGAAACTTCAGTCCGCGGGTCTCGACTCGGCTCTAAATCCTGGTCACCTCGGCAGCCACGAGGAATGGCTGCATTCACCAGTACGGCCCGGGTCGACTGAGCGTTTGCGATCCGGCATGCCGTTCCAGGTTGACGTGATACCAGTACCAATGCCCGCGGGTTGGGCGCTCAACTGCGAAGACATGGTGGCCTTCGCGGATGCCAACATGCGCGAGGAGATACGTCAACGTCATCCGGAGATGCATGCGCGCATTCTTCTGCGGCGTTCTTTCATGGCGAACAAGCTCGGCGTGACACTCTCCGAGAATATTCTTCCGCTTTCGTCGACACCGCTTTATCTGCCGCCGTTCTGGCTTAAGTCGGGGAGCGTTCTCGTGCGAGAATGAAGCCATGTATTGGCGCGACGGGCCGGAGTGTTTCTTTTACGCGGAGGTCTTTTGTTCGCATGTGTCGGCGTCGATGACTTTGAAGTCGCTTGAGCGCATCAGGCGGCCCATCGTCCGCAATCGTTCGATAAGCTCGCTGCCGTCGACCGACGCACGGGTCAACTCGAGCTGGCGGTACTCGCTGGATGCTTGGCTCCAATGGTCGCCACTGCGGCCGTTCGGTCTCCCTTCGGATTCCCAGAGTGCGTAGGCGCGTTGATTGATCCAGTCGTCCTTGCTGCGTGACATGCCGGCCTCAGCTGTGGAAAGGTGTATCGATTCCTTCAGGCTGACAAATGGGCATTACTGGTTCGTTACTGCAGTGCAAAAAGCGCCTGCTGCGACATCTCTTTGGCGTATTGATCAACCGGGGCTCAGCTCATTGCGCCGTTCTGCGAGTTCGACGGTGATACCGTCGGGATCGCGCAGGAACGCCACCCGATCGATTATCTCGGAATTCACGGCGGGACGGGGCCTCTCCCTTACCGCCGCGCCGGCCGCTTCGAGTTTGGCGAAACTTTCATCGACGCTATCAACGAGGAAGGTAATATGCAGGACTCCCGACGTTGCGGGCGCCAGATCCAAAGCGGCAGCGGCGCCGTCAGGCGGCGCGAAGATCTCGAGCATGCCATTGCCCGTATCGAGAAACGCCACTTCCGTGCCGTTGGCCATTGTCTTCCGCAAGCGCAGGCGCAGACCCAGGAGATCACAATAGAAGGCAAGTGACCGGTCCATGTGGCCAGTCACCATGCCGACGTGCTCGAAGCTCTTGATCATGCCTCAGACCCGGAAGCCAGGCGATCCTCCTCCTCCGGCAACCAGGACCGGTAGAGAGGATGATCAGACAGGATTGGCAGCGAAGTCGGCTTACCGGTCCGCTGCGAATGATAGGCCGCCGTGACCAGTTCCAGTGAGTTGCGAGCGTCCTCCAAGGTTACCGGTGGCTCGCCACCGGTGGTCAATGCACGATGAAAGAGTTCGAATTGTCTCGTGTAACCGTCTTCGTGGACGACATAGGCGGCCAGAGCGTCATCGACACGCTTCTGGTGGTCCTCCGTCCCGGCAATAAAAGTCCATGGGTCTCGACCCATCGTGTAAGGCTCGAGGATACTTTCTGCTACGAGATCCGAGAAGCAGAACCGCAGGCGGGAGATTTCCTTCCGGGAGCCGAGTGTCATCGACAGCGTTGCCAGGGATCCATTCTTCATCTTCACCGAAATGGCTGCAGTGTCTTCAACCTGGATCGGATTTACGAGTGTCGCCCCGTAGGAGAATATTTCGGAGCATGCGCCGTGCACGTAGTTCAGCATGTCATGAGCGTGAATTGCGTGGCCAAGCAAACCGCCTCCGAGCTCAGTGACCCACTTCCCGCGCCAGGGCACAGCATAATAGTCTGGCCCACGCCACCAGTGCGTTTCGATTGTGGTGAGGAATGGAGTACCTGTCAGGCCGAGATCGATCAGCATCTTCAGCTTTTGAAGTCCCGATCCGTAGCGGTACTGGAAGATAGGCATCAGTTGCGGACCTTCGGCGCGCGCCACTATGCGGGCCATTTCGTCCACCTCTGCAATCGAGCCAAACAGCGGCTTTTCACAGATCACGTGTTTTCCGGCTTCGAGCGCCTTGCGGCATAGTTCGAAATGTGAACCTGGCGGAGTGCAGATATCGATAACGTCGAGATCCGCACGAGCGATCATCGTTTCTGCATCCTGGGTATATTCCGGTATTCCAAACTCATCACAAAGTGACCGACCACGCTCCTCGTCCAACGAGCAAAGAACGGCAACGTCAAACAGGTCCTTGTTCCACGCGAACCCGGTTAGGTGGCGGGATGCGATACCTGCTCCGATGACACCAACGCGAAACTTCTTGGGCATGTGGGTTCCTCAGCAATGACCCAGGCGCGCGGCCTTTGATTGCGCTTCAAGTGAAAGGCGGCATACCTCGTACACATGTTCCTGAGGCATCGCTGTTTCGGTCCGGTCACGCACATCTGCAATGAAGGCATCGAAATAATCGAGCTTCTCGGCAGAGCAATCGATGTGGGTCATCTCCTTGCCATTCACGAGGAAGAGGTGGTCCTTACCCGGGCGTCCGGCAATATCGATATATTTTCGCAGCTCGATGTAACCGTCGGTACCGAGGATTGTCAGGCGGCCGTCGCCCCATGTCGGCAAGGCCTCCGGAGTAAACCAGTCGACACGCACATAGCCCGAGGCGTTGTCAGAGCGAAGCAATACCTCACCGAAATCCTGGAAGGCGGGTTTGTCGGGCATGCCGAAATTACCGACCGAACTTGCCACCACTTCGGCACGTCTCGAACCAGTATAAAACAGGAACTGGTCGACCTGATGGGATGCAATGTCAACGATTATTCCGCCAAATTGATCGGGATCGAAGAACCAGTCCGGCCGCGTTGGCAGCTGCAGCCTGTGAGGCCCCATGCCGAGCGTCTGGATGACAGTGCCGATCGCACCTTCTTTGATGAGTTTGCCTGCCTTTACGGCGGATCGCACACAGTGGCGCTCGGAAAAACAGATCGAGAATATGCGACCGGTTTCCGCGACGGTGCGCCTTACCTCTTCCAACTGCGCGAAGGTCGTAACCCCGGGCTTGTCTGTCATGACATCCTTGCGTGCGTTCATCGCGCGGACGGCCAGTCCAGCACGGTCGCGTGGGATGGCGGCGATGCAAACGATGTCGATGGAAGGATCGGCAAAGATCGTGTCGCGATCGAGTTGCGGCGCATCGGGGTAGGTTTTACTGAAGGTTTCAAGAAGCGCAGGCACCGATGTTTGGGGGCAATACCCTGCGAATTCCGCGCCTGCGGCAAGCAGGCCCTTCACATGGTCGAAGGTGTGTCCATGGTCGATTCCGACGACGGCAAATCTCAACATAACAGAACTGTCCTCCTGCAAATGCCCAAATCGGTCTTGGTGCCTGAGTTGTGCGTTCTCACCGAAGAGACAGCGAAACGCCTGGGCTGTCAAGGCGCAGTGGCCCGGGCAGCGAACGATTAAAAGACATAACAATCTGATATTAATGGTTAAAAAAAGTATCTAAATAGTTAGTTATGGCTCGATTGCTAAGCTAGAACCAAAGGCGGCGGCGGCGGCCGACCGATTGCCCCGTGTCCCTAGATTTGCGTCCAGACCCCAAGATTCGCGTCGCGTAACCGCGTAGATATGCGTCTGAAGAAAATTACGCTCAGAAACCGCTTGCCTCGGTGGCAGCAAAGGCAGCTTCGTCGTTGTTGCTCCGTCCTTCGTACTCGGTCACCTCTCTGACCCCCATGTGCAGTTTGCGTCGACTCTTACATTGCAATCTTAGGTTACTGGTGCTTCAATCGTGGCTCACCGTGGGGCACCGAAACGAAGCGAATGCCGCTTGGCACATTTGCTCCCGATGTGTCCGGCTTAGCCGGCTGCGGCACTCGCTCGCAGTCTTAGTATCTCGCGCTTTTGTCGCGACTTTGCGTGTAATGCTTTGTTCTATGGCCAAGGGAGCCACAACTGTGAAGGCTATTTGCACCTATCTGCTTTACAATAGATGTCTCGTGGGACTGGCTTCCATGTTCTTGTTATGCGCCTCGCATGCAACAGCCAAAGATATGGCCGATGACTTCAACGCGGGAAAGCTTGATCCAACGAGGTGGTCAACCATCCAAGCGGAACCTCACCAAATTGGATACCCGAAGGATGCGCGCTGTGGAGGTTCAGCAATTTCTCTCACGGTCAAAGACGGGGATTCTGGAAAATCTTGCGATGGTCCTTGCCAGCGGGCAGAGCTTCGTACTCAAAATGCCTACCGTTCGAAATATGGGGACGACCAATGGTACGCATTCAGTTTTCGAGTCGCAGGCGACGTTCCCCCGACGAACAGCGACCGGTTCGTCGTCTCGCAATGGAAGGCACCCAACGATATCAGTCCTTTCCTCGCCCAGCGATTTGATAACGGAGTTTTTTACATAACAGTGCAGGACGGCGAGCGCCGTCGGACGGTGGTTTCAGCAGATGGCGATCCGGAAGCCCTCCAAGCGGCGCAAGAGGTACTGAGCAAGGTCGACCCGCAAAACCAGCAAATGGTGTCGGCCATCAACACCCTGCAGCAGCTCCAGCTCTTCAGAACCCAGCAGCCCGCGTTGGACAGCCTATTTTCGGATACTCTCAAAGACGCGCTCGGCAGTCAAAGACCGGATGCGCCGTCGGTCAAGGAACTTGCTACAAAGCTTGGCATCGATGACAGTGACCTTGTTCCGGCGATAGGTGACCTTTCGTTTGCAACCGATATCCACGAATATCTCGGTCCGGCTAATATTGACGTTACGCTGGAAAGCAAAGATCCACTTCCCGATCCACGCAAAGGTTGGGTAGACATGGTGTATCATGTGAAGAATGGCCGGACAGACAATACTGTCGTTCCTCCGAAAAAGGGCTTCATCGAAATCTGGGCGAACGGAAATAAGATGGCAACGGTTACTGGGGATTTGGGAGCGAAGATCACAGAACCGAATGACCTAACCGGATATTTTAAATTCGGCATCTATCGGGCTCCCCTGCCCGGCAAATTTGAATTCCGCTTCGACGAATATTCACAGGCGGCGAAAAAAGCAGACCTGGCAAAAATGTGTAACTAGCCGATCACTGAAACGCAGATCCACACCGCCAGCATGAGGCCCAAGGCGCGGCTGTGACTTCCGCTTAGCCGATCTCAACAATTGCAGCTGACCTTGCCAGGTCGGTTCTATCGTAGCCCATTCGACGAGAGATTCACGATACGCGGTACGACCATCTCAGGCTGTTGGGATTCTTGTTGTAAGCCCCTGCGACGCATAACCAGCGCGCTATAAAGCGAAACTCCAGTCGGCACACTCACCTGGCACACGGAAAATCATAGTCGACGAGATGGTCAGCATGACCGTACACAACACCCGTATTGTCGAAGCAGAACCGCTTTGGCACCACGCGGATGAGATATCTTTTTCCGCAAACAGCGGGAATGGTAATCGAGTAGCTCCGAGGCCCCTTCGCTGGAGGTGTATCGCTCCATTTCCGATGCCCACTATACGATGCATTTAGGAGGAGCAGTGTGTCGTTCCGTAATTTGAAAACGCTGCCGAGCGACGGAGAAGCCTCGGTCGCCTTCACGTCAGCCATGCTGGGATAGTCGGTGGTTGCTGGCGGAGCTTGTGCGACAGGGATTTCTTTCTCCCTCACTGCAATATCAAAACGCACATCGTCTCTCTCGGGTACATCGCCATAGCCGTTGAGATACCGCCAAGTCAGGTGCAGGGCGCTCTGGAAACCATCGGTGTTTGCCATAGTCATCGGAGCAATCGAGAAGTCGAATGGGACGAAGGTGTCAGCACCGGCACCGGGCGCTGGACAGCCAGTGAACAATGGGCGGTAATTGCATGTCTTTCCACCGTTTTCCCACGCACACTCACTGAGTTGGTCCCACTCCGCAGCTGTGAGCCTGCTCGAGCCTTTCGAGAGATTGCCCCCATGATCCGGGACCATCCATGGCATAATGCGGCCATCGCCAGATGTCGAAGCCCAATCCGTTCGGTGATCTTGAACGGGTTGGAGCGCCGCATTTTCCTGAACTATCCCCACAGATTGCCCAAGGGTCGGATCCTTGACACCGGCTGGCATAGCTACCGCATCTGCGGCAAAACGCTTGCCGGATTCCATCGTCGTCAGCGAATGGCAAGCGAAGCAGGGATGTCCCTTAATTGCAAAAGCCTTCGCGCGCGCCATGGAGACCCCGTGCGTGGACACGTAGCCCGAGCCGATGACACGAAACGGCAAGTCGACCCTGGCGATCCTCGCCGTCAGGAAGTTGCCAAGACTGAAACTCCGCGCCCTGCTATCGAAGTAACCGACCCTGGCTTGCTGAATGTGCGGGTCTATGACGGTTGGTTTCTTGTTGTCGTGACACGAGACGCAGTCGACGGCAAAGGTCTTGTCATACAATGCTTCAGCATCTCGTCGTCCGATCGTATCACCATAAGACTGCCCACCGGGAGGAGGGAAGCTGTTTGACCAATCGAAGACGGCGCGATCCTTGCGACCGTCGAGGAACGCGATCTCGCCGGTCACGGAGTTAAAACCGATTGCGCTATAGCGCGAAAATCGAGGATCGGATTCTGTCCAGTACGGGTCGGCGTGGACCTTCAAGTCACCCGAAGACTTCCTGCATAAGAAAAGCCACTCGACATGGTTTCGTTGGACGCGGCTGATGCGCGAATTTAGCCCGCAGAAGGTAACGCCGCCCGCCAGGGAAGGCTTGTCGCACTTTGTTATCTCCTTCGTCCACTTTACGAGACGGCCATCTGCGTCACGATGGGAGAACTTAAGGGGAGAGCCGGGCTCAAATGGATTGGGCTCCAATTCGACGGAGTTACCGTCAACTTCGAGGCCAAGCCGCTTCGATTCCGGACCCGTGCAATCACCATCGGGGATCGGCCCAAAGACAGATCTGGCTTCGTCACCGAACCTGTTGATGGGATCGGCATTCAATCCCGCGGGAGCCCAAAGGATTTCTTCATTCAAACGTCGAACTGCATCGACTAAGTGGCCCTCGTCCAGCTGAGGCAAAGATGATAGCGACGTCGCTCCGCTTTGGACGCCCGCTAGCATGGCATCATCCGCCAGCCGCTGCCGATCGGATCCTCCGGAGTCAACGCTGGTCGCCCCGATCTGTGTCGCCAGGGCTAACACAAGCGAAATTGCGAATATCGGCCACCGCGGGTGTTCCACGATTTCTTTCCATCCGCCAACCGAGCGAACCTATCGAGCCCTGATCTGGATCCCTTGCGGATCAGTCACGACTGTAAGGGATCGGAATTTGAGCCCCGTGCCGAAAGGATCTTCCGCGATCGTCGCGTAAAGCGTGGCCATGTAGTCGACTTCCGGGGGCGCTTGGGTGGCTATTACTTGGGTAAAGACGACAGAGGAAATGAGCACCTCAAAAGTTCCATCAGATATATTCTTCCGGATCAGGATGTTGCCAAACAACCGCCGTGCCCGTTTTTTCTCTGCCTCGAGCTTCTTAAACGACGCGTCGAGCTCCTCCGCAACGTCCTTTCCGACCGCGTTAACTTCGCTTTCTGCGACGCCAAGCTGGCACAGCAAGTACGTGCCATCTCCGGCGAACAGAGCACCTACGGCGTCTTTCCTTCTGTTATCCATCAGCCAAGCATACCGGGATATAAAATCCTCAACCGCGGTCCGTTCGTCAGCTGTCGGCATGGCAAGGTTTGCCATGTTGAAAAACTGGTCTCCGTCTCCCAAACTCGGGGACGGACACTGTTTGGCTTGCGCCCACGCGTCCCCAGAAATGCCAACGAAAACAAATGCCACCAAGGCTACAGTTCTTAAAAACGAATTCATAGCGCCCTCCATGAGTTCACAAAGGGATCGGACCGCTTACAGTCCCGTCCCAATCCCAAGCCTCGTAGATCTGCACGGCTCTGTTCGCCCTCGGATATCTCGAAGGCATGCCTGAAATCATTGAATAACCGCTTTGGGTAGAGTAGCTTCAACTAATACACTAAGCAAGTTCTGGTAGTGCCCGTCAGCTACGCAATTAGATGGAGCAGCGATGAGTGACATCAGGCGATGGCTGGCTGATATCGGGCTGGACAATCTCGGTGACCAGTTCGAACATTCCCAGATCGACCTTGAAAGCTTACCGCTTCTAACCGAGCGCGATCTACGCGAAATGAGAATTCGCACGGGCCCGAGACGCAAGCTTCTTGCCGCCATTGCTGAGATGCGGACACCACGGCAAACCGATAGAAGAAATCCGGTTGAACGCCGTCAACTGACGATTCTCTTTTGTGACATGGTAGGGTCGACCGAGTTCGCGGCGATCCTTGATCCCGAAGACTTCAGCCATATGACACAACAGTACCTCGCGCGTTGCAGTGCGCTGGCTAAGTCCCACGGGGGATACGTGGCAAACTACGTCGGCGACGCGTTCCAGGTGTTGTTCGGATACCCAACAGCCGAAGAGGACGACGCCGAACGCGCGTTGCAGCTGGCTTTCGATATTTTCGCCTCGGTGTCGCAACTCAAATCTCCCGAGGGCACGACACTTCACGTGCGGATTGGCATCGCCACGGGTCTGGTGGTTGTAGGGGATATTGAAGGCGCTCCGGCGGGCGTCTCAACAGTCGCGTTCGGGCCCGTCCCCAATCTTGCGCAAAGGCTGGAGACGCTGGCGGAACCGGATACCATCCTGGTTGATCAAAACACTTACGATGCAACTGCCCGCACCTTCGCGTTTTCGGATCTCGGCACCAGAACGTTAAAGGGCTTCCCACAGCCCATCCACGTTCGACAGCCCATTAAGGCGTTGGCGAGTGCGTACAGGTTTTCCGGGGAATCGCGGCTGACCCGATTGGTTGGAAGGAAGACGGAGCTTGACCGTCTGGCGGCTCAATGGCGTCAGGTCATGCTTGACAAGCGCGGTAATGTAGCGGCGATCAGCGGAGAACCGGGCATCGGCAAGTCACGGCTCGTTTTCGAACTCCAAAAGCGCCTTGGGGATACGAAGGCCCTCATCGCTCAATGTTCGCCGGCGTTCTCAAACAGCGCGCTTTATCCTTTCCTGCGGCTCCTCAAACAAGAAACGGGAATATCGGATGGCGAAGCAGCAAACGTCACCTCGGAGCGGCTCACAGCTTTCCTATCGCTGACGGGGGTGCCTGTGCACGTCGGATATCCAATCTTCGCACGGCTGCTGGCGCTGGACCAGCCTGGATCTCCGCCTTCCGAGCTCGGCTCTGCCGAACAGGAATATACAATAACCAACGCTTTTTCGGGCTGGCTCCAACACCTGTGCATCGATGGACCGCTTTTGCTTGTTGTCGAAGATGAACAATGGATCGACCCCTCCTCGAGGAGGCTTTTGCAGGCCTTGGTGAACGCCGTTGCCTCGGCACCTATTCTCCTTGTCGTGACCTCTCGCAACAAACCGGCGTTGGAGGTGAGTATTCCTGAATTCCAACACCTCAAACTTACGAGACTTTCGCGCGATGAATCCGGTGAACTGATCGAGAGCTTGGCGGAAGCTGCGGGCCTCCATCTGCAAGTCGCCAGCAAGGTCCTTGACAAAGCCGAGGGTGTGCCTTTGTTTTTGGAGGAGCTTGCGCGGTCCACATTGGATGACGTCACTGAGGTCGCGGATCACGGGCCGGATCGAGCTGAGAAGCGGGTTAACGTTCCCGTTTCCCTGCAGTCAGCACTGCTCTCCCGCCTCGACAAACTCGGCCGGGCGAAGACTGTCGCACAGACAGCGGCCGTGATCGGGAGAGAGTTCGATCTCAACACTCTTGCCCACGTCGTTGGCGTTACGGCCGAAACTCTACGCCCAGAAATAGACCAATTGGTCGATGTCGGTCTCGTTGCCCCGCAACCCTTCAGCAATTGGCCGCGCTATACTTTTTCTCACAGCCTTCTTCAGGAAGCGGCGTGTGGCGCATTATTGCGTGACAGGCGTCGGCAACTTCATGCGTTGGTGGCGCAGGCGATCGAACTGATCGAACCAAAAACGGTGGTCGAACACCCCGAAATTCTTGCCCAGCACTATGATGAGGCGAGCCTTTTCGAGCGCGCCGCTGACTGCTGGATGAGCGCAGGAAGAAAGCTGGCCGCAACATGGGCGAAGGTCGAAGCCGCGAACATGTTCCAGAAGGGCCTCGAGTGCGTAAGGAGAATGCCTCCCTCTAAAGTTCGCGATCGAAAGGAACTAACCTTGGAGCTCGAACGGGGCGACGTCCTCTACGCGGCGTACGGGTACATAACGGCAGAGGGCAACGCCGCCTATAGAAATGTCATGACGCTCAGCGAAACGGTCGGCGATACGGCTGCAGCGATCAACGCGCTCGACGGCCTGTTCGGGACCGCGTTCAACTCCGCGCGGTTTTCCGACGCGGAATGGGCAAGCAAGCAGCTCAGGGGAATTGGCAGCAGGGAGAACAATATCAAGGCGTTGGTGCTCGGACTCCAGTTCGGCGGTATGTGCGCGTTTGTGAGAGGTCGATTTCCGCAAGCCCGTGAGGCATTGGAGGTCGCTCTCTCCTATAGCGGCAGCGCTGGCCAGATCGGCAGCGATTTTCCAAGCATGGCCATGGTCTATCTCTCTTGGACCTTGCACATGCTCGGCGAGGAAGACCAAGCGTTGGAGCAATTCCTAGACGCGGAACGGGAGGCGCGAGGCCAAGTGGATTATCGCGTCGCCGCTTGCCTTGGCAACGGCTGCATCCTGATGTCGCTCCGCCAGGACACTGCTACACTCCAGAGACTGGTAGACGAACTAATACCGCTTGCGACACGTAACGGATTTCAGCTTTGGCTGAAGATGGCTACGTTCTTCTCCGGCTGGGCGAAGGTTGCCGCCAGCAATGACTCGTCCGGGATCGCGCAGATGCAGCACATTTGCGACAACATGGGCGAACAAGAAGTCGACAAGACATGTTACCTCGGCGTACTGGCGGACAGCTATCTTCGAGTGGGTGCGTTTGCCGAAGCTAGGAGCGTTGTCCAGGGAGCGTTAACCCTTGGAGAACGAACCGGCGAGCACTATTACACTGCGGAACTCTTGCGGTTACGCGGAGAGTTGGAGATTAAGGCCGGCCGTCTTGGCGATGCCGAGGGTTTCCTCCGAAAATCAATCGAATTTGCCGTCGCTCAGGGAGCCAGGGTCTGGGAGGCCAGAGCCCGGCAATCGCTTAACATCTTGGGGTAGAGGTATTTTCCCAGCCGTCACAGCTGGCAGATCACTTCTACCTCGGTTTCCCAGTATTTAACGCGGATTTGCGAAATCGGAGCTCACAATGAACGTGTGGATGCCCTTTGAGATCAAGGTATCACAGAGCAAAACTGCGCAAGAATACAGGTATGGCGGAAACGCCTTGTGGGTGTTTCGGCGCCTCGCCGCCTCCCTAATCGGGGCCTCTCTCTTGACCGCGCCACTACCGGCATCCGCGAAGAACGCGACAATTCACCCACCACCGCAATCCGTCGACCTCCCACGCGGCCAGGAGATCGGCGACATCACGTATCAATGCGACGGAAAAGGTCCGGCAACATGCCACCTTGCGGATTTCATGACGCGCGCGAAGGTCTGCGCCTTGATCGTCGTTAAAGCGGACGCATTCACCTTTGAGAAGTACGACGAGGAGAAAGGATTTTGCCGGGATGACGAAGCCCCACCCAATGGCCCAACAAAACTCTATGGTATCGCGTCGGTCACGAAGTCAATCACCTCAACGCTGCTCGGACATGTCCTTTCCGTCAAGCGCGGCGCTCGCACACGAGCGGACTTCGACGCTGAGCTTAGTCAACCAGTGGTTCAATACATTCCTGAGTTGGCCAATGCCATTCCCAGTGGCTACAGTCGAGCAACAGTCGATCAGGTGCTTCGCATGCAATCCGGCGTCTGGTGGAGTGAATACGGATGGTATGGCTTTTTCCCTGGGGCGGTGCTGTTCGACAAGCAGGTCCGCACCGGGATGACGGAGAGCGTGATCGACTTCGCGCACCGTTTCATCTTGCGCTCCGGACCGCCCCGGAATTTGTTCAACTATTCCGCGCTGGACGCTGCCATCGCGGCTGCGGTCGCAGATCGTATGCTCGGCGAAACCCGCTTAACCGACTTTTTCGAGAAAGGGATTTGGGCTTCGATCGGTGCCGAGCAGCGGGCAACGTGGGGTGTGGACAACACCGGACTGGCCGTGGGGCCATGCTGCTTCAAGGCGACGCTCCGTGATCTCGCCCGGTTCGGCTTGTTTGTTCTCAACCAGGGTCGGGACCATTCGGACCGCCAGATCGTGCCCCAAGCCTGGTTCGATCTGGCGACAAAACCTTCTTCAGACCCGAACAACGGGATCGCGGCCGATAACAAGTATCAGAAAACCGACTGCCCACTGAACTACGGATACTTCTGGTGGCTGACAAAGGGCACTGATTTCACGGCCGTTGGTCGCGACGGTCAGTTCATTCACATCTATCCGGACAGTAAAACAGTCATCGTTCAAATCAGCGACTGGAAAGCCTGGACGAACGGTGATGCGTTGGAATGTGAAGCGTTCCGGGCGCACGACGCGCTGGTATCTGCCACCGCCCGGTGAACACTCTGTCGGTCCCGGAGGACCAAGCTTCTCGTTCATCACCGCGAGCCACGCTTCCGGCAGAGAGGAAACGTATCACTAAGCGCCAGCGACGTGGCAAGGCTTTCGACTTGGGCTGAAGAAAGCGACCGACCGTCTCGGCGGCGTCCGGATCGGCTTCCCATGCGCGTCCGTCTAACGCCGGAACAGCGTCCAGCGCCGCCAGCCCTTATCGGACGTCCCGTTTCTCCAGTGGGTCCTGCTGGTGTAGAGGCTCGGGATTTTCACCGAAGCGAGCCTCTGGCGATGGTTTGCATTGTTGCCTTGTCCCTTCCCACACAGTGTGCCGCCGGACAGCCATTTACATAAGAAAGGCGCTGCTCAATGATGGGACGGCACAGTTTCGAGGGCATACGAATGCAGTCGACAAGTCCGCGAGCGCCGGGGCGCACGAGAAGTATCATTTTCGCAGGCCTCCTGACAGCTGCGATCCTTTTGGCCGCGACGCTGGTGGGTTGGTACGCTCATCCCGAATCCTGTGGCGGCGTGACAGGGTCATACTCGTGCATGAGCGCCGCGGACTGGGGTACTTTCCTATCGGGTGTCTTCGCACCGATCGCGTTTATTTGGCTCGTCGCCGCCGTTTGGATCCAATCGCAAGAGCTCGCCGAGCAGCGCGAGGAGCTGCGGCTTACACGTTTGGAGTTTGAGGAAAACCGCGAGGTCATGCGTCAGCAGGCAGAGGAAGCAAAGAAGCAGGCAGAGTTTGTCGGCATGCAGACAAGCATTCTCAAACACCAGGAGGAGGACCGAGTCATCGCGCAAATGCGGGGAGACTTTTCTGAACTCGTCCGCGAACTCGCGGGGCTCATTAGCCAACACTTCAAGGACGTTGGAATTGTGGAGGGTACATCGGCGAGTGGCAGAAGAGCTGCGAGCGTCTATCAGGGTCTAGGCGTTGAAGAGAAAATCCTCATAAGCTTTTGTAAGCACCTTGCCGACAACCCCGCAAACCGCGGGCTGATGCCCCCGTATGCCTTTGTCCCGGCAATCCTAGACAAGGCGAAGGCCGCGGACGCTCTAGCAGCTCGGATTATCGCTCTGTCGGAAGAGCTCGGGCCTATCCAACAAAGTACGGTCGCCCGGCTGGAAATCAAACGGCTGAGCGCGAACATTCGCGCTCTCCTCGAGGGAAACTGGCCGCTGACGTGAGCTGGGCGCTGCCGCGGCGCAAGGAGGCTTTGCTACGGCAGAAGCCGTCTCGATCCCATCGACGGGGTCTTAACCGTTTTTAGCCAAGCGGACCTCTAGGTCCCGAAAGACATCCAGCCGTTCCGTGACAGCGTTTGAAAGGTATTGCGCTTCACGCCACGCGAGCTGCAGCGCGACCTTAGCATCCTCTGTTTTGCGTTGGGTGTCGAGCGTGGTTTTGTCGTCATAGTTGATCGCTGCTGAAGCTCGCGCATCCTCTGCTGCCGCTAGCACAACGGCGCCGGCAAACGCGTGGACAAGAAGCTCGGTGTCGGCCCGCATGACCTCCAGGCGATTAACTGTCGCATTCAAAAGTTCGCTCATCTTTTTAATCCCAACCATCTCTGTTTCTAAAATGATGAGTTTCGAACTTTGGAAAGGTCAACCCACTTTTCTCGGCAGTCGGAACGAATTCGCCCTCTTCGGGTACGCGAGCGCGTCTTTGTACAGCGATCTTCGAGCATAGTCGACGTTCAAGCGCGCTTTGGGGAGCGATTCACGGAAACGACACTGTCTCCTTGGTAAATGAAAGTGGGCTCCAGGAGCTCCGACGCCAAACGCGCTGTTACGCGACCGTGGGTGTTGGAATCCATCAAGACGTCCTTGATGCCGTCCAGCACATCGCTGTCGCTAGTGAAGCTTGCGTACAGCGCTTTGGCCACCCTCGCCCTGTAATCCTTATCGGTAGCGGCCAAGTGCTCCAGAATTTCATCGACGAGATCCCCGAGGTACTTTAGTTCTCCAAACTCCGTCAATTTTTCCATCTAGTGCGTCCCAACGACCCTTGCTGATTTAAATTCAATTACGGATCTTCGCGGGAGGCAACCCTGTTTTCCGGCGCGCATGTTGAGAATGACGGCACGACACGTGCGCTGCCATGATCGCGAACGGAACTTTCTGGGAGCGTCTCCTGATCCTGTCGAACAAGATATCGGCGCACAAAGATGACCGCTTAAATAGATTCACGAAAGTCACGACCACGCGATTGACGTCGCGAAAATTCCGGATCCACAATTGGTGACAGTAAGGGACTGACCGCTGCGTCAGATTAAAAATGTCATCAAAAAAGTTTGTTTCTCCCAACCGCCAGGAATCCGAGGAAGGTTGCTCGAAGCTTTCCACCAAAGGAAAAAAATATCCGAAGAAGCTCGTGGGATGCGCTGCGATACCATTGACGAAGGCTGCAGATTTGAGGGCGAAGACCATCGAAGGCAGAATTCGCGCAGGCGTTTATGCCATCTATCATGTGGGAGAAGGACCCCTTTACGGAGGCGCAGAGGTCTTCAGTGAACAAGGAGGGTTGGCCTACCCCATTTATGTTGGCAAAGCGGGAAGCGCGAGCAGTTCAAATGAGCGCACGGGGGCGCTGTTTCGGAGACTGCGCACTCATTTCATTTCCATCCGGTCTGCGAAAAATCTCCGGCTTCGCGACTTTCGTGTGCGCTACATCGAGTTGCAGGCTGACGAAATCGAAACGGCAGAGAGCGCACTTTGCGAATTCTTCCGACCTATCTGGAATTATGGCATCCGCGGGTTTGGCAATAAAATGCCCGGCAAGGGGCGACGGCAACAGCTAAAATCAGCCTGGGATACGATTCATCCAGGGCGAGGATATGGAGGACGAAAACGCCCAGTTGACCACACGGCGGTTCCCTTGCAGCAACAGATAGAGGACTACGTTGCACATTGGACGACAACCTGTCCCGCCGTTCAGAACATTGTCGAGCGCAGAATGCCGTCGTCTGGTGTTAACCGGCAGGCTGCCTGGTGGGTGCGACAATGCGCCTATACGGTCGGCGGCATACAAAGCCGTGCCGAATCGGAGGAAATTGCAGGTGACAGGAGTTTGACCCTCAAGTCCAGGCGGTTTGTGCCGGCCGTTAATCTGTCTTAGCTTCAAAGGAGGTTAGAGGGATAGACATGAAAGACGGCCATGGGAAGACAGTGGGATCTGCATGTGGGCAGCTCAGAGTTTGGCCAAAGAGGGAAAATCGGCAGCGCGCGCAGGCCTTTTTAAACGGCTCTCGCGCTGCCCTCGGGGCTGCGCCAGTTTTCGAGGTCCATAGGCCAATGCGAGCCAGCATTTTTTGCTCTTAGCAGAATCGCGACTATATTGTAGTAGAGTTGCAAACGAGAAGAACCAACCGCGAGGTTGAGGCGAGAGCGCAGTTATGAGCTATAATCCAACAAAGGCCGCCCAAGTAATCGCCCTGCTCCTGCTGAGGAGCAAGGCGAAGACAATGGACATCGTAAAGGTTGTAAAGCTCGTATACCTCTGTGATCGGGAATTCCTTCGGCGATGGGGTTTCCCAATTCTGGATGAAAATCGTGTCGCGATGAAGCATGGTCCGGTGAACTCCACGACCTACCGCTTAATAAATGGCGAAGCTGGGCCTGATCCCGAGGGATGGAAAAGCCTGTTGTCCGACCGGGCGCAGCACAAAATCGGATTGGCACGCGACGTGGGCCAGGACGAACTTGACCTTCTCAGTTCGGGTGAGATCGAGGCGATTGATGCCGTCTGGAAGCGATTTGGGGGAATGGGAACGTGGGAGCTCGTAAGGTGGACCCACCAGAAAGAAAACATACCGGAGTGGGAAGACCCCGGTGACACATCCAAGCCGATAACCTTGTTGAGCATCTTCAAAGCAATGAAGATGGAGAACGCGGAAGAAATGGTCGAAGCAATTGAAGATCATCGATATATCGACTCGATGTTCGACGAGATTCGAGTTCATTGACGGAATGTTCAAGAGAGGTACGCTTCTGATACCGTCCGGACCATCGCACGATCCGGACCGTAAGCATCTCCATGTGGTTTGCAATGACGCACGCGAGGACGGCACGCACCTCCTCGTATCCATCTCAAGCTGGCGCTCGAACGGTGATCCAACCTGTCAGCTACAAAGTCACGAGCACGATTTTTTAGATCGGCTGTCGTTTGTGGAGTACTAGTTACTCCGTAACGCGGCCAACTCAGGGAGCAAATGGGTCCCGATAATTGGCGTCTTGAACATCAGGTTGATCACTTAGCTGCCGAGCTTGGACACCCCAGGTCTCAGCCATAAATCGATCAAAGGCCGTCACCGAGTCGAATTTCATCTCGATTTGAGAAGCTTGCTATGCGGTTCGCGACTCGTGCTAGGCGCTGCTGTCAACTCCGGCTCATGAGCTGAACTGCAAGGCGTTTCGCATGGGCCAGCTGCTGGCAATTCCGAAGGCGCAATCTAAAAACGTGAATACGCGCAAATACAACCGCAAGGCAACACTACTCGTTAGACGCATTTCTAAAGGGAACTGGACGCAAATCAACGGGCCAAAATAGCTGTTTTTGGGCGCTATAGACGCAAATCTAAGGGCACGAGACACCGATCCGATGTTCGAGAGAATCTTCCATCGGTACGCTTGGCCGGTCTATCCGGGCTATTAGGTGCTTCCATTCAACCAATTCGCACCTACCTCACCTCGCCGCGTCGGGAGCATGTGTACGATTGCTAAGCAAGATCCAAAGGCGGTGGGTCGCCGCTAGGTAGATCCGGCCAGCCAGTCTCTTCCGCGACCATCCGCTCACGCCCTGAAGTCGGTTTCCAGTTTTTCGATAAGGGTTTCCGCTGCCCGTTGGTTCTACAAGGCCAAGTGATTCTTGCAGCTAACATTGGAAAGCCTCTCGCGCATCCCGGTCGAGGCTGACCTGTGCTCTTGCAAGATGTTGGCATTGGAGATCATGGATTCTTGAGATTCCATCATGGGTGAGTAGCGGCCCTGCGGCGACCGGATGTGATGAGGTGGAACGGCCCGCTCCGACAGCATCTAGTGCTAAAAACGTCGCATCGGCCTCGTCCGTCTTGCCGCGCTTGACGAAAGGTTTGACGTAAGCCGGCGGAATGAGACGCACATCATGACCAAGTTGAGCAATCTCCCGCGCCCAATAGTGCGCGCCACCGCATGCCTCCATGCCAACCAGGCACGGAGGCAGCCTTTCGAAGAAGCGCAGCACTTCCGTGCGCCGCAGTTCCGATTGAACAGGGCCGAACCTTCATTGTCAGCGCCGTGAACTTGGAAGACGTGTTTGGCTAAATCCAACCCGATTGTGCTAGCTTGGTTCATGGAACGGTCTCTCCTTTCTGGCGTTCAAGCAACGACCAAGCCTTCAGCGAAGCGGTGATCCGCAAGACCATGCGCTTTGTCCCCATCAAGACCGCCGAGCAGCAAGCAGATGCGATGGTGCTGAAGACCCGTGCTCTTCTGGTGCAACAGAGGACGCAGTCGGTAAATGCCTTGAGAGCGCATTTGGCGGAATTGGGTATCATTGCAGCCGGGGGCGTTCCTAATGTCGCTGCCTTGATAGATATTGTTCGAGATGTCGAAGACGCCCGACTACCAACGTCAGCACGCTTCGCCCTCACGGCCATCGTGGATCAGATCGACGCCTTGGCTGTTCAGATTGAAATGATCGAACGCACTATTGTCATCGAAGCAAAGCGCGATGAGACCGCGCGTCGGCTGACGACGATCCCAGGCGTTGGTGCCATTACGGCAACGACGATAAAAGCCTTGGTTCCGGATCCCGGTGGATTTAAGTCAGGTCGCCACTTCGCCGGTTGGGTGGGACTTACCCCTAGGCCTCACTCCAGTGGGGGCAAAGAGCGATTGGGCAGGATCTCTAAAATGGGCAATCCTGAGCTCCGTGTTCTTCTTGTCCTCGGCGCGACCTCAGCTCTGCGGATCGCGCGCAGAAGTGAGAAGGCACGGCCTTGGCTGAAAGCGCTACTTGC
>NZ_JANUBV010000016.1:0-144989 GCF_024808055.1 Rhizobium sp. BK176 | reverse complement strand
ACGATATCCCCACCACCACCGGCAAGGATCGTATCGGCACCAGCCGCGCCAATCAGAACATCCCCAGCAACAGTCCCGATCAACGTCCGTGCCGCGACAGGAAGCGGATCCGTGCCGCCGTCACCGTCGTCCCCGCCCGACGAGGAGTCATCGTCGTCGTCATCACCTCCCGAAGACGTGCCGTCATCATCATCGCCGCCTGATGGCGAATCATCGTCATCGTCGTCATCATCGTTGTCGTCGCCACCTCCAGGGCCGCTGTTGTCATCATCATCATCATGATCACCATCGTCGTCGTCGCCGCCCTGATCGTCATCGTCATCGTCAAGCGGCTCGGTTTCGAAGATGCTTTCGGAGAGGCTCGTTAGTCCGGTGTTGCGCGCCACGATGTCGGCGAACTCCTGCCCGTCGATGAAGTCCTCATAGAAGTCGAAGTTGTCGAAGCGGTTGAGGTAGTAGAAACGGTCGGCCTCCTGCAGGCGGTCAAACTGCTCCTGCAGCACGACCCAGAAGGTCTGACCCACCATGCCGCCATTGATGTGCTTCTCGGCAAGGCCGCCGACCCAGAGGTCGACACGGTCGATGCCCTTGACAAGGCCTGTACCATCGGCCTGGATCGCAACCTGAATGTCAGGGTTGATCGCCTGGAAGCTTGCTATGTCCCCGGCCTGCAGCACGAGGTCCGGATAGGCCTGACGGAATTGGTTGATCACTATGTCCGACAGGCCGTTGCGAGCCTGGAAGTCCTCCCAGGAGGTATAGGCCGAGAGGTTGCCGGCATAACCGAGAGCCTCCCTGACATAGGGATCGGTTGATGCAGCCAGATCCATGCGCACCTGGTTCAGCGTACCGAGCCCGACATCCCAAGCGCGGGCAACGTTGAAGGAGAACAGGTCGGCATTGATGCGGACGAGATCGTTGCGCACCGCATCGACGATGTTGAAGTCCACTTCCTCCGCACTCTGGGTGACGATACCGCCAAGGATCGAATTGACCCCGAGCTGCCCGTATCCGGGTTGCGGCACATAGCCGGGAGGTAACGGACCCTTGAAGACACCGGGATCATTGCTCGGATTGAGGAAGGCGTCGTAGAGCGCCACCTGCCTCGGCTCGCCATCCGGCCCGATCACTGTCATCGTCTGGCCAATCAGTGAATGGCCAACGCGATAGACCGCTGCGGCAAACTCATGGGAGATCGCGGCCGTTGCATTGGGGTTGTATTCCTCGAAGCCATGATCGCCATCGCCCCTGATGCCGCCAATCAACATGTCGGCGAACTCGGTGAACACAACGCGCTGGTATTCCGCTTCATTCACCATCTTGGCGGCCTGGAACAGCTCCTCGGCCGTTCCCTGGAAGCCGGACTGCTCCAGAAGTTCCACGTGGTAGTTGTGATTGCGTGCCCAGATCGTGTGGATCGAGGTCAGCGCAAAGTTCTCGTTGCCGCGTCCATCGCCGACGACATAGTGATCGAGTGCGCTGATGAACGGGTTGGCGTCGAGAAGCAGCGCATGGCCACTGCCCATGAAGTTGGAGGTCATCTGAGGCAGCATCGTTTCATTGATATGACCGGTCGCATCGACCAGACCGGCGTAGTAATCACGGAAGCTGATCTGTCCGCCTGGCAACTCGGCATCACGGAAGATCGTGTTGGCCTGCCAGTGATGCGTGATCAGTTCACGCAGCGTCGGCAGTAACCGGAACTCCGTATTGGACGGATCCACCGCACCCTGAAGCAGGTGCGAACCGAAGCCCTGGTTTCCATCGCTTTCGCGGAGGAACTGACCGACCAGTTCATGCGAACCGTATGACTGGTTCTGGTCGACGAAAGGCGAGGTCTTGTTGAGATGCTGCGACACGCCATTCTCGTCGATGTCGTGGACGGTACCGCGCGTCAGATCCGCGGGATTGCCCGAACCGGGTGCACCGCTGCCGGGTGCGCCGATCTGGATCGTTCCGTTGCCACCCTTCGGCAGGAAGTCGAGCCCATGGTCGAAGTACTGACCGAACGCCATGAAGAAGATGTTGGCGTTGGACGCGTTCTTCGCGAGGTTGGCTTCTTGGGCGCCGAGCACGTTGCTGATGTTGCGTGGATTGAGCCCTTCGAAAATCGGGTTGATCTGGTTGTTGCCTGATCCGGCGTCGTATTCGCCATAGTGCGCATTGGTAATCCGGATGAACGGCTCGTCGGCGGCACCCCAGTCGGCATGCTGCTCGTTATTGCCGTGGCCGGACAGGCTGCGCACGCCACCGAAGCCTTCCGTATCGTCGTCATCCTCGAAGGCAGCAAGACCGTTCACGAGGTTCTTGAGGCCGGCGAGGTCAGCTGCGGTATAGGCGAACGGTCCCGAATTCGGGTCGTCGTCTTGAGGTACGAACTGCGGCGGAACGACACCCGTAAAGGTGATCGAATGCGTGCCGTTCGAGAGCGTCCGTGTGCCGTTTGTATTGTCGCTGAGCGTGTAGCCCGTGATCACGGATCCCGGGGCCAGTTCGACGACATCCTGTGGGCGCAGCGTGCCGACGATGGTGTCGTCGCCGCCATTGGAGCGGAAGACGATACGGTGCTGCGAGTCGAGGCCGGTGATGTCGACGGTGTCATCGCCGCTTGTGCCGTCGATGGTGATTGTGCTCGGATCGAGATCCGTGCCTGCGAAATCGCCCGAAACGACAAAGGTGTCGTTGCCGCCGCCGCCGTTGATATCGATCTCATCCATACCGGCCAGCTCTGCCACCACGATCGACGCCCCGGCACCGACGCTGCGGGAGACGACGATTTCGGTCGTCGCCTGGAGCGGGTCTGCCAGAAGACCGGTCCTTGCCAGATAGTCGGCTACATCCTCGACGAAGAACGTCTCGTCATTGTTGTCACCGCGTATGCGCAAACGATCCGTGCCGACTCCGCCGTCGATGATATCGCGTCCATCGCCGACCTCCCAGGCAATCGTGTCGTCGCCGGCGCCAGCATTGATCACGTCATTTCCGAGACCGCCGACGAGGTCATCGTCGCCACCAAGCGCGTTGATCGTGTCATTGCCGCCAAGCGCATCGATGGCGTCGGCGCCTTCGGTCCCGGTGATGGTGTCGGGGCCGTCTGTCGGGATGACATCCGGCAAGCCCGCCTGCACTTCGGCGAGCGTCACCGTCCCATCGTTGAACTGAAAGTTCTCGATGCTTATGACGGCATCTTCCTCATTCGTGCCAACCACCTCCAGCTGGCCTTCGGCATTGATCTCGAAGACGAAGTCGGCCAGGTTGCCGGCGAAGACAGCGGTATCGTCGCCGTCGCCGCCATCGAGAATGTCGTTGCCGTCACCGCCTGCGAGCGTATCGTCACCAAGCCCGCCGAAGATTTCGTCGTCGCCGGCGCCGCCTCTCAGGTCGTCATCCCCGGCAAGTCCGAAGATGATGTCATTACCGCCAAGGCCATCGATGGTGTCATCACCGGGCGTTCCGACCAGGACGTCGTCACCTTCCGTGGCAACGAGGTTCGTTGCGGGAACGAGCGGATCTGTCGGCAGCGAAGCGACAGCATAGGGAATGCCGTTGGCGTCGGTATAGCGGACGATGGCGCGAACGCGGACATCTGCGCCGACTTCGAATTCGCCGTCCGTTGCCGGCGTAAACGACGGACCACGGAAGCCGGTATCGACGAAGACGCCGGGATCCGTTTCGATCTGCCACTCGATGATCAGCGGCGGGAAGATCTTGCCACCATCCGGATTGTCCGCATCCGTTACGCCCGCAAGCGAGCCATCGGAGGCCATCTGCACCTTGAGCAGCTGACCGATCTGCGCGAAGCCTTCGATCACCGGATTGCCGACCGGTGCTTCATCATCGACCTCGACGAGCTCCACCGTCTGATCGGCGAACTGCAGGCGCTCGATATTGCTGACCTTGTCGACGCCATCGTTGACCGCAACGCCGCCGACTGCCGTATTGACCAGGTGCCGAACGATCGTCTGGTTGTCGCCGTCGTCGTTGAAATCAATGCCTTCGATCTCGTATTCGCTGCGACTGCCGCGGAAGACCGCCGTGTCGATATCACCGTCACCGTCGGCGGTGAGGACTTCACGCACAATGTGCATCTGATCCGGTCGGACAGTGCGGTCGACCAGAAGCTCGAAAAGCGATCTTCCGATCCAGGACGGCGCGGGGGCTTCGGCTGCGGTGAACACGTGCCGCATGCTGTCGACAGTTGCGATCTGATTGGCAGCTGAATTTTCCGAGCCGGATGTTATCCGGATCCGGACGTTGAGCCACCGGTCGCCGTCGATAATGTCGTCGCCGCCATTGCCTTGCAGCAGATCGTGGCCGCCGCCACCAAGCAGGACGTTGCCGCTCTGGTAAAAGCCCGAGGCATCGAGATCGACGATCTGATTGAGCCCGGCGATGCGGGCAAGCCCTTCGGCATCGAGACCGTCATTGAAGAAGATATTCTCCGTCGTGGCGACCGTGTCCCCGGGCGCAATTTCGCCAAAGGTGCGCTCATCACCAATGAGCGTGTCGTTGTGATCCCATCCCGAGAGAGCCTCGACCTTGTCGAACCGGTTGCGAAGAATGTCTTCCTGCTCGGTGGTGAAGATCGGAATGTTCATGTCGGCGTGCGCATCGCGTGCGACGCCCTTGAAGATTGCCCAGTCGAAACCGAACATGCCTTCATTGCGCATGACGCTTTCGCCCTGCACCATGATGTCGTCACCGGACTCGCCGTCGAAGTCGTTCTCTTCGTTGCCGGCAAACATCACGTCATGGCCCTTGATGACGCTGTTGAAGAACAGCTCCGAATTGTCGCCCGCCGTAGTGTCGAAACCGCCACCGCCTTCGATCCAGTCGTCCCCTTCATTGCCCATCAGCAGATCGACACCTTCGCCGCCGACGATGAAATCGTCGCCTTCGCCGCCGAAGACCTCCGTGTCATCGACACCGACAAAGATCGCGTCCTTGCCGATCCCACCCATCAGAATGTCGAGACCGTTTGAGTTGGCAATAACGTCGTTGCCCTCGTCACCCTTGATGAAGTCGCCGCTATCGCCACTGTCGGTGAGAATGTCGTCGCCCGCGCCGCCGTTGACGAGATCGACGCCGGCACCCGATTCGATCCGGTCATCGCCGGCATCGCCCCAGATCCCGTCATCGCCGAAATCCGTGATGATTGTATCGTTGCCGCTGGTGCCGCCGGCAACGATGTGCTCGCCGCCGGTAAAGCGTAGATAGTTCACGTCCACACCCGGTGTACCGGGGTCGTCACGCGCAACCTTGCCGAGGCCCATGGCTTCAAGCGCTGCGTCGGTTCCCAGCGGATCAACGCCTGCCGCAGTACCGTTGTAGTCGGCCTGGTTGGCAGCGTTGACTTCGAGGACGAAGTCATAGTTGCCGAACGAATCCACGCCCATGTGGCGGTTGACGATGTCGTCTGCGGTGCCCCGGATACCGTCCGGGCCGGGCTGTGCGATATCGGTGTTCGCCATGATCATCTTGGCGAACGAGTTCTGTTCCAGCATGTTCAGGAAGTTCTGCCCCTGTGTGCGGGTCAGATAGTAAAGGCGATCGCCATCCTGCAGGTTCTCAAGTTGGGCTTCGAAGATCGCATTGAACGTCGAGCCGAGGAAGCCGCCAAAAGGCATCTTCTTTTCTGCAAGCCCGCCAATCCAGAGGTCGATCGCATTGAGGCCGCTGTTGGCCGCAGTCCATGTGCCGGTGCTGTTCAGGAAGGCCAACCTGTCCGCGTTGAACGCGTCAGCAGCTGCGCCCGTCAGGCTGTCGTCACCGAACACCAGGGCCCAGGCTGCATCCCGTTTGCCTGCCACGGTCGTTTGCCCGGTGATCGAAGAGTGGGTGCCGTAGGCGGCGATGAAGTTCACGACAGAGATCGGATTCTTCAGATTGGCCGCGAAATCGGTCCAGCTGTCATAGGGCGTCAGGAAGCTCGAGCCGGTTGCCGCATAGAGCTGTGTGCGCGCGTCGTTCAGTGTCGGAATACCGGTATCCCGACCTCTCGCGATGTTGATGGATGCGAGGTCGAGCGGCAGGCCGAGCAAGCTGTTTCGAAGCGCGCCGGTAATGAATTCGTCGATCTCGTTGCCGCGCTCGATGGTCATGCCGCGAACGATGGCGCCGGCGGCCTGATCCGCTGTCACCGTGCCATCATTGTCGAAGGCGACCGGATTGAGGAAGGCCGTGATCAGCCCCATGTTGTCGGTGCTTGTCACAGCACCATTCGCGTCGATGAAGACGCGCGGCATGTTCTCCGTCAGCATCGAATGACCGAAGCGGTAGACGGTGTTGGCGAACTCCGAGAAGATCGACGGATTGATGTCGGTAATGTTGTTGAAGACAAATGGGTCGATCGCCGGCTGAATCTTGCGGGCAAACTCCTCGAAGACCAGATGCTGATATTGCATCTCCGTTGCAAACCGCGCACCCTGGAACAGGCGTTCACCGTCCCAATCGAGCGTATCGGCAACGGCGAGTTGCTGCAGTGCCGTCATGGAGGCAAAGCCGGCTGGCAGACCGGTGATGCCCTCGCCAACCAGCCATTCGTTGATGAAGTCAAGGTCGCCACTGTTCAGAATGGTCAGCTTCTGCGAGTCGATCTGGCGATTGTGTTCCGAGTGGAAGATATGGTGGACAGCGGTCAGACCGATGTTCTCGTTGCCGCGGCCATCGCCCGTAATGAAATGACGATCAAGGAGCTCGTCGTCGTATTGCGCGATGTTCGAGGTAAGCCTGACGTCGTCGATGAGGATCTGCTGGCCCGTGCCACCACCATGGGTCACGACAATTCGAAGCTCCTGGCCGGCAGCACCGGCCGGAACAACACCTGAACTCAGGGTTACCGGCAGCCAGCCGCCCTCTCCAGGGATCGGCAGCACAAGGCTCGACAGGATCGCGCCACCTGCGGCAACGAGCTGAACCGTGCCTCCACCGAATGTCTGGTCGGTCCGGTCGCCGACATTGAGCGTCAGTGAATAGGTCCGACCGCCCTGCAAAAGGACACCCGTGTCATGCGTCAGGACAGCTGCGGAATCGAGGAACACGACATTGCCGCCCCCGTGTCCGGTTTCGGCGATAACAGTGGCCGTCGGGTCATAGACGCCACCGAAGCCTCCTGTGATGTCCCAGCCGGGAGGAGGTGTTTCGGTCCAGTTGCCGAGCGCGGCATCGACATTGACGCCAGGCGTACCATCCGAAAGGACGACCGCATCGAAGCCGTCAAGGACCGGCGGTGGCGTGCCGATACCGTCATCAGCATCCGCAGCCTTGAACTGGCCGGTCTGGCTGTCGAACGGGTTGGCCTGGTGGGCGATGTCATCAAGGAAGGCATGGCCGGTGCGAAGGGCACCGACACTGAACGTATTCACAGGCGTGGCGAGATTGCCCTCAACAACGCTGTCGTCTTCGGTATTCGGAATATTGTCGGCCCCGATGCCGGTTATGATCAGGGGCAAGCCGTTGTCGCCGCGAATGAACTCGCCGTAGGCGTCGGTGCGTAGCAGCGGAAGGTTGATGACGTCACGATCGCTCAGCTCGATTCCGAGCAGCTCACGCGCCTGATCCTTGATGTCCTTCCAGGTCGGAAGTCCGTTTGCCGCACCGTCCAGCAGCTTTCCGGTGGCCACCGGCACATCGACCAGCTCGTCGTTGGGCCTCATGACATATTCACGCAGGAAGACCTGATGGGAGGCGTGTGACGTATAGGTCTGGTTCTGGTCGACGAAGGATGTCGTCGTATTGGTCTGCGACCCGTCCGGCGTGGGTGCTGCGCGCGTCAGGACCATGAAATTTGTACTGCCTCCCGGCACGTAGAGCGGATCGTCGGGTTGCAGCGGAATGAAGACGGTGCCGTTGTTGCCTTTCGAGATGAGATCGAGGCCGTGGTCGAAGAACTGCCCGAAGAACGTCATCCAGGCATTGAAGGGAGCAGACAGGCCTTCATCAGGGGCAATGTTGGGGATAACGAGGGTACCTTGATCATTGACCGTCAGGCCGAGTTCTTCGGCGAACGCAACGAAAGCCGCGCTGGGATTGGCAGCAACAGCTGTCGCATGAGCGTGTGTTTCTTCGGCCACCGTGAGCGCTTCAGCCGCAGTCTGGATCGCGTCCAGCAATAGCGGATCCCCCGGCACATAAGCTGCGACCGCAGCATTGACCGCCGCCTCCGCAGTCGCAACTGCCGTCTGCGCCGTCGCAAGCGCGGCATCTGCCTCTGCCTGCGTGACCCGTGCGGCAAGCAACCGCTCGAGATCCGCTTGCGGATCCTCTGAGCCTGCATATGTCAGCGCCGCAAAAATCGCCGCCGGATTGTTGATGCTCATGTCAACGACGAGATTGGAAATAATCCGAGGATCGGCGTCAGCGACGTTGCCTGTATGTCCGCCGTTGACCGAAGGCAGGCTCGGCGAACCGACAACGCCATAGTCGTTGTTGGTGACAGCCGGCGATCCCGGAGGACCAAATGGCATTGTGTCGCCATCGGCGTCGTTGACGAAGCTGCCGTCCAGCAGCCTCGGCATCGACTGGTCGGCCGCACCCCAGGTCTCCCGGCCAGGCACAACGTTGTTGTAGGTCCCGTCGACCGTCCGAAGACCAGCCGGAACATGAGGATCTGGAATCGCAAGCAAGGCGCCCGGTGTCCCCGCGGGAACGACATTGCCCTCGGAATCGACATAGATTTCGGTCAGAGCCGTTCCGGCAGCATGTGCTTCGGCAATCTTGATCTGACGCAGAATGAAGATCATGTCCTGCAGATTCAGTGTAAATGCGGTCATTTCCCTCTCCCCTTAGAGCGCAAAATTCCCACCCGGCAGACAACGTGTATAGCCGGCCAGAATTTGTGTTATTGTCTGATTTTCTAGTTATATATTTTGGTTGACTATGCCGTCAGAGAACAAGGTCGAGCAAAAATCCAGACTATAGTATTCCAGTGAAAGCAACGAAGGTCGCACCATCACGATATACTCAGGGCCAGCAGAAGCTGTCCCATGGGACAGTCATCGCCCGTTCGCGAGGACAGTCGGGGCGCTTTTGTTTGATCGTCAGCTGGAATGATCGAAAGTGTGTTGCCAGCAGGAAAAATATTCGCAAACATGAATATAATCATCGGCGTCGAGTTTCGGGGGGAGCATGGCGTTTGCGCAGAGCGAAATGACAAAACGGGTATGGCCCGAGCGCCTGGCCGTCACATGGCGATGGATGAAGGACCGGGTGCGCAAGGCGCGCCTCGAGGTGAAATTCATTCTCATCGCGTCGCTGATCGTCCTTGCCCTGATGTTCCTGCTTGGACTCTGGACGACGAAAAGCATCGAGAGGGCGATCATGCAGGGGGCGGGCAGCGTCGGAGCGGCCTACCTCCAGACTTTCGTCGAGCCGCTTATTTCTGAACAGGATATCCGCTCCAAGAGCCTGTCACCCGAGGTCAAGGCCAAACTCGATCAGCTTCTCGGCGACAGCCCGCTTGGCCAGCATGTGCGTGAGATCAAGATCTGGAACACCGATGGCAGCCTATTCTATTCGACGGCGGGGCAGAAGTTCGACAGGGAAGAGGTCTTTGACGAGCTGAGGCGTGCGACGAAGGGCGAAGTCGTCGTATCGCGCACCATGATCGCAAAACACCACTACTCCGGAGACGAGCGAAAGTCCGAATACATCGAGGTCTATGCACCATTGGTGCAGGACGCGTCCGGCAAGACGATCCTCGTCGGCGAATTCTACGAACGACCCAACTATCTGCTTGCAGAAATTGCCGGCGCATGGCGCTCGACGCTGATGATCGTGCTCCTCGTTTCCGTTCCCATGCTCGCTCTTCTCTACATGATCGTCCGCAGCGGCAGCCGCACGATCGACGACCAGCACACGGCGCTGCGCGCAAGCCTCAGGCACGCGCTGGAGCTGTCGAACCAGAACCGGCGTCTGCGGCTCGAGGCCGAACGCGCAAGACGGGAGGCCGGCAAGCTCAACGAGAAGATCCTCGACCAGATCGGTGCAGACCTTCACGACGGCCCAATACAGGTACTGACCCTCATCAAGCTCAGATTGAGCGACATGAGGCCATCCCCCGCAGAGAGCGACGGCGTGGTGGTTTCTGCCGAAAGCATGGGCAAGCTGCAGCACTTCGTCTCGGCCGTGCTGGAAGACATCAGAAACATATCCTCCGGCCTCGTCCTGCCTGAGCTCGACAACCTTTCGCTCAACGAAACCATTCTGCTTGCCGTTCGCCGTCACACGGACCTGACCGGCAATCGTGTCGCTCTAAAGGGTAAGCTCGATGTCGATCCGAGCCGGGGACATCTGAACATCTGCGTCTATCGCTTCATCCAGGAAGCGCTGATGAATGCACACCGGCACGCGCCAGGAAACGTCCAGCAGCTGCGCTATGGCATGCGGCGCAATCGCATTGTCATTGCCATCGCCGATATCGGCAGTCCACCGAAGGCGCAGGCCATAGCCCCGCAGCGCATTCGCCTGGGCAAGCTGATGCAGAAGCGTCGCATCCGTGCCTTCGGCGGCAAACTCCGTACGATCCGCCGCAGCAATGGCACGCTCGTCATCGTCCTGCTGCCACTGGAGTAATTCTGATGCCGCGGTCCGCGGAACCGGGGCCTGTCATCGGCAATTGCGCGAAGACGATAATACCAGTATAGCTCCAGATACCGATTTTCAGGATCGTCGGGATCGATCCGTCGAAAGGAGCGCCATGTCCGAAATCAGCTTGATCGAACGTGTTGGCAGGGAGCTCGGCCAGAGCGCGCCCGACGTGCCCCTCTACAAACGGCTCAAGTCGGCGATCGAGACTGCCATTCGCTCCAACGCGGTGAAGCCCGGCGGCATGCTGCCGGGGGAACGGGTTCTGGCAGAGAACCTGTCGCTGTCACGCGTAACGGTTCGAAAGGCGCTGGCGTTGCTCGAGGAGGAAGGGCTCCTCAACCGGCGCCATGGCTTCAGGACGGAGGTCGGATCGCGTGTCGAAAAGTCGCTTGCGACGCTGACAAGCTTTTCTGAGGACATTCGCGCGCGCGGGATGGAACCTGGATGCGTCTGGCTTTCCAAACAGATAAGCCGACCATCACCAGCCGAAATGATGGCCCTTGGTCTTTCCGCCAGCGCCATGGTCGTCCGTATGAAACGCGTCCGCACGGCAGACGGGCAGCCGATTGCGGTCGAGAGTTCAACGGTGCCGACGCGCTTTATTCCTTCACCGGATCTCGTTCGCGACTCGCTCTACGAGGCGCTTGCCGCGCGCGGTTTCATGCCACAGCGGGCGATCCAGCGGATGCGATCGAGAGCCGCCTCCAGCGAGGATGCCGCGCATCTCCATTGCGAGGCCGGCGCGCCATTGCTGGTGACCGAAAGACGCTGCTTCCTGCCCGACGAACAGATCGTCGAATATTGTGAGACCCGCTACAAGGGCGAGGTCTACGACTTCGTGTTCGAACTGCAGCGATAAGACCAGTTATAAACTGGTTGTATTCTGGTATTTTCCATCTATCGTGATGCCGAAATGGAGTGTCGCGGGTGCAACGGGAAGACATCAGGAATAGCCTCATCGTATCCTGCCAGCCGGTTCCGGATGGACCGATGGACGAGGCCGCGTTCGTCACGGGCTTCGCAAGAGCGGCTCTGAGTGCCGGGGCGAGCGCACTGCGGATCGAATCGGTTGCCTATGTCAAAGCCGTGCGGGCCGCCGTCACCGCCCCGATCGTCGGGATCGTCAAACGCGATCTTAGAGACAGTCCGGTGCGCATCACTCCGTTCCTGTCCGATGCGGAAGCGCTCGCCGATGCCGGAGCCGATATCGTCGCCTTCGATGCCACTGATCGCGTCCGCCCGGCATCCGTGGAAGCGCTGGTGCGCGCGATAAAGGCCAAGGGCAAGCTGACAATGGCGGACTGCTCTTCGCTTGAGGATGCAGGGCGCGCCCTTGCTGCCGGCGTCGATTTTGTCGGCACCACGCTCTCCGGCTATGTTGGCGGCCCGGAACCCGTCGACCCTGACATCGAGCTGATATCAGCCATGCGTCGGCTCACACCTTTCGTCATTGCCGAGGGACGTATCCGCTTTCCCGAGCAGGCGGTATCAGCGGCAAGGGCCGGGGCATTTGCCGTGGTCGTCGGCTCCGCGATTACCCGCACCGAGCACGTGACAGGCTGGTTCAGCCAAGCGATCGGCGAAGCCTATCGGGCACCGTCTTCAACGGGAGACGGCACTGTCCTTTCGATCGACATCGGCGGCACCAAGACAATGGCAGCGCTTGTCAGCGGCGACAGGGTTGTCGAGGAGGTCGTGGTTGCGACCGAACGCGGCGCCGGACCTGATGCCTGGCTCTCGACTGTGTTTCAATCGACCGCCGGCTGGGCGGACCGCTATGCCAGGATCGGTATCGCCGTCACCGGCGTGATCGAGGATGGATCCTGGTCGGCCCTCAATCCGGCAACGCTTCAAATCCCTGACCGCTACCCTCTCATCGACCGTGTCACGCGGATGTTCGGCAAGCCGGCTACTGCCGTCAACGATGCGCAGGCTGCGGCCTGGGGCGAGTACCGGTTCGGGGCAGGAGCGGGCGCCCCGCGCCTCGTCTTTCTCACGATCTCGACCGGCATTGGCGGCGGGGTCGTCATCGACGGCAGGCCGCTTCTCGGTCTTGCCGGACACTTCGGGCTGATCCGCTCACCTTCCGAGGGACAGTCACCGTTCGAGGACCAGACATCGGGCCGGTGGATTGCCAGCGAAGCCTCGCAGAACGGCCACCCGGTCGATGCCGTCGAAGTCTTCGAGCGCGCCAGAAACGGCGAAAGCTGGGCGGCAGACATCGTCTCCGGCTCTGCCTTTCGCGCAGCAACGCTCTGCCGGGACATCCAGCTGATGCTCGATCCCGACCGGATCGTCATCGGCGGCGGCATCGGCCTCGCTCAGGGCTATCTCGACCTCATGGAAAGCCATTTCAAGGGATTGTCGCCGAGGCTTGCACCACGTCTCATGGCGGCAAGGCTCGGCCGGCATGCCGGTATCATCGGCGCTGCGGATCTTGCTGGAGGAGGCCCGGCTGCAGCGGGGAAATAACGACGTAAAACCAAACAAGAAAGGGAACGATGATGACATACAAAAACACGTCACTTGCACTTGCGGCAACGCTTCTTGCGGGCGTCGCCCTGCCTGGCATCGCAAATGCCACCGTCACGGTGCTTGGCTGGCCGGGCGGCTCGGAGGAAACGGCGCTGCGCGCCACGGTCGAAGCCTATAATGGCCAGGCCGGTATCAGCGATGCCGACAAGGTCGAGCTGCTGTTCTTCAACCGCGACGGCTTCTTCGACAAGCTGCAGGCCGACATGGCCGCCGGCTCCAATGCGTTCGACGTCAATCTTGTCGCCACCTATTCGATCGGTCGTTACGCATCCTACATGGATCCCATCGACCTTGGTCCGGATGCCGCGAAGGTCTTTGGCGAATCCGTCCTCAAGACGATGCAGTTCAACGGCAAGCAATATGGTGTCCCAACCGACCTTTCCCTGCATTTCATGTACTACCGCAAGGACCTGGTGGATGCGCTGCTGAAGGACGATGCGGCAAGGAAGACCTACGGCGAGATCGCCAAGAAATTCCTTGGAAAGGAGCTCCAGCCGAAGGATCCCGACAGCTGGACCTGGGACGACTGGGCGGCAACGTCCCTCTACTTCAGCAAGCAGGCAAATTCGGCAAGCCCCGTGCGTTACGGCACCGTCCTGCAGATGAAGAACCTTCTCTTCAACATGATGGTCTTCCAGTCGCTGCCGCGATCCTACGGCGGTGAATGGATGGACAAGGACGGCAAGATCACCGTCGACTCCAATGCCTACAGGACGGGTCTCGAGCTCTACAAGAAGCTCTATGACGCCGGCGCCTCGCCAAAGGACTCGCTGAGCTACGAATACGCCGAAACCAACGCCGCCTTCGGCTCGGGCCAGGCCGCGACAGCACTGCAGTGGAACGCCGCAGCGGCAGACCTGACCAATGCCGAAAAAACTCCGGCTGTCGCCGAGGTGACTGGCATCGTTGCTCCCCCCGCCGGTCCAGACGGACGCGCCGACCACATTCACGGCCTTGGCCTTGGCCTCAACAAGAATGCCAAGAACAAGGAAGGCGCGGTCAAGTTCCTGAAGTGGCTGGCGAGTGAAGATGCGGCCCTGCTTTATGCCAAGAGCGGCGGTTCCCCGGCACTGTCGCCAGATGTCGTCGCCAAGGTCGCCAAGGAACGTCCCGATCTCGTCAAGCTTGGCGAATTTGCCAGCAAGTACGGCTACGTCATGAATGGCGCAACCTCCGCCAACGCGCTTTCGGTCTACGAGCTGCAGGCGAAGGAATTCACCGGATACTGGTCCGGCCAGCAGGGGCTCGACGACGCGCTTGCCCATGTGCAGACCGGCATGCAGGATCTCCTGAAGAAATAGGACAAAGCCGGCGTCAGCCCTTTGGCTGTCGCCGGCATTCCCGGCGGATCATGATGGCTACCGTAAAACATGCCGAAGGCAGGGCCTACCTGACGCCGCTTGTGGCGTTCCTGCTTCTGTTTCTCGGCTTTCCCTCTCTCGTCAACCTGATCTATTCGGTCTCGACGGTCAGTTTCGAAAACCTGCGCAGTCCAAGCCTCACTGGTCTTGGCAATTACACCTCGGTGCTGGCCGACGGAGAGTTCTGGCAGGCCGTATCCTTTTCCATGCGGTTCGGCAGCTTGACCGCACTGATGGAATGCCTGATCGGGCTGTTCCTCGCGATCTTCCTTGCGCCGCTTCTGGCCAGGCGGTCCTTCCTGATGGCACCATTGATGCTGCCGTTGATGGTTGCACCGGCGATGGTGGGCCTGATGTACCGTCTCGTCCTGCACGAGTTTGCCGGACCGGTGCCCTATTATCTGTTCCTGTGGTTCGGGGACAGCCCCGCATTCCTCGATGTGACCAACGCCTTCCGTACCCTTGTCGTCGTCGAGACGCTGCAATGGACGCCCTTCGCCTTCCTGCTCTTCTACATGGCCTACGTGGCGATCCCGCTTGATGTCCGGGAGGCCGCCGCACTCGACGGAGCACCCTGGTACAAGATCCTCTGGTGGATCGAGCTTCCGCTGATGGCGCCGACCCTCGTCATCGCCTTCTTCATCCGGTTCATCGATGGCTTTCGCGTCTTCGACAACGTCTATGCCCTGACCGGAAGCGGCGCCGGCGGATCGACGACATCGCTCTCGATCTACATCTACCAGGCATTTTTCAAGCAGGGGGCAATCGGAAAGGCCGTCGCGGCGTCGGTCGTGCTGTTCATCGCATCACTGGCCGTGCTCTACGGCCTGAACTGGCTTGCCGCCCGCAGGAGGACTTAGGCGATGCTCAATGCTGCTCGCTGGATCGTTTTTGCTGTCGCCGCCTTTGCCATGAACTTCCCGGTGATCGTCACGCTCGTCACCTCGCTGAAGAGCACGCGGGAACTGTCGATGAATGCCGGCCTGCTCGTCAGCCAACCGACGCTCGAGAACTACCTTCGCGTCCTGACAAACACGGATCGCTTCAACATCTACTCCTATCTTTTCAACAGCACGATCGCATCCCTGATCGGCACGGGCCTTGCCATCGTGCTGGCGTTTCCGGCTGCCTACGCCATTGCCCGAAGCGAGGCAGGCAAACGAACACTCCTGCCTGTCATCATCAACCTGCGGGCCGTGCCGCTGATCATCTTCGCCATCCCGCTCTACATGATGTATCAATGGCTGGGGCTTCTCGACACGCAGCTCGGGCTCGGGCTCATCCTGACGATCGTCAATACGCCGCTCGCACTCGTCATCATGGTCAACGCGATTTCCGACGTCCCGCTGGAGCTCGACGAGGCTGCGAAGGTTGATGGTGCGAGCTCCCTTGAGATCATGCTCCTGATCATTCGGCCGGTCGTGCGGCCGGCACTCGTGACCACATTCATCTTCGGCTTCATCACCGCCTGGAACGAGTTCCTGTTCGGCCTTATGTTGACAACCAGTCGAGCCGTTCCGATGACGGTCGGCGCTTCGTTTTTCTTTGCAGCCAGTGGCGGCGGTGTCCAGTGGGGAACGGCTTCGGCCGTGATGATACTTGGCGCATTGCCGCCGGCCGTGCTTGGACTTCTCATGTACAGGCAGATTTCCGGCTCGATGACCGCCGGCGCCGTCAAGGGATAGGTCTTCCGGCGGCCTCTCGGGTGGCCTTGACCGGTCTCTTGCGCGCTCCGGGCCTCGAAGATCCAGTTTTCCGGACAGCGAGAAAAACGGCCGGATCGCTACTTGGCATCGAAAGTATAAAACATGCTTCCGCAATATTTACGCATCTTGCCTCAATATACATTCCACCGAGCCAAATCCTGCCCCAATGCTTGCATGATATACTTTTTGTTTCGACTGAACAAATTCGATCACAGGGACTTAATTGCCTGATTTTCCTGATTTAATTCAATATAGGATTTGGCATCGAAAAATTATATTATCGCAAATATGTTTTTACTGTTGCATGCGGAGTTATTTGCGCCTAGCATGTAATGACCGCGATACCAAGGACGATCAATAATACGTCCGGGTGGGGTTTCCTTAAACTGCAAGAATTCATTCCGTAGAAGTCATTCCTCGGAAGGTTTAACTACGCGCAGACAGAGGTCGCCCATGGAACTTGATCTTCATTCCATTCACCATGCCTCCACGCAAAAAGTTGCTCTTCTCGACGCCTACTATCCGGGCACGGAGACGCGCACCCATCGGGTCAGTGTCTTCGGTGCCGGCTATGTTGGTTGCGTATCTTCCGCATGTCTCTGCAATGACGGTTTCCCCGTCGTCGCAGTCGATCCCGATCCCTTCAAGGTCGACCATCTCGCCGACGGTCAGGCTCCGATCGTGGAGCCGGGTCTGGACGAGTTGCTTCACAACGCCCATGACGGCGCACTGCTAAATGCCACGCAATCGGCAGCCGATGCCATCAACGACACGGATATCTCGTTCTGCTGTGTCGGTACGCCAAGTCTTCCCGATGGAACGCTCGATACCAGCCATGTGCGGCAGGTTTGCGAGGATATCGGCAAGGCACTTCGGCACAAGAACGAGTTCCACATCGTCGTCATGCGGTCGACCATCCTGCCCGGTACGATGGAAGAGATCGTCATCCCGACACTGGAGACCGCTTCCGGCAAGGTTGCTGGACGTGATTTCGGCATTGCCTACTATCCGGAGTTTCTTCGTGAAAGCACGGCGATTGCTGACTACTACAAACCAGGCGCGATCGTGTTTGGACAGTATGGGGACGATACCCGTTCGATCGACGCCCTCAGGGACCTTGTCAGCGGCATCGACGTGACACCGCACGTCATCCCGATGCGAAGCGCCGAAATCGTCAAATACGCCAACAACTGCTGGCATGCCGTGAAAATCAGCTTCTCCAACGAGATCGGCAACATCTGCAAGGCCAAGGATATCGACAGCCATGTGGTGATGGACGTGCTCTGCTCGGACACCCGCCTGAATATTTCCCGGGCCTACATGAAGCCCGGTTTTGCCTTTGGCGGCTCCTGCCTTCCCAAGGATCTCAGGGCATTGACGGCACTCGGCCGGTCGATGAACGTTCCGACACCGCTTCTGGATGCGGCCAGGCTTGCCAACACCGTCCAGATCGATCACGCGCGTTCGCTCGTCGATGCGGCACCGCACGAAAAAATCGGCTTCATCGGCGTGACCTTCAAGGCAGACACCGATGATCTCAGGGAAAGCCCGCTCCTCGAACTGGTCGAGGGTTTCCTTGGCAAGGGCAAGGAGGTGACGATCTACGATCCACACGTTGCCAGGGATGCCAGCCAGGGCCGCAACTACCTCAGGCATATCGCCGTCCATTTGCGCGACAGCATGGACGAGGTCATTGCGTCCTCCGAGGTCATCGTCGTCGGCAACAAGTATCCCGGCCTGAAGGATGCACTCGAAGCCGCCGGCATGCCGGTTACGGTGATCGATCTCGCCCGCATCGAACGGCCGCAGAACGGGAACGTCACCTACCACGGTTTGTGCTGGTGATTGTTCTGCGCCGGCCGCGGCAGGTGGCCGGCGCATCCATCCGGTGCGGGTGGAGGGAAAGCCCGGGGGCTTCCCGATTTCTGTCAGCTCTTTGTTCATGATCAATAAGGCAGGAACCATGGCGGGGATACCGTACGCCGATCACGCAAGACCTGTTGCGACACCAGTGGACCGTCTGCCTGCTGTGTCGACGTTCGGCCGCGAGGGTCGTGCCGCCGCGCGCTTTGTTGCCTGGAGCGAGACATTCGAGGCGCATCTGGCCTATATCGTCCTTGTCGTCGGCATCGCCTGCATCACCCCGATCGACAGTCTTGCAAGCGCCCACTCGGGAGCGCTGTTCGGCCTCGGCCTACTTGCGATCTGGCGCTATGGCTGGGGACTGACACATTTCGTGCGGTCCAACATCTATCGCTTTCTTGTCTTTCCAAAAATGCGCAAGGTCGCCGATGACTGCATGCGCGCCAGTGATGGCAGCGCGAGCAAACAGCGTGCCTTTCTGCTCGTGACCAGCTACCGCATCGACAGCGATACGACGGCCGCCGTCTATCGCGCCGCATTCGAGGCGGCAAAACGCGCGCCCTGCGAAACAACAGTCGTGGCATCCATTGTCGAGCTCGGCGACCAGCGGCTGATCAAGCTGGTTCATCGGCTGATCTGTGGCAATAACACGAAGGTGTCGCTGATCATCACCCGCATTGCCGGCAGTGGAAAACGCGACGCGCTCGCCTATGCCTTCCGGGCAATCTCCCGGCAGGACCCAGGAGAGGACGACGTCGTCGCCGTCATCGACGGAGATTCGATCGTACCACCCGATCTCATCGGCAGATGCCTCGGCTTTTTCCGTGCCAGCAGCCGGGTCGGGGCGCTGACGACCGACGAGGTTTCCCGGGTGCACGGCAAGGCGAAGTTCCATATCTGGTACAGCCTGCGTTTTGCCCAGCGGCACATTCTCATGTCGTCGAACGGGCTGTCCCGCAAGGTGCTCACCCTGACGGGGCGCATGTCGATGTTCCGGGCATCGATCGTCTGCAATCCCGACTTCGTAAGACAGGTCGAGTCTGATTACGTCGATCACTGGCGCTTCGGCCGCCTGAAATTCCTAACTGGTGACGACAAGTCGAGCTGGTTCTGGCTTCTGCGCAACGGCTACCAGATGCTCTACGTTCCCGATGTCGTCGTCGCAACCGTTGAGGAACCTCCGTCGAAACGGTTTTTCCCGGCGGCGACGCAGTTGATGGTGCGCTGGTTCGGCAACATGCTGCGCACCAATTCGCGGGCACTGAGGCTCGGACCGCGCAAGGTCGGCTACTTCACCTGGTGGACAATCTTCGATCAGCGCGTGTCGATGTGGACCTCCCTTGCCGGACTGGCAATGGTGTGTCTGGTCGGGCTGTTCGAAACGCCATTCGCGTTCCTGATCTACGTTCTCTGGGTTCTGGTTACCCGCTACGTATTGACGCTGATGCTGTTCAATTCCAGACCGCGGGTGTCTGCCCTCTATCCGTTTTTCATCTACTTCAACCAGATCTACGGATCGATCATCAAGACCTACATCTTCTTCCATCTCAACAAGCAGCGCTGGACCCGCCAGAAGACAACGCTTGCAGATGGTCGTACCCGTTTCGCCGGGCGGCTTCGCGAAGCGTCCTCCGCTTTCGTGCAGGTCACCGCGGTCATGGTTTTCATCACACTCGTCGCTCTCGTGCTGGGGCAATTGGCTGTCCCGGACGCATCCATACTTGCAATGGCCTACGGACTGGACCCGATAGATTGAGGAAGCGGATATGAACGTCGTCAAATTCGAAGCCGATGTACAGCGCCAGCATCCACGTTTTAAGCTTCCCTTGAAATGCATCATCGAGGGCTACCGCTATGAGTGCCTCGACTGGTCGGTCGGCGGTATCGGCGTCGCGACCGGCAAGACCCGATTACAGGAGTTCGGGACGTTTCCCGTCGACCTGGAATTCCCCTTCGACGGCTTTGTCTTCACCCTGAGAGTGACCGCGCAGGTTCGCTACAACGATCCGGTCAAGGGACGTACCGGATTCCAGTACATGTCCCTGACCGAAGAACAACTTCGCTTCCTCCGTTATGTCAGGGATGCGCATCTGACCGGTGAGGTTGTCACCCTCAACGACCTTCTCGATCTAACGAGCCGGTCGATCGAGCACCACACCCGCAAGAAGGAAGCCGAACCTCTGGAACCCTCGGGACGCCATCGCTATGCGGCGCTCGCCGAGCGGTCGCTTCGCATTGGGTTGCTCGGAACTCTCTGCCTGGCGGTCGTCCTGTTCCTGTGGGGCGCGCTCTATCAGAAACTCTGGACCTTCCGCGCTGACGAGTCGCTCGTGACGATCGATTCAGCGCCCGTGATTGCGCCGTCCGACGGGGTCCTCACCAACGTCGTGACTGAAGGGGCGGTTAAGGCGGGCGATCCGGTAGCGACGATATTGCCGACGGCCAACAACAAGAGCATCAGCGTGCTCGCCCGCTGTGACTGCATTGTTCAGGACGTTCAGGTGGAACTGGACAGCCAGGTGAGGGCCGGTCAGCGGCTTCTTTCCCTGCGTATGGCCAATGCCAAGCCGCATGTCGTGGCGATGGTCGACTACACCGAGGCGCAGCGCCTCTTCAGGGGCGCGCGGGTGCTCGTCGATCTTCCGCATGGACCGCGGATCCCGAACGCATCGATCCGGGACCTGCCGAAGCTGACAACCACCGACCTTGAATCCGGCGACCGGATCCCGATCAACATCGACGTCGGCGATGCCGACCTGTCGTCCTTCGTCGGAACGCCCGTGACCGTCCGCTTCGTGCAACTGCCTTGGACGGGGCTTCCGCTCACCGAAGCCGTAAGCGAGGCGGTCGGGGCAATCGATACCGGGAGCACGCCACCTGCACAGCCGAAAGGGTGAGACGCGCCCCGCGTGCAACAGCACGTCAAGCGAGTTCGACAGTCTGCAATGACGAGGAAACGGACGGAGTCCATGCGTATGACCTGCACAAAGCGATCCCTCGCAGAATTGACGGCCCCGGTTCTGGCTGTCGTCGTCCTCGCCATCGGCCTGGCCCCGGCATGCGCGCGGGCCGCTGATAGCGCCGACGAGATCATCGACAGGATCCACCAGTCCATCCTTGACGTCGACAAGGCCAAGGCGCCAGCCGATCGCGTCAAGGCCTATGACCGCGCCCGCGACGAGCTGACCGCATTGAAACAGGCGGCAGAGAGCGGTGACGAGGCAGCGCGAACGGGCATAGACGGATTGAAGACGGATGGCATCACGCCCGATGTCGTGACGTCCGGATCGCTGAGCGCGATCTTATCCAGCCTGACGGACAAGGGCGTCGATCCCGACGAGCGCATCGCCACGCGGGTGAAGATCGACGAGCTGATTGAAGAACTCTCGGCGCCGGCGCTGAAGGTCTCCGCTCTCGCCTATTATGCCCGCCAGATCGCAAGCGATCATGATGCGGCTCTTGCCCTTCTCGATCGGGCCATCGGCGAGACCGCCAAATTGACCTCGGCCCAGGAAAAGAACGCAGCGCTGAACGATATCGCCCAGGTTGGCGCATATGTCGAACCGATGCTGACCTCGAAGATCATCAACAGGGCGGTCAGCAGCATGTGGCCGACACGGATGCGAGGGTTTGCGCGCTACGACGTTGCCCTTCGTATCCTCGGCGATCGGAAAGTCGGCAAGACGGATGTCAGGGACGCCAAGTTCGACGATCTCTCCGCCGCAATCGAAACCGAACTCTCCGCCGGCCGGATCGAGCAGGCCCTGCTTCTCGCCCTCGCGGTCGATCCGGAATCGTCGAAACATCGCGCGCAAGCGATGAATGAGGTGCTCGATGCCGCGCTCAAGGCAAATGCCGTAAACCTGTTTCCGGTGCTGTCCACGAGCTTGGCCGACAGGAGCGACCAGGAAGACCTGATCGTCCGCATCGTGAAGAACCGTGTCGATGCCAATCGCCTGATCGACGCGACCGCAATGACCGAAGCGATGGAGACCGGTCCGGGACTTGCGGAGATCGACTTCATCCTGGCGACCGAACTTGACGATCGCGGCCTGACCAAGATGGCCCTCGAACAATATCAGCGAGGCACGACCATCGCCAAGGCGTTGAGCGGCGAGGCGAAGGAAGCAGCCCTTATTGCGGCGATCAGCGGTGCTACCGATCTGAAGCGCTTTGACGATGCCAGCGCCTTTGCAGGCCAGCTGACGGACATGGCGGGAGCGTCAAGTGCGCTTGGCAATCTTGCAAAGGCATTCGCAGACAGCGACGACCTCACCAAGGCTGAAGCGCTTCTGCCGAAAATTGCCGAACAGAAGGACCGCGAACAGGCCCTTTCAGGCATTGGTCGTGCGAAGGCAAGGGCAGGCGATCTCAATGCGGCAGCGAGCATTGCAAACGAGATCGCAAACGATGAGGACAAGGGTCGCGTGCAGTCGGAAATCGTCCGGGTCTTTGCCCGCAGCGGCAGGATCGACGATGCGCTCGGCCTTGCAACGTCGATCAAGGAGCCGGAGTATCGCGTTGAAGCCCTGCTGCGCCTCGCCAAGGAAATGTCCGGAAAGAGCGGGGCTGACCGCGCCCGCGATGTCGTCGGTCAGGCCATCAGCTTCACCGGCGGCATAGGCAAGGCGCAACAGCGTGACGACCTCTATTTGGACATCATCGACTACCTGTCAAAGTCCAATCAGATCGACCTTGCCAAATCGCTCGTCGGAAAGATTTCAGACGAGAAGCTGAAGGCCAAGGCAGCCGGACGCATCGCAAGCCGCGCCGCCCTGTCCGGCGATGCCAAGAGTGCGTTTGCCTATCTCGACAGCCAGCTCTCGGCGGGCGAGGAGGCCATCAGGGCCGAGGTGCTTGTCGCAGCCGCGAGCGATCCGGCCTATGTCAAGACAGCTGTCCTTTCCACCCGTGACATTCGCGATCCGATGTTGCGCGTGAAGACGTTTCGGGCCATCGCTGAAGTGCAACTCTCCCATCTCGACCGCCTCGGTTTCGGGATGGGCAGGGGCGAGCCTGCGGACTACGTGATGCCAGTGAGCGGGGCGCAGGACAAGGACCAATCCACCGCAGGCGTGTCCAAGTCGATCTTCAGCGACGGCAGGATGTCGATCCATACGACGTCGATGTCGACGCCGCCGCTTGCCCAGGGCTATCCAGATATCAGCAAGACCGCAGCGACCACGCGCGCGATGATTCCGCTGCCTGTCGCGGGGCGTGTCTCGATAACGCTTGGAAACCTCAGTCCCTATGAGAGCAAGTTCATGGAAGATCTCGCCGGCGGATCGACCGGCCTCTCCCATGCGGCACGGGCGCAGGGCCTGCTTTACCCGCGGATCATTGTTGTCCAGAGCGGCATCTATACGCTTGGCAGTCTGGCGATGCAGCTCGGCAGCGTCGGCGACACGCCGCTCATCGAACGGGACGGTGATGTCGTGACCCTTCGCGCTCCCTTGCTCGTCGGCGAGGAAGCAAGCCTGATCCTGTCCGGCCAGGAGGCCTCCGTCTATCGCCTGTCGGCAACTGGCGGTGCCTTCATGGCGATTGCCGGCAAACTCTACATCCAGGACACGACGGTGACATCGTGGGACGAGACGCTGAACGAGCCGAGGAGCTCCAGCAAGGCCACGCGCGGATCCTTCCGCCCGTTCATTGTCGGCTGGAGCAATTCAGAAATGTATATTGGCGGATCGGTCATGGATTCGCTGGGCTATGCAGCCTCGAAGTCATTCGGGCTGACTTTTTCGGCCGGTCCGAAGGCCATCGCCAAGGCCCGCGATGCCTTGAAAAACCCGACCGGCATTGTCGTCGAGAACTACTTCCACAATTTCGAATACGGCTTCTACTCCTATGAAGCCGATGACATCTCCCTTGTTGGCAACGAGTACGCGAACAATGTTCTGTACGCGGTCGATCCGCACGACCGCTCGCAGCGGCTGCTGATCGCGCTCAACACCGCCCACGACACCATCGTGAAGCATGGGATCATCATCTCGCGCGGCGTCGACGCCAGCTGGAAGGTCGGCAACGTCGTTTTCCACAACAAGGGCTCCGGCCTCATGCTGGACCGCGACAGCGTCGACAACCTTCTCTATGGCAACTTCTCCTTCGAAAACGACCAGGACGGACTGACCTTCTTCGAAAGCAGTTGCAATCTTGCGGTCGCAAATGCCTTCATCGACAACGGCCGGTCCGGGATCAGGCTTCGCAACAGCTGGGATGTCGCCGTCAGGGACAATACGATCGTTCGCAACAAGCTCGAGGCGATCAGCGGTTACATCAGCGACCTGTCTTCCGCGCAAGACGAGCACAGGCGCGATCTTGTCATGGATCCCTATGTGCCGCTGACAACCTTCACAGCGACGGGCAACCTGATTTCCGCCAACGGCAAGGGCATCAAGGCGGACGGTGCTTCCGGCGTGACGCTTGCGCAAAACGAATTCCAGAGCCAGGAAGGACGCCTACTCGACGGCGACGCCCGTCCCTTCGAGGGACATGTCCTGCGCTTCAACGGGCATGAACCTGTCGCAATCGCCTCCACATGCCGGCCGCTGCGCCCGGTCAACTATGAATGTGCGTTCCGCAAGGCCGGACTGGTCGGGGAAAACGATGCCCTCTTCTTCGACAGCAAAGCAGAAGGCAACTGCACGGACACGCATGGCTCGGTCCAGTTCGATGGCTTCCACGCAAAAGGAGACAGCACGTGAAAAAAGCGGCTCCCATGTTCATGGCCGTGCGCCACGGGCTCGCCTTCCTGGCCCTCCTATCAACTGTGGCAGTATCGCCCCTTGAGACGCTGGCGGCGGCTTCAGAGACGACCGACAGCGCTTCCTATCAGGGCCTCTTCGACGTCGCAGCCCGCAGGGCATTCCTCGCGCAGAAATCATCGTCCGACGCACGCAAGGCATGCCTGTCGGTCGACGCCGATCCAAAGTGGATGGACATCGAGATTGTCAAGGGCCTGACGACCACCGAAGGCTACGGAACCGACGGGTCCGGCAACCAGTATGCGTTTGCTGTCATGGTGCTCTCTGGCCGCGCACTCGCGGGCGACAAGCGTGCGGAGGACATGCTGAAGCGGTTCCTGCTGAAATGGGCGGACGCCGGCGCATTTTCTAAGACCGAGAAAATCCACGACGCCTATTACGCCCTGAAGCGGCTGATGCTGCCGACCGTTGTTGCCTTTTCGATCATTCGCGACGGGCTCAGCGATGAAGACAAGCAGAAGCTCACTGCCTGGATCGATCCGCTGGTTCGGCGCACCGACCAGATGTTCGAGGGAAGTGTCGACTACAACAATCACCGGTATCTCGCCGACAGCGTGCTGATGGCCTGGGGCAGCCTGACCGGCGACCGGGCGCTCTATCAGAAGGGTATCGACCGCTTCCGCGTCATCCTTGACGATGCGCGCGCCGACGGCAGCCTGCCTCTCGAAACCCGCCGCGGTGCGCGCTCCCTCTGGTACATGCGCCAGTCGCTGACGAGCATGACCGTCATGGCTGAAATCGCCAGGGGCGCAGGCGACGATCTGTTCGACGCCACGGCCACGTCAGACGGTGCCAAAAAATCGATGTGGACGGTGCTGTCCTACTGGATGAACGGCATGACCAACCCGATCCTGGTCAACGCCTACGCGGCGGAGAACTATATTCCAGGTCCGGAGGAGGATTTCATGAAGCCCGATTTCGGCTTCCTGGAAAACCGCGGCAACGGACGGCACTATCTCGCCTTCCTCGAAGCCATCGCAGTGCGCGAGCCGGAGAACTTCCCGGGCAGGCGGGCAGGGGCCCTCCTCGAGCGGGAAGGTGCGAACGAACGTCCTCTCATCGATGAGTTCGCCGGTGGCAACGCCACCTGCTTCTGGAGGCAAGGATGACCCGTTGCCGGAACCGCCGCCACTCTGTTCTTGTCGCAGCCATGTGCCTCGCTTTGTCGACGCCTGTCCTGGCAGCCGACGAAGCGGCGTCAGAACTGGTGGTAGAACCGGCACAGCAGGTCGATCTCCTCATTCAGCGCCACGACAGCGACGGTCTGGTCAAGCTCGCCAGACAATTGCAAGGTGGGGATGCGGTCTCGGTCGACAATCCGCTGCGGGTTCCGGATTTTCCAAAGGCGCGCCAGGCGTTTGAAGCTGCCGTGACGATTCCGGGTCCAAGACAGGGCGAAGCAAAGCTCTTTCTCGCCAAGATGATGCTGAGCGGGGAGGGGGGACCGGTCGATGTCGACCGCGCGCTGTCCCTGCTTGAGGATGTCATCAAGGCAGGCAACGCCGAAGCCGCATTTCTTCGCGGGCAAAGGCTGGCATCGCGTCCAGACCGGATCGCGCAGGCGCGTGATGACCTCAATCTTGCCCTTCGCCTTGGCGACGCGGCGGCAGCATTCGAGCTTGCCAAGCTTCCCGGCTCGACCCCTGAACAGGCGGCCGCCATGACGCAATTCGGCATCAACCTCCTTGGCCAGCGAGCCGCGCGCGGCGACGCCAACGCCGCATTCGATCTTGGTGGCTACTATCGCAGGCTATCGGCCAAACCGGAGGATCAGGAAAAGGCACTCTCCTGGTACCGCAAGTCGGCGGAACTCGGACAGGCGACGGCCACCTTGTGGGTCGCCCGCCTGCTCGCAAATCCGGACTCCCCGCTGTTTGATCCCGCCGCCGCAGTCAAGCAGTACGAGGCGGCCGCGCGCGAGGGGTCGATCGAGGCTGCACAGGAGCTGGTCCGCGATTTTGCCGATGCCGGCAAGCTTTCCGTGCCACCTGCAGTCTATGACACCTGGATCGGAAAGCTGATCGACGCCAAGGACGCCACGGCGGTCCTCTACTATTCGCAGGCATTGCAGGAGACGGCCGAGCAGCGCAGGACGTCGTCGGACGCCCTTTACGAGGCGACGATGTCCGGCCGGGTGGCTCCCGAGGACCTGGTCCGGATCGGCGAGAGCTTCCGGGACGGCGCCGGCGTCGTCATCGATCAGACCCGCGCGGCAAACATTTTCAGGCTTGGCGTCGAAAACGGATCGGGCGCGGCGCTGACACGGTTCGCCCATATCGTCATCGATGTCCCGTCACTGCGCAGCCATGAAAATGTGGCGCTTGCCGCCGCCAAGCTGTCTGAGCTTTCCTCAAAAGGCAGCGTGACCGGGGAAATGCTGCTTGGCGACATGTATGCGAAAGGCGTCCTTGGCGCCGTCGACGAGACGAAAGCCATCGATCACTATCTCAAGGCTCTTGCACATGCAGAATCGGTCGAGGTCCTCAATCGCGTTGCCGACGTCTACCTTTCCTCCCCCGACAACGATACGCAGAGGAAGGCCTTTCCCTTCATCGAGCGCGCATCGAGCGCCGGCAGCGAAAGCGCCATGCTCAAGGAGGCCCAGGCTTACGCCGATGGCAAGCTCGTCCGCCAGGACTTCGACAAGGCTGTGACCCTCTACAGGAAGGCAATCGCGCTTGGTGCCACCGACGCACTGGTAAACCTTGCCAACCTCTACCTCTCGCGTGGCGGAGACAGCGCGTTCAAGGACGCGCATGAAGCCTTCTCCAGTGCGATTGCAGCGGGAAACCGCGAAGCGCCGGTGGAAATGGCAAGGTTCCTCAAGGCCAACGGCAAGCTCGACGAAGCGATCAGCCGATTGACCACGGCCGCCCGGAAGAAGAACAGCCCGGCTGCCGTCGAACTTTACCAGTACCTTTCGGAGCGGGCCCAGAATCCTGATGTCGGCATCCAATGGCTGCGTCTTGCACTGAAGACCGTCAGCGATATCCCACGCGAGAAAGTACGTCTGGCAAGCGCCATGCTGCTGCCTTCCGACGTCAGGCTGAACGGTCAGGCTGCCTTCATGCTGCGTGAACTTGCCGGCGCGAATATTCCAGGTGCCGCCGTTGCCCTCGCCAATGTCTACATCGAGGGGAAAGGGGACGCGAAGGATGTTCCGGCCGGCCTGGAGCTGCTCGAACAGGCATCGCAGAAGGGTGAGATCGATGCCCTTACGAAACTCGGCGATCTCTACATGGATGGCCAGTTTGTCGAGGGCGACGAGCCGCGGGCCGTCGGCTACTACCGTGCCGCGCTGGTGATCCATCCGACAGATCCGTCCGCTAACATGCGCCTGGCGCGAGCCTATCGCGAGGGCCGCGGTGTCAAGCGCGATCTCGCGGTCGCGGCGACCAACCTGAAGACGGCCTCCGATGCTGGCAATCCGATGGCGACACGCGAACTTGGCCTCGCCTACATGTGGGGCAGCGGTGTCGAAAAGAAGGAAGACAAGGGCCTTCAGCTGCTGCGCTCGGCGGCCGACCATGGCTATGCATTTGCCTGGCACGACCTTGCCGAAACCTATGGTTCAGCCGTCGGACCCGGTGTCGATGCATCGCAAGCATTCCGGATGAACATGCGCGGCGCAAAGGAAGGTCACGTCTCCGCGATGATCGGGGCCGGCATCGCGCTTCTGTCCGGCTTCGGCACCCAACGCGATCCCGAGGCTGGCATTCTCTGGCTGGAACGGGCGTCTGCGAGCACCGGATGGGATGCCTCCGACGCCATGTACCGTCTGGCCGAGGTCTATCAATACGGCATCGGTGTCGACAGGAACCTTGAAAAGGCACGGGAATGGGAGCTTCGTGCCGCCAATGCGGGAAGCACCACGGCAATGTTTCATCTCGCCCTGCAACTCGAAGCCGACAATACGGACGCAAGCAGGGCCGAGGCCATCAAATGGTTGGAGAGCGCCCGGGCGCTGAAGCATGTCCAGGCCGCCAAGAAGCTCAGGACGATGCAGGCGGGAGACGGCACGGCCGCATCCTCGCCAGGGGCAGAAGACAAAGGGGTGGAAGACAATGGTGTGGAAGAGTGAGCGCCAACGCAGCGTCACGTTTCGCAAGCGTCTGCCGCGTCCGCCGCTCAGCGGCGTGAACCTGCAAGGAACCCCCGAGAGCAGTTGGCGGGTGCTGGCGTGCACCGCGCTGATTGTTCCGGCACGTGGCGATCGCGATCACGGCCCATCCAATGACTGGGTCGTTCTGGTGAGAGACGAAATCCTCTCGCAAGCGCGCCAGCGCCTGCACCGGAGAGGAAAGGCCACCCGCAGCAAGAACGACGACGACCGGAAGCAGTAAGGTGATGTTGGCATGGCGAACGGAAACAGCAGATTGAATGCGGTAGAGGCTCGAAACGGCCGGCCACTTTTCGGACTGGCCGTGACTGCCATGCTTGCCCTATACGCGCCGATCCTTTCGACCGGGGCGATCGCCGCCCCGGGCACGTTGATCCCGTTGAGCCCCGATTTCGACTACTCGCATATCTGCGTCACGCCGCCCGCCGCGCCTGCACCGCGAAACTGGAGCAGCTGGAACGGCAAAAGCGCCGGCACGATGTCACCGGACGACATGCTGAGAGATGCCCAGACGCTCTTCAATCCCTATAGCCGCTTCACAAGAAGCCCGGCCACCGCCGAACGTATTGCCCGCTACCTCATAGAGGTTCCCTTTGCGGGATCAGGACGGGCACTGCACCTTTATGGCCGTATCCTTGCAGACAAGGATGATGCTTCTCTTCACGGCGATGAGATCGTCAAGGTCGAGACTGAGGCAATCAGGCGCGGCACGATCGAGGCGGGAACTTTCCTTGGCAGGCTCTATCGCGAAGGGTCCGTCATCCCTGCCGACGCCGCCAAGGCGCTGAGCTACCTGACAGCGGCAGCAAATGCCGGCGATCCGGCCGCCGACCTCGAGCTTGCCCGTCTCTATTTCCGCAATCCCCAATTGTCGAGCAATCCGGATGAAAGCCGTGTCTATCTTAATCGCGCCGTGGCAAAGCTGTCGGAAAGGCTGGGAACGGGCGATTGTAGCGTCCTGACTGCATTCGCCGACATCATGACCGATGCCGATCTCGGGCTCGATGACCGGGCGGGATCCGCACAATGGCTGCAGGCCGCGGTGAATCTCGGCGACGTCAGGGCCATGTCGACACTTGCGCGGCGCTATCTGCAGGAGACCGATGACGCGAGCAGGCAACAGGCGACCGACTTGCTGAGACAGGCGTCGGCGCTTGGCCATTCCGCAAGCCGGCTTGCCCTTGCCGACCTTCTGCTTTCGACCTCGCCTGACGGCAGCGGCCGGACCGAGGCATTCAACCTGCTTGCCGCGGAGGCAGAGCGCAACAACCCGCGCGCCTATGAAATGAAGGCCGCCTACTATCGCGGCGGCTACGGCGCCGGCGTCGATACCGGGCTGGAGCAGCAGAATCTCGAGAAGGCGGCGGCACTGCCCGATGCCAATCTGAAGACGCTGGAACGGCTCGGCACGCTCTATGCCGGAGGCTCTGCCAGTGCCGCCGACTTCGAGCGCGCCAGGAAGGTGCTCATGAAGGCTGTCGATCGCGGATCGTCCCTTTCGGCCTTCGAGCTCTACAAGCTTTCGTCTGGAGACAAGCCATCGATCAAGCTCGACGAAGATCCGCTCGCCTATCTCAAGACGGCTGCGGACCGGGGCCTTGGGGTCGCGATGAGCGAACTTTCTTTGCTTTATTCCTGTGGCGCCGGCGTCGAGAGGAACCCTGAGATCGCCCATGCCTGGCTCGAAAAGGCCGCAGCCGCCGGCAATGTGGCAAGCCTCCTTGCATTGGCGGATGAAGCGGCAGCCAAACGAACAGATGCAGGAAGCGCCGCATCGCTCGACTTTCTCAAGCAGGCGGCCGAACAGGGCGACGTCGAGGCCATGATGCGCATCAGCCTGTCCTATCGCGACGGGCGCGGCACGCAAAAGGACGGCGAGGCAGCCGAAGCCTGGCACAAGCGCGCCGTAACATCCGACCCCGGCGTTGCAGCGGTGACCGAGGCACGCTCGCTTCTGTCGCCCGATGCTCCCGAAAAACGCGATGCCGTCAAGGCACGCGCAATCCTCGAGACAGCGGCCGCGACAGGCAACCCGGACCTGCTCTTCGAACTGGCGAGGCTTTATGCCGATCCCGATCCGACACTCGAGCCCGATCCCCGGAAAGCTACATCGCTGTTTGCGGCGGCGGCCGCCAAGGGAAGCGTTCCGGCCATGCTGCGGCTGGTGGACATGAGGGTCGCAGCCGCGGATGGTGGTGGCATGGAATGGCAGCAATGGCTCGGCCGGGCGAGCGCCACAGGCGATCTGCGCGCCACCCTCGTGCAGGCCGACGTCGAGGGCCGCGACGACCGGAAGGCCGCCATTCTGAAGTCTGTGCTCGACCGGCCACTCTGCTCGGAGAAGGAACAGGTGCAGGCTGCCCTGGCGATGCGGTCCGTGCCGCAGTTCAGGCAGAATTATTTCGATCTGTTCGACAGGGTCATGGCAGCGCCGATGCGGGACCCGACCACGCAGTATCAGGTCGCAAGGTTCCTTCTCAATGAGCGCCCGGCCGACAAGCCAAGAGCGATCGAGCTGATGAAGACCGCCGCGGAAGGCGGAAAGCGCGAGGCCATGCGCGAGATCGGCCGGATGTACGGAGCCGGCGATGGGCTGCCGCTCGACGAAAAGAACAGCTACATCTGGCTCCTGAGAAGCGCTCGGCTCGGTGACGAGGGCGCCCTGGAAAGCCTGGTCAAGGAGATTCTGTCCGAGCAAAGCTCGCTCAATGATCCGACAAGCGGCGACGCAAAGATCGATATCCTGCTACGTGATCTCGCGGCCGAGAATTCCGCCCAGGTCGCCAGTCTTTTGTCCAGGCTTTATCTGAGGCTCGCCGAAGGAAGCCCGGCCTTTGCGCCGGCGGCAAAGACCTGGACCCTGAAGGCTGCCTCGCTCGGAAGCGGGCCGGCCATGCTCAACGTCTCCGATTTTTATGCCGCCGGCACGCACGGGTTCGAACATTCCGACAGCATGAGTACCGAATGGCTCGCCAAAGCGGCGCACGCCGGATACCGCGGGGCATTCGAGAAGTACGCGATCGCGTTGCAGATCGGGTTCGGCACGAAGCCCGATGCAGAAGAAGCGCAGCGCTGGCTTGGCCGGTCGACCGACCAGGCAAGATGAAGAGATGAAGGCAGGAGCAGGCGTCATGAAGAGCACCCTTTGCATAATACTGACCGCTCTGATGGCAACAGTTGTCGCCATGCCGGCGTCGGCCAAGGTTGTGAAGCCGACGCCGAAGCCCGTAGTCGAGACCTACGCAAACTTCGAGGCGATGCGGATCGCAAAGGGATGGCCTGACGCCGCCGCAGCAGCGAGGCTTCCCCTGCCGAAACGGCTGCTGATTGCAACGGCAGCTCTGACCACCAAGGACAGGTTGGTGCGTGATCCCGATTACGGCTTCGCGCTTCTGCTCGCCCAGCCGACGTCGCGGGACGCCACCAGGCTTCTCGCCAAGGGCGTACTGATGAACGACTATAGCTTCGGGGAGAGGACGCCGGCTGTCCTTCGCTCGCTTGCAACCGAAGCGATGCGCGGATGCAAGAGCTGTGTGGCGGCCTATGGATTGATCCACTTCGAAGGCCAGGACATCACCCGGAATGACGCGGTCGCCTATAAATGGTATCGCTGGGCGGCGGTCGTGGGAAATGCAAAGGGTATCGAGGCATTGTCCCTTGCTCTTGTCGAAGGACGCGGTACGCCGAAGAATATTGTCGAGGCCAAGAAGTGGGCCGCCCGCCTCGAACCGGCGCGCCGGGCAAAGCTCTACACCGAAATGGCGAAGCGGGTCGTGCTGAGCAACAGCCAGGAGGACATGGCGGCAAGCTCCGACCTCCTTTTGCAATCGATGGCACTCAATCCCGCCGATGCCGGCCGGCCGGCAAAGCAGCTTCTCAATCTCGACTACGCTCCGGAAGCGCAGGACAAGGCAATGGCGGCGATCCGGGCCGCCGGGCCAAAGGCTGATCCAAATGCGCTGAAGATCATGGCAGAAGTACTTTGGAAGAGGGGAACACCTGAGGCGGTTGCCGAAGCCGTCTCGATGTTCCAGACATTGGCCCAGGGCGGCGATCCCGAGGCCGTCGACTACCTGTCCAAGGCGCTCGCCCGCTCGGATCTCGACAAGGACAAGAAAGACAAGATCATCGCAAGTCTGACCCTGGCGGCAGACAGTGGTTACGCACAGGCCTCGAAGGCACTTGGCAATGCCTACTACTACGGAACCGGGGTCGATGCCTCGCTCGAAAAGGCCGAAAGCTACCGCGAGCGTGCTGCCAGGCAGAATGATCCCGAGGCCCAGTATCTACTTGGCATGATGCTGCTGCAGTCGACGAGCGATAGACAGAATGACGAAAAGGGCCGGCAATGGCTGGAGAAGTCCGCGACAGGTGGATATCCACTGGCACGGGCCGCGCTCCAGAAGCTGTCGTCGAATTGAGCTCCGCAGCAGGATGCCTGCCTCATAAAGGATCAGCAGTCGCGCAGCGGCTCCAGCTTTGTCTTTCCCGCCTTTGTCTTCCTGGCGTCGCCATCAAACGTGTTGCCGCAGACCTTGCCCTGCGGGCCACGCTGCGCCTTGACGACGCCGACACCCACTTTCCGGAAGGTGTTGCCGTAGACGTCATTGTTGATGCCATCCGTGTCGCTGTCGCCGCCGAGGCGCACACCCGCCCCCCTCACGTCGCTGACGGTGTTGTAGCGGAACACGTTGTTGTTCCCGCGAGAATCAAAACCGGCGGAATTCTTGTCCCTCTGGCCACTGCACTGGTTGTGCTCGACGATGTTGCGGCTCGATCCCTCCTTGATGTCGACGCATTCATTGCCGTTCGTATCGATGACATTGTGATGCACGTGGTTGCCGTCGGAAGCATCGACGGCGCGGTCGGGTGCTCCATGGGCGCCGCGCTGCTCGGGCGCGGTGCCGATATAGATTCCTTCACCGTTCTTGCCGCCGCCCCTGAAGGCGAAATCATAGAGGCCGCAATTGCCGATCGTGGAATAGGCAATCTCGTTTTGACGCGTCTGGTAGCGCAGCCTGATGCATTCGCCACCGGCATTCCTGACCGACATGTTCACGATGCGAAGACCCGTCACGCCATCCCCGGGCCTTTTGCCGACCGCATAGATCAGCTTGTCCCTGTAACTGCCCTTGTCGTGGCGGGCGCCGAATTTTCCATCGACCGTGAAGCCCCGCAATTCGAGATAATCATGATTGATCTCGATCACCCTTGCTGCACCGCCGCCCTTGACGACCGCAGAGCGCGGACCGGTGATGATGATCGGCTTGCCGGGCCTGCCGTCGCGGACCGTCTTGAAGTCCTGGTAGTAGATCCCCGGCTTCAACCGGATCACGTCGCCTGGCGCAGCTCTTTCAAGCGCGGACTGGATCGTCCTGCCTCCGGATGGCGTAACGTCAATCGTCGCCGAAAGCCCGGGGCTGGCGAAGGCCGTGCATGCACAGATCACCGTCACAAGGACGGCGTAATGACGGGACGGGAATGCAGGGGCCATTGCATGTCTCTCGCGTTTCATCGACGGATTGAGGCGGGCAGTGCAAGCAGGCTTTCCAATGGCAGATGTTTCGACATTCAGCCAACGGCCAACCATGTGGAATTAACGCAAGACTTTGTCAAATCATGGATAGGAGACAGACTTCCATCACCCCTTGCCTCGTGAAACGTGACGCCCGTCGATTTCAGGCGCGATATCGCCTTTCGAGATCGACATCGAAGGAGAAAAACCATGTTGAAACTCGTCCTTGTCGCCTCCGCCGTCCTGTCACTGTCCGCACCGGTTGTCCTTGCCGACAGCCCCTGGTACCGGATCGTTCCGGTGCCGAACGCGCCAGGCTGCAAGGTCCTTGCCGACCCGAGCGGCCGACCGATCCAGCAGCGATACGAAAGCGGTGGCGCCCGTATCTATGCCATAGGGGGCAAGGCCTGCCCTGAACGGTTCCCCGGCGACAATTACGCCACGATCTCGACGGCTCGCTCGATCACGACAGACGGGAACTTTGCGCGGATCATTACCAAGACGCGCAAGCTCGTCGTGACCCGCGGCGGCACCGGGAGCAACTATACCTTTGCAATCAACAAGCTCGACGTTCCGAGATAAACACAATACGACGGGGGCAGGGCTGCCCTCGACCAACCGGACCAGGTCCAGCCACGAACGTAAATGTGGTATCGTTCCCACATGTTCAGCGATACGCCCTCCGTTTATTTGGGGTATTGCTCATGCTTCGATTGCCTCTTCTCTTCCAGGAAGCCGACACCCAACTTCGCCAAAAAAAACGGGCGGTAGGCTGCGACAACGGGCCCGTTCGAATGTCCGCTTGCTGCGCGCCCGGGCGCGCCTGCGCCGGCGTTACATTCGAGGCTTCCGTCCTGTACTTCATTGGCCGCGCAGCCAAGCGTGTGCTAATATGAACGGAGAGGGCAGAGTGATACCGGTGTAGAGGATATCTCTCCGGTACATATCGTTGTTTCCAATCCGTTTGTGGAGTTGGTTGGGCTTCAGCTCCAACCCATGCGTATGATGCCCTCGTTCGACTCGCGTTTCCCTCAATGCTGATGTGACCGTTTCAATCTGATGGTAGTGACAAGGAGGGTACCATGCGAATGAAATTGGCTTTCTTGACGCAGGTCGCTGCAGCGGCCCTGACATGTTCAGCCTGGGCCGCAAGCGCCCAGGAAATCACAGGGACACCGGGTGCACCGGACGCGACGACGACCCTTGACGAGCGATACCTTCCCAATCCGCCGACGCCGTTTGGTGGTGAAATCGGGCTGAGCGCCAAGGACTCAAAACCCTATTGGCCGCCGCAGGTCGTCCCTCCCAAGGGCGCCCCCAATATCCTTTTGATCATGACCGACGATGTCGGTTACGGGGTCGCCGGTACGTTCGGCGGTGTTGTCCCGACTCCGGCGCTCGATCGGGAAGGCCCCCGACACGCTGCCACCCAGTAAGCATACCATCGAGTTCGATTTCACATCGGACACCCACAATATGGGCAGCGGCGGTACGGGCATCCTCAAAGTGGATGGCAAGGAGGTCGCCAACCAGAAAATTCCGCACACTGTCCCAGCTCTTATGCCATGGGACGAGACCTTCGATGTCGGTGTTGATACTCGCACAGGTGTCGACGACAAGGACTACCAGGTGCCGTTCGCCTTCACCGGAACGATCGACAAGCTGACGGTCCAGTTGAACTGAGACCGTGCTGCGGCCTCTGCACAGTCCTGGGGCCCGGCAACAAGGCCGTTCCCGGGACGTTCAACACCTGGAGGTTGATACCGTGGAGAACAGCCAGGACGACTGGACCTTTCAGGCACCAGGAGCCGACATTCACGTCACCCCACGAAGGGCAGTTCTTCAAGTGTGGCCGGGGATCAGGACCGGGCGCAGCTTTTGTGCGCCGAGCCAATCCCGCTCTGTAAAGGCTGGCACGTCGGCTGAGATGATGCCGAAATGCATACAGAGTCCAAAGCAACGCGATCAAGTAAATACACTTGGTTGCGTCATTGCATTTATAATATCTCAAGTATTATTGCTGTAATTAGCCCCGCTATTTCAATAGATTTTAGATTTACCCAATAAGGCGTATCGGGGGTGAATTGTTGCGCGCGTTAATCCCATGCTAACTATACGGCAGGGTTGAGGACGTGCACTATGACTATTCCGGTCGAATACAACTGGAGCCCGAATCATTCCGTCAGAAGCGACCGGAAATGGCTCGGTTTCAACGCCATTGCGATTTCCTGCATCGCCGCTTCGTGCGACTTTGTCGCCCTGATCGGGGCAAGTGCTGCCGGCCATCTGCTTTATCAGCAGATCGGCACGGGCACCGCTGCGGATATGTCGCCCTATGTCGGGGTTGGGCTTTTCGTCGCGACGGTTTTCGTTCTGGCGATGTTTGGCGTCCATGGCTATCGTCCCCGCGAAATCCTGTCGTTCCGCCGTCAGCTGCTGATGATCCTGACCCTCCTGCCGGCAGCGATCCTCTTGTTCATCGCCGTTGCGCTGTTCCTGAAGGTCGGGACGACCATGTCCAGGGGCTCCCTGATCACGACGGCTGGTCTTTCTGTCGCCGGTCTCGTGGCACTGCGATTGTGCTGGCGCCAGGTCGGCGATGCCTTTTCTCGTGCGCAGTTTCCCTCCCGCACGGTACTTCTGATCTGCCCAGGCTCGATGCAGGTCGAACCGGTCATCCAGAGGGCAACTCAGAGCGGGCTTTCCGTCAATCACATCATGAAGATTGCCGAGAATGACCTTTCGCTTGGATGGATGGGGGAAGTCTACCAGGAACACGGCATCGACGACGTCGATGAGGTCCTGGTCGCCTGGAGCGACTATGGCAATCTTCGTGCCCTGGAAAAGTGCCTTTCCGACCTTCGCCAGTTCTGCGTGCCGGTCAGCGTCATGTTCGGTGGCGTGGTTGGCGAGGTTGTCGAGGGCTTCGCGCAGACGGTCGGCGAGCGGCGCGCCTTCCAGATTCATCGGCCGCCACTCGATTTTTACCAGCGCGCCCTGAAACGCGCCTTCGACATCCTGTTTTCGATCGCCGCCCTCTTCGTGATGTTTCCGATCTGCCTGATGGTCGCAATCGCGGTCAAGCTCGACAGCCCGGGCCCGATTTTCTTTGCCCAGTCACGCAAGGGCTACAACGGCCGCGCTTTCCGCATCCTCAAGTTCCGCAGCATGACGGTCTTGGAAGATGGTGGCAACGTCCGCCAGGCGACGCGCAACGATCCCCGGGTCACCCGGGTGGGCGGCTTCATACGGTCGACGAGCCTCGATGAACTGCCGCAATTCTGGAACGTCCTTCGTGGCGACATGTCCGTCGTCGGACCGCGCCCGCATGCAATGGCACATGACGATCTCTACGGCACGCTGATTGCCCAATATGCAACGCGGCGGAACGTCAAGCCGGGCCTTACCGGCTGGGCCCAGATCAGCGGATGCCGCGGCGAAACGCCGACATTGGACCGGATGGCCGACCGGGTTCAACACGATCTCTGGTATATCAACAACTGGTCATTCTGGCTTGATGTGAAAATAGTATTGCTGACCATGCGCACGATGTTAGATCGGAGCAATGTTTACTAGAGGGCAATCGCTGTTTAGTGTTGCGTTGCAACAGGGGTGTCTCGACAATGATATTGGTGACTGGCGGAGCCGGTTTTATCGGCTCGAACTTCATTCTGGACTGGTTGGCAAACAGCAAAGAGCCTGTCGTCAATCTCGATGCGCTCACCTACGCTGGCAATATCCGCAACCTCGACGCGCTCGCCGATGACGAAAGGCACATTTTCGTGCATGGCAGCATCGCGGATACGGCACTGGTTGCGAGCCTTCTCGAGCGCCACAAGCCACGCGCCATCATCAACTTCGCGGCCGAGAGCCATGTCGACCGATCCATCCATGGTCCGGAAGATTTCGTCCAGACGAACATCGTCGGGACATTCCGGCTGCTCGAAGCGGCCCGCGCCTACTTTGCAAAGCTGCCCGATCGCCAGGGCTTCCGCTTCCTGCAGATATCGACCGATGAAGTATTCGGCACGCTCGGCCCGGACGATCCGGCATTCGACGAACAGACGCAGTACCAGCCGAACAGCCCGTACTCTGCCAGCAAGGCGGCAGGCGACCATCTGGTGCGCGCCTACCACCATACCTACGGCTTGCCGGTTCTGACGACGAACTGCTCCAACAACTACGGTCCCTATCATTTCCCAGAGAAGCTCATCCCGCTTGTCATTCACAATGCCTTGCAGGGCCGCCCGTTGCCGCTCTACGGCGATGGCCAGCAGATCCGCGACTGGCTCTATGTGAACGATCACTGCAGCGCCGTGCGCCGTGTCCTCGAAGCGGGCCGTCCCGGAGAGACCTACAATATCGGCGGCTGGAACGAGCACACCAATCTCGACCTCGTCAACCTCCTTTGCGAAGTCCTCGACGAAATGGCGCCAAAGGCCGACGGAACCTCGTACAACACCCAGATCACCTTTGTCACCGATCGTCCCGGCCATGACAGGCGCTATGCCATCAATGCCGGCAGGATGGAAACGGATCTCGGCTGGCGCCCCGTGGAGACGCTGGAGAGCGGCATCAGGAAGACGGTGCGCTGGTATCTCGACAATGCCGAGTGGGTGACGGGCGTCACCTCGGGAAGCTATCGAAACTGGATCGCCAAGCAGTACGCATGAACATCCTTCTCCTCGGAAAGAACGGCCAGGTCGGCCAGGAACTCCAGCGCACGCTGCTGCCGTTCGGCGCGGTGACCGCGCTTGGTCGTGACGGGCTCGACATCGAAGCAACAGACCGGCTCGCCGAAACGGTCAGCGCGCACGCACCCGATATCATCGTCAATGCGGCGGCGTGGACGAAGGTCGACCTGGCGGAGGCCGAATCCGAGAGGGCCTTTCGTGTCAATGCCGAGGCTGTCGCGGTCCTTGCGGAGATCGCTCTCGAACGCAAGGCAACGCTTGTCCACTACTCCACGGACTACGTCTTCGATGGCAGCAAGCCATCGGCCTACCGTGAAGGCGATGTGACAAATCCGTTGAATGCCTATGGCCGATCGAAGCTTGCGGGCGAGGAAGCGATCCTGTCCAGCGGATGCGATGCGATCGTGCTCAGGACGAGCTGGGTCTTTTCCGCACACGGCGCCAATTTCATAAAGACCATCCTTCGCCTCGCCAGAGAACGGAAAAGCCTGCGGGTGGTGGCGGATCAATTCGGCGCCCCGACCTCGGCGGAACTGATCGCCGACGTCACGGCGCTCGCGCTCGCCGCCCATCGCCGCCGCGAGCTTCCAGGTGGCGTTTACCACCTGACGGCGCGCGGCAGGACGAGCTGGCACGAGCTTGCCCGCTACGTCGTCGGGCGCGCCAGTGAGCTGGGTTTTGACCTGCAGGCGGGGGCAGCTGACATCGAGCCTATTTCAACCGCGGACTATCCGCTGCCGGCAGCCCGACCATCCAATTCAGAGCTCGACAGCGATGGCCTGGCCAACTGCCTGGGACTGGAGCTTCCGGACTGGACGATCCACGTGGACAGGATGCTTCATCAACTGAGAAGACGGGAGCTTCAGTCGTGAACCGAAAGGGCATCATCCTCGCCGGCGGCTCCGGCACGAGACTTCATCCGGCGACGCTCGCCATCAGCAAGCAGCTGCTGCCGGTGTTCGACAAACCGATGATCTACTACCCGCTGAGCACGCTGATGCTCGCCGGCATTCGCGATATCCTGGTGATCTCGACGCCTCAGGACATTCCCCGCTTCGAGCAGCTGCTCGGAAGTGGCAGCCAATGGGGTGTGAACTTCTCCTATGCCGTCCAGCCGTCCCCTGACGGTCTTGCCCAGGCCTTCATCATCGGGGAGGAATTCCTCGCCGGCTCACCGTCGGCACTGGTGCTTGGTGACAACATCTTTTACGGGCACGACCTGCCCCTTTTGCTGCAAAGCGGCATGTCGCGCGAAACCGGATCGACCGTCTTCGCCTACCATGTTCTCGATCCGGAACGCTATGGCGTCGTCGATTTCGACGGCACGAACAGGGCGCTCTCGATCGAGGAAAAGCCGGCGCAGCCGAAATCGAACTATGCCGTGACCGGCCTTTATTTCTATGATGCCCGGGCGGTCGAGTTCGCCAAGGCACTCAAGCCTTCGCCGCGCGGCGAACTTGAGATCACCGACCTCAATCTCCGCTATCTCGAGGACAGCAATCTGACCGTCGAGATCATGGGCCGCGGCTATGCATGGCTCGACACCGGAACACACGACTCGCTGCTTGACGCCAGCCAGTTCATTTCCACGCTCGAGCATCGGCAGGGCCTGAAGGTGTCCTGTCCGGAGGAGATCGCCTTTCGAAACGGCTGGATCGATGTCGCAGCGCTCGAGCACCTGGCGACACCTCTCGCAAAGAGCGGATACGGGAAATATCTCCTCAGGCTCGTTTCGGAGGCTGCGACGCGATGAAGGCGACACGACTTGCAATCCCCGAGGTGCTGCTGATCGAACCGACGGTCTTCGGTGACGACCGCGGCTTCTTCTTCGAGAGCTTCAACCAGGCGAAATTCAATGCGCTTGTGGGCTCCGATGTCAGCTTCGTGCAGGACAATCATTCGAAATCCGCAAAGGGCGTCCTCAGGGGACTGCACTACCAGGTCAGGCAGCCGCAGGGAAAGCTGGTGCGGGTCGTCGAAGGCGAGGTGTTCGATGTCGCCGTCGACCTGCGCAGGACCTCGCCAACCTTCGGCAGGTGGGTAGGGGAAATTCTCTCTGCCGGGAACAAGCGCCAGGTCTTTATCCCGACCGGCTTTGCCCATGGCTTTCTGGTTCTCTCCGAGACGGCCCAATTCCTCTACAAGACCACGGATTTCTACGCGCCGGAAAGCGAGCGGGCCATTGTCTGGAACGACCCCTCGCTCGCCATCCGCTGGCCGATCGATACGGCGCCACTCCTGTCGGGCAAGGATGCGGCCGCGGCCGCCTTCAAGGACGCCGAGGTGTTCGACGACGCCCTGGTCGGCTGATCTCTGATGAGCTCTTCCCCGGACCGCCGGATCGGCGTTGCTGTGGACCCCAGGAACCTGATGGCAAAGGACGAAAAGCGCGTTGAGTGAACTTGGCGGCGGATCCGACCTGACATTTTACGCCCGGGTGATCGCCTGGGCGCTGTTTGCCTTCATCCTGTTCGTGACGGTCTCCCCGATCAGGATGCGGCCGCGGACGATCACCCGCGTCAACCTCGACAGGGCGCTTGCCTTTGCCTCCATGGCATTTTTCTTCGTGCTCGGCTATCCACGCTCCACGGCATGCGTGGTCCTTGCCTGCGTGGTCGGTTCCGCCCTTTCGGAACTGCTGCAGCTGTTGTCGCCGTCGCGCCATGCGCGATTTGGCGATGCGATGGCAAAATCGATCGGAGCGGCAGCCGGTGCCGGCGTTGCCATCGCCGCGCTCGCCACATCAAGCCTCGTCGCAAGCTGAACGGCGGACCATGCATTCGTCGATGCCGGCTTTTCGGAAACGTTTTAGTGTGGCAGATAGGAACGGGTTGATCGGGGAGAGAGATTGCCGCAGATGAAGGGAATTCGCCAGCTCGCTAAGCATCTCGATATTTCGATCGGAACAGTTTCGCGTGCGCTGAATGGTCGGCCTGACGTCAACGAGGAGACGCGCAAGCGCGTGCTGGCGGCCGCCGAGGAAATCGGCTATGTCGCCAACCAGTCCGGCAGAAGCCTTCGCCAGGGGACGACCAATGTCATTGGCCTGATGATCGAATCCAGCAAGGAGACGGTCGAAAACAGCGACAACTTCTTCCTCGGCGTTACCGGCGGGCTGCAAAGCGTGCTCTCCCGCCACAAGCTCGACCTGCTGATGCTGCCCTGCCCGAATGACGAGGACCCGCACGAATATCTGAAACGGATGGTTGCGCGGCGGATCGTCGATGCGATGATCATCTCCGCCACCCAGCGCGTCGACAAACGCATCGATCTCCTGATCAAGACGAAGATCCCCTTCGTGGCGCTCGGACGCAGCGCGTCCGGCGGCAACCACACATGGATCGACCTCGATTTTGAAGGCGTTGCTGCCTGCGCCGTCGACCGGCTGGTGTCCAAGGGTCATCGCCGCATCGCCATAGCCGCGCCGTCGAACGACATCAATCTCGGTTATATTTTTGTCGATGCCTATCGCAAGTCGCTTGAACGACACGGCATTGCCTTTGATCCCTCGCTGGTCATCCGGGTCAAATCGAGCGAGCAGGGGGGCTATCAGGCGGGCCACGAAATTCTGCGGCTCGACAGCAAGCCGACCGCCATCATCCTGATCTATGAGCTCATGGCGATCGGTCTCTATCGCCGCCTCAACGAGGCAGGCATCGTACCCGGACGCGATCTTGCCGTGATCGGCTTTCGCGAGGAACCGCGCGGAAAATTCCTGCAGCCGTCGCTCACCTGCTTTCGCATGTCGCTGCGTGACCTCGGCGTCGAACTCGCCGAAACCCTGCTTGCCACCATGCCTGCCTATGCCGAACATTATCCGAAGGGTGCCCGCAACACGATCTGGCCGCTCGAGCTCGCGCCAGGCGAGAGCGATGCTTTTTCGCTGAAGGCTTAAGTCGCGCCGCGTGCGGGGACGCTTCGCTGGCGACGGATTCGTCGGATGACGCGAGGCAGAAAGGCTCGTCATCAGGCCGAACTTTTTTCCTGCTGCCTGCGGCGCAGACTGCCTAAAGCCCCGCCATTCCACACGTTTTCGGCCGCATTTGCGAGGGCATGACCCGGTATTGACACCAGGAAACGTTTCCGCTTAGTATCGTAAACGTTTACGGGATGCGTTTCGGGAGGAAAGCCGGAAACCACCCATCGGAGGAAATCGTGATTTTGAAAGCCGTTCTATGCGGGTGCGGAGCCATGTCCAAAGGCTGGCTGCGCGCCATCAAGGAAACGCCGACGCTGGCGGCCGCCATCGAGGTCAGCGGCCTCGTCGACGTCAACCCGGCAGCAGCCGAAGCGCTGGCATCCGAATTCGGTCTTGAGGGCGCCGTCATCGGCACGGACTTGTCCGAAGTCATTGCACAGTCGAGCGCAGACATCGTGTTCGATGTCGTCGTGCCTGCGGCTCGCTTCACCGTTGTCTCGACCGCGCTGAAGGCCGGATGCCACGTGCTAAGCGAGAAGCCCATGGCGACCTCGCTTGCAGAAGGGGCGGCACTGATCGATCTTGCCGCCGAAACCGGCAGGATCCACGCCATCATCCAGAACCGCCGCTTCATATCGGGCGTGCGCCGCATGCACCGCTTCGTCAAGAGCGGAGCGATCGGCGACCTGACCGCCATTCATTGCGACTTCTTTCTCGGCCCGCATTTCGGGGGGTTCCGCGAGGAGATGGACAACGTCCTTCTGCTCGACATGGCGATCCATACCTTCGACGCGGCCCGCTTTGTCGCCGACAAGAAGCCGCTCGCTGTCTATTGCGTCGAGAAGAATCCGAAGGGGTCATGGTACAGGCATGGTGCAAGCGCCAATGCGACCTTCGAATTTTCCGATGATGTCATCTTTACCTATCGCGGCTCTTGGTGCGCCGAAGGCGAGCGCACGAGCTGGGAAAGCGAATGGCGCCTCGTTGGCTCGCGCGGCATGCTCACCTGGGATGGCGCCGATAAGTTCCGCGCCACCGTCGCCGGCACGGAGCCCGGCCTGCTACACGGGTCTGCGCCCGTAAACGTTCCCGACCCCGAGCACGAGGAAGAGACGCACGGTCATGCCAGCGTCATCTGCGACTTCGTCGAGGCGATCAGATCGGGCAAGCGGCCGGAAACCGCGAGCTCCGACAACATCAGGAGCCTGGCCATGGTCTTTGCCGCAATCGAGAGCGCCAGAACCGGCAAGCGCATCGAAATTTCAGCATAAGGAAAGATATTGTGAGCAACCCCGCCAAGTCCATTCGTATCGGCACCATGGTCAGCGCCTCCAACGGCGGCGCCGACAAGCGCATCGGCCAGATCGCCAATTTGGGCTTCGAAAGCTTCGAGCCCTTCTTCTGGCAGACGACGAACCGGCAGGACCTTGCCGAGCTCGGAAAGCGCTGCGTCGACGCCATCGGCGACCGCGACATCACCATCTCGACGCTCGGCATGTTCGGCAATCCGCTTGAAACCACCGAGATCGATCTCGAGACGCTGCAGGGATGGAAAGACTGCATCGACAATGCCCACCATTTCGGGGCGACCTGCGTTGCCGGCTTTACCGGCCGTGTCCGCAACAAGCCGCTGACCGACAGCCTGCCGCGCTACAAGGAAATCTGGAGCGATCTTGCCAAGCGGGCCGCCGACAAGGGCATCAAGATCGCCTTCGAAAACTGCGCCATGGACGGCAACTGGGCGACCGGCGACTGGAACATCGCGCACAATCCCGACGCCTGGGAACTGATCTTCAACGAAACCCCGGACGACCATATCGGCATCGAATGGGAACCCTGCCACCAGATGGTCTACCTGATCGAGCCGCTGCCGCAGATCCGCAAATGGGCCAAGAAGATCTTCCACGTGCATGGCAAGGATGCGACGATCCGCTGGGACGTCATCAAGGAGCATGGCATCTTCGGCAAGGAGAAGTTCGTCTTCATGCGCACGCCGGGCTTTGGCGACAGCAACTGGACGGACATCATTTCCGAACTGCGCCTTGCAGGCTGGTCCGGTTCGATCGATATCGAAGGCTGGCATGACCCGGTCTATCGCGATCAACTCGAAATGACCGGCCAGGTTCACGCGCTCAACCACCTCAAGCATGCCCGGGGCGGCGCTTTCGTCGTCGATCCGGTTTGATCAAGTCGTGGCCGGCGAGGAGGATTCGCCGGCTTCTCAAGGGATAACCACAAAGGAGGAGAACTATGGGTATCCACAAGTTTGCAATGATTGGCGCCTTGGCGCTGGCAGGCGTCTCTCTCTTCGGCCTCTCCGCGAAGGCCGAAGACGTCACGCTGACGCTGTGGTCGCTGGACAAGGACATCCAGCCGGCTCCCAATCTCGTCAAGGAATTCAACGCCCAGAACAACGGCATCAAGATCGAGTATCGCCTCATCCAGTTCGATGACGTCGTCACCGAAGCGATGCGCGCCTATGCCACCGGCCAGGCTCCCGACATCATTGCCGTCGACAATCCGGAACATGCGATGTTTGCCTCGCGTGGCGCCTTCCTCGACATCACCGACATGGTGAAGTCGTCCTCGGTCATCAAGCCGGACAATTATTTTCCGGGTCCGCTGAAGTCCGTCGAATGGGACGGCAAGTATTTTGGCGTTCCGAAGGCAACGAACACGATCGCGCTCTATTACAACAAGGACATGTTCAAGGCGAAGGGCCTCGACCCGAACAAGCCGCCGCAGACCTGGGACGAGCTTGTCGAGGATGCGCGCAAGCTCACCGATCCCGCCAAGAACGTCTATGGTCTCGCCTTCTCCGCCAAGGCGAACGAGGAGGGCACCTTCCAGTTCCTTCCCTGGGCGCAGATGGGCGGCGGCAGCTACGAGAACATCAATGCCGAGGGCGCGGTCAAGGCGCTGGAGACCTGGAAAACGATCATGGACGAGAAGCTCGCCTCTCCTGACACGTTGACGCGCGGCCAGTGGGACTCGACCGGCACCTTCAATTCGGGAAATGCCGCCATGGCGATCTCCGGCCCCTGGGAGCTTGATCGCATGACGAAGGAAGCAAAGTTCGACTGGGGCGTTGCCCTGCTTCCGGTTCCGAAGGAGGGCGCGGAGCGCTCCTCGGCGATGGGCGACTTCAACTGGGCAATCTTTGCCAGCACGAAGCATCCAGCCGAGGCCTTCAAGGCACTCGAGTTCTTCGCCTCCCAGGATGACAAGATGTTCAAGAACTACGGCCAGCTCCCGGCCCGTTCCGACATCACCATCCCCGAGACCGGCGAAAAGCTCAAGGATCACGCGCTGAAGGTCTTCATCGAACAGCTGAAATACGCCAAGCCGCGCGGTCCGCACCCGCAATGGCCGAAGATCTCCAAGGCAATTCAGGACGCCATCCAGGCTGCCCTGACCGGTCAGATGTCGCCGAAGGACGCACTCGACCAGGCCGCCGACAAGATCAAGGCTGTGCTCGGCTAACCCTTTCCGGACAACCGGATGGCCTTCGGGCCATCCCACCATTTCCTCCCGGCAGGGGCTGTCTTAAAGCGAAAGCGCAAGGCAGCCCCGTTCGGAGTATTGGAGGATCGATGAAACGGATTCTTTCAAGCGTCAGGGACGGCCGTGGCTTCGACATCATGCTCGTCGCCTTTCCGCTGGCGTTCCTGTTCCTGATGGCGGGACTGCCACTCATCTACAACGTGGTGATGAGCTTCCAGGAGGTCGACATGTTCAGCCTCGGAACCTTCTCGCGCCCATTCGTCGGCTTCAAGAACTACACGGACCTCTTTGCCCAGCCGGAAACCTGGCCGATCCTCGGCAACACGGTGATATTCGTGGTCGGCTCGATCGCCGGGCAGTTCCTCATCGGCTTTGGCCTTGCCCTGTTCTTCTGGGTCAGGTTCCCCGGCGCCTCCTGGCTCAGAGGCCTGTTTCTTGTCTCCTGGGTCATGCCTGGCCTCGTTGTCGGCGCGATCTGGAACTGGATCCTCTCGGGCGACTTCGGTGTCCTCAACTTCATCCTGAAGGAGAGCGGCATCATCGGCAGCAACATCTTCTGGCGCTCCGATCCGCACTTCTCGCTCTATGCCGTCATCATCGCCAATGTCTGGCTCGGAACTGCCTTCAACATGATCCTGCTGTCGGTCGGCCTTTCGGGTATTCCCGGCGATCTCTACGAGGCAGCCGAGCTCGATGGCGCCAATGCCTGGCAGCGCTTCTGGACGATCACGCTGCCGATGATGCGCTCGACGATCGGCGCCATCATCGCGCTTGGCCTGATCTTCACATTGCAGCAGTTCGACCTCTTTGCCGCGATTACCTCGGGTGGCCCGAACAACTCCTCCAACGTCACGCAGTACTGGGCCTGGGATTTGTCCTTCCGCCAGTATGATTTCGCCAAGGGTGCGACCATTTCCGTCATCATGATTGTCTTCGTCATGTTCGCTTCGGTCGTCTACGTCCGCTCGACACGTCATGAGGTGCGCGGATGAGCGAGACGACACGCAACCGCCTGATGCTCGTGATCGCCATCGTCATGGCCGCGATCTATCTGTTCCCGCTCTACTGGATGTACATCACCGCACTCAAGGGCGGGTCCGAGATGTTCGCCACGCCGCCGAGCTTCTGGCCAGGCGATCCGCAATGGGGCACCTTCGGCTATGTCTGGGAAAGCCGCGGCATGGGCCGCTACCTCTGGAACTCGCTGGTCATCGCCGTCGGCGCTGTCACGCTGATCACCGTGCTCGGCGTCGGCTGCGCCTACGTGCTGGCACGCTACCGCAATGTCTGGGTCGACATCGGGCTCTTCCTGATCCTGATGCTGCAGGTTCTGCCCGCGTCGCTGATGGTAACGCCGATCTTCGTCGGCTTCTCGCAGCTCGGCATGCTGGATTATCCACGCCTTGCCGTTATCATCGCGATTGCCGCAAAGAGCATGCCCTTCTTCGTCGTCCTGGTCAGGGCCACGTTCATGGCCGTGCCGATGGAGCTCGAGGAGGCCGCCCTAGTCGATGGAAACAGCCGCATCGGCGCTTTCTTCAGCATCGTGCTGCCGCTCGCCCGCAATGGCATCCTGGTCAGCGCCATCCTGATCTTCATGCAGGCCTTCGGCGAGTTCGTCTATTCGAAGTCGATGATCCAGGCAGCCGAGCTTCAGCCGGCAAGCGTTGGCCTCAACTCCTTCATGGGACCGAACACCAACGAGTGGAACAACATCATGGCCTACGCCACGATGTATGTGACACCGATCCTCGCCATTTTCGTCCTCTTGCAGCGCCGCATCGTATCCGGCCTCACCTCTGGAGCCCTCAAATGACCAATCAGATCGAGCTCAGCGGCGTCAACAAGCATTATGGCGCATTCCATGCCCTGAAGAACATCAACCTGTCGATTGCCAAGGGCACCTTCGTCGCGCTTGTCGGTCCGTCGGGCTGTGGAAAGTCAACACTTCTGCGGTCTCTCGCAGGACTGGAAAGCATCTCGGAAGGCGAGCTCAAAATCGCCGGCGAACGCATGAACAACGTGCCGCCACGCAAGCGTGACGTCGCCATGGTGTTCCAGTCCTACGCGCTCTACCCGCACATGACCGTGGAAGAGAACCTCACCTACAGCCTGCGCATCCGCGGCGTCGCGAAGGCTGAAGCCAGGAAGGCGGCAGCCGAGGTTGCTGCGACCACCGGCCTGTCGCATCTCCTGAAGCGCTATCCGCGCGAATTGTCAGGCGGCCAGCGCCAGCGTGTCGCGATGAGCCGCGCGATCATCCGCCACCCGAAGGCCTTCCTGTTCGACGAGCCGCTGTCAAACCTCGATGCCGCCCTTCGCGTCCACATGCGCAAGGAAATCCGCGCGCTGCATGACCGGCTGCACGCGACCTCCGTCTACGTGACCCATGACCAGATCGAAGCCATGACCATGGCCGACCACGTCGTCGTGATGCGCGAAGGCGTGATCGAGCAGCAGGGCAAGCCACTCGATCTCTACGACAAGCCCGCCAACAAGTTCGTCGCAGGCTTCATCGGATCGCCCGCCATGAACTTCATTCCGGCCGTGGCCAGCGACGATGGCAACAGCCTGACGATCGATCTCGGCAACGTCAAGCACCGGATCGCGATCGATCACCAGGTGCAGCCTGGGCGCAAGGTCACGGCCGGCATCCGCCCTGAGCATATCGGCGTGACCGCCCCAGGGCAGGGGACCTTTGACGTCCCGGTGGCGGTGGTCGAGTCGACAGGTTCTTCCACCTTTATCACGGCATCGACGACCCCTGAACTGACGATCGTGGAGACGGGACGTGGCACCGCCCGGGCGGGAGAGGCGATCGGCGCGACCGTCGATCCCGCGAACCTGCATCTCTTCGACGAGACGAGCGGGGCACGCCTCTGATTTGTCAAGCGGCCGGACGATGATCCGGCCGCTCATCAATCCTAGCGGCCGCCTTCGATCTTGCGATGCCGTTGGTTCGTGCCGCCGGCTCCGTACGGGTAGTCGGCGACCAGAGGCTGGCTGATTTCGTTCAGCCTTGCCATCTCGCCCTCCGACAGGACGAGCTTTGCCGCGGCAAGGTTGTCCGCGAGCTGTTCGTTTGTTCGCGCTCCCAGAATGACCGAGGTCACCGCGGGTCGCGCAGCCGTCCAGGACAATGCGACCTGCGCCATGCTGACGCCACGGGTCTTTGCAATGTCAGCTACGGTATCGATGATGGCCCAGGTCCGCTCCTGCGCATTCCGCTTCGTGTAGGATTCCATCCCCCTTGCGGGGTTTTCGCCAAGGCGGGTGGCGCCGGTCGGCGTCACGTCGCGGCGATACTTGCCCGTCAGCCAGCCGCCCCCAAGCGGTGACCAGGGCAACAGGCCCATGCCTGCGTCCTGGCAGGCCGCGACGATCTCGAGCTCGATGTCGCGCACCAGCAGATTGTACTGGGGTTGCAGCGTCACCGGCAGGCTGTAGCTGCGCGCCTTGGCAATCTCCGCCGCCTTGGCGATCTGCCAGCCGACATAATTGGAAAATCCGTAATAGCCGATCTTGCCTGCTGAAACGGCATCGTCGAGGAAGCGCAATGTCTCCTCGATCGGCGTCAGCCCATCCCATGCATGCATCTGGTAGAGGTCGATATGCTCAAGGCCAAGGCGCGCGAGCGAGGCATCGAGAGCCTGGTTGAGGTGGCGGCGAGACAGCCCGATGTCATTCGGGCCCGGTCCCATCGGAAACCGACCCTTTGTAGCGATGACAGCCTGCCTGGCTTCCGTCGGTCGCTGCTTCAGCCAGCGGCCGATGATTTCCTCCGACGCGCCGGCGCTGTAGACGTCGGCCGTGTCGACGAAGTTACCGCCCCAGGCGAAGTAATCGTCGAGCAGCCTGTGCGATGCCGCTTCGTCCGCCTCCGCACCGAACGTCATGGTGCCGAGGCAATAGGCGGTCACGACCGCACCGCTGTTGCCAAGCCTGCGATAGTCCATGGAGATCTCCTCTTCTTCAAATGGAACGTTTTGCCTGAGCGGCTGAAATCATCCGTACGACGCCATCGGTTTTGACGTCGGCCTTGCCGGAGAAAGTGTGTCTACGACGTCTCACGTCAACCGAGACGATACAAGCGACAACTTCGTGACATCGAAGGCCGGCCGCAGGTTGCAATGGGAATAGACCGCTCATGAGCAATGATGGGCGGATCTGTCGCGGGCTCATTGATAGGTGTCTGGGAAAAAGGGGACATGTCGCAGCGCTGCCCCGTCCGGTGGCCTCGTGCGTCGACCTCGGACGGGGTGCTGCGATCGTCATGAGCGGTGGGATGATTCGACTAAGCCGGCGTCGCGACACTCGGATCGTCCGCAAGAACGCGCGCCTCGAGGATCGAAACGCCATAGGCTGCCATCAGCCACAGGCACAAGGCGACGCAACGTGGCACGGGTTGCTCGCCGGCGGCCAACCGCCGGCGGGTTTGTTCGTCGACCCCGAGCAGTTCGTGAATGTCGCTTGCCGACAGTCTTGCGACCTCCACGGCCGCTCTAAATTCAGACGGTGTCATGTTACCCCCTGGCGCGATTTTCTCGCGTATAAGTCTCCTCCAATCAGGGGCAAGCCTTTATCGGGCATCCGCTTCCAAGATCGGAGCATTGTTCCAATTCCAAGCGGGCGGCAGCGCCTGGCTCAAGAACATCCGCTCGACCTGACGGCCGAACATCGGGGCTAGAAGCCCATGCTCGGCCGGTGTCGGAAGCCTGTGTTCAGAGCCTCGTGACGATGACCTCCAGATAATCGCTTGGCACGACCACGGTGCCGTCATCGGCGCGATTGAACCGCTCCATGAGCGCCAGCAGGTCGTTGGTCAGCATATCCCGCGCAACCGAATCAAGGGCGGCGAATGTTTTCAGCACGGGACCATAATAGGTCCGGAAGACCTCAAGCCAGTGGTCCGGTGACTTGTAGCGGAACACGAACTGCCGCGGCGTCGCCGCGATAGACGCGACCGCACCCGGGAACAGTTCCTCAAGCCGCGCCCGTGAACCCCAAAGCGCCGGTGAGCGGGAACCTGCCGGAGGCGGCACATGCTTACCGATCGTCTTGAACATCTGCCCGATGAAACCGTCAGGGGTCCAGTTCGCAAGACCGACCGAACCACCGCGCTTGCAGACCCGAAGAAGCTCGGACGCGGCGCGCTCCTGGTCGGGCGTGAACATCACGCCGAAAATCGAAAGCACGTTGTCGAAAGACTGGTCGGCAAACGGCAGATGTTCCGCATCCGCCACCTGGAAGGCGATCGGCAGCCGGTCGGCCTTGGCGCGCTCCTGGCCGCGTTCGAGCAGAGCTGGAACGTAATCGGTCGCGGTGACCTCGCACCAGCGTCGGGCGGCGGCAAGCGCGCCGTTGCCGTTTCCGGCCGCAACATCGAGCACCGTTGCACCCGCGCGCAGATCGAGCGCTTCACAGAGGCTTTCGCCGACGATTTGCAAGGTTGTCCCAACGATTGCGTAGTCGCCCGAAGACCAGGCGCTTTGCTGCCGGGCTTTGAGCGCGCCGAAATCAACGGCTGGCTGAGTATCACGCGCGACGGCCGCAGATGTGGACATTGTTTTCTCCTTCGGTCAGATTGGTCGGCCTCATGGTGCGTCTATAGCAACCGTGGTTGGGCACGTGTCGTGCCGCAGTCTCTGGTTTAGACAGGGATAGTGGGGGTCGGCGTGGCAGCTGGCGTGGGAACGAGCGTGGAATCGGGTGGCGGAGAGGCCAAACAGCACGGGCGCTCGCTTGAGATCCGACTGCTTGGGCCGATGGCAATCCGGCGCGACGGCGTCGACCTGAAACTCCCCGGATCCCGCAAGGTGCGATCGCTTCTTGCCTATCTTGCGCTCTCGCCCCGACCCCGCGGCAGGTCACAGCTTTGCGATCTGCTGTGGGACATTCCTGACGATCCGCGTGGCGAGTTGCGATGGTGCCTGAGCAAGATCCGGTCGCTCATCGGGGAACAACGCGTTATCACCGACGGCGGCGCTGTTGGCCTGGACCTGTCGGACTGCTCTGTCGATGCTATCGAGGTGGAAACGGCCTATCAGCACGGCTTCAAGACGCATTCTGAAGACCAGTTGCGATCCCTGGCGGCGCTGTTTGCCGGCGACTTTCACGATGGGTCGAGCCTCGAACGGAGCCCGGCGTTCGAAACATGGCTGGTGTCGCAGCGCCGTCGACTGCGCGACATTCATGCCGCCCTTCTTGAGCATATGGTGCAGCGTTTGCCGTCGGAGGAGGCCCAGGCCTACCTCGATCGCTGGATCCAGCTTTCGCCCTTCGATATTCGCCCGCACGAACTGCTCTTGATGTCCCTCGCCAGGGCGGGCCGTTTTCGAGAGGGCGAGGAGCATCTTGACGCGACCACGAAACTTTTTCGTGCCGAAGGTATCAACGAGCGACCCCTGCATGACGCCTGGCTGACGGTGAGAACACAGACCGACGACAGCTTCCGGCCGCGACAGGCCAGTGCTAATGCCGTGCCCTCATCGTCTCCCCGCGACACAGAAACCTTGCCCAAAGAGCCGCGGCGGCCGTCGATTGCGATCATGCCGTTCAATGAGATCTCGGCCGTGGCCGCCCCTGGCGGTCCTTGCGATGCTTTGGCATACGACATCATCACCCGGCTTGCGAAGCTTCGCTCCTTTCACGTCATCGCCCAAGGCACGATGTTCGCACTGAGGGAGCGCCACCACACAGTCGGCGAGACGGCGCAGCTGCTGGGCGTCGACTATGTCGTCGACGGATCGTTCCAGCGCATCGCTGACCGTATCATCGTTCGCGTCGAGTTGACCGAAGCAAGGTCGTCTCGCATCGCCTGGACTGATGTCTTCGAGCGCCGGGTTGCCGATACCTTCCTCCTCCTTGACGAAATCGGCAGCAGAATCGTCGTCTCGATCGAGCGCGAAGTCGAGGCGATCGAGAGCAATCGTGCCCTCCTGAAGGCGCCGAACTCTCTTGATGCGTGGGAGGCTCACCACCTGGGGCTCTGGCACATGTATCGCTTCACCAAAAGCGACAACGAGCAAGCGCAGCTTTTTTTCGAAAGAGCAATAGGACTGGACCCGACATTTGCCCGCGCCCATGCCGGGCTGTCCTTTACCCATTTCCAGAGTGCCTTTCAGCATTGGGCAGATCGCGACGCCGAGGCCGAGCTTGCCTATCGGGCGGCGAGCCAGAGCATGATGGCAGACGAGCGGGACCCGACGGCCCACCTTGCCATGGGTCGAGCGCTGTGGTTACGGGCGCTGCACGATCAGTCGGTCGGTGAGCTGCAACAGGCAGTCGAACTGAGCCCAAGCTTCGCCATCGCCCACTACTCTCTCGCCTTCGTTCAATCCCAGTCCGGTGATCCGCGTGCAGCGGTTGTTGCAGCCGATCACTCCCGCGCGCTCAGTCCTTTCGACCCGCTGCTTTTCGGAATGCTCGCGAGCCGAGCCCTGGCCCTCGTGCGTCTCGGCAACATCGAGGACGCCGCAGATTGGGGTGTCAAGGCCGCAGCCCGTCCGAACGCCCATGCCCATATTCTGGCGATCGCGACGCTTTGCCTTTCCATTGCCGGACGCCTGGTTGAAGCAAAAGCGTATCTGGCAATGCTTCACGATCGATATCCGGCCTACCGCCTTGGTGACTTCATGTCGGCCTTCCATTTTCCTCGCGACGACCAGGTCTTGTTTCGGCAGGGTGCAAAGCGGGTCGGCCTGGATTGAAAGGCCGGGGCGCGCGAATGCATCGACCGCCTGGGCGATCCCCTGTGGGGCCAAAGGCGCCGGGACCGTAGCGAAGCGCCCTGTTCAGCACTCAAGAAAGGGTGAAGCTGCGGTTGGCGAGCGCGCCGCGTCAGAGGCTTGCGATCTTTCGCAGTTCCTCGGCTGTTGTTGTCGGGAAGCCGAAGAATTCGAGATACGCCGGGATCTGTTCGAAGAGCATATCGGTGCCGACCTGAAAGGCGCATCCCCTGGCGCGAGCTGCGGCGAGAAACGGGGTGATCTCCGTTTTCATGACAACTTCGCCGACGAAGGTGTCAGGGGAGAGACGTGATACGTCGACGGGCAGCGGATCATCCTGGCGCATGCCGAGCGGCGTTGCGTTGACGACGATGTCAAAACCGCTTGGGTCCGCAGAGCCGGCCGTGACCTGGGTGTCCGGATAATAGGTGTTCAGTCGTTCATGCAGCCCGCTCAGAGCGATCATGTTACCGTCATGAAGAGCGATGCGTCGAACACCCGCCGCAGCCAGCGAAGCGGCGATCGCAGAACCAACGCCGCCAGCCCCGGCGATCAGCACATCGGTTCCTGCTACTTTTCGCCCCTTGCGCAGCAGCCCCCGGACAAAGCCGTCGCCGTCAAACATGTCGCCGATCAGTTCGCCACTAGAGCCGAGGCGGATCGCATTGCATGAGCCCGCTACCTTGGCGTTCGTGGATATTGTGTCGAGGAGGCTCATCGTCGTGACCTTGTGCGGCATGGTCACGAGCGCCCCGTGGATGTTGGAGAGCCGGAACAGGACCTTGAGGAAGGACGGGTAGTCCTCGGGTTTGCAGCCCATTGGGACAACGATGGCATCGATCCCACTGGTTTCAAAGTAGGGATTGTAGATCAGCGGCGCCTTAAAGGACTCCGTCGGGTAGCCGAGATGTGCGATGAGCCGTGTGGTGCCGCTGATCATGATAGCGTCCCCTTGGTCACGGCGTTGTTGAGCAGGACAGTCTGACCCGAACGCGCAGACGATTTGATAGCCTCAATTACCCGAAGGGTCGCAAGCCCCTCCCGCGCACTGACAAGCGGGCTTTGCTTGCCTGATATGACATCGCAGAAATGGTTGAGCTGGACGGCGAGCGGATCGGCGGCATCAAATGCGACGTGCTCCTGGACCAGCTGTTCCAGCCAGTTCGGCGCTCCGACACTCGTCCAAAGCGTGAGCTGGGGGATGGAAAGCGACCCGGTGGTGCCACCAATCTGGTAGCAGGACTGATCCTGCCGGGGATAGGCGGGGTTTTCGCCGGCTGTCAGTTCCCAACTCCATGGCGAGGCGATGGCATCGGACGCATTAAACGTCGCAAGAACACCGCTCTCGAACCGGACCAGGATGACAGCGGTATCCTCGACAGCCAGTTGTCTCGTGGAATTCGACTGCATCGCATGGACGCTGTCGACCCCCCCAAAGAAGTAACGGAAGAGGTCAACATCGTGGACCAGGTTGATGAGGATTGGACCGCCGCCCGCCTCGCGCCGCCAATCTACATCAAAATAGTCGTCCGGCTTGGCAACCCAGAAGCTCCCGTGTGCCGTCAGGACCGTCCCCAACCGGCCGCTGTCAAGGATCTGTTTGACCGCCTTGATCATCGGATTGTGCCGACGGTGATGACCGATCAGGATTGGTACACCTGCAGCTTCGGCCGCTGCCGCGATGGTCTCCGCCGCAGCGGCATCGTGCGCGATCGGCTTTTCGACGAGCGTCGGCAGCCCCGCGTGAATGGCTTCAAGCGCATTCTCTGTATGGAGCTCGTTGGGCGTTGCAATGATGATGCCGTCAAGTGGCACATTCGCTTTGGCTTCCGCGAGGGTCGAAAACCAGGTAGCGCCCTTGCGAGAAGCGAAATCTCTTGCCGAGGTGGACGGATCAATGATCGCGCCAAGCATCGCCCGCGGCTCAGCCGATATCCTTTCGATATGGCGCTTGCCTATCAGGCCCGCGCCCATGACCGCGATCTTCAACGGGGTAGTTTGGCTAGTCATTCAACGTCCCCAGATTCAGTTTCGAAGGATTTCGCCGAGGAACTTGCGCGTGCGGTCGTGGCGCGGATTGGTGAAGAAGTCCGCGGGTTGGGCTTCCTCAACGATCGCGCCGCTCGCCATGAAGATCACCCGGTCGGCGACTTGGCGGGCAAAGCCCATCTCGTGCGTCACGCAGATCATCGTCATGCCTTCGTCGGCGAGGCTGATCATGGTGTCGAGGACCTCCTTGACCATCTCGGGATCGAGAGCCGACGTCGGCTCGTCGAAGAGCATCACCTTCGGTCGCATGCATAGCGCTCGAGCGATGGCCACGCGCTGCTGCTGGCCACCGGAAAGCTGGATGGGGTATTTGCTGGCCTGTTCCAGAATCTTGACCCTGTTCAGAAGTGCGCGGGCACGCTCTTCGGCCTCCGGCTTTCGCAGCCCGAGTGACCGCATCGGCGCCAGCATGCAGTTCTCGAGGACCGTCAGGTGCGGAAAGAGATTGAACTGCTGGAAAACCATGCCGACTTCACGGCGGATGGCGTCGATCGCCTTGGCCTGGTTTCCCATCAGGATGCCGCCGACGCGGATCTCGCCCTTCTCGTAGCTCTCCAGGTGATTGATGCAGCGGATGAGCGTCGACTTACCGCTGCCGGAAGGTCCGCAGAGAACGATCTTCTCGCCTTTTTGCACGGACATGTTGATGTCGTGCAGCGCTTGAAACGCGCCATACCATTTCTCCACGTGGGTCATGGTGATCATGGTCTCGGCGGCAGATGTCGACATGTTGCTCATGGTCTCGTTCTCATCAACGGCGTTCAGCGGGCACCAGAGGCGGCGAAGCGGCGTTCGAGCCGTGCGCCGAGGATCGTCAGCGGGCAGCACATCAGGAAGTAGAGCGCACCAACGATCCCAAAGACCGTCAGCGGCTGGAAGATCTGGTTGGAGATGATGTTGCCGGCCCGGGTCAGTTCGGTGAAGCCGACAATGGAAGCCAATGACGTTCCCTTGATCAACTGCACGAGGAAGCCAACCGTCGCGGGCAGGGAGATGCGGATTGCCTGCGGCAGGATCACATCCTTCATGCGCGAGATGTATTTGAGGCTGAGCGCTTTTGCCGCCTCCGTCTGGCCGCGAGGCACGGCATCGATCGAGCCACGCCAGATCTCGCCAAGATAGGCGCTGGCATGCAGCGTCAAACCGATCGCGACCGCGAGCCAGGCGTCGAGCTTCAGGCCGATCAGGGCAAGCCCGTAATAGACGACGAAGAGCTGCATGAGCAGCGGCGTGCCCTGAAAAATGCCAATATAGCCCGCCGTCACGCGCTCCAACAGCGGCCATTGCGAGGTGCGCGCCAATGCTACGCCAAGCCCTGCAATGCCGCCGCACACGAAGCCCACTGCTGACAGAAGAACGGTCCACTTGAGGCCGATCAGGAGAAAGACGAATTCGTCCGTGCCCATCGTTCGTCTCCTATTTGACCGGATAGCTGAAGTAGCGGGCCGACAGGAGCGAGAACAAACGCATCATCAGCCAGGAAATGACGAGGTAGAAGATCGTCACGGTGAAATAGACTTCGAAGCTCCGGAAACTTTCGGATTCGATGCGCTGGGACACCGAGGTCAACTCGTAAGCAGAAATTGCCGAAGCAATGCTGGTAGACAGCGTCAGCAGCACAAACTGGCTGGTCAACGACGGGTAGATCGCCCGCAACGCAGGCTTCAGGATGACCAGCCGAAACACCTGCAGCTTATGCAGGCCAAGCGCCAACCCGGCTTCCATCTGGCCCTTGGGGATGGATTGGACGCCGCCACGGATGATTTCGATCGCATAAGCGCCCCCGTTGATGCCGAGGGCGATGATCGCCGTCGGCGTCGGGTCGAGCCGGATGCCGGCAAGCGGCAGGGCGAAATAGAGAAAGAAAATCTGCACCAGGAACGGCGTATTGCGGATCAGTTCGACGAAACCGATCACCACCCAGCGGACGGGCTTCAGAGGCGAGTCGCGCAGGGCTACGCCGCCAACGCCGATGATGATCGCAAGCAGCATGCCGCAGATCGCCAGCAGGAAGGTGCCGAGACAGCCAAGTAGCAGGCTCGCAAGCCCATCGATGACTGGCGTGAAATCAAGTTGGTAGTTCATGCCGCGCTCAGCTCCGCCCTGCCATTTCGGCCATCGCCTCGATCGCCAGTTCGTAACCACGGGCGCCGAAACCAATCATGATTGCGGTCGCGACGCGCGAGATCAGTGAATTGTGGTAGATGCTCTCGCGGGCATGCACATTCGATATATGCAGTTCGATCTTCGGCGCATCGAAGGTCTTCAGCGCGTCAAGCAGGGCGATCGATGTGAAGGTATAGGCAGCGGGATTGATGATGATGCCGCACGCCTCGTTCCGCGCCTGATGCACGCTTTCGACCAGTTCCCCCTCGAAATTGGTCTGCCGGAATTCGACCATAAAGCCTAGGCCCCGTGCCCGGACAATGCATCTTTCCTTGATGTCGGCGAGCGTCGTGGTGCCGTAAATGGTCGGCTCGCGCTGGCCAAGGAGATTAAGGTTCGGCCCGTTGAGCACAAAGATGGTCTTGGTCATGGTCGCGCTCCTCGAAACGCACGGCTTCTCAGGTATAGCGGCAACGTCGACGGGCATCGTGATGCCCGTCGCTCCTATTCGCTGGAACAGGTCGGCCGGTCAGTTGGCGGCGAAGGGGATGCCCTCGAGCTTCTCCGGAAATTCCGGTACGGGAACTTTCATCCACTTGTCGTAGATGGTCTTCAGTTCGCCGTTGGCCTTGATCTTGTCGATGAAGGCGTTGATCGAAGCGTTGATTTCCTTTTCCCCCAGCCGCGTGCAGGCACCATTGTAGAGCTTCTGGAATTCGAGCTTGTTTTCGAATTCGCCTGGGCGGGCCTTCTCGACGCGGTCCATGTAGAAGATGTTGCCGCCGAGAGCCTGGACCTGGCCGGAGACAAGAGCCTGGACGCTCGGAGCGTCGCCATCGAAGCGGCGGATCGTTGCCGTTTGCGGCGCATTCTTGGTCACCTGGGTATCCTGTGCCGCACCTTTCGCGACGCCGATCGTCAGGTTCGCCATGTCGTCATTTGTCTTGATCGGCATGGATTTCGGGGCAATCAGCACGATCGCATTGGCGACGTACGGCTTGGAGAACTGAACGGCCTTGGCGCGGTCCGGCAGCATCGCCATGGTTGCAAACAGCACGTCGACGCGACCCGTCGTCAGCGCCGGTATGCGGTTATTGACCTCCAGCGGCACGAACTCGACCTCGACGCCGAGCTCCTTGGCATAAAGAGTTGCGATATCCGCGTCGAGGCCATCCTGCTTGCCGCCGCTCGTGACGAAGCCCCACGGCGGGTTGTCGCCCTGGATGCCGACGATGATTTTTCCCCGGGCCTTGATTTCGTCCGGGGTAATGGCGGCGGCCGGCCTTGCCAGCCCGGCTGCGGCTATCAGAGCGGCAGCGCAAAGCATCGCGTTTCGCCGCGTTAGCATTGATTTCAGCATGGATTCCTCCTCCGTTGGGCGGCCGTTTGCGACCGCGACAGTCACTCTCCCTGACCGTATGTCCTAATCCTTGTCAGACAGCTTGTCCTAAATCAACATATTTTTCTGAAAATCTATGATGATTCATTGTTTGCCAATTGAATTGAAATCGTCACGACATTCGGCATAATGCCTTGCGGTCAATTTGGGAGGATGGGGGCATCCTGTCAGCTGAGTACGAAAGGGTTCTGATCATGAAGACCTCGATTGCCACGGTGAGCATCAGTGGCGAATTGCCGGAAAAGCTGGAAGCAATTGCGAAAGCAGGTTTCGACGGTGTGGAGATATTCGAGAACGACTTTCTGGCCTTCGACGGCAGGCCCGCCGAAGTCGGGAGGATGGCAAGGGATCTCGGTCTGGAGGTCACGCTTTTCCAGCCGTTCCGTGACTTCGAAGGCATGCCGGAACCCCTGCGCGGCCGTACCTTCGACCGGGCCGAGCGCAAATTCGATGTCATGCAGGAGCTCGGAACCGACCTTGTGCTTGTGTGCTCCAACGTTTCATCCGCGGCGCTTGGCGGCATCGACCGCGCAGCCGCCGATTTTCATGAGCTCGGCGAGCGCGCTGCGAAAAGGGGCTTGAGGGTCGGATACGAGGCGCTCGCCTGGGGACGCTTTATCAACGACCACCGGGATGCCTGGGAGATCGTGCGGCGGGCAAACCACCCGAACGTCGGGCTCATCCTCGACAGCTTCCACTCGCTGTCACGAAAAATCGATGTCAATTCAATCCGTTCCATTCCGCCGGAGAGGATCTTCATCGTCCAGCTCGCCGATGCTCCGCTGATCGATATGGATCTCCTCTACTGGAGCCGCCACTTCCGCAACATGCCGGGCGAGGGTGATCTTCCAGTCGCCGCGTTTACCGAGGCTGTCGCCTCGACAGGCTACGATGGCTATTTCTCGCTTGAGATCTTCAACGACCAGTTCCGCGGCGGTTCCACCCGCGAGATTGCCGCAGACGGCCACCGGTCGCTGATCTATCTCGGTGACCAGGTCAGCCGCAGCACAAGTGCCAGGATCGGCATCGACATGCCCCCGAGAGCGTCCGCACAGGGCGTCGGCTTCGTCGAATTTGCCACCGATGAGGAGGAGGCCGTCGAGCTCGATGGTCTGATCAGGGCACTCGGCTTTCGCAAGGCGGCGGTTCACCGCTCCAAGAAGGTCAGTCTGTATCAGCAGGGCGACATCCGCATTCTGGTCAACGTCGAGCCGGTTGGTTTTGCCAATGCTGCTTACGCTGTTCACGGAACCTTTGCCTACGCGATGGCACTCGTCGTCGATGATGCCGCCGCGGCCTACCGGCGCGCGATTGCCCTTGATGCCGAACCGTTCCGTCAGGCCGTTGCCGACGGCGAGCTCGAAATTCCAGCCATTCGCGGCGTCGGCGGCGCGTTGATCTACCTGATCGACGACAAGAGTCCGCTCGGGCAATTTTCCAGGATCGACTTCGAAGCGGTCGATGGTAAGGACGCCGGCGATGCGGGTCTGCGGCGGGTTGATCATATTGCGCAGACCGTGGCCTATGACGAGATGCTGACGTGGCTGTTGTTCTACACTGCGATCTTCGAAACAAAAAAGACGCCGATGGTCGACATCATCGACCCTGGCGGGGTGGTGCGCAGTCAGGTCGTCGAGAACGACACGGGCTCGCTCCGCATCACCATGAACGGCGCGGAAAATCGTCGCACGCTTGCCGGCCACTTCATCGCAGAGAAATTCGGATCCGGCATCCAGCATCTGGCATTTTCGACAGACGACATCTTCGCGACAGCGAAATCGCTGCGCGAAAGAGGCTTCAAGGCGCTTCACATCTCGCCAAACTACTATGATGACGTCGAGGCGCGCTTCGGCCTTGATCCACAGCTCAGCGAGCGGTTGAAAGTGGAGAACATTCTCTATGATCGCGACGAGCACGGCGAGTATTTCCAGCTCTACAGCGGGACCTACGGCGAAGGCTTCTTTTTCGAAATCGTCGAACGCCGCGGCTATCGCGGCTATGGTGCGCCCAACGCCATCTTCCGCATTGCTGCTTTGAAGAAGCAGATGCGGCCCGAGGGCGTGCCGAGGGATGCGATCTGACCTTGCGGCGGCCTAAGGAAGCCGACCGCTTTTCAGCACGTGGTCAACACCACTCTGGATATGCTGCCGGACCACGGCTTGCGCGCCTTCGACATCACGCTTCAATGCGAGCTTGAAAAGAAGCTTGTGATCATCGACGACCGGCTGCCCGCGAAAACTGCGGGCCAGCATGTGATAACGCAGAAAACGGTCGAAGACGGAAGAAAGAATAGTCATCAGCGTGGTCGAATTGCAGGCCGAGACAATCGCCTGATGGAACTCCCAGTCGTAACGAACCCAATCGATCGTGCGTGAGACATCCCCGCAGAGCAGCGTCTTCTCGGCCGCCGCGAGTTTATGGTGCGCGGCAACGATCCTTCCCTCCCATTCGAGGTTTCCGGCAGCGAAGGAGAGAGCGATCGCATGCGTCTCGAGGACAATGCGAAGGTCCGCAAGTTCCTCCAGCTCCTTGCGGGAGGCGGGGCTGACCTCAAAGCCGCGCTGTCCTTCTGCAAGCACCAGGTTTTCGGTCGTTAGACGGCTCAGGATTTCGCGCAAGGAAGAGACGCTGATCGAATAGCGCTCCTTTGCCTGTTCGAGCTTGATCTTTGCACCCGGCACGAGCCTGCCGGAAATGATGTCCTCGCGGATCTGGCGCAGGACGACATCGCTGACCGTCTCAGAGGGTTCGGTTACAGGCTTGAGCATGGTGTTTCCTGATATGCCTAGATGTCACGCGTCATAGTCGCTGCTGGGCAAGGGCGTGCTCGACCCCGCCGAGGATGTGGCGCTCAAGGATTTTCTTCGCGGTCGCGCTGTCGCGGGCCAGTGCCGCTTCCAGAAGTTGCCGATGCTCAGCTTCTGCGACGTTTCCGCGGTATGACAAGGCCACCATCTGATAGCGCAGGTATTTGTCGAAGACGGCGGAATGCGTTTCCATGAGGAGACGCGATCCGCAGGCCGAGATCAAAGCCTGGTGGAATTCCCAATCGTAGCGCTTCCAGTCTTCAGTCTTGCTGGTGTCGCCGGAGGCCATCACTCCTTCCATGCGGGCGAGCTTGTAGTGAGCCGCCATCAATGCGGCCTCCCATTCGACACCGCCCTGTGCGAAGGATTGATCGAGCGCATGTTCTTCCAGCAGCAGCCGCAGCGCAGCGATTTCCCGCAGATCTGCCTCCGAAACAGGCGCGACTTCGAATCCGCGCTGACCCTCGGCGATGACAAGCCCTTCCGATGTCAGACGGTTCAGAATCTCCCGGAGCGTGCTGACGCTCGTATCATAGGCTGCTTTCAGATTTTCGAGCTTCAGCTTTTGCCCAGGTGACAGTCTCCCAAAGATGATATCGGCCTTGATCTGCCGATAGCTGCTCTCCGCGACGGTTTCGCCCAAAACTTTCTGCAGCAAAATGATCTCCGATATTTTGCATTTTGTCATACGTATAACGAGGATGCTGCACGCGTTCAATCGGTGATTACGAGCGATTTCCGACACCTACGCCGCGCCAACGTCGATCAGTGTGAGGCGGTTCTGAGGAAGGCGGCAGCGATAGCCGGAACCGGCGCACGAACCGAAACTGTGGAATACATCAATGCCTATGAAGGCATTCTTGAGACTGCGTAGGCGATTGACGCAGATCTTATCGTCATGGGCTCGCACAGCCGCGGTTTCGTCAACAGATTGATTATCGGAAGCCAGGCCTCAAAGGCGGTCAACCTGTCTGAGGTCCCGGTCCTCATCATCAAGCAGCGCCCGGCCACATAGAAGCCACCTCGGGCATTCCCGACAGTCTGGGCGTAGCCCTTTCCATTCAGCAACCTTCGACCGGGATCAGGCGCGCATTGTCCCGCTGCCTTGCCGCCCCAGGCGCTTACACCTCCATTTAAATCTGATATTTCGATATAAAACAAATATCTTGAAATAAAAAATCATACAGATTAGCGTGCCAAAAAATCGAATTCAATAAACGAGGAACACCGATGCGCGCAAAGGCAACCCTGAACAGGGAATTCACGATCTCGACCGTAGACAAGAGGGTCTACGGTTCATTTCTCGAACATATGGGACGGGCCGTTTACACCGGAATTTACGAGCCGGGCCACGAAAAAGCGGATTCGAATGGCTTCCGTACCGACGTTCTTGATATGGTCCGCGATCTGGATATGCCGATCGTACGCTATCCCGGCGGCAATTTCGTTTCGGCTTATCACTGGGAAGACGGTATCGGTCCGCGCGACCAGCGCCCGACGCGTCTTGATCTTGCCTGGCGGACCCGCGAGACGAACCAGATGGGCGTCAACGAGTTTGCCGACTGGTCGAAGCTGGCAAATACCGAAATGATGCTGGCGATGAACCTCGGCTCCCGCGGCCTGAACGACGCCCGCAACTTCCTCGAATATTGCAACCATCCCAGCGGCACCTACTGGAGCGACCTGCGCGTCAAGCACGGCTACAAGGACCCGCACAATGTGCGCATCTGGTGCCTCGGCAACGAGATCGACGGCCCCTGGCAGGTCGGCCACAAGACCGCGGCCGAATACGGACATCTTGCCAACGAAGTCAGCAAGGCTTTCAAATATTTTGACAAGACCCTCGAAACAGTGGTCTGCGGCTCGTCCAACGACAAGATGAAGACCTATCCCGAATGGGAAGCAACCGTCCTCGATGCGAGCTATGACAGTGTCGACTACATCTCGCTGCACAAGTATTTCGGCAATGAGGAAAATGATACGCTGAACTACTACGCCAAGGCGATCGATCTCGATCGCTACATCGTCACCATCGGCGGCGTCATCGACTATATCAAGGCGAAGAAGCGCTCGAAGCGTGACGTAAAGATCTGCTTCGACGAGTGGAATGTCTGGTACCATGACCGTAAGGAAGACGATCAGCGCTACAAGAATTGGGATTGGCCGGAAGCTCCGCCGCTTCTCGAAGAGCTCTACAATCTGGAAGACGCAATCTTCGTCGCTTCCTTGATCAACGTCTTCATCCGTCGCTCCGATCGCGTCAAGATCGCTTGCATGGCACAGCTCGTCAACGTGATCGCACCGATCCTTACCAAGGCTGGCGGCCCGGCTTGGCGGCAGTCGATCTACTATCCGCTGCAGTACGCATCGAAATACGGGCGCGGCACGGCGCTGACGGTTTCCGCTTCTGGTCCGACCTATGACTGCGACGTGGCCCAGGACGTACCCTATCTCGACCTGTCGGCCGTCCTGCAGGACGACGGCAAGACGATTGCGCTCTTTGCGATCAATCGCAGCCTCGACGAAGTCATGGACCTCAGTGTCGACCTGCAAGGCTTCAAGGGTGCCACGATCCTCCAGCATCGCACGATGGTTGGCGATGATCTGAAAGCGCGCAATTCGGTTGAAGATCAGACACGCATCGTGCCGAAGGCGGGTTCAAGCCTTTCCGTCACCGATACGGGCACGCTCTCGGGCTCACTGCCGCCGAAGTCGTACCACTTCGTGCTGCTGTCCGTCGCCTCGGCCTAGAAGGGCCGGTTCGGGGCGGCTCGGATAGGCCGTCCCGATCATGACGAGGATCGGGAGGATCAATGTCTGGTATCCGGTTGACGAATGTCAGCAAATCTTTCGGCGCGCTTAAGGTCATTCATGGCGTCGACATCGAGATAGAGCAGGGGGAATTCGCCGTCTTCGTCGGTCCCTCGGGCTGTGGCAAGTCGACCCTGCTCAGGATGATTGCCGGGCTGGAAGAGACGAGCGGCGGCAAGATCGCCATCGAGGGCGAGGACGTGACCCATCGAGAGGCCTCCAAGCGCGGAGTGGCGATGGTCTTTCAGTCTTACGCGCTCTATCCGCACCTCTCCGTTTACGAAAACATGGCCTTCAGCCTGACGATCGGTCGGCGCCCGAAGGCAGAGATCGAGCGCAAGGTTAAGGCGGCTGCCGAAATCCTGCGGCTCGGCGAATATCTCAACCACAAGCCTAGTCAGCTGTCAGGCGGCCAGCGCCAGCGCGTCGCGATTGGTCGGGCAATCGTACGCGAACCGCGCGTCTTCCTGTTCGACGAACCGCTATCCAACCTCGATGCCGAGCTGCGCGTCAGGATGCGTATGGAGATCGCCCGTCTGCACCGGCAGATCGGCGCCACGATGGTCTATGTCACCCACGATCAGGTGGAGGCAATGACACTTGCCGACAAGATCATCGTGCTGAAAGCCGGCCTCGTGCAGCAGATCGGTGCGCCGCTGGAGCTTTACCGGAACCCGGCCAACATGTTCGTCGCCGGCTTCATCGGCTCGCCCGGCATGAATTTCCTGAAGGGCAGGGCCCTCGCGGCAAACGGCAACGCCCTGCGGGTCGCACTCGAGGATGCACCGGGTCAGGCTTTCGATCTGCCGGCCCGCACGGCGGTCGCCGTCGGTACACAGGTCTATGTCGGCGTGCGGCCAGAGCATATCGAACTCGGCGCCAGACAAGGCGCTGTGACAGTGCCGGTCACCGCTGAATTCATCGAGGAACTCGGCGGCACCGGATATCTGCATGTTCTGACGGGAAACGGTACGGAAATGACCGTCGAATGTCGTGATGGCCGTCCACAGCCGAAGGAGAAGATCAGTCTCTCTCTGAGAGTGCCCGAAATGTTGGCCTTCGACACCGAGGGCGGACGGCTCAGCTGACGGCCGCAGCCCAGCCGGGCGGGACACGTCGGACCTGACTGAAGAAGAACATTGCCGACCTTGGAGGAGGCCGGCGGTGAGGGGTACCCCGATGCCTTGGGGTGATGAGTAAACCACACTTTTATCGAGGAGGAACCGATGAAGAAGCTACTGAAACTCGCCGTTTCCGCGGCGATCGCCTTGCTGCCCTCAGCAGCCGCATTCGCGCAAACCGACATTACCTGGTGGGACTTCCTGAGCGGCGGCGACGGCGTTCGTATGAAGGCGCTCATCAAGGAGTTCAACGATACCCATCCGGATATCAAGATCAACGCGACCACGCTCGAATGGGGCGTGCCCTTCTACACCAAGGTCCAGACTTCGGCCGCCGTCGGCCAACAGCCCGACATCATGACCTATCACATGTCGCGCTACCCGCTGGCCGTGCCGACCGGCATCCTGCGTCCGATCTCGGAAGAAGAGCTCGCTGGTGCAGGTATCAAGAAGGAAAACTATGTCGATGCTGCTTGGAAACAGGCGACATTCGACAACAAGGTCTACGGAATTCCCTTCGACGTTCATTCCATCGTTCTCTACTACAACAAGACGATCCTGAAGGAAGCGGGCCTGCTCGGCGATGATGGCCTGCCGAAGGGCCTCGATGGCCTTGAGAATTTCAATGCGGCCCTGGAAAAGATTAAGGCAACCGGCAAGGTCGAGTATCCGCTGTCCTTGCACACGGATGAAGGCGGCTCCATGTGGCGCGTCTTTTACACGCTGCTCTCCCAACAGGGCGCCAAGTTCATCGACGGCGATGAAATCCTGCCAGGCGACGCAGGCGTGAAAGCGCTGCAAACCATGGCGAACTGGGTATCCACCGGTTACGCGCCGAAGCTGATCTCCTATGAAGCGTCGATCGCGCTGTTCACCTCGGGCAAAGCTGCGATGCACATCAACGGCGTCTGGGAAGTGCCGACGATGACTGACCTTGCCAAGAACGGCAATCTTGGCTTCGAGTGGGGTGCCATCGAAATCCCGAACCTGATGGGCACGCAGGCGACCTGGGCGGACTCGCACTCTTTCGCGATCCCGAACAGTGACTCCAAGCCGATCTCTCCGGAGAAGGTGAAGATCGTGCTCGAGATTATCAACTGGATGAACGAGCACAGCATCTCCTGGGCTTCCGCCGGTCATATCCCGGCCTACAAGCCGGTGACCGACACCAAGGAATTCAAGGAAATGCAGCCGAATGCGACCTATGCAAAGCTTGCAAACACGGCCACGTTTGATCCGGTTTCCAAGCTCGCCGGGGTCGCCGGCCCGATCTACGAGGCAACCCAGAACTTCGTGGTTCCTGCGCTCAACGGCCAGCTCGACCCGGCAGACGCGATCGAGCAGATGCGCGACGAGCTGAAGAGCCAGATGTAAGACGAGCCTGGCCGGAGCGAAACCTCCGGCCAGCACCGCTCTGAGGGAGATGTTCGTGGTTACCAGTGAAAAACGGCGCAAGACGCTGACCGCCATCGTCATGATCGCGCCGTTCCTGATCGCCTACATGGTCGTATTTGCCTACCCCGTCTTCAAGATGTTTGCCTTGAGCTTCACCGACGCACCTCTTATCGGCGACGGCAAATGGGTGGGTTTCGACAACTACGTGAAGCTCTTCCATCAGAAGCTCTTCTTCACGTCGTTCTGGAATACCGGCTATTTCGTCGTGCTGACTGTGGTTCCGAATACGCTGATCGGCCTCGGTCTGGCATTGATGGTCGTGCGTCTGAAGGGCTGGCTGCAGAGCCTGATCCTGGTTCTGTTTTTCATACCTTACATCCTGCCCGTCTCGGTCGTGACCCAGATCTGGAAATGGGTGCTTGATCAGCAGTTCGGCGTTGCGCAGTTCGTCATCGAATTCGTCACCGGCAAACGCATCAGCGTGTTTCGCGATCCGCTTTGGGCGATGCCCATGGTGGCGCTGGTGACCGTCTGGTGGACCAACGGCTTCAACCTGCTGCTCTTCATTGCCGGGTTGCGGAACATTCCCCATGACTACTATGAGGCTGCGATGCTCGACGGCGCGACGCGCTGGCAATGTTTCCGGCGCATCACCTGGCCTCTTATCTGGCCGGTCACCGCGCTCGTCCTGACGCTGCAACTGATCCTTCAGCTGAAGATTTTCGATCAGGTCTACCTGCTCACCGAAGGCGGCCCGTTCAATTCGACCTACGTCCTGTTGCAACTCGTCTATCGCGAGGCGTTTCGCACGAACCATGGCGGCGTCGGCTCCGCCGTTGCGGTTCTGCTCTTCATGATCATCGTCATCGTCTCGGTGCTACAATATCAGCTGTTGCGGGTAAGGGAGCGCTAAAATGCCCGGCAAAAACATCGGCAACCTGCTGCTGCTCGTCCTCACCTTCTGCATCGCCTGCATGTGGGCATTCCCCATCTACTGGGCAATTGTGACCTCGATGAAACCCGAACAGGAGGTCGTGTCGAAAACGACGTTCATTCCCGACGTCTTCAATTTTTCGGCCTACTACTATGCGCTGTTCGAAACGAAGCTTTCGACCTGGTACCTGAATTCCATCGTCACCTCGATCACTGTCACCGTCGTGGTGATCGTGATCAGCGTCATGTGCGCCTACGCGCTGTCGCAGATCGTCTTCCCCGGACGAAAGCTGCTCTACGGCATCATCCTCGCGAGCTTCATGGTGCCTTCGCAGGCGCTCGTTATCTCGCAGTTCGTACTGATGCATAAGCTCAACCTCATCAATACCTGGGGCGGGATCATCCTGCCACAGCTCATCGTTCCGGTCGTCGTCATCGTCTACAAACAATTCTTTGATTCCGTTCCGAAGGAGTTGCGGGAGGCTGCCAAGCTTGATGGTTGTGGTGAGTTCCAGATCCTCTTCAAGCTCTATCTGCCCTTGAACTGGGGTATCACCACAGCGCTTGCGATCATCACCTACATCATGGCCTGGAACGCGTTTCTCTGGCCATTCCTGGTCACGAACTCCGATGAGATGATGACAATCACCGTCGGCATTACCCAGACGAGAGATGCTTTCGGCGTCAAATATGCGCGTGACATGGCAGTGGCAATCCTCGCCGCAATGCCGGTTGCTGTCGCCTATCTGCTCTTCCAGAAGCGGGTGACGCAGGCGCTGATGCTGTCTTCCGGAATCAAGGGATGACGAGGATAAACCTTCGCCATCCGTTCCCGGGCTTCGTTGCCCGCCGGCCTTTCAGGGCCTGGGCAGCGGCGGAAACGTCCAGAAAAAGCCGCGACACCAGACAGGCTGCCGTGATATCAGCAACGATCTAACAAGAAAGAACCAGTAGCTGCGCATGGAGACGAAACTTCTCACCGTCGATCCCATCAAGGACGTCGAAGTCGTCCAGGCCCTCGGTTCCGCGACGCGCATAGAAATACTCAATCTGCTCCGCCAGTTGGGGCCCTTGAACGTGAATGACATTGCCGGCCGCATGGGGCTGCCGCAATCGACGGCAGCAACCAACCTCAAGGCGCTGGAACTTGCCGGTCTCATCCAGACCCACACGATGAAGGCGACGAAGGGTAACCAGAAGATCTGTTCCAGCATCTATGACGAGATCCTCATCCGCTTCGACAGCGGTGGCACAAAGGCGTCCGAAGATGTCGTGACCGTCAGCATGCCGATCGGTCTCTTCACCGAGTTCGAGGTGGGAGCGCCCTGCGGCCTCTGCTCTGTCAACAATGTCATCGGCATGCTTGACGTGCAGGAGGTCTTTCTCGATCCGCAGCGCATGCAGGCTGCCCTGTTGTGGTTTACCCGCGGCTATGTGGAGTACAAGTTTCCCAACAATGCCAAGGTCTCCGGCAGGAGAATCCGCAAGGTCGAGTTCTCCGCGGAACTCAGCTCGGAGACGCCGGCCACCAACGCCAACTGGCCCTCCGACATCTCGATCTGGATCAACGGCATCAAGGCTGGTCACTGGACGTCTCCAGGCGATTATGGCGACCGGCGCGGCCTCTATTCTCCAGCCTGGTGGAAGCTCAGCGGCTCGCAATACGGCAAGCTGAAGACCTGGACGATCGACGACACCGGCACCTGGATCGACGGCGCCATGGTCTCGACGCAGACGATCTCTTCGCTTGGCATCGCCGATCATCACTCCATCCGTTTCCGCATCGGCATCGACGACAAGGCCGACAATCCTGGCGGAATGAACCTGTTTGGCAAGGGATTCGGCGATTTCGATCAGGATCTGGTTATGAGCCTGTTTTTCTAGGCCGCGGCGAGGGGCCTGAAGAAGTCGCAATGCTGGCGACTGCCGGATGCCGCCTCGGTCGCAAGCCTGAAGGGCCTGAAGCCTGTGGTCATCGACGGTGCATCAGAAACCGATAGTATCCTCGGTCGTTAGAGTGGTTGTCATGAAGGCATCTCCCTCCGTGCCAAGGTCGGGTCGTCCAGGGCGCGCGTGCATGCTGCAGATGTTTCACCGCCCTGGAAGCATCGTTTCCAGGCGCAGGAACGCGATGCGCTCGACTTGAGCGGTGGCCGTTTCAAACTCCTCGTCGCTCGTATTGCCGATGCGCTTTTCGAACGCCGCCAGAATATCGTCCTTGTTCAAACCCTTCACCGCAATGATGAACGGAAAGCCGAACTTCTCGACATACGCCGTATTCAGCTCGGTGAAACGGTCGTGCTCCTGGGCATTAAGTCGGTCGAGCCCGGCGCCCGCCTGCTCCTTCTTGCTGTCCTCGGTCAATTCACCTGCGATCGCGAGGCGTCCTGCAAGATCGGGATGGGCACGCAGCACTCCCAGCCGCTCCTCTGGGCTGGCCGCCCGGAAGACGGCAACGAGCGCCGTGTGGACACGATCAACCGTCAATTCGTCACCGACGAAGCCATCATCATAGGCACGCTCGGCAATGAATGGCGAATGTTCAAAAACACCGCCGTAACGCGATACGAACTCGTCACGCGAAAGCATCAGATCGTCTCCGGCTTGTGGTGGGCATGCCAATGTTGCGCGATCTCGAGACGCCGGGGGATCCACACCTTATCGTGCTTCAGCACATACTCCATGAAGCGCTTCAGCGCCGCAGCGCGGCCAGGACGACCAACGAGGCGGCAATGCAGGCCGACGGACATCATCTTCGGGCTGCCGGCCTTGCCTTCTTCATAGAGCGTATCGAAGGCATCCTTGAGGTAGGTGAAGAACTGATCGCCAGAGTTGAAGCCCTGGGGCGTGGCGAAACGCATGTCATTGGTCTCGAGCGTATAGGGGATGATCAGGAACGGCTTGTCATCGACACCCTTCACCCAGAACGGCAGGTCGTCGGCATAAGAGTCCGAGGAATAAAGGAAACCACCCTCCTCCATGACGAGGCGCAGCGTGTTGTCGGAGGGCTTGCCTTGATACATGCCGTAGGGCCGCTCGCCGGTCAGCTCGGTGTGCAGGCGCACGGCTTCCTGGATATGCTTGCGCTCGACGTCCTCCTGGAAATCCTTGTATTCCAGCCAGCGGTACCCGTGGCTGGCGATCTCCCAGCCAGCCTCCTTCATGGCCGCGACCGCCTCCGGGTTGCGGGCCATGGCAAGTGTTACGCCATAGACGGTCGCCTGAACCTTGAGTTCCGTGAACGTCCGCCACAGCCGCCAAAAACCGGCGCGCGAGCCATACTCATAGATCGATTCCATGTTCAAGTTGCGCTGGCTCGGCCAAGCGGCGGCGCCGACGATTTCCGACAACAAATTTTCAGAGGCCGGGTCGCCATCGAGAATGCAGCTTTCGCCGCCCTCTTCGTAGTTGATGACAAACTGGACTGCCACACGCGCATCGCCCGGCCACTTCGGATCGGGCGTATTGCGTCCATAGCCGACGAGATTGCGCGGATAAGTCTCGGATACCATGAAATCACCTTCCTGAACGTCGGCGAAACGATAGTATTCCGAGACGGAATGACTAGATGGAAATTGCGCAACAGAGTTTTGCGGTGAAGCCACTGATCGCGCTCGGACCGGGGCTTATTTTGAAAAAGAGCCCACCGATCCATGCCACAGTGAGCAGTGCCGCGAGGATCAGTCAACCCGAAACGAGTGCCGATTCCTGGGGACAGGCGAGGGGGCCATTTTGGTCGTCAATCAAGGAGACGGTAGCATTCAACGGATCGATGCAAGAACCAATGAGCTGTTGGCAACGATAGAGGCGGATACAGCCGGCGGCGTTGGCGATGTCGCGGTTGGCGGCGGTTTCGGGCGCATCGCTCGCTCCCATCAACCCAGTATAAATAGTAAACCATGCCTCGCGTCGGTTGTCGGGCCGCGAGGGCAGCCAAGTCCCCGAACGGGCCGTCGAGCCCCTTGATTGACTCGGTTCATGGTTTTGGGCGAGTTGCAACATTGCAGAATAGCGACAATCCCGGAGGTGGGGTGTAGCATAGCCCTCACTGGTTGCGGTTGTCCTCGCAGTGTCTGCAGGATCGGAGGGTCTTATGAGCGGCCTCGAAGCAGTCGATAGTGTTGAGGTTCTGATCCTTGTCGATAACGCGACGGATAACCTCTCCACAGTCCCGTCATTTGTCGAGACCGAGTTTGCCGCACTGGAACGCCGACGCCGCGGAACGTGGGTTATGGGCGGGAAATGCATATGCTGCGCGGCCCATGGCCTTGCATGTCTCATTTCCGTTCGTCAGGGGAGCAACACGAGAACGATCCTGTTCGATACAGGCCCTGAAGACGGCACCTTCGAACAAAATGTCTCCCGCCTGGGAGTGGATTTCGGGCCGGTCGGTCGATGACTCGATCCTCGGGGATGGGGATTTGTCTGCGGCCCGACCCCGACCGCATGCCCGGACTTTGGCCATATGGCATCAGTCCGAGAAGGGCCTAAGATTTTAGACATCCGCTCCCGAGGATGGACGGAAGCCTGGCGGCTGGGGATCAGACATCACGCTGATGCCAGGGTTCGCTCCTGTCGCCGCGAACAGGGCGGCTCGGAAAACTGGCCGACATGGACCAGAGCCCATCCGGACGATAGCGTTCCCGGAAGGCAGGCGAATATTGAGGCTCCTGCCTGCAATGAATTCACGGAAAGCCACCAAGTGCCTGCGTCGTTCTATAATAAACCTTGGTACGTAATGAGATTTGGATGCTGAATTCTTCAATATATAGCGTTTTCAATCCGTCTAACTTATAGTTTTAAATAATCTACTTCAAGTATACATTGAGTAACTCGAAAATCTTGCTATGGTTATGCCTTCGAGCCAAAGGTAAGACTGGCCCGATGAGGGGAATATCAGGTCAATCAGCAGAACTTTCGAATGGATGTGTCTACATCCATTTTCGAGATTGGTGCGACGATGGCGATCCCCGCCGACAACTGAGCGCATCCCGGCCTGCAAAGCTGCGTCGAGCAGTTGCGGACGATGCTTCAGCGCTATGCGGACGATTGTGAAAGGGCAAGGGCCTCCTTGGGGAAGCCCGTGGCAGCCCCCGCCAATCCGATCACCGAGGAAACTGCACGCAAGATAGCGAGTACCTTGAGAAAACTGAACGGATCGCCGGTCGCGCGGTCACCAGGAACAGGCCACGGTGACGCGGGATACCCGCCTCGAAGGCAGAGAGCTGTTGTAAAACAACGTTCATTCCTCCTCGGACACCGGTCGAAGAGCCTTGAGTTGGCGGTTGGGGACTGGCGATATGCCCCGATGGAACGTCGCCTTGGCAATTCTTTGGAGAAGCGTGACGTCCGCCAAGGAGAAACAGACATGAAATGTCGAGCGTTCATGTGCATGGCTGCCGCAGGTGTGGTTACCACGTTCGCAGAGCCTTCGTATGCATCAGAAGTCAGGATGGACATCTACAAGGACCCGAGTTGCGGCCACTGCGGAGCCTGGGCCGCCGCAATGGTGGATGCCGATTTCAATGTCGTCGTCCATTCCGAGGAATTCATCGTGATAAAAACCAGGCTCGGCATCCCCGAGAATATGCATGGATGCCATACAGCTGTGGTTGGCGACTACTTCTTCGAAGGCCACGTCCCATTGGAGGCTGTCGAGAGGGTCTTGAAAGAGAAGCCCCAGATTGCGGGACTTGCCGTTCCGGGCACGGCAGAGTGCTCGCTTGCAGCAGAGGACGATTCACCGGTCTACGAGGTTTTCAGCCTGAGCAAGCCTGACATGAGGCCGTCTTTGTACATGCGAATTGATGGCCGGTGATGTCGATCACACTCGAACATGGACTGCAGCGAAATTCAAAATCACGACAAAGGCTGATGTTTGCTAGCTGACCTCCGGTTTCCAAGGTCGTGCACGCGAGGCCCTGGAACAAGCGGCAGCCAGGGCCGGTTCAATCAAAGCCCTTCCGGTGACAAGAACGACATGACTACCGGGGTCTGCTCCTCCCCGGACGATGCAGCACGGGCGAGACTACCCCCGCCCGCCCTCGCGCCAAATTGGAGATCAGATCGGGGTGAGGTGTGAACTGCACGGCGATCCTCCTTTCCCAAACGAAGCGTCTTCCGCGGTAAAGGTGACAACCCCTACGTGGTTGATGCGCTCGTCTTTTCTTCCAGCAGGGCGTCGGGAATGTCGTCGAACGACGCGTAATTCAGATTGTAGAGCTTAGAATAGAGCTTGCGGTTCTTCATGAGCTGCTGGTGGTTGCCGCTCTCGATCAGTTCCCCGTTCTGCAGGACAATGATGCGATCCGCCTCGCGGATCGTCGCAAGACGGTGGGCAATGACAAGCCCCGTGCGATTTTCGAGGAGCTTGACCAGCGCCTTCTGGATCAGCATCTCGGTATAGCTGTCGATGTTGGCCGTGGCTTCGTCGAGCACCAGGATCTTAGCGTCGGCAACCAGGGCGCGGGCGAAGCTCAGGAGCTGGCGCTGGCCGAGCGAGAGATTGCCGCCGCGCTCGCCAAGCATGCTGTCGTAACCCTCAGGCAGGCGCATGACAAAATCATGCGCGCCCACCGCCTTGGCGGCCTCGATCACCTGTTCGCACGTTGCCTCCGGCTTGTGGTAGCGGATGTTTTCGAACACCGTGCCGGTAAACAGGAAGGGCTCCTGCAGAACCATGGCGATCTGGTTGCCGAGCGAATCCTGCGTCAGGTCACGCACATCATGTCCACCGACCAGCACCTGGCCCTGCTGGACATCATAGAAGCGGTGGATCAGCGACATGCAGCTCGACTTGCCGGATCCCGTTGGTCCGACAAGCGCAACCGTTTCGCCGGGGTTCACCTTGAAGCTGACGTGCTTCAGGACAGGATGTGCGGGATTGTAGCCGAAGACCACATCGCGAAACTCGACCGAACCATCCATGTCGGCGGAAAGTTCCTTCGCGTTGGGCGCATCCCTGATGTCGACCGGAACATCAAGAACCTCGGTCAGGCGCTGACCCGACGCCATGGCACGCTGCATCACCGAATACTGCAGGGTCAGAGAGCGGATCGGATCGAAGAACCGCTGAATGTAGAACAGGAAGGCGACAAGGACACCGACGTCGAGCGCCTGGTTGAGAACGCGTGCACCACCGACGACGATGACGAGCGCCATGGCGACACCGGTCAGGGTATCCACAATCGGCACCATGACCTGCGCGTAGCGGGCAGCCGTCAGGTGGGTCTTCAGGTTCGCCTTCGCCTTGTCGTCGTAGAGCATGAAGTTGACGCCCTGGCGATCCATGCTCTGGACGGCGCGAACACCGTGGATCGCTTCGGCGAGCGCCCCGTTGGCAACCGAATTAGTCTCGTGTGCCGCCATGAAGGACTTGCGCGCCAGCGGCAACCAGAAGAGGCGGACCACAAACAGGATCGGCAGCACGGACAGGGTGAGAAGGCCAAGCTTGAAGTCGAGATAGAGCATGACGAAGACGATGCCGAACAGCAGCACGATATCGCCAACCGACAGGACCGACGTTTCAAGAAACTCCTGCATCGAATTGACGTCGCCCTGCAGGCGAGACATCAGGCGTCCGACCTCGGTCTTATCCATGAAGGACAGCGAAACCCGCTGAAGATGCTGGAACATCGCCTTTCTGATGTCGAACAGGACCTCCTCGGCGACATTGCCGACCAGCGTTTCCTGGGCGTAGCTGGCGCAGTAGTTGACCAGGATCGCGGCGAGAAAGGCAATCATCGACCATCTCAGTGCCGAATGGTCCCCCTCCGCCCGCATCCCGTGGTCGATCGCATAACGGATGATCAGGGGAATCAGGAGCTGCATCGACGTAAACGTCAGCACCGCCGCCACCGAAAGCCACACCTGTCTTCGGTAGGGATGCACGAAGAACCAGATGCGCCTGATGATGTTGCCGTCGAAGGCCTTGCCGAACATCTCCTCCTCGATGCGGTGCGAGCCGACAACCGCACGCGGCGGCCGGCGTCCATCCTCGCGAACGTCGGAGCGCTCGGTTTCCAGTTCCTCGGCCATGTCATATTCCTCCCTAGGCGCTGAGGGCGTCGTCGCCCGGTCGCACCTGCAGATCATAGAGCGCCTTGTAGCGCCCGCCGGCAGCCAGCAGCGCCTGATGGGTTCCACGCTCGACAATCTCTCCGTTCTCGACAAACAGGATCTGGTCGGCATGCATGAGCGAGCTCAGCCTGTGGGCAACGATGATGGTGACGCGATCTGCCGCGTATTTGCGCATCGCCGTGCGGATGCGCTGCTCGGTCGCGGCATCGATCGCAGCGGTCGAATCGTCGAAGACCATGACGGCCGGCTTCAGCATCAGCGCCCGCGCGATCGTCAGGCGCTGGCGCTGCCCGCCGGAGAGCGAAACACCGCGCTCGCCGACGACCGTGGTATAGCCCGTCGGTAGGCCGAGAACGTAGTTGTGGAGCTGGGCGCTTTCGCTGGCGCGCTCGATGCGGCTCTCCTTGGCCCAGGGATCGCCATAGGCGATGTTGTTTTCGATCGAGGTAGTGAACAGGAAGGAATCCTGCTGCACGACGGCGACCGACCGGCGAAGCGACTGCAGGGTCGCCTTCCTGATGTCCTGGCCGTCGATTGTGATCCTGCCTTCCGTGACGTCGTAAAAGCGCGGGATGAGATGGGCGAGCGTCGACTTGCCGCTGCCGGGCGGGCCAACGATGCCGATGGTTTCGCCGCGCCTTGCCTCGAAGGAGACGTTGGTGAGGACGCCGTGCATCGGCGAGCTGGGGTAGGCAAAGCTTACCTTCTCGAAGCGAAGCGTTCCCTCCGATATCAACAGATCCTTCGCGTCGGGCGCATCGCGCACCGCAACCTCGAGATCGAGCAGGTTGAAGAGCCTAGTCCCGCAGGTCGACGCGCGGGCAAAGGCGTTCACCATCAGGCCAAGCTGGCGGACAGGCATCTGCAGGATCGTCATGAAGGTCAGGAAGGATGCAAGTGTACCGACGGTGATCTCGCCCGACACGACCTTGCCGCCACCGATCCACAGGACGAGGCCCATCGCCGCAAAGAAGGAGAAGGTCATCGCACTGGTGTTGATGACGCGGATGCCGACACGCTGGTGGGCGAGCGCCAGGGCATTCTTCGAGGCCGTCTCGAACTTCATCATTTCGTGCGCCTGGGCGGCGAAGGCCCGAACCACCCTGATACCGCCGAGATTTTCCTCCATGATCCGTGTCAAGACGGAAAGCCGCTCCTGCAGATCGAGCCAGGTCGCGCGCAGCCGCAACTGCGTGACCGAAGAGCGCCAGGCGACAAAAGGCACGAAGCTCAGCGCCAGCAGGCCGAGCAAGAGGTCTGTGGTCAGAAGCATGTAGGCGCCGATGCCGATCAGCATGGTCAGAAGCACCATGCGAACCAGGGCGGTCGAGAAATACATGCGCACGCCTTCAAGGTCGAGCAGGCCGACCGTGATCAGGTCGCCCGAGTGGACGCTGTCATGGAAGCTGAAGGAAAGCCGCTGGATCTTCTCGTAGCAGGCAAGCCTGAGCTCGTAGCCCATATGATGGCCGACACTCTCGCTGTAGTAGTTCTGGACCATCGTGAAGAGGCCGCGAAGGACGCTGGCGCCCAGGAGCAGAAGCGCCGTCGTCAAAAGCGCATCCTGTGCCACCTGTCCCGCCTGGCCGCCAGCCATTGCAACCTGGGTGTGATCGACCGCCTGGCCAAGCAGGCGCGGGATCATCAGCTGGAATGTCGAGGCAACAAGGGTGGCACTGATCGCAAGGCCAGATTGCCAGGGATGGCGAAACGCCATGACGGTAATGCGGACCAGCGTGAAGAGGCCCTTGCCCCAGCCCGCCGCGGTCGCCTTCGCCATCGAGGCGGATGGCTTCGTCGTGCGTGTTAAAGCATCGCTGCTCACGGTGATGTTCCAATACAGAGGTGTGGTCGGACGCCTGTCCGAACGAGCGGAATCCATGAAGGGATTGATTAGCACCCTTACTTTTGCCGATTCCTTTGGGCCCTTCAAGTCAAGAATTCACCAGTTGGTTATTTTATCGTGAGTAGCAGGCTGGCTTCGCACGGCTCCGATCAGAGCAACCGTAAACGACAAATTGCCATGACATCTCAGTCACTTGGCGTTTCCATTGCGCAGGCGGGGGAACAAAGGGCTTGCCAAAATGCTCTTTTGAAGCTCTCATACACGACCAGTTTGATAGACTATGGGCGGCTTAGAACCGCGGGAACAAAACCGGCGCGGATTGTCCGCGTTGCAACCAATCGAGACACGATGCGCAAAATCGCAGGGGAGTTGAGATGACGGTTCATGGCCTGTTTTCCTCGAAATCATCGGCGGCAGCACGAGCGTCCGCCATCCCGCGCATCGCCGTTGTCGGGCGCGGTTTTTCCGGAATGATGACGGCGATCGCGCTGATGAAGAGGGTGCGCACGCCCTTTCACCTGCAACTCTTCGACCCCAACTCCTCCGTGAGCGGCGGACAGGCGCTCTCCTCGTCGCGTGCCTCGACGATCCTCAATACGCGCGTTCGCGATCTCTCGGTCTCGACAGGCGACGCGGATGACTTCAACGACTGGCTCTGTAGCAACGCGGAATTCCGTGCCGCGGTACCCGCGGCCATCCCGGGGTTCCGCCAGATCTTCGTGCCGAAGACCATTTTCAGCGATTATGTCTATCAGCGCTTTTCGGAAGCACTCTCCGCCCGCAAGGATATCACCGTCCAGGTCTGCCCGGAACCGGTCGTGGCCATCAGGCGCACGCACGGCGCCCGCTATCTGCTCGAGAGCGCCAACCCCTCCAATCCGCTCTTCGATGTGGTCATTCTCGCGACCGGCTACGGATTGCCGGAGGCCGATTATGTCCAGGAAGAGCCTTCGCCGGTGAGGGCCCGGCGCCTGGTGGGGCGTCCCCACACGGTCCTGCTTGGAAGCGGCATCAGGGTCGTCGATCAGCTTCTGCAATTGCGCGATGCCGGCTATGACGGTCAGGTGACCATCCTCTCCCGGCACGGATTCCTGCCGCAGAGCCACACACCGAATTCCGCCGATCCGGTTTTTCCGGCCGACGCAATGCCGTCGAATCTGGCCGACATCCTGCGCTTCATCCGCAAGGCCTGCCGCGAGGCGGAGGCCGATGGCCGCAGCTGGCAATCGGTCATGAACGGCTTGCGCAAGCATGCCCGCTCGCTGTGGCGCGCCCTGCCAGCCCGCGAGAAGCAGCAGTTCAACCGGCATTTGCGGGCGATCTATGACAGCCATCGCAACCGGCTGCCGGAGGCAATTCACGCCCGCCTGCAGGGGGAACTCGCCAGTGGCAACACGGTTCTGCGTCGCGGCACCGTCGGTCGCCGGGGCCTGGGGGGCGTGTTTTTCCGGCCCGCCGGTTCAGGCATGGATGAGACCGTGCATGCCGAGCGTATCCTCGATTGCCGCTGCCGGGGGCCGCAGTTGGCTTCACCCCTGATTGCAAGCCTGCTTAACGAGGGATTGGCGCTGCCTGACGAGTTGTCGCTCGGTCTTGCCGTCGACCAGCGCGGGAGCCCCTGGCTCGACGACGGGTCTGTGGTCGAGGATCTGTTTGCCGTCGGCCCCCTTGGTCTCGGCAGTCTGCCCGACATCGATCTGGTTCCGGAGATCGTCACCCAGGCCTACGCGGTCGCTGAACACGTCGCCGAGCGTGTCTATCCCTGCAGCCGGGCAATCTGATCAGGCCTTTTGCGCCCTGCGCTCGCCTCTGAGCACGAAGACAAGCAGTCCCGCAGACATGAGGGCCAGGGCAAACCAGGTGATCGCATAGACAAGGTGATTGTTCGGGAAGGCGACCTGTGTCAGCCCGCCGACAGGCAATCCGCCTGGATTGGGCGTCGCGTCCGCGTCTATGAAATAGGGCGCAACACCATCGACGCCGCGCCAATCAGCAATCGCGGCCACGTCGCGCGAATACCAGCGGTCGTTCGCCGGATCGTTGGACCTCAGCCACGTGCCTTTCGGCTCTGCTATCCTGAGCAGTCCGGTGACGACAACCGGCGTCGACACCTGGCCATCGATGCGTGTCGAGGGATCGCGTCGGTCCGTCGGGACGAAGCCACGGTTGACCAGGACGACGGTGTCGTCGGTCCGCCTGAGCGGTGTCAGGACCCAGTAGCCAGGGCCGAGTGTCGTCGACGCATAGACCAGTGTCTCCCTGTCATTGTCGAGCATTCCTTTAACCGTCACGCGCCGATATTCGTCATTGGCGCGGTTGACCTTGCCCCACTCGGCCTGCGCCGGGGCGCCAACCGGTTCTGCGTGGACGCGGGCATCGACGCGCGCAATCAGATCCCGCTTCCAGGCCAGCCGCTCGACCTGCCAGATTCCGAGCGCGATCAGCGCGCCGGTCAGCGTCACCAGCAGGCCGCAGAAGATCGCGATGCCTGCGGCGCTGTGCCGTTTTTGTGTCCTGTCTGGGAAGGTGTCGGCCATGCCAGAAACAAACCTGGCGGGCGGCTGAGCACCGCCCGCTCCTGCCATTACGGCATGTTCTTCATCATTTCGGGGGTCATCGGCATCATGTTCGTGTTCAGATGATGCATGACCCAGAGGGAGCCCGCGAGCGCGATCGCCACGATCAGCAGGGTGAAGATCAGCGCCATCATCGTCCAGCCGCCTTCCGACTGCGGATTCATGTGGAGGAAGAAGATCATGTGAACGACGATCTGGACAGCCGCCAGGCCCATGACCCAGGCGGCGGTGACGGTCGAGCTCTCGAAGACGTCGGCCATGACGAGCCAGAACGGAATTGCAGTCAGGATGATCGAGAGCACGAAGCCGATCATGTAGCTCCTGAAGGTCCCGTGGGCGGCCTCATGCCCGTGGCTGTGGCCGTGATGGGCCTCGTGAGCGTCCTCGGTTGCGGGTGCGTGAGTGGTCATCCGAGAACTCCCATAAGGTAGACGAAGGAGAAGACGCCGATCCAGACGACGTCGAGGAAGTGCCAGAACATCGACAGGCACATCAGGCGGCGACGATTTTCCGGGATCAGACCGTGCATCGACACCTGCACCATCAGCGTGACAAGCCAGACGATGCCGAAGGTGACGTGCAGGCCGTGCGTACCGACCAGCGTGAAGAAGCACGACAGGAACGCGCTGCGGGTCGGGCCGGCACCCTCGTGGATCAGGTGCGCGAACTCGTAGAGTTCAAGCCCGAGGAAGGCCAGGCCGAACGCGCCGGTGACACCGAGCCAGAACAGTGTCTCGGTCTTGGCTTTGCGCTCCATCTGCAGCATTGCGAAGCCGTAGGTGATGGACGACAGCAGCAGCATCGAGGTGTTGATCGCCACCAGCGGCAGATCGAAGAGATCGGCCGGCGAGGGACCGGCCGCATAATTGCGGCCGAGAACGCCATACGTCGCAAAAAGCACCGCGAAAATGAGGCAGTCGCTCATCAGATACAGCCAGAAGCCCAGCATCGTGCTGCCTTCCGGATGATGATCCTCGGTCAGATAGAATTCAGGCTTGTTGGCCTTGTCGATGGCAGTATCGCTCATGGTCTTACACCTGCTCGGCAAGCAGCGCCGTCCGCTTGCCCTCTGTTTCGGTGACTTCCGCCGCTGGGATGTAGAAGTCGCGCCTGTAGTTGAAGGTATGGCCGATCGATACGGCGATCATGGCGACAAAGGACAGGACGGCAAGCCACCACATGTACCAGATGAGGCCAAAGGCCAGCCCGATGCTGAGAACGCCCAGAATGACGCCGGTGCCGGTGTTCTTCGGCATGTGGATCGGCTTGAAGCCTTCCAGCGGACGGGCATAGCCGCGCGCCTTCATGTCGTACCAGGAATCATGGTCGTGCACGACCGGCGTGAACGCGAAGTTGTAATCTGGAGGCGGAGACGAGGTCGACCATTCGAGCGTACGGCCGTCCCATGGATCACCCGTCGTATCGCGCAGTTCCTCGCGCTTGAAGAAGCTGACGACGAGCTGGATGATGAAGCTTGCAATGCCGATGGCGATCAGCACGGCACCAAAGGCAGCAATGATGAACCAGATCTGCAAGGACGGATCCTCGAACTGCGAGACACGGCGCGTCACGCCCATCAGGCCGAGCACGTAGAGCGGCATGAAGGCGAAATAGAAGCCGATCAGCCAGAACCAGAAGGACATCTTGCCCCAGAACGGGTCGAGCTTGTAGCCGAATGCCTTCGGGAACCAGTAGGTGACGCCCGCCATCAGGCCGAACACCACGCCGCCGATGATGACGTTGTGGAAATGGGCAATCAGGAAGAGAGAGTTGTGCAGCACGAAGTCGGCTGGCGGTACCGCCAGAAGAACGCCGGTCATGCCGCCGATGACGAAGGTGACCATGAAGCCGATTGTCCACAGCATCGGCACTTCATAGCGAATCCGACCGCGGTACATCGTGAACAGCCAGTTGAACATCTTCGCTCCTGTCGGGATCGAGATGATCATCGTGGTGATCCCGAAGAACGAGTTCACGCTCGCACCCGACCCCATCGTGAAGAAGTGGTGCAGCCAGACGAGGTAGGACAGGATCATGATGACGCAGGTGGCGTAGACCATCGACGCGTAACCGAAGAGACGCTTGCCGCAGAAGGTAGCCACGACCTCCGAGAAGATGCCGAACGCCGGCAGCACCAGGATGTAGACCTCCGGATGGCCCCAGATCCAGATGAGATTGATGTACATCATCGGATTGCCGCCGAGGTCATTCGTGAAGAAGTTCGTGCCGGCATAGCGGTCGAGGGACAACAGTGCCAGCGTCGCCGTCAGTATCGGGAAGGTGGCGACGATCAGGATGTTGGTGCAGAGCGAGGTCCAGGTGAAGACGGGCATCTTCATGAAGCTCATCCCGGGTGCGCGCATCTTGACGATGGTCGCAATCAGGTTGATGCCCGACAACGTCGTGCCGACACCGGCAACCTGCAGTCCCCAGATATAATAGTCGACACCGACACCCGGGCTGTAGTCGGCTCCCGACAGGGGCGGATAGGCGAGCCAGCCGGTCTGGGCGAATTCGCCGACGAAGAGCGAGATCATGATGATGATCGCGCCGGCCGTCGTCATCCAGAACGAGAAATTGTTGAGGAACGGGAAGGATACGTCGCGGGCACCGATCTGCAGCGGCACGACGAGGTTCATCAGCCCGGTGACGAACGGCATTGCCATGAAGAAGATCATGATGACGCCGTGGGCGGTAAAGACCTGGTCGTAGTGATGGGGAGGCAGGTAGCCGGCCGAGCCGTTGAAGGCAAGCGCCTGCTGCAGGCGCATCATGATGGCGTCGGAGAAACCGCGCAGCAGCATGATGAGGGCGAGGATGACGTACATGATGCCGATCTTCTTATGATCGACGCTTGTCAGCCACTCGCGCCAGAGGTAGCCCCAGAGCTTGAAGTACGTGACAACACCCAGAAGCGCGATGCCGCCAAGCGCGACGACCGCAAAGGTCACGACCAGGATCGGCTCGTGGTAGGGGATCGATTCTAGGGTCAACCGACCGAAGATGAACTTCAGGAGGTCAGGATTCGAAAACATGGATTAACCCGTTCATTGATGTCGTATCGACGCAAAGCGCCAGGTCTTAGTTGTTGTCTGGTTGCGCGGGCGCCGCAGCACCGCCGGTCCCGTGATCCATGCCGGGCATCGCGTGCCCGTCATGCTGCATGTCCTGCGCACCCGGCGCGCCTTGCGTCGCCGGCGCTCCTTGCGTGCCGCTTCCGCCTTCAGCGCCGGCCGGCGTAGCTTCCTCGGGCTTTACCTCTTCAGCGCCGGAACCTTCGCCCGCCACCGGATGCATGCCGCCGAGATGACGGTCGTCGTAGCGCAGCTTTTCGCGATTTTCGGCGCTTTCCTTGCCGCCGCCGCCCATCCTGTCGATGTGCATCATCTCGTTCATGCACATCTTGCCGGGGGCCGCGCACATGTTGAGGATGGCGTCAAAGAGATCCTTGTCGACCGACGAGAAGTAGCGAACCGGCTCCCTCTCGCTCGGCCGCTCGAGCTTCAGATAGGTATCACGGTTCAGCGCCGTGCCCTTTTCCTTGACCTGCGCGACCCATTGGTCGAAGCCCTGCTGGTTCACACCATGGAACTTGAAGCGCATATGGGAAAAACCTGCGCCACTGTAGTTGGCCGAAAAGCCGTCGAAGACGCCTTCCTCGTTGATGACCGCGTGCAGCCTGGTCTCCATGCCGGGCATGGCGTAGATCTGGCCGGCGAGCGCGGGAACGTAGAAGGAGTTCATCACCGACGAGGAAGTGATCCTGAAGCTGATCGGGACGTCGACAGGGGCGGCCATTTCATTGACGGTCGCAATACCGAGCTCGGGATAGAAGAACAGCCATTTCCAGTCGAGTGCCACGACCTCGACGGTCAGCGGCTTGGCATCGGCAGGAACGGCGCGCTCGGCGTCGATCCGGTCCAGCGGACGGAAGGGATCGAGCTTGTGCGTGCTGATCCAGGTGATCGCGCCGAGAGCAATGATGATGGCCAGCGGCGCCGACCAGATGATGACTTCAAGACGTGTGGAGTGGTGCCATTCGGGATCGTAGGTGGCGGTCGTGTTGGACCGGCGGTAACGCCAGGCAAAAAAGAAGATCAGGAAGATGACCGGGACGATGATGAGCAGCATCAGGACCGTCGATACGATGATCAGGTCACGCTGCTGGATTGCGATATCGCCCGATGGCGACATGACCACCAAATTGCACCCTGCCAGCGTCAAAAGCAGGGGCAGAATAAGGAGATGGCGGGAAAACCTTGGCAGTTTTTGCACGTCTCTATGCTCTTGTTGTTTCATCCAAACCGCGACTAAAGCACTGTACCTGATAGCAACATGAGGTGTTTGGTCGCAGTGCAGCACAAATTGCCGCACTGCGGGATAAGCAACGTGGCGCAGGATGTCAAAACCCGATCTGGGCTCGAAAGCGTTTTGCGCGAGATCATTTTGAGGGGCTAATATAACCGGGAACCCCGATCATGCCAGCTTTCCCGCGCCGATTTCTCCGCAGCGGGCGCCATTTTTCGCGGGCTTTCGATTTTCAGCCCACGGGATGAACTATTTAGCGCCTCCGGACTTGATTAGCGCGGTCGTTTGATCAAGATCGCTAGTGAGGCGCTTTGCCACAGGAGTGCCTCAACGAGGGAGGCATAGCATGGCAGGTACCACGACCCAGTACGGCCCATCGTCGACATCGATGGAGCAGGATGCGCGCCGCATCCACGCCGACAAGCCGGTTTCACCCGGCAGTATCGCAATCGGCGTCGTCATCGGGCGCATGTCCGAATTCTTCGACTTTTTCGTCTACGGCCTGGCATCCGTGCTGGTCTTTCCACAGCTTGTGTTTCCCTTCGCGCCCGACAGACTGACGGCGACACTCTATTCTTTTGCGCTGTTTTCACTTGCATTCCTGGCACGACCGGTCGGATCGGTCGTGTTCATGACGATCGATCGCATCTACGGGCGCGGTGTCAAGCTGACGATCGCGCTCTTCCTGCTGGGGGGCTCGACGGCCTCAATAGCCTTCCTGCCCGGCTATGCCGAGATCGGCGCATGGTCGATCGCGCTGCTCGCGCTCTTCCGGCTCGGCCAGGGCTTTGCCCTTGGCGGTGCATGGGACGGCCTTGCCTCGCTGCTTGCACTCAACGCGCCCCCGAACCATCGCGGCTGGTATGCGATGATCCCGCAGCTCGGCGCCCCGATCGGCTTTGCGCTCGCAAGCGCGCTCTTCGGATACTTCATCGCGAACCTCTCCAGCGAGGATTTCCTGAGCTGGGGCTGGCGCTTTCCGTTCTTCGTCGCCTTCGCCATCAACGTCGTCGCACTGTTTGCGCGGCTCCGCCTTGTCATGACGCCCGAGTTCGGCACTGCCCTGGAGCAGCATGAACTCGAGGCCGCACCGATCCACTCCGTGCTGCGCGTTCACGGTCGCGACATCCTGCTTGGCGCTTTCGTGCCGCTCGCAAGCTTCGCCATGTTCCACCTCGTCACCATCTTCCCGCTTGGCTGGACGTCGCTCTATGGCACCCAGCCGGTCGGAGCCTTCATGGTGGTCCAGATCGTCGGCGCCGTCGTTGGCTTGATCGCCATCATCGTCTCCGGCATGATCGCCGATCGGATCGGCAGGCGCGCCCAGCTTGCCATCTGTGCCGTCTTGATCGCGGTCTTCAGCTTCGTGGGTCCATACCTTATCGCAGCCGGCCCGAAGGGGCTGGATGCCTTCGTGATCATCGGTTTCGGAGTTCTTGGCTTGTCATTCGGCCAGGCAACGGGTTCGATTTCATCGCGGTTCGGCAGGGGCTACCGTTATACCGGTGCAGCCTTTACCTCCGACCTCGCCTGGCTTGTTGGCGCGGGCTTCGCGCCACTCGTTGCCCTGACGCTCTCGAGCCGCTTCGGCTTGCCCTTCGTCGGCTATTACCTACTTTCAGGCGCCATCTGCACGCTCGCTGCCCTCGCATTCAGCAGGGCACTGGAACAGCGCGACTGAGCACTCGCCGCGCAGGCACCAGAAAGACCCGCTTCGCAGTCGCGAGGCGGGTCTTTTCAATTGACCAGTGCTGTTGAGCGGATCGGCCGGAGGCGACTACATCGCCGCAGCTTGCGTCTGCTTGGCTGAGCGCGCAGCCGTCAGTTCCGCTGTCGTGTGATTGAGGCGGTCGGCGAGCACGCGCATGATCTCGACTGCCATCTCGGGGAAATCGCTGAGCAGCTTCAGAAAGTGTTCCTTGCTGATGCGCAGGACCTCCAGCGACGAGGTGGCGCGCACCGTCGCGGTACGGGAAACGTCGCACAGGATCGCAATTTCGCCGACGATGGAGTTCAGTTCCACATCGGCGACCTTGATATCGCCGGCCGGCGAGTGAACGAGGATGTCGGCGGTACCTGACAAGATGACGTAGGCTGCATCACCCGGATCACCCTGATGGAAAAGATCCTGCCCGGCCTTGTATGACATTCGATCGGATGTGAAAGCCAACAACTTGAGTTTTGCCGGCGCAATCCTTGAAAAGATTGGCACGCGCCGCAGCATTTCGACTTCATCTCTCAAGAGCATATACGTACTACCCCTGCCGCACTTCTCCGGTGCGCGGCGCTAGACCGTGGCGCCTCTCAGGGGGCGCCATCTTTGTTGTCCCTCCTTAGAGTATTACGATAACAGTTCCTTGAACATACCGTTTTGCTCGGAAAGCTCCGGAAAGTTGCCCGCCTCGGCCAGCGTTCCCCTGTCGAAGAGCAGGATCCGGTCGAAGATCTCCGCCAGTTTCGCGTTCGACAGCACCCAGATGATGGCCGGTTTTTCGCCTTCCTTGTGCAGGCCCTCGACGATGTTCCTCGTGATCGCGTCCTGCACGCGCTGATCAAGCGCCGATAGCGGCCTGTTGAAGATCAGGTAATCAGAGCGTTTCAGGAGCGCGCGAGCAAGGTTCAGCTTCTGGCGCTGCACCATGGTGAGCCGCTTTCCGCCGGAGCCGACGTCGAATTCGAGGCCGATCGACATGACGTCGTTGGCAAGGCCGAGCGATTCAAAGAGGTCCCCCATCATCGACCGGATGCTGTCGGACGCATCCGCCTGCTGGTAGGCGATGCGTCCGAAAAGGACATTGTCCATCAGGCTCGCGGACGAGATGAAGTTCTCCGGATCGTAGCGTTCGATCACGGCTGCAAGATCATCCGGAATCTTCTCGTGGAACTGCTTGCGGGCGCTGACGATCTTGTCCATCAGCTCCTCGGTCAGAAGACCGAAACGATGCCGTGGCTCGATATAGGCGAAACTCAGCCGGATGATGGCCGAGCGTTCCTCGGGCGTTGCGTCGTCGAACTGCCGGCTCTGCAGCTTCTGCAGCAGCGCCTGGTAGGTCGGGATGTCATCTGCCGTCATGAAGGTCAGCTGCTGGAAGAACGGGTGGTCTGGCGGCAGGTCGTGGAAGAGCTCGACCGCGTTCTCCGCAATCTCCAGGCCCATTTCCCACAGATCGTTGCTCAGCCCGGTCTCCCGGAACAGCGTCTGGAAATAGGGATGCGCCGCTAGCCTGCGGTTGTTCATCAGCGGCCGCTTCATCGATCCGAACAGAAGGTTTTCGCCGACCGTCGCCTGGGGATTGTAGGCATCGAAATCAAAGGGCACGACGATGTTGCCATTCTCGGACTCCCGCATGCGCTGGCGCAGCGTCTCCCTGAGTTCAACGATGTGCTCGGCAAGCGCGACATGGACCGTGGTGTCGACGGTCGAGCGCAACGCAAGGTCGAGAATTTCCTGCGAAATCAGAACGGCGTCGAGCACCGGGCGGATTGCCGTCAGAATGTCGTTCGGACCCGTCGCACCGGCGGCGTGGTAATCTACCCAGTCGCTGTTGATGTCCATCGTCGGATTGCCGGCCTTGATGGCCTCCTCGGCATGCCACTTCGCCTCCTGGGCGGCCTTGCCATCGTAGTCAGGCTGCTTGAGCGGCGCGTGCTTCAGGCCGTAGAGCAGGTTGTCGCGCAGTGTTCCGTGGAAAAAATAGGCATCGGCGGACGCGTAGGAAATCCGTCGGCCGGTTACGGCCTCCGGCAGGTCGAGGAGATCCTTGCCGTCGATCGTGACGCGGCCTGAATCGGGCCACACCAGTCGACCGAGCGCTTCTGCGAAGGCCTCCGCCCCGCTGGAGTTCGGGCCGACCACGGCAACCGTCTCGTTCGGCTTGATCTCGACCGAAACGTGGTCGACCAGTCGCGCGCCACTGTCGTCGCTGACGGTCAAATTGGTGACGACGAGTGGCGCCGTCAAAGCGCCAACCGCCTCCGGCGATAGGTCCTGGATCCTGCCCTCGATCAGAGGCTCGACATTGAACTGCTCGTAGACCTGCTGGTACTTGACCTGCACGTCCTGGCGCATCTGGTCCCAGTCGATCAGTTCCTTGAGCGGACCCGGCAGGTCCTTGTAGGCGCTGATGACGGCGACGAGCTGGCCGATATCGAGCCGGCCCTGCAAGGCAAGATAACCGCCGATGGCGTAAAACAGGAAGGGTGTTACCTGGGCAAGAAAGTTGTTCAGGAACTTGACCAGGAACTTCCACTGGTAGAGGTCGTAGCGGATCGAGAAGATCAGGCCTAGGCGGGCGGCGATATCGGCGCGCTCGTAGTTCGACGTGTCGTTGCCATGGATCGTTCCGATGCCATCTACGATCTCGCCGACACGACCCGACAGTTCACGCGCCGTCAGCTGACGCTGGCGACCAAGCTCGAGCAGCCGCTTTCTCATGCGCGGGATTACGACCGCCTGGACGCCGACAATGGCAGCCGCAATCATGCCCAGCCAGAAGTTCTGGACGATGATGAAGGCAAGCGCAGTCACAGCCTGACCGCCAAGCAGGGCCGGCGCGACGAAGGCGTCACCGGTGAAGCCGCCCATCGGTTCGACCTCGTCCTTGATCATCGTCGCGATCTCGGCCGACTTGACCCGCTTGAAATGCGATGGCGGGAATCGCAGGACCCGGTCGATCAGCTCAAAGCGAATACGCCGCAGCATGCGCTCGCCAAGCCTGCCCTTGTAGGTGTTGATGTAGAATTTGAAAAGCCCGTTCAGAACCACAAGCGCCAGAAAGACGAGGCTCAGCCCCATCAGCATCTGCAGACGGTCAAGTTGAACGCCCTTGAAGAATTCCACCTCGCCGAAGAAGGGCAAGGTATAGGCGATCCGCATGAAGGTCTGCGTCGCGCCCTCGCCCTCGAAGCCCGCCCCCTGAATAGGACCGTTGACGATCTGTTTCGGCAAGTCAAAAGACAGGAAGTACGGGATCATGGAAATCGCGACAACCGCCAGGATCCAGAGCTGCTGCAGCCGCGTGTTCGACCAGATGTAACGCGCGAGGCTTTTTTCCATTGCTAACCGTCAATTGCCTGGGAAATCTGGGGGGCAATGGACCTGCGGCAGAACGATGAGGAATGCCGAATAGGGACCATGCAACCGGACCGCCGGATTTCAATATGAAAACAAGGCGAATCGACGTGCCGTCGTCATGTCGATTCTCGCCGGGATGTTTTTTATATCACATGACTTTCGAAAAGTGCGAGGGTTTCAGCCAGCCAGTGAACGAATGATTGCCGCCGTCTTTTCTGCTCCGGCAAGGTCGAGAGCCATAGGACCGCTCCGGAGCGCCGACAACGCGGTCTCGACGGCCTCGGCAACGATCCCCGGCGTCAACCCGGCCTCCGGCAGGATATCGGCAAGTCCAAGCGCCCTCAGCCGCTCGGCGCGCACCGTCTGCTCTGTCTCGCCGCCGGCAACAAAGGGGACGAGGATTGCCCGGCAGTCCGCCTGCAGGAGATCGCCGACCGTGTTGTAGCCCGCCTGCGAGATCGAGACACGCGCGCCCCGCAGAAGTGACGGAAAGTCCTTGCGGAAGCGCTGGAGCGTGACATTCTGAGGCGCAGCAGAGGCAAGCTCTGCAAAATCACGCTCCGGAAGATTGGGACCGCTGATCAACAGCCAGCGCAACGTTTCCGGAAGCCTTTCCGCCGCCCCGCTTGCCGCCCGAAGCAGGTCGATGCCGACAGCACCACCACCGGCTGACGCGATCACATCGAAGACCTCGGCCGGTTCTGCGGCCCGGGGGGCTGTCACCATGCCGGTGTAGTGCACTTTCGCGGCAATGTCGGCAGCCAGCGGAAATGTCTCTTCCAGCCGCACGAAGCCGGGGTCGCCGTGCACCAGCACACCATCGAAATGATCCCGCACGAGGGCTGCAGTCTCCTCGTTGCGTCCTGGCTTGCGGTTTTCCTGCAGGATATCGCGAACCGAACTCAACAGCTTCGGCCTTGGATGCGACTGCTCGATCGCCCCGATGAGCGGCAGAAGCTCGAAGCGCATCTGGCGCCTGCCGAAGGGAAACGCCTCGACGATGACGATATCGGGCTTCGCGCGATCGTAGGCCGAGAGCAGCATATCCCGACGCCGGCCAAGAAACGCCTCGTCCGCTGCAACCCCGTTTTCATCCGCAAGTCCGGTAAAACCCGCATTGCTCGCCACGACTGGCGGCAGTTCCACCGTGGTGACGCCTTCACCCGGAAAGCCCGGGACCGGCAGGCCGCCGGTGACGACGGTGACGTCGAAGCCGTCGCGAACAAGGGCGGACGCAATGCGGCTTGCCCGGGCAATATGCCCGATGCCAAGCAGGTGCTGGACGTAGAAGAAGACGCTTTGTCTGGTCATGAGGCTTTTCGCCACTCCTCCTCGAAGAGCTGTCCAAGCTGGTCGATGCTTGCCTGGTGATCGAAATGCTCGCGCACGCGCCGCTCTGCGGCATCGCCAAGCTGCATGCGCCTTGTAGGATCGCCAATCAGCGCAGCAAGCGCCGCCGCAAATGCCGCTGGATCCTCCGGCGGCACGACCATGCCGTTGACGCCGTCAATCAGAAGCTCCGGAACTCCCGATACCGATGTCGACACGCAGGGCAGGCGCTGGCTCGACGCCTCCACCAGCACGTTCGGCAGGCCGTCGCGGTCGCCGTCTGAGGCAATGCGACAGGCAAGCGCGAAGACATCGGCCCGCCGGTAATGCTCGAGCACATCTTCCTGGGCAAGCGCCCCTTTCCAGGTGACCCGATCGCCTACACCGAGTTCTCTCGCAAGCGCCTGCAATCTTGAAAGCTTGTCTCCCCCGCCAATATGCTCGAAGCGCCAATTGAGATCAGGGGGCAGCAGGGCAAGCGCTCTCAGGAGCGTTTCGTAGCCCTTCTTCTCCACCGCGCGCCCGACGCTCAAGAGAAGCACGGGATCAGCCGGGTCGCCGCCGTCGCGCCTCGATCGCGCGCCAGCGAAATGGCCGAAGCGTGCGAGATCGAGGCCATGGTAGCTCAGATGCACCGCATCCTTGCGCGGCGTCAGGGTGCGCATGTGGTCATATCCGCTGCGCGTGCAGGTCACCGTCCAGCGGGCGCTGCCGAGTTTTTCGTGCAGGTCCCAGTCAGGCGAGGTCCAGATATCCTTGGCATGCGCCGAGCAGGTCCAGGGAACGCCGGTCAGGATGCTCGCATATTCGGTGACCGAGGCCGGCGTGTGGATGAAATGCGCATGCAGCCAGCCGCCGTTGTCAGGCCATTCACGGCCAAGGACGAAGGCCTGCCCAAGCCGGCGGAAGCGATTGCGCGACACATCGCGTCCGAGGTCCTTCAGGAACCGCTTCCAAAGCGCCTTTATCCCCGGCTTGCCAAAGCTCGCAATAAGGCCCTTCAGGACGCGCAACGGCTCCTCGTGGAGGTACTCCGGAAGGTAGATGACGCGGGCCTTGATCTCGTCATGGACCGGATGACGCTTCTTGTCCGTGGGCCGACGCATCGAGATCAGCGTCAGGTCGAAGCCGGCCTTCTCCAGGCCGAGCAGTTCCTGCGCGATAAAGGTTTCCGAGAGGCGCGGATAGCCTTTCAGAACGACGAGAATCTTGCGGCGTTGCATCAGGATCCTGGACTTTACTCGGCCCCGACGACCGACAGGTGGCGGCCGCGGCCATCCAGCCAGCGACCGACGGTCTCAGAGATGTGATCAAGGCCCTGGAGCTGCAGGGTACAGCCGCTTTCTGAAGGCGGTGCGCGATTTGGAAGGCGCTTGAGCGCTTCGGACATCACGGCCGGATCCGCGGACTGGTCCGGCAGAAGCATGTCGATGAGACCAAGTTCGCTCGCCCGCTGGGCGCGCAGCAACTGCTCCTCGCGCGGCTTCACGCGGGGCACGATCAGAGCAGGCTTGTCGAAGGACAGGATCTCGCAATAGGTATTGTAGCCACCCATGGCGACGACACCGGTGGCACCGACGATCAGCTCTTCCATGTGATTGTCGAACTCGATGACCTCGATATAGGGAATGCGCGAACCCTTGGCGACGAGCTTGGAACGTTCGGCCGCCGGCATGTACGGCCCGAGGACAACGAGCGCCTTCAACTGTAGGCTGGCGTCCTGCTCGTAGGCGTTCATGACATCGTGAACCAGATCCGATCCGTCGCCGCCCCCGCCTGTCGTGACCAGGATGTAGTTGTCGGAGCGCGCATTGATCGACGTCTTGCTCGACGAGACGCTGCGCTGGAGGAAGCCGACGAAATCCATTTTCCGGCGCACACTCGCGGGCACGTCGAGCCCAATCAGCGGATCGTAGAAATCCGGCGGGCCGTAGACCCAGACGGAATCATAGTACTGGTCGATCTTCTGCATGATGCCGTTGCGCTTCCACTCGGCATCGAGCAGGTGCGAGGCATCCATGATCTCGCGCAGGCCAAGCACCAGTACTGTGCCGCGGGCCTTGAGATAGGCAAGCGTTTCCTCGACTTCACCCTTCAGTCCCATCGGCTCCTTGTCGACGATGAAGATGTCGGGCTGGAAGGTTTCCGCAGTATGGCGAATGCTCGATTCGCGCATCTTGAGCGTTTCGTGCAGGTCAATATGGCTCGCCATCGACGTATATTCGCCGTTGCGAAGCTTGATGACGCTCGGAATTTTCACGAAGTCAACGCGTGCACGGTAATCAAACGCACCCGCAATCGTCGCCCCTGAAATGATAAGAATGTTGAGACCGCGATAATCCTCGACCAGGGCATGCGCGATGGCCCGGCACCGACGCAGGTGACCGAGCCCGAACGTGTCGTGGCTGTACATGAGGATACGGGCATCTTCCAGGCGCCGGGCCATGGGCGCTCCTTCTGCGCTTGATGTCATACTAGCACCGCCGGTTTCCGCTCGCAGTCAGCAGACAGAGCGGTGCTCCGCCGGGCTGGCCGCTATTTGTAGGGATCTGCCGCATCACGCAAGCCGTCTCCCAGAAAGTTGAACGCCAAAATTACCAGAACGACCGGTATAATCGGAAATAACAACCATGGATAGAACGCGATGACACTTACGCTCTTCGCCTCGGTCAGGAGAATACCCCAGCTGGTGATCGGCGGGCGCAGACCCAGTCCAAGGAAACTCAGTGCCGTCTCGCCGAGAATCATGCCCGGGATCGAAATCGTCGCCGAGGCGATCAGATGGGACATGAAGCCGGGAACCAGGTGCCTGCCGATGATGCGGGGCGTGCTCGCTCCCATCAGCTGGGCAGCCTGGACATAGTCTTCCTCGCGCAGCGCCAGAAGTTTCGAGCGCACGGCACGCGCCAGTCCCGTCCAGTCGATGATCCCGAGAATCACGGTGATCCCGAAATAGATGACGATCGGGCTCCAGGTCACCGGCATGATTGCCGCAAGCGCCATCCAGAGCGGCAGGCTCGGCAGCGACTGCAGCACCTCGATCAGGCGCTGGACGATCAGGTCGAAGATGCCGCCCCAGTAGCCGGCAAGTCCGCCGATGATGATCCCGAGGCAGAAACTGATGGCAATGCCGATCAGGCCGATCGTCAGCGAAATCCGAGCCCCGTACAAAATGCGTGAGAGCACGTCGCGACCGAGGCGATCGGTGCCAAGCAGAAACATCTGCCCGCCGACCGCCGGGCAGACCAGATGCCGGTCCATGCTCACCAGTCCCCAGAACTTGTAGCCGTCACCGCGGCAGAAGAAACGGATCGGCTGCACATCGTCAGGCTTGTCGGTGTAGATCCGATGGAGCGTGTCGAGGTCGAGCGACATGCTGCGGCCATAGACGAACGGGCCGACGAAATTCCCGTTGTGGAAGAAATGCACCCGCTGTGGCGGCGCATGGATGAAGTCGACATTCTTGGTGTGCAGCCCGTAGGGCGCAATGAATTCGACGATGATGATCATCAGATAGGTGCAAAGCAGGAAGACGCCCGAGGCGAGCGCCAGCCGGTGCTGCTTGAACTTCCACCACATCAGATGCTTTTGCGAGGCGAGATGGATGCGCGACTGCGCAGCCCCCATTCCCTCCGTCGCGGTGGGATCGAAGGGCGCCGTGGAGACGTAGTGTGGCATGGGTGCGCCGGGCGGTGGCAAGGGCGACATCTATTTGGTGCTCCTGCCTTGCAGGCGAATACGCGGATCGAGGAAGCCGAGTGCGATGTCGGAGACGAGAACCCCGATCACGTTGAGGAAGGCGAGGAACATCAGGAACGAGCCTGCAAGATACATGTCCTGGCTCTGCAATGCCTTGATGAGCATCGGGCCTGTCGTTTCGAGAGACAGGACGATCGCGACGATTTCCGCGCCGGAAATAATCGATGGCAAAATCGACCCGATGTCGGCAACGAAGAAGTTGAGCGCCATGCGAAGCGGATATTTCACCAGCGCCCGCAACGGGTGGAGACCCTTGGCACGGGCGGTGACGACATACTGTTTCTGCATCTCGTCGAGCAGGTTGGCCCTGAGGCGCCGGATCATGCCGGCTGTCCCTGCCGTGCCGACGATGATCACGGGTATCCACAGATGCGACAGGATCGATCGCGCCTTTTCCCAGCTCATCGGCTCGTTCAGGAACTTCTGGTCCATCAGGTGCCCGATCGAGACGCCGAACCAGATGTTGGCGAAGTACATCAGGATCAGCGCCAGCATGAAGTTCGGGATGGCGATGCCGAGAAGGCCGAGGAATGTCAGGCCGTAATCACCCCAGCTATACTGGTGGGTTGCCGAATAGATGCCGATCGGGAAGGCGATCAGCCAGGTAAGCAGGATCGTCGAAAAGGACACCAGCATCGTCAGCCATAGGCGATCGCCGACCACCTCCGAGACGGGCAGCTGGTATTCGAAGGAGTAGCCAAAGTCGCCGTGCAGCATGCCGCCGACCCAGTAGAAGTAGCGCAGGATCTCGGGCTTGTCGAAACCGTACTGCTTGCGGAGCTCCTCGATTTCCTGAAGGTTTGCGCTTTCCCCCTGCGCCCGCAGTTCGGCGATCTGGCTTTCGAAGAAGTCGCCTGGCGGCAGCTCGATGATGGTAAAGACGAGTGCCGAGATGATGAACAGCGTCGGCACCATCGCGGCAATGCGCCAGAGGATATATTTCAGCATTCCTCAGGCCTCCTTGAACCAGAAGGAATCCGGCATGTAGAGGCCGAGATAGGAGGTCGGATCGAAGCCATAGAGCGCCTCCGTCGGCACGTTCTGGAGCTTTGCCGAGCTCAGGATCGGCTGCAGGGTGCTATTGATCAGGCCGATCGAGAAGACCTGCTGGGTATAGAGCGACAGCATCTGGTGCCAGATCACCTCGCGCTCCTCGAACCGCATGGTATCGCCCCAATGCTTCAGGAGATCGACGAGCTGCTGGACCTCGGGCAGGTCCGGCGGACTGCCTTCCTGTCCGGCCGAGAGGTAATGCATTCCCCAGAGTGGCCATTGCAGCTGGTCGTCCATGGTCGGCGCGAGCTGGCCCGGGGACATGTCGGCGGTTGCGACACCGTTTTCGATGCCGTACCAGATCGACATCATGATCGTGCCGCTCATGGCGCGGCTGCGGAACACATCGCGCTGCGAAGTGCGGGTGTAAAGCGCGATGCCCACCTCGCGCCAATGATCGCGCACCAGCTCCAGGACATCGGTATCGAGGTTGCTCTCGCCAGCCGTCTCGACGGTGATCTCGGCGCGGCGGCCATCCGGCAGGAGACGGATCCCCTCGTCGTCCCGGTCCTTCAGCCCGACCTCGTCAAGGAGCTTGTTTGCCTGATCCTTGTCATGCGCGATGAACGCATCCGCATATTCCTGCCGGAAGAGCGGGCTGTCGGGCAGTACGGTGTCGGCGCTTGCCTTGCCGAGACCGTAGAAGGCTACCATGTTGATCTCGTGCCGGTCGATCGCGAGCGACAGGGCGCGCCTTACGCGAGTTTCGCGGAAGAGCTTGCGCCAGACATCGTCGGCACAGTTTAGGTTCGGCAGCAGCGCCACGCGCGACCCACGCACCTGCTTCCAAAGGTTGACCTTTACGGGGAACCGCTTTTCTGCATCCTTCAGGAAGGTGTAGTCGTTGAAGTCGACGCCGGTGGCCTGCAGGTCGGATTCACCGGCACCCGCCTTTGCCGCGATGATCGAGGACGAGCTGACGTTCAGGATGAACTTGTCGATATAGGGAAGCTGTACTCCGTTCTCGTCAACCCGGTGGAAGAAGGGATTGCGCACGAACACGAACTGTTCCGAGGGCAGGGGGGTGGTGTTCTGCCATGGATCGAGCGTCGGCAGCTCGGGATTCTCGGGGCGCGATGCCCGCGACATCTTGATGTGCAGGTCCGCCCACTTCTTGACCCGGTTCTGCTTCATCAGCGCCGAGAGACGAAAATCGTCCTGGTACTTCTTGTGAAACTGCTTGAGGTAGTGGCCAGGCCCGAAAATCACGAGAGGCAGCGGGCCGGCGAGGGCCGGCATGAACATCGGGTTCGGCCGCTCCCAGCTGTATCGTACCGTCAGGTTATCGACGACCTCGAATTTCGGCAGGTTGCCATGCGGCCTGAGCTCGAGCGCGCCACCGCCCGGTGTCAGGTTCTTGTCGAGGATCACGTCCTCCCACCAGTATTGGAAATCGTCGACCGTGAACGGGTGGCCGTCGGACCAGCGATGTCCCTCGCGCAGGTGGAAGGTGAAGACCGTATCGTCGGTCGATTCAAAACCAAGCAGGATATCGGGCTGGAACACCAGGTGCTTGTCGTAACCGACCAGGCGGGAATAGCCATAGACGGTCATGTAGCGGATGTCCTTCTGGCTGCCGATGATCGTGCGCACCGTGCCGCCATAAACGCCGGGTTGCCGCCCCGCCGCCCTCATGTTGACGATCCGCGGATGTGCCGGCAGCCGGTCCGCCATGGGAGGAATGCGACCGGCCCGTAGCCAGTCCCGCAAAAACTCCGGCTCTATGTCACGGTCTTCCGAGGCCGCCTTCACGGCAGCGGGAAGGACGGTCGAGCCAATCAGGCCAGTCAGAAATGTGCGTCGCGTTACCATGAGCGGAGCTCCTTTGCGTCCGCACCCTTGCGGGCCCTGACAAGGTGACCGTTGCCGAGATCGGCGTAGTCGAGCTCGGAAGCGTCGTCGTGTTCAGCCGTAAAGGTGACACCCCAGTTCTGCTTGTCGGCGGCGCCGTTCCTTCGCAGCGCCTCGAAGTCGAGTGGCCGGTCGAGGTCGGGGAAGGGAACGGCTGCCAGAAGCGACTTCGTGTAGGGATGGACAGGATCGCGCAGAATGATCGAGCGGGGCGCGATCTCGACAATGCGTCCCTTGCACATGACGGCGATCCGGTCGGCCATGTAATCGACGACCGCAAGGTTGTGCGAAATGAAAAGGTAGGTGAGCCCGAGTTCCTTCTGCAGGTCCTTGAGCAGGTTCAGGATCTGCGCCTGGACCGAGACGTCGAGCGCCGACACAGGCTCGTCGAGGATGATGAGCTTCGGCCCGAGCGCCAGTGCGCGGGCAATGCCGATGCGCTGGCGCTGGCCTCCGGAGAAGCTGTGCGGATAGCGGTTCAGGTAGCGCCGGTCCAGTCCGATCGCCCCCATCAGCGCCTCGACGCGCTGCTTGCGCTCGTCGCTGTTGCCGCGGTCATGGATCTCCAGCGGCTCGCTGAGGATGTTCCGGACCGTCATGCGCGGCGACAGCGAGGACACCGGGTCCTGAAACACCATCTGGACCTTCGTACGCAACTCCTGCAGGTCGTCGCCGTTGACAGAGAGAACATCGATGACGTCCTTGCCGTCGTTGAAGATCACCGAACCGCTATCGGGTGTCACGGCCCGCATCAGGATCTTGCTGACGGTCGTCTTGCCGCATCCGGATTCGCCGACGAGCCCGAGGCATTCACCCCTGCGGATGTCGAAGCTGACATCATCGACCGCGCGGACGACAGCAGCTTGGCGGGTTCCGAACAGGCCGCGATTGCGCGTCTTGAAGCTCTTCGAGAGATTGTTGACCGAGAGCAGCAATTCCGGTCCCTCGGCCTTCACCTTCTTCTTGCCGATCAGGGATTCCAGATTTACGGGAACATCCCTGAGCGCCTTGAGGCGCTCGCCTTCCCGCATGTCGAAATGCGGCACTGCAGCCATGAGCCCTTTGAGATAGGGATGCTGCGGGTTGCGGAAGATCGGACCGACCGGTCCCGCTTCCATGATCTCGCCGTGGTAGATCACCACGACCTCGTCGGCCATGTTGGCGACGACGCCGAGGTCGTGGGTAATCAGAAGCATTGCCATGCCGAGCTTGTGCTGCAGGTCGCGCAACAGCTCGAGGATCTGCGCCTGGATTGTCACGTCGAGCGCCGTCGTCGGCTCGTCGGCAATCAGAAGCGCCGGGTTGCAGATCAGGGCCATCGCGATCATCGCGCGCTGCCGCATGCCGCCCGAAAGCTCGAAGGGATACATGTCGAAGGTTCGCTTCGGATCGGCAAAGCCAACGAGGCCGAGCATTTCCTCGGTCTTCTCGCGAGCCTCCTTCTTGTCGGCTTCCGTATGGATCAGAAGTGCTTCACTGATCTGGTTGCCGACCGTGTGCAATGGCGACAGCGATGTCATGGGCTCCTGAAAGATCGTCGCCATGCGTCGACCGCGCAGGTCACGAATTTCCTCGCTGTCGCGCGAATACCTCAGGATGTCGGTGGTCTTGCCGTTCAGGGGGTCGGTAAACAGGATACGGCCTTCAGCCGTCGCGGCATTCGGGAGGATGCCCATGACGGCCTGGCTGATGACGGATTTTCCAGAGCCGGATTCTCCGACCAGGGCCGTCACCTTGCCTGGCAATATGCGAAGATTGGCGTTTCTTACGACGCGCAGTCGATCGCCGAAAACCGAGAATGAAATGTCGAGGTTCTCGATGCGCAACAGATCCGAGGCGGACGCCATACCAATGATATTCCCCAGTTTTTCTTTGTTCCCGTGCAGGCACACTACCGTACCGCAATGAGGGTGTCCAGTTGATGACGGACACGCAAAAAATGGGGCGTTTCAAGGGATTGAAAAGGCCGGCGACCGGCCCTTTACCGCGCGTCGGGACCCTGCTGGACGAACGTCTCGACAGCAGGCTTCACGGCCTGCCGGCGTGCGTCGCGATGAAGCATGATGACCTGCTCGGCTTCCGAAAGCGCTGCCGGCGCCACCTCGTGAAAGCCTTCCTCGACATGGATCGCCGGTGCCGCAATGCGGGGCTGCAGGACGGTAACCTTCTGGCGGACCCCGCGCAGCTTTTCCTCGCCGAGCGTATGCCATTCGCCGCCGCAGTAGCCGGCAAAAGCCTGGCTCGCCACGACCTCGCTCGAATATTTCTTTGTCAGCGACTGCAGGCGCTGCACTTCGTTGACCGCGGAGCCGAAGGCCGAGAAGGTCAGCCGGTCCTTGAGACCGACATTCCCGAACATCACGTTGCCGACGTGCAGGCCGATGCCGTAGGAAACCTTGCTGAGGCCCTGCTCGAGACGCTCCCTGTTCAGCTCGGCGACACGCGCCTGCGCCTGGTGAACAGCCGTCAACGCCGCCTGGCAGGCAATCTTGGAGGGGTCCTTGTGCCGGCCACAGGGATAGACCGCCAGGAACCCGTCTCCGAGGAAGCTCAGGATTTCGCCACCATTGCGGTTGAAGGGCGCGGCGATTGCGTCGAAGAACTGGTTCAGCGTGTCGATATAGGCCTGCCGGCCCTCCTTCTCGGCATAGACCGTCGATTGCCGCATGTCGCCCATGACGAGCGCGGCGCGGATCGTCTCGCCGTCGCCGCGCCGGATCTGGCCGTTCAGCACCCGCTTGCCGGCATCGCCGCCCAGGTAAGTGGTCAGCATGTTATTGGCGAGCTTGCCGAGGACGGCCATCTTCGCTGCGACGGCCAGGTGGTTCTGCATGCGCAGGAGCGCCTCGATCATGTCGTCGGAAAAGCCTACATGGCTGTCCGTCGACCATGACCCCATCATCCCCTGCACCGACCCGTCGCCGAACGGCTGGACGAAGGCGAGGTAGTCGGTGATCCCCTCCTGCCTAAGGTCGATGAACACCGGAAATTCCGCCGGACCCTCGGCCGGGATGCGGCGTCTTATGTGCTGCAGGTTGTTGTCGAGGAGATAATAATACGGGCTCTGCAGAAAGCGGTCCGGTTTCTGGCCGACGGTGTGGCGATAGCCTTCGATCGTGACGCCGCTCGCACGCCGCCAGGTAAAGCTCAAGGCATCGTAGAGCGGGTGCAGCATCGAGAAGGTCAGGTGCACACGCGCGATCGGCAGGCCAGCGGAGGCGATCCGCTCACAAAATCCGCGAACGATGGTCTCGAGATCATCGCCGGCAAGGGAGGAATTGGTTAGCCATTCGGCAACCCGGTCCAATAAAATAGACGAGACGCTGGATTCGATCGTGCCCATTCTCGGTAATATCCTCATAGAGCACGTCCAACCCAAAAAAACGCCAGAAACCCTGCCTGCAGCATCTTTTGCGCAAGAGGGGGAGGAGGATGGACGAGCGGTAATATAGTGTCAACGATCTGCCGGGAGCACGGCAGTGGCACCTGTCAACCCGTTGATGTGATGGGCAGGGCAGGCAATCCTTTCTCGTTTCGTTACTCCACGTAAATAGGCAGCGCGCAGGTTTCGAACAATGGTCTTGGCGCAGTTTTTGAGGCCCGACCGAATCTCCCGGGACGGGCTGAGTCATTTTTGTCACACTCACCGCAGGCGACAGGATCATCTCGCCGCCCCGGCGCAAGGCCTGTCAGAGTGGCTCTGTCAAAGCCGGTTTCCGGCATCGAACCATGTCGATTGAAGGCGGGTTTCAATTGCCACGGTCTTCCATTAGATCAGGAGAACCTTCAGCATTCACGCGAGATCTTCCTTGCCACGTTCCCCCGCCTATGACGCCCTTTCACGCAAGATTGAAGCACGCACCGCCCGGGCTGGTGTCATCGGGCTCGGCTATGTCGGCCTGCCGCTGGCGATCGCCATTGCCCGTAGCGGCTTTGCCGTCACCGGTTTCGACATCGACCCCGCCAAAGTCGTCTCGCTCGACGCGAAACGCTCCTATATCGATGCCGTCACAAGCGGCGACCTTGCGCTCGCGATCGACGAGAAGCGCTTTTCGCCCACCATAGATTTTGGAGAGCTTGCCGGCTGCGACGTCATCATCATCTGCGTTCCGACACCGCTCACCCGCCACCGCGATCCTGATCTTTCCTTCGTCGAGGCAACGGCCCGGTCGATCGCAGTGCATCTGAGAAGCGGCCAGCTCGTGGTGCTGGAATCGACGACCTATCCCGGCACGACCGACGATGTCGTCAAGGTGATCCTGGAGACCACCGGCCTCAAATCGGGCACCGACTTCTTCGTTGGTTTCTCGCCGGAACGCGAGGATCCGGGCAATCAGCACTTCAACACAGCGACCATCCCGAAGATCGTCGCCGGCGACGGCGCGGATGCCCTCTCGCTGATGGTTGGGTTCTACAGCGCCGCGGTCAAGACCGTCGTTCCGGTCTCGTCCAACGCAACGGCCGAGGCGGTCAAGCTGACGGAGAACATCTTCCGCTCCGTCAACATTGCCCTTGTCAACGAATTGAAGACGGTCTACGCCGCCATGGGGATCGATGTCTGGGAGGTCATCGACGCGGCCAAGACCAAGCCGTTCGGCTACATGCCATTCTATCCCGGCCCCGGCCTCGGCGGGCATTGCATCCCGATCGACCCCTTCTACCTGACCTGGAAGTCGCGCGAATACGAACTGCCGACCCGCTTCATCGAACTTGCCGGCGAGATCAACTCGGCCATGCCGCGCTACGTGGTCGCCAAGCTCGCCGAGGCGCTCGACATGCGTGCCGGCAAGGCGCTCAGCCGCTCGCGGGTGCTGGTTCTTGGTCTCGCCTACAAGAAGAACGTCGCCGACATCCGCGAAAGCCCGTCGCTGCGCTTGATCGAGGTCATCGAGGAGCGTGGCGGGAAGGCTGACTATCACGATCCGCTGGTCGGCGAGATTCCCTCGACACGCGAATATCAGCATCTGAAGGGCCGCGCGTCGGTCGACCTCACCCCCGAAACCATCGCGTCCTATGACGCAATCCTCGTCGCGACGGATCATGACCAGCTCGACTATGCAGCGATCACCCGCAACGCGCCGCTGATCGTCGATACGCGCAACGTCTTTGCGCGGCTCGGCCTTGCCGGAGACCACATCATCAAGGCGTAATGTCGGCGGGGGAAAGCGTCTTGCCTGAGATCTGGCTTGCGGCGACAGCGTAGCCGCCGCTGGCCCCATCGATGAAATGCACGTGGTCGTGCGACATCGGCGTCGGCACGAAGCAGGTCATCAAGGCGGAGGACTGGCGATGCAGCCCATAGCGGGCCACGCCCTTTGCCTCTCCCTCCTCGAGCAGCGCCTCGATCCGGGCAAGGTGCGAAGCATCGACGTCGATCGTCATTTTCAGGCCGTCGTCGAACTTGCGGAAATCGGAATTGCCGGACACCTCCTCGGTATAGCGGCGGGCGTCGAAACGGCCAAGCTTCAGGCCGAACGTGTGCAGCAGGACGATCATGATACTCTGGAACAGGATGAAGAGCTTCGTCCAGAGCCGCTTTCCAGGCGCTGCCAGGGCACGTGCCTCGCGATCGAAACCCTTGAACGAAAAGGAAAACTCGGGGCCACCTGATGGAACCGGGTGGCCGCCGCGCCCCTGTTCTGCCGCCAGCGCAATCACCTCCGTCACGAGCTTGCGGAATTCCGGGCTCGGCCTGCCATCTTCTGCCGGTATGGCTATGATCGAGACGATCTCGCCGTTGTGGGCCTTGATCGGATTCCACCGGCAGGACAAGCCGGTCAGATCGGGCCGAGCCCCTGATGGCGCCGGCTCGATGCCATAAAGACCGTTCTTCATCTGCCGCTCGGCCCAGGACGCGCCGCCGCCGGCAAACATCGCATAGGCGACGTTTTCGCTCGCCGCATGGCGCGCCACACGCACGTCGAGACCCTCCTTGCGAATATCCGCAAGCGGCACGATCGCGATTCGCAGCGCAAGGTCGAGTTCTTCATCCACCCATCGCTGCGTTGCCGCCAACGCGGCGCGCGCTGCCGTCTCGAACTCCTGTGGGAGTGCGACAACGGCACCGTCGCCGCCGAACACATAGGGATAGTCGCCCCTGTCCACCGCGTTCAGGACCGCGGAAATGACGCTGGCGCCGGCCATGTTCACGTCCTTGTAGCGGCCAGCGCCGATGGCCTTGGTCGATCCGACAATGTCGGCAACCGCCAGGAACCAGCCCTCCGGCAGCGGCCGGTAATTGCTCGTGTCGGTCACCCGCTCGAAGTCGGCAAAGACTGGCACGTCGGCGTAGAATCGATCGTTGGAGAGGTCGCTCATCTTCAAAAACCTAGCACAGACCCATGCTCTCACCGCAATGCGATTTTGCATCTACGGCAATCGACGGCCTGGGGTTTCATATGATAGCACCAGACCGAAAATTTAAGTGAATGGACAAGGGCATAGATGAGCCGCCTGGACAGTTTCATCCGCCGCCTGACGGCTCAGCGCGACATTTTGAATGCCGTGGTCGACCTGGTGAACGGGGCACAGGGCCCTGTGCTGGAATTCGGCCTCGGCAACGGACGGACCTATGATCACCTGCGCGAGCTTTTCCCCGACCGGCGCATCATCGCCTTTGACCGCGAGGTCCGCTCCTATTCCTCCTCGACACCACCGGAAGAAAATATGGTGACGGGCGATATCCGGGAGTCCGGCCAGGCCTTTCTCGGCATCGGCGCAGCACTGGCGCATGCCGACATCGGCACCGGGCATGACGAGATCGATGCCGTCACACTGACATGGCTGCCGCAGCTGATGGTGGGCGTGCTTGTCAAAGGCGGGATCGCTGTGAGCGGCCTTCCGCTTGACCGGCCAGAACTCGAGCCCATCGCACTGCCGACTGGTGTCAAAGAGGGGCGCTACTACCTTTACCGACGGATCTAATTAGCGCTGCTGGTTTGAAACTGTCGAGACGCCGCCGGATCTTTGCCATATCTGATGCCCGCCGAAGGTGTTCGGCGAACTCGCAAAGTGCAGCCGCGAGGGTATTACTCAAGTTCCAGCGTGGCAGCACGATGCCACTTACAATCAAGATGAGTTTGCAGGATAGTTCGCAACATCCACAATCGCCCCGGCACCGGTCTTAACCAAACGCACCGGGAGCGTCGATCGCTCGTCCTGGATCAGGGAAGGAAGAGTACGTCGTACTGCTCGACGCCGCCGGGGAGATCGACGACACGCATCTCGCGGGGCAGTTGCTCGTCGTCGAAGAAGACGAGGCAGGTCTCGTAGTAGCCTGCGAGCATCTCTACGAATTCTCCAGTCTGCTGCGGGCCGTAAAAGAGCGGCGTGAACTCCATGTAGAATGGCACGCGCCGGGACAGGAGAGGTGTCATGGACCGGCAGGCGACAGGTTCGTAGCCTTCAATGTCCATCCAGACGAGACCGACATCGGCAGGATTGATCAAAAGCTCCTGGAGAACCTCAGTCACCGGCCTCACCGGGACACTGATTTTTCGGTCGCTGGGGCTTTTCCTGAAGGCACTGCTCTTGCCGTGGTTGTTTTCGTTCATGAAGAAGTCGATCCGGCCCGTGGTCGCTCCCGCGGCACAGTTGACGACCGTCACCGTCCCATCGAGGCCGTTCTGGTCGATATTCTTCCGAAGCAATTCGACGTTGCGCGGGTCGGGCTCCATGCTGACGATGCGCCGGTAAGCCCCGCTGAGCGCGAAGTAGACGGTCTGCGTGCCGATGTTGCCACCGATCTCAAGCAGACAGCTTGGCTGGTGCGAAAGTCCGCGTTCCCGCAGCACCGCCAGCAGCCGGTCGACATGCTGGCGCTCGAAATGTCCCTTGCGAAACACCTTCCGCCCGATGTAGTCGGCCGGCGAAAACGTCATCAGATGATCGCCAGCATCAACCGTCATCGACACCACTCGCGGGCCGATGTTCTCGATCAGCAGCCGCCGTCCGGTGCGGGTGTCGAAAAGCCTGGTCAGGACAGCATTGCGCGCCTTGCGAAGGCGCCTGCTCCAGAATTTCGCCGTCAGCCAGACGCGGCCGCTCATCTGTCTTTTCCTTCGATGAGGTTGACGGCCTTGTCGCTCGAAATGACGTAGACTTTCAAGGGCAGGGCGCGGCCGCGGACGCTGATTTCGCGGCTTTCCGCATGGGTGGTGTCGGCACCCGCAAGGCTTGCGACCGCATCGGAAATGACGATCGCAGCGTTGAACTCCTTGGCAGCAGTCTCCAGGCGGCTTGCGACATTGACCGTATCGCCGATGGCCGTGACGCTGCGCGTTCGGCCATAGCCAAGGGTTCCGACAACGGCGGGCCCGGTATGAATGCCGATAGCAATGTGAAGTGGCATGATGAGCTCGTCTCTCAGCTCCGCATCGAGCTTTGCGATGTCACGGACGATCGTGGCAGCCGCTTCGATCGCCTGGCGACACGCGTCCTCGGCCGAGTTGCCGATGCCGAAAAGCGCCATGGCGCCATCACCAATGAACTTGTCGATGCGCCCGCCAGCCTTTTCGACGGCATTGCCGACCAGCGCGAAATACCGGTTGAGCAGAAAGACGATATCGAAGGGAAGCCGTGTCTCGGTGAGCGAGGTGAAGTGGCGGATGTCGCAGAAGAGCACGGTGATCTCACGCTCACGCCCCGGGCTCGTCTCCTGGGTGTTGGGCGGTAATGTGTTTTCCGGCGCGGCCACCAGCAACGGCGCGACGGTGATGTCGTGTGTGGGCCGCAACTGGCAGGCAAGACGCACGTCAGAGGCCGCCTTGATCCTCTTGAGGGTCGACTGCTCCAGCTTATCGGGAGGCGGCAGGTCGTTGTCGTCGCTGAGGATCTGGACGCGGCAGGTCGAGCATTGCCCCTTGCCGCCGCAGACAGAGTAGTGCGGAACTCCGCCAAGACGGCTTGCCTCCAGAACCGTGAAGCCGCGCGGGACGCTTATCGCCTCGCCATCTGGATAGCGCACGGTGATCTGGTCGACGCGCTCGCGCCACCGTCTCAAGGTCCTGGCACCGACAACGATCAGGAGCGCTGCGGAAAACGAGCCATAGAGACCGGCCCGGATCATGGCGATCGTCTGCTGCGCCTCGGGGTTGGAGTAGTAGCGCGTGTTGAGGTTGTCGCGATAGCGATCGGTATTGACCATGCCCTCGTAGGCCGGCTCGGCGATCGTTCGACCCATTTCGATAAAGCCGAGAATGGCGAGTACCGGCAGCAGGATCGCGACGGCTAGGAGCATCGCGGCGACACGGTCATACCAGGGCCGGTAGCGCAGCCAGAAATGCAGGCCGATGCATCCGTGGGTCCAGACGAAAAGAAGGGCGACGACCTGTCGCCAGCCGGCGCCCGGAGAGGTGACCCAGAGCAGGCGAACGATCGTCTCGTAGTCATCGCGGTAGTGGAAGAGGGTATGGGCGATCCGGGTACCGATCACATGGTCCATCAACAGCAGCGGAATGGCGAGCCCGAGCACCATCTGCGCCATCTCCGCTGCCGGCATGACCAGGCTGCGGCGCTTGTAAACGGAGCGAAGGACAAGGCAGATATGGACGAACACCGCAGTGTAGAACACGAAGGTGCCCACGGGGTTGCGCCAGATCGCCAGGAAGATGCGTCGCCCGTCGTCTGCGGCCGACACTGAAATCAGTCCGAGCGCGTGGTTGGATAGATGCAGCAGGACGAACAGGAACATGACAAGCCCGGAGCCAAGCCGGGCCCTTCTGATCGAGCGCTCTGAAAAAATACCGGTGGCAGCGACTGTCGCCATTCATTCCCGTTCTTGAATACCAGGTGCCAAATACAATAGAGATGACGGAATTGAGGTTGAATTGCCGCCGCTGCGATTGCGAACGCCTTTCACTCTATCAGCAGAAAGCAGGCATGCTGACAATAACGTATTTTCCGGCGGCAGGCCCGGGCATCTGTTGTAAACAGTGTGTCTCGGCGGAGACATGGTGATGCGGGTTGCATTCTACGCGCCGCTGAAGTCCCCGAACCATCCCGTGCCTTCAGGCGATCGCCTCATGGCACGCCTCCTTGTGCAGGCTCTCGCGCTCCGCGGCCATTCCGTCGAGGTCATCTCCGAATTTCGGAGTTTTTGCGCGACCCCGGAAGAGACCGTCAAGCGTCAGGCTGCCGCGCGCCAGGAGCTGGCGCGATTGCGCAATGTCCTGTCTGGCGGCCTTCGGCCCGATCTCTGGTTCTGCTACCATCCCTATTACAAATCGCCGGATCTTTTCGGACCAGTCCTTTGCCGGGAGTTCTCGATCCCCTATGTCACGGCCGAGGCGTCTTATTCGAAAAAGCGCGACGAGGATGCATGGGCCTCGTTTCAAAGGCTGGTTATCGATGGTCTCGGACAGGCTTCCGTCAACATCTCGCTGACCGAGCGTGACAGGAGGGGCCTGTCGGAGGCTTTGCCCTCCGGTTCGTTTGCCATTCTGAGGCCCTTCATCGATACCGCACTTTTCCAGGGATCGCCGCATGCCCGGGAGCCTGGGCGTCTGATTGCCGTTGCGATGATGAGGAGCGGGGACAAGATGCGCAGCTATGTCATGCTTGCGCAGGCACTGGCCGGTCTGCAGGACCGTCCCTGGACACTGGCGATCGCCGGCGACGGGCCGATGCGCAGCGAGGTCGAGCAGCTGTTTTCCGGCTTCGGTGAGCGCATTGAATGGCTGGGACAGCTTGGAGCCGAGGAAGTTGCCCGCGAACTGTGCCGCTCCGGTCTCTACATATGGCCGGGCGCAGGGGAGGCCTATGGCCTTGCCTATCTCGAGGCGCAAGCAGCCGGCCTTCCCGTGGTCGCCCAGAAGACGGCGGGTGTTCCCGAGGTGGTCGTCGACGGCGAGACGGGCCTGCTGACAGCGGACGGCGACATCGAGGCGGTTTCTGCAGCGATCGCAAGGCTGCTCGACGAGCCCGACAGGCAACAGGCGATGGGCGCAAATGCCCGCCGCTTCGTTCTTGAAGAGCGGTCGCTCGAGATTGCGGCGCAAATGCTTGACCAGATCCTGCAGACCTGTTTGACACGACAGTCATGAGCGATGACCAAACCTTTGCGGCCTTGCGCCAGGAACTCGACCGCTGGCGGTCCGCCGGCCGGACAGCGCGCCTGTGGCTGCGGGACGACGATGCCGTCGAGGTTACGGGCGCGCTGGAACAGTTGCTCGATACCACCAGGCAGGCCACCGTTCCGCTGACCCTTGCCGTCATTCCGGCCTTCACAGGCGAGGCGCTGGTGGCACGGCTTGCACGGGAAGATCATGTGCTTGTTGCCGTTCACGGCTGGTCGCATGAAAATCATGCGGGTCCAGACGAAAAGAAGCAGGAACTCGGAAGCCATCGGCACGCCGACGTCGTGTTGGCACAGCTCCGCAACGGTCTGGACAGGCTCCGGCTCCTTCACGGTCCGAAGCTTGTTCCCATGCTGGTGCCGCCATGGAACAGGATCAGCGCGGAGCTTGTCCCGCGCCTTGAAGAGCAAGGCTTCGAGGTGCTGTCTGTGTTCGGCAGAATGAGGGACAATAGCCCGATCCGGCTCCTGAACACGCATGTCGACGTCGTCAATGCCCGGGGCCAGCGGGGCGACCGACCGCATGCGGATCTCGTCAGGGAACTGGTTGGCGAATTGCGGACCCGTTTTGCCGGCGGAGAGGACCCTTGCGCGCGGGAGCGGCCCGCCCCGGTTGACGAGCCGATCGGCATCCTCACCCACCATCTTGTCCATGGCGCCTCAGAGCGGGCGTTCCTTGCCCGTCTATTCGAAGAGACGGTGGATCATTCGGCCGTGTCCTGGATGTCCGCGACGGATCTGGTCGGCGGGCTGGGCCTTCCACAAGGGCGGGTAGAGTGAAGGGGAAGCCACGCCCATATCGGCCTTTCTGTCGATGTGCCTTCGGGCATGGGGTAACTATCCGGTCAGGACCGCAGCAGCCTGGGCACTTTGCCGTGCCTTTTTTGACACCGGCTCCCGCGGAGTCGGGTCGCAAATGCCACGTGTGTTGCGAACAATCTGCTGAAGGGATCCCGCATTGGGTGAACAGGATTATGTGCTCGCTGAGCTCGGAGGCCGGATAGTCGTCATATGCACAGAAGCAGCCGTCTTCAGAAAACATCTCAATCAAACATTCCCGCAAAAAGCCTTCGTCCTCATTGAGCATCGCTGCAACGTATTTCAGGGTAGGCTCCAGTCGCGGTAGTTCATGCTGCCCTGCTCCTTGAGATTTGATCAGTGCTGCCGGTTTTTGCTCTTCGCGAAACCAGCTTTTCCAAGCGTCCGACGGCGAGCGAGTTTGCCGATTTGATCCTGAACGCGATCAATGCTGATGTCTTTGGGGTCAAAGTCGCCTCCGTACCAGCGCTTCAATCGTCGGTGCTCCGGATGCCTTGGCTTCGCCATCACCTTCAGGAACTCCTCGAACCCTGATGTGCTGCCGACATCCTCGGGTGGCGCTCTGCGCTCTCCATTTATGAAGCGCGGATATTCGAGCAATGGATCAACCTCCTCAACGGCTTCGACCGTGATTGTGTGTTCCCAGTTGTCACCGAAATCATATGTGTAACGAAAGGTCGAAATCCCGCGCTCGATCAGCGCGGCGATCCGGGCGTTACTGGCGGCGTAAGTCTTGCGCCCATAGAACTCTTCCGGATCCGGCACATCGTAATACCGCCCACCAGCCTCGAACTCGAAGAGATGATAGCCTTCGAACAGCATTACCGCTTGAATGACATCATGCAAGGCTTTGAGGCTGCTTGTCAGAGGGACTTCGACCCTTCGCCATATTGGAGGTTCGAGATCGTTCAGCTGAATATGCAGCCTGGCAATTCGATCGGCGCTCATGGTGTCATGGCCGCTTTCTGGCGCAGTTCGTCGCCACGTTGGCGGTCGAGACAAGCCGCCGCAGGTCTTTGCCTACCCCAAGGTTCGTTCGGCAGTTCCGACTCCATCACTTAACTCGTTCCGGTCTTCAGTGCAGGGTACATCGATCGAGTTGACCAGAGAAGACTGGAGCAGAGGGTTGCTAGGCGGATTTGAGCGCACGCTGCATTTGAAGAGGTGAATCTGGTGAAGCGGTGCATCTGGTCTGTTCGCCTGGGCGGCCGCGCAGGTACCGGCTCGCGCCTCGCCGGAAAGTGCGACGCCCACAACCCAGAACGGACGGATTCGGCTGTCCCTTAAGCTTATCCGCATTCACGTTCCAAACGCTCGCTTGCCGCGCGAGTTCAATTAAATAGCAAAGTGATATTCCCGCAGCTCCGCTACTGTTTTAGGAAGCCCCTGGCGCTCGAGGGTTTCCAAATACTCTACTGCAGTCCTCGGTGGATTTTTTAGCCGGGCGCGACAGCGTTGCGCTGCGATTATTACACCAGCATTGTTCAGGCCGAATTGGTGAAAGATAAAATCGTCGGGGTGAAGGACTTCGATACCGTACTTGGAGGCGGCCTTCTTAGGAAAATCAGAGAGATTGAACGTTACGATGGCGTCGCTCGACGAGACTATTGCTGCGGCTAGAATGTGCCGATCGTCGGCGTCGGGAAGCGAGAGAGCGGGTACAAGGTCACCATAACCCTCAACGACACTGTCCGGCACCGCTGAGTTCATAAGTTCCTTTGTGCGGTTGAGCTGTTCGAGCGTTAAATCCTCGCGGTTCTTAAGAACATTGCGGATCCATTCATCATGGATCTGCTCTGACCACTTCGCTCGGAACAGCCCTGCCGCCGCGAGCTCCATGAGGAAATCTCGCAGCGGCGCTGGATAAAGGACGCAAGCGTCCAGGACGACGGTGTAGCTAGACTTCTTAATAGCCCATCCCCAAATCTTGGGCCTGGCTCGTCAGCTCGTCCATGAGCCGCTTTCTTTCGTCTTCGGTCTTTCGACGGTAATCGTCGAGGTCGCTGAATTTAATACGGCGATGGCTTCCGACCATATGGAAAGGGATTTTTCCTTCTTCCAAAAGCTTGATTAGGTAAGGGCGCGACACGTTGAGGTGATCTGCTGTCTCCTGAGTTGTCAGCTCAGCATGTACCGGTATCAAAGTTACAGCATTGCCCTGAGCCATTTCGGTCAGGAGGTGATACAGCAACTCACTGACAGCTTTGGGGAGCTTTAGGAGCTCTCCGCCGTCAACTTGGACTCGAAGTTCGGCACCTTCGTGCTTCGCGCGCGAAATGTAGCGACTAGCCTCAGCGGCCAATTCAGTATCGTCAGCCGACGGCAATATTGGGCGTTCTAGTAGTTGCGACATTGGTGACATCCTTCTTTTAATTTTTAGGAGGATATAGCAGTGTGAATCACTATTCGCAATATCCGCAACGACTGCAATATTCGCAACAAGTAAACTTTTTACGATGATGTTGGTTCCGCGAGCATCACGGCGGCTTTGGCTCCAAACGCGACGTAACGAAACATTAAACTGTCCGGGCCGGAACAGGTCTGGGGTTGCGCACGGCCGGAGAGCGAATCTCGCCCACGCTTCGCCGGTGCTTCCCCGAGAAGATGGGGACCTGACGCCAAGCGGGATCGAACCACTGGCCTCTTGCATGCCATGCAATGGGCCATCGTTTCCGGGTGTTTCCGTATGCCGTCGCACGTTGCCGTAACACCATCCATTTCAATGAAAATCTAGCACCATGCCTCCGTACGTTTCCGCTGGTTCCGATTTCGTGCTGTCGGCGGGATTATGGCTGAGATAGCCAGTTTCGTTCAGTCGTCATAAACCTTGCCCCGAAGTCGGTTGCCATCCACGTCGCTGATCTCGACAAGGTGGCCTCATGAACTCGCACATCCGAGTCCTTCAATTCAGCCGCAAGGCGGTAGAGGCTAAGATTGAGGAACTTATCGCGGCTCCTCGATCAACTCGACGGCGATGTGGATCTTGAACACGGCGCCGACAATGAACCATCTGTCGGCTCTGCATGGGTAGGAAATCGAGTGGTAGACGACATTGAGTTCGACGAGGCGGAGCGAGGCATCGCTGATAAGGACGCGCTTGAACTTTTCCAGAGTGATGGTGGGTTCGGGGAAGGGTTCCACTTCGACGGTTCCGGGCAGGCGATAGCGCGTCAGATGCTTGCAGGTAATCGTTAGCATCGACCTTGACGCCCCTTCCTTTCAGTGTCAGTTCGCTCTGGCGGCACTGAGAGGAACGAATGTCCAAAGACCAGAAGCCGCCGCATATCCACCTTGCCGTCGAAAATGACCGACTTGAACTGAATCGGCGTAATGCTGAGTTTGATCTACGCTGGCCTCTCAAGAGGTTGGCCGCCAACGTCCTTCGGATTGTGCGAGGCGCTGGCCGCCCGGAAGAGCTTGGGCGCCAGTGTGCTGAGGTAGTGAAAGCCTATCGCGACTATCATGATGCCCTGGGCGAATGGCCCAGTTCCTTCCTGATCTCTGACATTCTCCCCCTTCGCCATCGGGAGTATCACGCGCAGACCGACCGAGCGTGGGAATGGGAGGATGGGGTTCGGCAAATGGTCGCCGGGGTCTGCAGATTGCTGCGTCGCAACTGCTGGCTCAGAATACCCAGGAGCGCGCTGGGGAGAGTGAGATGTTTGATAGGCTGCGTATTATCGAAAAGCAGCGAAGTGAGAACGCCGCCGCTCGTACTCCCAAGCTGAGGAAGCCCGCAAAGCTCAAAGCGAAGCCGCAGGAGGGCCGCGGCTCCTAGAAGACCACAGATCGACTAATCCTAGGTTCCTGAAAGTTAAAGGTATCGGCACTCAGAAACGCGTCCAGATCAGCAACTAGGGACAGAATGGGTGCGCTTTCTGCGTGGTGTTAGCCTGTGGCCTCGTTCAGAGAAGCTGCTATGTCCTTAGTCGGCAGAATGAGACGCCGCTCCATGTTCTTCGTCTCCTGAAAGCCGAATTTTTTATAGAAAGTGACGGCCTCATCATCGAGAGCGTGGATTATCACGGCGCGAAAAGCGACTACTTGCGCGGCGGACACCACACTCATGAGCGCGTTTCTGAGGAGCGCTTTTCCAAGGCCATTACCTTGATATTCGGCATCGACCGCAAGTCGGGCTAGAACTGCAATCGGAATTTCGGTGGGAGCTTTTGACCCCTTCACCGATCGGGAAACATCGCTTCGGTGTATCATGCCCGCACAAACCGAATGGTAACCTACGACTTTGAAGTTTTCGTCCGCAATTACAAATGTACGGGTGTATCCCTGCTCCTGATTATGTAAGGCCATTTCCTTTAGCCACGAATCCAAGGAGGGCTTCCCCGACGAGAAGCCCTCAATGATGTGCTGATTTGCAATAGGGCAAGGTTTCCGATACGGCAAACGTCAGTCCATCCAATCTACTTTGATCTGAAAAAGCTTGACCAAGTTGTCTCTGGCGACGCCTGGAGCAGCAAGCTGCTCACTTACAGCTTCAAACACGTCAGCGGAAACGCCTATGAATCGTTGATCTAGCAACTCTTCTTGCGCGGCATACACAGAGGCTTCGGTCATGAACGCAGTTATGCTCTTTCCACAAACCTCAGCAGCACGTGCAATTAGATCATGCGTTTCCGGTTCAATCCGAAGATTGACGGTTTTGGTTTTCCTAAGAGCGGACATCATACTTCTCCATCAATCGCACAGTTGATTTTGATTTGTGCGACGTACTTGATGAACGTTCGAATACGATCATGTGTAGTCAATGTACATACGTTTCTATAATTTTCAATTACTGAAAAGCTTGCATTTCCGCTAATGCGCTGAATCCATTTCTGGATTTTTGTCATTCCGTAGCTTCGCGCGCCGACTATATGAGCACAGAGGAGGATACTGATTTCAGACATCAGCGCTTGTACTTCCCTGGTGCTTCCCCGGAACGAAGTCAATTTTTCGTCACGACCCAAGCCAATCCATATGGAATTGATTTTACAGGCAAGAATTTGGTGGAGCTAAGCGGGATCGAACCACTGGCCTCTTGCATGCCATGCAAGCGCTCCCCATCGATACCGACCAGCGAACGGGTCCCGAGATGCGCCGCGCGCTTTGATTAGCTCAGATCTCGACGAGCTGATTGTCATGCGCCGCAAAGGCGCCCGAAAATTCCGCCCTGGCATCGCATTCCATCTGATCCAGCTGTGTGTCCGTGCGCGAGGGCGCATGATGGAAAAGCGCGAACTTCTTGGCGCCCGCCATCTTCGCGAGTTCGACGCCGTGTTCCCAGGTGGAATGGCCGAAACCCTTGAAACGCTGCATCTCGTCTTCGTTGTAGGTGCAATCGTAGACGACGAGGTCGGCGTCCTTCATCATCTCCAGCGCAACCGGATCATGAACGCCCGGGATATGCTCGATGTCGTAAATCAGTGCGACCGAGCGACCGTTCCACTCGACGCGGTAACCGATCGCCCCACCCGGATGGTTCAGTGTGTAGGTCTTGATCTTGACGCCGGGACGCGGTTCCAGCGTCTGGCCGGCATGAAAATCGCGGAAGTTCATCGTCGCCTGGCAGATGTCGGTCTTCACAGGGAACCATGGCGGGCTGATGAACTGCTCGATCATCTCGCGCGTGCTCATCTTGCCGTCCAGGTGCCCCGACCAGATCGTCAGATCGATGGTCGGGTAGTAGATCGCCTTGAAGAACGGCAGGCCAATGATGTGGTCGTAGTGGCAGTGGCTGAAGAACAGGTCGACGTTGTGGACGTCCTCGCTGAGCATGGCAAGGCCGGCTTCGCGTACGCCCGATCCGGCGTCGAAGATCATCCGGTATTCACCGCAGCGGATTTCGATGCACGAGGTGTTGCCACCGTAGCGGACGAATTCGGGACCCGAGACCGGGATGCTGCCGCGAACGCCCCAAAACTTTACCTGAAACTGATCTTTACTCATCGCGTTTTCAAAATGGGCCGACCTAACAACGCTATCGTAATCCTATCACGATTAGCAAGCGACGCGTTGTTTTCCATGGACTTCCCTGTGTCGTTGGTACCGTTTCTAACCCTATCCGGTGAAGTGGTAGATTTTCCTAAGCAATCTGTTTTCGTTCCGGAAAGCAACTGCCTATGGTTTGTATTCGGTAAACGGACCCTGATGCCCGGCAAGGGACGCGGCAGGGTTCCGCAGCCTTCCTGCATTAAATGGTTGCTCGGCCCTGAAAATACAAATCCCGGCTCCTTACCCATTCGTCTTACCGGATCACGGCAGTATCGATCTTCGCCGGATGCCGCCGTCGTCTCAGTGCAACCCGCCGACACCTAGAAGACGCTCAACTGCATCCTGATCCTCAAGCAACGTTTGCGGCGCACCGGTAAACGCCAGGCGGCCGCGTTCGAGGACGATCACATGGTCGGCAAAGTCAAGCGCGCTCTGGATCCGCTGCTCGACAAGCAGGATTGTCATGTCGCCCGTGCGTGCCAGCTCGGCGAAGGCCGTCATCAGCTCCTCGCAGATGACGGGCGCCAGCCCCTCAAGCGGCTCGTCGAGCAGAAGCACCGACGGCCGGCCGAGAATGCTGCGTGCCGTCGATAGCATCTGCTGTTCGCCGCCCGAGAGCTGACCGCCGAGGTTGCGGCGCCGCTCCTTCAGGCGTGGGAACATCCCGTAGGCTTCCTCCAGTGCGCTTCTCGGGCGCCCCTTCAATCCGACGAAAAGGTTTTCCTCCACGGTCAATGTCGGGAAGATGCATCGTGCCTGCGGCACGTAGCCCAGTCCGGTGTGGGCGCGTGCTGCACTCGCCATTGCGGTCACATCGGTAGCACCGATGCGGATCGTGCCCGCGTAGCGCCTGGTCTGGCCGGCAAGTGTGGCAAGCAGCGTCGTCTTTCCCATGCCGTTTCGACCGAGGATCGCAAGGCGTGCGCCGGCCGGAACCTTGAACGAAACGTTTTCGAGGACGCGGGTCGGCCCATAGCCGGCCGACAGGTTCTCGACGTCAAGCGGCGTGGCTGGCATTGGCATAGCTCCCGAGATAGGCCTCGCGAACGCAGGCATCCTTGGTGACGTCAGCGGGCGACCCGTCGAAGATGATCGCGCCTGCAGCGAGGACGACGACGCGTTTGGCGAAGCGGAAGACGAGGTCCATGTCGTGCTCGATCATCAGGACGGCGAGATCGGCGGGCAGGTCGGCGAGCGCCTGCTCGATCCGTCCGGTATCGCTTTGGGGAACGCCGGCCGCCGGCTCGTCGAGGAGCAGTACCTTCGGCCTGAGAGCCATGGCAACGGCGATTTCGAGAAGCCGTTGCTGGCCATAGGCGATCTCGTTCACCCTGCGGTGCATCAGATGCGCAATGCCGAGTGTGGAAAGAAGGTCATTCACCTCGTCCATCACATCAGGCATGGAAAGGAAATTCCCGAACATGCGACCAGAACGTCTGCGGCGCTGGAGGATGGCAAGGGCAACGTGCTCGGCGGGCGTCATCTCCAGGAACAGCCGGGTGACCTGGAAGGATCTAACCAGGCCACGCTGGACGCGGCCGTTGGCGCCAACCCTGGTGACGATTTCGCCAGCAAGCCGGACATCTCCGGAATCGGGCTTCAGATTGCCCGTCACCAGATTGACGAAAGTGGTCTTTCCCGCGCCGTTTGGTCCGATCAGCGCCACCCGGTCGCCTGGCTCCATCGACAGGGAGACGTCGTTCGTCACAGCAAGCCCGCCGAAGGACTTCCTGAGGTTGATGACTTCGAAGACGGCGCTCATTCTCCCGCCTCCCTTCTGCGGCCGAGCAGGGCTGCAACGGAACCGTAAAGCCCCTTCGGCGCAAACAGGACCACCGCGATCAAAAGCACGCCCACCATGGTCAGCCAGTGAAACGGGTTTGCCGCCGAGACATAGTCCTCAAACAGCATGAAGATGACGGTTCCCGAAAGCGCGCCGAACAGCGAGCCCGTTCCACCGAGGACAAGCATGACCAGCGATTCGGCCGACAGCGTGAAGGAGAGACTGTCCAGACCAACCACCTGCGTGGTGATGGCGTTCAATGCCCCTCCGACGCCCGCAACGGCGCCGGAGACGACGTACATCTTCAACAGCGCTGCCTTCGGCGAGGCACCCATGGCGCGGATGCGCACCGGATCCTCCTTGATCCCGCGACACAACATGCCGAAGGGCGAGCGTACGAGAAGGCGCAGAAGCACGAAGACGAGAACAAGCAGGACGATCGCGAAAACATAGGCGGTGTGGCCGTAGAGATCGAATTCGAACGTACCGAAGATCGGGTCAGCGGAAATGCCGGACAGGCCATCACTGCCGCCGGTCCAGCTTGATGTCTTGTTGGCGAATTCGTGGAAGAGATGGATGAGGGCGATAGACAGCACCAGTTGGGGAAGGCCATGGCCACGCAGGATGACCACGCCGCTGACGAGCCCGGCGAGCGCGCCGCCGAGGACGCCTGCCAGCGTCATCAGCAGGGGATCATTGATGCCGTAGTGCGCCGACAGGATGCCGGCCGCATATGCGCCCGATCCGAAGAGGGCTGCATGGCCGAGCGTCGCGATGCCACAATAGCCGGTGACGAGGTCAAGCGACAGGACAAGCAGGGCGACTGCGACGATGCGGGTGAGCAGGGCCAGATTGTCTGGGAAAAGCAGGTAGCCGATGACGGCAGCAATGGTAATGACGGCAACGCCCGCCAGATCCCGTCCCGCCTGACGGCGCGGGCGGGCTTGAGCAAGCAGGGCTCTTTCGGTGTTCATGACGGCAGCCAATCTATTTCATCCTCCCCGCAAGGCCACGCGGAAAGATGCAGATGATGGCGATGACCGCGAGGTAGAAGAAGAATTCGCCGAATTCCGGCATGAGGTAACGCCCGGTCGTGTCGACAGCACCGAGAAGCAGGCAGGCAATGAGTGCGCCGGGGATCGAGCCCGCGCCGCCGACCGAGACGACGACAAGGAAGGTCACCATGTACCTCAGGGCATAGTAGGGTTCGACGGGCAGCAGTTCCGCGCCGACCACGCCGCCGAAGGCGGCAAGGCCGACGGCAACGGCAAAACTTAAGGCATAGATGATTTCGGTGCGCACCCCGAGTGCAGCCGCCATGGCGGCATTGTCGACGGAGGCGCGCAGCTTGACCCCGAAGCTGGTTCTTTCAATCGCATACCAGAGACCGGCGGCGACAGCGAGCCCGCAGAAAATCGCGAAGAGTCGGTGAACGGGAATTGTCCGGAACCCGAGATCGGCCGAGCCCTGAAGATCTTGCGGCAGGGGGATCGTCTTCAGCGTCGGGCCGAACACATAGTTGGCAATGCCTATGATGCAGAAGGTGATGCCGATGGTCATCAGCACCTGCGTCAGCTCAGGCGCTCCGTAGATGCGCCGGTACAGAAAGCGTTCGATAGGAACCGCGATAATGACGGTGCCGACAACCGCCAGAAGGACAGCGATGCCGTAGCCAAGCCCGAGGTCGCGCGCAGCATAGGAGGCAATGTAGCCGCCGATCATGGCGAATGCGCCGTGCGCGAGATTGACGACCCGCATCAACCCCATCGTCACCGACAGACCGATCGAGATGACGAACAGTACCATGCCATAGGCGAGCGCATCGACGGCTATGCTGAAGACAGTTTGCATGAGGCTATCCCGATGCTGTTTGGGCGCGGCAGGCAAGCCCGCCTGCAGCTTTTGCGCTGCAGACTTTCCTCTCCGGCCGCAGGATCAAAGGCCTTTACTTGGCGGCCGCAAGGCCAGGGTCGCCCTGCTTTTCGAACGTCTGGATCTCCTTGTTGTAATAGGTGCCATCGTCGGCCTTCGTCACCTCGCGCAGGTAGATGTTCTGTGTGATATGGCGGCTCTCGGGATCGATCGTTACCGGACCGCGCGGGCTGACCCAGGTCAGGCCTTTGACCGCTTCGACGGCCTTGGCCGCATCCTGCTTGCCGCCGGTTGCCTCGATCATCTTGTAGATGACATTCATGCCGTCATAAGCACCGACGGCTGGAAAGGAGAGTTCCGCCTTGTTGCCGATCGCCTTTGCCGCAGCCTCGACGAAGGCCTTGTTCTCGGGCGAGTCGTGCGAGACGGCATAATGGAAGGTCGTCTTGATGCCGAGAGCGGCATCGCCGAGGGCCGGAAGGTCGGATTCCTGCGTCAGGTCGCCAGGAGCAAAGAACTTGATGCCGGCAGCCTTGAGGCCGTTCTCGTTGTAGGCCTTGACGAAGCCGAGCGTAGTCGGGCCTGAGGGCAGGAACGCAAACACCCCTTGGGCGCCCGAGTCCTTGATCCGCTGCATGATAGGACTGAAATCATTGGTCGAGAGCGGCATGCGGATCGCCTCGACGACCTTGCCGCCTTCCTTCTCGAAGGCAGCCTTGAAGGCGTTCTCGGCATCGACGCCCGGACCATAATCGCTGACCACCGAAATAACTTTGCTGACGCCGTCGTCATGGGCAACCTTGGCGATCGGTGTCGAGGTCTGCCACGTGGTGAACGACGTGCGCACCACCAGTGGGCTCTTCGTGACGATGGCCGATGTTGCCGCATTCATGATCACGAGCGGCGTGTTCGCCTGCTTCAGGATCGGTGCCACGGCCATGGCGTCGGGCGTGAAATAGAAGCCAGCGAGGTACTGCACCTTCTCCTTGACCACCAGTTCCTGCGCCAGGGCCTTCGACTGCGCGGGATCGGCGGCCGGCAGGTCGCGATAGATCACCTCGACGGTGTTGTCTGCGACCTTGGCGCCGTTGATCGCCATATAGGCGTCAATGCCGGCCTTGAAATTCTTACCCTGCAGGGCAAACGGACCCGAGAACGGACCGACCACGCCAACCTTGATGGTCTCTGCATAGGCCCCCGTGCTCATGACAATCGCCGCGACGGCAGCCAGGACAAACCGTTTCATAAAATCCTCCCAATAACGATGGCGCACTCCCACGCCGGATTAGCAAAGAGCCAAAACCGTGGCGATAGTGTCTCACCCAAAACGGTGATGTAAAATGAAATAAAAGCCGCAAATCATAGTTCAGGGGTTATGGTTTCGCGCCGATCCTTTCGATAGTTCCTGCCAGTTGAAGGCCGAGCCGAAGGGATGCGGCCGATGCCATAACCATTTGCGGCAGGATCAACCATTCCAGCATCCAGGCAGCACCCGAGCGCTCCTGTTCGTGCACCAGCGACTGGTGGCATCCAGACAGCAGGGTTGCATTGAACCGCGCAAGCGCCACCAATGCTTCCGCAGCCACCGGGTTCTGCTTGTGCGCCATGGCGGAGGAGCCGCCTCCGCCCGAAAGCTCGATCTCGTCGCCCGCCTGCGCAAGCAGCGCGACATCCTGGCCGAACTTACCGAGGCTGCCCGAGATCAGCGACAGCAGACCCGCATAGTCGGCAATGACAGCGCGCTGGCTTTGCCATTGCGGGATGTCGGAAAGGCCGATTTCCCTGGCAAGGGTCGCGCGGATCGCATCTGCCCTGTCATCCAGCCTGTCCAGCGTGCCCGCGGCACCCCCGAACTGCAAGGGCAGACGCTGCTCGGTCAACCTGTCGCGATAGCAGTCGATGGGTGCCCGCCAGGCGCAAATGCGATCCGAAACGATAATCTTTATCGCCGCCTGCATGCGCGTCCGCCCCATCAGCGGATTGTGTCCAAAGGACCTGTCGAGATTGTCAAACGCGGTCGACAGGTCAGAGAGCCGGTTGGATAGCAGGAAGGCGACAGCCTTCAGGCGGACCATGAGGCTGGTGTCGATGACGTCCTGGCTGGTGGCGCCGAGATGCACGAACTCGGAATAGGGATCGCCAACGACCTTCCGGAGCTGTTTGACGAGATCGGCAACGACCACGCCGTCGCGGGCTGTCGCGACCCTCAGCTCCAGAAAATCCGGCCTGAAGGTCTTGCAGGCGTCGCCGATGTGGTGGGCAGCTTCATGCGGAATGAGGCCCTCGGCCGCTTCGGCCTTTGCCAATGCAGCCTCGAAGGCAAGCATGGTGCTGATATCGGTCTCTACCGAAAAATAGTGGCCAATTTCTTCGTCGCCGAGAAGCCCGGACAGTAAAGGGTGGTCAAAGGCTGAGACGGTCATCTGTGGTTCCCTTCCTCAAATATCGAGGAACACGGTCTCCCGCTCGCCCTGGAGACGGATATCGAAGGTCAATGTCGACCCCTCCCTCGTCGCGATCAGTGTATCGACACGGTCCCGGTGCTCGATGCGCAAGAGCAGCGGGTCTGCCTGGTTCGCCTCGACCTCCTCGGGAAAATACATGCGCGTGTGCAGGCCGATGTTGATGCCGCGAGCGACAATCCAGACGGTTAGGTGCGGTGCCATCTTTCGTCCGTCCTTGAACGGGACGACACCTGGCTTGACGGTTTCGAAGGTGAAGACGCCATCCTCCGCGCGGGTTGCGCACCGGCCCCAACCGGTAAAGTTCGGATCGGCAGTGCCGCGCATTTCCGAGGGGCTGTTGTAGAGGCCGGCGCTGTCGGCCTGCCAGATTTCGATGACGGCATCGCGCACCAGCGCGCCCGCACCGTCGAACACGCGGCCTGTCACCGTGATGCGCTCGCCGAGCGTCTTGTCGTTGACCATGACCGTGCCGAGGTCGGTGTCGTAGACCCCTTCGATCGCACAGAAGTTGGGGGTGAGCCCGATGTGAACGTAAGGGCCCGCCGTCTGCGACGGCGTTTCCTTGAGGTAGCCGAGTTCCTGTACCATCAGTTTCCCTCCGGGCGGTTTTCGAACATCGTCGAGCGGCGTCCGCGCAGCACGATGTCGAACTTGTAGGCGCGAGCGTCCATCGGGATCGTGTTGCCCCAGTCGAGCGGCGCAATCAACTGCTCGATGGCGCGCTTGTCGGGGATGGTGCCCACGATCGGACATTTCCAGATCATCGGATCCCCCTCGAAATACATCTGGGTGATCAGGCGCTGGGCAAAGCCGTGGCCGAAGATCGAGAAATGGATATGGGCCGGCCGCCAGTCATTGACCCCATTCGGCCACGGATAGGCGCCGGGGCGAACGGTCCTGAAGGCATAGCGCCCCTCGTCGTCCGTTACACAGCGCCCGCAACCGCCAAAGTTCGGGTCGATCGCGGCAAGGTAGGTTTCCTTCTTGTGTCGGTAACGGCCGCCGGCGTTGGCCTGCCAGAACTCGACGAGGGCACCCGGTACCGGGCGCGCGCGCTCATCGAGGACACGGCCGTGGACGACGATACGCTCGCCGATCGCACTTTCACCCGGCCGGGCATAGTTGTGGATCAGATCGTTGTCGAGCTCGCCGATCATCGATTGCCCGAAGACCGGGCCAGTTATCTCGGAGATCGTTCCTTCGAGCGACAGGAGCGCGCGCTGCGGCGAGCGCAGGACGGAGGTCTTGTAGCCCGGCGTGAGGGCTGGTGCATGCCAAGCCCGGTCACGGGCAAAGAAGGCGCCTGTTTCCGGCTTGCGATTGGTGAGGTCGGACATCCCTTAAGCCTTTCGGACTGCCGTTCCGGCGTCCATCTGTTCGAACACGTGCTTGGCAATCTTGATCGCGTGATTGGCGGCCGGGACACCGGCGTAGATCGCCACATGCAGCAGCGCCTCGCAAATATCGTCGCGCGATGCGCCGGTGTTTTCGGTGGCACGCACATGCATCGCCACCTCGTCGTCCTGACCGAGTGCTGCAAGCAGAGCGATGGTGACGATCGACCGCTCGCGACGCGACAAGGTCGTGCGCGACCAGACATGTCCCCAGGCAGCTTCCGTGATCAGGTCCTGGAACGGCTTGTCGAATGGAGTAGCGTTTGCCTCGGCCCGGTCGACATGGGCATCACCGAGGACGGCGCGGCGCGTGGCCATCCCCTGCTCAAACCGTTCTGAGGGCTGGTGGGGTTCGTTCATGGGCTCGTTTCTCCATGCAATGCGCTATCGATGAATGCCCGGATCAAGACCGCCAGGGCCTCGGGCTGCTCTACACAGGGGATATGACCGGCGTCGTGAATGACCTCGAAGCGCGCGCCAGGAATGAGTTTTGCAGTCGACTTCACCAGATCAGGCGGAGTTGACCCGTCCTCTTCCCCGACGACACAGAGCGTCGGCACCGTGATCTTTGCCGCAGCATCGGTGTAGTCGGCATCGCGGATGGCCTCGCAGGTGGCGATGTATCCCTCGACGGGCTGGCGAACGAGCATGTTGTGGTAGCCGCGGTAGGCGGTGTTCTCCGGCCGCCTGAAGGCCGGGGTGAACCAGAGCTTCATGACGCCGTCGACGATGCTTTCGATGCCCTTGCTTTTGACCGTCGCAATCCTTGCGTTCCAGCTCTCGGCCGTGCCGATCTTGTGCGCGGTATCGCAAAGGATCAGTCCCTGCACGAGGTCCGGCCGCGTGCTGTAGAGCGCCTGCGCGATCAGTCCGCCGACGGAAAGTCCGCAGATGATCGCCTTCCTGACCGATAGAAGCTCGAGCAGGCCAGCAAGGTCAGAGGCATGGTCTTCGATCGAATAGGGAACCTGGCCAACGTCAGAAAGTCCGTGCCCACGCTTGTCGTAGACAATGATCCCGTAGTCACCGGCCAGGCGCACGATCACATCCCGCCAGATGCGGAAATCGGTGCCGAGCGAATTGGAAAAGACGATGACCGGCTTGTCGGCGGGGCCGCCGATCAGCTGGTAGTGGATCGCGATGTCGTTGATGCGGGCAAACTGCACGGCTTTCTCCTCCCTACGGCAATCCCGGGCAAGCCGCGGGTCGACTTGATGGAGGATCTGCGCGGGCCCGGGATCAAATTGGATGTTTAATCTGGTTAGGTAAAATGATATTTCATGGCATTCCGATAACCCACAAGTTATGAGAACCATGATCGACAACCGGGTCAAGTTTCGTCATCTGCAGACATTTGTCGAGGTCGCGCGCCAGAAAAGCGTCATGAAGGCGGCTGATCTCCTGAATGTCAGCCAACCCGCTGTGACGAAGACGATCCGCGAACTGGAAGAGGTGCTGGGCGTTGCCGTTTTCGAGCGCGATGGTCGCGGCATCAGGATCACCCGTTACGGCGATGTGTTTCTCAGGCATGCGGGCGCAGCACTGACCGCGCTTCGCCAGGGTCTCGATTCGGTCAGTCAGGAACGCTTCGGGGAAGCGCCGCCAATCCGCATTGGGGCACTGCCAACAGTGTCGACGCGCATCATGCCGCGAGCGATGGAGCTGTTTCTCAAGGAAAACACCTGGAGCCGCATCAAGATCGTCACGGGCGAGAATGCGGTTCTTCTCGAGCAGCTGCGCGTGGGCGACCTTGACCTTGTCGTCGGCCGGCTTGCCGGGGCCGAGAAAATGGCCGGGTTTTCCTTCGAGCATCTCTATTCGGAAAAGGTGGTATTCGCCGTTCGGGCGGGTCATCCGCTGCTGAAGACCAGACAATCGCTGTTTTCGAGCCTCAGCGAGTACACGGTGCTGATGCCGACGCGGGCATCAATCATCCGCCCCTTCGTCGAAAGCTTCCTGATCGCCAACGGAGTCGCCAGCCTGCCGAACCAGATCGAAACGGTTTCGGATTCCTTCGGGCGCGCCTTCGTGCGCACGAGCGATGCCATCTGGATCATTTCGACGGGCGTCGTTGCCACCGACATTGCCGATGGCCTGCTTTCGGTCCTGCCGATCGATACGAGCGAGACGCAAGGGCCGGTCGGACTGACAATGCGTACCGATGAAATCCCCTCACTGCCGCTGTCGATCCTGATGCATACCATCCGTGAAGCGGCAACCGAGGCAACCGCAGCCTAGCCGGCCTATTCCCTGGAATGACCGCGTGTTATCGTGACACGCGTGCAACTGCGCCGGGGAGCCAGACGATGGGAAGTGCAGCCGCATTACATGGGACATGGCGAATGATTTCCTGGACGCGTCGGGCCGTCGCGACTGGAATGGTCACGAATGCGATGGGACCGGATCCGGTCGGCTATCTCTCCTACCATCCGGATGGGAGGGTGATGGCTGTCGTGGTTAGCCGCGAGCGGCCGGCGATCAAGGGAGAGGTGCCTACTGACGCGGAAAAGGTTGCGCTGTTCGATTCCATGCTCGCCTACGCCGGCACCTACACCTTCGAGAACGGACGCGTCGTGCACCATGTCGATGCAAGCTGGAACCCCGCCTGGGGCGTTAGCGACCTGATCCGTCCGTTTTCCATCGACGGCAACAGGCTGAAGATCAGCGGCGCCCCCGGGGTCGATCCGAAGACTGGCGAGGAAGTTGTCTACGAACTTGAGTTCCGCAAGGTATGATCTCGGATCCGAATGAAGTTCATCTTCAGAACTGAACACCATTCGCGCTCAGACGCTGCGATGGATAAACTGCTGTTTGCGCAGAAGAAGGCTGATGACATCCTTGGCATGATCCAGGCCGGGGCAGCACTCGTTCCGCTTTCAATGCAATAAGACCGATCCCGCTGTCGTACTATCGGCACAGCCCGTGGAACACCGACTCCAATGGCTAAGGACCCGCGACGGGAAAGAGAGACGCTTCCCAAACGGCACTCAGTTGATCCTGGTTGAAATTTTGTTTTCCTAAAGCAACTGCGCAGTGCAGGGCATCGCCGACCGCTCATTCAGTCGCGCATCTGGCCCTGTTACCGGGGCGAGCAGCGGTGGGACGCATTTACCACCGCCGCTCTCCATGCACCCTTCCGTGGATGTCGGAAGGGATCTAGTAGGGAAGGCCGACGTAGTTTTCCGCAAGCGCAGTCGCTGCTGCTCTCGAATGCGTCAGATAGTCGAGTTCGGCTTCCTGAATCCTTTGGTCGAAGTTACCGGCGTCGGGAAACCGGTGCATCATTGTTGTCATCCACCAGGAGAACCGTACCGCCTTCCACACCCGAGCAAGCGCTCGCTGGGAATAGGCGTCGATGCCTGCGTTCGAACGATCCTGGTAGTGTTCGAGGAGGCCCGAGAAGAGATAATGCACGTCGCTCGCGGCGAGATTGAGACCTTTTGCACCGGTCGGCGGAACGATGTGGGCGGCATCGCCGACCAGGAACATTCGGCCGAAACGCATCGGCTCGGCAACGAAGGAACGCAGCGGCGCGATCGACTTTTCGAATGAGGGCGCCGTCTGAAGTGCCTCTGCATGGTGTACTGGGAGCCGACGACGAAGCTCGTCCCAGAACCTGTCATCGCTCCAGTCTTCAATCCTCTCGGTCAGCGCACACTGGATGTAATAGCGGCTGCGGTGCGTTGAGCGCATCGAACAAAGCGCAAAGCCTCTGGCATGGTTGGCGTAGATCAGTTCGTGGCTGACGGGGGCAACCTCGGCCAGTATTCCAAGCCAGCCGAAGGGATAGACCTTCTCGACCGTGCGCAGCGATCGCTCCGGCGCCGCCTTGCGGCTGACGCCGTGGAAGCCATCGCAGCCGGCGATGAAATCGCAGTCGATCCGATGAGAACTGCCGTCCTTCTCGTAGGTCAGGTAAGGGCTGGCGCCATCGAAATCATGCAGGAGGACATTCGCTGTCTCGTAGATTGTCACAGCCCCACTTGCCTCGCGTCGCTCCATCAGGTCGCGGGTCAGTTCGGTCTGACCGTAGACCATGACCTTCTTGCCGCCGGTCAGGGCAGATAGATCGATGCGGTGATCGCGTCCGTCGAAGGCAAGGGAGAATCCTTCATGCGGAAGGCCTTCAGCGTGGATGCGGGCGCCGGCCTTCGCCTGGTCGATCAGGCCGACGGTTCCTTCTTCCAATACCCCGGCGCGAACGCGGCCCAGAATGTAGTCTTTTCCGACGCGGTCCACGATGACGTTGTCGATGCCGGCCTCGGTCAAAAGCTGCCCGAGAAGAAGGCCAGACGGGCCCGAGCCGATGATGGCGACCTTCGTGCGCATGCTCTCCTCCCGCACTTGCCTTTGGTCAAATTTTGACGATGCAAGGCGCGGTCAGCAATGGACAATTCCATCATCAGATTGCACAGTTCGAACATGCTGAGGGAGGCGGCCGGGATGGTGCGGAATATTCCGACATATGAGCTGTACGGCGAAATGGCCGCCGGAAAGCCGGATTTCTGGCTGCATTGCGAGACCATCGTCTCTCGCAGCAGTCTGCATCACTTTGAAATTCGACCGCATCGCCACGACAGTTTCTTTCAGATCCTGTACATTGCCGGCGGTACGGGAGAAGCGATGTTCCAGAGCCTCTGGCACCCGATCAGGCCGCGATCGGTCATCACGGTTCCCCCTGGCGTCGATCATGGCTTCCGGTTCTCAAGGGATATCGACGGTTTCGTCATCACGGTTTTGAACTCGCATCTGAAGGCGATCCCGGGCGACCGCAGCCGGCTCGGTGCATGGATGGCATTGCCGCATCTGACTTCGCTTGATCCGGATGACGAGGATGCCGGGCATATCGCCGCCTGCCTGATGCGGCTCGGGCATGAATTCCCGCATCGGCGGGCCGGGCGCAACGATCTCCTGGAATCCTATCTGACATCGGCCCTGCTTCTGACGGCACGACTTTCTTCCAAAGTCCGGGAAGACGATACTGCTGCCAGCGAGAACGAGCGACGTATCGAGGCGCTTCAAGACCTCATCCACCGGCATTTTCGATCGCATGAACCGGCTGCCTTCTATGCCAGGGCAATCGGAATTTCGCCGACGCACCTGAACCGCATCGTGCGCGCTGCGACCGGCCTTGGCCCTCACGAACTGATCGCGCGCAAGCTTCTCGATGAGGCGAAGCGCGAACTCGTCTTCACCTCGGGCAACGTGCAGGAGATCGCCTATCGGCTTGGCTTCTCCGATCCTGCCTATTTCTCGCGGTTCTTTCTGAAGGAGACCGGCAGGACCCCGCGCGCCTGGCGCATAGCGGAACGCGCAAGGCTCGGGGTCTAGCGCAGCACCAGGCGCAGCGCCTGTTGGGTCTCCTTCAGCAGCGGCAGATACAGTGCCGGCATGTCGGCGGCCGGCACGTGGGCGGCCGGAGCTCCGATATTGATGGCGGCGACGGTCTGGCCCCCGTTATTCTCGACAGGCACCGCAATCGAGCAAAGTCCGATCTCCAGCTCCTGGTCGATCACGGCGTAGCCCTGTTCGCGTACGCGCCGGAACTCGGCAACCAACTCCTCGATATCGGTCTTGGTATTCTTCGTATTCGCCTTGAGCTCGGTGCGGGAAAGGATTGCCCTTGCCTCCGTCTCCGGCAGTGCCGCAAGCAGGACCCGGCCCATCGACGCACAGTAGGCGGGCAGGCGGCTGCCGGGGGTCAGGTTGATCGACATGACACGACGCTGGGAAGCGCGCGCGATATAGACAACCTCGGTATTTTCGAGGACGGATGCAGAGGCGCTCTGGCCTGCCTTTTCGGACAATTGGTCAAGATGCGGCTGGATCAGAACGGGCAAGGGAGTCGCCGAAAGATACGCATGCCCGAGCCTCAATATCTTTGGCGTCAGAGCAAAGAACTTGCCGTCATAGTCCGCATAGCCGAGTTGGGCGAGCGTCAGCAATGACCGCCTCACCGTGGCGCGGTCGAACCCGGTCAGCTTTGAGGCCTCCGCAATCGACAGGCGCTGGCGCGTCTCCTCAAAGGCCTCGATCACCTTTAGTCCCCGTGCGAACCCGCTGACAAAGTCGGTCTCTCTCATGGCGTCCTCCGTTCACTTCAATTTGTGCGATATACGAACAAATGTCAAATAGCGCACAAAAACATTTGACGGTTGCCGTCGCAGGGCGCTTATTGACCCGCATTCAAGAGCTCACTGCGGGAGGCCATATGGCGAAGATCGTATCGTTGAAGGAAGCTGTCGCCGACAATGTCAGGGATGGCGACACCGTCGCCATGGAGGGCTTCACCCACCTTATTCCCTACGCGGCCGGCCACGAAGTAATCCGTCAGGGCAAGAAGGATCTCTTCCTGATCCGGATGACACCCGATATCATTTATGACCAGCTAATCGGTGTAGGTGCTGCGCGCGGCATGAAATTTTCCTGGGGCGGCAACCCCGGCGTCGGCTCCCTGCACCGCTTTCGCGATGCGGTGGAGAACCAGTGGCCCCGGCCGCTTGAAATCGAAGAGCATAGTCATGCCGCGATGGCCAACGCCTATGAGGCTGGTGCCGCAAACCTTCCGTTTGCGACGTTCCGTGGCTACCTCGGCGCCGATCTTCCGAAAGTCAATCCCAACATCAGGTCCGTGACATGCCCCTTCACGGGCGAGGTGCTTGCCGCCGTTCCAGCCATTCGGCCCGATGTCACGATCATCCATGCGCTTCGCGCCGATCGTAAGGGCAATGTCCTCCTGGAAGGCATCGTCGGCGTCCAGAAGGAAGCAGTCCTTGCCGCCCGACGCTCGATCGTGACGGTCGAGGAAATCGTCGACGAGCTCGACCCGCCGTCGCCGAACTCCGTCGTGCTGCCTAGCTGGGCTGTCACGTCAGTTGCCCATGTGCCGGGGGGAGCATTTCCGTCCTATGCGCAAGGCTACTACGCCCGCTCGAATGCTTTCTACATCGCATGGGACGCGATCGCGCGTGAACGCGATGCCTTCCTGACATGGATTGATGAAAATGTCCTGCGGGCAAGTCCTGACGATTTTGCCAAGCATGCGACGAAGGTTGCGTAAGGAGACCCGGGATGAGTGACTTTACCCCCACTGAGATGATGACCATTGCCGCAGCCCGCGCGCTCACAAACGACGACGTATGCTTTGTAGGCATCGGCGCGCCGTCCGCCGCCTGCAATGTCGCCCGCCTGACGCATGCCCCTGACATCACCTTGATCTACGAGAGCGGCACGGTTGGCACCAAGCCCGACGTTTTGCCGCTTTCGATCGGCGATGGCGAGCTCTGCGACACCGCGCTGTTTACCGTCTCCGTGCCGGAGATGTTTCGCTACTGGCTGCAGGGCGGCCGCATCACGACAGGCTTTCTCGGCGGCGCGCAGATCGACAGGTTCGCCAATCTGAACACCACTGTTGTCGGTCCCTACGATCATCCGAAGGTCCGGTTGCCAGGCGGCGGTGGCGCACCCGAAATTGCCAGCAATTGCGGGCAGATATTCATCACCATGGCGCTTTCCAAGCGTGGTTTCGTCGAGAAGCTCCCCTTCATCACCTCCATGGGCCATGGCGAGGGCGGCAATCACCGCGAGCGTCTGGGGATGAAGACAAAAGGACCGACCCGGGTCATTACCGATCTCTGCATCCTCGAGCCGGATCCGGTGACGAGGGAGCTCACCGTCGTCTCTATCCATCACGGCGTCACTCGCGAACAGATCACCGACAATTGCGGCTGGGCAATCCGCTTCGCAGATCAGGTAATCGAAACGCCTGTGCCGACAGAGACGGAACTCGCAACGCTCCGCGACATCAATACACGTACCAAGAAGGCCCACCAGGGCAACAAGGAGGCCGCATAAATGGCTGACGCTTTCATTTGTGACTACATCAGGACGCCAATCGGCCGCTTCGGCGGCTCCCTGTCATCGGTTCGCGCCGACGATCTCGGGGCGGCGCCACTGAAGGCACTCACCGAGCGCAACCGGGACGTCGACTGGGAAGCGGTTGACGACGTGATTTTCGGGTGTGCCAACCAGGCGGGTGAGGACAACCGCAATGTCGCCCGCATGTCGATATTGCTCTCAGGCCTTCCCATGTCCGTGTCAGGGACCACCATCAACCGGCTCTGCGGCTCGGGCATGGACGCTGTAATCGCCGCCGCCCGGGCGATCCGCGCCGGCGAGGCAGACCTCATGATTGCTGGAGGCGTCGAAAGCATGTCGCGCGCGCCGTTCGTCATGCCGAAGGCTGAGACGGCTTTCTCACGCAACGCCGAGATCTATGACACGACGATTGGCTGGCGTTTCGTCAATCCGCTGATGAAACAGCAATATGGCGTCGATTCCATGCCGGAGACCGGCGAGAATGTCGCTGCCGACTACAAAGTCTCGCGCGAAGACCAGGACACCTTCGCTGTCCGCAGCCAGGCCAAGGCCGCCGCCGCACAGGCCAGCGGTCGGCTCGCAACAGAAATCACCTCCTTGACCATCCCGCAGCGCAAGGGCGATCCCATTGTCGTCGGCAAGGACGAGCATCCGCGGGCAACCACGATGGAGGCACTCGCGAAACTCTCCACGCCCTTCAGAAAGGAAGGCGGAACGGTCACTGCAGGAAACAGCTCCGGCGTTAATGACGGCGCCGCCGCTCTCTTGATCGCCAGCGAGGCTGCCGCGAAAAGATACGGACTGAGACCGATCGCACGAATTCTCGGGGGAGCCGCCGCCGGCGTCCCACCGCGCATCATGGGCATTGGTCCTGTGCCTGCATCCCAGAAGTTGATGGCCCGTCTTCACATGAAGCAGGACCAGTTCGACGTCATCGAACTCAACGAAGCCTTCGCGTCGCAAGGCCTTGCCGTGCTCCGGGAACTGGGGATTGCCGATGATGATCCTCGTGTGAACCGCAATGGCGGGGCGATCGCTCTCGGCCATCCGCTCGGCATGACCGGTGCGCGCATTACCGGCACTGCCGCGCTGGAACTCAAGGAAACCGGCGGACGCTACTCGCTGTCCACAATGTGCATCGGCGTCGGCCAAGGCATTGCGATCGCTCTCGAGCGCGTCTAAGCCCATCGAAACCGGGAACCGGCGTCGAACAGGCGCCGGTCACCAAATCCTCAGTGCCGCATCAAGGCATCAGCTGGCCACCGTTGACCTCGATGATCTGGCCCGTCACGTAGCCTGACAGTGTTGGCGATGCGAGGAAGAGGTAAGCGCCGACGCAGTCCTCCGGCGCCCCAACGAAGCCCATCGGTATCGACTTCCGCTGCAACTCCATCTGTTCGTCATTGGTGTATCGCTCGTGAAAGGGGGTAGCGATAACCCCAGGAGCGACGGCATTGACGCGAATGCGATCCGGGACGAATTCCTTGGCCTGTCCGCGGGTAATGGTCGAAACGAAGCCCTTTGATGCGGCATAGAGCACCGCGCCATTGCCACCGCCGTTGCGTGCCGCGATCGAAGTCGTGTTGATAATGAAGCCACCCTGCTTCTTCAGCCACGGGTGGGCCGCGCGTGTCGCGGCGAGAACCGAACGGGCATTCAGATCCATGACTTTCTCATAGTGTTCGTCGGTATACTCGGAGGTTGGTTTGCGGCCGAGCATACCGCCGGCATTGTTCACCAGCCCATCGAGATGGCCGAAGGTCCTCGCGGTCTCCTCGACAACGCGCTCCGTTTCGCCCTCTTTCGACACGTCGCCGTGCACGAGGTGCACCGTGCCGCCAGTCGCCCGGATTTCCTCCGCGAGCGCTTCGGCCGGTTCCCGGCTTGCGTTGTAATGAATGCCAACCTTCATCTCCTGGGCGGCAAAGGCGCGCGAAAGCGCAGCACCTATGCCGGTCGACGCACCGGTGATCAGCACGGCCCTGCCGGCGAGGTCCGGGATCTTGATGGATGCAAGCAATTGAGCAAGGTTTGCCATGGCAGCGATAGCCTCCGAACATGAAGGGATTGATTTGGCGAGTGGGGACGAGCTTAACAGCCGGAGGCTGACCGGAGCAATGCCGATCCTGTTACGGTGTCGTGTCGAGCTCAGGGTAGTGCCGGAAGATCCCATCCTCATTGAAGGCAAGCCTTCGCTTTGAGCCCAGGTAGGCGGCAATCTTGGGGCGGACGGCGACGGCGTCGTGCAAGGCAATCAGGCCGGGATAGTCACCGTCTTGAGCCTTCATCGCCTTTGGGAAGGCATAGCGAAGACCCTCGATCACCTGGAACAGAGACAGGTCGACATAACTCAATGCATCGCCAACAATGTAGCGCGATCCCCCGGGATTCTGTTGCAGCACCTGTTCGAAATACCCGAGGAACTTTGGAATCCGTTCGCCGATGAAGGCTTTCGTGCGGGCTTTTGCCGCATCCTTCTGATCTTCATAATAGAGTGAGGTCGCGATCGGGTGGTGGGTATCATGCACTTCCGCCACGAGATCGGTGATCGTGAGCTGCAGGCCGTTCACAATGTAACGCAACGTTTCATTGTCAGGGACAAGGCCAAGCTTCGGGCCGAGATAGAAGAGAATGTTGGCGACATGCGAGACGATCAGGTCGCCATCCCTTAGGAACGGGGGCGCGAACGGAATGTGCGGCTCGCTCTTGCTCTTCATCAGTTCCAGCATGGCGCCTGTGCCCATGCCCCGGCCGGACTGGCGTGCAACATCGACATAATCGACGCCGGCTTCTTCCAGCGCCAGGCGAACGAACTCGCCCCGTCCTTGAATTCCGTCCCAGTAGTAAAGTTCATAGGCCATCGATCCCCTCCCGGTAGCCATTCCAGTCTGGATCAATCAGTGATGCGAATGGTGCTCGTTGCGCTTGCGCGTTGCGGCTGCCTTTTTCGCGGATGCGGAGCGCTCAGCTGCCGACCGCGATGCGGAGGCGGCGCCCCCCTTGCGTCCACCCTTCTCGGATGACTCGTGGGTATCCTTCTTGCCGCGACCGGATCCCGATTTGTTGCCGCCACCGCTTTCCTTGTTAACAGTCGCCCAGGCCCGACGTTCGGCTTCCTTGGTGGAGACGCCGCGGTCCTCGTAGCCTTCCTCGATATGCTCGGCCTTGCGCTTTTGCTTGTCCGTGTAAGCGGATTTGTCGCCTTGTGGCATGATTGCCTCCATGTCTTGAACGAACAGGCAACTTGCTGGCACACGAAAAGTTCCAGTCATTTGCTGGGGTCGTCAAACCGACGCCCCTTCCCGGGGTAGCAGGCTACTTGCGATAATATTTGCGGGAAACAGCGATCATCTTGCTGAGGGTGATGAGCCCGAATGGAGCGGAACGCGTCGCGGGGAAGAACAGCGCGACCATGTTGTCGATCGCATAAACAAGGACAAGAGCCAACGCGAGATAGGCGATAGTTGCCACGATGAGTGCGGTCATCTCGGCCTCACATGGGCGCCACGAGGAGGTAGCAACTCGCTACGGCGAGGGAAAGGAGGATAACGTCGAAATAGCTTCTGCTCATGGCGAATACTCCAGTTGCCGCTATGAACAGCGGAACTGGATTTTGGTTCCATCGCGGAAGGCTGCCTCAGCAGATTTTTTGCGAGGTCGGAACAGTACGCACTCATCTGTGGTCTTTCCCTCAAAAGGCGCTGCGCGCGCCTCCCCGAAAAATCAATAGAGCAGAAGCAATGCAATCATGTGACGAAGGCGTCACGCATGACGCCTTCTCTATCTGAAGTCAAAGGGTTAGGCCGATTTACCGTTGGCAGCCTTTTTCGTTGTCGCGGGCTTTGTGACACTGCGGGTGGCTGGAGCCGTTTTTGGGGGGGAGACCGTGCGCTTGCGCGTCTTGACCTCCTTGCCGTCGACCGAAGCCGCCGATCCTTCGAGCGAAAGCCGCTCTGACCGGGCCTGTTCCCAATGAGCGACTTCTCGCCCCGCGGGGTGCCCTTCCTCTTCCCAAAGCGCATAGGCGCGCTTTCTGATCCACTCGTCCCGAGTTTCCGTCATCGCCGATCTCCAGTCAGGGTAAAGCCCGTTGCGTAACTAGATCCTAATATTCAAAGTTCCAGACCACGACGAATGTTTCAAGCTTTTTTTGACACACTGCAAAAAGAAATTGCGCATTGCAGCATCAGGCCGGCTATTTGACCATGCTGTAACCGGATCCACCAACATTTGGTCGCCGCCCCGAGCCGTAAATCTCCCCATTGGCGCCGGATTGAACGTTGCCGCTTAAGCGTTATAGTTCAGCTCAATGTTTTATCTCATATCGACCTACTGGCCTCATATTCTATTCATTGTTTCGCTGGCCATGGGTGCAGCGGCAGCGATCCATGCCGCAATGACCAAGGAGGAGGTCAGGGCCGCAATCGGCTGGGTCGGCGTCATCATCCTTTCGCCAATCGTTGGCGCTGTTCTCTACGCCATCGCCGGTATTAACCGGATCCGACGGGCGTCGCTCAGCCTCCGGCGTGATGCGCTCATCCCGGAAGCGGACCTCGACGAACTGGAGAGCTTCGACGCCGATACCGAGATCGTCATCAGCGGCTTCGGGCGTCGTTTTGCTGCCCTGCAGACGCTCGGCGACAGGGTTGCCCGTATTCCACTCGCGACTGGCAACACGATCGACATGCTCGAGACGGGCGACGATTGCTATGCAGCCATGAAAACCGCGATGGAGGCTGCGGAGCGAAGCATTCTTCTGGAGACCTATATTTTTGATCGCGACCCGATCGGATTGAGGATTGCCGACGCGCTCATCGCCGCCGTCAGGCGCGGCGTGGAGGTCCGCGTCCTGATCGATGCCGTAGGCGCCCGCTATTCCGTGCCAAGCATCCTCGGCTACCTTGCCGATGGCGGCGTGACCGTCTCGGTATTCAATGGCAACGTGATCATGGGCTTGCGCCTGCCCTATGCGAACCTGCGCACTCACCGCAAGATCCTGATCGTCGATGGGCGTATCGCCTTGACAGGGGGCATGAACATACGGGCCGGGTTCACCCGCGAAATGACGGGGGACGATTTCGCCCGCGACACCCATTTCAGCGTAACCGGACCTGTTGTCGCCGATCTCTTCAACGTCGCAGCCGAAGACTGGCGCTTCACGACGGGCGAAATCCTTGAGGGGCAAGCGTGGCGCACCGCAATGCCTGAGAGAAACCCGGGCGACCCGGTCTTCATGCGGGTGGTGGCATCGGGTCCTGACAGAAGCGTCGAGACGAACCACAAGATGCTGATGGGCGCCTTCTCGATCGCCCGAAAATCGATCCGCATCATGTCTCCCTACTTCCTGCCAGACCGGGAACTGATCAGCGCGCTGGCGACTGCGGCGCGGCGCGGCGTGGAGGTCGACATCGTGGTTCCCTCGGTCAACAACCTCGTCCTTGTCGACCGGGCAATGACGGCACAGTTCGACCAGATCCTCAGCAGCTATTGCCGGATCTGGCGCTCGAGCGGAGCATTCAGCCACTCCAAGCTTCTGTCGATCGACGGGGTCTGGTCCTATGTCGGATCCTCGAACCTCGACCCGAGATCGCTGCGATTGAATTTCGAGATCGACCTCGAGGTGCTGAACGAAGGCTTTGCCAACGAGATCGATGAGCACATCGATGAGGCCATCAAATCGGCGTCTCCAGTGACGCTGGAGGGACTGCGATCACGCCCGTTCCTGGTCCGGCTGCTTGAGAAGGTGCTTTGGCTGGGCTCGCCATATTTGTAGCAAATTTCTGGGGTGAAAACGGTGGCAACTTGAGGTGCCGGGCCTATAATCCCGACAGAGTCCTTCGATCAACGGAGCCCATGCGAAACTCCGATGCATGCCAGAAACGACAGTCTGCCCGCCAATATTCTTGCCTCGATCCGCAATCGAAAAAAGCGGCTCGATGCAGCGCATCTGGAGCAGAAACCCCGGTCCGATGGCACGCTGATTGCCTCCTACAACGTCCACAAGTGCATCGGAAACGACCGTCGTTTCGACCCCGAGCGCACCAGCCGCGTGATCCACGAAATCGATGCCGACGTCATCGCGTTGCAAGAAGCAGATACCCGGTTTGGTGAGAGGACAGGTATCCTGGATCTTGGCCGGCTTGAGCGGGAAACAGGACTGATACCGGTCCCCATCAGCGGTATGGCCAAGGCTCACGGCTGGCATGGCAACGTCGTTCTCTTCAAGAGGGGATTGGTGCGGGATGTCCACCAGATCAACCTGCCGGGGCTGGAGCCGCGCGGTGCCCTTGTTGCCGAACTCGATCTGGAAAACGGCGGAGCCTTGCGGATCATCGCGGCGCATTTCGGCCTGCTACGCCACTCGCGGGCCCAGCAGGCCAAGACGCTTGTCCAGCTGATGGCCGACAAAAGAGAGGTCCCAACCATCCTGCTCGGCGATCTCAACGAATGGCGGCTTGGCGACCGATCGTCGCTGCACACATTTCAGTCGGCCTTCGGACCACAGCCGACGGCCGTGCCGAGCTTTCCCGCGCGACTTCCGGTCCTGGCACTTGATCGGATCATGGCAAACCGAAGGGGTGTTGTGACAGCCGTCGAGGCGCATGATACGCCGCTTGCTCGGGTCGCTTCAGATCATCTGCCCATCAAGGCCGTGGTCAATCTCAAACGTGTTGAGGAGCTCACCGCGAAAGGTTGAGCACCTTCCTGAGCCCGTTCGCAAACTCGTCGTGCCGGAACGAGCCATCCCCTTTACCTCTGCGATGACTTGACACTGCCTGATGCCGTGGCAGGCTCTGCCCATCTCGAGATAGCTTTGATAGGGAGCTGGATGGTGCTGCAATTGGCCGGGGGTTCGCAGGACAAAGACGCCTCGAGGCGCTTGGCACCGATTTCAAAAATTACCTTGATGACGTGGCTAGCCGCATGTCTGATCGTCGGGATCTCATCAAGCGCAGCGATGGCCGCGGGTCCAACTCCACAGACTGAGGGATCCAAGGAACAGGTCCGCAAGCTCGTCGACACCATCAAGAAATACTACGCTGACGCCGACAGTCTTCGCGACCGCCGTCGGGCCTTCGAAGATCTCATGGAATCCACCCCCGAGCCAACACGAGTGCAAATCAGATCGGTAGATGTCGGCGGTGTCGATGCACAGCTTATCTGGCCAGCAAGGCTGCATCATCCGCTCGGGCGGCGCGCCATCCTCTATCTTCACGGTGGCGGCTTCTATAGCGGTTCATTGCGCACACACCGTGCGATCGCTGGGTCGCTCGCGAAGGCGGCTTCAGCGGACGTTCTTCTGGTCGACTATCGCCTCGCGCCCGATAGCCCTTATCCCGCCCAGATCGACGACGCACTTAGTGCTTACAGATGGCTTCTCGATTCCGGCTATGAGAGCGGCAACATCGTCATCGTCGGCGATTCCGCCGGCGGAAATCTTGCGATCGAAGCCACGCTGCGGCAAATGCGGGTGAGCGGACAGCTACCCGCTGCAGTGGTTGCGATGAGCCCGATCACCGATCTCGTGGCCACAGCTGCGTCCTTGGCAGCAAACAATACCGATCCACTCATCGGCAAAGATCAACTTACATTGATCCGGAACGCCTATCTCGGCACCCGCTCACCCAGCGATCCCCTTATATCGCCGCTATATGCGGACATGACGGGATTTCCCCCACTTTTGTTGCAGGTTGGATCTGGTGACGCCCTTCTGGACGATACCTTGCGTCTAGCTGACAGAGCGAAGACGGCCGGCGTGGACGTCAGGACGGAGATCTGGCCAGGCATGGTTCATCAGTGGCAGTTATTCCCCTCCCTGCTCGATGACGCAAGGAAATCGAACCAACAGATCGCAGACTATGCGATCGAGCATTTCGCGGACAAGCCCAAGTAATAGGCAGCGGGCTCAGGCTTCTCGTAAACTCCATCAGTTTTTTCAAAAGTCCTACGCGGCCGATAGAATTCGCTCTCGCACGGGTACGCAGGCCGCTTCTATCTACACGCTGCGACCATGCGAATGCAGATGCATAAATCGGACGACTTTCACGCAGGTCGGCAAATAGCATCGTTTTTTAAGATCCTGCTTTCGAGACTAGCCTGGGCGTCCCCACGGGTTTTGAGTGCTGAACAATCGGGAAACAAATCCCCAAATCCATCTGACCGTCACCAATGAGCCCTGCAAACAGCCTTGCCTAAATTAGAGAGCGCCGTTGCGGCAACGAAGGAAGGCGCCAACGTGCCGCGGCAACTGTGAAAAACGCACTGCTCTGGCGACGGGCCGGACGGTCGCCGACCTCCTGAAAGAGCCAACTACACCTAAGCCACCATCGCGATTTGCATCGCTTTCCTCGCCCTGGCCGGGTGCGCCAACACCGCGTACGGCTTGAAACAAGATGGAGTCCAAACAAGCCACGCGCTCGACGACGCATCACACCAGGTGTTGTCGGCTGGCGCCAAGAGGTAACCGTCTTTCAATTAGGCGGCTGGAGCACCGAACCCGATATGCGACATGTCTACCGATTTTGATAGAGTCGGGTCCGAGTTTCGTTGCCGCGCCAGCGTGTCGTGCATCACCAAAGATACACGGCAGCTCTGGCAAAGCGTGTCCGGTGGCATCGCTAGCTTGGCGGGACAGCCGATATCGGCGGCCCCGATGGTCCAGCTTATTTCGGACCTGATCATTTCGGAGAGGGGATCGTGGCCGCCTCCAGCGCCAGCGACGTCAGGTTCCGTAAAATCACCGCCTCACACTTCGCAAGCGATCTTGCAGCATCATCGTTAGCCACCACGGCACTAGGATCAGACTAAAAAGAGTGACCGGTTGCCCGGTCACAGGTGGCGCGGGCCTGTGAGAACTCGACAGCGCGGGCACATGCCGCTGCGCATCATGGCTCTCGAGTAGCCGCCGTTAGCGCCACCGAGGTTCCTTCGATGTCTGACCGATCCGGGCGTTGAAAATTGCAGGGATCGATATCGCGTTACGCCATTGGTGGTAATAGGCCGGCTCTTCCGCCATGCGATCTATTTCATGACATCGCCGAGATTTTCTGTCGTTTGCGTTGTGCTTTCGAATGGTTCGTCTCGAATCGAGCTGGCCGCACCGCGTTTTCTTCCGCGATACACTCGTGAACGCCAGGTTCAGTCCAGTTGCCATCGACTTCAGCTGCTACGGTTTTCCGAGGCACCTCCTTCTCTTGGATAGCAGGATTACGTCACAAGGCCAGATCGATGGTCTGGAGTGAGGGTGATATAGTCAAACAATACTGCAGAAGAGGTCCGAACCATGTATTTCATGAAGCCAGTTCAACCCGTGTTCGCGGCGATCCTTCTCACGACAGTTCTTGCGTTTTCTGCCTCGGCGGGCAATGGGGACGGCAACAGTCAGGGTCAGAACCAACAGGGCGGTGGAGGAAAGACGTTCGGCGCTCCCGGACCGGTCGCCGGCGTCGGTTTGACGTCGCTTGCCCTGGCCGGTGGCTATCTTTGGTTCGCGCGGCGCGCACGGCAAAGCAGGGTGAAAAAGCAGCCGAAATGAGCCGCGCGGCTGTAGATATTCTGCTCAACGCCTCGGGCGCTCCCAATACACATCCACAGGCCTCTCGTGCACTGATTTCTAGGCAGTACTTCTTCGCCGCCCTTGTTTCGATCGGATTTCTGAACGGTATCAGCGAAAAGGCTTATCGGTCAGTGGCCGACAATGGGCTCGCTACGGCCGCGTCTCTGACGTTTGACATCAGCGTCATTCTTTGGGGAGCCTGCGCTGTTGCTTTGATAGCCCTTGTTCGCGCCCCTGGAAACCCACTCCGACGCGGCGACTACGCAATCGGTCTGCTGGCCGGTCTGACTTTCCTCTCGCCGGTCCCGGCAATGAGCTGGTTAGGCCTTTGCCTGATCGCTATCCAATTGCGTTCAACAGCGTCCGACATGATCATGCGTCGGTCAGCAGCATTGGTTTTTGCGCTTACGATTCCCTTGTTCTGGGCGCGTCTCATCTTTGCTGCGTTCAACGACACCATCCTCCACATTGATGCACAGCTTGTCGGCTGGCTGATCGGCACTGCGGCGACCGGCAACGTCGTTGCGTTTTCCGATGGTTCCGGTTCCATGTTCATTGCTCCCGGCTGCTCATCGATGGCCAACCTGTCGCTTGCCGCCGTGAGTGCAACGGTTTTCGTCAACCTTCGCAGTGGCGTGTGGTCAGCTTCCACGCTGGCCTGGACCGCAACGAGCTTGATTGCCGTTGTCGCAATCAACCTGACGCGCATTGGCCTGATCGGTATCTACCCTCAGCAATTCGATCTCTTACACGGTCCAGTCGGGGCGACGGTCGCTGGCTGTCTTACGCTGTTTGCCATCGTCTCCATCGGCTACCACAGGATCGGCCAAGATGCGCCTTATAACCGCTAGTATCGCTTTTCCCATGCTGCTTGCCGCAAGCCTTGGCGGCAAGGGTTTGAGCCTGAAACAAACAAACAGTGCTCCTCCCGGCGACGACGGGGTTATTTCCTATCTGGAAGAGCGTGGCCTGACCGTAAATTCCACGGATGCTCGTTCAGCCACAATTTGGACGTCGGCAACAAGTGGCGCATGCCAGGTGCGATTTACAACCGTCGCTCCGGAAGGCTGGTCCCAGACCATTGTCGCCGAGCAGACTAAGGGCACCGATGATCATCTCACATACGCCTATGATGGCCGGTTCTACGCTCAACAGCCGGTCCTGCGCACCAGATTTGAAAACTATCGCCGGCGGGTCGTACGCTATTTTGGGTTCGTTGAGCCCGATCTTCAAATTCGCGCAATCGCTGTCTCCTCCGCCTGTCCGCCCCAAGTGTTTGGTCCGGATGCCGCGCAACGGCTTTCGCGGTGAATGATCGGCCCTGTATCTGAACCCGACTGGCGAGCGTGAACTACCCTTTGAAATTCAGCTTCCGAGATTGAGCTTCGAGGCACACGAAGGCCGTCGATACGCGGATCCTCATCAGGAACTTGCGCCTTCTGTCAGCGTTGGGATTGGCAATGCAGTAGGAGGAACCATGATTTCCGCAGAGCAGGTTCGTGAACGCATAAAAGTCATACCTGCGGACGGCTCGCATGTCGGCACCGTCGAATATATGGACGGCCCATCCCGCATCACTGACGAAGGGCGCCCTACAGATGGAAACCATCACTTCATTCCCTTGGACCGGGCGACCGTATCGACGCCCTTGTTCATCTGTCGATGAACGCCAATGTCCGCAGCCATGGTCAACGATCAACTAAAGGGAGACGCGAGAGCCGCCTAAGCGGCTCTGCCGCCCGAGGGAATTCATATGAGCGGGAACCTCAAAAAAGGTGACACATCACCTGGAACAAGCCAGGGAAAGACAAAGGGAAAGGTCATCAAGAAGCAAACGTTGCCCACGACGATCAAGGATCACGACCTCAAGCCTTCGCCGTTAAATCCTGAATTCATCGTCGAGAGCCAAAAGTCCGGCAAGCGCGCAGCACATAAGCTCCGGCAGCTACACAAAGACGGCTGCACACCCGTCCATCTTCGGTCTCCATCATTTCTCAACAAACCGCCACGCGTCAGAAGGGCAGCCCCGCAGCCTTGGACAAAGTCACTTCGGTACGTCTCTCGTGTCAATGATATCTGCGCCGCGGACACTCCCGGTCAACTGCGTGGTGTCGCCCGACATGACAACCCCAAAGACGTAGAGCATCACTGCAAGTACTGCGACAAGAGCAAGTACCGAGGCATTCAAAATAGCCGGCGAAGGGAAGGCTTGATTTTTGTCACTCATGTCGCTCTTTCCGTTGCTACGGAAACTCAACGTGCGTTCTCATGGAGCGTTCCCGCCCTAGGACTTAGGTCCGTCTCCAATCTGACTTCAGTTGTACTGATGAGTTGTCGATTCTTGCCAGCCCCTCGGTTCCTTGTTCACCGCTATATTTGAACTGTCCGATAGATCACGGGCCGTTTTCGGCGATTGTCAGTGTTTCGCGACTAGCAGCGCGATCAGCGTCGAAGCGTTAGGGTCGTACACTACGGCTTCTGCCACGACGATCACGTCCGATCCCGTGGCCGCAGAATTGCACCATCAGCGCGCCGAACAAAAACCCCTCGCGATGTGCCGAGTCACCCAACTGGAGAGGAGTGAGCGAGACCAATGTCTGATATCTTCGGCGCGAAGGCGATCAATCGCGTCGATAGCTTCTTCGGCAGACCACCCGGCGCGCACCGCTGCGGCAACGTCTGAAACTCTGGCAGTCAAAGGCACGGCGGAATCCTTTCCTTGACGATTCTTGCAGATTTTCGACGTGAGGAGGCGGTGCCTCGATAGGCATTACGCTGTCAGAAATTGTTTGTTCCAGTCATTTGATAGACTTGCGCACTGTCTTCAGTGACCGGTCAACAGCAGTTCATCTGGTGAGACCCAAAGCTTGAGCGTGCCAAACCTGTCGCCTCCTGGCAATCAGGGCTGAATGCAGGCATGCATCGTCCTTCCGCTCTGACAGCCGCAGGCAAATCCCTCGTCTTCGGATTACGGTCCGGCGATAGCGATGCTCCCGCCGTCCTCTCGAATGCGCTGCTGTCAGTCTGCCGTTCCTGAGGGTCGGCCTTCGTGAGGCCCTTCCTGTACCTCTCCTCCGGTCATGGCCGCGCCTCGCGTCCTGCCCCGGCTGTTGGTCCTGCCAGGCCCCGCGCAGTCCCGCAACAGCTTTGCCGTCCTCCACCTTCGTTTCGGCCCTTCGGGTGCGGATCAGCGCTTGCGAGCCCGGCTGTCGGACCTCCGTAGCAGGTCGCGATGGTCGCGACTTCAAACGGAGGCTCCAACATGAGCAGACAGCCCATTCACCAACGATCCGATCTATACAGCCGCATCACCGACAAGATCATCGCCGAGCTCGAACAGGGCGTGCGACCCTGGATCCAGCCCTG
>NZ_JANUBV010000015.1:0-146438 GCF_024808055.1 Rhizobium sp. BK176 | reverse complement strand
CGGCCGAAGTCTTCCGAAAGAAACTGCTCGCGCAGATCAGACATGCCGGCTAGCTTGATGAGCCACAAAAGTCGCGGTTCAGCATGAACTCACACGAAGCGGTTCCATCTTCAAACCCGACGAGAACACGATAATGGCCATGATTTCGTGGTGGATGGAGCTCCCCTAGTTTGTCCTACAGTTGAATATGCGAATGGCGGCGTTGATCGCGCGGATGCATGAGAAACGATCAGCAGACAGAAATTGCACCTTTGCTCCGCCGCTACGGCATGACGATCACTCGCGAACTGGTTCGGGATTTTTGCCATGATCGCGACACTCCGATAACGGCGCCGCCGCCGGGCGGCATGTATAGTCGTTGAGCGCAACAGCCCGGATGCATCGCGCTTGTATAAATATTAGCAATGAGGTATATGGGGAGTGCCTGATATTAATCAGGTGGATGACTCGGCTTTCTCCATCGCCAGCTATCCGTTTCTACCCGTTTCTTTGGTTCCCTCAGCCATCCTTGCCCGCGTGAGTGGGCAGTCGATGGAGAATGGCGAGGAACTTCGTTCTCGATCCACTCGATCGGGGGAAGTTCCTTGCTTGGATAGCGGGTTTTCTCTCGATCTTAACAGACAAGAGGAATCCTATGAATCTCCTCAAAGCAACTGTCATTATTCTTACGGTATTCTGCGGCCTTGCCGCCTTCGCGATTGCTACGCTGCCCATTATTTTTCCGACGGTGCACAGCACCGCGATGCTTGACGAACTTTTCAAGGTGATGACCTTCCTGTTTTCGACAGGTGCGGGCGCACTGCTCTTCAAGGCCCTCGGCTAGGCTGTAGACGCAGGCGGGGTCGCGAGGCGTCGCGACCCCGCCACCAAAGCGAAAGCGCCATGCCTTCCTGCCCCTTCCCTTGTCCGTAGACTGCTTTAGAATACGCTGACACAGCCGGAGCCGTTGCCATGCGCGCCATTCTTGCAATTTTCATTCTGTTTGCCGCGTCTTTCGTTTTTCTTGGTACCACTCGGGCCGAGGATCCGATCGACACGACGCGTACGATGATCGAGGCGCAGATCAAGGCATTCTTGAACGACGATGTTGATACGGCCTATTCCTATGCTGCGCCCGGTATCAAGGCGATCTATCCCGACAAGAATGTTTTCTTCGCGATGGTCAAGAAGAGCTATGAGCCGGTTTATCATCCCGGCAACTATGCCTTCGGCCGCAGCCGATCGATCGACAACGGCGCGATGATCTATCACGAGGTACTGATATCAGGACGCGACGGCAAGGACTGGACCGCGATTTATCAGGTGGCCCGCCAACCCGACGGAAACTACAAGATCAATGGCGTCCAGATCGTGCCGAACACCGAAAGCAAGGGCATCTGAGTGGCGGGCAGGCGGGCTTCCACCGGACGGAGTGCAGTGCCCTTCCCGTCTTATACCGGCTCCAGGTCGCCCCTCGCCCATTCTTCCTGGGTCTCTGCCATAAAGTCGGCAAACCGGCCTTCAGCGATCGCCTTGCGGATGCCCTGCATCAGTTCCTGGTAGTAAGCAAGATTGTGCCAGGAGAGCAGCATGCCGCCGAGCGCCTCATTGGCGCGTACGAGGTGATGCAGGTAGGCGCGCGAGTAGTCACGCGAAGCCGGGCAATTCGACTGGTCATCGAGCGGACGCATATCCTCGGCGTGGCGGGCGTTGCGGATGTTGACCTTGCCGCGGCGCGTAAAGGCAAGCCCGTGCCGGCCGGAACGGGTCGGCATGACGCAGTCGAACATATCGATGCCGCGAGCGACGGACTTCAGGATGTCGTCAGGCGTGCCGACGCCCATGAGGTAGCGCGGCTTTTCCGTCGGCAGCACCGGCAGCGTTTCCTCGAGCATCTTCAGCATGACGTCCTGAGGCTCGCCGACAGCGAGACCGCCGACCGCATAGCCCTTGAGATCGAGATCGGTCAGGGCCGCGGCCGAGCGGACTCGAAGTGCCGGCACATCCCCACCCTGCACGATGCCGAACATCGCCTTCCCCGGTTGGTTGCCGAAGGCGATCTTGCATCGTTCGGCCCAGCGTAGCGACAGCTCCATGGCGCGCTCGATTTCGCGCGGTTCCGCAGGAAGTGCCACGCACTCGTCGAGCTGCATCTGAATGTCGGAATCCAGCAATCCCTGGATCTCGATCGAACGCTCCGGCGACATGTGGTGCAGGCTGCCGTCGACATGCGACTTGAAGGTTACTCCCTGCTCATCGAGCTTGCGAAGGCCGGAGAGCGACATGACCTGGAACCCGCCGCTGTCGGTCAGGATCGGCCCGTCCCAGCGGATCAGCTTGTGAAGACCGCCGAGGCGGGCAACGCGTTCGGCCGTCGGGCGCAGCATGAGATGGTAGGTATTGCCGAGAATGATGTCGGCACCGGTATCGCGAACCTGGTCAAGATACATCGCCTTGACGGTGCCGACGGTGCCGACAGGCATGAAAGCAGGCGTGCGGATCGTGCCGCGCGGCATAGAGACCTCGCCCAGGCGGGCACCAGCGTCGGTCGTCTTGAGGGTGAACTGGAAGTTCTCGGTCATTTAGGTTTTCCGGAAAAGGAGGCTGGAATCGCCATAGGAATAGAAGCGGTAGCCCGTCGAAATCGCGTGGCTGTAAGCTGCGTGCATCGTCTCGAAGCCGGCAAAGGCCGAAACGAGCATGAACAGCGTGGAGCGAGGCAAATGGAAGTTTGTCATCAGCATGTCAACCGCCTTGAAGCGGTAGCCGGGCGTGATGAAGATGCCGGTGGCGCCTGACCAAGCCCGGATTTCTCCGTTCTCCTGCGCGGCACTTTCGATCAATCGGAGCGACGTCGTGCCGACGCAGATGATGCGCCCGCCCCTTGCCTTCACGGCATTGAGGCTCGCAGCCGTCTCGGCGCTGACATAGCCGCTCTCAAGATGCATCTTGTGATCGTCGGTGTCGTCGGTCTTCACAGGCAGGAAGGTGCCGGCGCCGACATGCAGCGTCACGAAATGTCGCTCGACGCCTGCCTTGTCGATGGCTTCGAAAAGATCTGGCGTGAAGTGAAGCCCGGCCGTAGGAGCCGCGACGGCACCCTCCTCGCGGGCATAAATTGTCTGGTAGTCGGCGCGGTCGCGCTCGTCCTCGGCCCGCTTGGCGGCGATATAGGGCGGCAGCGGAATATGGCCGACGGAATGGATGGCCTCGTCGAGCATCGGTCCGGAAAGGTCGAAGGCAAGCGTGACTTCGCCGCCCTCGCCCTTCTCTTCGACAGTGCATTCGAGCTTGCCAAGAAGGCAGCTGCTACCATCGTGGCCGAACGAGATACGGTCGCCGATCTTGATGCGTTTGCCGGGCTTTGCGAAGGCCTTCCAGCGGCTGGCGCCGATGCGCATGTGGAGTGTCGCCGAAACCTGCTGACCGCCAGCACCTTCGCGATGACGGATGCCCTCAAGTTGTGCCGGGATCACCTTGGTGTCGTTGAAAACAAGCGCGTCCCCTGCTCTCAGAAAGCTGGGCAGTTCGCTTACCCGATGGTCCGACAGCTGCACCTCCCTGCCAGGGTCGACGACGAGCAGACGCGCGCTGTCGCGCGGCTCGGCTGGCCGCAGGGCGATCCGTTCATCCGGCAGGTCGAAATCAAAGAGGTCTACGCGCATCACTCAAAATCCAGGCAAAGCGAAACCCGCCCCACGCTTTCGCGCAAGGGCGGGTTTCAGCAGAAATCACAATCAGACGTCAGCGGCAACCCGCATCGAGACGATCGAGTCCGGATCGACGACCGGCTCGCCCTTCTTGATCTTGTCGACGTTGTCCATGCCTTCGATGACCTGACCCCAGACGGAGTACTGCTTGTTCAGCCAGGGAGCGTCGGTGAAGCAGATGAAGAACTGCGAGTTGGCCGAGTTCGGGTTCTGCGAGCGAGCCATCGAGCAAGTACCCCTGATGTGGCTGACGGCAGAGAACTCAGCCTTCAGGTCCGGCTTCTCGGAGCCACCCATGCCGGCGCGACCCGGGTTGAAGCTTTCGCTGCCCTTCTTGCCGAACTTCACGTCGCCGGTCTGCGCCATGAAATCGTTGATGACGCGATGGAAGACAACGCCGTCATAGGCCTTCTCGCGAGCGAGTTCCTTGATGCGGGCGACGTGCCCCGGCGCCACTTCCGGCAGCAACTGGATGACAACCTTGCCCTTGGTGGTTTCCAGGATGATGGTGTTTTCGGGATCTTTGATCTCGGCCATTCTTCTTCTCCTACTTGTCTTGAAACTTACTTCTTGCCGACGGTGACTTTGATCATCCGGTCGGGATTGCTGACTTCGCCGTTCTGGCCTTCGCCGCGCTTGATCTTGTCGACGTTCTCCATGCCGGAAACGACCTTGCCGACGACGGTATACTGGCCGTTGAGGAAGGATCCATCAGCGAACATGATGAAAAACTGCGAGTTGGCCGAGTTCGGATCCTGCGAGCGGGCCATGCCGACCGTGCCGCGAACGAAAGGCGTCTTCGAAAACTCTGCAGGCAGATCGGGCAGGTCGGAGCCGCCGGTGCCGGCAAGGCTTGCATCAAAGCCCTTTTCCATGTTGCCGAACTTCACGTCGCCAGTCTGCGCCATGAAGCCTTCGATGACGCGATGGAAGGCCACGTTGTCATATGCGCCCTTCTTGGCAAGCGCTTCGATCTGCGCGACGTGCTTCGGCGCAACGTCGGGCATAAGCTGGACTACGACCGGGCCGTCCTTCAGCTGGATCGTCAGCGTGTCACTGGACTGCGCGAACGCGTCGCCGGCGAACGAAGCAAGGTAAAGCACGCCTGCAAATGCGAGATAGAAGAGTTTCATGTTGGCTCCGTTGCGGCGAAAATGTCGCCTAGGATTTGCGCTTGGATTGAAGGGCTTTCAAGACGGCAGCCGGTACAAAGGCGCTGACATCGCCTCCCATGGCAGCGATTTGCCGGACCAATGTGGCGGTTATGGGCCGCGAGGCTGTTCCGGCCGGTAGAAAGATGGTTTGAATGTCAGGCGCCATCTGGCGGTTCATGCCGGCCATCTGCATTTCGTAGTCGAGATCGGTACCGTCACGCAGGCCGCGGATCAGGAGCGCAGAGCCATGAGTGCGCGCCGCATCGACCACGAGATTGTCGAAGGAAACGACCGAGATATTCCTGGCCTTCTCAGGCAGCGCATCCGCCAGAGACTGGCGAATGAGATCCGCCCGCTCATTGAAGGAAAAGAGCGGCGTCTTGCCGGGATGGATGCCGATCGCGACAATAACCTCGGACGCAACATTCAGCGACTGGATGAGCACATCCAGATGTCCGTTGGTCAGTGGGTCGAACGACCCCGGATAGAAAGCTGTCGTCATTGGCCTAGCCGTTTGTTTCGACGCCTTTTGTCACGGATAAAGGTCGCCCGCAAGTCGTTTGCCCGTCGCTGAACGGTGGATGAATGCGGCATTCAAGCCGGCTTCAGGCGAGATCTCTATAACAGAGAGCGTCAACAGCCGATGTCATTCCGGCATCGGCCCCTCCCCGGAAGCGCTCATGCTGATCATCATTGTTGCACTCGCTGTCATCGTCTCGCTGCTTGCCGAATTTTTCTACGGCTACGTGCAAGATAAGATGGATGCAGGTTGGGTTCGGCCAAGCGTGCGGGAACATTACGCAATCGTGCGTGCGACCGGAAATGTGGCGTTTAAACCGATTAAGAATTCTGAACGCCAGATGAACGACGCATTCAAAGTCGCTTCAGATCGGCCTTGGTAAATGACCGGCCAATACCCCTGGAACCATTTTCGCACGCATGCGTTCACTCAACCGAAGCGTAACGCGATACGCTGCACAAGGAAGAAAAAATGCCCAATAAGATTACCATGATTAATGCCGTCTGGATGGTAATGATGACCGGTATGCTTGCAGCGACTATCGCGCTCTACGATCACAAAGTGGATGCGTCCAAGGTATATGGCCCCTATGCGTCGGCACGCGCGGCGATAACGAGCCAGTACTAAGGAACGTGAACGCAAAGCCCAGGAGGATTGCTCATGTTCACGATATTGACTGTGCTTACTGCCCTAATCAGCATCATGTTTGTCGTGTCCGTGGCCTCCACCATCGCCGCTCTTCGCCATGAAAGCGAAGAGTTGAAGAAGGTCGATGGAAAGCAGAGTTGGTTCTAGCGCTGACGCTGACCTAGGAACGCCCCGATTTCAAGGCCGGATGACTCTGTCATTCGGCCTTTTGCATGCTTGGGACGGCAATGGTGATCTCGCGTGTGGTGCCGACGAGAGACGCTCTTGGTCCGCTAGACGCCGAACCATCATGACGTCATCGATTTCCCTGCCGTCGCGCAAAAGAAAACCGGGCAGCTTGCCCGGTTTTCAAAGTCGCCATTTCACTACGTCAAGCGTCCGCGTCAGGCGCGCTCTCGGCGGCGGGCCCAATGTCGTCGCCATTCTCGGTAACGTCTTCTGCCTCTTCTTCCTCGGGCTCGCTGATGCGCTCGACGGATACCACCTTTTCGTCCTTAGCCGTCGAGAAGATAGTCACGCCCTTCGTCGCGCGGCTGGCGATGCGGATGCCGCCCACGGGGACGCGGATGAGCTGCCCGCCATCGGAAACCAGCATAATCTGGTCGCCCTCGTTAACCGGGAAGGCCGCTACCAGCTCGCCGATCTCCGCGGTCTTCGACGTATCGGTAGCCCGAATACCCTTGCCACCGCGGCCAGAAATCCGGAAGTCGTAAGAAGAGGAGCGCTTGCCGAAGCCCTTTTCGGAAACCGTGAGCACGTATTGCTCGCGCGCCTTCAGTTCTTCGTAGCGCTCGTCGCTCAGTTGCCCCTCTTCGGTGACCTCCTCGCCGACGAGCGAGATTTCCTCAGCGTCACCTGTCGTCAAGCGTCGCTCGCTTGCAGCACGCTTGAGATAGGCCGCGCGCTCCCAGGGCTCGGCATCCACGTGGCCGACAATTGTCATCGAGATGATGCGATCGCCATCACCGAGGTTGATGCCGCGGACACCGATGGAGTTGCGGCCGGCAAAGACGCGGACGTCATCGACGGGGAAGCGTATGCATTGGCCCAGCGCGGTAGTCAGAAGCACGTCGTCATGTTCGGTGCACGTCTCGACGGAGAGGATTTCGTCGCCCTCTTCCTCCAGCTTCATCGCGATCTTGCCGTTACGGTTGACCTGGACGAAGTCCGAAAGCTTGTTACGGCGAACGGTGCCGCGCGTTGTCGAGAACATCACGTCGAGCTTGTCCCAGCTTTCCTCGTCCTCGGGCAGCGGCAGAATGGTGGTGATGCGTTCGCCGGGCTCCAGCGGCAGCATGTTGATCAGCGCCTTGCCACGCGCCGTCGGCGTGCCGATTGGCAGGCGATAGACCTTCTCCTTGTAGACGATACCGCGCGATGAGAAGAACAGAACCGGCGTATGTGTGTTGAGAACGAATAGCTGGCTAACGAAATCCTCGTCTCGCGTCGTCATACCGGAGCGACCCTTGCCGCCACGGCGCTGCGCGCGATAGGTCGTCAGCGGCACGCGCTTGATATAGCCGAGATGCGAGACGGTCACGACCATGTCTTCGCGGGCAATGAGATCCTCATCGTCCATCTCAAGCCCGCCGTCCATGATTTCCGTGCGGCGCGGCGTGCCGAATTCGTCGCGAACCGCAGCAAGCTCTTCCTTGACGATTGTCTGGATCCGGACGCGCGACGATAGGATCTCAAGATAATCCTTAATTTCTTCGCCTATCTTATTGAGTTCGTCTCCAATTTCGTCGCGGCCAAGAGCTGTCAGACGCGCCAGGCGCAATTCGAGGATGGCACGCGCCTGCTCTTCCGAGAGGTTGTACGTCATATCCTCGTTGATACGGTGACGCGGATCATCGATCAGTCGGATCAGGCTCTCGACGTCGGATGCCGGCCAACGGCGGGTCATCAGTTCTTCGCGTGCGGTCTGCGGATCCGGCGCCTGCCTGATCGTGCGGATGATTTCATCGATATTGGCGACGGCAATTGCGAGACCGACCAATACGTGCGCCCGCTCGCGCGCTTTGCGCAAGAGAAATTTCGTTCTCCGGCTAACGACTTCCTCGCGGAAGAAAACGAAGGCGCGCAGCATGTCGAGCAGCTGCAACTGTTCCGGCTTGCCGCCGTTTAGCGCCACCATGTTGCAGCCGAAGGATGTCTGCAGCGGGGTATAGCGGTAAAGCTGGTTCAGGATCACGTCGGCATTTGCGTCGCGTTTCAGCTCGACGACAACGCGGTAGCCCTGGCGGTCGGACTCGTCGCGAAGGTCGGAGATACCCTCGATGCGCTTGTCGCGCACCAGTTCGGCCATCTTCTCGATCATCGTCGACTTGTTCACCTGATACGGGATCTCGGTGATGATGATCTGCTCGCGATCGCCGCGCATCGGCTCGATCGCCGCAACGCCGCGCATGATCACCGAACCGCGGCCGGTCTCGTAAGCCGAACGAATGCCGGCGCGGCCAAGGATCTTGGCGCCTGTCGGAAAATCCGGGCCAGGAATGATCTGCATGATATCCGGAAGTTCGATGGCCGGATTGTCGATCAGCGCGATACAGCCGTCGATGACTTCGCCAAGATTGTGTGGCGGAATATTGGTCGCCATACCGACGGCGATGCCGCCTGCCCCGTTGACCAAGAGGTTCGGGAATTTCGCGGGAACGACGACGGGCTCCGACAGCGTGCCGTCATAGTTGTCGCGGAAATCGACTGTCTCCTTGTCGAGATCGTCGAGCAGCGAATGCGCGGCCTTCTCCAGACGGCATTCGGTGTAACGCTCTGCCGCTGGCGGATCGCCGTCGACGGAGCCGAAGTTGCCCTGGCCGTCGATCAACGGCAGGCGAAGAGACCAGTCCTGGGCCATTCGCGCCAGCGCGTCGTAAATCGCCGAGTTGCCATGCGGATGGTATTTACCCATCACATCCCCGGTCACGCGGGCGCACTTGACGTATTTCTTGTTCCAGTCGATGCCGAGCTCGGACATGCCGTAGAGGATGCGGCGGTGCACAGGCTTGAGGCCGTCGCGCACATCAGGCAAGGCGCGGCTGACGATAACGCTCATCGCGTAATCGAGATACGACCGCTGCATTTCCTCCATGATGGAGATGGGCTCGATGCCTGGCGGGAGCTTCCCGCCGCCGGGGGGTGTTTGCTCAGTCAAAACGGATCACGATCTCTTCTAGAATCACTTGAAGATTTATAGCGGAAAGGCTGTTCCTGCGCCAATTTTGGCGAGAGTTTTGAACAGTCTTTTGCGGTCTTATGAGGGCAATTTTGGCCTCAATGGCAACTATTTACGCCATTCGAAGAGCGCCATTTGCCAAATTGATTTCTCCGCATCACAATCGTCCAAAACCGAGCGTTTATATGGGCTCATGGAGGGACAATGGCAAGCGCCGACCAACTGATCAACGCCTTCACGACGCTGCTTGTCACCATCGATCCGCCTGGCCTTGCGCCAATCTTCCTCGGGCTAACCACCGGTATGAGCCGTAGCCAGCGAAAGCAGGTGGCGCTGCGCGGCTCGATCATCGCCTTTGTCATCCTTGCCATCTTCGCGCTGTTCGGCGCGAGTGTGCTCGGTGTCCTCGGCATCTCGATCGGCGCCTTTCGCATCGCCGGTGGCCTTCTCTTGTTCTGGATTGCGTTTGAAATGGTTTTCGAGAAGCGGCAGGACCGCAAGGAGAAGACGAGCACGGCCGCAATCACCATCGATCATATCCATAATATTTCGGTTTTTCCGTTGGCGATTCCGCTAATCGCCGGTCCCGGCGCGATTTCCGCGACCATCCTGATTGCCGGGTCAATGCACAGCTCCATCGAGCGCGCGCAATTGATCATCGTCCTTGCATCGAACCTGCTACTGCTCTTTTTCTCCTTGCTTGTCGCTGAAAGAGTCGATCGTTTCCTGGGTGTTACGGGGCGCGCAATTCTGACGCGCCTTCTCGGCGTCATCCTGGCCGCGCTGGCAACGCAATTCGTCGTTGACGGCCTGAAGTCCACCTTGGTCACAATGCCCGCGGGCTAGGCCTGGAGTAGGCGCTTTTGTGCTTCCAGGATCGTTTGCCGAGGCGCATCGGCCCGTTCGAATATTTGATAAAGGAATAACTTTACTGCCTCGGCTTCGCGAAGCACGACCGAGGTCAGTGCCGGATCGGTTTCGGCCCATGCCCTCATCGTGGCGATTGATCTGCCGATGGCGCCGGACCTGCGCATCGCGGCGGAGTTGAACAGTTTGCTCTCAACCACGTACCAGACGAAAATCCGGATTGCGACAGATCTGATGTGCGGCTCCTCTGCGCGGAGAGACTTGAATTCGCCCCACAGCGTCCGCAAGTGGTTTTCGCTCAGGCGGTCGAGATCCAACCCCAATTCAAGAAGGTCGTCCGCGACCATCGTTCTCGCAGCACTGGCCGTCATTGACCGAAATTGGGAGTTCGCTTCTGTCATCCTACGAATATCGCGCGGGTCTGGAGATTTGAGAACCCAGCCGTGCCTATCCTTTCGGAGAGTGAAGCGCCGTCACTTTGACTAGAATGATCGACTGAAATGCATCGCGTCCGCCTATTCGACTGAGGTATCGCGATGGAATGGTGACCGGGCGCTGCCGAGATGGGCCCGGTCCGGCTGAAGTCTTGGGCCCGTGAGAAAGAGCCGGCTGCGCCGAGCCTCGAGCCAAAACGCGTTCGGCGCACCTCTCGGCGCGCCGTCAGAGATGCCGTGATGACGGCTTCGATCAGAACGGGATATCGTCGTCGAGGTCGCGCGAGAAGTTTCCGCCGCTACCGCCGCTGCTGCGGCCGGACGATTGCGAGGGCGCGCCGTAATCGTCGCCGTAGCCACCGCCGCCACCGAAATCGCCACCGCCGGCATTGCTGCTGCGACCGCCGCCAAAGCCGGAGCTTGCGCCTCCGCCCTCGCCGCGACCGTCGAGCATCGTCAGCGTCGAGCCGAAGCCCTGCAAAACGACTTCCGTCGAATAGCGGTCCTGGCCATTCTGGTCCTGCCACTTGCGGGTCTGCAGCGCACCTTCGATGTAGAGCTTGGCGCCCTTCTTCACATACTGCTCGACGACCTTGCAGAGGCCCTCGTTGAAGACCACGACAGTATGCCATTCCGTCTTCTCGCGGCGTTCGCCAGAGTTGCGGTCGCGCCAGGTCTCGGACGTCGCGATGCGAAGATTGGCGATCGGCCGGCCATCCTGGGTCCGCCGGATTTCGGGGTCAGCGCCCACGTTCCCGATCAGAATTACCTTGTTTACGCTGCCAGCCATACTTTCACCTTACCTGCCGCCCTGCCCGGCGGCGCTTGAAACAATCGGTGCACCTTAAACCATAGGGCGCCGGCGATGGGCGCCCATAGCCGGTTCATCCACAGAGAATTTTGTTCTTTATTTGTTCTAGTTTATCCCTATGATCCTGTCAACCGAATCGAAAACCTTGCAGCAGACGGACATTGAGCCTCGACTCGCCAGCCGGCATCACTAAATAAGGGGCTTGTTCCAGCACAGAAGCAGAAGACGATGAGCGAACTGAAGACGATTTCCATCCGCGGCGCGCGCGAGCACAATTTGAAGGGCATCGATCTCGATCTGCCGCGAAACAAACTGATCGTCATGACCGGCCTTTCGGGATCCGGAAAGTCGTCGCTTGCCTTCGATACGATCTATGCGGAAGGCCAGAGGCGCTATGTCGAAAGCCTGTCGGCCTATGCGCGCCAGTTCCTCGAAATGATGCAGAAGCCCGACGTCGATCAAATCGACGGCCTGTCGCCGGCGATTTCGATTGAGCAGAAGACGACCTCGCGCAATCCGCGCTCGACGGTCGGTACGGTGACCGAGATCTACGACTACATGCGTCTGCTCTTTGCGCGCGTCGGCATACCGTATTCGCCTGCAACCGGGCTACCGATCGAGAGCCAGACGGTCAGCCAGATGGTCGACCGCGTGCTGGAGTTCGGGGAAGGCACGCGTCTCTACATCCTCGCGCCGCTCGTGCGCGGGCGTAAGGGCGAGTACAAGAAAGAGCTGGCGGACCTGATGAAGAAGGGCTTCCAGCGCGTGAAGGTCGATGGCCAGTTCTACGAGATCGCGGACGTCCCAGGCCTGGATAAGAAGTACAAGCACGATATCGATATCGTGGTCGACCGCATTGTCGTCCGCCCCGATATGGCATCGCGGCTCGCAGACAGCTTCGAGACCTCGCTAAAGCTTGCCGACGGCTTGGCCGTTGCGGAGTTCGCCGACAAGCCGTTGCCGCTGGAAGAAACCGCCGCCGGCGGGTCTGCCAACAAGTCGCTCAACGAAACGCACGAGCGAGTCCTCTTCTCGGAAAAATTCGCCTGCCCGGTGTCGGGCTTCACCATTCCCGAGATCGAGCCGCGGCTTTTTTCCTTCAACAATCCAGCCGGCGCCTGCCCGACCTGCGACGGTCTTGGCGCACAGCAGAAGATCGACGCCAATCTGATCGTGCCCGAGCCTGAGCGCACGCTACGCGATGGCGCCATTGCGCCGTGGGCGAAGTCGACATCGCCCTATTACAACCAGACGCTGGAGGCCCTCGGTAAACACTACGGCTTCAAGCTCGGTGCGCGGTGGAACGATCTGTCCGATATGGTCAAGGACGTCATCCTGAATGGCACCGACGAGAAGATCGAGTTTCACTATGCCGATGGTGCGCGGTCTTATACCACGCATAAGAATTTCGAGGGCATCATCACCAATCTCGAGCGCCGCTGGAAGGAGACGGATTCCGCCTGGGCGCGCGAGGAAATCGAGCGCTATATGTCGGCGGCCCCCTGCCCGTCTTGCGGCGGCTATCGCCTGAAGCCGGAGGCACTTGCTGTCAAGATCAACGCGCTGCATATCGGCCAGGTGACCGACATGTCGATCCGCGTCGCCCGCGACTGGTTCGAAGTTCTGCCGCAGTCGCTGAGCGCCAAGCAGAATGAGATTGCCGTTCGCATCCTCAAGGAGATCCGCGACCGCCTGCGCTTCCTCAATGACGTCGGCCTGGACTATCTCAGCCTGTCGCGAAACTCCGGGACCTTGTCCGGTGGCGAGAGCCAGCGCATCCGGCTGGCGTCGCAGATCGGTTCCGGCCTGACCGGCGTCTTGTATGTCCTCGACGAGCCGTCGATCGGCCTGCATCAGCGCGACAACGCTCGATTGCTCGATACGCTGAAGCACCTTCGTGATATCGGCAATACCGTGATCGTGGTCGAGCATGACGAGGACGCGATCTTGACCGCCGACGATGTCGTCGACATCGGTCCGGCGGCCGGCATCCATGGTGGCCAGGTGATCGCCCACGGTACGCCGCAAGAGATCATGGCGAACCCGAAGTCGCTGACCGGCAAATATCTGTCCGGTGAACTCGGCGTTCCGGTTCCAGACGAACGGCGCAAGGCCAAGAAGGGCAAGGAGATCAAGGTCGTCGGTGCCCGCGGCAACAATCTGAAGAATGTCACCGCCTCCATCCCTCTCGGCGTCTTTACGGCCGTTACCGGCGTATCGGGGGGCGGCAAGTCCACGTTCCTGATCGAGACGCTGTATAAATCTGCCGCGCGGCGCGTCATGGGCGCGCGTGAAATTCCCGCCGATCATGACCGCATCGACGGTTTCGAGCACATCGACAAGGTCATCGACATCGATCAGTCGCCGATCGGCCGCACGCCGCGCTCCAACCCCGCGACCTATACGGGCGCGTTCACCCCGATCCGCGACTGGTTTGCCGGTCTGCCGGAAGCGAAGGCGCGCGGCTATCAGCCGGGACGCTTCTCGTTCAACGTCAAGGGCGGACGCTGCGAAGCCTGCCAGGGCGACGGCGTCATCAAGATCGAGATGCACTTCCTGCCTGATGTCTACGTCACCTGCGATGTCTGTCATGGCAAGCGCTACAACAGGGAAACGCTCGACGTCACGTTCAAGCACAAGTCGATTGCCGACGTGCTGGATATGACTGTCGAGGAAGGCGTCGACTTCTTCGCGGCTGTTCCAGCCGTGCGTGACAAGCTGCAGGCGTTGAAGGATGTTGGCCTTGGGTACATCAAGGTCGGGCAGCAGGCCAATACGCTGTCCGGCGGCGAGGCGCAGCGTGTCAAGCTGGCCAAGGAGCTGTCGAAGCGGTCGACCGGCCGTACCCTCTATATCTTGGACGAGCCGACGACTGGCCTGCATTTCCACGATGTCGCCAAGCTCCTGGAGATGCTGCAGGAGCTGGTCAATCAGGGTAATTCGGTCGTTGTGATCGAGCACAATCTCGAGGTGATCAAGACCGCGGACTGGATTCTCGATTTCGGTCCGGAAGGCGGCGATGGTGGCGGCGAAATCGTCGCCGTCGGCACGCCTGAAGCGATCGTCAAGGAGAAGCGGTCCTATACCGGGCAATTCCTGAAGGAGTTGCTTGAACGGCGACCTGCTGGAAAAGCCGTAGTGGCAGCTGAGTGATGCTGAGAGCGGCGTCGCTCGATGATCTGCAGGCGGTCGAAGCGCTGACCGCCGAAGCCTATGCTCCATATACGCGTCTGCTTGGGCGCCCGCCGATCCCCGTCACCGAGGACTACGCGCCGCGCATTGAACGCGGTGAGGTCTGGCTGCGGGAGGTACTCGGCGGGCTTGCCGGTCTGGCCGTCATTGAGCGGCACCCGGACCATGTGATGCTCTTCAGCGTCGCCGTCTCGCCGAAATTTCAGGGCGGCGGTCACGGTCTTGCCATTCTGAGATGGGTGGAAGCGACCGCGCGGGAATGGCAGCTTCCGGAAGTGCGTCTCTACACGAATGCGCGCATGGAACGGAATATTGCGCTCTATCGAGCATTTGGCTTTCAGGAAACGGGTCGCCGCGAAAATCCGCATAGGCCAGGATGGGTGATCGTCGACATGGCAAAGCATGTCGACGCACAGATATAATCAGAGGAGGAAGGAATGACGAAATCCGGCAATGTTCGCGTCGGCATCGGCGGCTGGACCTTCGAGGCATGGCGGGACCACTTCTACCCTGGGGATCTGAAGCAGAAGGACGAGCTGCACTACGCAAGCCGCCAGCTGAAGGTCATCGAGATCAACGGCACCTATTACAGCTCGCAGAAGCCGGAAACCTTCGCCAAATGGGCTGCGGATGTGCCTGACGGCTTTATCTTTTCGCTCAAGGCCAGCCGTTTTGTCACCAATCGTCGCGTGCTGGCGGAGGCTGGCGAGTCGATGGAGCGTTTCCTGACGCAAGGTTTAACGGAGCTTGGTCCGCACCTTGGACCAATCCTCTGGCAGTTCGCACCGACGAAGAAGTTCGATCCGGATGATTTCGAAGGCTTTCTCAAGCTGCTGCCGGCAAAGCAGGACGGGCTTCCCCTGAGGCACGTCGTCGAGGTCCGACACGATTCCTTCAAGGTTCCCGAGTTCGTGGCGCTGCTGGAGAAATATGCCGTCGCACCAGTTGTCGCCGAGCATTTCGACTACCCGATGATAGCGGATGTTACGGCCGACTTTGTCTATGCGCGCCTGCAGCAAGGTTCCGATGAGATCAAGACCTGCTACGCGCCGAGTGATTTGAAAGCTTGGGCCACGCGCCTCGAAACCTGGGCGGATGGCAAGGTACCGGGCGATCTGCCTCTGATTGATGGCGAGCGCCAGGTTGCGGCCGAGCCGCGGGATGTCTTCGCCTTCATGATCCACGAAGGCAAAGTCAATGCGCCCTTTGGAGCAATGGCATTGCAGGAAGCGGTGTCGCGGTAGGCCTGTCGTCAGAGCGGACGAACCTGCGTCGCCAGGTCTTCCGCCGTCAGTCCTTTGCCCGCCCGCATGCCGGCCTCTCCATGCATGTAGACGCCCGCAGCGGCGGCCTCGAAAGCGGGAACTCCTTGAGCCATGAGCGCTCCGATGATCCCAGCCAGAACATCACCGGAGCCGGCGGTCGCGAGCCAAACGGGTGCGTTGGTGTTGATGTAAGCTCTGCCGTCGGGTGAGGCGATGACGGTGTCAGCCCCTTTGTAGACGATTGCGGCGTTTGCCCGTGTCGCTGCTGCTCGCGCCTTTTCGACCTTTCCCATGGCGGTGTCGGCGGCGATATCGGGAAACAGTCTACCGAACTCGCCCTCGTGTGGCGTAAGCACTAGACGCGGCTTGCCGGAAAACTTTGAAAACAGCTCGTCAGGGGCACTTTTGAACGAGGAGAGCCCGTCGGCATCCAGCACCAGATGCCTCTCGGACAACGCGGCGACGAACCGACGTGCCTTCTTGCCTACGCCGAAACCCGGCCCGAGAACGAAGGTCTGCAGCCGCGCGTCATGCAGCCAATCGCGGAGTGCCGCCTCGTCCTCGATCGGATGCAGCATGATCGCGGTCAGATGTGCTGCATTCTCGTCGATCGCATCGTCCGGCGTGGCGATTGTCACCAGCCCTGCCCCCGCCTTCAGCCCTGCCATAGCAGACATCCGCGCGGCGCCTGTCTTGCTCGCTTCGCCGGAGAAGACGACTAGGTGACCTCGCTTGTATTTGTGTGTCTCCAGGCCGGCAGAAGGCAAAACCTCACGCCAACGTTCGGGTCTATTTTCGGCGATCTGCTGTTTCTTCGCTGCGCGGATGATGCGGCCGGGTATGCCGATATCAAAGACTTCGAGTTCACCGCAGAGTTTGCGCCCCGGCATCAGGAGATGCCCGGGCTTTCGCGTCATGAAGGTGACGGTTCTGCTGGCGGCAAATGCAGCGCGTAGGACCGATCCGCTGCGACCATCAACACCGGATGGCAGGTCGACGGCAATAACCGGCACACCTGCTCCACTTACCCGTTCGATTGCGTCTCTAACGTCGGCCGGAACATCACGTGCAAGGCCAGCGCCAAAGATGGCGTCGATCACCACATCGCCGCTCCGCGGCTGATAGGATTCAAGTGGCCGAACCATGGTCGGGAAGCTATCCCTTGCCCGAGCGGCATCTCCCTTGAGCCTCCCCGGTTCCCCCAACTGGAAAATCTCCACGGCAACGCCGCTCTCTGCCAGGTGGCGCGCTGCGACATAGCCATCGCCGCCGTTATTGCCAGGCCCGCAAAGGACGACGGCGCGAAGGACGGTGGGAAAATGACGCAACAAGGTGGCGGCAATTGCTGCTCCTGCGCGCTCCATGAGCGCATAGCTGTCGATCCCGGATCCCGTTGCCGCCGCATCGACTGCCGTCATTTCCTCTGGAGTAAGGAGTAACTCGGAGATTTCATCGATCATCGCCGCATTCAAACAGAAATCGCCTAAATAACAACCGGCTGATTGATTGGTGGTGAGCTCATAAAATAATCAAATGCATAAAAAATATACAATTGCCGCGCATTTGTGCGGACCATTAGTGCGGGCGAATGTTCCGAAAAACGGCCCGAAATTGCGTCTGGCGGATCGATTCTGGAAAGTTCTGGGCTGAAAATCGATGAAAATCCCCGAGATTGCGGACTTTTATGAGCAGCGAGGCTCATTTTTCGAAAAATCAGCTTCCCAACTGGCACGATAACTGCATCATCACGGCAGCAGGTCTGAGCCTGCCATTAACGGGAGAAGCGGAGAGTCATTTTCTCATGAAAAAGATCGAAGCGATCATCAAGCCCTTCAAGCTCGACGAAGTGAAGGAAGCCCTTCAGGAAGTTGGCCTGCAGGGCATTACAGTTACGGAAGCGAAGGGCTTCGGTCGCCAGAAAGGCCATACGGAACTCTACCGTGGCGCTGAATATGTTGTCGACTTTCTGCCGAAGGTGAAGGTGGAAGTCGTTCTCGCGGACGAGAATGCGGAAGCCGTCATCGACGCCATCCGCAAGGCCGCACAAACCGGACGCATCGGCGACGGCAAGATTTTCGTGTCAAATGTGGAAGAAGTCATCCGCATTCGTACCGGCGAGACCGGTATCGACGCAATCTAATCTTTATCGCCTTTCCGGCGAGCCAAAGTATCGTCATCTCAAATAAAGGAACTATTTAATGGCGACCGCAAGCGAAATTCTTAAGCAAATCAAGGAAAACGACGTCAAGTTCGTCGATCTGCGCTTCACCGATCCCAAGGGCAAGCTGCAGCACGTCACGATGGACGTCGTGTGTGTCGACGAAGACATGTTTGCCGATGGCGTCATGTTCGACGGTTCCTCGATCGCTGGCTGGAAGGCCATTAACGAATCCGACATGGTGCTGATGCCCGACCCGGAAACGGTCCACATGGACCCGTTCTTCGCGCAGTCCACCATGGTCATCCTCTGCGATATCCTCGATCCCGTCTCCGGCGAGGCCTATAACCGCGATCCGCGCGGCACCGCCAAGAAGGCTGAAGCTTACCTGAAGGCATCCGGTATCGGCGACACGGTCTTCGTCGGCCCGGAAGCTGAATTCTTCGTCTTCGACGACGTTCGCTACAAGGCCGACCCTTACAATACTGGCTTCAAGCTGGACTCCACGGAACTGCCGTCCAACGACGACACCGAATACGAGACCGGCAACCTCGGTCACCGTCCGCGCGTCAAGGGCGGCTACTTCCCGGTTCCGCCGATCGACAGCTGCCAGGACATGCGTTCCGAAATGCTGACGGTTCTGTCGGAAATGGGCGTTGTCGTCGAGAAGCACCACCACGAAGTGGCTGCTGCTCAGCACGAGCTCGGCATCAAGTTCGACACGCTCGTTCGCAACGCCGACAAGATGCAGATCTACAAGTACGTCGTGCACCAAGTCGCCAACGCCTACGGCAAGACGGCAACCTTCATGCCGAAGCCGATCTTCGGCGACAACGGTTCGGGCATGCACGTACACCTTTCGATCTGGAAGGGCGGCAAGCCAGGCTTCGCCGGCGACGAGTATGCAGGTCTTTCCGAATCCTGCCTCTACTTCATCGGTGGCATCATCAAGCATGCCAAGGCGCTGAATGCCTTCACCAACCCGTCGACGAACTCCTACAAGCGTCTCGTCCCGGGCTATGAAGCACCGGTTCTGCTCGCCTATTCGGCGCGCAACCGATCGGCTTCATGCCGCATTCCGTTCGGCAGCAACCCGAAGGCAAAGCGCGTCGAAGTCCGGTTCCCGGATCCGATGGCGAACCCGTACCTCGCCTTTGCAGCGATGCTGATGGCTGGCCTCGATGGCATCAAGAACAAGATCCATCCTGGCAAGGCCATGGACAAGGATCTCTACGATCTGCCGCCGAAGGAACTGAAGAAGATCCCGACTGTCTGCGGCTCGCTGCGCGAAGCGCTGGAAAGCCTCGACAAGGACCGCAAGTTCCTGACCGCTGGCGGCGTCTTCGACGACGACCAGATCGACAGCTTCATCGAGCTGAAGATGACGGAAGTCATGCGCTACGACATGACCCCGCACCCAGTCGAATACGACATGTACTATTCGGCTTGATCTCAAAACCGAGGCCCCGGCTCCCGCCGGGGCTTCACCGACCGATGTCATGGTCGTCAAATGGCGTATGTGACACTCATGTGACGAGATCCCGCACAAATCTTGATTTGAGTGGGGCCAATCACCAAATCAGGTGATGAAAGGAAGTCGTACCATGAAAGAAAGAGTAGCTAAGTTCAGTATCGGCGAAGTGGTTCGGCACAAGGTATTTCCGTTTCGCGGCGTCATCTTCGATGTCGATCCGGAATTCGCGAACACGGAAGAATGGTGGAACTCCATTCCCGCCGAAGTGCGCCCCAGCAAGGATCAACCCTTCTATCACCTGCTGGCAGAGAATGATGAAAACGAATACGTTGCCTACGTATCCGAGCAGAACCTGGTGAACGACGAGAGCGGCGTCCCGCTCCGCAACGAACAGGTCTATCAGATTTTCGATATGGCACCGACGGGGCAGTTCAAACCCAAGATGAGCTTCGCCCACTAACGTTCACTGCCATAATTCAAAACCCCGCTCGCCGCGGGGTTTTTCTTTGTCTGGATTGGGCAACAAAAAACCCGGCGCGAGGCCGGGTTCTTCGACAATTCCGATGGGCCAGATTACTGAGCCTTGGCAGCCTTCTGGGCTTCTTCGAGCTTCTTGCGCGCTTCGTCAGCCTTCTTCTGCATGCTGTCCTGCAGGCTCTTCTGGCTTTCGGCGAGCTTGGAGGCGGAAACCGCTTCGCCATCGAATGCGCCGGTGAAGCCTTCGAGCGAGATCTTGATCGGGTTCGGCGCACGACGGAAGTTGATCGAGGTCAGAACCAGATCGGTGCCCTTCTTCAGGCTGGCGACCATGGCGTCGGTCAGCGGGATCTGGGCGACGCAACGGTCGGGCATGCACATCAGGTAGTCGATCTTCTGTGCCTTGCCGCCGTCGATCTGCATCGCTACACCTGGCGGGATCAGACGTGCCGGGGGAACAGAAACCTGAAGGCTCTTGTTGTTGATCTTGCCGGAGACGCTGATGAGGCCGACGCCCGTAACGAGCTGGCCGCCGCCTGCGAGAACGACGTTCTGGACGACGCAGACATCATTGTCTTCCTGCTTGCTGCAGGTTTTGTACCAGCCGAGACGCGGAGCGCCGGCAGCCGTGGCAGGCGCATCGGCGGGTGCTGCTGCCTCCTGCGCGTAGGACGATACCGGAGCCGCTGCAGCACCAAGCATCACTGCCAGAACGGACAGGGCTGCCCGCGTTTTGTTTTCAGCCTTGAACATCATAACGAATTCCGTCTCCTGAAATCCCTTAGGGACGACAACGTGCCATCCTCACCAACAGGGTTGTTCGCACTCCACCTCTTAAAACAATGAGGCAAATGCATGACCCCCGACTTCGGGTTCCCCTGTTACATCGCGTCGGGCTAGATATCCAGTATTTCTTTGGCCTTTTCGGAGTGATCCGAAAGAATTCGGCGCGGATGGTGAATTGCCGCGGCCGCGTGATAGTCTTGCGCCGAATCGTGCCGTTCCCGGAAAGGACCTCAACGATGCTCCGGATCGTTCTCCCCGTCATTTTCACCTTGGTTGGCAGCGCAGCTCTCGCAGAGCCCGTGCATGGCATCGCGATGCATGGCGAGCCGGCCCTACCCGCCGATTTCAAGAATCTTCCTTACGTTAATCCCGATGTGAAGAAGGGCGGCAAGATCAGTTATGGCGTCGTCGGCACCTTCGATAGCCTCAATCCGTTCATCCTGAAAAGCATGCGCACGACGGCGCGCGGCATGTGGGATCCGGAATACGGAAACCTTGTCTTCGAAACGCTGATGCTGCGCTCGCGCGATGAGCCCTTCACGCTCTACGGGCTGCTGGCGGAATCCGTTGAATGGGATGAAGACCGGACCTTCATCCAGTTCAATCTCAACCCGGCCGCCAAATGGTCTGACGGTCAGCCGGTGACACCCGATGATGTGATTTTCACGCTCAATCTGCTCAAGGACAAGGGCCGCGTCCCCTTCAGCACGCGGTTGAATGCCGTCGAGAAGATGGAGAAGGTCGGCGATCACAGTGTTCGCTTCACCTTTAATGACAAGGCCGATCGCGAATTCCCGCTGATCCTGGCCGGGTCAACGCCGATCCTGCCGAAGCATGCCATCGATCCAGAGACATTTGATCGTTCGTCGCTCACGCCGCCCGTCGGGTCCGGCCCCTACAGGATCAAGGCGCTGAAGCCCGGCGAAAGCATCACCTTCGAGCGCGATCCCAATTATTGGGGCAAGGATATTCCGGCCAAGGTCGGCCTCGACAATTACGATCAGATTTCGGTCCAGTATTTCCTGCAGGACACGACGCTCTTTGAGTCCTTCAAGAAGGGTGACGTCGACATCTATCCCGACGGCAGTCCCGGCCATTGGGCAAGCGCGTATAACTTCCCCGCGGTCACCTCGGGCAACGTCGCCAAGGACACGTTCGAACCGAAGCTGCCGAGCGGCATGTTCGGCTTCGTCTTCAATACGCGGCGGCCGGTGTTTGCCAACGCGAAGCTTCGCGAGGGGCTGTCGCTGGTCTTCGATTTCGAATGGGCGAACAAGAACCTCTTCTCGAACGCCTATATCCGCACCCAGAGCTTCTGGCAGAACTCCGAGCTGTCGAGCTTCGGCGTGCCGGCTGATGAACGCGAACTGAAGCTTCTCGGCCCGATCAAGGATCGAATCGATCCAGCGATTCTTGACGGTACGTATAAGCTTCCGGTTACCGATGGTTCGGGGCGCGATCGCAATGTTCTGAAGCAGGCCGCCGCGCTCCTCAAGGAGGCGGGTTACACGATCAAGAATGGCAAGATGAGCGACGCCAACGGACGTCCGCTCACCTTCGAAATCATGACGCAGAACACCGACCAGGAGAAGCTCGCGGTCTCCTATCAGCGTTCGCTGCAACTGCTCGGCATTGGAGCGACAATCCGCACGGTGGACGATTCGCAGTATCAGAGCCGCACCAGCAGTTTTGACTACGATGTGATCGTGAAGTCGTACACCTCATCCCTGTCTCCCGGCATCGAACAGCTCGGACGTTGGTCTTCCGCTGCCAAGGAACGGGATGGCACTGACAACTTTGCTGGCGTTGCCGACCCTGACGTTGATACGCTGATCCAGCATATCCTCACCGCCCGTTCGGCGGAGGACTTTACGGCTGCAGTGCGCTCGCACGATCGAATGCTGTTGTCGGGGCACTATGTCCTGCCGCTCTATCATGTTGATAAGCAATGGGTTGCGCGTAGCAAACGGATCGGCCACCCCGATACCGTGCCGCTCTATGGCTATCAGTTGCCGGCGTGGTGGGATCAGAGCGTGCAATAGGCGGTTCCCTTTTCCTGCCTGGTTGAAGTCGCCCGCCACAGGGCCTAGATGGCGGGAAGGTTCGATTTCAGGAAGAAAAAGGAAAAGCCCATGGAACGCATTACCATCGACGTTGTCTCCGACGTCGTCTGCCCGTGGTGCTATCTTGGCAAGGCGCGGCTGGAGCTTGCGATTGCCGAGGTTCAGGACGAGATCGGCGTGGACATCAATTGGCGCCCCTACCGCCTCAACCCCGACTATCCCAAGGAAGGCGTCGACCAGAAGAAGGCATTGGAGCAGAAGCTTGGTGGCGCCGAGCGTGTCGCTGAGGGGCACAAGATGCTTAGCGAACTTGGTCGCGACGTCGGCATCAACTTCGATTTCGAGGCGATCAAGATCGGCCCGAATACGCTGGATGCGCATCGCCTGATCCATTGGGCAATGGTTGAGGACCGCGACAAGGCGGACAAGGTCGTCAACGGCCTGTTCAAGGCGAACTTCGAGGAAGGCCGCAATGTCGGCGATCATGCCGTGCTGCTCGACGTTGCCGAGAAGGCGGGCCTCGACCGCACGGTCACTGCGTCGCTGCTCGCCTCCGATGCCGATACGGTCCTGGTGGTCGAAGAGATCGAGGCGGCGCAGAAGATGGGCGTGAATGGTGTGCCGTTCTTTATCTTCGACCAGCAATATGCCGTCAGCGGGGCTCAGACGCCGGACGTTCTGGCAGGCGCGCTCCGCGACATCGCCAAGGCGAAGGCGGAAGCGCGCGCCGGCATGAACTGAGCCCTTACCCCTTCGCCATTTCCGCAAGCTGCGTCATGATAACGGCTGCGCCCTGCAGCCGCTTTTCCGGCGTCGGCAGATCGCGTGTGAGGAAGACGCTCTGGTCCGGCCGAATCTTTGCCATCGTTCCCTGCTTGGCGATGTAGCCAACCAGGTTCGCTGGATTCGGAAACTCCTTATTGCGGAACTGGATGACCACCCCCTTGGGACCTGCATCCAGCTTCTCCACGTTGGCGACCCGGCAGAGCGATTTCACATACACGATCTTTAGAAGGTGCTGGACCTCGATCGGCATGGGGCCGAAGCGATCGATCATTTCTGCGCCGAAGGCATCGATTTCCTTCAGTTCCGTGATCTCGCCGAGGCGGCGATAGAGTGCCATGCGCAGATGCAGGTCCGGCACGTAACCGTCGGGGATCATGACTGAGGTGCCGACCGAGATCTGCGGCGACCAGCCGGTGTCCTGGATCTCATCGACGCCCTTTACTTCCGCGACGGCCTCTTCGAGCATCTGCTGGTAGAGTTCGAAACCGACTTCCTTGATATGGCCGGACTGCTCTTCGCCGAGCAGGTTTCCTGCGCCGCGAATGTCGAGATCGTGGCTGGCAAGCTGGAAGCCGGCGCCGAGCGTGTCGAGCGACTGCAGCACCTTGAGGCGCCGTTCCGCCGTCGCCGTCAGCACCTTGTTGACCGGCAGCGTGAAGAGCGCAAAAGCGCGCACCTTCGAACGTCCGACGCGACCACGCAGCTGGTAGAGCTGCGCCAGGCCGAACATGTCGGCGCGGTGCACGATCAGCGTATTGGCCGTTGGCACGTCGAGACCCGATTCCACGATCGTCGTCGACAACAACACGTCATAGCGGCCCTCGTAGAAGGCGTTCATGATGTCCTCAAGCTCGCCCGCCGGCATCTGGCCGTGCGCAACGGCGACCTTCAATTCCGGCACATCCGAGCGCAGGAAGGCATGTACGTCCTCCAAATCTGCGAGACGCGGGCAGACATAGAAGCTCTGGCCGCCACGATAATGTTCGCGCATCAACGTTTCGCGGATGACAAGCGAATCGAAGGGCGAAATGAAGGTGCGAACCGCCATGCGGTCGACCGGCGGCGTCGTGATCAGCGACAGCTCGCGTACCCCGGTCATCGCGAGCTGCAGCGTGCGCGGGATCGGTGTCGCCGAGAGCGTCAGCACATGGACATCGCTTTTCAGTTCCTTCAAGCGTTCCTTGTGCTTGACGCCGAAATGCTGCTCTTCGTCGATGATCAGGAGGCCCAGATTGGCAAACTTGATCCCGGCGCCAAGAAGCGCATGGGTGCCGACGACGATATCCGTCTTGCCCTCTGCTACTTCCTTCTTCGTCAACGCCAGCTCCTTCGAGCCGACGAGGCGCGAGGCTTGCTGGATGCGAACCGGCAGGCCGCGGAACCGCTCGGCGAAGGTCTTGAAGTGTTGGCGCGCTAGCAATGTGGTCGGCACGACGACGGCAACCTGTATGCCGTTCATCGCCGCAACGAACGCAGCGCGAAGCGCCACCTCAGTCTTGCCGAAGCCGACGTCGCCGCAAACGAGGCGGTCCATCGGTCGGCCGGCTCCAAGGTCGGAGCGCACAGCCTCGATGGCATTATCCTGATCCTCCGTCTCGTCGTAAGGGAAGCGAGCGGCAAACTCGTCGTAAAGCCCTTCCGGCGTCGTTAGCACGGGCGCATGGCGGGTCAGGCGCTCGGCAGCAATGCGGATGAGTGCATCCGCCATATCAAGCAGCCGCTTCTTGAGTTTGGCCTTGCGCATCTGCCATGCGCCGCCGCCGAGCTTGTCGAGCTGGGCTTCCGTCCCCTCGCCCCCATAGCGCGACAGGAGATCGATGTTCTCGACCGGCAGGAACAGCTTCGCCTCGTCTGCATATTGTAGCTCGAGGCAGGCGTGCGGTGCACCGGCCGCTTCGATGGTTCGCAGGCCGACAAATCGGCCGATACCATGCTGCGCGTGGACGACGACCGAGCCCTCGTCAAGACCGGCAACCTCGGAGATGAAATCGGCGGCACGCTTGCGTCGCTTCGAGCGTCGCACCATGCGGTCGCCGAGAATGTCCTGTTCGCCGATGACGACCAGATTGCCGACTTCAAATCCGGATTCGAGACTGAGCACGCCAGCCGCCGCCTCACCCTTGGCAAGGCCGTCGATCTCCTTCAGCGCGCCGACCGGCTTCACGCGCTCGAGCCCGTGTTCGTTCAGAACCTGCAGCAGACGTTCGAGCGATCCTTCCGTCCAGGCGGTGATCAGCACCTTCGCACCGGAGGAGCGCTTGTCGGCAATGTGCTTCACAACCGCGTCGAACACATTGATGCGCTCAGCATTCCCCCCACCCTCGGCGTTCGAGCGCGCCCAGCGCTCGCCTTGGCGAGCGTCGAGATTGATCACGCGACGCGCCTCTCCCTCATGCTCGTTAAAGGGTGAAATGCGCATCGCGTTGAACGCGTCGAGCGTGTTGGCGAAAGTCTTTCCGTCCAAATAGAGCTGGCCGGGCGTCACCGGCTTATAGGGCGTTCCTTGCGCCATCTGCCCCTTGGCGGGCTGTCCGGAATTCAGGCGCGCGTCATAGTAGTCGAAGACGAGCTTGGAGCGTTCCTCAGCGGCTTGGCGCACAGTATGATCGGTGACCATCCGGAAGCCTCTGAGATAGTCGAACACCGTCTCCAGCTTCTCGTAGAAAAGCGGCAGCCAATGCTCCATGCCGGGGTAGCGTCTCCCCTCCGATATGGCGAGATACAGCGCATCGTCGCGCGTCGCCGCGCCGAACGAAGAAAGGTAGTTTTTCCGGAAACGGCTGATCGTATCGGGCGTCAGCGTGACTTCGCTCATCGGGTTGAGGTCGAGCGAGCGGATCTGCCCAGTTGTGCGCTGGCTTGCCGGATCGAAGCTGCGGATGCTTTCGAGCGTATCGCCGAAGAAATCGAGGCGAACGGGCTCTTCGGAGCCGGGCACGAAAACATCAAGAATACCGCCGCGCACCGCATATTCGCCGACCTCGCGAACCGTTGCGACGCGGTCGAAGCCGTTGCGTTCGAGGCGCCCGGCAATATCGTCCATCCGCACGGTGTTTCCGGGACGGGCCGAGAAGGCAAGGCTTTCGATAATCTCTTGAGGAGCAACTTTCTGCAGCATCGCATTGACGGTCACCAGCACGATCGCCGCATGCGGTTTCCTGTGATGGGCGATCAAACCGCCCAGCGCCGCGAGACGGCGTGCAGATGTGTCGGCGCTCGGTGAAACGCGGTCATAGGGAAGACAGTCCCAGGCCGGCAGAGTTAGCACCGGGATCTCGGGGGCAACGAAGCCGAGCATCTGCTCAAGGTCTATCATCCGCTGGCCGTCGGAGAGGACGTAGGCGACCGGTTCGCCGGCGCGTGCCAGATCGGCCAGCAACAGAGCTTCCATACCTGTCGGCACATTGCCGATTGTCAGCGGCTCGGCGATCGCTGACAGCTTCCTTGCGTCAAAACCTGAGGTCATTAGGCATTCCTGGCGAGGGCGACGGCTGGATATTCGAAATCGGGCTTGTAGGCGGCAAGGCGTGCAAACATCGGCGTCTGGAAACGCTCAGGCACTGGCCAGGTTCCCATAATCCAGCGCACGAGATCGTTGTCCTCTTCGGCCATGATGGTTTCGAACTCGTCGAGCTCGGCTTCCGACAGGGTGGCGATCTCCTTCTCGGCGAACTGCCCGAACACCAGATCCATCTCGCGGATGCCGCGATGCCAGCAGCGAAAGAGGATTCGGCGGCGACGCGGATCAAGATCGGCGCTCGAGAGTGACACACCCGTCATGGCTTTACCTTCCTGTTGATGCGCCTCTATAGACCCTCGAAAGCGGCTTGTCAGCCTTGCCAAGGCCGCATTGTTCATCGCATTTTGCCGCCATGCGCCCAGCCATTCTCGATCCGCTGTTTTCGCCAGTTTCCGCTCTGCCCGGCGTCGGCCCAAAGATCGCCGAGTTGCTGGTGAAGCTGCTCGGGCGCGAGACGCCAGATGATACGCGTGTCGTGGACCTGCTGTTTCATGCGCCTCACTCTCTGATCGACCGTCGAAACCAACCGGGTATCGCCCGCGCGCCGCAGGGTGCGATCGTCACCGTCACGGCGCGTGTCGATCGTCATCAGGCACCGCCGCGCGGCAAGAGCAACATTCCGTATCGCGTCACACTACACGACGAAACCGGCGAACTAACCCTTGTCTTCTTTCGCGGCCAGGCGGCCTGGCTGGAAAAGCAGCTGCCCTTGGACGAGGAGGTGACCGTTAGTGGCAAGATCGACTGGTTCAACGGCCGTGCGTCGATGGTCCACCCCGACTATATCGTGAGGGCCAGCGAAGCCGAGAACCTGCCCCTCGTTGAGCCGATTTATCCGCTCACGGCAGGTCTTTCACCAAAGACACTGCGCAAGATCATCGAAGCGGCACTGCCTCGTACGCCCGAACTGCCGGAATGGATCGATTTGGCTCTTGCTCAGAAGCAGGGGCTGCCGTCGATATCAGACGCCTTCCATGGACTCCACGAACCACGCGATCCCTCGGATATCGACCCGCAAGCCCCTTCCCGCCGCCGGCTTGCCTATGACGAATTTCTCGCGGGCCAACTATCGCTGAGCCTCGTTCGCCAGCGTTTGCGTAAGGTTGCCGGCCAGCCGGTACACGCTACCGGCCAGGTCAGTAGGCAGATCCTCCAGGCTCTGCCGTTTTTGCCGACCAACAGCCAGAATAGCGCGATTGCCGACATCCTGAAGGATATGGCTGGCGAAGACCGGATGCTGCGCCTGCTCCAAGGCGACGTAGGCTCCGGCAAGACGCTGGTTGCTCTCTTGTCGATGGCCGCGGTGATCGAAAGCGGGGGCCAGGCGGTCCTCATGGCGCCAACGGAAATCCTTGCGCGCCAACACCATGCGACGATCTCCAAATTTGCCGGTTCCGCTGGCCTCGGGATAGAGGTCCTCACCGGCCGCACCAAAGGGCGCGAGCGTGAAGACATCTTGGAAAGGATCGCATCGGGAGAGGCGCAAATCATCATAGGCACCCATGCCCTCTTCCAGGACAGCGTCAACTACCGCAATCTCATGCTGGCCGTCGTCGACGAGCAGCACCGCTTCGGCGTTCACCAGCGCCTGCGCCTGACGGCGAAGGGTATCACGCCGCATATGCTTGTCATGACGGCCACGCCGATCCCGCGCACTCTGGTGTTGGCTGCCTTCGGCGACATGGACGTCTCCAAGCTGACGGAGAAGCCCGCTGGCCGAAAGCCGATCCAGACGATCACTGTTCCGACAGAGCGCATCGGCGAGATCGTCGGACGTCTGAAAAGCGCCCTGGCGGAAGGCAAGAAGGCGTACTGGATTTGCCCGCTCGTCGAGGAGTCCGAAGAGAGCGATCTCATGTCGGTCGAGGAGCGTCACGCAGCGCTCGTCTCGTCGCTCGGTCCGGGTATCGGCCTGATCCATGGCCGCATGAGCGGCCCGGAAAAGGATACCGCGATGATGGCGTTCAAGAACGGCGAAATCCGCCTCTTGGTCGCGACAACAGTCGTGGAAGTCGGCGTCGATGTCCCCGATGCGACCATCATGGTGATCGAGCATGCGGAGCGCTTCGGCTTGGCGCAACTGCATCAGCTGCGCGGTCGTGTGGGCCGTGGCGACGAGGCTTCGACCTGTATTCTGCTCTACAAGGGCCCGCTTGGCGAGACAGGTCATGCGCGCTTGTCCATCATGCGTGAAACCGAAGACGGCTTCCGCATCGCGGAGGAAGACCTGAAGCTGCGCGGCGAAGGCGAGTTGCTCGGTACGCGCCAGTCGGGGACCCCGGGCTTTCGCGTCGCGAGCCTTGAGGCACATGCCGACCTGCTGGAAATCGCCCGTCGGGATGCCGCCTACTTGATCGAGCGCGATCCGGAACTTACCAGCGAGCGCGGCAAGGCCGTACGTACCCTGCTCTACCTATTCCGTCGCGACGAGGCGATCCGCTTCCTGCATGCAGGATGAGGCCGAGCCACCGCCCCCAGCGCTCAAGCCGCCCTACAGCGTCCGGAACATTACCAGAGCGTCAACGTAGCCTTTTGTCGGGTGCTCGAAGGCGCCGGGCAAGCGGCCGACCGTCTCAAAGCCCAGCGATTGCCAGAGGCGAACGGCGCGTTCGTTGGCGCTGACGACGAAATTGAACTGCATCGCCCGGAAACCACGCTCGCGGGCTCGGACGAGCGAGTGCTCGTGCATCTGTCGTGCTACGCCTTTGCCGCTCGCCGCTGCTGCGGTCATATAGCCACAATTGCAGACATGTGCGCCACCGCCCGCCTGGTTGGCGCGGAGATAATAGGTGCCGAGAATGTCGCCCGTTTCGTCTTCGGCGACGAACGTCTCTTTGTCCGGCCCCAGCCAATAAGCAAGCGCATCGGTCTCGCTCATGCCGCGGTCGAGTGTGTAGGTCTGCCCAGCGCGAATTGTCGGTTCGATGACAGTCCAAATGGAGGAGCGGTCTTCGGTGGTGGCGAGTCTGATCAGCATTGCGTATGTCATCCTTCAACCGCCATGCACTGCGATACGGCGAACGAACTGACGTGATCCCGGATGCAGGCCGGCCAGGTGCAGAAGTTACATCTCGATCGGCGCCGGCAGTGGCTTGCGCGTTCGCTCTTGTCTCGCCATGCGCGCGGCAAGTTCTTCCGGCGTGACGAGGCCACCAGAGATCAAGAGCTTTGCAGCGTCCTCTGGCGACATGTCGAGTGGAACGATCTTCTCTCGTGGGATGAAGATCAGAAATCCTGCCGTGGGAACCGGAGTCGGCGGAAGAAAGACGCAAACCATGTCCTGACCCATGGCTTTGAATTTTGAGGCAATTTCGCCTTTGGCATCTGTCGCGACGAATACGAGCGCCCACAGGCCGGGGCTCGGATATTCGATGAGGCCGACCTTTTTGAACGAGTTCGTCTTGTCCTTCAGCACCGTCTCAAAAATTTGCTTCACGCTCTGATAGATGCTGCGTACCAGTGGCACGCGCACCACCAGCGATTCGCTGAACTGAACGATACTTTGGCCGATCAGGTTTTTGCCGAGGAAGCCAATCAGGGTTATAGCGACGAGCGCGATCAACAGCCCGGAGCCGGGAACGGCGAAGTTCAGGTAGTTATCCGGATCATAGCGCGCAGGCAGATAGGGCTTCACCCAACTGTCGGCCCATCGTACGATCGACCACGTCAGCCACAGCGTGATTGCGATTGGCGCACAAATGATGAGCCCCGCCAGGAAGTTGTTCCTGATACGGGTAGCTATTGGCAATCGGGGCAGTTTTTCCGTCATCGCGTGCTGATGAACTCCGTTGAGCAGACCGGCTATCGGAAATCAGCTCCCCCATGCTTTCCTAGTTGAAAAGCTGCCAGAAATTGGGGTGCCACACAAGTATCAGAAGATTTGACGACCGGTCACTCCACCGTTACCGACTTTGCCAGATTGCGCGGCTGATCGACGTCCGTGCCCATGAAGACGGCGGTGTGGTAGGCGAGCAGCTGGATCGGCAGCGAGAAGATCATCGGCGCGATGATTTCGTTGACATTGGGCAGCACGATTGTTGCCATCGTCGGTAGCTTCGATGCCGCCGCGCCGGCCGCGTCGGTGATAAAAATGATGCGACCGCCGCGCGCGGCAACCTCCTGCATGTTCGATACTGTCTTGTCGAAGAAACGATCGAACGGCGCGATCACGATCACCGGCATATTTTCATCAATCAGTGCAATAGGCCCATGCTTGAGTTCGCCCGCAGCGTAGCCCTCGGCATGGATATAGGAAATTTCCTTGAGCTTGAGCGCGCCTTCCATGGCAAGCGGGAAGCTGGTGCCGCGACCGAGATAAAGGACGTCCCGGCATTTCGAGAGCTCGCGTGCGAGGCTTTCCATCTGCGGCTGGATGAGGTTTAGGACGTGGCTCATGATGCGGGGCATTTCCGCGAGATGACGGACCAATTCCGTTTCCTGTTTCGCGCTGATCGTTCCCCTCGCCTTGCCGGCGCCGAGCGCCAGCGACGCCAGGACTGCCAACTGGCAGGTGAATGCCTTGGTGGAGGCGACGCCTATCTCCGGACCGGCCATGATCGGGAACACGGCATCCGACTCACGGGCAATGGTTGATTCTTTCACGTTGACGACAGCGCCAATCTTCAGCCCGTGGTCCTTGCAATAGCGCAGCGACGCCAGTGTGTCCGCGGTCTCGCCCGACTGCGATATGAAAAGCGCGGCCTGCGATGGCGACAGCGGCATTTCGCGATAACGGAATTCGGAGGCGACATCGATCTCGACGGGCAGGCGCGCATAGCGCTCGAACCAGTATTTGCCGACGAGGCCGGCGAGATAGGCGGTTCCGCACGCGGAGATTGCCAGACCGGAGGCGGTCTTGAAATCGATCGCATTGACGTTGTCGCTGATCTTGTTGCTGGCGAAGTCGACGTAATGGCTGAGGGCATGCGAGATGACCTCGGGCTGCTCGTAAATCTCCTTCTCCATGAAATGGCGGTGATTGCCCTTATCCACCACATAGGCCGTCGTCTGCGAAATCTGCCGCGGGCGACGCACCTCATTGCCTGAAAAGTCGAGGATCGTCGCGCCATCCCGCGTCAGCACCGCCCAATCGCCGTCGACCAGATAGGTGATCTCATTGGTGAAGGGGGAAAGGGCAATCGCATCCGAGCCGAGGAACATTTCGCCGGAGCCATAACCGACGGCAAGCGGCGGGCCGGAGCGTGCTGCCATGATCGTGCCGGGGTCGCTCCGCAGCATGATTGCCAGCGCATAAGCACCGGTTACCCGGTTCAGCATCTTGAGCATCGCCGAGCGTGGCTCGAGGCCATCACGCAGATACTTCGCCATGAGGTGCGCGACGACTTCCGTATCCGTCTGCGTGTCGAAGACGGCGCCTTCTGCGATCAACTCGTCACGCAGCTCGGAGAAATTCTCGATGATGCCATTGTGAACGACAGCAACACCCTCGACGAAATGAGGATGCGCGTTGGTTTCGTTGGGCACGCCATGGGTCGCCCAGCGCGTATGCGCGATGCCGATCGTTCCCGGCAGCGGGTCGCTGTCCAAGCGCTTTTCGAGATTGAAGAGCTTTCCTTCGGCACGACGACGCGCCATCTCGCCGTCATGTATCGTGGCAACACCCGCGGAGTCATAGCCGCGGTACTCAAGCCGCTTCAGCGCATCAACGAGACGCCCCGCAACCGGGCTGTTTCCAACGATTCCAACAATACCGCACATAATGGTCCCCAAGGCCTTCCGTTCGGAGGCCACTCGTAACGATTCTGTCTTTTTTTTCAATGGCCTTGGCGGTCACTTTCGATTTCCGCACGTTACGCGCAAACTTACGGCTTGGCCTTTTTTGCCGCCTTGATTGCCAATGCCCGTTCGCGCAGCACGGTAGCCCTGCCCGGTTTCAGTTCCTGACGCGCCCGGCCTAAAGCGAGCGCATCGGCCGGAACATCCGCGGTGATCACGCTGCCGGAGGCCACGTAGGCGTTGTCGCCAATACTGACCGGCGCCACGAGAGAGGAGTTCGATCCGATGAACGCATTTGCCCCGATCAGTGTTTCGTACTTGTTGACGCCGTCATAGTTGCAGGTGATCGTACCGGCACCGATGTTCGCCCCGGCTCCGATCTTCGCGTCGCCGATATAGGTCAGGTGATTGACCTTGGCCCCCTCGCCGATCTTCCCGTTCTTCACCTCGCAGAAATTGCCGACCTTCGAGCCAGTGGCAAGATCGGCTCCCGGCCGAAGTCTAGCAAACGGGCCGACGGTTGCACCGGCGCTGACATGCGCGCCTTCGATGTGCGAGAAAGCATGAATGACCGCACCACCGTCGATTGTCGCGCCGGGGCCGAACACGACGTTCGGCTCGATCAGTGCGTCCTGCCCGATTGCGGTGTCGTAGGAAAGGAACACGGTTTCGGGTGCGATCATCGTCACGCCCGAAATCATCATCTCGTGGCGCCGGCGCTCTTGCCAGAATCGTTCGATCACCGCGAGTTCAGCGCGATTGTTGCAGCCCATCATTTCGACTTCAGGCGCGTCGACAGCAGTGACGCGACCGCCAATGGAGCGGACGATCTCTACCAGGTCGGTCAAGTAGTATTCGCCCTTGGCATTGCCGTTGCCGATACGGGACAGGAGATCGAGCGCCTTGCGACCGTTGATCGCCATCAAGCCGCTGTTGCACCATTTCACAGCACGCTCCGCGTCTGTGGCATCCCGTTCCTCGCGGATGGCGATCAGTTCGCCATCCTTGACGAGTAGGCGGCCATAGCCAGTCGGCTTGTCGGTGTGAAAGCCGATCACGACCACATCGCTACCTTCGGCCAGGAGCTGGCGTGCGGCTTTGAGCGGTCCTTCTGTCTGCAATGGCACGTCGCCGTAGGTCACGACGATGTCGTCGTATCCGCGCGCGATCGCCTCGCGCGCTGCCAGCACCGCATGGCCCGTGCCGAGCCGCTCCCTTTGCAGGAACGCCTCAATCTTAACGCTTCCGACCTGGGCGGCCCTCGCCACTTCGTCGGCATCGCGCCCCACGACGAGCGCGACCGATGAAATATCACTCTTGGCTACGGCATCCGCGACGTGAGCGATCATCGGGCGGTTTGCGATCGGATGCAGCACCTTCGATTTCGACGACTTCATTCGCGTGCTGTCACCCGCAGCGAGAATGACGGCGAGGCAAGTGCGTTCCATGATCTGCTCCGAGAATCCGGTGTTTGCGGTCTTTGTTGCCTCTTAGCAGCAAGACATCGGCGGGACAAAGATCAAAATCGATCAGGCCGTTACCTTGCTCATGGCCGCATAGGCCTCACGCACGTGATCGCGGCCGTCGATGATGACGACCTCCATGGCCCGTCGGGCCGCATCGACATTGCCGGCAACAATTGCATCGACGATCCGCATGTGCGTGTCGGCAATATCCGAGAAACCGTTCTGTGAGGGCGGCGTACTGATGCGGAACATCCCCACCAATGCGGCTTCGATGAGACTTCCCAGTGTTCGCATGAAGGGATTATGAGAGGCTTCGGCTATCGCCAGGTGAAAGTGAAGGTCCGCCAGCGCCAGACTTTCGCTGGTATGACCCAAGGCCGCCATCTCGGTTGCCAGCGTCCGCAGGTTTTCGACATCTTGCTTGCTTGCCCTTTCGGCGACGAGACCGGCGGCAAACGGCTCGAAAGCTAGCCGGATATCGTAAAGCTGGAGCAGGAATTCCTCCGTCACGCCGCTGTCGAAATGCCAGGCTATGATCTCGCTATCGAACATGTTCCAGAGGTTTTTCTCTGTCACGCGCGTTCCGACACGGGCCTTGGCGACGATCATCCCTTTTGCGGCGAGCGTCTTCATCGTTTCTCGAAGGACTGTGCGTGAGACCTTGAAGCGCTGAGCAAGTTCGGCGTCTCCCGGCAGAATACTTCCAACGGGAAAGTTTCCCGCAACAATCGCCCTGCCGAGCTCATCCACGACTTGGGCATGGCTCGTCCGTGATTTCCGTGCTGTCTTTCCGGTCTCAAGCAATCTGCTACGCAACGAATACCTCCCCGCTCAGGCATACCTCTTATTCATACTGGAAAGGAAGAGAATAACCTTCTGCATTAGAATGAATGCAAAAAGCAACAGGCCGATCAAGATCTTCGTCCACCAACTCGAGAGCATCCCGTCGAAGGTGATGTAGGTCTGAATGAGGCCCTGGATCAGGATGCCGATGAAGGTACCTGCCACGAATCCCGCCCCCCCGGTCAACAGCGTCCCCCCAATGACCACTGCTGCGATCGCATCGAGCTCGACGCCGACTGCTGCCAGAGAATAACCGGCCGACGTATAGAGCGAAAAAACGATTCCCGATAGACCGGCAAGAAAGCCGGATAATGCATAGATCTGGATTGTCGTGCGGCCCAGCGGAACGCCCATCAATTGCGCCGTCTGAGCGCCGCCGCCTAGGGCGTACACATTGGTCCCGAACCGCGTACGGTGGGCGAGGAATATGCCGGAGACAAAAACCAGAAGCATGATGCCGCCGATTAGCGTCAGTCGACCGCCGCCCGGCAGCTTGTAATAGATGCTGGTCAAGGTGCCGTAATAATCGTGATTGATCGGAATGCTGTCGATCGAAAGTACAAAAGCCATGCCACGCGCAAGGAACATGCCCGCGAGCGTCACGATGAAAGCCGGCATTTCCAGGTAGTGGATGATAGCGCCCATTGCCGCGCCGAAGATCGTCGTGATGATCAGCACCAGCGCAAACGCAAGGAGCGGATGGATTGGCGTGTTCTGCAGAACGACAGCCAAGAACACGCCAGTGAAAGCAATGACAGAGCCGATCGACAGGTCGATGCCGCCCGAGATGATGACAAACGTCATGCCGACCGCCGCGATGCCGAGAAAGGCATTATCGGTCAATAGGTTGCCGACGACGCGGGTGGACAAGATGTTCGGATACTGCAGTGTGCAGACAGCATAGGACAGGACGAAAATTACGACGGTCGCAAGCAACGGCAGATATTTCGAGTTCATTGAATCTGGCCTTCCCTGACGCCGCTCGATCGCCGGCTTAAGATGATCGCGGCCGATTGGACCGCCGGCGACTGAATGACGAGGATCACGATCACGATCACCGCCTTGATGATCAGGTTGAACTCCGGCGGGAACCCTGAGAGCAAAATACCGGTGTTTACAGCCTGAATGATCATCGCCCCGATCAACGACCCCACAATACTGAAGCGCCCACCAAGCAGCGAGTTGCCACCAACGACAACGGCCAGGATCGTGTCGAGCTCCAGCCAAAGACCGGCATTGTTGGCATCCGCGCCCTTGATGTCAGCGGCGACGATGATCCCGGCGATCGACGCGCAAAGGCTGCTCAACATATAGACGGCCATTAGCAGTACAGGCGTCCGCACGCCGGACAGCGTGCTTGCACGTCGATTGATGCCGGTGGCTTCGATCAGCATGCCAAGCGCCGTGCGCCTTACCAGCAGGATCACCAGGGCGCTCATGATCAGCCATATGATGACAGGCATCGGAAGGAAGGCGAACGAACCGCTGCCAAGAGCGATCAGCCCTTCATCGTTGAAGGTCATGATGACCCCCTCGGTGATGAGTTGCGCGATCCCCCGCCCAGCCACCATCAGCACGAGTGTCGCGATGATTGGTTGAATATTGAGCACGGCAACCAGAAATCCGTTCCAGACGCCGCAAAGCAGCCCAACCCCGACCGTCACCAGCAGTGTCATTGCAAGCGATTGACCGGCTACGATGGATGACGCAGCAACCGCGCCGCAAATCGCGATCACCGCGCCGACCGAAAGGTCGATCCCCTTGGTCGCGATTACAAGCGTCATGCCGATTGCCAGCAACGCAACCGGTGCTCCACGGTTCAGCACATCTATCAAGCTACCGTATAGGCGGCCATTCTGAACTACCACATTAAAGAACTGCGGAAACATTATGAAATTTAAAAGAAGAATGAGCGCGAGCGCAATAAGCTGCGGCGCCAAGCGGATCAGCAATGCATTGAGCGACGACTTCATGCGTACTCCGTCTTCTTTTGGGCCGCGGCGATGGCGTCGACGATGCGCGCGGTGCTGATATCGTCGCCCGCCAGCTCTGCGACATGCTCGCGATCGCGAAGTACCAAAATACGTGAGCTATAGGCGATAAGCTCTTCTAGTTCCGAGGAAATAACGATCAGAGACATGCCTTTTGCGCAAAGGTCCTCAATCAGGCGGATGATCTCGGCGTGGGCGCCGACGTCGATGCCGCGGGTTGGCTCGTCGAGGATCAGAAAGTCAGGATTGGTGGCCAGCCAGCGGGCAAGGATTGCCTTCTGTTGGTTGCCGCCGGACAGGAGACGGATCGGCTTCTCCCTGTCCGTCGTGCGGATGTCGAGCGCCTTGATATAGCGATCGGCCAGTGCATTTTGATCGGCGCGCGAAATCGGTCGCGCCCAGCCCCTGCGGGCCTGTAGCGCCAAGGCGATATTCTCGCGAATGGAAAGGTCACCGATAATCCCATCCGTCTTACGATCTTCCGGACAGAAGCCGAAGCCATGGCGGATCGCCGCCCGTGGATTCGAGAGCGTCACTTCCTTGCCGTCGACTCTTGCCGTTCCGTTGTCTGCCTGCTCGATCCCGAAGAGTAGCTCGGCAGTCTCTGTACGGCCTGAACCGAGCAGCCCCGCAACGCCCACCACCTCGCCAACACGAACCTCGAGGTCGAACGGTTTGATTTTGCCGCGTTTGCCGTAGCCTTGGAACCTGTATTTGACCGGGCCAGCCGCGACGGTATGTGCGCGCGCAGTTGCCTCGGCATTTGCCAATTCGTGACCGAGCATCATGGAGATGAGGCTCTGGCGAGACAGTTCGGACGTTTCGCGCGTGCCAACTAGCCTGCCATTGCGAAGCACCGTGATACGATCACTGACTTCGTAGACCTGCTCCAGAAAATGGGTAATAAAGACAATGCCAAGGCCGCGCTCTTTCAAGTTTCTCATGATACGAAAGAGCATCGCGACTTCTTGAGTATCGAGGCTTGCCGTGGGCTCGTCGAGGATGAGAACTTTGCCGGACAAATCAACAGCCCGGGCGATTGCGACGACCTGCTGGACAGCGACCGAAAACCGATCGAGCTGCGCGGTGACGTCAACTTCTATACCGTATTGGTCAAGCAGCGCCCGTGCCTGCTGGTTCATTGCCCTTACGTCGATCATGCCAAGCCGTTTTGGTTGGCGGCCGAGATAGAGGTTTTCGGCGACACTCAGGTTGGGCAGAAGGTTGACCTCTTGGTACACCGTGCCAATGCCAAGCCTTTGCGCGGCCAACGTATCGGACGGATTAATTTCCGTGCCGTCGAGAGCAAGGCGCCCTTGGTCGCGGTGATAGGCTCCAGTGATGCATTTGATCAGCGTTGATTTTCCAGCGCCGTTTTCGCCCAAAAGCGCATGCACTTCGCCCTTGCGCAGCGAGAAATCGACGTTGTCGAGCGCAACGGCGCCGGGGAAGAACTTCGATATCCCGGTGGCGGTCAGAACGTTCTCGAAATCGTGAATCATGAAGGCAGCTTTTCCTGATATGGACCGACATGCCTCGCTATCAACGGACATGACGTCCTGATCGGCATCTGGCAGGTCCGCACCGGCCCATGATGGGCCGGTGCGGTTCTGGCCTCAAGGATTAGTAGCCAAGGTTCTTCTTGGACTCATAGACCTTCATCGGATCGTCGGATGGCGTATAAAGCTTCGATTCCGTCTGAATCCATTTTGCCGGTGCCTTCTTGTCCTTCAGGTAGGCATCGAGCACGTCGAATGCGGGACCTGCCATGTTCGGCGTCAGTTCCACAGTGGCATTTGCTTCGCCGGCTGCCATAGCCTTGAAGATATCTGGCACGGCGTCGATGGAGACGACGAGAATATCCTTGCCCGGCTTCAGGCCTGCTTCCTTGATCGCCTGGATGCCGCCAACGGCCATGTCGTCGTTGTGGGCGTAGAGAGCGCATATATCCTTGCCGCCGTTCTCAGCCTTCAGGAAGCTTTCCATGACTTCCTTGCCCTTGGTGCGGGTGAAGTCGCCGGTCTGGCTGCGCACGATCTTGAAGTTGGCCTTGCCAGCGATCGCCTCCTCGAAGCCCTTCTTGCGGGCGATGGCCGGTGAGGAACCCGTCGTACCCTGAAGCTCGACGATGTTGCAGGGCTTGTCGCCAACGGTCTTTGCCAGCCAGTCGCCGGCAACCTTGCCTTCGTGAACCTGGTCCGAGGTAACGGCGGTCAGGTACAGGTCCTCCGGCGCCTTGATCGTACGATCAAGCAGGATGACCGGGATTTCCGACTCCTTTGCTTCCTTCAGGACGGCGTCCCAACCGGTTTCGACAACCGGAGCGAGGAAGATGGCGTTGACGCCCTGAGCGATGAACGAGCGGATCGCCTTGATCTGGTTTTCCTGCTTCTGTTGCGCGTCAGCAAACTTCAGGTCCACGCCGCGCTTCTTGGCTTCTTCCTTGGTGACCGTCGTCTCGGCGGCACGCCAACCGGATTCAGAGCCGATCTGCGAAAAGCCCACGACCAGCTCTGCGGCTGATGCCGAGCCGAACATGCAGGCAGCCAGAATCGTGGCACTCAAGAGTGCAGTCTTCAATTTCATGATTTCCTCCCAAAGCCGCCTCCACGCGGCACAGCTGGAAAAAATCATATAGTATTACTTTTGTAAATGCACTTTTTGGTTTGCAGCGCAGAAAAAAGGCGCTCGAAGTGAGCGCCCTTTCGCAAGTGCTAATTGTTAGCCGAAAATCACTTCGGCAACTTGTCGTCCACGCCTTCGACGTAGAAGTTCATGCCCAGCAGAGTGCCGTCATCAGCTTTCTCGCCAGCCTTCAGCCAGGGCGTGCCGTCCTGCTTGTTGATCGGACCGGTGAAGGGATGCAGTTCGCCGGACTTGATCTTGGCTTCGGTTTCCTGGGCCATCTTCTTCACGTCATCGGGCATGTTGGTGTAGTCGGCCATCTTGAGGATGCCGTCCTTCAGGCCGTCCCAGCTTTGCTCGGACTTCCAGGTGCCATCGAGAAGAGCGTGAACGCGCTTGGAGTAGTAGTTACCCCAGGTGTCGACAATTGCCGTCAACTGAGCCTTCGGCCCTGCTGCGATCATATCGGAGGCCTGGCCGAATGCATGGATGCCGCGTTCCTCGGCAACCTGCATCGGAGCGGTCGTGTCCGTGTGCTGCGTCAGGACGTCAACACCCTGGTCGACCATAGCCTTTGCAGCATCGGCTTCCTTGCCCGGATCGAACCAGGTGTTCACCCAGATGACCTTCAGCTTGAAGTCGGGATCGATGGAGCGAGCGCCCTGCTCGAAGGCGTTGATACCCATGACGACTTCCGGGATCGGGAAAGAAGCGATGTAGGCAGCGCCATGGTTCTTCGAGGTCTTCGCCGCGATCTGGCCGAGGATGTAGCGGCCTTCATAGAAGCGGGAGTTGTAGGTCGCAAGATTCGGACCGGACTTGTAGCCCGTGCCGTGTTCGAACTTCACGTTCGGGAATTTCGCAGCAACCTTCACGGTAGCATCCATGAAGCCGAAGGACGTCGTGAAGATCAGCTTGCAGCCCGAACGCGCCAAACGCTCGATAGCACGCTCGGCATCGGGGCCTTCCGGCACGTTTTCGAGGTATGGCGTATCGATCTTGTCGCCGAACTCCTTCTGGATCTGCTGGCGGCCAAGATCGTGCGCCTGCGAGTAGCCGCCGTCAGTGTGCGATCCGACGTAGACGAAGCAGACCTTCGTTTTGTCGGCAGCCTGCGCGGTAGAGCCGACGCTCAGGACCGCGGCAGCCGATGCGGCAAATGCAAGTGCTAGTTTTTTCATGATAACCCCTGTTGGTTTGGAATTTCCGGAAGCGCTTTTCATTCTTTTGTTTAGCGCTCCGGGACGAATGCTTTTCCCAGCGACGCGGGCGTGTTGATCAACGTCGTGCGCCGATTATGAGAAATGATGACAAGAACCACAATAGTCGCAGCATAGGGGAGCATCGACAGAAACTGGGCCGGAATTCCAACGCCGAAAGCCTGTGCGTGAAGCTGCAGGATCGTGACTGCACCGAACAGATAGCCGCCGGCAAAAACCCGCCACGGCCGCCAAGACGCGAAGACGACAAGCGCGAGCGTGATCCAGCCGCGGCCGGAAGACATGTTCTCCACCCATTGCGGCGTATAGACGAGGGAAAGCTGTGCTCCCGCAAGGCCCGCGCAGGCACCGCCGAACATGACGGCGAGATAGCGTGTCCGGATGACGCCGATGCCGAGGGCGTGCGCCGAGCCGTGGCTGTCACCGATCGCGCGCAGTTTCAAGCCGGCGCGGCTGCGGAACAAGAACCAGCTCACGCCGAACAGCAGAGCGAGCGACAGGTAAAAAGTCAGGTCCTGACGGAAGAGCACGGAGCCGATCAGCGGGATGTCGGAAAGATAAGGGACGACGATCGGCGCGAGGCGAACGCCGGGCACGCTGACATAGCCCTCCCCAAGCATGCCCGAAACCCCAAGCCCGAGGATCGTCAACGCCAGGCCGGTCGCTACCTGGTTGGCGACCAGCGTGAGGGTGAGAAAGCCGAAAAGCAGCGAAAACAGAGCACCGGCGACAATCCCGCCCAACAGTCCGATATAGGGAGAACCTGACATTTGCGCTGTTGCGAAGGCCGCAACAGCGCCCATGATCATCATGCCTTCGACACCGAGGTTCAAAACACCGGATCGTTCGGTAACGAGTTCGCCCAAGGCGGCAATGACCAGAGGCGTAGACGCAGTGATGACTGTCAGCAAAATTGCTTCGAAGATGCTCATGCTACACCTCCCCGGACCCGCGACCAGAGAATACGGATCTTGTAGTAGATGAGGGTGTCACACGAGAGAACGAAGAACAGTATCAGGCCCTGGAAGACGCGGGTCACCTTGTCGGATACGCCGAGCGACAGCTGTGCAGCCTCACCGCCGAGATAGGTCAAAGCCAGCACGAGGCCTGATGCGATGATACCGAGCGGGTTCAGGCGTCCGAGAAACGCGACGATGATCGCCGTGAAGCCGTAGCCGGGAGAAATAGCAGGCTGCAGATGCCCGATCGATCCCGATACTTCCGAGATGCCGGCGAGCCCGGCAAGCGCGCCCGAAAACAGGAAGCTGAACCAGATCATCTTCTTCGACGAAAAGCCGGCGAACCGCCCTGCCCGCTCAGACTGGCCGAGCACGACGATCTCGAAGCCCCTCAGCGTATACTTTAGCATGAACCAGACAAGAAACGCCGCGACAATCGCGAACACGAAGGCCCAATGCGCCCGGCCGGACTCCTCCCATATCGCCGGCAGCGTCGCTTCCGGCGGAAACGGCACGCTTTCCGGAAAGTTGAAGCCCTGCGGATTGCGCCACGCACCGCGGATCAGCCAGTCGAGGAAAAGCTGCGCGATATAGACGAGCATCAGGCTCGTCAGGATTTCGTTGGTATTGAAATGTGCCTTCAGCAGTGCAGGAATGGCCGCGAACAAAGCGCCGCCGATGGCGCCCATGATAAGCATTAGGGGCAGTACGAGAGGCGAATGCAACTCCGTGAACAGGATAGGCAGAATGGAGCCAGTGATCGCGCCGATCGTAAACTGCCCTTCGGCGCCGATATTCCAGTTGTTGGAGCGATAGCAGACGGCCAGTCCGACGCCGATCATGATCAGCGGTGCCGCCTTCACGGCAAGTTCATGCAGTGACCACACCTCAAGCAAGGGCTCGAGGAAAAAGGCGTCGAGCGCTTCGACCGGGTCCTTGCCAAGAATGGCAAACATGATCGCGCCAGCGATCAATGTCAGCAGCAACGCCAACACCGGTGACACAAGGCCGTAAAGCTTCGACGCTTGCGGTCGCTTTTCCAGCTCAATGCGCATCTTGCGCCTCCGAGGCGGTCTTACTCTCGTGCAGGCCGCCCATCAAAAGGCCAATCTTTTCCCGAGACAGTTCTCCCGCCGGGAAGGGTTGCGAAAGTCGCCCTTCAGAAATCACGGCAATCTCCGTTGCGACTTCGAATATTTCGTCAAGGTCCTGGCTGATGACGACGACGGCGGAGCCGTTCCGCGCCAGATCCACGAGCGCCTGGCGAATGCGGCTGGCCGCCCCTGCATCGACGCCCCAAGTCGGCTGGTTGACGACGAGAACGGCGGGTTGGCGATCCAATTCGCGTCCAACGATGAACTTCTGTAGATTGCCGCCGGAGAGCGAACCCGCTACCGGATCCTCACCGCTTTTGCGGACGTCCATCGCCTCGGCGATCCGCCGGGTCGCTGTCTTTACGGCGCTCCGGCGGATGACCTTGAGAAAGCCGCCACCGAGGAAGGCCCGACGGTCGGATTGACTGCGCGCCAGCACCAGATTGTCGGAGAGTTTCATTGCCGAGACGGCAGCATGGCCATGGCGCTCTTCGGGCACAAAACCGGCGCCGAGCAAACGACGCGCAGTGATACCCTGGGTGCCCACGGCCTTCTTTCGGATCGCTATCGCCTCCGCCGAACCGACGGGATACTCGCCGGAGAGCGCATCGAAGAGTTCTCCCTGGCCGTTGCCCGCAACGCCCGCGATCGCCAAGATCTCGCCGGAGCGAACCGTCAAGGACACATCCTTAAGGGGCATGGCGAAGGGCGTGCGCGCGGCAACCGAAAGACTGGCGACTGCAAGCTGTACCTCTCCTTTGATGCCGCGATCCGGATGCGTGACCGTCGCAACGTCGCTGCCGACCATCATCCGGGCGAGAGAAGCCGGCGTCTCCTGACGCGGATCGCAGGCGCCTGTGACCCTGCCGCTGCGCAGCACCGTCGCGCGGTCGCAGATGCGCTGCACTTCTTCAAGCCGATGGCTGATGTAGAGCACCGATTTGCCCTGCGCCTTCAGCTTGAAGAGTGTTTCGAAAAGCTTGTCGGCCTCCTGCGGCGTCAGCACGGACGTCGGCTCATCAAGGATAATCAGCTTGGGATTCTGCAGCAGCGCGCGCACGATTTCGATGCGCTGGCGTTCACCGACGGAGAGGTCGGCCACGTGGGCGTGCGGGTCGAGCGGCAGCCCGTAGGCCTGCGAAAGCGCCCTAGCCTCTTCGGCAATCCTGCCGATCGGAATGCTGTCGTCGAGCGAAAGCGCGATATTCTCAGCGACGGTCAGCGCCTCGAAGAGCGAAAAGTGCTGAAATACCATGCCGATGCCGAGCCTGCGGGCATCGCCGGGAGAGCCGATCGAAACCGGCCGGCCCTCCCACAGGATGCGGCCTTCGCTTGGTTCCAGCACCCCGAACAGCATCTTGACCAGCGTCGATTTGCCGGCGCCGTTTTCGCCAAGGAGAGCATGGATTTCGCCGGGCGCGATATCTAGATCGATATGGTTGCAGGCGGCAAAGCTGCCGAAGAATTTCGTCAGTTGCTGGACCGACAGTAACGCACCGGAGTCCGGCACATCAGATAATGACACGTTCCCCTCATTTCCCTCTGCCGACCCTGCCCGTTCGGGTCATTATGGGATCAGTAGCGTAGTTCCGGTAGTTCTTCTGGATTCCAGATCCATGTGGGCCCGCCCGACCTCACGCAATGGATAGGTTTGGTTGATATTGATACGCACTTTATTGCTCAAAACAACATCAAATAACGCGTTTGCACAATTGGTTAGCTCTTCGCGCGTCGCGATGTAAGTGAAAAGGGTCGGCCTCGTTGCAAAGAGCGATCCTTTCTGGGCGAGCATGGCGAGTGTGAAGTTCTCGATCGGCCCAGAAGACTGGCCAAAAGAGACAAACATGCCGAGGCGTCTCAGACAGTCGAGCGACTGGGGAAATGTGTCGCGGCCGATCGAGTCATAGACTACGTGAACCCCCGCGCCACCGGTGATCTCGCGTACACGCTCGGCAAAATTCTCGGTATTGTAATTGATGACGTGATCGTATCCGTGTTCGAGAGCCAACTGCACCTTGCTGTTCGACCCGGCGGTGCCGATCACCGTTGCGCCGAGCGCCTTTGCCCATTGTCCGGCTATTAGGCCAACACCGCCGGCCGCCGCATGAAACAGGATCGTGGTACCGGGGGCGACGCTGTAGGTTCGGTTGAGAAGGTACTCGGCGGTCATTCCCTTCAGCATCATCGAAGCGGCCGTCTCGAGCGGAATTCCATCTGGAACCTTGACGAGATGCTTCGTTTCGATGTTTCGCTCGACGCTGTAGGCGCCGTCAGAGCCGGCATAGGCGACGCGATCGCCGGCCTTGAACTCCTCCACACCAGGGCCCACGGCTGTAACGGTGCCAGCCGCTTCCTTGCCGGTCACGAACGGCATATGCGGCGCTTTGTAAAGCCCGGTCCGGAAGTAGACATCGATGAAGTTCAAGCCAATGGCCGCGTGCTTGATCTGGACTTCCCCTGCGCCGGGAGGCGGCAGGTCGATACCGATATATTCGAGAACTTCAGGTCCGCCGGTCTTGCTGAAAGAAACCGCCTGCGTTCTTGCCATTGCCTTCTCCTAATCGCGCCTTCCAAGCGCCGGGAAGAACTGCAACACAGCGCCAATGCAGTAGAGGTAGATACCGCTGAGAATAAAGAGGACAAGCGCCCATTGTGGGATCACGAAATGCATCAGCAGCGCATACATCCCGAGCCCCGACCACAAGAAGAAGACGCCGAGGTTGAGCGGCCTGAGCCGCTGGACGCGGACGGGGTGGAGGAAATTGATCGGCAGGAAGGTGAGGATGACGGAGACGAGGACGACCGTTAGCGCCGTGATCGCACTGGCATCGATGACGAACAATGTGAAGACGATCATGTTCCAGACCACCGGAAAGCCCGAGAAGAAGTACTCGTCGGTCTTCATGCCAGTATCGGCGTAGTAGATTGCGCTGGATACCACGATCATGCCTGCAGCCACGAAGGACCACGGCTCGCCGATCATGCCGCTCTGGTAGAGCGCAAACGCAGGCAGCAGGACGTAGGTCACATAGTCGATGATATTGTCGAGCGTATCGCCTGACCAGTTTGGCAGGACTTCCTTGACACTGACCTTGCGCGCGATCGGTCCATCGATGCCATCAACAAGGAGTGCCAGCCCCAGCCACCAGAACATGTCGATAAAACGGTGCTCGGCAGCGGCGACGACGCCGAGAAAGGCAAGAAAGGACCCGGACGCCGTCAGAATATGGACGGAGAATGCGCGCATTTCCGCGTAAGGTACGCGCTTGTAATTGAAAATCTTCATGTTTCCCCGAGCAGCCTATGGCGTCCGCGCCCGGCAGACGCGGTTTTTGCCTAATATGCATCCTTTGTCCCGCTTCGCCAGCGCAAAAGCAATGAAGCCTCGTAAGGCCCTGGAATCACGACAGCGACACGCATATTTCGTGCAAGTCGCTCGAGAAAGAATGGAATACCTTTAATCGAGACACTATTTGTAATATCTCGCTGGCATCGAAAACATTGTGCGACCAATACGGGATCCGATACCGAAATGAACGCCCCTGCAAAGACCGAAGACTTCGCCTCACCGATTCCGGCTGGAGTCTATGCCGAAACCGTGCTCAGCGTGACCCATTACACGGATCGCCTGTTCCGGTTTACGATGACGCGTCCGCAGGGCTTCCGCTTCCGGTCGGGAGAATTCGCAATGATCGGATTGATGGTCGACGGCAAGCCGATCTTCCGTGCCTATTCGATCGCAAGCCCCGCCTGGGCAGAAGAGCTTGAATTCTTCTCGATCAAGGTCCCGGACGGCCCTCTGACCTCACACCTCCAGGCGATCAAGCCGGGCGACCAGGTTCTGATGCGCAAGAAGCCGACAGGCACGCTGGTGCTTGACGCGCTGACGCCCGGCCGTCGCCTCTATATGTTTTCGACCGGGACTGGCATTGCGCCTTTCGCCAGCCTGATCCGTGATCCGGAAACCTACGAGAAGTACGAGGAAGTCATCCTGACCCACACGACCCGGGACGTGGCGGAGCTGAAATATGGCTTCGACCTGGTCGACGAGATCAAGAATGACGAACTCCTTCAGGAAGTCGTCGGGGACAAGCTGCGCCATTATGCGACCGTCACCCGTGAAGACTTCGAGTACCGCGGCCGTATCACCGACCTGATTTTCTCAGGCAAGCTCTTTACCGACCTCGGCGTCCCGCCGCTCGATCCGGTAATCGATCGCGGCATGATCTGCGGCTCCTCCGCGATGCTGAAGGATACGAAGGAATTGCTGGAAGGCGCCGGCCTCAACGAGGGCGCAAACAGCAAGCCGGCGGAGTTTGTGATCGAACGCGCATTCGTCGGGTAAATTTGCAGTGACGGACTTATTTACGGCCCCTGCAACGGGGCCGTTTTCAATTGTGGTTGCTGAGATATTCGATCAGTGCGCTCATCGCGTGGCCGGCGTCCTTCGACCTGCCCTGCTCGATGGCTCGCATGACTGCAACATGCAGCGCGATAGATTGATCCATCCGGGTGGGACTCGTGGACGCGGACCAGAGCCGACGCGAATGGGTTTGAACCGGTCCAAGCGCCGACGTGATAAAAGCGTTGGGGCAAGCCTCTTCCAGAATTTCGTCAAACGCCTTGTCCGCGGCGAAAAATGCTGCCACATCGCCGGTTGTGGCGCACATTTGCATTGCCTGCGCGCATTCGATCAGTTCTCGACGCTGCTCTGATGTGGCGGATTCGGCAGTCAGCGCCGCTGCGATCGGCTCAAGCTCGCGGCGAACCTGCATGACATTGTCATGGTCGGTCGGCTTGATCTCCGCCACCTGCAGCCCGACACGCGGCTTCACCACGATCAACCCTTGCCAAGCAAGCTTCTGAATCGCCTCGCGCACCGGCGTACGCCCGTGGCCGGCCAAGTCGATCAGGTGTTTCTCAGTGACCAACGCGCCCGGCCGCAAAGCCAAGGTTACGATCGCATGCTCCAGGCTAAGGTAGGCAAGGTGGCTGAGTGAATTCTGCATTCGCGTATCCATAGCTTCTAAAAATGCGCGTCGCGAGGGCGACCTAAAACCGATGATATATCAGCGTGCTGTCGAGCGGCAAGTTGGCGCCGCACCTGGATGGCGGTGCGGAAGTAGTGCGACGCTTCCTCAACCCTGCCCTACGGTTGCTCGTGGAATAGATGTCGGAAACTCTCTCCGCCAGCATCAGCGCCGCCTGGCTGGCTATTCGTGTCGCAGAGCCTCGATTGGATTGAGTTGTGCCGCTCGCCGTGCCGGGAAGTATCCGAACACCATTCCGATTGCGGCGGAGAACGCGAAAGCAACCCCAATCATCGTGGGGCTGACAACGAAGGGCACCTTCAGGGCTGTTACGGCCCCGTAGCCGAGGCCAATCCCCAGCAGGATCCCGGCGACGCCGCCAAAGACCGACAATGCCACCGCTTCGACCAGGAACTGCAGCAGCACCTGCTTTTCCAGCGCACCAATCGCCAGGCGTATGCCGATTTCCCGAGTACGCTCGGTCACCGACACCAGCATGATGTTCATGATTCCGATCCCGCCAACGAGCAGGCTGATCGCGGCGACCGCACCGAGCAAGCTGGTCAGTAGCGTGGTGGTGCCGGTCATCGCGTCGGCAATCTGCGTCATGTCATTGACGCTGAAGTCGTCCTCGCGGCCCGGGATAATCTTTCGCCGCTCGCGAAGCAGGTTCTCGGTTTCATCCTGAATTTTCGATGTCGAGACACCGTCACGCGCGGAAATTACGATCATCTGGACATTGGCATTTGCCTTGCCGCCGACCCGGCGCTGATAGACTTTGACAGGCATTATAACAACGTCGTCCTGGTCGTTGCCCATGCCGGATTGGCCGCGCTTGGCAAGGACGCCGATAACACTGCAGGACACCTTGCCGACGCGAATCTGCTGCCCGTTGGGATTGGCAGCGCCAAAGAGCTGTGAGCGTACGGTCTCACCGAGAATGCAGCGCGGGCGCCCACGCTCCTCTGCTGCGTCGAAGGTGCGGCCAATCGCCATGTCCCAATCCTGGGCGATGAAATAGTCGTTGGTCGTGCCCATGACCGTCGTCGAATGGCTCTGCCCGCCGTAAATGACTGTCGCGGTCGTCTGATTGAGCGGCGCCGCGGCACGAAGACCATTGACCTGGTCACGGATGGCGTCGACATCCTTCACGGTAAAGCGACGTGCCTCCGAACTTGCGCGGCCAGGGCCGAACTGACCCGGACGCGCAAACAGCATGTTGGTGCCCAGCCGCGAAAGCTCGGCCGAGACCTGAGCGGTGGTGCCGTTGCCGATCGTCACCAACGCGATGACTGCCGCCACGCCGATGACGACGCCGAGCACGGTGAGAAACGAACGTAGCATATTGCGACTGATTGCGCGGAGCGCGAGTTTCAGCGTTTCAAAGAACATGATCCGCCCTCCCGCGATGCTCGGCCTCAGTCTCCAACTTGCCGTCGATGAAGCGCAGCAGCCGCTGGGCATAAGCGGCGATGTCGGGTTCGTGCGTGACCATGACGATCGTGATGCCTTGCTCCCGGTTCAACCGCGTCATCAAGTCCATGATCTCAACGCTGGTCTTGGTGTCGAGATTGCCGGTCGGCTCGTCCGCAAGAAGCAGCGAGGGTTCTGTTACAATCGCCCGGGCGATGGCCACACGTTGCTGCTGGCCGCCGGAAAGTTCCTGCGTTTTGTGATGCTCGCGCCCGGAGAGCCCCACAAGCCCGAGCGCCTCCTTGGCCTTGCGGTGGCGCTCACTCGCCTGCATGCCGCGATAGATGAGCGGCAGTTCGACATTCTCCAAAGCTGAAGTCCGCGGCAGCAGGTTGAACCCCTGGAACACGAAGCCGAGCATATGACGGCGCAACAACGTCAGTTGGCTACGGTCGAAGCCCTGTGTCGATACGCCCTGGAAAATGTAGTCGCCGGCGCTCGGGACATCGAGGCAGCCAAGGATGTTCATGGCCGTCGATTTGCCCGAGCCCGAGGGGCCCATGATGGCGACGAACTCGTGTTCGCGGATCGACAGATCCACCCGGTCAAGGGCGCGAATGGCCGCCTCTCCGTGACCGTAGATCTTCGAGACCTGCTTGAATTCGATGAGCGGCGGGCTCGTCATGCTGAGCCTCACCTATTTCGCTTGCGCGGTGGCGTCGGTGATCACGGCGTCGTTTTCTTTGATGTCCCCGGATACAATCTGGGTGAATTGTCCGTCGGAGGAACCCACTTGGATGACCGCTGCTGCCGGCTTGCCCGATTTCAGCACCCAAACGCGCCGCTTTGCTCCAGTCAGCGCTTCTCCGCCCTGGTTGCCGGTCCGCGGTCCCATGCGCGGCGGTCTGAGCAAGCTGAAGATACCTCGGCCACGGGGTGAGTCTGCCGCCGGGGGCGCATAGCGAAGCGCCGAGTTGGGAATCATAAGAGTATCCTTGACTGCCTCAACGGTGACGTCGGCCGTGGCTGTCATGCCCGGCCGCAGCAACAGATCGGCATTATCGACCGACAGAATCGCCTTGTAGGTCACGACATTGTTTGTCGTCTCGGACGCAAATCGGATCTGTTTGATCTCCGCGGGAAAAGTCCGGTTGGGATAAGCGTCGACCGTGAACATCGCCTTCTGGCCGACGGCAATCTGACCGACATCGGCCTCGTCGACATCGACCTGCAACTCCATCTTCCTCAGATCGCCGGCGATCACGAAAAGCACGGGCGCCGACAGCGATGCGGCGACTGTCGCGCCCGGGTCGACGGAGCGTGTCAGAACCACACCATTGATGGGCGAGATGATCTTCGCTTTGGCTAGGTTGACCTCGGCCAGGCGCAAATCCGCCTCCGCGGAGGCTACCGCGGCGACATTGATGTCCTTGGCAGCGACCGCAGAATCGAACTTGTAGCGTGCATCCTCGAGGCTTTGTTGTGTCGAAACATTGCTTTGAACGAGGTTGCGAAAGCGCTGGAATGAACTTTGGGCCGACTCCAGATCAGCCGTAGCCTTCACAACGTTAGCCCTAGCAGAATCGAGTTTTGCCCGCGAACTCTTCACATCGGCCTCAAGCTTGTTCGTATCGAGCGCGGCTAGAACCTCGCCGGCTTTGACCTCGCTGTTGTAGTCGACGTTTACGTCGCGAACCGTCCCGGAGAGCTCACTCGATATGTCTACCTGCTCGGTCGGCTGCACGGATCCTGTTGCTGTCACCAGCACGGTCAGGTCACCACGGTTAATGGGCTGAGTTGTGTAGTTGTATTGGTTGGCCTCCTGCCGCGAATAGAAATAGCCCACGCCGCCGACGGCCAGAATCAGCAGAAGCAATAGCGATAGTCGACCACGCCAACGGCCCTTCGACTGTTTGCGTGAGGCCGCAAGAACGGTCGCCAGCTCGGCGCTCGCCTTTTTCGGCTTGGTTTCATGCATATCCTTGACGTCGTTCATTCCGGCCTCGATCAACATGCTGCCAATGCAGCTGTCAGCAAGATAACTATGTCGAAGCTGAACGGCAGATTAGCATCGGCCCGGATTGGCACGAAACGGCGTTGGAATGAAATGAAATCTTGGTAATGAGAGTTCAGTTTTCCGTAGGGTCCTTGGCATCGAAGGCGTCCGCTTCGTATTGCCCAGCGGCCGGCAATGGATGCAGCCAGGTTTCTCGTCGCTTAATCCAAAGCTCCTGAACCGGCCGGAGGCCATTCGGAGCATCGTCCAGCGATCCAATCCGGATTTCTGCAAACCCATCAGTCAAGCAGAAGAGACGTCCACCACATCGCGGACAAAAGCTGCGACCGGCGTAAGTGGACACCTCACCCGATTGATTAAATGAGGATCTCGGCCAGATCGCAAAGGCTACGAAGACCGATCCACTCGACTTGCGGCAATCGGCGCAGTGACACAGTCCCACGCGGATGGGCTCGCCTCTGACCGTGTAGCGCACTGCACCGCAGAGGCAGCTTCCCTTCCGGGTACCGGCCGACGAAGCCATCAGTGAGCCGGCAATCGGCGTTTGGCGGCCATCAGTAGGTCGAGTTCTGTCGCAGAGGGGCCGAACTTTTCAAAGAGCCGCTTTGCTTCGGTTTCCTCCAGGCGATATTTCCTTGCGAACTCACCAAGACTATAGGGTCGGCCACGCAACACTTTTCGGGTTGTCGGTGCTGGTGTAGTCATGCTCGTCATGCACATTCTCCTTGGTTGCACAAGGGGCTAGCTAGAGCATCGCGTGATTTTGTGAAGGTGTTGATCAGTCCTCGGAAGGGTTTGATTCGATTAAATTTTTTTTGGGAACCTTCTGACCATTTGTGCATTTATAAGGCGAGATTGTGAGCCGCGCCAAGCGGACACGGCGATGCGAAAGAATGCCCGGATTTTTCCGCTTTCCCCGGGTGGCCAACGAAACGGCACTCGAGCTTTCGCCCGCCCGGTTCGTGATCTCGTTTCCCCCAACTTTTATAAAGCGCCCTCGGGCGCTTTTCTTTTTTTGGACCGGCTGTTTCAGGCTAGGGCGCAAGAAATGTGCCTAATGCACAGGGAACGATGATTTTTTGGTTGACCACAATGGGGCACCTGCATATGTTCCGCGCACTTCCAGCCGGGCGAACCGCCGGGCACCTGGGAGAGCGTAGCTCAGCCGGTAGAGCAACTGACTTTTAATCAGTAGGTCTCGGGTTCGAACCCCGACGCTCTCACCATGAAAATCAAAGACTTGGTATAGAAACGTGCCGCACTGGTGAGCCTTGCCGACTGGCGCAGTTAGTAGCTGCACGGACGATTGTCGCTCGGTCTAAATCCGCCTGCACAGGCTGGGTTCAGCGAGTAATCGCGTTGATAGGACGTGGGAGATCCGATTGACGAGGTGTAGTCGGGGTTGGTGGTACAAGCCGAAACGATCGTGGAAAGACTGATCAGCGTTCCGGTCGCTACGAATGCGAGAAATCGGCTCATCTGAACTTCTCCCTAGGTGAGTGCTCACCCCGCGCAATCTCGGCGCCATTCGCTGAGAAAAGGCGGCTTCAGGTCCGGTAATCTTCTCTGCGGGCAGAGACCAGTTTCCCGGTGGCCACCTGTCCGCAGATCATTTCGTGTCCTCTGCCCCCAGTATGACACGTATCAATGTGACGTCGTCTTCCGGCTTGCCAACAGCAGAATGTAGTCGTCTGCCGCATCCGCAATTGCCATCGCTACCTCCGCGGGCGCCCATCCCTTTTGCTGCGCGTCGCGGATGATCTGATGGAGGGCGGGTTCAACATCAGCGCGGCAATCGAGCAGACGTTGATCATGCGTAGTGTCATTGCGAACCGACTGAAGATTGATCATAGCGGAACCCCTCTCATACGAAGGAAGTTACCATGACATAGATTGCAGGTTGAGCAAGCAAATGCTTAAGGAAAGAAGCGATTTCGTTGAGAATGCGCTTTTTTGATTACACAAGCGGCGTCGGCAAAACGTTTCACGGCATAATCAGCCGTTAAATCCATCACCAGAGTGCGGCCAATTTCCACCGGCCCTACGCTACAACGGGTTCAAAACGTCGCTGCAGGGAACAAAACCAATAGATATTGGTATTATTTGTACCACGCTGATATGGCAAAAGGTATAAGAATTGGTATGCATCGCGGTACCGTGGATTGTGCGCAACTGGAGTCGGACAATGCATGTCGTGCAGAATGGCGATTTAGGACAGTCTCGGCCTGGTCTTACCGGAACCCTAAGCACTTCTCCAAACGTACTCGACATAGCGTCGAGTATTTTTAACAAAACGTCCAGTGGTTGTGCTTTGTAATGGCCAGGTGGACTGTGCCCGGTCGAGTACTGCCGGTGGGGTTTCTCTGAAAGGAAATCATATGGAAGACGCAGGTGTGGGTTGGGTAGCGGCCATCATCATCGGGGGCATTGCCGGATGGCTCGCGGAAAAGTTCATGAACAGCAACATGGGGCTGTTGATGAACATCATTTTGGGCATTGTCGGCGCAATCGTCGCCAATGCAATCCTCGCAGGACTGGGCATCACGCTCGCCGGCTGGCTAGGCTATCTGATTGCGGGATTCGTCGGCGCCTGCCTGCTGATTGCCGTGGGGCGGGTTATTCGTCGTTAAATACCCGCAAAAAATTAAAGCCGGGCGTCAGCACGCCCGGCCCTCGCCTTGTCAACTGCCAATCGACTTCTATCGACGGCTCATCAATCCGAAAAGATAGGCGACGCCGGCTGTCACGGCGAGCGCGAAGATAGGCTCCTCCCTTACCTTGTCGCGCAGCCGTTCCGTCATGACCGAGGCTTCGTCGGCTACGGCGGTCTTGGCGCCCTGACCGAGTGCAACAACGCTCTCGGATAGGCGTGCAAGGTCTTCGCGCAATGCTGTGACCTGTGCGGAAAGATCGTCTGCCGCGATCTCCGCCTTCACACGCGCGGTTGCGGACTGGGCGGAGGCGGTTTTCATATCGGCCATGGTCTGCTCCTCTTTTTCCGGATGCTCTTCAACGAATTAGCCCTTAGAAAGGTTCCGATATCGGGCGTCTTTTGCTGCGCCAAGCGCTTCGACATGGTTGCAGATATAGCGCAGATGTTTTCGTGCGATAACCCTTCATTTCCTGCCGGCTTTGTTCTAAGGAACGTCCAATGCTTTGCCCGCGAACGGGCGAATATAATGCGAGGTTTGCGTTTCGATGTTCGATCTTCTGAGAAGAGCTGCTCACACCTGGGTTGCCAAGCTCCTCATGCTGCTGCTGGTTGCCTCTTTTGGTATCTGGGGCGTGTCGCGCTCGTTGATATCGGGCGGCAACAGCACGACGGTTGTCAGCGTCGGAGACCAGCACGTCGACGTCAACGAATTTCGCTTGGCCTACCAGCGACAGGTCGCAAATCTCAGCCAGCAATTCGGCATGCGCTTGACGCCCGACCAGGCCCGCGCTTTTGGCGTTGAACAGCAGGTGCTGGCGCAGCTCGTCGCCGGCGCATCACTCGACCAGTTGGCGGACGAGATGAACCTTGGCCTCTCCCAGGATCGGCTTGCGCAGTTGATCGGCGATGACCCAGCCTTCAAGGCGGTCAACGGCCAGTTCGACCGCACCCTCTTTACATCGCGGCTGCGCAATGCCGGCATCCGCGAGGATGACTATATCAAGGAACGCAGCAAGGTTGCCGTCCGCAGCCAGATCGTGGACGCTGTCTCGAACGGCTTCACAGCCCCGAAGACGCTGGTCGACGCCCTCAAGCTTCATGGACAGGAAAGCCGCGGTATCGATTACCTGTTGCTGACCAATGCCAACATCGAGCCGATCAAGGCGCCTGCCGAGGATGTGCTTGCCAAGTGGTTCGAGGGCACCAAGACACGCTACCGCGCTCCTGAATACCGCAAGGTGGCTTTCCTCAAGCTTCAGCCGGAGGACATCGCCGACGCCGCCTCCGTTACCGATGACCAGATCCGCGAGGATTTCGAAAAGCGCAAGGATAGTTTCCGCACGCCTGAAACCCGCACGATCGAGCAATTGACGTTCCAGAACAGGGATCTCGCCAACGCCGCCGAAGCCGCGCTGAAGACCGGCACGACATTCGATCAGCTGGTAACCGATCAGGGCAAGACCGCTACCGACGTGTTCCTCGGCGAATTCTCCAAGGACAAGGTTCCGGATCAGGCCATTGCAGAGGCTGCCTTCGCAGTCTCGAAGGACGGCGGAACGACGCCGGTCGTCGATGGCACGTTTGGTCCGGTCGTCCTCCGCGTGAGCAACATCAAGCCCGAAAGCGTCAAGAGCCTTGATGAGGTCAAGGACGAGATCCGCAAGCAGCTCTCCGTCTCCAACGCATCGCAGGAACTCATCAACGTACACGATCAGATCGAGGACCTGCGCGGCTCCGGCTCGACCCTGGAGCAGATTGCAGAACAGCTCAAGCTGAAGGCCGTCGTCGTCGACGCCGTCGACGCTACGGGTCTCGACAAGGACGGCAATGAGGTCAAGGACATTCCGGCCAAGCAGCAGGTTCTCGGCGCGGCCTTTAAGACCGACGCCGGCGCTGATGCTCCTTCCCTTTCGATCGGCACTGACGGCTATCTTTGGTTCGAAGTCCGCGATGTCATGCCGGAACGCGACCGCCCACTGAGCGAAGTGCATGATAAGGCGGTCGCCGATTGGACTGCGGAACAGCAGAAGCTTGAACTGGCCAAAAAGGCCGAAGACCTGAAGCAGCAGGCCAAGAAGGGAACATCGCTGGCGGACATTGCGGCCCCGCTTGGCATTACCGTCGAAAGCAAGAGCGGCATTACTCGCGGGACCGACGACCCCGTCCTCGGTCGCGCCGGCGCCAACGCTGCCTTCTCCGGGCCGATGGATACAGTCGCCATTGCCGTCGGCGGCGACGCGACGACGCAGATCCTTCTCAAGGTCACGGAAGTGAACACGGAACCCACGGGTGACGTGCTCAACAATCAGGACCAGCAGATCACGGCAATGGCAAATGCTGCCGGCGACGACATTCTCGATCAGATGGTCAACCTGCTGCAGACGCAGTATGGCGCATCGATCAATCAGCCTCTCGCCGATCAGGCGGCAGTCCGCTAAGGGGGAATACACGCGCATGACTGATCTGAAGCCGCTTCTGGCGAAGGCTGCGAGCCGTGAGCCGCTGACACGCGACGAGGCCCGCGAGGCCTTCGACATTCTGATGTCCGGTCAAGCGACCCCTTCGCAGATCGGCGGCTTCCTCATGGCATTGCGCGTCCGTGGCGAGACGGTCGACGAGATTGTCGGCGCCGTGACGACGATGCGCTCCAAGATGCTGACCGTCGATGCACCGGCCGATGCCATCGACATCGTGGGAACCGGCGGCGATGCAAGCGGGACCTATAATATCTCGACACTCGCTGCTCTTATCGTGGCTGGTGCTGGTGTACCTGTTGCAAAGCATGGCAACAGGGCACTGAGCTCGAAATCAGGTGCGGCCGACAGCCTTGCCGCGCTCGGGGTCAAGCTAGATGTGACCCCCGAGGTGATCTCGCGCTGCATTCGCGAGGCTGGTGTCGGCTTCATGTTCGCCCAGCAGCACCACTCGGCGATGCGCCACGTCGGCCCGACGCGCGTTGAACTCGGCACGCGGACGATCTTCAATTTGCTGGGGCCGCTTTCCAATCCGGCCGGCGTCCGCCGTCAGTTGCTTGGCGTCTACGCGCCGCAATGGGTCGTTCCGATTGCCGAGGTCATGCGCGATCTGGGCTCCGAAAGCGTGTGGGTCGTGCACGGCAGCGGTCTCGACGAAATCACGACGACGGGAAAGACGAACGTCGCCGCGCTCGAAGACGGGAAGATTCGGACTTTCGAGTTGTCGCCCGCAGATTTCGGCGTCGAACCTTGCCGTCTGGAGGCTATCAAGGGCGGTGATGGCGTGGTCAACGCCGCAGCGTTGCGCGACGTTTTGAGCGGCGCAAAGAACGCCTACCGTGACATCGCGCTCGCCAATGCCGCCGCCTCGCTGGTGATATCCGGCAAAGCTGAGCTACTCGAGGACGGTATGCGGCTTGCGACGCAGTCTCTGGACAGCGGAGCGACGGCCGCGGCCCTCGACAAACTCGTCGCCGTGTCGAACGACATCGACTAGGATAGAGCCATGACCGACATCCTGAAGAAGATCGAACTATACAAGCGGGAAGAGATAGCCGCCGCAAAAGCGACGGTATCGCTGGCTGATCTGAAGGCGATGCAGGCGGACCAATCGCCGCCGCGCGGCTTTCATCGTGCGCTGGTTGCGAAACGCGAGGCCGGCCAATACGGCCTGATCGCCGAGATCAAGAAAGCCAGTCCCTCCAAGGGTTTGATCAGGCCAGATTTCGATCCGCCGTCGCTGGCCAAGGCCTATGAAGTCGGTGGCGCTGCCTGCCTTTCGGTGTTGACCGACACGCCAAGCTTTCAGGGCGCCCCGGAATTTCTGATGGCAGCGCGTGCCGCGTGTTCGCTGCCGGCGTTGCGCAAGGACTTCATGTTTGAGACCTACCAGGTGCAGGAAGCGCGCGCCTGGGGCGCCGATTGCATTCTGCTGATCATGGCATCGCTTTCCGATGATGATGCAAAGCGCCTTGAGGATGAGGCTTTCGGGCTCGGCATGGATGTGCTGGTGGAAGTTCACGATGCCGAGGAGATGGAGCGTGCGCTGAAGCTCTCCTCTCCGCTGGTTGGCATCAACAATCGCAATCTACGGACATTCGAGGTCAGCCTGGAGGTCAGCGAAAAGCTCGCGCCGATGGTTCCTGGGGACCGTCTTCTGGTCGGCGAAAGCGGCATTTTCACGAATGCAGATTGCAAGCGCCTGCAGGCAGTTGGCATCAGCACCTTCCTGGTCGGCGAGAGCCTGATGCGCAAGGAAGACGTTACGGCTGCAACGCGCGCACTACTCTTCGCCGAAGCCGCTCAGGCGGCCGAGTGATATGAGCGGCGGCCCGTCCGGTCTCACCCACATTGATGCCTCCGGCGAGGCGCACATGGTCGATGTCGGCAATAAGGTCGAGACCACTCGGGTTGCGACCGCCGAAGGCCACGTGAAGATGGCGGCCGCGACGCTCGATCTCATTCGTGCGGGCAATGCGAAGAAGGGCGACGTGATCGGCACGGCGCGCCTTGCTGGCATCATGGCCGCCAAGCAGACGAGCAACCTCATCCCTCTCTGCCACCCCCTGATGCTCACGAAGGTTGCGGTCGATATTACGGAGGACGCCGATCTTCCCGGCTTGCGCGTTACCGCGACCGTGAAGCTGACAGGCAAGACGGGTGTCGAAATGGAGGCCCTGACAGCCGTTTCCGTGGCCTGCCTGACGATATACGACATGGCGAAGGCCGCCGATAAGGCCATGGTAATCGGGAGCATACGGCTGCTCGAAAAATCGGGTGGCAAGTCTGGAGACTTTCGCCATCCGGAGTATGGCAAATGAGCATGTTGCCCGTTGCTGAGGCGCAGGATCGTTTACTGTCACGGGCAAAACCAATCCAGGTGAGCGAAACTGTTTCCTTGCCGGAGGCCGACGGTCGCGTGCTGGCAGCTGATGTGGCGGCCAGGCTGACCCAGCCGCCTTTCGATGCATCGGCGATGGATGGATATGGCTTGCGCGGTGACGACGCTCCGGAACCGGGCGCCGAGCTGAGGCTCATCGGGACGTCCTCTGCCGGCCATGGGTTCGAGGGTGTTGTCGGCAAAGGAGAGACTGTTCGGATCTTTACTGGCGCACCGGTTCCGTCTGGCGCCGATAGCGTGTTGTTGCAGGAGGATGCGGACAAAATCGAGGGCGGCGTCCGCACGACCTTTCCTGTTCGTCCTGGTCAGCACGTTCGGCCCCGCGGCCAAGATTTTGTTGAAGGCGAAACAGTGCTCAAGGCAGGCACCGTGCTGGACTTTTCTCGCCTGACTGTGGCGGCTGGAATGAACCACGCGACCCTTGAGGTCTTCCGCAAGCCCATGGTGGCGCTGCTCGCAACCGGTGACGAGTTGTTGCCGCCAGGAAGCTCACCGGCTCCCGCGCAGATCATTGCGTCCAGCACCTTCGGCATTGCTGCCCTGGTTCGCAAGGCTGGCGCCGAGGTCCTGGATCTCGGGATCGTTCCCGATGACAAAGCCGCGATTTCCGCGGCTGTCGAGCGCGCCCGGCGTGCCGAGGTCGATGTCATCGTGACGCTCGGTGGGGCATCGGTGGGCGACCATGATTTGGTGCAGGCTACGCTCGTCGCATTGGGCATGAAGCTCGATTTCTGGCGGATCGCCATGCGTCCGGGCAAGCCGTTGATGGTGGGCAGCCTCGAAGAAACGCATGTCATTGGCCTACCCGGCAATCCGGTTTCGAGCTTGGTCTGCGGACTGCTGTTTTTGGAACCGCTGGTTCGCAAGCTGGCGTCACTGCCGCCAGTCAGACGTGAGGCAATGGCGGGAGCGGCTGTAACGCTTCGTGCCAATGACCAGCGACAGGACTACGTGAGAGCGAGGCTGTTGCGATCACCGTCGGGCGGTTGGTCGGCAGAGCCGTTCGGCAAACAGGACTCGTCTATGATGAAGATATTCGCCGAAGCTGACTGCTTGATCGTTCGACCGCCACATGCGCCGGAGTTGCAGGCGGGAGACCCCTGCCCGGTGATGCTGCTGCGGCCTGATCTGCTCGGCTGACGTTTCTTTTTCATTCGCGGAAAGTGTCACAAACAAACCCTGGGCCGGCTTGAGATGACCAAGCAGATCATACGAGAAACCGCCGCGATGTTGTCCGGAATGACGCCCGTGCTTACGGAGGACGAATTCGTCTTTTGTACAACCACGGACGAGAACATCATTCGGCGCGCGGCAATCGATGCGCTGGCGTCGTTTCGCGAGCACGAGGGAGTTTCCTTCATCCTTTCGAAAAGCAGGGCCTCGGAATTGGGCTTCAACTGCGATACGCCAATGCGGCGGATCGTTCTCGAAGTTTTTTCATCGCTGGAAGGTGTCGGACTGACAGCTGCTGTTGCCACTACTCTCACCGCACACTCAATCCCCTGCAACATGGTCGCAGCCTACCATCACGATCATGTCTTCGTTCCGACCGCCGTTGCAGAGGTGGCGCTGGAGATTTTGCAGAAACTACAGGAAGAGTCCTCCTGCTGAGAGGGCGCGTTTTGGGTCATGCTTCCAGGGCGAACACTCCACCAATGGCTGCATCACCTCCTGAGCCAACGCCGAAATCGGGGACGGCATACTCGGCGACGAGACGCAGGGCTGTCAGCGGCAGTGACGATCTGCGCGGATCGCCTATAAGGACATCGACGCCGGCCTGGCGACGAGAGGTCAGGAACGGCAGAACTCTGCTGGCAAGTTCGGCATTGTAGAAAGCATCACCGGCAAGAATGACATCCACATCGGGTACTGGGGCGCCGGAAAGAATATCTGCGTTCAACGCTTCGATCGCCACATCATTCGCCTCGGCATTGAGGTTGAGTGCCGCGATCGCATTGGCGTCGATCTCTGCCGCGATTACGGCGGATGCTCCGCATTTTCGAGCCGCGATCCCGACAATCCCGGAGCCGGCACCAAGATCCAGGACACGGCGGCCACGAACGATATTGGGATGATTTAGAACGTGCTTGGCAAGCAGGATCCCGCCCGCCCAATTGTAAGCCCAGTACGGTGGCGAATCGTCACGGCCACTAGCTCCAAGGCGACCCAGCCCACTGCCCGGATGGGCCGCATAGAGACGTATCTCAGGCAAACCCGGCACCGGCTCGAGTCGGAGGTTTTCGATAATGAAGGCGCGGATATCCGCTGGAGAAAGGGTGCTGGCCGCAGGGCCATTCTTACGGCGGTGCTGGCCACGCAATTGCTTTATATCCTCAAGCGATCAGTAGTTCTTCATCACCAGCATCCCGCCATCCATGAAGAGCGCGCGCTAGAGCGTGAAGGTCTCATTGCAAAGAGTGCTGAAAACATGAACCGTCAAAACGATTGTGCCTGCCATTGTCCACTCCGAGAATCTTTATCGGCGCCGCAAAGGCTGCAGCGCCGACGGGATGGTTTCAGCCCTTCTTTTTCGAGAACTTGGGCTTCGGCCCACCGCCACCCTTGCCCTCAAACTTCGGCTTCCCAGGCTTTTTGCTCCAAGGCTTCGTGTCACGTCGCTCGTCGCGCTCGCCATCAGCGCGGGCTTCCTTCCGAAACTTGTCTTTTGGCCGCTCGTCGCTGAACTCGCGGCGCTCGCCAAAGGCCTTCTTGCCGGCATAAGGCTTGGAGGTTGCTGGCTTGCTGAAATCGGGCGTGCCATTCAGGGCTGTGACGCGGATGCCGCGTTCCATCGTTTTGTTCGGACCGATGGACTGCAGGAAGCTGTCGGCGCTTGCCGTTGAAATCTCGACGTAGGTTTCGTCGGGCTGCATCTTGATGGCACCGATGTCACGCTTCGTCAGATTGCCGTTGCGGCAGAGCATCGGGATCAGCCAGCGGGGCTCTGCATTCTGCTTGCGGCCGACCGAAAGCGAAAACCACACGCTCGCGCCGAAGTCGTCGCGCGGACCTTTCTGATAAGGTTCGCGTGGTCCCTCGGCGTGCTCGCGGCGCTTGCGGCCGCGATCGTCCTGGACCGCGACCTCGATCAGGTCCTCCGGCGCTGACTGGTTGGACCGATAGAGATTGACGAACGCCGCGGCGAGCTTTTCTGCGCCGTGGGCATCGAGAAGCCGTTTGACCAGGTCCCGAGCCTCTTCGCTCGGGGGTTCCTCGAAGATGGGATCGGCAAGCAGACGCGCTTCGTCACGTGCCGTCACCTCTTCTGCCGACGGCGGACGAGCCCAGGCAGCCGAGATACCGGCATTGTCAAGGAGGCGCTCCGCCTTGCGCCGCACGTTCAGCGGCACGATCAGTGCGCTGACGCCCTTGCGGCCCGCGCGACCGGTGCGGCCGCTTCTATGAAGCAAAGTTTCCGGATTGGTCGGCAGGTCGGCATGAATGACAAGGTCGAGGCCGGGAAGGTCGATGCCGCGGGCGGCGACATCCGTTGCAATGCAGACGCGGGCGCGTCCATCGCGCATCGCCTGCAGCGCATGGCTCCGCTCGTTCTGCGTCAGTTCACCCGACAAGGCGACGACGTTGAAGTTGCGATTGTGAAAGCGGGCAGTCAGATGGTTGACCGCGGCGCGCGTCGAACAGAACACGATGGCATTCGTCGCCTCATAGTAGCGCAGGACATTGATGATGGCGTTTTCACGGTCGCTGGGCGACACGACAAGCGCCCGATACTCGATGTCGCCGTGCTGCTTTTCCTCGGTAGCCGTCGCGATCCGCACCGCGTTCTTCTGATAGCTCTTCGCGAGCTTTGCAATGGCAGCGGGAACAGTCGCCGAGAACATCAGCGTCCGACGGTCATCTGGCGAGGAATCAAGAATGAACTCGAGATCCTCGCGGAATCCGAGATCGAGCATTTCGTCCGCTTCATCAAGTACGACTGCTTTGAGCGCAGAAATGTCGAGCGCATTGCGCCTGATATGATCGCAGAGACGCCCCGGCGTGCCGACAACGATATGCGCGCCACGCTCCAATGCGCGACGCTCGCTGCGGATGTCCATGCCACCGACGCAGCTCACGATCAGCGCGCCCGTCGCTTCGTAGAGCCATTCGAGTTCGCGCTTGACTTGAAGCGCGAGCTCTCTTGTCGGCGCGATCACCAGCGCCAGCGGCTCCGCCGCAGGCCCGAAACGGTCATCGTTTTCGAGCAACGTCGGTGCCAGCGCCAGGCCGAAGGCGACGGTTTTCCCGGACCCTGTCTGGGCCGAAACGAGAGCGTCCGACGCGGCAAGCGTCGGGTCGAGCATGGACTTTTGCACCGGCGTCAGCTCGGTATAACCGCGCTTCACCAACGCCTTGGCGATCGCCGGAACGACGCCGTTAAAATCTGTCATGTTGTCTATCTTTCGGAAGTCTCACGCGCATGCTGCGCCCTGGCCGGCAGTTGCCGGTAGAGAAGTTGGCCGTTCCTACTTTGTCAGACGGCAAATGTCAAAGCAGATGTCCCTGCCATAGCCATACATCGATCCCTTCGCTTCGACCGCGAATACGCGCTTGCACGGGACCTTCCAGCCGGCCGGAGCGGAGCGGAGCGCTATCCGCGGCCGCGGCTTTCATCAACGCGGTGCTCAGGGCCAGTTCGACACCACGCGATGCCGCCACCTCCATCAGCCGGCTGGCGACATTCACGGTGTCGCCAGTTGCCGTGATCTGTTGGCGATTGCCGCTCCCGAGTCGCGATGCGACGACAGGCCCGCAGTGCGCACCGACCTTGAAGCCGGCCTTCCGGCCGCTCAGCGCGGGATGGGCCGCAAGCCATGGCCGCATTCGATCACACAGGCTGACGGCGCAGGCAGCCGCCCGAGTGGCATCGTCGGAGGCTGGTTGTGGCAAGCCGAACAGAATCATCGCGCCATCGCCCATGAAGCTGGTGACCGCGCCGCCATGCGAACGCGCCTCTCCGTCGACCATCTCGAAGAAATCGCTGAGGACTTCACGGACATTCGTCACGCCGATCGCTTCGCTCAGTCCCGTGAAGCCGGAGAGATCGATAAAGACGACCGCTGCGTCCTGCCGTACCGGTTCGGCGAGGAAATTGGGATCGCGCGCAAGCCATTCGCCCAGCCCCGGCGCTTCGATGCGCTGTAGGAGATCGCTTTGCGCCGCGAAGTGCGCAGCCTGGCGACGATCGATCCAGATTTCGGCGGCACCGAAGAGCAGCACGGGCGGCAACGCTGCGGCGATCGGCAATGCTGCGCTAAACCAGTAGCCGTGTGCGAAGGCGGCGATGTTCAAGGCCGCCCACGCGAAGGCCACGCAGGCAATGATAGCGTAGCCGATGGCGCTGCGCCGCCACGCAAGCAAGCTGATAAGAAGCAGTGGCAGCGCAACGGCTATGAGCGAATCGAGCAAACGCACATTGCGGTCCCTGATGATACCGTCGCCGGCAATCAGATGTGTTGCTGCCGTCGCCATGACCTCGACGCCCGGCAAGACCGGGTCGAATGGCGTCGGGAATACGTCGCCACCGCCAGTCACCGTGGCGCCGATCACCACGATCCTGTCCTCGATCGCTTTGGCGGGGAGCTTGCCGGCCAGTGCATCAGCGGCGCTGAAGGTTGGAAGAGTCCCGCGCGGGCCATAGAAGGTAATGGGAAGCCGCTGCCCGTTGTCGGTCGGCAAATGCCGGTCACCGAGTGCCAACCCACCTGGCGCGAATGCCGGATTGATACCCAGCGCCAGCGACGCCACTCGCAGCGGAAACGAGGCATCGACCCGCTCGCCGCCTCGAGAAATCAGGGGAATGAAGCGGGGTGTCCCCGATTCATCAGTCGCGACATTGACGACGCCGATGGCAGCGACGTCGGAAAAGCGGGCAAGTGGCAAAAGCATCTGGTTGGCCGTCGGGATCGCCGCCAGCGGATCGTTGGCGTCGTGACCAACCGTCTGCGTGTCTTTGGGGAAAACGCCGGCTGCAGCGATCACACTGGGCGTCTGCTGAAGCGCCAAGGCAAGTGCCGCGTCGCCTTCCTCTGGGCCGGGGTCAACGAGTAGGAGATCGAGTGCTATGACCTTCGGTTTTAGGGCGCTGACGGCGGATACCACGCGGGCGAGTGTCGCTCGACTAAGCGGATAGCCATTGTCGGCAGCGGTAAGATCGTCGATCGCCACAATGCTGGTGATCGGCGGGGCCTCCCGCGCGCCGATGAGGGTACTACGCAGATCAGTGAGAGACGCTTCGAGACGGTCGAGAAAGCTCATGCTGCCTGAGAGATGCATGTAGCCGAGCAGTCCGCCCCAAAGGGCGGATAGTAGCAGCGCGATCGTGATCAGGAGCCGTCTGGCCTGCATCGGCGCTATTGGCCTAGACGGGCAAGCAGGGCTGCAGCGCGGGCGGGCGGCCAGCGGCGGACAGTCAATGGTTCGCTGCCTCGCGTAACGTCGACACCCTCGCCGACATCCAAGACGACGCGCGGTCCAGCAGTCGAACGACCGACCGCGACGCGGCCGCGTACGACGAAGACCGACGTCGTACCGCTTTTGACATCGACTGCCCACCGCGTGCCGCGGACGGCTGCAATCGCCTGCGGCGTGATCACCTCGAACCCTCCAGGGCGACGGGCGCGGTCGACATCCACGAGTACCGCCTTGTTGCGCAGGGAGACGGCATCCGGTCGCCCATCGCGGTTGCGGTCAATGACATTGAAACGAGCGCCGCCTTCGGCAGTGATTGTGACGCCATCGGCGCAGTGCATGACTTGCCGCGAGCTTCCCGCCACACGCTCCATGGTGCATCCGCCGGCTTGTGCAAGGGCCACGCCCGAGGTGAAAAGGCAGGTACCGCTAGCCCACACGACCAGCGCTAAAAGCATCCTGGAGTTTACAAGCATATCCGTCCCCTAATGAATGCGCGACCGGACGCCCTACGTGCGGCATCCTTCCTATGTGATTGCTGCAGCACGCATGCCGAAACGTCAACGACTATCCGAGGTCTATGCTTTGGCGGCTGTGATTGCCGGTCCAGTATAACGCGCTCTCGGGCGAATGAGATGACCGCTCTCGACCTGCTCGATGGCATGGGCGAGCCATCCAACGGATCGCGCGAGCGCGAAGATCACAAGCGGGGCGTTCCTCGGAAGATCAAAAACGGCCGTCATGGCAGTCAGGGCGAAGTCGATGTTGACGCTTTCTCCGACAAGTTCCTGGCCTGCGGTTGCCAGTTCCGTGTACGTCTGTGGGAGAGAAAACTGGGACAATAGCGCTTTTGCCCGGATGTCTCCGACCGGATAGAGAGGGTGACCGAACGCGTTGAGCGACCTCCCCTCGGTCAACGCCTGTCGGACAGCCGCGTTCGCCCCGAGTGCGTTGACGTCTTCGATCAATGAGGCGACGCCCTGCCATGCGCCACCGTGAAGCGGTCCCGTCAAGGTCGAGAGCCCGGAAAGAACGGCGGCCGACAACGTTGCGCCCGAAGAGGCCGCCACCCGTGTGGCGAAGGTCGATGCGTTAAGCTCGTGATCTGCGAGGAGTACAAGCGCGCGCCTGATGCAGTTGGCCGCTTCAGGCCTGCCCCAGCTCGCCGCGAGGCGGAGATGCAACGGCAGGTCACTCGCATCTGGTGCCAGGGCCATCCCGATGGTCGACAGGATGGTCTGAGCTTCAGCCTTTAGTGCCGTCGATGACCGACCTAGGCTCGGCAGGTCGCGGGTGACGCGCTGCGCAAGCAGGACGAACGCCCGTTCCAGCGAGGGCGTCGTTGCTGCGGTGTCGCCGGGCATCGCCGCGACGGGTCCAGACTCCCATAGAAGTGCAGCAGTCTCCTCCAGCGTCGCATGCTCGGCCCATGCGGCCGCTTCGCGCCCGCGATAGTAGAGCCGGCCCTCTGCGACAGTCGAAATGGCGGACGGCAATACGGGATCGCCCCATTGGATGGCATCTGCCGCTACGGTCTCGGTCTTTCGCCGACCCGCATGCCGCTTGGCCAGCCGCATGACATCGGCTGCGTTGTAGAGACTACGCCGTGGATCGGTCGTATCGGCCTTAGCCCGGATCCGTCCGCGACTCACATTGGCGTAAAGCGTCTGCGGTTTGGTGCCGAGTCTCTCGAGCGCTTGCTCCGCGGTCAGCCAGGACATGAGGTCCTCTTATATTGATCTATTACATCAAGATTGACGTCAATTAACCTAGCTTCGATGTTGCTGCTCGTAAAGGAGAAACACCATGAAGAACGGTTTGGAAGATGTCATTGCTGCTGAGACGCAGCTGTCCGATGTGGACGGCGAAGCCGGTCGCCTGATCATCCGGGGCGTGTCGCTCGATCAGCTCGTGTCGACGGCAACCTATGAAAGCATAGCCGCATTGCTGCTCGACGGACTGACGGAACGACATTTCAGCCTCGCAGAATTTGGCCCGCGGCTGGGCGAAATGCGAGAAGACCTGTTCGTCCATCTCGCAGCCCTCGATTCGGCAGCGCTGGGCCTGCCGCCTGTGGATGCGATGCGTGCTCTTATCGCCCGTCTGCCGGATGGCGAGGACTTCGAGGCCGCCCTTCGATTGCTCGCAGCGCCCGCAGTCTTCCTGCCGGCGATAATCCGTCTGCAGGCCGGCAAGGAACCGTTCGCGCCGGACCGCTCCCTTTCGCAGGCCGCCGACATCCTGCGTATGCTTACCGGCCAGTCCCCGAGTAGAGAGCAGACCGCGGCACTCGATGCCTACCTTGTGACGATCTCGGATCACGGTCTGAACGCCTCGACCTTCGCCGCGCGCGTTGTCGCCTCGACGCACGCCGGCCTTACCTCGTCGGTGCTCGCGGCCATCAGCGCCCTCAAGGGACCGCTGCATGGCGGCGCACCAGGCCCGGTGCTCGATATGTTCGACGCGATCGGAGCGAGCGCGAATGCACATGACTGGCTTAGCCATGCACTGGATCGCGGCGAGAGGCTGATGGGCTTCGGTCATCGGATCTACCGAGTGCGTGATCCGCGCGCTGACGCTTTGAAGCAAGCCCTTCGGTCGCTAGTCTCCGCCGCACAAGTTGATCGCGAGCGGATCGTCCTGGCGGAAGCCGTTGAACATGCGGCGCTCGCAATCCTCAAGGAACGCAAGCCGGGTCGACCACTTGATGTCAACGTCGAGTTCTACACGGCCCTTCTGCTCGATGTCCTGGGCTTTCCGCGCGAGTCATTTACCGGCGTGTTCGCAATCGGCCGGACCGTTGGGTGGATCGCCCACGCGCGTGAGCAGGCACTCGAAGGCCGATTGATCCGGCCGCGTTCGGTTTATGTCGGGCCGCTGCCGCAAGCCGCCTGACCGGTCAGATAGTTGGGCGGCTCCGACCGCGGAGCTGACAGCACGCTTACTAAAAAGGCCGCCTGGCTGACGTTGCCAGACGGCCTCTCGTCAATCAGACCAAGCGGCTCTGTTCGGTTGCGGCCTCGATGAAGCTTGCGAACAACGGATGCGGGTCGAGCGGCCGGCTCTTCAATTCGGGATGGTACTGAACGCCGATGAACCACGGATGATCCGGATATTCGATCGTCTCCGGCAATACACCGTCCGGTGACATTCCGGAGAACACCAGACCGCAGTTTTCCAAACGATCCTTGTAATCGACGTTGACTTCGTAGCGGTGGCGGTGGCGCTCGGAAATATCCGTTGAGCCGTAGATCTCGGAGATCTTCGTGCCCTTCTTCAGTGCCGCCTTGTAGGCGCCGAGGCGCATGGTGCCGCCGAGATCGCCGGACGCCGTGCGCTTCTGCAGCTCATTACCCTTTATCCATTCGGTCATCAGACCGACGACGGGCTCCTTCGTCGGACCGAATTCGGTCGAGGAAGCGCTCTCCACACCGGCGAGATTGCGTGCCGCTTCAATGACCGCCATCTGCATGCCAAAGCAGATGCCGAAATACGGCACTTTGCGCTCGCGTGCGAAGCGGGCTGCATGGATCTTGCCTTCTGAACCACGTTCACCAAAGCCGCCGGGAACGAGGATCCCGTGGACCTTTTCGAGGTACGGTGCCGGATCTTCCTTTTCGAAGACCTCGGATTCGATCCATTCCAGCTTGACCTTGACGCGGTTGGCAATGCCGCCGTGATGAAGCGCTTCGATCAGCGACTTATAGGCATCCTTCAAGCCGGTGTATTTGCCAACGATCGCGATCGTGACCTCGCCCTCAGGCGTACGGATACGGTTGCAAACCTCTTCCCAAGGGTTGAGGCGTGGCTTCGGGGCCGGTTCGATGCCGAAAGCTGCGAGCACTTCGTTGTCGAGGCCTTCCTTATGGTAGGCGATCGGCACATCATAGATGTTGGCGACATCGAGCGCCTGGATGACCGCGGAGGGGCGGACGTTGCAGAACAGCGAGAGCTTGCGGCGTTCCGCCTCCGGAATTTCACGGTCCGCGCGAACGAGCAGGATGTCGGGATGAATACCGAGTGCCTGCAGTTCCTTGACGGAGTGCTGAGTCGGCTTGGTCTTCAGTTCGCCTGCCGCCGGGATGTAGGGCATCAGCGTCAGGTGGACATAGATCGCAGTGCCGCGCGGCAGGTCGTTGCCGAGTTGGCGGATCGCTTCCATGAACGGCATCGCCTCGATATCGCCGACCGTGCCGCCGATTTCGCAGATGACGAAGTCGTAGTCGTCATTGCCTTCGGTGACGAAATCCTTGATCTCGTTGGTGACGTGCGGAATGACCTGAACGGTCGCGCCGAGATAGTCGCCACGGCGTTCCTTGTCTATGATGTTCTTGTAGATGCGCCCGGTGGTGATGTTGTCGGTCTTGGTCGCCGAGCGTCCGGTGAAGCGCTCGTAGTGGCCGAGATCGAGGTCGGTTTCCGCGCCGTCGTCGGTGACGAAGACTTCGCCGTGCTGGGTCGGGCTCATGGTGCCCGGGTCCACGTTCAGATAGGGGTCGAGTTTGCGAAGCCGCACCCGATAACCACGGGCCTGCAGCAACGCTCCGAGAGCCGCGGCCGCAATTCCTTTACCGAGAGAGGAAACCACGCCGCCAGTGATGAATACGTATCGCGCCATGGGAGTCACCGGATACCTTTTCAAAAACGATTCCACCAGCCCAAAAATTCATTTCCAGAACTTTTGGCGCCAGCGCGGAATCTAAACAAAAGAAAACCGGCAGACCCGAGGGCCTGCCGGCGGTTTATGCTGTATGCCGCTTACTGCCCGCTTGGGACGGTGGCGGGTGCCGGAGCAGCAGGTGTGGTGGCCTGCGGTGCCGCCGGAGCAGTCTGAGTAGATGCGGGTGCCGATGTCGTCGGCGCTGCCGGTGCCGCCGGAGCGGTTGCGGCGGGCGCTGCAGGAGCCGGAGCGGCTTCGCCGCCGGTCGGAACGCCGTTGTTGCTTTGCGGGGCTGGTGCTGCCGGAGCGGCGTTGTTACCGTTCTGGCCGCCGAGCGAGTCGAGAATACCCTTGCCCTGCCCGCTCGTCGCCGGAATGCGGTTCAGAATATCCGTCGGACGGCTCTCATAGCGATTAAGCACGCCGAGACCGAGCGAGGTGATAAAGAACAGCGCCGCGAGGATCGCGGTGGTGCGCGTCAGCGCATTGGCCGTGCCACGGGCGGACATAAAGCCGGAACCACCGCCGATGCCGAGGCCGCCGCCTTCCGAGCGCTGGATGAGCACGACGCCGACAAGCGCCAGCACGATCATGAGATGGATGACAATCAAAACGGTCTGCATGGGTCCAGTCCTGCCCACACGCGCGGCGGGCATAAAGTAAAATTCTGGCGCTCTTTACATGAGGTCATCAGCTATTCCAAGCCCTTCGGCTCGGAATATACACGGCTCTAGTCAAGCAGCGCTTCGTATGCGCCGTAGATGGCAAGGAAGTCGGCCGCTTTCAAGCTCGCGCCGCCAATCAGAGCGCCATCGACATTCGCGACGCCCATCAATTCCTTGGCGTTGCTAGGCTTGACCGAGCCACCGTAGAGAATCCGAACTTTTTTGCCGGTGTCGCCGAAGCGGGCGACGAGCTCGGAACGCATGAAGGCATGCGCCTTCTCGACGTCTTCCACCGTCGGCGTCACGCCGGTACCGATCGCCCATACGGGCTCGTAGGCAATGACCGTATTCTCTGCCGTTGCGCTCTCCGGCACAGAGGCGGAAAGCTGGCGCTTGATGATGTCGAGGGTCTGGCCCGCCTTGCGCTCGTCAGCCGTTTCGCCAATGCACACGATCGCCGTCAATTCTGCTGCAAAGGCAGCCTCGGCCTTGGCGCGGACAAGATGGTCTGTCTCGGCATGGTCTGTGCGGCGTTCAGAATGGCCGACAATGACATAGGTACCGAAGCAGTCGGCAATCATCTCGGCCGAGATATCGCCTGTGTGGGCGCCCGAAGGTTTCTGGTGGCAATCCTGTGCGCCGATCGCAAGTGGGCTGTCGGTTGAGAGCGCCGTAGCGACATAAAGCAAGGTTGCCGGTGGGCAGATCAGGGCCTCCACCTTGGCGGAAAGTGGTCCCTGAACGCCTTCCGCGATCGCCTTGATCTGGTCCAGGGAGGCACGCGTGCCGTTCATCTTCCAGTTTCCCGCCACGAGCGGACGCACGTCAGGTGTCATGCCAGCCTTCCAATCTTCCACGTATCCGGGGGGCTTAGCAAAAGCACCGGTCAATGAAAAGGTTTTGCGCCTTTCCTAAGGGAAATAAGCGGGGCTTTGTTCGCAAACACTTAAAATTTCCAGCGGATGTTGCTGAAAATCATAGGCCAGAGCGACAGATAGGCACGCCTTTCTCGTGAGCCGAGCAAGCTTCAGGAACCCAATATCCAGTTCAGCGTCCGACGCCAATCGATCATCCGGATCGGCGTTCCGTGGTTGCCGGTCTCGTAGAGTGCGAAATGCGTTGGGTACCCGACTTTCAGGAGCTTTTCGAAGAGCGCCTGCTGGGCGGTTGCCGCATAGACCGGATCGCGGCTGCCATGCGCGAACCAAAGCGGCAGCTTGGCCTTGGCGAAGGAACTTTTGGCAAAATCCGGATCGGCAACGCCGCTCAGGATCACCATCCCTTTGAGGTGGTTTACACTATCGGCGTCGCGGCTGAGACCCCAACAGATCTGGCTCCCCATCGACGCACACGCCAGGATAACCGGCTTGCCGGGTGACTGTGCGGCGGCGTAGCGGATCAGTTCCTCGATTGTTGCCACGCCGTCGCTGCCGAAACTCTTGACCGACGGTGAGTAGTAAACGCCGCCATTGCCAGCCACGAGATTTTTGAGGCGATTGAAATTGCCGCCGAAACTATAGTCATTTGCGCCAAGACGCCGGTCGCCGTTTCGCCCGTGAATGAAGATCACGGTGAATGCAGCTCCGGCGGCTTGTCCTACCCTGGTGACATCGAGCTTTTGGGCACCCAACTGCAATGTCTCGTCCGATTGGAGCTTTCGGACGCCGAGGGACACGTATTTCTGTCGGGCTCGTTTCTCTGGTACTTGGTCACGGCCGTTGATGTCGCGCATCTCGTCGTATTCGATCAGCTCGAATGCGCCGTCCTTGCTCGCCTGCAGCACATTTTTTGTGGAAAAGAGATCGTCCTTGTAAGGGGGGAGACGCTCTGCTGTCTGGCTACTTGCGCCCGTCGCCAGAAAAAAGGCCGCAATTGCGGCGATAATGCCATAATGACTTGTGGACATTCGCATGCGCATGGTTCCCTGAGCCTTCTAGCCGCTTGCCATTCCACGCCCGCCAACGCAAACCATTTCCTGAGAAAGTCCGCCGGATCGGGCGGCGTCGCGTAAGAAGGCGGTTTCTGGCAGAATTTGCCTGGTTCGCAAACGTGACATCAAATGCGGTGATTTTGGGTCAGGCATGGCATAGGCCGCCTGCCCCCGAACAGGATGAAGATCTGAACGGCCCCATGGACGATAGCAACGACCTCTTTTCCGGAATGCCACTGACACAGAAGCAGGAGGAGACTCCAAAGTCTGCTGAGTTGCCGAAGGCGGCGGCTGCCGCCCCCGCAGAGGCACCTGCCGCAACGTCGCGCCCGGCACCCGTGACGTCGACATCGGATGACTATGGCGCATCCTCGATCCGCGTTCTTGAGGGGCTTGAGCCCGTTCGCATGCGCCCGGGCATGTACATCGGCGGCACCGACGAGAAGGCACTGCACCATCTGTTCGCCGAAGTCATTGATAACTCAATGGACGAAGCCGTAGCCGGCCACGCCGATTTTATCGAAGTTTACCTCGATCTCCAAGGCCATCTAACGGTCACCGACAACGGTCGCGGCATCCCGGTCGAAAACCATCCGCAGGTTCCCGGCAAGTCGACCCTTGAGGTCATCATGACCAAGCTGCATGCGGGCGGCAAATTCGATGGTAAGGCGTATGAGACGTCAGGCGGTCTACATGGCGTCGGTGTATCGGTCGTCAACGCCCTCTCCGATGTCATGGAAGTGGAGGTCGCGCGCAACCGCAAGCTCTATCGCCAGCGTTTCTCGCGCGGCCTGCCGCAGGGCGGCTTGGAAGAGCTTGGCGATGTCCACAACCGCCGCGGAACGCGCGTCCGGTTCCATCCCGACGCCCAGATTTTCGGTGAGCATGCCAAGTTCGATCCCGGCCGCGTTTTCCGCATGGCCCGTTCCAAGGCCTACCTGTTTGGCGGCGTGGAAATCCGCTGGAGCTGCGAAGAAGGTGTTCTGCCGCAGGGCTCTGAGGTGCCGGACAAGGCCGTTTTTCACTTCCCCGGCGGCCTGAAGGACTATCTCCAGGCGACGATGGGCAAGGAGTTCACGGTCACCCGCGAAATCTTTGCCGGCAAGACGGAAAAAACCAGCGGTCACGGCTCGCTGGAATGGGCGATCACCTGGTATGGCGGCGACCCGCAGGTCCATTCCTATTGCAATACCATTCCAACGCCCGAAGGTGGCACGCATGAAGCCGGCCTGCGCATAGCGCTCACCAAGGGCCTGAAGAACTACGCCGAACTGACTCAAAACAAGCGTGCAGCCCAGATCACCACAGACGACGTGATGATTTCGGCCGTCGGCATGCTTTCGGTCTTCATCCGCGAGCCGGAGTTCGTGGGGCAGACGAAAGACAAGCTGGCGACCGTCGAGGCTCAACGCATCGTCGAGAACGCGCTTCGCGACCCCTTCGACCACTACCTTGCCGACAATCCCAACGAAGCGGCCAAGCTGCTGGACTGGGTAATAGAACGCGCGGAAGAACGACTGCGTCGCCGTAAGGAAAAGGAAGTCAACCGCAAGACGGCCGTGCGCAAGCTGCGGCTGCCCGGAAAGCTCGCCGACTGCGCTCAGAACACCGCGGAGGGCGCCGAGCTTTTCATCGTCGAAGGTGACTCGGCAGGCGGCTCCGCCAAACAGGCGCGCAACCGCGCCAACCAAGCCATTCTTCCGCTGCGCGGCAAGATTCTAAACGTGGCCAGCGCCGGTCGCGAAAAGCTTGGAGCAAACCAGCAGCTAGCGGATCTAAGCCAGGCGCTCGGCTGCGGAACACGTTCGAAGTACCGCGAGGAAGACCTTCGCTACGAGCGCATTATCGTCATGACCGATGCCGACGTCGACGGTGCTCACATCGCCTCGCTGCTGATCACGTTCTTCTATCAGGAGATGCCGGAACTGGTCCGTGGCGGTCACCTGTTCCTCGCTGTGCCGCCGCTCTACAAGATCACTCAGGGCGCTAAATCCGCCTATGCCCGCGATGACGCACACCGGGCCGAGCTGATGGAAACAGAGTTCAAGGGCAAGGCGAAGGTCGAAATCAGCCGCTTCAAAGGCCTCGGCGAAATGCTGCCGGCACAGCTCAAGGAAACCACCATGGATCCCAGCAAGCGCACGCTGTTGCGGGTGGTGATTGACGAGGTGGATTTCGAGGGAACGCGCACCGCAGTAGACGACCTGATGGGAACGAAGCCGGAGGCCCGCTTCCGTTTCATTCAGGATCGTGCCGCCTTTGCGGAAAACCTCGATATCTAACGCCGCTTAGTCGAGACGTACGGCAATTTCCGTCTTCACCGAGTTGGCGAGGAAGCATAGCTCGTGAGCCTCGTGGTGAAGCTTCTCTTCGATCTCGCGGCTCGGCCTGTCGCTGGCATAGGTGACCCGCGGGCGAAGCTCGACGCGGCTCACAATTGTCTTGCCTTGCACGATTTCCATGATGCCCGTCGCGGCGTCGGCATAGCTGTCGACCATGATGCGTTTCTTTGATGCGAGCCACAGGTAGAACAGCATGTGGCAGCTTGACAGCGCCGCAACATAGGCCTCTTCCGGATCCACGTTTTCGGCCACGGCATAAGGCAGCGGTACATTATGCGGCGAGGCGGAAGCAGCGACGACAGCACCACCATCGAAGGACCATTTATGGCCGCGGCTGTAGCGTCCGTCGATGAAGCTTGCCTCACCCCGCTCCCAGGCGACTTCTGCGGAAAACCTCGTCATTGTCATTCTCCCTCGCGCGTCAGGCGCGCTGTTGTCATCTGCAAATGATCCGATAAGGCTTGCAAGGCGGCGGTTTCGTCGCGACGTTCACAGGCCTTGACGATGGCACTATGCTCGGCGTGGAGGACGACGCGCTCGTCGGAGCCCTTCGGCTGCCTCGAGTAGGCTCGGCGCGACTCCCGCCGCAGGTTGTCGATCATGGAAACAAGGCGTTCATTTCTGCAGCGCCCATAGAGCGTCCGATGAAATGCCACGTCCAACTCCTCGAGGACAGCAGGGTCCTCCTCTTCCACCAGGTCCTCGTTGAGGCGCCGCGCTTTGCGTAGGTCGGCGTCGCTGAGCACTGGCAGTGACGCGCGTAGCGCCATGCTCTCCAACGCAGTACGGATCTCAGCAAGCTCACGCGCCTGTTCTTCGGTGAAACCGGCTACAGCAAGGCTTCTGTCCGGTCGACGATTGAGCAGGCCGGATGCCAGCAGCCGATCAAGTGCCCGGCGGACCGGCTGGCGACTCACGCCGAATCGTTCGGCCAGAAACTCTTGCTTCAAGACCGTTCCGGGAGTGAGGCTGCCACTCTCAATTTCCCGACGGAGCGCTGTCGCAATTATATTTGGATCCATGGATCCAAAGTAACGGATCAAACGAATTTTGACAACATCGCTACGGGATTCTGTCATACTGATTGCGGACAACGGGCTTAAGGAGCGTAGTGGAGATCGCCGGGATTTCTGACGCGGTGTCGACGGCATAAATCGGTCATTGCGCTTGCGCCCGAGGGATGCATGGCCCATATCCATAGTCAAAATAGGGGGAAAAGAACGACGTGAGCCTTCCGAACAACAATATCCAGCGAGAGTCGCGATGGCTCGGCCCTTCAGGCCCTGCCCGCACGCCTCTAATTCCCTCGATCTCTGCAGCGCGCTGGCTGCTGGTTCTCGTTGTCGCGGCTGGCGTCTACTTCTTCTACGGCTTTGCTGTTCCAGTGCTGGCCGCGCTTGTCATTGGTTTTGCAAGCTGGCCGCTTTATCGCCGGTTGCTCGAGCGTGTCAGCGGAAACACGACAATCGCCGCCACTATCGCGATTGTCCTGATCGTCACATTCCTCGTCTTGCCGATCGTTTTCGCCGTGACCTACACGACAGGAGAGGTGCGTGAATGGGTCGCCTGGGCTGTGCATGCAAACAGATCGGGCGCTCCAACGCCACAGTGGATTATCGCCCTGCCCTTCGCCGGTCCTTACCTCGATGAGCTATGGACCAAATATATTGGCAGCCCCGGTTCGATGGGTGAGGTCATCCAGGCCGTCAGCGGAGCCAATATCGGTAACATTTATCGGGCGATTCTGGCGGCAGGCGGCGGCGCCTTCCATCTACTGCTGACTCTGCTTTTCATGCTGATCGCGTTGTTCTTCGTCTATCGTGACGGTTCCGCGTTCTCACGTCAGATCGACATGCTGGGCGAGCGCATCCTCCCGAACCGGTGGGAGCGGATTTCCCGCGTCGTCCCGGCAACTATCAGTTCGACGGTCATGGGCATGACGCTGATTGCGATCGGCGAAGGCATCGTGCTTGGCGTCGCGTACTGGATCGCAGGTGTCCCCTCGCCCGTGACGCTGGGTGTCCTGACCGGCATCATGGCCTTGATACCGGGCGGCGCGCCGCTCTCGTTTACCCTGGTGTCGGTCTATCTGCTGGCCAGCGGCTCGCACATTGCCGGTGTCGGTCTCTTCGTTTGGGGAACGGTCGAACTCTTCATTGTCGACAAGACGCTGCGTCCGAAGCTCGTCGGCGGTCCGATCAAGCTGCCATTCCTGCCGACGTTCTTCGGCCTCGTCGGTGGTGTGAAGACCATGGGCTTTCTCGGCCTTTTCATCGGGCCGGTGCTGATGGCGCTCATCGTCGCGATCTGGCGTGAGTGGATGCACGAGGTGCGCAACGCCGAAAGCGGTCCACAAGTCATGATCGACGAACAGGCGCCTCCCACATCCCGCGCGGCTGAATGATCAGGCCAGTTGTTTTTCCATGAACAGGCTAAGCGGATCTGGAAGATAGCTGCCGAATGGCTCGATTTGGACATAGCCGTATTTGCGGTAAAGAGCGATTGCTTCCGGCTGGTAGATGCCGGTTTCGAGCCTGACGGCCCGGAGGCTCTTTTCTACCGCTATCGCCTCGAGCGCGTTCATGAGTTTGCTCGCCACCTTTAGGCCGCGCGCCTTGGGGTCGACGAACATGCGTTTGATTTCTGCGGTCCCGTCACCCGCCTCCACCAGCGCGGAACAGCCAACGATCGCGCCGTCGTGGCGGGCGACGAAGAAGCTGACCGTCGGCTTCTCCAAAGACGAGACATCGACGAGGTGATTGCTTTCCGGCGGATAAAGCGACTGCGCATAGGCGTCGGACATGTCGAGCAGGCGGAGCACGCCTTCCTGACGAGGTGGTTCCAGAGCAATCGAAAGAGACACGGGATTTTCCTATTTTCGGCGCGCTTGGCATGACGAAAAGTTAATGGGGTGCGCCTTCATTCTGTTGGAATTTCAGCATCTAACGGGCGGAGTTTCAATATTCAAAAGGCAATACTATGCAAGCGATACTGGTTGCAATGACGATCTTGGGCTGCAATGACTCAGTCACGCAATGCAACTACATCGCGACTGTCGGGGAGCAATGGCAGACGGTGGTCATGTGCGACGCCGACTCCGAGAGGCAGCTCAAGCACTATACGAATGTCAGCTACCCGACCGTCATTGCCGTCTGCGAGCCATCGAAGCCCTCCACACCACCGGAAGTGCCGAAGACCGTGGTGGAGAACGCCCCAACACCGTCCACTCCGGTCGAAACGCAAGGTAGGCTGTCGGTCTTCGCTGATCGGGTCGCAGATCAGGTGCGTGCGCATCTGCCGTCGGGCGGTGATATGAAGGCAGCGCTGGCTTCGCCTGTCCATTTCGTTTCCGGAAGCTATTCGTGGGTCGCGAAGCGTCTTAGCTACTAAGCTGCGGCGAGAGCGGTCACCTGCGCGTAAGCGCGCGCACGCTGCCGCTGCTCCGCAATATGCAGCCTCTCTACCATCTCGAGCAGCTCTTGGACGGCACCGTGCGCTGTATGCCCGCGGAACTTCCGGAGCAGGCTGCCGCAGACGTCGCCGAGCATGGTCGCGGAGAGGTTTTTCGATGCTTCCCGCCACAGCAGCGTTGCTTCGACGAAGATCACACTGATCTCGCGGGCAAGCCCGGCCGATTCGTATAGGGCGCGCACTGCATGCATGCGTCCGGTGGCAAGGATGGAACGCACGCGACGTTCTTCACATCCCGTAAGATTGACGATCGCGCAGGCGAAGAACTCCACTTTCCCGGAGCAGAGCGCATGCATTAGGAACGATGCCGTCAGGTGGCCGCTCGCTCGCAAGTGTTCGACCAGGTCCGAAATTTCGTGCGACGTAATCTCGCCTGCGATCGACACAATGGCGGCTTCATTGGCTTCCCTGCTGATTCGGTGCAGCCGGCTCGCTTCGATCGTCGCCTGCGCCAGTGGCAGATTGACGAGAGCGATGCTGACATGCTGGGCAAGCAACTGGCGTGCGTCTGCCGGCAGATCTCCGCGATCCAGGAGCAGGTTGCGGACTTCGCAGTGGTGGCCGAGGCGATCAGCAACCCTTTTCAGGGAGCAAGGTGCGATCACTGCTCCTTCGTTTTCCAAAAGGCACAGGATGGCTTCTTCTTCACCGATCTCGCAAAGCGCAGCGGCAACCGGCCGTGAGATCATGCCGCGGGCCGCGATCAGCATACGCGTGATCTCGCTGCCGCCGGCTGCGAGATCAACAAGATCCGCATCCGACAACAAGGGAGAGCATGTGACGGCGTGCGAGGCAATCTCCGGCTGGTCTGCTGCCAGCGAAAGAATAACGGCACGTGGCGCGTCCGGAGACCATGAGATCGCCTCGGCCAGCGCCAGCCTCACCTTGGGGGACGGGTCGTCAAGCAGGAAAGTCATCGCCATCTCGGCCGCGGCGCGCTCTTCGGCGGCCATCTCGGACTGCAGATAGGCCCTGCCGAGGGCATTTGCCGCGCGGGCCCTGTCTCCGGCTTTGGCGGTTTCCACCCAACGAAGAAATGCTTCTACGATCACCCGTGTGCCCCATGCCCGAATGCGATTCGATCGCACTCCAATCAGTAGGACTACGGTATGCTCAAAAAGTTTATGATTGGTTCACTATGTTCGTTAAGGTCTGGGCTGTGGCCGGAGCATTTCGAACACGTCGCTGCCTTCGCTGTAGTCCATATAGCCCATGCGCGCGACCGGCCTAGCGAGCGCCATGTCGAGGCGGCCGTCGCGGATGATCGTTTCATCGACGTATATGCCCAGGACTTGACCAAAGACCATCACGTTCTCGGATTCTTCGCCGGCGAGTGATTTTGGCACGAGGATTTCGGTAACCTTGCATTCCAGTACGGCAAAGGCTTCCGCGACGTAGGGTGCGTCGACAAGCTCGCCCTTCCTTGCCGTCAGGCCGGCCAGCGCAAACTCGTCGACTTCGTACTCCACGGCCGCTGATGAAACATTCATCTTCTCCAGCAAGCTTCGGCTGACAAAGTTGCAGGTGAACTCGCCGGTTTCGGCAGCATTGCGCTGGCTGTGCTTGCGACCGGCAGAGGAGAACATCACAAGCTTTGGGCGGTCGGAAACCGCGTTGAAAAAGGAATACGGCGCGAGGTTGATCGAGCCGTCCCTTCCCTTGCTGCCGATCCAGCCGATGGGGCGAGGTGCGACGATCGCCTTGAACGGGTCGTGCGCCAAGCCGTGCCGGTTGGTATCGGTGGTATAGAACATCAGGCCTCTCCGCCGACCCAGGTGACCGTCTCTGTTAGTTCCGGGCGCGGACGCTCGACGGCGGGAAATGTCGTCGATCCCATGTGAATGAAGCCGGCGATCTTTTCACCGGAGTTTACGCCAAGCAATCCATAGGCGCGCTCGTCGTAGGCGAACCACTCGGTCAGCCAGTTGGCGACCCATCCATGGGCGTTCGCGGCGAAGATGATGTTGAGGCAGACTGCGCCGGCAGACATCAGCTGCTCCCACTCCGGAATCTTGATATGCGGCCCGGCCTTACTGACGACAGCGACGACCACGGGCGCACGGGTGAAACGGGTACGCTCCACCTGAATCATTTCCTCTGAAAGGTCAGGCTTGGCTGCAAGAGCGAGCTTCAGCAGTTCCTGGCCGATCCGGGCACGCTCTTCGCCGCGATAGACGATGAAACGCCAAGGTGCCAGCTTGCCGTGATCGGGCACGCGCGAGGCCAGACGCAGAATCTCCTCTATCTCGGTCTTGTCAGGTCCGGGCTCGGACATCTGGAACGCAGGGATAGAACGGCGCACGCCGAGATAGTCGATCAGCTTGATGTCGGACTTCCTTGTCATTTCAATTACTTCCTATGTGAGTCACTAATGGAGTCACTTATCGATAAGTGACTCAGTTTTCTACGGCCTTCAGCCTCTTTATTTGCGCCGTCCGGCGCTCGGCGGCGGCTATCGCGGCCTCGGCCAACGGCAGTGGGTCCAGTTGGTTCAAGTAGATCGCCGTCGTCTGTGGCGATTTGTGGCCCATGCTTTTTTGCACCGTAAAGAGATCCGCTTGGCCCATGGCAAGCTCGGATGCGAACCCCCGCCTCAAGCCATACATCGAAAGCCCTTTTTCCGTAATCCCGGCCTCGCGGAGCCATACCGCCATGCGCAAGGAAAGCGAGTCCTCGTTGTAAGCCTCGCCTCGGCTGGATTTCAGGATCATGCCGCCACGGCTTCTATCCAAGGAATTCAGGACCGCCTCAAGCTCTGGCCTGATGATCAGCGTTATGTGCGAATTGGAACCGCGCTTCATATTCTTGCGCGTCCAGAATTCGATCACCGACACGACCCTGACCTCGCCGCTTTCGTCAATGTACCGATGCGGCCTGATCTGGTCCCAACGGACGGCGGCGACGTCGCCAGCGCGGCAACCGAGGAACCTTGCCAAGGCAAAGCAAGTCCGCGCGCGGCTTCCTAGCGGGTGGTGGGCCTCGAACTGATCCATGACCTCTTGCGGCCATTTTCTTTGCGGCTTGTGCTTCGGTAGCCGGACGTTCTCGATATCGTTACCGAGGTTCCGCAGGCACCATTTCTTGCGGACGGCGGTCGCGTAGATTTTGCGGATTATCTCCAGTTGCTTCTTGCCCTTGTTCGGCTTCAGCCGCTCGATATGATCGCGCAGCACCGGCAACATTTCGCTTTCTGGCGTATCGATAAACGCCTTGCCGAATACCGACTTTGAATCGCCCACCAATCGCGCCTGCAAGAAGTGCGCCGAATTGGTCCTGTAGGAGCGGATGGTATTCATGGTAAATCCGCGCCATTCGTCGCTGCGCGTGAATTCGTCGTAGCAATCCTGAAAGGTCACGCGCTTGACGACGGGCTTTGGCTTTTCCGCAGGCCCGGCGACCAGCAGCCGCAGCTTTTCGTACTCGCGGGCGAATTCCGGCGACTCCATATCGTCCGGCAGCGTCCGCTGGCCGGTCAGCGCATGGCGAAAAATCAGCTTGCCATTTTTCAGTTGGTGGACGTGCGCCCACTGCTCGAATCGCTGCTTACGCGCCATGCTCGCCTCCCTCGATCCGGGTTGCGCTCAGCGCCAATAGCATGATGTGTTCGTGCGGGTGCCGCCGCCCCTGCTCCCAGCCCGCCCATGTGCGCGGCGATACGTTCATGTGCCGCGCCGCCTTGGTGACCGAATTCTTGCCCCTCCAGGCACGCAACGCCGCCGCCAATGTTCCTTCCTTTTCCATATGCCGAATCCCTTTTCGGTTTGTTGGTACGCTCGTGACGTTATGCGCAAAATGCGCGAAGGGAAGCGCTGCTTGCGGTTATTTCAGGTATGCAAAACCAGCGGCAAAAGCGCCCTCGCGCTCGCCGGTAAGTTATTGTTTTTTACTCCTTTGTTCGGGATATTTCGCCGACTTTGCGCTTGCCCAACAGGCGCAATTAGCGCCATATTAGGCGTTGCTGATATGTTCGCAAGAACAAAAACGAAACCGCCCGGCTGGGGGCCGAGCGGCGCGGAAAGAAAGAAATATTAGAAGCCTGTCAAATATACGCTTTCCGCCCGCCCGCCGCAAGCCGCGCATTGCCAAAAAGGCAACGCCGCAATGCCGCATACAAAGCTGAAGGGCTGACCCCATGGCTCGGCTGGATCGGAACCAACCAGCCGCCCCCCGCATCGATACGTCCAGCCCGCCAGCGTTGCCTACAGGGGAACGTCATACAAAATCGAGACCGCCAATTCATGCGCCGCAAGCGCAGGAAGGGCATTTCATGTCTTACAATTCCGAAACGGCGCGCGATTTGCTCGCCCGCATCGAGGAGTCGCGCCGCGATTTCGAGCGCGAGACGCAAAGCCGCCGACGCCTGTTGGCCGATATCCATACAAGCATGGAGGCCCGGCAGCTCGATCCAGACGCGCCGCTATCCGCCGTCGAGGAGGCTGCGCTTTTCCGCAACGAGGCTTATCACGCCAAGGGGGAGCTTTCCGATACCCGCCGCGAACTTGCCAGCACGCAACGCCAGCTTGCCGACGCGAGGGGCGAAAAGCCGCAAGGGCCACCCGACGAGCTGATGGCGGAGATCGAGGACAGTTGGCGGCGGCTTTACATTCAGTATGCCGAAGAATTCGCACCCAAGTTCGACAACCGGATCGAGGCCATGCGGCAGAAACGCATCGAACTGGAGGCCAAGGCTCGGCGCAGGCGGGCTGAGTACAAGGACGGCGGCGATGAATAGCAGGCCGAACGGAAAAGGCCCTCCAATGATCGGCGCGGCGTTGCTGGACGATATCGAAACGTTCCTTGGCCGCTTTATCGCCTTTCCAGACGATGCCGCCCGCGTCGCACATACCTTATGGTGTGCCCATTGCCATCTAATGGATTGCTGGGAAAGCACGCCCCGGATCGCCTTTCTCAGCCCGGAGCCGGGCAGCGGAAAGACAAGGTGCCTTGAGGTCACCGAATTATTGGTGCCGCGCCCGGTTACAGCGATCAATTGCAGCAGCGCCTACCTTTTTAGGAAGGTCGCCGACAAGGCCGGTCTGCCGACAATCCTTTTCGACGAGATCGACGCGCTTTTCGGGCCGAAGGCCCGCGAACATGAAGAGGTTCGCGCCTTGCTCAATGCCGGGCATCGGCGTGGCGCTGTCACCGGGCGCTGCGTCGTCAAAGGCAAGCGCGTCGAAATGGAGGAGTTGTCCGCCTATTGCGCCGTCGCCGTCGCTGGCCTTGGCGATCTGCCGGATACGATCCTCACGAGATCCGTCGTCGTCAATATGCTGAGGAGGCGGCGGGACGAGCCGATCGAGCCATACAGGCGACGCGCGCAGGCGCCCGAAGGCGAGGCGCTTTGCAAGCGGCTGGAAGAGTGGGCAAAGGCCGTTGCGCCCGCGCTCGCCAGGCACGTACCGGAAATGCCGGACGGAGTCACGGATCGCAACGCCGACGTCTGGGAGGCGCTGATTGCCGTTGCCGACGTCGCTGGCGGGCGCTGGCCTGATCTCGCCCGCGTTTCATGCGTTACGGCTGTTTCGGCCTCTATGGGAGACAAACACAAGATCAGCCTGCCGCTACGACTCCTCTCCGATATCAGGGACATTTTCGAGGAAAGGGAGGCGGAAAAGGAAAGGCTAAAGATAGAATTGGGTGGCGAGTATCATTTCAATATCGCGACCGCCAAACTGATCGAGAAGCTTGTCGAGATTACAGAGGCACCTTGGGGGGAAATAGCGGGAGGAAAGCCTATCACTCCCTTGAAGGTGTCCCGTCTTCTTCGAAAGCACAACGTCCAAAGCAAGCAAGTAAGAGTATCAAAAGACGCCACCCTGAAAGGCTATCAGAGGGATGACTTCTTTGATGCATGGGAGCGCAATCTCCCGGCTTTGTGTCTGTCTCCCAAAGAGAGCGAAACGTCAGAAACCACAGGAACGTCCGGCAGCATGGCTGTCAGCGGCGCGGTGCTGGATTTGCTGAATGGAGGCGCGCGCCATGGGCAAGCTTGAGGACGTCGAGGTATCGCCGGGCGGGCACATGCAAATGCGCGACAACGGCCAAGTCTACGAGTTGACGGGCTGGATCGGGTACGTCCGCAAGGATGGCGGCAGGGTGCGGCTCGGCTGCTGGGTTAGTCAGTGTGTCGACTGCGGGCGCTTGTTCAGCACATTTTTGACGGACGGCGGGCGGTTCGCGCCAAATCGAAGGTGCCAGCGCTGCGCCAGGCCGGGCAAGCGGGTACGGAGGAGGAAGGCATGAACGCCAAGCCGGAGTTCGATCCGATGGCGGTTTTCGATCTGACCGACAAGGTGGGGCGAGCAATCAAGGCCGCAAAGACTGGCTCCCCGGGGGGCCACCCATCCGGGCGCAATCGCAACTGGAAGCGCGCCGAGAATTTCGAGGAATACATCGCCAATCTTGAGGCCGGGCTTGAGCCGTATTCGGAGCGTCGGCTTGCAGGCCACCTCGGCGTTTCCCGCGTCTGGATATGGCGGGCCAAGCAAATCGCCTCGATCCCGCCGAAGCTCCAAGAATTTCTCATGGACAAGGGGTTCGGGCCGCGCCGGATGGTCGATGCCGCGCAAGCCTTGAACGGCGGACGGCTTGGCGAGATCAGCCGTTGTCCGCATTGCGGCGGAATCATCCGACGTCGCATTAGGCTCGATCCGGACTTGGCGGGGGAGATCGTCGCGTTTGGCCGCGAGCATCTTGGCTGGCAACCCGACGAAAGTTGATCGGCAAACCGGGAGCCGATCGATCCCGGCGAAATGAGGAGGAAGGAAAATGAAAGCCGATATAACCGACGCTCAAAAGGCCCTCTGGGAAGTAGTCCAGTCGATTTGGCAGACGGAGTTTCAGCGTGAGCCGCAAGGCAAGCTTGGTGCCATCACGTTCATTTTCGACGTCAGCGACGAGCGTCCCGATTTTGTAAACGCAACTGAAGGCTTTTGGGGTGTCAGCAATATTTCGGAGCAAGCAGCGCTAGCACTGGTCGCGGGCATTCTGGAGGAAGCGGGGCCGGAAAGCTTTGCGCGGCTATAAATTGCGGAGGAAGGAAAATGGATATCACACCGAAGATCAGCGCTGGCGACTATATCGCCATGATCGAGGACGCAATCAGCACTATGCCGGGAGATCCGTGGCGCTACAGCTACGACGAACTCCGGGAAATGCTGGCCGATACGCGGCGGCAAATCGAGGCCATGGGGGGAAGTCAGCCATTGCTTGAGCGGATCGCCAAAGCCGAGGCACGCATAGACGGCCAGACAGGGGAAGAGGAGGCGCACAACGAGGAACTTATCGCCTACATCAATGAAACCTTCGGCCAGTATAGCAGCCTTGATTGGCTGAATGATGCGCGGAAACGCTTCCAGACCTTACCAAGCAAGCTTTCAAAGCTGCATTGTTGGATGCCGGGGAGCGAGCAATGCGGCTCGCTGATCAGCTTGAGTATATTGTCCCTGATGACTCGGCTGGCTTTCGCTGGGCAGAAACGGCTTGACCATCGCGGGCGGCTGGCTTTCGCTGGCCGCTCCCTTCTCTGGTAAGCTTGTCACCGACTGGTGACGGCCATGGAGGGCATGACATGGCCGAGGTAATTCAGCTTTCCGATCACAGGCCGAAGCCGCGCTCGATCTTGTATCTGACCGTGGTGGACTCGGACGGCCAGCAGCATGACGTGGCCTGCCTTTGCGCCAACGGCAGCTTTTCCAGCGACAACGCCGACAATATCCGGGCCGAGCTTGAGGCCAGCGGCTTTGCCGTCGATAGCCAGCGCATTTCGAAGACGCAGATTATCGCCGCATGGCAACCACTTCCGGCTCAGATGCAACCCTAGTCCACGACCTGAACGATGACGCTAACGCTGGCAATGATGACCGATGCGGCAACGGCAATTGCCGAGTATTTCGTCCATCGAGCCGTTTCGACCGTCGCCCTTGCAGCCTTGATTTGCCAATCGGACGCGGCCATCTGGCTTTCCGCCACCCGCTTGTTCAGCAGGTAGGTTCGACGGCGGATCTCGGTATAGCGCGAATACGACGCTTGCGATCCCGGCTGTTCGCTTGCTTCTTCGAATACCTCCTCGTCGCTCTTCCTCGTCCAGTTGTCCATGCAGCTCCCTCCAAAGCTACAGAACACGGAACTGCGCACGAGGCGCTTAGGCAAGATCGCTGAAGGCGGCAGCGCCGGTTATCCAACGGATTTTCTGTCTTCAGGCTGGCGATATCAACGATGACTGCTTTCGGCCCTAACCGGACTTAGAAAATTCTACTGATCTCTCTCACTATTCAGGCACGGGTCGCTGGTAAAACGTACCTTCTGATTGAAACCGACGGTGAGATAGTGAAGTTTGCCCGAGCACTCGTACTGATTTTAGCGGGGTCTGCGGTGCTATGGGGATTCATCACGGCTATTAATAGCCTTGACCGCCTCAAGGACCCGAGCCGTCTGGCTTTCATCCTAAACATTCAGTCGGTTCCTCCGTCTGTCCGCAATGTAGATTGTTCATCTGGTGCCATCACCGATGTGATCGTCTCTTGTGCCTTCGCAATCAATCCAAAAGACTTTGAACAGCTTCTGACTGGTTGGCAGTTTGACGAGCATATTTCCGTAAAAGACACCTCGTACTTTTATTATCCAAATCTTGGGCGCGAGTTCGACATCGGAGTTTGGTATCGCATTCAACCCACGAGCTTCGAGCACGCCGGAGTTGTTGAGCTGATGGGCAATGAGGACAGAACGCTCGCAGTCGCGAGCAGATACGAAGAGTGAGGAGTGCCTGGCGGCAATTGGCGCTTTGGAGATATCGGCAAATGTCTCCTGGCGGCCCGAAGCGGTCGCCGCGACAAGCAGCAATAACCCTTGCAGCCAATCGCCCAATACATCACTAATCTTGGCATTGAGGAAGTAGGTGCGATTGTGGAAAGTGAGCAACTCCTTTTTTTCTTGCTCGTCAGCGTGCCAGCGTTGGCACTCCTAATGCTGTGCACATTGTGGCTCGTTTTTATTGTGAAACGACGTTTGCTGGGAATCGTAGGGATTGTTCTTACAGGTGCGGCGTTGCAAACGGGGCAGAGATATTCGATCTGGCTTTTCCTGCTCCGTTTTTGTTTAGGTGTATTTGCGTGCGTCCGTGCAAGCAGCGCGAGGGAATTGCAAATCTCGAAAAAGGACTCGTAGAATCCAGCCACCGCTATCGGCCCATAGCGGTCATTGGGCACTAATTGTGATGAACACTTTCGAACAAGAGCTGGGATCACATGAGCACCAGCGTAGCCGGAGTCGACGCGACTAGCTCGCTACGCATTGGCCGTTTGAGCGGTCCTCGCTCGCCAAAGACGGCTAACCTAAGATTCGAGGGAAAATCTCAACATTTTCATTGCTGTCGATTGGTAGTGTGTGAGTCTTGCAACAAGGCCGCCTAACGGAGACGTTTGCGAAATATGTATTTAGCCGCGATCATAATGGGCGCTGTTATGTTGGTCCCAACCCTTTATGCGCTTTGGCCGGCTTTGCTTTTTGTAGGGCTAATCCCGGTTGTCGGCTACTTGATCCGGAAATGGCATCCTGCAATCATCGTCGCTGTCGCCGTTGCCTATTTCGCGATACCGTGGTCCTTTTGGAAACATGCTAGTACCGCTATTCAAAATGCGGAGTTGGCCTATCAAGCCGATATTGATGCGCTGCCGGTGCATACTTTGCCTGAGGACCTTCCTTCGATTCTACTCGTGAGCAACCTTGAAGCGTATTCCCAAGCAACATTCGATCCAATTCGATGCACGGCAAGGCCAAAGACCGACAAACGAAAGACGAAGGTCTCCGACCCAATCCCTCCCGTCAAGCAGCCATTGCCTGAACGATACCTCCTGTTGGAGCTTGTTCGGAAAGTTCCTTTGCCCGATCCCGGTCACTCATTTTTCGGCTACGACGGCGGACCATTCGCGCTGACATTGGTTGATCGCGGTAAGATAACAACTATCCGGTACTACCAAAAAGTTCGTTTTGAGAAGCTGTCAATCCCACCGATCCTGACGGTTTGGGGTTGGCTACATCAATTCGAGCCCCCTGTATACAGCGACGCCCCGGCGCGAAATGCAGTGACGTTTCTTCGAGAGACGATAGGCCGCTGCGCCGACTTTGCCATCTACGACCTCGACGTGTGAGACACATGTCGAAGCAATGTCAGCTATTGGCGCGAAGCGGAAGACCGCACTCGGCCGATGGCGGCCATCGTAACAGGATCGAAGGACATCGGATGCGATGATGAGAGCGTTCCGATGTTCCTGATAGGGCGACGATTATGGGTGAGTTGCTGGATTTCCTTGGCCACGTGATAAGCGGTTTTTTCGATGGTGCCCCCGCCAAGTCGCGGTGGCTTAGGTGTGTCGAGCGCGCATTGGCTGCCATCGCGATGGCACTTGCTGCTTTGGTTATCTACCGGATGTGCAAATAGGAACGTCCGCAAAGAGCGCTTTCCGGACTTGGCGGACAAAGCCTATGAGCGACAGTCAGGGCAACTCGCTGGTTACGCGAATAATCTCCCCAAGAAGGACGTCAAGATCGTTAGCGAAGTCTACTTGAACCGCTGTCGGTACGTCTTCACTAGCTCTGATCGGCGAATGCAAATGCATGTCGGCAATGTTACGAGATGAGCCCTCAAGCCGCTGCATGGATAACTTGAATGATTTCTGCGATTTTGGCTCCGCCGTAGTTATTGGCAACCTCGGCAAAGGTGCTAAAGCCGAGAACCGGCGGGACATGGTTGATAATTGTGCGGAGGAGCATAGCGGTAGACAAATGACACCTGTTGGCCGCCGCTACATTGATTTCCCGGCAAAGTTCTACCAAACGAGCAAAGTCCCAAGGTCCTCTTCCCAGACCCTGTAGCCCGACAATTCGGGTCGGATCGACATAAGGCTTCGCCAGCAGCGGTGTTGCGGGGACGGCTCGTCGCTTTCGCTCTACTGCTCGAACTGCGGCGCGGATTACCTCGGAGGTCTCCTCTACCGATGCATAAGATGGCCCGCCCTTGTAAACTCTTGCATGTGAAAGAACCTTCAGCATGTCGAGCGAGTATTCGTTTGTGTAACCGAGTTCTTGGTCAAGGATCGACTTTGTTTCGATCACAAGAGCATGGAAGGTCGCTGAGGGTTTTGTTGGAAGGACAAGCCCTGAGATATTGCCGCCATCAACGAAGAGCGGAAGCAAACCATCCATTTCGTTGGCGATATTGTTCAGTTCTTCGATCATGGTTCAACGCTAGTTTAAGGCGCTGATCTGCGAAAGTAGCCGAGCGGCAAGAAAGAGCGATGCCCACAAGGAACTAAGATAGGATGGTCCTGGCGGGGGGATGATACGGGAAATAGGGCGGATCCTTTAGGACCGGCGCCGGGAATCGGACAACTTCTTCCGAGTATCAGAAAAAGGGCCTTGTTGCCTTCGTGGGTACATATGTCGCCCGCAGGCATCCCGCCTAACCGCCGCCTGATCGGCTTTCATCGCCAATATTCCAGATCGGAATACTGGCAACCAGCCAGCCGACGACCGCGCCCTTGCCATACAGGACGGACGCGCCGAGGCGCATGCCCGCAGGCGGCTTTCCGCGCTTGCGGCGCTTGCGAATGGCATGGATCGAAAGCCCGGCCATTGCGGCGACCTCGTAGGCGTCCAGCAGATCGGGAACATAGCTATCGTCGGCCAACGCCAGCAGCGCGCCTTGCCGGTCGAGGCCAAGGTTTTGCCAATGGCGGAGTCGCCAACGGATTGTAGCGGGATTGCCGAGCATGGCGGTTCTCCTTGCTGTCGCCGCCCGGTGACTTGTGATATGTATATACGTGGTGAAGCGCCGGGAGTCCCGCCCGGCACCGAGAATTGGTCAGCCTCGGCGTTCCCACGCGGAGGCTTTTCTATGACCGATGCTGATCTCAGGAAAATGGTAGCGGACGCATTTACCGAGGTTGCCGAGCGGGCGATCAGCGAGGCCTTTGCGCGCGGCTTGGATCAGGTCGCCCGCCGCTTTGCCGCGATATTCGAGGAAATCCACCGGGCCGATCTTGCGGCGCTTGAGGCCCGCATCAGGGAATTGGAGGGCAAGGCATGCGCGACATGAACGCGGGCGATATCCTTTCGGCGCTGGAAACGGCGCTTCGCAACGGGGCCGACAATTGGCGCTCGGCGCTGGACAAGCAGGCGCACGTCTTTGACGGCCAGCTTGGCAATATCAAAAGCCTGCTGGTATCCGTCCGCCGCGATCTGGACGGCCTCCGGGCGCTTTCCGGCATCAAGTCCCAGCTAGGCAGCAAGCCGCCGCCAGCCCCATATCGCTCGCTGATCCGATCGATATCCGTCCGCCTGATTGCCGCCGCCAACTACGGCAGCGACCCGGAAAGCTTGGCGAAGGAGCTTTTCCCGAATTCGCCCGGCCTGCCTGACGTAATCAAGGCCCCGGACGCCTACATGCGCCGCGCCTATACGTCGCCAGCGCGCACGGACGTTGTCGATTGGGCTGGCGTGCTGGCGAATACGACGAACTATCCCGGCCTGTTCGCCAGCTTGGCCCCGGCCTCGGTCTACTCCGCCCTTTCCCGGCGCGGCACGACGATATCGCTCAGCGGGACGGCGGGCGTCCGCTTTCCGGCGCGATCCGCGCCCGGCTCGTTCAATCCGTTCGTAGGCGAAGGCGCGACGATCAGCGTCCGGTCGATTTCCCTTTCGGCTGGCGCGGTGCTGGTGCCGCATAAGACGGCGGTGCTTTCGCCGTATACCCGCGAGCTTGCGCAGGCCAGCATGCCGACCATCGAGTCGGTCATTCGGCAAGGGCTTTCCGACGACCTCAGCCTTGGCGTCGATGCCGTATTGCTCGGCAATGGCGCGGCGACGGCCAGTCAGCCAGCCGGGCTATTGAATGGCTTGACCGGCCTTACGCCCTCGGCGGCGACCGACCCGGCCACGGCGGCGGCGGCGGCGGCTGATCTATCGGCCTTGGCGGCGGCGATCAATCCGGCCCCGTCAGCCTTGGCGTTCATCATGAACCCGATACAGGCGACCAGCCTTGGCTTGCTACTGCCAGGTAGCGCCGATCTGATCGTCAGCGATAGCGTCCCGGCCAAGACCGTCATTGCGATTGACGCCGCCGATTTCGCCGCCAGCGCCGACAACGGCCAGATCGACGTCAGCGAGGACGCCAGCTACATCAGCACCGACGCGCCCTTGCCGGTAGCGACCGGATCGAGCGGCACCGCCGCCGTTACCGACACGCCGCATATCAGCGCTTGGCAAATGGCGATCATCTCGGTTCGCGTGATCGAGGACGTTAGCTGGGCCATGCGCCGGGCGGGCCGCGTTTCGTATCTGACGGGCGCGAAATGGTGATTCCCAGCTAGCGTGCTTGCACATGCTGGATCAGAGGCGGCGGCAGGGGTTTCGCAATTTCCCCTGCCGCCGTTTCCTTGGCTTGACCGGCCTTATTTCGGTGAATTCGGACAGCCCTTGGATATCCATAGGCTTTGCAGGCGGACGAAGCTGTCGGCACTAGGCTGGCGGGACTCGCCAACGCTGCCGCGCCATAACGTCGTTCGGCTGACATGGCTTAGGCTGGCGATCTCGCCAAACGACATGCCTTGCGCCCGCAAGCCGGTAATCATGCTTTCGAAGATCCGGGCTGAATTCTCGACCATGCGCCATATTAGCGCCGGACGTGCGCATCGGCAAAAAGCGCCCGGATTTTGCTTTCCTAGCGTTAGGAATGCAAACCCACCCTACCCTTTACCCGGCAAAAATGTGGAACAAAGCGGAACGTGAATAAATGACTCAAGCGCGCAAATGCGGGGTTTGGATAAGTGACTCAGTTACGCATGTCATTGAAAAACAAGGAAAGCCGAATATCAGCTTGATATCCGATTTCATGCGGGAGAGACTTCCATTTTCATTACAGCATTGGGGATGGGTCTTGAATTTGCCATCGCGTTGGTCTTGAAGTGGCCTCTGTGATTTCAGATGTCAATTGGTTCGCACGACACATGGTTGGCATTTCGCCATTTGCACGCATCAGCCTCGCCTTCGTTTTCGCTGCCCTGCTGCCGTTGAGCGGCCAGGCGCAGGAGGCCTTCCAGACCTTCAAGCAACTCGACACGACGGCAAAGATGCCGAAGCTGAACGCCTTCATTGCTCCGGGCACGGCGCCGCAAGGCTCGAAGCTGCGCGAGGTCGCCCTTGAGGCAAAGCTGACGGCCAATGGTGATGCGGTCCAGGACGGTCTGTCCTGGTACGTGTTCAGCCCCATGGCCGGCTCAGACGGCAAACTCCCCCTGATCGCATCGTCGCAGGGCGGCTCCGCGGACTTCCAGCTCGCGCCGGGAGACTATTTCGTCAACGTCTCCTTCGGCCGCGCCGGCGTCACCCGCAAACTCACGGTTCCCGAAGACGGCACGGTCGGCAAGCAGACGATGGTGCTGGAGGCAGGCGGATTGCTTCTGAACGCGGTCTCGGGCTCCGACGTCCGCATCCGGCCGGATCAACTCAGTTTCTCCATCTATTCTGCCGAAGTGCGCGAAGACGGCGAGCGGGGCCTCGTCATGGCGGACGTGCCCCCCAACACGGTGGTTCGCCTGAATGCGGGCACGTACCACATTATCTCTGAATACGGCGAAACGAACGCCTCAATCCGAGCCGACATTCAGGTGGAGGCAGGCAAGCTAACCGAAGCCACGATCCAGCATAAGGCGGCGCAGATCACCTTCAAGCTGGTGTCGGAAGCGGGCGGCGAGGCAATCGCCGATACCGCTTGGTCGATCCTGACGGCGGCTGGCGACAGCGTCGGTGAAAGCGTCAGTGCCTTCCCAACCATGGTGCTTGCCGAAGGTGAATACTCCGCCGTTGCGCGAAACAAGGACAAGATCTACCAGCGCGATTTCAAGGTCGAGGCCGGCAAGAATACTGACGTCGAAGTGCTGATGAAGGATGTCCAGCCTGAAGCACCCACCGCAGCCGCAAAAACGGTCCAACTCCAGGCTGACCCGCAGCCGGGACAAGCCTCTTCCGGGCCCCAGCCCCTTCCCTCCTACGACCAGTTGCAGGGCGCAACCGGCGGCGCTGATGCCGACTGATTGATCGGTCTGATGACCGGGTCAGGTGATCTTTCGCATCTTCGCGGGGCGCCAATACGGCGATCCCGTCACCGATGCCGAAGGGATGGTTGGCAACGATCACGATCGGGTCTTTAGGAATGTCGTTGATCGGCCAGTTGCCCCTGATGTTGAGTTGGACGTCGATGAAATCCAGCATCTTTCCGAACGCGCGATCGCCCTTGCCGACGATGTCGGTACGCCAGAGGTTGTACAGCCTGACGTCGCGATCATTCCCGTAGGATAGTTGTTCAAAGCGCAAATCCGCGTCGGGAATATCCCCTCCTCATCAATGCGATGGCTATATTGCGGATACGTGACATACTTCTGACGGCGCCTGTGGGCGCCGTCAGATGCGTATCAACTAGGCCGCCTTCGCCTTTTTGGCTTCGGCCTTGCGACGGATATCCGGCGGTGTTGCTTCGAGCCCCAGGCTTGCGATCGCTTCGTCAAGCGACATCGAGGTTTGCTCCTGGCTGCCGAGGCGACGAATGTTGACCGTGCGCTCTTCCGCTTCCTTCTTGCCGCAGACGATGATGACGGGAACTTTCGTAACGGAATGCTCGCGGATCTTGTAGTTGATCTTCTCGTTACGGAAGTCGGTTTCGACCGCCAGCCCGGCGTCGCGCAGGGCTGCCGCAACTTCGGCGCCGTAGCCATCTGCCTCCGACGTGATCGTTGCGACGACGGCCTGCTGCGGCGATACCCACAGCGGCAGGTGTCCTGCGAAATTCTCGATCAGGATGCCGAGAAAGCGTTCCATCGAGCCGCAGATGGCGCGGTGGATCATCACCGGCTGCGTCTTTTCGGAGTTGCTGTCGATGTAGAAGGCGCCGAAGCGTTCCGGCAGGTTGAAATCGACCTGCGTCGTGCCGCATTGCCATTCACGGCCGATGGCGTCCTTCAGTGTATATTCGAACTTCGGACCGTAGAACGCGCCCTCACCCGGCAGGATGCCGGTCTTGATGTTGTTCGACTGCTGCTGGATCGTCTCCAGCACTTCAGTCATCACGCTTTCGGCGCGATCCCAAAGGTCGTCTGAGCCGACGCGCTTTTCCGGGCGCGTTGAAAGCTTGATGGTGATCTCGTCGAAGCCGAAGTCCTTGTAGACCGAGAGGATCAGGTCGTTGATCTTCAGGCACTCGGCCGCCATCTGCTCGTCGGTGCAGAAGATGTGCGCATCGTCCTGCGTGAAGCCGCGCACGCGCATCAACCCGTGGAGCGCGCCTGACGGCTCGTAGCGATGCACGGTGCCGAATTCCGCAAGGCGGATCGGCAGTTCACGGTAGGATTTCAAGCCATGCTTGAAGATCTGCACGTGGCCGGGGCAGTTCATCGGCTTCAGCGCGAAGACACGGTCGTCATCGGTGTCGTCGCCGGCAACCGTGACCTTGAACATGTTGTCGCGGTACCAGCCCCAGTGGCCGGAGGTTTCCCACAGCGACTTGTCGAGCACCTGCGGCGCGTTGACCTCTTGGTAGTCTTCGGCGAGGCGGCGGCGCATATAGGCAACCAGCGTCTGGAACATGCGCCAGCCCTTGCCGTGCCAAAAGACAACGCCCGGACCTTCTTCCTGGAAGTGGAAGAGATCCATTTCGCGGCCGAGGCGACGATGATCGCGCTTTTCGGCTTCCGCAAGCACGTGCAGGTAATTGTCGAGATCAGCCTGCTCGGCGAATGCCGTGCCGTAGATGCGGGTCAACATCGGATTGTTACTGTCGCCACGCCAATAGGCGCCGGCGACCTTCATCAGCTTGAACGCCGTGCCGATCTGACCGGTGGACGCCATATGCGGTCCGCGGCAAAGGTCGAACCAGTCGCCCTGGTAATAGATCTTCAGATCCTGGCCGGCGGGAATCGCATCGACGAGCTCGACCTTGTAGCTTTCGCCCTTGGCTGCGAAAACTTCCTTGGCTTTCTCACGCGACCAGACTTGCTTGGTGAAGGGCGCGTTGCGGGCAATGATTTCCTTCATTTTCTTTTCGATCTTCGGCAGATCGTCTGGGGTGAAGGGCTCGTTCTTGGCAAAGTCGTAGTAGAAGCCGTTCTCGATGACCGGCCCGATTGTTACCTGCGTGCCGGGCCAGAGCTCCTGCACCGCTTCCGCCATCACGTGGGCTGCGTCATGCCGGATCAGCTCCAGCGCGCGGTCGTCGGTGCGGGTGATGATTTCAATTGTGCCTGCCGTCACCGGGTCGGAAAGATCGCGGACCTGACCATCGATGGCGATCGCGACGGCCTTCTTGGCAAGCGACTTGGAAATGGATTCGGCGACGTCCTTGCCGGTTGCGCCAGCATCGTAGCTGCGCACGGAACCGTCGGGAAATGTCAGGGAAACGGATTGGGACATTTAGAATTCTCCTTGTCCAGTCCCGCCAACGAATGCGGGTGGTTGCAATGAAGCGCTTCGTCCGTACGAATGCGCCGCCGCCTGATACCGAGATTTGCTGCTTGAGTAAAGAAAAAGCCGGCTTAGCCGATCATTTCAGCCAGGCCACGAACCGTATTCCAGTTTCGCAACGTGCCGACGCCCATGCGCTTGGTCGTCAACGCCGAAAGCAACTTCCATTGGCTCGGCTTGTCGGCAAAATCGATCCAAAGATCGCCGCCAGTGAGCGCCATGCGTTGCGTCGGATCGGCATAAGGGCGAAGCGTCGCCATGACAGCCGCCGGTAGTGGCTTGCGCATCACCCGCACGATCACTTGGCTGCCCTCACCGTCCGGGAACGGATTGGACTTCGCTAGCTTCTGCCAGTCGGTGCCCTTGCGCACGATGATATCGACCGGTTTGCCGAACCGTGCTCTGAAGGCTGCCTCGAGCGTGGCCTCCATATCGACGAGCGCCACGGCTTCGGCCTCGTAGACGATGTTGCCGGTGGAGACCAGGGTCCGCGGATTTCGGTATCCGATGTCCGTTGCCATGTCGCGAAGGTCGGACATCACGACGCGTCGTCCAGGCGCAAGCACGATGCTGTGCAATAGCGCCACGTAAATCATGCCTTCCGGAACTCCCTGCCGTCCTTGGGAAGATCGTCAAGAATATCCTTGAGGGTGACATCGTGGCCGTGACGAAAGGCCCAAAATACGCGTTGCCTCATCCCTCGGCCGCCTTGCGGCCAAGCGCGAGATAGCGCCAGGGCGTCCACCAATGGAAGCGCTCGCCGAGCTGCTCGGGAACCGGGTCGAGCCCGCTCGTGCCACCCGGCCCGCAACGGGCGACACGAAACAGCGTCATCCAGCCGCCACTCCACAGTCCATGGCGCGCTACCGCCTCATAGCCGTATTCAGAGCAGGTCGGGATGTGGCGGCATGAATTGCCGATAAAACCGGACAGGGTCAGTTGATAAGCGCGAATGAAACCCATCCCGAGCACCCTGCCTGGGGTCTTGTGAAACGGGCCGGCGTAGTTGCGGGAATAGGAACGCGAGGCTGTACGGGGAGCAGCAGCGCCCCCCTCGTCTTCATCATCGCGATTGATCGAACAGAATTCACACATCGGCGGTGTTGCTCACGCTTCGATGGTTTCAGCGCGCTTGGCCTCAATCTGGCCGATCGCATCGACGACGGCGTCGAAGGTCAGCATCGTCGAGGCATGTCGCGCCTTGTAATCCTTCACCGGGCGGAGATAGCGCATGTCCTCGAACCGGCCTTCCGGCCCCTCGCCGTCCGCCTTCAGCATCGCCAGCATGTCCTCGCGCGCCTTGCGTAGTTCCGTCGTATTGGCGCCGATGACATGGCGGGCCATGATCGAGGAGGACGCTTGGCCGAGTGCGCAGGCTTTGACGTCGTGGGCAAATCCGCTCACGGTATCGCCATCCATCTTCAGCCAAATCTTGACCTTGGAACCGCAAAGCTTGGAGTGCGCCTGGGCGCTGGCGTCCGCATCCGGTAGATTGCCGATCAGCGGAATATTGCCCGCAAATTCGAGAATTTTGCTGTTGTAGATGTCGTCCATCGTGGATTCCGCTCCAGAATTCATGCGGATCGGCGCCTCAAAGCTCATTGTAGCACAAAAGAAAAACACAGCGTGTCGTGCCGGGAGACTTACATACAGATGCCGTTTTCCTATATGTATGTCGTTCGAAGGCCAGAAAATTGCAATGGCCTCGGCTAAGTTTGATTGGGAAACCGTGCCGGAAGGGCCGCAAACAAAGCCCTGAAAGCCCCGGAGCCTGCCAAAGGTGCATGAATTCCCTTGAGTGGAATTGCCAGTGGCTAGTCCGAAAGACGATCCGTAAAGCGGATCAGGAGACTGTTACATATGGACGCCATCATCAAGAATTTTCCGCAGACCCCCGCCGATCTCGATGCCGATCGGCCCAGCCAGAAAGAGGCTGAGGACGCCGTTCGCACGCTCCTGCGTTGGGCAGGTGACGATCCATCGCGTGAAGGCTTGCTCGACACACCGTCGCGTGTGGCCAAAGCCTATCGTGAGCTGTTTGCCGGCTATGATATGGACCCCGAAGATGTGCTTGGCCGCACGTTCGAAGAAGTTGCCGGCTACGACGACATGGTCCTGGTGAAGGACATTCCGTTCTTCTCGCACTGCGAACACCATATGGTGCCCATCATTGGCAAGGCGCATGTCGCCTACATGCCGGACGGCAAGGTGCTCGGCCTGTCGAAGATCGCGCGTGTCGTTGAGATCTACGGCCGTCGCCTGCAAACGCAGGAAACCATGACCGCCCAAATCGCAAAAGCGATCGATGAAACGCTCGCTCCGCGCGGTGTTGCGGTGATGATCGAAGCCGAACATATGTGCATGGCCATGCGCGGTGTGCAAAAGCAGGGCTCCACCACATTGACGACAACATTTACCGGAACGTTTAAAACTGAGCCGGCTGATCAAGCCCGATTCATGTCTATGGTCCGGAGCCGCTGAATACGGCTTCATCTAAGAAAGCCGCGATGATGCCCTTTGCGTTCAATGCACCGTCCGACGATAAATCAGAACTCGAGGACGCCGGCGACTTCACGCCGCGGTTCGATGATCGCGGCCTGATCACCGCGATCGTCACCGACGCCAACGATGGCGAACTGCTGATGGTTGCGCATATGAATGCGCAGGCCCTCGCCCTGACCATCCAGAGCGGCAAAGCGCATTACTTCAGCCGCTCGCGTGGCAAGCTCTGGATCAAGGGCGAGACGTCTGGAAACACCCAGATGGTCAAGGAAATCCGTACGGATTGCGATCAGGATGCCATCTGGCTGAAGGTTGAGGTCGCTGGCCATGACGCGACCTGTCACACTGGCCGGCGGTCGTGTTTCTATAGGACCGTGAACCTCGAAGACGGAAAGCCGATGCTCGAAATCGTCGACGACGAGCTCCAGTTCGACCCGACCGAAGTCTATGGAAAAGAGACATAAAAGCAGGCAATTGCCTCTTATTGGGCCAAAATCTACGCCTATATACGAATTGGAAAGGGACGCGGGACACTAATATAGTTCGTTTTTAATTGTTTGCCGGGAGGGAGACGAGCCATGCTGAATTGGGGTTTGTACCGCCAAAGCTCCGAAGCGGGCGCGTCCAATGCCAGCAGCCCGACCGCGCCAGACATGAATACTCCTCTCGCTCCTGCGCCCGCACCTGCCCCAAAGAGAACAAAGCTTGCCCTTGCATTGGGCGGAGGCGCCGCGCGCGGCTGGGCCCATATAGGTGTCCTGCGCGCCCTCGATGAGGAAGGTATCGAGATCGGCATGGTTGCCGGAACTTCCATCGGTGCCCTGGTTGGCGGCTGCTATCTCGCCGGCAAACTCGATGAGCTCGAAGCGTTCGCCCGTTCGCTGACGATGCGCCGGATTGCCAGCCTGCTTGACCTGACCATCGGCGGCAGCGGCTTGTTTGGCGGCATGCGGCTGACGAAGCGGATGCAGGAGCATCTGGAAGGGCTGAATGTCGAAGATCTGGACCGGCCGTTCGTCGCCGTTGCCGCTGAAGTCAACACCGGCCACGAGGTCTGGATTGCCAATGGCTCGTTGATCACGGCGCTTCGCGCCTCCTATGCACTACCGGGTATTTTCGAGCCAGTACGCAGCAACCAACGAACCCTCGTCGACGGTGCGTTGGTCAATCCGGTGCCCGTTTCCGTATGCCGCGCTTATGAGCAGCCGCTTGTGGTCGCCGTCAACCTGAACTACGATCTCTACGGTCGATCGGCGGTCGTCAGACACAACGCCACGCTCTCGCCGTCCGAGGTCCAGCGGCGCGAAGAGGCGCCTTACGCCAAGCTCGGCATGACCGGCGTAATGGTGCAGGCCTTTAACATCATCCAGGACAGGATTGCGCGGGCCCGCTTGGCGGGCGACCCGCCGGATATCTCGATTCAGCCGCGCCTTGGCGATATCGGTCTCTCGGAATTCCATCGCGCCGGCGAAGCCATCGAGCGCGGCTACGAGGAAGCCAAGCTGAGGCTTCCCGAATTGATACGGATGCAGGAACTATTCGCCGGCTCCCTCTAGGGGCCGGCGACGCGTTCAACCGGCGATGTAGGCCTTGATCTGCTCGGCTTCCAGTTCGACCTCCGCGATGCGTGTCTTCACGACGTCACCGATCGAGATGATACCGACGAGCTTGCCGTTGGTTTCAACGGGAACGTGACGGAAGCGGCGACTGGTCATTAGCCCCATCAGGTCGTTCACGGTCGAATCTTCATGGCACCGATAAACCTTTGCGGTCATCAACGATGCAACCGGCTGATCGAGACAGGCTGCTCCCGCCCTAGCGATCGCGTGAACCACGTCGCGCTCGGTAAAAATCCCGGAAATCTTGTTTTCCATCCCGACGATGACGATAGCGCCAATCTTCTTCTTGCTGAGAATCACGGCAGCTTCGGAAACGGTTGTATGCGGACCGGCGGTCACCACATCCCTGCCCTTTGCGTCGAGTATGGCTTTGACTGTATTGGACATTTTGAACCTCCTATGTCGAAAGTGAAGCACTTCTACTGATCACAGGCATCCGCAGCGGTTTACTCCTCCCATCGCGGATCAGTTCGAATGGTGCACTCCAACTCTCAAGATTGCAATATATCCGATGTCTCTGAAATTGTCGGTTTCTCGGGCGGTTCCCGGTCAAAAAGACCGAAGAGAGCGAAGCCAAAAATGAACCCTCCGATGTGAGCGTCCCAGGCGATTGCCTGCGATCCGTCACCGATCAGCGGGACGCCGACCGCAATCAGCAGGTTGCCGACGAACCAAAAGAGAATGAATGCAACGACCGTGCGGCTGCGAAACGCGTCGCGTATCGAAAGACGTGTATTGAGATGCGCTGGCGGGGCGATCCGCCGTTCGGGTGGGAAAGCGAAGCGGCAGGCAGCGCCCATTAGGCCAGACACGACCCCGGACGCGCCGATCAGCAGCGTAGCCGCGCCCCAATTTAGGACGGCATGGAGAGCGGCTGACGCGATCGCCGATAGCACCCAGAAAACAATGAAACGAGACGTACCAATTCGCCGCGCCACCGGTGTGCCGAAGGCCATGAGCCATAGTCCGTTGAAAACGATGTGCTCGATGCTGCCGTGAAGGAGTGAATAGGTGATCGGCGTCCAGAAAAGCTGAGGTCCCTGCTCGGACAACGGCGTGATGTAGCGCAACGGAATGAACCCGAAATTGAAGAACAGCCAGTCGAGACCACCGCCGGACAGAAGAAGTGATTGAACAGCGTAAATCAGCCCCAGGAGCGCAAGCGCTGTGAGCACCGGACCGGGAAGATTGAAGATCGGTGCCGGCGGCGGTGTTGCCGGGGGCTCCATCGCCGCTTGCGGCTCGACCGAGTGCTCGTTCATCTTCGTCCTCGCTTGAATTGCGGCACAGCCTTACAGGACGGCAAGTCAAAAAAAAAGCCGTCCGGCAAAGACCGGACGGCCCTCGAGCGTTCCGAGAATGCCTCGGCGCCTGACAGTCTGTGCTGAACTTCCCGAAGACAGGAAGCGATGGGCAAAGACTGCCATGGGACAGCTCCCCGCTCAATCGAAACCCTTCTTTAACCTTAACTGCTGCGAGTTGGCATGAAATACGCACCGCGTCCCAGTACAAGGCCATGACGGCCGTATTCTGATTTGAAATGAAACAGCCGGTGCCACAATGCGTATCAAAACAACGATCGACCTATTCGAATATTGGAATCGCATCCGCGGTCGTGACTTGGCGCCACTGCGGTCGCAGGTTGAACCGACGGATTTGCGACAGATTCTTTCAAGTGTGTTTCTGCTCGAAGCCAGCGAAACGGGACGGATCGCCTTCCGTCTTGCCGGAACGCGCATCTGCGACCTCTTTGGACGTGATCTCGGAGGGACCGCGTTTTCAGACCTCTGGACGCATGGGAGTGACGATATCGAGCATATTGCTGCTGGCGTTATGGCGCACGCAATCCCCACGCTGATCAACGCCACAGGTTTCACCACGGCCGGCCATAGTGCCTGCTTTGAAATAATCCTGCTGCCGCTGCGCTCCGAGGGCGCCGAATGCGATAAGCTGTTGGGCGCGATCGCTCCCGCGGTCGCGGCAACGTGGCTGGAAGTCGTGCCGTTGCAGTTCCTTGCTCTTGATCGCAGCCGATTGCTGCACGAGCGGCTCGGCAACGAGGACGAGCGTGATGAAACGGAGTTTGACGATGAGCGTCCGCAGTTCCCGCGTCCGCCATCGATTGCCGATACGATGCGCCGCGTCATGTCGGGCCTATTTGCTGAGCCCGACGCGCCCGCCGTCTCGATTCGACACAACCGGTTGGGTGCATAGGGGACGAACCTGAACAACCTTCTGTTAAGGGATTGCGGGTAAAGATCGGCTGGTAGTATTTCATGAAGAAGCCCTTTGATGCACGCGTTCCAGCAAGTTCAAACTCAACGGACTGCGCCTCGCCTCGAACAAGGTGCCTTTCAACGCGTGCCCATCAACATGCAGGGCCGGCTGATGCTGGCGAACTACGAGGAGTATGAGTGCCTCGTGGTCGACATGTCGCCGGGCGATATGTACGTGACTTGCCAGGGACGTCCCCGTGCCAACGAGCGTGTCGTTGCTTACATCGATCACCTGGGCCGCGTCGAAGGCTATGTGCAGACGGTTGATGGTCGCGGTTTCTCGATGTCGATCCATGCAACCGAACGCAAGCGCGAGAAACTTGCGGCGCAACTCACCTGGCTGGCCAATAAGCACGAACTCGGCCTTCCCGAGGACCGTCGTCACGACCGCCTGACGCCGCGCGAGACCAAAACCGAGATCACCTTGGAAGACGGTGCGCGTTACGAATGCCGAATTATGGACTTGTCGCTCTCGGGCGCCGCAGTCGATCTCGACGTCCGTCCGCCGATCGGCACCCCGCTCCGCCTCGGCAATATGCGTGGCCGCGTTGTCCGCCATTTCGTGGAAGGGGTCGCGATCGAGTTTCTGTCGCTTCAGTCGCGGGAAACACTTCGCGAATTTCTCTGATCGCCGTCACAGGCGCGTCGTGCATGGGGCTACCGAATTGGGTGGCGCATGACGATTCTCTATCCTGAAAAAGAGCCTTACGAGCGCGGCTTTCTCGATATGGGCGCCGGGCAGCAACTCTATTGGGAGGCTTGCGGCAATCCGGATGGAGCTCCCGCTCTCTACCTGCACGGCGGCCCTGGCTCCGGTTGCTCGACATCCGCTCGCCGCTATTTTTGATCCTTCGGTCTACCGGATCATCCTCTTCGATCAGCGCAATTGCGGCCGAAGCCTCCCGAATGCCACCGATATGGCAGATACGTTCGTGACAGCATGGGAACTGTCGAGGGCTTGGCCGGAGAGTCGGCTCGTTATCGCAGAAGATGCCGCGCATTCGGTGTCGTAAGACAGTTTGGCGCGTGCGATCATCGATGCGACTGACGTTTTTCGCGAAACTCCTCAAAAAATAATTTGCTTCCTAACTCGCAACTGGCGGCCAATTTGCCGATTTCCAAGCCGTTTTGGTGGTCTCAGCCGAGACGCGTGCCAGTGCCGCCGCCCATGCGAATGGTAAACAAAGGTTTCCCGAAATTCGGGATTGGGCTGCCGCGTTAACAACTTGTCCCAATATGCGCCCTTAGACCGCCCGACATCTTTTCGAGAAACCGACAATTTGAATCAAAATTGGCGCGAATGTCCTTCAAACTTTAGCGGCATTTGATCTTGTTTTTAGTCGATTTCTCCGCGTGTTTGAATCAACTAAGCCTTTAATTTGACTGCGTAATTTTGCGCAGGGTAAAAACGTCTGTGTCAAGTTCTCCTCACAACGGGGAGACGATAAATGACGGTAACAACTTTCATCAAAGGCGGTCTGGTCGCTGCTGCGATGCTGATCGCGACGGTGGGTTCGGGACAAGCGAGCCCCCTAAACATGACGGTTGTCGGCAACGCGAGCCCGCCGATCGGCGCCTATCAATTCTGCAAGGAACTGCCCGCCGATTGTGCGAACGCCGCCGGCGATCAAGGCGAGCTCCTTCTGACGGAAGAGCGCTGGAAGACCATTCTCAAGGTAAACTACCAGGTCAATTCGTCGATCTCGCCGTTGACCGACAAGGAAATCTACGGGGTCGAGGAGCGCTGGGCCTATCCTCGTTCGGTTGGTGATTGTGAGGACTATGCGCTGCTGAAGCGCAAGATGTTGATCGATGCCGGCTTCTCGCCTTCCGATTTGCTGATGACCGTCGTCCTGCAGCCAAATGGCGAAGGCCATGCAGTGCTGACCGTCCGCACGGATCGTGGCGATTTCATCCTCGATAACATGCGCAACAAGGTCATGCTTTGGGCAGACACCGAATACACCTACCTCAAGCGCCAGTCCGCCGACGATCCGGCCCGTTGGGTCAAGCTGCAGGACGGCCGCGCCGTGGCAGTCGGCAGCGTCAAGTAAACGCCACATCGCCGGATTGCCGGCCACACACATGCGGCCCCGGTCGTCCCCGCATCCCCGTCCCTGACCGGCGCTGTAGAGCCGCTCCCGCTGTCCCGGGAGCGGTTCTTTTTTGCTGCGTCCAAACGGGCTATTTAATTGTTCGTTAACTGTGGCTGCCGGATCATAGGCAAAATCACCATAGGCACCGACGGCTCCTGTTTTTATCGCGGCGGTCTGACATCCGAAAGCCGCCATGAGCTACCCAGTGCATCGTGCCCACGAGGTCGAGGAATCTCCTCTCCTGTCGACCAGATTCATCGTCCGCGTTACGGTCGCTATTGCCTGCCTTGCAGCATTGACGCTCGTCATCAGTTTCGGGGGGCGCTGGTTCGGCGCCCGTATATCACTCGCCGGCAACACGGACTCAACGGCTCCGATAACTTTGACGATCGGCCGCGATACGCTTCGACTGCCGGAAAACACATTGCGCTTTCCCAGCCAGCGACGCGACGGCCTCTCCGAGCGCGCGGACCTCTACCTCACCTGGCCTGAAATGCAGGGCTACAGCAAGGAGCATCGCGAGCGCTTCGATGATATTGCCCAGTCGTCGGGCCTCATTTTCCTCCAGATCGCGCAAAGCACGATGTCCAAGGACATGTCGGGGCGCCTGGAACCGATCTACTCGCACCTGATCGAGGGCGAGAGCGTGCCCTTCGCCAATGGAATGACGCTACATCACTTGCGAGGTGACGCTGGTTACGCGGACGAGGTTCTGTTGACGGCGCCAAGTGCCGATGCCCCCGCCTATGTCGTGCGCTGCGCCTTGCCGTTGACGCCGCAGACGGCCAGCAGCGGCGATTGCCAGCGCGACATCAGAGTCGGTCGCGATTTAACTGTGCTTTATCGGTTCTCGAGCGCGCATCTGCCTGATTGGGACCATATTGATGCCGCTATTCGCCACTTTGTGGAGGCTCGACTTGTGAACGCTTCTGCAACAGGTCGCTAGAATGATCCGATGCGGCGAAACAAACGATTAATCATAAACGGATTGGTAACCCAGGGCGGATAATTTGCCGAAAGAAGGATCGTGCCAGGAGGGTGGGCGATCTCTCTAATATCCGAAATGCAAGCGAAGAGTAGAATAGTGCCAAGGTCAGTCTCCTCCGTATCCCCATCGCGATCCCGCAACTTCCTGATAAGGGCGATCACGGCGCTGTCTCTCGCTGCCGCTGTCGTCATGGCCGACTCGATCGACGCCGATGCGGAGGCTGCCAACTCGAAATATGCTGGCATCGTCGTTGATGCGAAGACCGGCAACGTTCTCTACAGCGAGAACGCGGATCGCCTGCAGTATCCGGCATCCCTCACCAAGATGATGACCCTCTATCTGACCTTCGAGGCGTTGGAGCAGGGTCGCATTCGCCTGGACACTTCTGTTCCCTTCTCCGCACATGCTTCCGCCCAGGCGCCGACGAAACTTGGTGTGCGCCCCGGTGGCACGATTACCGTCGAGCAGGCGATTCTCGGCCTTGTCACGCTTTCGGCCAACGATGCCTCCACGGCTCTCGGCGAGCTGCTAGCCGGTTCGGAAGATCGCTTCGCGCAGGTGATGACCGCCAAGGCGCATGCGCTCGGTATGACGCGCACGACCTACCGCAATGCCAATGGTCTGCCGAATACCGCACAGATGACGACGGCGCGTGACCAAGCTCGACTCGGTATCGCTCTTCGGCAGCATTTTCCGCAGTACTACGGCTATTTCTCCACGCAGAGCTTTAAGTTCGGCAGCCGCGTTATCCGTAGCCATAACCGCCTTGTTGGCTCCGTGCGCGGCGTCGATGGCATCAAGACTGGCTATACCCGCGCGGCCGGCTTTAATCTGGTGAGTTCCGTTCAAGTCGATGGCAAATCGATCGTTGGCGTTGTTCTCGGCGGCGCTTCGACCCCTGCCCGTGACAACCAGATGCGCAAGTTGATCGCAGCCTATCTGCCGAAGGCCTCAAGCCGTGGCGGTTCCTCGGACCTGATCGCCCGGTCCGCGCCGCAACCGGCAGCGCCTGTCGCCGAAACGCGCGTCGCATCGGCTGCGCCAGAAGTCACCCTGCCGCGCACGGCGCCGGCCCCGGATACCCGCTATCAGCCAGCATCTGCGCAGGTCGCTTATGCAGACGTCGCCAAGTCCAAGTCCGACAACCCGCTGCTCCAGCAGGAAATGCCGGCGCCGACGAAGGTCAAGACGCAGGCGATCAAGCACGCCTCTGCGGCCACGCCGACGCCTGCGCCCGCCTACGTGCCGCCTGAGCAGGGTGATACCTCTGTCGACGAGTTGACGACCGCTTCGACCAAGGAGCCGCAGCTTGCCGGCTGGGCCGTCCAGATCGGTGTGTCTGCCAGCAAGGAAGGCGCCATGGATCTGCTCGACAGCGCCAAGGACAAGGCTGGCAAGGCTCTGCGCTCCGCCAAGCCTATCGCAGTCGCAAATGCAGGAAGTTATCGCGCCCGCTTCGGCGGCTTCGATGACCAGCGCTCTGCAGTAAACGCCTGCAACGCGCTGAAGCGTGCCGGTGTGAAGTGCTGGGCCACGGCCCAATGATCAAAGAACTGCCGCCTGATATTACAGGCGGCAGTCCAAAGCGTCGTGATCGGTGTGTTTGATCCGACGGAGTTCTGAGACTCGGTTTGTAATGCGTACGAGGATGAGAATGGCGATCAACGAGAATGTTCCGGAGTTTCCGCCACATGGTCGGGTAACCGGCAAGAATCCGCGAGCCGGTTTGCACCCACTGCACGAGGCTGCCTTGCGACTGGCAGAAGTTGGGTTGCAGCGGCAGAAGCCGAAATCGGCAAAGACCAAGGACCTGATCAATCTGTTGCTGTGCCACGGCGCGCGAGCATGGCGTTGCTCGCAGGCGGAAGCCAGTATCCACCTTCACGTCACCTGCCCTGAAGGGCGGTCGCCGGTTACGCTGCGCCTGCGCTGATAGTCAGAGTAGGCCGAGTTCAGAGAGTTCGCGGCGAAGGTCCGCGGGCATTTCGGCAATCCCCTCTCCGAGGCTGTTCAGATCGCGCGGTACATCGTCCTGCGGATAATAGCGCCAGCCTTGGAACGCACGCTTCGGCTGTACCGCCGTTTCGATGACTTCGGGCCCCAGCACAAGATGGCAACGTGAGATTCCCTCGCCATCTGTAAAAGTCTGGATGTCGAGAAGTTTCTGGCGCGCCTGAACTTGCCCCTTTATCACCCAGTAGAGCGAACCGCCGTCGAGCAGTTCCTCGACGCGCTTCGGGACCATCCTCGTCGTATGCACGGAATGCGGCTCCAGCCCGGCCGCAATCGCCCTGAGAGAGCGTTCGGCGACCCATTCACGCAGATCGTCGATCGAGTCCGCGCCGACACACAGTTTGATGAGATGCAATGCCATGCCGCCGTTGAAGTCCTTTTATCAGGCAGCGTCAAGCGGCAAGTCGCATGTCCACAAAGTCAACACTCCACGACATTGACAGCAAGCCCGCCGGTGGATGTCTCCTTGTACTTCTCGCTCATGTCGTTGCCCGTCTGCCGCATGGTTTCGATGCACGCGTCGAGCGGAACGAAGTGCTTGCCGTCGCCTTTGATCGCAAGCGAGGCGGCTGTGACCGCCTTGACCGCGCCGAGGGCATTTCGTTCGATACAGGGAACCTGCACGAGGCCCGCGACCGGATCGCAGCTCATGCCGAGATGATGTTCCAGCGCTATTTCGGCGGCGTTCTCGATCTGCTCTGGCGTGCCGCCCATGACCGCAGCAAGACCGGCAGCCGCCATGGCGGCCGCAGAGCCTACTTCGCCCTGACAGCCGACCTCGGCGCCGGAGATCGAGGCGTTGTGCTTGATGATCCCACCGACCGCCGCCGCGGTCAGCAGGTAGTCGCGGATGCCGTTCTGGTCCCAATCATCGTGAAAATGCTCGTAGTAGCGGATCGTTGCTGGAATGACGCCGGCAGCACCGTTCGTCGGAGCGGTCACGACGCGGCCGCCGGCAGCATTCTCCTCGTTGACGGCCATGGCGTAGACACTCAGCCAATCGTTCGCGAGCAGCGGGTTGATGCGGTTGCTGCGCCATTCCTCCTGCAGCTTGTCGTGGATCGAGCGAGCGCGGCGGCGAACGTTCAGCCCGCCTGGCATGATGCCATCGACCTTGAGGCCGCGTTCGATGCAGGAGCGCATTGCTTCCCAGATCCGATCAAGACCTGCGTCCAGTTCCTCGCGGCTGCGTTCCGTTTCCTCATTGGCGCGCTTCATCTGGGCGATCGAGAGGCCGGAACGCGCGGCCATGTCGAGCATCTGCTTGGCCGAAGAGAAAGGATACGGGACCTTCAGCGAATCGGAGGGTGTCTTCTTCTTCGCGCGCATCTGCTCGAGTTCGGTGTCAGTCACGACGAAGCCGCCGCCGACGGAATAATAGATACGCTTGATCAGCATCCGACCGTCCTTGTCGAAAGCGGAAAGCGACATGCCGTTGGCGTGGCCCGGCAACGGCTGCTTCTTGTCGAAAACCAGGTCGGTCTTCGGCTGAAAGCCATAGCTCGGATGCCCGGGCGGCGAGATGCGGCCGGAGCGCTCCACCTGGCTGATGATGCCGTCCATCTTGTCCGGATCGACGCTGTCAGGCTGCTCGCCCATCAGGCCGAGGATGACGGCCCTGCCCGTCCCGTGTCCGATCCCGGTATGCGCTAGCGAACCGTGCAGGCTGACCTTTATGGACGCGACCTGGGCGCCAGAAGTCGGGCGCGGCCAGTCGTTCGACAGAATGAGATCAAGGAATCGGTTGGCGGCAGTCATCGGACCCATCGTGTGCGAACTGGAGGGCCCGACACCGATCTTGAAGACGTCGAAAACGGAAAGGAACATGACTGCGTCCTGTTAAGTTGCTGCGCAAACCTACGCTACCGGCTCTCACGATCCCTGCGATGGACCGACATGGCATTTCACGCGTGCGACATCTGTAAAACGAAGTGCTGCCACTTGCCAGTCATTGCGACGTGCGCCCGCATCTGTAGAGTGGCGCGGCGACGGGAGCCTGATTCAATATAATGATGACGACAGCGGATTACATTGCACTGGTCTTCTTTGCAGCAATCTGGTTCGGCTATGCGCGCCTGCTGCACAGCTCGAGCTTCTTCGGCAGAACTAGCCTCACCCATGCCATGCGGGAACGCCGGCGCGAGTGGATCTACAATTCGCTGCGGCGCGATTTGAAGATGATCGACACCCAGATCATGGCCGGCCTGCAGAATGGCACCGCATTCTTTGCATCGACGTCGATTTTCGCCATCGGCAGCTGCTTTGCCCTGCTGGGCGCCACGGAAAAGGTTGATGCCGTCTTCGCCGACTTGCCCTACGTCTTTCATAGCGGGCATGCCGTCTTTGAAATGAAGGTCGGCGGCCTGGCAGCGCTTTTCGGCTATGCCTTTTTCAAGTTTGGTTGGTCGTATCGCCTATTTAACTATTGCACGATCCTTTTTGGTTCGATTCCGATGATGCGTGACACCGAACAGGATGTAGTTGCCGCCGAGCGGGCGGCGGAACGCGTCATCCGGATGAACATCATTGCAGCAGGCCATTTCAACGAAGGGCTGCGCGCCATCTTCTTATCGATTGGCTACCTCGGCTGGTTCATCAACCCCTATGTCTTCATGCTGACGACAACGATCGTGATTGTCGTGCTGACGAGGCGGCAGTTTTTCTCCGAGGCGCGGCTGGCGATCATGGACGTCCAACCGCCATCAAATCTCCACCTTTCTCCTGTGCCCCGCGCCAAGCCGTCTACCGATGGCAGCGACTCATCTGAGGGACTGTGAATGACCGCTTTGGCAACGGAAACACATGTGAGCGTCAGGCCGCCTCGCATCGGCTTGCTGGATGCAGCGCGCGGTGTCGCCCTGCTGGCAATGGCGACCTACCATTTTACCTGGGATATGGAGTTCATGGGCTACCTCGCCCCAGGTACAGCTGAGACCGGCTGGCTGAAGCTCTATGCCCGCGCCATCGCATCGACCTTCCTGTTCATTGTCGGCGTCAGCCTGGTCCTCGCAAACACGCCAGCGATCCGCTGGCGGTCGTTCTGGAAGCGGCTTGCAATGATCGCCGCCGCAGCGCTTGCGATTTCAGTGGTGACGTGGTTCGTCTTCCCCGGCGAATGGATCTTCTTCGGCATCCTCCATTGCATCGCAGTCCTAAGCCTGCTCGGGCTTGTCTTCTTGCGTCTGCCCTTGCCTGTCACCATCGCCGCGACCGCCGCTGTTGCCGCGGCATGGGTTGTTGATACATGGGTCGCGCCGGATCTGTTGCGCTCGCCGATCTTCAATCCGCGCTACCTTGCCTGGATCGGCTTGGCGGAGATGCCGCAAAGATCGAACGACTTTGTCCCGATCTTCCCCTGGGCGGTTTCTTTCTTGCTTGGCATGACAGCGACTCTGATTGCCGTGAGGACGGGGCTGCTCGAGAGGCTTGCCAAGCTTGGCGCGGGTTCAAGCCTGACGGCAAAGGTTGGGCGTCATAGCCTCGCCTTCTACCTTATTCATCAGCCGGTGTTGATCGCGGTCGCCTACGGGCTATCCCTAATTGTTCCGCCTGCTAAGCCGGACCCGGTCGAAACCTACCTGAGGCAATGCAATGCCTCTTGCATGATGCAGGAAGGCGAAGCGCTATGCCGCAGCTTCTGCCAGTGCACCCTTGATGCGCTACAGGCGCAATACCTCTTCACGGAATTCCAGTCTGGCGCTGTCAAGCCGGATGACGGGCGGATCATGGCGCTTGCCAGCGAGTGCAGCGCCAACACCCAATAATCAGGTGCCGACGCCGATGTCCGCCAGCCGACCGAGGCATGCCTCTTCAATATTGTCGAGTTCGGCGAGGGTATCGTCGATATCCTTGCGCTTCTGGCGCAGATCTTCGCGTTTCTCGTCAACGCGTTTCATCAAGAGCTTCAACTGACCGAGCTCGCCGGGTGGCTCTTTGTAGACCTGGATGATCTCGCGGATTTCCGCGATCGTGAAACCGATGCGCCGGCCACGGAGGATTTCCTGGATCAGACGCCGATCCGCCGGACGGAACAGTCGCGTGCGTCCGCGTCGCTCCGGATGGATCAATCCTTCGTCTTCGTAGAACCGAAGCGTACGTGTCGATACACCAAACTCGCGCGTCAACTCGGTTATGCTATAGTATTTGCTGACCGGCATAGGTTCCCCACCATTGAAGAACCGATAATATTGACTTTTACGTAATAGTCAATTTCTGCAGGCGAATTCGAGCCGGCTAAATTCCGAACCACCATGTCGCGATGCCGAGAAACGCAAAAAAGCCTGTGCAATCGGTGACGGTTGTGACGAAAACAGAGGACGCGATGGCGGGATCTGCGCCGACTTTATCCAATAGCAACGGCAACAGAATTCCGGCAAGCGCCGCCGCAAAGAGATTAATAACCATCGCCGCGCCGATCACGAAGCCTAGCTGGTAGTCGTGGAACCAAGTAGCGGCAATCGCACCCATGATGACGGAGAAGAGCGCGCCGTTGGCGACGCCGACCCCCGCCTCTCTACGAATAATGCGGCCGGCATTGTAGATGTCGATGTCGCCGGTCGCCAAGGCGCGGACGGTGACCGTCATCGTCTGTGTTCCCGCATTGCCACCCATGGATGCAACGATCGGCATCAGCACGGCCAGCGCGATCATCTTCTCGATCGATTCGTCGAACAGTCCAATGACGCTTGCCGACAACAGCGCTGTCCCGAGATTGATCACCAGCCAGAGAAAGCGCGAGCGCACCGTCGAGAAGACATTGTCGGACAGTTCTTCGTCGCCGACGCCGCCGAGGCGCTTGATATCTTCGTCTGCCTCCTCGTGGATGACGTCAACGACGTCGTCGATCGTGAGGACGCCGACCAGCCTGTCGTTCTCGTCGACGACAGCGGCAGATAGAAGGTCGTACTGTTCGAAAAGCTGGGCGGCTTCTTCCTGGTCCATCTCTGCGGGAATCGGATGGTTCGTCTCCCGCATGATGGATTCGATCTTGGTTTGCCGCTTTGTGCGCAGGATCTTGTCCAGATCGACGGCACCCAACAACTTGAATGTCGGGTCGATAACGAAGATCTGCGAGAAGGAGTACGGCAGGTCCTCCTCGTCGCGCATGTAGTCGATCGTCTGGCCGACCGTCCAAAACGGCGGAACAGCGACGAATTCGGTCTGCATGCGGCGCCCAGCCGAGCTTTCGGGGTAGTCAAGTGCGCGCCGCAAGCGCACCCGTTCGGTAAACGGCAGCTGCGCAAGGATTTCTTCCCGGTCCTCGGTGTCGAGGTCCTCGAGAATGTAAACAGCGTCGTCCGAATCGAGTTCACCGATTGCCGCGGCGATCTGCTCGTTCGGCATCTGGTCGACGATCTCGCGACGAATCGTTTCGTCGACCTCCGTCAGCGCCGTCATGTCGAATTCGTCGCCAAGCAGGCGAACGAGCGCAAGTCGTTGGTCGGGCTGCAGCGATTCGAGAAGGTCGCCTATTTCCGATTCGTGCAGGCGCGCGACGTGTTGGCGCAGGAAGATCGTGTCGCGATCGGCGATGGCTGCGCCGACCAGCGCGAGGAAATCGCCACGGACGTTGCCATTTTCATCATAGATGTCGGTTTCGCCGCTATCTGGCCGCGGGCGGACGAGCTCTTCTGCGTCGTTCGTCATGATTTGCCGCCCTCGCATCTCGTTTGAAGTTCAATGACTAAGCGCCGAAGTGTCGAGATTCGTGCTAGCGGAAAGCTAGAGGTCCGTCCAGCCGCAAACGCCTTGCCTGGATGACAATGCGCCTGCGCAACGATAGTTTCCCTGCATCTTGAATGAGGAGCCTTGGCAGTGGCTGTCCGCCCAATATTGCGTTTCCCCGACGTCGGTCTCCGAACCGTTTGCAGGCCTGTCGAGGTTTTCGACCAAAGCCTTCGTGGACTCGCTGATGATCTGCTGGATACGATGCGGGCCGCCCCCGGGGTCGGCATCACCGCTGCCCACATCGGCGTTTTTCTTCGGGTGGTCGTCATCGAGCTCAGCCGCGACGAAGGCATACGCCACTACGTCAATCCTGAAATCAGTTTTGCCTCCGACGAGACGATTCGCCATGTCGAAGGAAGCGTCTCGATGCCTGGTGTGACCGACGAGGTTGTGCGGCCCAAGGCGATTCGCGTTCGCTACCGTGATCTAGCTGGGGCTGAGCAGGAGGAGGATGCGGAGGGATTCCTCGCAGTTTGCATCCAGCACGAGATCGATCAGCTCGACGGCGTCTTCTGGATACAACGTCTGTCGAGACTCAAGCGCGAGCGACTGGTGAAACGGTGGGAGAAGTCGCGTGCGTAGTGGTGGTGCAGAGGAATAAACGATCCCTCTTTGGTTGTGCAAACTTTGCTGAATACCCGCCGTGGCTTAGAAAACAGCGTGCTATCACAAAGCTGTCAAATCGGGTCGCGTATCTGTGATTTCATTTGATAAAGCGGCGCTGCCCACGTGATTTTTCACTCACATTCTTGCCGCAATTCGAGCGCGAAGTCGTCGTTGCCGAGGGTTTGGTATCGTTGTGATTACAACGAAGAATTGAGGAGATATTCCATGCGCTTCAGATTTGCTGCCGCCACTTCCATTCTCGTCCTCGGCCTTGCAGGTGCGGCCTTCGCTCAAACCCAGTACTCGAACGACTACAGCAATGACAGTGACGGCTTCGCGCCCGTCCAGACCACGGCGAAAAAGCCGGTGCACTACGTCAATCGCAAGGCACCTGAATATTCCGACGACTACACGAATGACAGCGACGGTTTTGCGCCGACCCATATGTCGCCGAACGTTGACAGGACGACGACGGCCAGCATCAAGCCCCTGCCCGACTGCGACTACATGAAGACGAACTCCAAGGTGCATACCGCCGGCGGCGATAGCGGGGCATCACATTCCGATGCCTGCCGCGACATCGGTGATAAATAGCGAACCGCAGCAAAGGGCCGGTTGGTTATCCGGCCCTTTGCCACTCACTAAAAGGGTGGCCCCGTGTCCCCTAATCGTTGACCGTCTCTCCGAAAACCGATTCGAATGCCTGCCGAAGAAGGATGTCGACATCGGCCATCATGACCGGCAGCCCAAGATCGACGAGGCTCGTTACGCCGTAGGCCGAAATCCCGCACGGGACGATTCCGCTGAAATGATCGAGATCGGGTTCGACGTTCAGTGAGAGCCCGTGAAAGGTTACCCACTTCCGCAGCCGGATGCCCAGCGCTGCGATCTTGTCCTCCGCCATCGTGCCATCGGGCAGAGCTCCTTTGTCGGGCCTGCGTACCCAGACACCAACCCGGTCCTCGCGCCGCTCGCCGCGGACGTTCATCGAATCAAGCGTGCGGATGACCACTTCTTCGAGCGCAGCAACAAAGGCGCGCACGTCCTGGCGTCTGCGTTTCAGGTCGAGCATGACGTACGCAACGCGCTGGCCAGGTCCGTGATAGGTATATTCGCCGCCGCGTCCCGTTGCGAAGACAGGGAATCGATCCGGCTGCACCAGGTCTTTGGCGTCCGCGCTGGTCCCGGCTGTATAAAGAGGCGGATGTTCCACGAGCCAGACGAGCTCGTCGCCGCCTTCGGCAATCGCAGCGACCTCGCGTTCCATGTTTTCCACAGCCTCCTGATAAGGCACCAGGCCGTCGGCGATGCGCCATCGGGCCGGCCGGGACCCTTCGCGCGGCATCATGGAGTATTCGAGATCTGTGCGTAACATAGCCATTCCTTGTCGAGGCTGCTCCGGAGGCAGCGCTGCGAAGGCCTATATGGCCCCGTTTCGAAGCCGATTCAAATGCTGTGATTTGTTTTGAAAAAATCTGTCATATCGCCCTTGTGTCCCGAAAAACCTTTTGCTACATGCTGCGTCGCCGGCACAAACTGGCACCTACCACGATGCGGTCGTGGCGGAATTGGTAGACGCGCAGCGTTGAGGTCGCTGTGGGGCAACCCGTGGAAGTTCGAGTCTTCTCGACCGCACCATCTCCTCTCAGGAGGATTGTTTCCGTTGATCTTTTCGGTTGGCGACTGGGTCTTTTGTGGCACGGTTTTGTGCTAATTTGTGGCTCAAAAAAATAGTTATTTTTATGAATGCGAAGCGATGGTTAGGACCTTCAGCGCTTTATATTGACGGTTTTTTGAATTGCCTGGTGCGCCCTCCCGGGAAGTAAAGTTGACAAGCGAGCGCTCTTTCGGTCCGTGTCGTCCATAATGATACCGGCCTTCTAAACAAAAACAGTTCGGCGACACCACAAGATCGAATCGTCACGCCACGCGATCTCCGACAGCAAGCTGGGAAACGCCCTGACCGATTGCCTTGATCGTTCCAGCCACCTCGTGGCCGAGGATCATCGGCTCGCGAACCCGCACTGTACTGAACCCACCATGATTGTCTCGGACGTTCATCGCCTCTGAACATGTGAAGTTGTTGCGCTTCTGAAGATCCCGTCGAAGAAATGCGATGGGATGCTCTCTGAGCGTCAGCCCGACGTGGCCACAGTCCTCGCCAGGTTGTGACCTTTTCTCATCTGCAGTAGTGCGACCTTCGGCTTCGTCAGCGGGTTTACGGCTGTGAGCTATGACATTGTGCGTGGGGCGATACCGGGAGATGAACGCGGTGGTGGCGCTCGATCATTTCGACCGCCAGTCGGGAACGCCCTTACATAAGGGGTATCAGTCGTGGTGACAGAAGCAACCTCAGTTCCTATATCCGCTACCGCCATCTGAAAGGAACATCGATCATGACAATCAACGGAAGCCTGCTCGTCGCGGGAACGGAAAAGCGCGGCTCGAATGGCGACTTTTACGGGATTGAGGCAGCCACCGGGAGATCCCTCCTCGTCTCGTTCGGAGGCGCGTCGCCCGACGACGTAGAGGCAGCAACGGCGCAAGCGTGGGAAGCCTTCGCATCCTATCGCGAGACTAACCTCGAAAGCAGAGCTGCATTTCTGGAAAAGATCGCCACAGAAATCGAGGCGATCGGCGACGAGCTGATCGTCCGGGCCATGTCGGAGACCGGACTTCCCCGCGGAAGGCTCGAGGGCGAAAGGAACCGCACGACAGGGCAGCTCCGGCTGTTTGCAAAGGAAGTCCGCGCAGGCCGCTTCCAGGAGCTGCGTTTCGATGAAGGTGATCCGTCCCGAAAGCCCGTTCCGAAACCAGATTTGCGCCTCCGCAATGTCCCTATTGGACCAGTTGCAGTCTTCGGCGCGTCTAATTTCCCGCTCGCTTTCTCTGTTGCGGGTGGAGACACAGCTTCGGCGCTCGCGGCTGGTTGCCCTGTGGTCGTCAAGGCGCATTCTGCGCATCCGGGAACGTCTGAACTCGTAGGACGCGCCGTGCAGCGGGCGGTGGCGGTCTGTCGCCTTCATCCCGGGACCTTTTCCCTGCTTTTCGACACGGGTTTCGAGGTAGGTCAGAAACTCGTTGCCGATCACAGAATTCGCGCGGTGGGCTTCACCGGGTCGCGCCGCGGTGGCACGGCGTTGATGGATATTGCGTCAAAGCTCCGCCAGCCAATTCCAGTCTACGCCGAGATGAGCAGCATCAATCCGGTCATTCTGTTTCCGAATGCACTCGAACGGGACGTCGAAAGCATCGCATCGGCGTTCGTCTCCTCGCTGATCCTCGGTGCCGGACAGTTCTGCACTAACCCCGGCCTCCTGCTGGCCGTAGATGGTGAAGCGCTTGATGCCTTCGTCGCGAGGACGGCTGAACTTCTGCCCGAGGTCGCACCCCAGGCGATGCTGACCCCGTCGATTGCCAGAGCCTTCTGCGAAGGCGTCGAACGCCTCCGCGTGCATCCGGAAGTGCGGGCCATCGCGTCGGGGAAACCCGGCAGCGAATTTGAAGGCACGGCCGCTCTATTCGAGACCACCGCATCCGCGCTTCTGGAACATCATGAGCTTCAAGATGAGGTGTTCGGCGCCGCTGGCCTCGTCGTTCGATGCCGGAACCTTGCGGAACTCGAAGCGGTCATCGACGCACTGGAGGGGCAGCTGACGGTGGCACTGTTCGTCTCCGACGACGACGAGGCCGATGCTCGCCGTCTCGTTCCTAAGCTTGAGATGCTTGCGGGCCGCCTGCTCGTAAACGGTTTCGGAACGGGTGTCGAAGTCTCTCCGGCGATGGTCCATGGCGGTCCCTACCCTGCAACCGCAGACGGTCGATCCACATCCGTCGGAACGCTGGCCATCTACCGTTTCCTGAGGCCCGTATCCTACCAGGACTTTTCAAGCACACTTCTTCCCGAGGTGCTGCGATAGTTGAGGCTAGGGCCGCCGAACGTTGCGTCGGCGGCCCTCATTCACACGTCGGGCCGCCCCGGCGTGGCCTATCAGACCGAGTCGGGGACGGGCACCGTGTCCAGGAAGAAAGATTCGGGTATGCGCCGTTGCTCGACCGGAAAAGACGCCGTCGCGGAATACGACGGCGCAGTTGTGCTGACGCGAATTAGCATCGCCCGACGCAAGAGGACTGCACTGTCCTGAAGTTTGGGGCGATTTCGCCGAGAATATCGGAAGCAGCAATTCGCTTCGGGAGGCGCGCCGCGAGACTGTATTACTGACCCAACCATCGATACTCAGCGATCGACGCCTTGCCGGACTTCTTGTCGTACAGGCAGATCACATTGACGAGTTTCTTCGTCTTCGGGTTCTTCTCTCTAAGCAGGACAGCGACCTTTGCGGTGGCATCATCGAAAACGACTGGGGCAGTCGCCTCTGGAGACACCATACGTGATTGCCCGATGCAGGTGCCATTGGCCTTTGCATAGAGCGCGTTCCACGCCGCGTCGCTTGATGCATGCGCCAGTGGCGCAATGGCAAGCAGTGCAGTCGCTGTGGCAATGGCGATCTTCAGCATCTAAAATTCCTCATGTCATTTCGTATAGGGCCGGACGTCGGCTGGCCGTTGTTCGCCACAAAGGATGGCAGCATAAGGGCCGCACCGCCCAATCCGGGTCAAAGCAGCTTAAGCCGATACGCCATGACGACTGCTTACACGCGCGTTTTAACGTCCAGCTTCTTCATCGCGGTCTTCAGGTATGCTGTGACCGTGTGGCTGCTCAAGCTCAGGATAATTGCAATCTCGTCACTACTCTTCCCTGCCGCCGACCAACGCAGACATTCGAGCTCTCTACGGGATAACAGTTTGGCTTCACCACTCCCGCGCGTGAGCTTGTCCAAAGCCGTCATCAGCCCGAAGACCAGATCGGCAAGCCCAGCTTGCGAGCAATCCGATCCGGAAACCATGAAAAGGTACTGGTGGCCCCAAGCGTCGTGTAGTGAGATGCCCACGTTGCAGGCGAACCCATCGTCGTAGAAGACACCTGCTATCCTGACGGCGATGCTCTGCTTCTCCGCCCTGGCGAAGAGCAGTTCCTCCAATGCGACCGGAAGCACACTTTCCTTAAGCCTTGCGACGACCTTGCTCTGGCTGAACATGTCCGTCGATCTGTACCGTTGAAGACGACCGTCCGTTGTTGCGGTCTGACCCGACTCCTACATCGTAGCTGCGGCGGACGTGGGCGACCACCCCCGCCCGAGTCCGGCAAAGGCCCCCGTCAAACTATCGGGGGCCTTCCCGCATTCAGGCTTTCTGACATCAGGAATCCACCTTTCACGCCAGACACCTACATCCGACGCAATCGAAAGCCCCTGGGGTGGATACGAGCTATATCTGGCTCGGCATCGAATGGCGGGCCGTCAAGCCAGCTACCCGTCCGCTCGCGATTTTCCCGAGCGCATGACCGTCAATAGGCGAGAGCGCTTACATCGCTCCTTACGCCGTTACCGCCCCCTCAAGAGGCCGAGCGTGCTCTGGCCGAATGCCTTTGCATGTCCCAACCAGTCACGCGCCTTCTTGACGAGGGATGCTCCTGCACTGTCAATAGCGCGGACATCAACAGGCCACGTGAAGATGACGTCCATGGACAACGTTCTGCAGCTTGCGCTCGATCCGATCACCCAGTTCGCGGCGCTTGTCCTCGTCCTGGTGTTCGCGAGAGCCCTCGTCCGCGGGAAGCCGACACAGCGGTTCCTCGTTCACATTGCATTCTTCGTCATCCTCACCATCTTGCTCGTGGGCAACGATGTGGCTCCCTGGACTGCGGGAGTCGTCGATGAAGATCTCACGCACAAGACGTTCATCGGTATCGCCAAGGCAGCATGGTGGGTTGGCGGTGCGATGGTTCTGGCCAGCTCAGTGCGCGTCTACCTCATCTTCGAGCGAAAGCCCCGAGAAGGACGCCTGATCCAGGACTTGCTGGTCGCTTTTATCTATCTCGGTGCGGCTCTCTCCATCATAGCCTTCGTGTTTGACCTTCCGGTGCGAACCCTGATCGCTACCTCCGGGGTCTTCGCCATCGTGCTGGGTCTCGCACTACAGAGCACCCTGAACGACGTTTTTTCCGGGATCGCACTGAACCTTGGACGTCCGTACACCGTTGGCGACTGGATCGAGGTCGAAGGAGGCGTCCGCGGTCAGGTGGTCGAAACGAACTGGCGTTCGACGCATCTCCTGAACGACACAAACGACCTGGTGATCGTTCCCAACAGCACACTCGCCAAGGCCACGCTGACGAATCTCACAGGTACTGACTCCGTCCATGGATCCAAGGTGGTCATCAGGGCACTTCCGACACGAACGCCAGCGGCCATCGAGGAGACGATGAAAACGGTGCTCCTCAGCGCGAACTCGATTCTGAAGTTCCCTCCGCCGTCCGTGTCAGTCACAGGTCTCGACGGTTCCGCGGTCGAGGTCGAGTTGTCCTTCAAGGTCGCCAGCCTCGGCCAAACCGGAATTGCCAAGAACGAGATCTTCGACCTGGTTTATCGGCATGCAAAGGCGGCAGGCATCCAGCTCTCGACGGCGGCGAACGTTCTAATGGAAGCAACGTCGTCAGACTCTTCCAAACATCCCGGCACGCCTTGGCGGCTCCTGACATCGATCCCGCTGTTCTCGGCTCTCACGGAAGACGAGATGGAGACGGTCGCAAATAGCATGACGCGTTGCACGTTCAAGAAGGGGGCGGTGATCGCACCGCAGAATGCCTCAATGACGTCTCTGATGATTGTGCGCAGCGGAGTCGTGTCGGTCGAGCTGGACGATGACGATGGCGGGCGCGAGGAGCTGACCCGACTGGCCCCCGGAGATCTATTCGGCGAACGTGGGGTTCTGATGGGGGCGCCGGAGCCCGCCACGATGCGCGCCCTCACCTTCGTCGTCGTCTATGAGATCTCGAAGGACCATCTCGCGAGCGTGATGCACGAGCGTCCTGCGCTCGTGGAGGAACTGAGCCAGCTCTTGGCGAAGCGCGTGGAGACCGAGGAGCACCTCAAGGCAGATGGCAGCGCTGGCGCGGAGGCACATCCGATTTCACTGGCGGCCAAGATACGGCACCTGTTCAGGCTTCCTCATTAAGCTACTCGGCCGCTCGAACGGGCGACCTGGGCAAGAGCCTTCCCTGTGCCAGCAGTGCTATCGTCCCTACGGCAATCGCCGCCACCAGCACATTGGCAAAGAAGAACAGATACGGCGCGAGCTGGGCGCCGATACTGTCACCGCCACGGGACACCATCCTCATGGCGGCGGAAGCCAACGCGATCGTGCCTAGCATTGCCGCCCAGTAAGAAGGCGCAAACGGCTGCTTCCTTATCTACGGCGTTGCCCGGATCAACAGTGCGACCTGAAGCAGGGAGTAGCCCAGCAACCCGTTGGCGAAGAGATCCGGGGGACCGGACGTTAGGCTGAGATACGCGGCACAAGCCTTTTTGTTGGGCTTCGCGAACATTTGAATCCTACTACCTTTTCGCACAGTGCCGACTTCGCGGACTGCACGCGACCGCGAAAATCGACAGGTTAATGCTTTGTGAATATCTTCTGCAGGCCACTGCTCGCGGCGGAACGACGTCTTCAACTTGCTTCGACCGGTAGATGATCTGAGGATCCTTGTACTGGTGCTCGTCCTGGCTTCCGGCTCTCTAGTCGGCACCCTCCAGGTCGTTGTCAGCCTCGACCGGCATTTTCAGCGTGCGACAGTCAGTTCGTCAAAGACTCCCATTTTTTTCAGCGAGCTCACCAGACCGGTGAGTGCAATTACCCCGACGAAAAGGCCTACGAGCACTACCGCGTAAGAAAGTTCCTGATCGGTTATGGAATCGGCCGCTACCCTGTAAAACTCGGTGGCCAACAGCGCGATCAGCGTCGACGACATGGTCGAGTAGTCCTTGGCGATAACTCGTCTCATATTGAATGCCATTCCCTCGGTGGACGCCGAGAACGCACTCAGCTTCAGTCCCCATCTGGGGACATCCCGACAATAAGCACTGTAGGCCTCCCCGAACTTGTTAGCGAGGAACTCCTCTTCGGCGTAGACGATGCACTGATAGATAAACCCGAACAGCAAACTTCCGACAACAACGACCACCGGATTGCCGTGGAACAGGAAGAGGCCCGCGTAAATAAGCATGTTTCCCACATACAACGGGTTGCGGCAAACGCCGAACATGCCTTCCGTGACCAGATCGTTGGCATACACGCGCTTATTCAGGCCGCCGCGCTTGATGTAGGCATAGCCGATAACGGTTGCGCGCAGCACCAAACCCGCTAGGACGATGAGCAGTGCAATGATGTCCTTCGTTTGCTCGAGTGCCGCGCTACCCAGAACGGTGGTCGTCGGCGGGGCGGCAATAAACAATGCGACGATGATAAGAGGAAACGCCTGGTTTCGGTACTTAAAAAAGAAAGTCCCGAAGGCGAGCATGAGAATCTTCATGGTCTTTTGTCTCACTTCACCGCGACGATGCCGCAGAAATTGTACCAACGGAAGAATACTTCCGTGCTCTTGAAGCCCACCTCCTTGAGCAACTGGATGTTCTCCTCAAGGCGGTACGGGATGAGGACGTTTTCCAACGCCTCCCGCTTCTTCGATATTTCGATCGAGGAGTATCCGTTACGCCGTTTGAAATCGTAGTAGTGGTCGATGAACAGCCTGTTGAAGGTCGTGTCCTCGCTAGTCAACTTCTCGATCAGCAGCAGGCATCCGTGTTCGTTGAGACCGTCGTAGATCGTCTTCATGACCCGTTCGCGGAAAAGCGGACGTACGAATTGCAGGGTAAGCAGCATCGTCACGACACTGGCGTTCTCCACAGAGAAGCCTCTGTGGAGGTCGCCAGTGACAAGCTCGATCGATCGGTTTGTTCCCGATTCCTCGATCTTCTCAGCCGCCTTCTTGAGCATGTCCGGAGCGTTGTCGATACCGACAAAATCAACGTGGCTGTCGACGAGGTGGTCGAGTGCCAAGAGAGTCGTGGCCGTTGAGCAGCCAATGTCGTAGAGGTTCGACTGGGGCTGGGCAAAATCCCCTGCCAGCTCGCAAACCATCCGCTGCATCTCCCCATAGAACGGAACCGAGCGGCTGACCATGTCATCGAAGACGTTCGCGACGGTGGAATTGAATGAGAAGTCCGCAACAGCATTGCGTTCGTCGGCAAAGACCTCGTCACGCGAATTCGTATGCAGCACAAGACGGCTAGACTGGTCGGTCATATCCGCTCCAAATGTATAGCAATGTCAGATGGGCGTGCTTTTCCCCAAACACACCCGGCGCACCGCGATTTGGTCACAATACTCTGACGGCTACCTGAAAGCGGTTGCCCCTTACAAAAGCGGAGGAAGGAGGCGCCTGAAGGCAAGCCTGCAGGCGAAGGACCAGAGGGAACACGCACACCAACCGAAAGCTACATCGGTGGCAGTGCTGACTATTAAGCTAGGCTGTCCCGCCGTCGATATTGACAACAAGGGAGGGCGATGTGGCGGTGCCGGCAAGCGGTCAACGACAGTAGATCGAGCCGTCTGCGCTATCCGGCCGGGGCCGACGCGGTAGCGCTTGCGTCCCGGGCTGAGCCGACCTCACCTGTTGGCAGCGCAGCGAAGGCTAACATTGCTTAGTGACAGCTGTGGGCCGACAGTTACTCCACCGGCGTGAGAACCGGTGCGCCCTTGTTCTTGAGAAGCAAGACGATGAACTTTGCAGGCTTGGTCGTGCTTGCATTGCGGCCGACCACGTGAATGTCGGATGGGCCTTCGTACCAGGTCTCTCCCGGCGACAAGGTCACTTGCTTTTCTCCCCTCACCTGCATCACGACTGAACCCTCCAGAACGTAGATGAACGCATGTGCGTCGTGTTTGTGAATCGGATCGGAGCCTCCCGGCGGATACTCGACTGATATCATCAGCGCCTCCTTTCCGGGGTAGTCAGGAAGGTCCTTTTTCACAAGCGATGTGACCGTTGCCGCATCGGCGGCGACCGCCAAAGTGCCAAGAGAACAGACCATGCTTGACACGCAGAGCGATAACAAGACTGACTTCATTGTCGTAACCCCTTGTTTGCCGGAGCGCCCCTTGTCCTACAGCGCCCCGTCGTGGCGTCATGGGATGCTTGTGGACGCATGTACATCCACAAACATCGTCGCCGGCTTATTTTCCGACCGCCGCCTGTGGCGTCGTGCGGAAACTGATTCCCATGCGGTTATAGGCGTTCATCAGGCCCGTCGCGAGCGTCAGATCGACGAGTTCGCGTTCGTCGAACACCGCACGCGCGGCTTCGTAGGCGCTGTCGGGAACGCCGGTCTCGGCAACGCGTGTTACGGTTTCGGCCCAGGCAAGGGCCGCCCGCTCACGCGCGTCAAAAAGATTCCCGGCTTCCCTCCATGCCTGCACCAGCGCGATCTTCTCGATCGGTTGCTCCTTCTTCAAGAGGTCGCGTGTGTGCATGTCGAGGCAAAAGGCGCAGTTGTTGATCTGCGATACACGAAGGAAGACAAGATCGACCAGCTCCGTGGGGAGGCTGCTCTGCGTGGTGGCGTAGCCATAGAGTCCGTTGAGGGCTTTCATCCCGGCCGGGGCGATCTGGTTGTAGTCGAGGCGCTTGCTCATTGTTCTTTTCCTTAGATTTTCTGTCGTTGAAAGTGTTGGCGTGTGCCGTCCAGAATTCCAAAAAACCGCGGCGTTTGGTGCAGGTGGTCGGCATAAAATGGCCGCGACAGGGCTGCGCCGGTCAATCCGCTCATGGAATCGACTCTGTTTCCCGTGCGAGGCAAAGGTCGCCTCGGACCCCGCACGAGAAAGCTTGATGTAAAGGCTCGGCGTAAATCGCTTGACGATCTAGTGCTCAAACGCTGTCAAAAGCTGTACCTACACGTCGCCCAGCAGCGGTCAGTAGTCCCAGTACATGGGCGCCCACCGGAATTTATCGCCGTCTACGGCCACGCGCCCCAGCGACGGGAACGGGAGATGGGTAGCCACCAGCAGTTCACCACTCGCCGACAGTTCCCGGAGGAGACCGATCCGAACCCTGGCAGCCTCTTCCGGGTCGTGCTCGAAGCCGTTGTACCAATCGGGATGATCGAAACCGACCGCGAACACGGCGTCTCCGGCAAACGTCAGCGCGTCGTCTCCAGACGCGATGCGGATTACACAGTGACCCGGAGTATGGCCCCCCGTGCGACGCGCGACGACGCCCGGAGCAACGTCCTGCTTCTCGTCAAACAGGCGCAGATAGCTGCGATACTCGGCCAGGAAGCGTTTCGCCGTTGCCGCAAGCGCGGCGGGGAAGCCGTCGGGCATGTTTGTGCGAGTGAAGTCCGGTGCCTCCCAGAACTTGGCCTCGGCGGCGGCGATGTGGATCCGCAGGTCGGGACGAAGCTTTTCCTTGATCCCCTCGACGAGAAGCCCGCCGATGTGATCCATGTGCAAGTGGGTGAGCACAAGATCAGTCACCGTTGTCAGATCGATATCGGCAGCTTCCAGTCGCTTAAGCAGTTGTCCCGCACGCGGCAGGTTCAAATTCGGATCGAGACCCAACCCCGCGTCGAGGAGAACGATTTGATCGCCGCTGCGCACCACGACCGCATTCAGAGCCCAGTCGAACGCTTCGGGAGGCAAGAACTGGTCCGCCATCCAGCTCGCGCGACTAGCGGGATCCGCATTGTGTCCCAACATTTGGGTGGGAAGCGGCAGCACGCCGTCGCTGACAACCATCACGTCGATGTCGCCGATCTTCAGTGCATAGCGAGACGGAACCAGCTCACCTGTAGCGGGCTTACCGGGATGGAAGTTGATTTCTTCGGAAATTTTCTTTTGTACGTTCATTGCGAACTCCTGGTCTATTTGTTTGCTTGCCACCTCCGTCGCGACGGGGGCACACGGTCACGGACTGGCGCTCAATCCCATTGGATTGCTGCTTGTTTGAGCGCTGCTTGGTGACGGCTTTCGACACTCTTGCACACGCCTTCGCGCGTCGTAATCCAAACAAAGGTTTGGGCTGCTCGTCGGACAGCGCGGCGCGCGCGGAACGGCGGCTGGAGGTTGTGACCAACACCAGTCCTTTTTATCCATTGGGACGAAGTAGCTGACGATATCGAGAGGCGTGAACTATTCGAAGCCGGCGCGCCTTGGGAGGGCGCTGACTTCCGGCGGCAGATTAGGCCTTGGCCTTAGCGACGTCCTGAGCCGTCTGATAGCTTTCGATCAGAGCGCCGTAGTTAGGTGCCAACAAGGCATACAACTTGGCGAGATCGGCGGCCTCGGGACGAGCCCACGTGCGGTGAGACCCGGCCACGACAGTGTTCGTCGACGTGGGGATGATGCCAGCCTGCACCAAACGCGCCAGAGGCGATGCAGACTTGCGCTCAACATTCGAAGCGCTGGCCTCCGCCGAATAGTGTCGACATCTGTCACACGCGATCTCGACATGGATGGTCTCGGTGCAAGCCACCCGTCAATCAGGCTTTCTGCAGGCTCTCGACTTTCCGAACAAGATCGGGCAGCGACCGGCTGTGCATTTTTCTCATGACGTTCATACGGTGAAGCTTCACGGTCATCTCTGAAATGCCAAGCTGAAAAGCGACCTGCTTGTTCATCAGTCCGCTAGCGACCGCTTGCATCACTTCCTGTTCCCGTGGCGTCAACGTTCCTGCGAGTTCCTGCAGCCTTTTGTGATCCGCATCCAATTTGCGTCTCTCGCCGTCTGCTCGAATAGCGCGCTCCACGGCATCTAGCAGGTCCTGATTGACGAACGGCTTCGTTATGAAGTCCGTTGCCCCCGCCTTCATCGCAGTGACGGTGGCAGGTACGTCGGCCCGACCAGTCAAAAAGATGACGGGCATCTTGCTGCCCATTGAAATGAGTTGGTTTTGCACGTCGAGACCGGTGCTTCCAGGCATATGCAGGTCGATCACCACGCAACCGGGCGCATTGGTGTTGGCCTGCTCCAGAAATTCTGTTCCGCTCGAAAAGGCGGACGCACGCTTCTTGGCGAACGTGAAGAGATCCAACAGCGACTCCCGCATTCGTTCATCGTCGTCGACGACGTAGATGATGGGTTCGACAGATGAGTTCACGGCGCCTCGCCTATTGTGGCCCTGTCTGACATTAGACGCGCGATCGGCCTAGCCTGGTTGTCATGCGGAGTTACTTCGTGAGGTGATTTTATCACTGGTTTCTGCCTTGTGATGGTAAACGTTGGTTTGGGTTCAGGGCCGGATTGCTGTGTCAGTCATCAAAGTGAAGGTGAATTTCGCGCCGTGCGGCTCAACAGCCTCAGCCCACAGCCGCCCCCCATGCGACTCGATGATGGAGCGGCAGATCGCCAGTCCCATTCCCATGCCTTCAGCTTTGGTGGTGAAAAATGCCTCAAATATCCGCTCCGGACATTCGATGCCACGGCCAGTGTCGCCGATTTCGACACGTACGGCGCCGTCCAAGTGACGAGCACGGACCGTCAATATGCGCCTATCGGAAGTACTATCCATCGCCTCGATGGCATTGCGCATGAGATTGACCAAAACCTGCTGGATCTGGACCTCGTCGAACGTGAGAGCCGGCAAGCCCTCATCGATCACCACGTCCCATCGGACATGGTGACCGGTCGCCTCATCGGCCAAGAGGTCGCACGTTTTGCTGATCACCGACCCTAGGTCCGAGACCGTCCGCGCGTCCACGCCCTGTTTGAACAGCGCGCGGATCCGCGCCACCACGTCCACGGCGGAATCTGCACTCTGAATGACGCGCTCCAGCGTCCCCAATGCACGCTCGACGTTCGGCGGCTCAGACGTCAACCACCTTTGGCAGGCGTCCGAACTCGAAACGAGCGCCGCCAACGGTTGCGCCACCTCATGGGCGATCGATGCGGAGAGTTCGGCAAGGGTGGCCGCCTGACTTGCGCGGGCCAGTTCCACTTGAGCGGCGCGCAGCTTTTCCTGTACCTGGACCTCATCATCGACATCGATGACGAGACCGTACCATTCGGAAATAGTTCCACTTTCATCGCGAAGCGGCTCAAACCTGCTGTCGAGCCAGCGAAACGATCCGTCGCTCGAGCGACGACGGTACCGGAAGGCGAAGGTTTGCCCTGTACTAAGACAATGCGCGGCTGTCCTGGAAACCTTTTCCACATCATCGGGATGAATCAGCGCGCGTGCGGTGGCCAGGAAGTCGGAAAAGTTGGCATCGGCGAACCCGAGTGCATCCGAATACCGCTTATTGATGTAGGTCATCTCACCAGACGGCAGCCAGCTACAGACTTGTATCGGCAGGGCATCGAGCAGTCCGTGGAGATGCCGCTCACTTCGACTGAGCGCATCTTCAGCATTTATCTGGCCGTCTATGTCATGAGAAATCCCATACCATTGGAGGATTCGCCCATCTTGATCCCGGAAAGGTTCCGCGCGCCCCTCCATCCAGCGGTACACGCCGTCTGATCGACGAACCCGGTAACGACTTGAAAAGCTAACTCCGGTGGCAAGGGAGCGCTGCAGTGTTGCTGTGACGCTCTCGATGTCGTCGGGATGGATAACCTGCTCCACATTGAGTTCCAGCGATGCCGTCCCTTCTGTTCGAACGTCGGGGATGGCGAAACCGAGGTAGTCGGTCAGACGCTTGTTGTGGAATATCGGTTGTCCGTCCGGTGCAAGCATCCAGAGCCGGCCCGGAACCATATCGATGAGTTGCGTGAGACTTTGCTCTCGCGCTTTCAGGTCCGACAGGGTCTTTCGCTGTACGTCGATGTCAATCGATGTGCCGTACCATCCAACGATCAGGCCCCCTTTGTTGCGAACCGACCTGGCGGCGCTTCTGGCCCACGCGAAACCAGATTTGCGTCGGATGCGATGTTCGGCGTTGAATGGCTCGCCGGTCCTTATCGAATGAGACCATTTTTCAGCTACCGCATCGTACTCGTCGGGATGAAGCAACTGCTTCCAGGCGATATAGCCATCGTCCAAGGAGCGATTTAGCTCGTCCGGTGTCTTGCCGAGCGTGGCCTGAGCGAACAACGGCAGATAGATCCACCGCCCCTCGGCATCGAACGCCCACCCATTTCCGAACAGCTCCTCGACAACGTGCGCCGCCCGAACCGGTCCCAAACCAGCAGCGTCAAGCCGTTCGCCGTCAATGCACATCGGTTGTTCCTCGTCGGTAGACAGGACATCGACATTCCCGCGCACGCCGTAGGTGGGATCGGTGCGAACTTCGCTCCACACGTAATTGCCATCCTGCTGCCTGAGACGGAATCTCATCACCTGAGGGACGCCAGTCCAAAACGCCCGTGCAGCAGCCTGCTCAGCCGTGGCGCGGTCGTGCGGGTGCATAAGACCCAAAAACTCCGCCGAGGCATCAATCGGCTGGCGTCTTTGTGGACGGCGTCCGGTTCCCTTTCTCACGCGGCCGGACTTGGCGTTGGCTGCGTAGAAAGCCGCAACGGCTAGGAAAGTAAGCGAAAGGAGTGCACCCCATATCGCGGGGCGGCCCGATCCGTGGCTTTCGATGACAAACATTGAGATGGTCACCGCGACGGCGAGGCTCGCGTTCAGAATTTGAACGGTGCTCGTCCGGTCTTGAAAAAAAGCTAGGCCGATCGGGGCCACCATGGCGAACGGTGTCTGTGTCAACCAACACACCGCCAATCCGGCGGCAATGGCCGCGATTCCTACGTTATCGCGCTTCAAGAAAAGCGCTTTGCTGAGGATCATTGCAACTCCTGAGTCCAAACCATCCCACAATTGAACCGCTTGCTCAGCAGGCACATGGTGGTCGACTCTCGCGACTATCGATCGACGCCACTCCTGCACGGAGGACCGGTTAGGATCCCGCGCAGCGGGGCAAGCATCCAATGCGAACGACGTCGGGATGGATTTTCTGACCATTGGATGCGTAGTTCATATATTACGGATGTTTCATGTCCGTAATATGGCGATGAGTCGCGCCCTGTTCCTGTTGTCGGGAAGGATCTAGATAAGTCAGGATGCTGAGCACCGTACCACCTCGCAGCGATCAGCTTCTGCGTGAAGCGCGGCTCTGGCGAGGATTGCGCTGGGAGCCGCTCGAACAGCATACCGATAGAACGCGGCTCCGACTGCGGTTACGGCAATCCTTCGGGCCGCGCGGTGAAGTAGTTGCACTCCGAGAGTATTTTCAAGCTCACACACTCGACCTGACAGTCGCAGGTGCCAGTTGCGCTGGGAACGGCCAGATCGAAACCGCCCCGATCAACAACTCGGGTGAAGAGGTAGGCGTGCTTGAGGTCAAGCATCGGATACTAAGACTTTTCTGTTCAGGTCCGATGGGATCCGAGGGTCACAGTCCGATGGGCTGCCAGACCCGAACCAAAGTTTACTCCTACAATCGCGAAGTCGGGACCGAGCAGGTCTGAACCCCTCGAAAGCCGCGACCGGTGATGTCTCAATTCGGGTGCGGCTTTGCAGCGCCGACCATATTTGCTGTTAAGCTGGTGCTTTTTCGCCAGCGCGGAGACTCCCAAGACGACAGCTAATCTCCGACAAACGTGACCGTCTCATCAAGCTGGACGCGACCCGTCCGCGGAAAGCTCACCGAGGGATCCTCGTACCCGATCGACATGCCACAGTAGAGGATGAGCCCTTCCGGGGGTGAAAGAACCTCCGCGACTGTCTCGCGTACCTGCGACCATGCCATCTGCGGGCAACTATGCAATCCTTCAGCGCGCAGCAGCAGCATGACGGTCTGCAGATACATGCCGACGTCGGCCCATTGCGGACGCCCGAGGCCCTGATCGATGTAGCAGAACAGTGCGGCGGGCGCGCCGAAGCAGTTCCAGTTGGCGATGGCCGCCCGCTGGCGCGCCTCCCAGTCCTCGCGCGCAATGCCCAGCGCGCTGTAGCGCTCACGTCCGAAAGCGGATCGGCGATCCTTGTATGGCGACTTCAAAGTGGCCGGGTACATCTCGTACTGTCGCTCGTCCCACTGGTCGCCGTGGGCCACGCGCTCGACCGCGCACGTCTTGAGTTCGACGAGTGGCGCCCCGGTCAGCACGTAAGTATTCCACGGCTGGATGTTCGATCCGGACGGCGCCCAGGCCGCGGCGGTCAGCACCCGCTCAAGCACCTCCCGTGGGACGGGCTCGTCTTTGAACCCGCGCACCGACCGTCGGCTTGTGACTGCTTCATATACGTCCATGATGATCGCCTCCTTGCGGCTGGCCATTCGCTTCGCCTAACCGCCACGAAGCCTAGTAGCGCGTGCCCAAACCAACCGACAACCCAAACCAAATGTCTAGATCGTCCGCTCGCAAGTACTGGAGGCCGAAGCCTCGAAGCTCGACGGCACGTCGACGGAATTCGCCTCGGTAAAATAGCCCCCAAGCAAATCCGCTGGGACTGGAGATCGTGTCATGTGGCGAACCTCATGGAGCAGCAGCAAGTAGCTCGACCGCTTGGTTTCTTGACCGGAAATGAAGGGCTGTTGATGGCCGGGAGCCAGACTATGCGATCGTCTGGCTCGTCACCGGTTGTCGACCCGCTTGTTGAAGGGATATATGCTGACGCTCCTCCAAACTCCTGCTCTCTTGAATGGATCGTCTTCATTAAAATCAACTACTTCTTGCTTGGTGGTCGCGTCGAAGATGAACAGCGAACCGATCATTGTTTCATGGTCGTCGGCAAGGACGGGACCGGAGACGACTGTTTTCATCGCACCCGTTGACAGGTAGGCCTTGTGGTCATCGTAGTTCGCAAGCCGTTTCGCTTGAGCATTCTCATGATCGAGGCAGTGAACAACATAAAGCACGAACAGCCCTCCCCACTTCTGACAACGCCACCGCCCTCACCGATTGGCTGCCGGTAGCCGGACTTGATGAAACTGCGCTCCCGGGCTGTGGTGACCGCGTCGGCGTCTCAAGGCGCCGACGCGGTTATCGTCAGGCAGCGTCGACGCTGACACGCTCCCGGGACGAGCCAATATAACCGTCGTGCACGTCTTGGGCACGTGCGTACTCCGGCTGGAAGCGCACGTTGGCGTAGTGCGAGTTCTTTTCAGCCTCCTGGGCACGCTTGCCAAGCTCTGCCGTATCGCCAAAGCCCAGTATTTCGCGGGCCAATGCGGTGAGCGGACCGTCTACATGGTACTCCGTCCGCTGCATGGTCAGCAGGTTGATCAGGTAGAGCGGCGTCCTCGCTAGCGTCCACCAGACCGCGGTTGCGCAGGTCTACGGAAGGGCCGCGCGCCGGGATGCATAAAGGGGTGTTCGTGCTGGCAAGCGGTAGGAAGGTTCGATGCCACGGGCGGGAGTCCATCGACGGAAACGGAAATGCGACTTAGATCGACGGCGCCGTTGAGGGACGTCACATAACGATCAGCTTGGGCCGTCGAGCTCATCAAGACAGTCTCCGAACCCTATATAACTCACTGATCGACAGGGGTAGAACTGGCGGCAGCAAGCATTATTGGAGTGAACGCGGTGCCTCGACCCTGAGCATAAGCCAGCTGAATAATTAGCTCAGCCAGTGGCTCGAGGTACCGAGCACATGCAATACCGCCAGTGTCAATGGCATCGTACCCTATATCGCGAACCAGTGCCGCCACCCGCTGCTTCGAGTCGGCATCGTCTCCCGCCAGGAAAACTTGGGGCGTGATGCTCCCGTACGACGAGTCGGCGGACACGACCTCCGCGAAAATGGCATTAAACGCTTTCACGACCTTTGAGTGTGGCGCAAGCCTCTGGCATGTTTCTCCGGCCGAATCCGTATGGCCGATTGTAAGTTGCATATAGTCGGATGTGAGTGGATTGGTGCAATCGACAACGATTTTGCCATCAATGGCTCCCAATCGAGCCAGTGTTTCCGGCAAATTGTCAAATGGAACGGCGATAAAAATCACGTCTGCTTCCGAGACGAAGGAAGCCGCATCTCCTCCGCGGACGCCAAGCTGTTCCGCAGCAGCCTGCCCGGTTTTATGATCCCGAGATCCCAGCAAGACTTGATGCGAGGTTCCTGCAAACCGCTTCGCCAAGGCGCTTCCGACATTGCCCGTTCCCACAATCAGAAGTGTCAATGTTGAACCGGACATTTAAGCCTCACAGCTGTCGACGTATAAACTCAAAAATGTTCTCGACGCCATTGCGCGTCAAGCAGATTCTCTCCGAGAGTAATCGATTCCGTACTATGGTGGCTAAGGCCACAGGATCTGGTTTTCGCGATTGGAGACGCCCATGTCGCTTACGCTCCGACAATGGCTCGAGCAGATAGGCTTACCGGAATATGCCGACCGGTTCGAGGAAAACAACATTGACTTCGGAGTGCTTGGATACCTAACCAGTAGCGATCTTCGCGAAATTGGGGTTAAAGCCGTCGGCGACCGGCGACGATTGATTGTTGCCGCGAAGCAGGTCGGTGCCGAACCGTCTCGGGTTGTTCCTATATCGGATCAAAGTGATCATACGGGAACAGCACCCCGCCAGGCCGGAAGAGCGGAACGACGAAACCTAGCAGTGCTCTTCTGCGACCTTGTAGGTTCCACCCATATGTCGGAACAGCTAGACGCCGAAGAGTTGCGCGACATCGTTGCCGGCTACCAATCGACGTCAGTCAGAGTGGTCCGGAAATATGGCGGGACGATAAGCCAGTTTATGGGCGACGGCGTAATGGCCTATTTCGGGTGGCCCAATGCGCGAGAAAACAACTCAGAAAGCGCCGTTCGGGCGGCGCTTGAGCTCAGCAAGGGGGTCAGAGAACTAGGGCTGTCCTCGCGCATTGGGATTGCCACCGGCTCAGTGATCGTCGGCGATATTCAAGGTGACAATCTCAGCCTCAAGGATCAGGTCGTGGGCCGAACACCCAATCTTGCTGCTCGCCTGCAATCGGAAGCGGAAGCCGACACCGTCGTTGTTACCAATGAGACCCGTGCTGTGGCTGGCGAGGAGTTCGTCTATAGCGACCTTGGCCTTCGGACAATGAAGGGGATTTCATCGTCGGTAAGAATCTGGCGTGTCGATGGAATTAGGCTGCGTGGAACTGTAGAGCGCATTGCCCACTGGGACACGCCCATTTTCGGCCGCGGTGAACAACTCGATGCTTTGATGCGGCTCTGGGACGACGCAAAGATCGGCGGTCAGCGCTCTGTGCTTGTTCAAGGAGAGCCGGGGATTGGCAAGTCGCGCTTGGTCTCCGAAGTACTGACGCACGCGGAACCAGGTCGAGACTCCGTGCTGATGGAATTTCAATGTTCACCCTTCCATAGCCACGAGCCACTGTTTCCGGTGCTCGACCAGCTCCGGCGCTCTGTCCTGCCCGAGGGAAATGTCGGCTCGTCTGCCCCGCTTCAGACGCTCGAAAGAGACGCTAGCCAAGAACGTCGTGACGCCGCCCAAGTCCTCGTCGGGCTCCTCTCAGGTGATCCGGACTTTCATTTTGCCGGACTGACGGCCAGGGGACGGAAGGAAAGGACGTTCGGTGCGATCCGGTCGGTGCTCGATACAATTTCCATGTTTCGAACACTCTTGATCGTCGTGGAGGATCTCCATTGGGCAGACCCGAGTACCCTCGAATTTTTTCAGCGGTTCATTGATGATCCTGCGAGGCGAAACACTCTCGCAGTGTTTACGTGTCGCAGTGAAGCCACGCCGCAACTGTCCGAGATGCGATTCGATGAAGTGGTTGACGTCCCGCGTCTCTCGTACGGCCAAGTGAACCAGCTGATTGAGGCCATCACAGGCAGTGCCGATACACCCGAACCGGTTCGGGCCGCCATCGCGGACCGCTCCGACGGCGTTCCTCTTTATGTTGAAGAACTCGTGAAATCGGTGATGGACGGCGATCAACTGCCTCACGCAAGCCAGGGGCGCGATCTCCATGTGACGTCCATCCCGATGACCTTGCACGACTCGCTCATCGCAAGGATAGACCGGCTACCGATGAAGATGGAAATACCACAGACGGCGGCAGCGATTGGTCGGGAATTTTCTTCCCATGTATTGAAGATGGCGCTTGGGTATCGTGGATCTGAAGTCGATAACGCATTGCGCCACTTGATCAGCGCTCAGGTCGTGAAGGCCGACCAAGGAAGGGCTGGCCATTTCGTTTTCAAGCATTCGTTGATGCGCGATGCGATATACGAAAGCATGCTCTCTAAGGCGAGGAAGGCTGTGCATTGCCAGATCGCTGTCGCCTTGGAGAATACCCATTCGGCAGGCAGGTCACCTCACGTTCTCGCGCATCACTGGGCCTCCGGCGGGAACGACATTAAGGCGTTTGAGTACTACTCGCAGGCAGCCACCCTCGCTAAGGCAAATTTTGCGAATAAGGAGGCCATTTCGTACTTCCGGCAGACGCTGCAACACTTGCGCCTAGCGGAGGACGGTTCGAAGCCGCTCGCGGCCGACCTGAAGATATCGCTGCTTGAACAACTGAGCGAGGTGCTGTTCCTGTCGCACAATATCGACGAAGCGGAATTGGCCCTGCGCGAGGCCATGGAGCTCGCGCCAAACGAGCCCCTTCAAAGGGCCCGCCTGCTCCGAAAGCTGGGGGTAGCTCTCCAACAAGACCGAGATCGGGCGTTGCAAGTACTCGAAGAGGCGGAGCAAGTCCTCAACAAGCTCCCGGATGCTTCGACCGAAGATGCGCTACGCGAGTGGATCGAAGTTCAGCTTTCGAGATGCAACGCCAACTACTGGAGCGGCAACGGCAGCGAGATGAGCAATCTGTTGAACCGAATTTCCCCGAGACTGGATGTCTGCTCAGCCGAACAACTGGCAGAATTCTTCAATCAGTCCGTCCTCCGAGACCTGCGGCTCCAGCGATATCGCACGTCTTTGGCCACCATCAAGCATGCGCGGAACTATGCGAACGCTGCCAAGTTGACCAACAACCTCGCTACCATCTCGTCGTCGTTGTTCATCCTGGGTTTTACATATCTACACAGCAACAAACTCCGGAACGCCGAGCGCACCCTGACCAGCGGAATGCAAGCAGCTCAACGGTCCGGCCACAAGGCGATTGAGCTCCGCTGTCGTGTGTATTTAAGCTTGGCGTTTCGACTGCAAGGTGAGATCGACGCCGCTGTTGCATCAGCCAGGGAAGCAATGGAAACGGCTAGAATCGAGGCGATGTCAGAATATGTCGGTCTCGCCAGCGCAAACCTTGCGTGGGGTCACTGGAGAAGAGGTCGACCGGAGGATGCCCGTTTGGAAGCGGAGCGCGCCCTCCGGGAGTTTGACAAGTCCAAAATTGCGTATCCATTTGAATGGACTGCCCTCCTGGTCTTGTTGACAACTGCCCACGAAGACCGCGATAGGGTGAGAGCACTGTGCTGCCGTCTCTTGCGTGAGACTCAGCAAGAGTTACCAGAACGTGTACGAATAGCGGTAGAGAGACTCTCAGTGAGTTCAGAAGCCGATCAGCCAGCGATAATTCAGCTATTGCTTGCGTCGTGCAGACGGCGAAACCTTCTATGACTTATCGTCTGATGACGCCGGCCTTGAGGCCGCTTCGCTGGTGAAATGCTCGATGATCGCTCGCTTTTGAATCTTCCCAGTCGGCCCCTTTGGGATTTCTGTCCAGATATCGATACACTTTGGGACCTTAAACGCGGCAATTTTATTCCTGCAAAATTCACGCAGTTCGTCTGAAGTAACGGTTTTTCCGGGAACAGTAGTTACGACTGCATGTATGCGCTCACCGTACTGTTCGTCCGGCAAGCCTATCACGGCAACCTCGCTAACCGCGGGATGCTCAGCCAAAGCGTTTTCGATCTCAGTTGGGAAGACGTCGTAGCCCCCGCTCCTAATTCTGAACTTGGCGCGATCGCTGAGATAAACGTAGCCGGCCTCGTCTCGGCTTGCTAGGTCACCGGTATATATCCACCCATCCTTTATGACCTCAACGTTCTTCTCCGGCGCGTTCCAGTAGCCTGAGAACTGCGTGTCGCTACGGACTATAAGCTCACCCGTCTCGCCGGGCGGAAGTGAGCAGCCATCTCCATCCACGACTTTGACATCGACGAACGGCAAAGGCTTCCCAGCGGAAGCCAGTATCTCCGGGCGAGTGGTGATGCCAAGCTCGTGATCTGACGGAAACAGCATCATCGACATGCCCATCAGCTCCGTAGTGCCGAACATCTGTAGAAACGGCCTGCCAAAAGCCTTCATGGCTTTCTTGATCGTCTTGGGAGGGAGCGGAGAAGCGCCGTAGCCGAACAATCGCATCGAACTCATGTCAGTGCGTTCCAACATACTCGATTCGAGCAGCGAATTCAGCATTGTGGGAACGAGGACGACATTGGTTGTGTGTTCGCGCCCGATCAAAAAAAGCGCATGTTCCGCCGACCAGGGCCCGACAATCACGGTGGCTGCAGCATGGAACAGGTTGCGGACCATATGCATCAATGGGACGCCGGCCGCAGGCATCGTGTGCAGCCAGCGAGTCGATGGATCAATCCCTTCCAACATGGCGGTGTATAAGATCGACTGAAGGAAGGCCCCATGCGGATAGACAGCTCCTTTGGGAAGCCCTGTCGATCCCGTGGTGTAAGCAATCATCGCAGTCGGATGTGGGGTTTGGACAAGTTCTGGCTGATCACTTTCGGCAGCGATCAGCCTTTCGTATTCACTGGCCGGTGATCCGAACTCGATAATACGCGCCTCGCCTCGGCCTGCCGGCATCGCGAACGCTGCTTTTTCCGCCTGATCAAGATAATCGCGATGAACAAAGATCACTGTAGGGGTGCAATCCGCGACAAGCGCTGCGATTTCCGGCTGAGTGAGACGAGGGTTCAGACCAACCCTTACCGCTCCGATCTTCATGCATGCACCGAATGTCTCCGCGACTTCGATGCAGTCGGCTGACAGTATAGCGACGCGATCACCGGCGGCAGCTCCCAAACGACGCGTAGCGAAGCCTAGTGCATCAGTACGGGAATGGAATTCGTGCCAACTGCGACGCCGGTCCGCTTCAACGAATGCGTCCTTGTGGCCCCAATATAGACCGTTGCGACGGATCAGTTCCCCAAAAGTGAGCATACTTCCTCCCATTTGAAGGCCAGCTTCTCGTTCATTTCACGTGGCGCTATGCCGAAGCAACATGGTCAATCGCTGCAAATGATGAGACATCGAGATTTATATTAGATAGGCGAAATGTAGTACTTGCCAATCGCAGCTGTCGGGCGCAATCTCAGGATACTCAACGTGAAGACGTGCGCAAGCCAAGCATAGCCCAAGATTCCAACCGCTTGTTACAGCGCGTGGAAACGACTACCGAAAGTAGTGTGAGGCGAAGCATCTCGAAATAGACTGCGCGTTGATCTAAGGCAGTAGCCCGTTCAACCCGGTAATCTTTGACGTTTCATCCGACTTTGGAATCCCCTTTGACAATACGAGCGATGCTCAAGATCAGTATCAAGGTTCGCAAGGGAGAGAGGAAGCTATGTCTCAAGATGAAAACAACGAAAGCTTTAACCACGATCTCATAATCGCCAACGGTGATGGAACTGTGCTGTTTATTCCACGGGATGTTTGGGATCGTGACGAATACCGCATCGACACGGCGACGTTCTGGTCCCATGAAGGTTGGGAGGTTGTTCGCGATCTTCTGCAGTGCGGCGTATTGCTCGCAGCCGTTCCCAACAAGCTGCCACCAGATAAGCCAAAGCCTCTTGGCACCTGCTGGCTCGTGAACATAGAAGGCTTGAAGCAGTCTACAAAGTTCCATGTTCGGTGACGGCGGAAGCTATAGAAGCGCGGTCACGTACTCGCTTTATACGCGAGATTCACCCCGCTGAGACCCTGGCCAGGATGATTCCATTCTTGCGCGAAATCGGTGTTTCGCGCATAGCCGATATTACCGGTCTCGATTCCATCGGATTGCCTGTTGCTGTCGCCTACAGACCAAACGCTCGTTCGCTTGCAACGTGTCACGGCAAAGGCGGAACACTGACCGAGGCGAAGACTTCCGCCGTGATGGAGGCACTTGAACGCCACTGCGCCGAGAACCCCAAAATCGATCTGAGATATGCATCCTTCAATGAACTGTTCGATGAAGGCCGAGTGGTTGATTTGGATATCCTGCCCAGAATCTTTGAAGCGCTTCCGTCCAAAAACCGGCGCACCCTGTGGACCAGCGCGACAGGCATGATCAGCGGTGAGAAAATATGGGTCCCATTTGAGACAGTTCATCTGGACTATGCCCTACCGCTTCCGGCAAACCTTGAATGCTTGCTGATTGGGTCGGGAGGACTGGCATCTGGGAACACGATCAAGGAAGCTGCGGTCCATGCGATAGCCGAATTGATCGAGAGGGATGCCCTCACCTTGTGGCGGTCCAGAGGCCCGGGGGTACCGGCAACGGCCGTCGATTTGGAATCGGTCAATGACCCGTGGTGCTTTGACGTGCTGAACACACTCCGCCGGTCTGGCACGAGAACCGATGTGTGGGATATGACGAGTGATCTTGGCGTACCTGCGTTCTTTTGCGAGATACGGTCCGATCATTGCACTTCCCGGAGCGTGGGTCCTGCTGCCGGCAGCGCATGCCATCCGATAAGTGTGATTGCGCTAGGGAAAGCAATTCTAGAGGCAGTCCAAAGCAGATTGACGATGATTTCTGGAACGCGGGATGACCTGACACGTGAAATGTTCCTGCACGGCCCCCCACGGCCCCCATCTAACGAAGCAACAACCCGCGCAGCCAAGGCCTTTGCCGACATTCCAAGTGCTCCGGATTTCGCCAGCATCGACGACGCGCTCGACCACCTCTTGGAAAGAATGAAACTTGCTGGGATCGACGAACCTCTTATGATTGATCTATCCCATAGCGGCATTCCTGCTGCAGTGGTGCGTGTTATTGTGCCCGGGCTTGAAGGTTCGTGCGACGCGCCCGGTTATGTAGCGGGAAAACGTGCGAGGCAATTGGTCGCCTTCGGAGGTGGCGATGGCCACCACAACTAACAAAGTACCGGTGTTTGTGGGCCCATCGCTTGGACGTGATCGTCCGGCATATCACGGTGTCGATTTCGACTACCGCCCGCCTGCCGCGCAAGGGGACGTCATAGCGGCTGCCGTCGATGGTCCAAGAGCCATCATTTTGATCGACGGCTATTTCGAGCACGTGCCTGCAGTACACCACAAGGAGATATTGTGGGCGATTGACAATGGAATTGCGGTATATGGGGCTGCTTCAATCGGGGCTCTCCGCGCCGCAGAATTGAGCCGCTTTGGCATGGTCGGCGTAGGGGTGATCTTCGAGTGGTTCGAGTCGGGAGAGCTCGAGCGCGACGACGAAGTCGCGTTGGTCCATGGACCGGAGGAACTATACTATGAGCCGCTTTCGGAGCCACTCGTAAACATTCGATCGACCTTGTCGTCTGCTGTGTGTTCCGGGGTGGTCGAGAACGACTTTGCCGACTTCTTGATTGATCGCGCCAAGTCGACCTTCTATCCAGAACGCAGCTTCCGGCGACTGTTGGGCGGGCTGGACCGCAAGGCAGATCGCGCCAGCGCGGAGAGGTTGGCAAGCTGGTTGCCGAGTGGACGGTTGGATCAAAAGCGAATCGACGCGATGGCATGCCTCGATCGAGCGACCGCCGACCTTCAGCAGTTGTCTAGTGAGAACCGACGCGCGAGTTCGGAATTCGTCTTTACGGACGCGTTTGCGCAGCTTGTACAATGCACAGCAGCAACAATGCCGCTCGGGAACAGCAGTGCCGATGGCTTGATCCAGTTGTGTTCGCATACGGCCGCGGGGTTAACCGCATCAGCTGCCATAGGCGCGGCTGCTTTGGCGATAGACCGGGCTACCCAGGGTCCAGTCCCTGTTCACTCGCTCAGTGAGGCCGTCAACTGCTTCCTCGAGCAAGTGCCACAAGCCGATATCGGACCTTGGATGAAATCCCGCAATCTCGATATCGATACTTTGTCCCGCATGCTGGAGGAGCTGGCTCGCGTCGAACGGTCCTCTGATGAAGCGGAACAGTTGGTTCACCGACTAGTTCATTCCAGGCTAAAAATGAGTTAGCACCTTCCGCTCGTGGGCGAGAGTTCGCGAACCCCACATTTCCGTGCTTCACTTGGGATCGCAATTTTGTTCCGATTGGTGCACCAACGATCCCTTCGATGGCCTCCAGCGGTGTTCTTATTTCAGCTTCCGTTGAAAATGATTCATCTACAACGAATCTGGATAGATTCCTGACGCGCTTATGACCTGCCGCCCGAGGAACAGTTTTCCCGCTCGTGGGCGGTCGAGCGATTTAGTTCCGTCGCCAGATGCTCCCTTCACCAAGCGGGCAACTTTCGGTATAGCCGCCTGAACCCGAATAGAATCTCACCGATGCGCAATCCCCCGGAACACCAAAATCCTCTGCAGGGCATGGCCCTGATGGCTGGCGCTATGCTCGTGCTGCCGGCGATGGATGCAATTGCCAAATACATGGCGACCTTCGAGTCCATGTCGCCCGGCCAGGTGACGTTCTACCGGTTCTTTTTCCAGCTGGTCTGTACGCTTCCGTTTCTGTTCGTAATCTTCGGTCGCAAGGCGCTGCATGCAAAGCGCCCCTGGATGAATCTGTTGCGGGGCATCCTCCATGGCGCAGCCAGTCTGCTTTTCTTCGTTGCCGTGAAATACATGCCGCTTGCGGATGTGTTTGCGATCTATTTCGTCGAGCCCCTGATGCTCACCGCACTCTCGGCAATCTTCCTTGGCGACAAGGTCGGCTGGCGACGATGGATGGCAATTGTCGTCGGGTTTGGTGGCGCGATGATCGTCATCCAGCCGAGCTACGAGATCTTTGGCCTCAAGGCGCTCCTGCCCGTTTTCTGCGCGTTTCTCTATTCGCTTTACCTCTTCCTGAACCGCGCAATCGGGAACGCCGATTCGCCGCTGACGATGCAGACCATGGCGGGCATTGGCGGCACGGCCTTCATGGCGGCGGCCCTGATGGTGGGCAATGGGCTCGGAGTTGGTGATTTCCAGCTTTCCCTGCCCTCCTCCGCGTTAGCTCTCGCTTTGCTGCTGATCCTTGGGACGATTTCTGGCTATGCCCATATGATCATCGTACGAGCTTTCCGGCTGGCGCCTCTGTCGCTGCTTGCACCCTTCCAATATTTCGAGATCATCTCTGCGACGGTGCTCGGCTATGCGCTGTTCGGCGACTTCCCGAACCTTTCGAAGTGGATCGGCATCGCGATCATCGTCGCATCAGGCCTCTTCATCATCTGGCGGGAGCGCCGAGCAGGCGCCACCGTTAAAAATGTCGTGACCGATTGAGCACGGCGTTAACACTGCTTATTGAGGGATCATCAATTCGCTCGCGGTAGAACGGCCTTCGGCCTCATGATGAGGTTCTGGAGACAAAAATGAGCGAATTCCGTCTCGCTTTTCCGGCCTGTGTGATTGCCGGGAAGCATCGGCTGACGGCCGAAGATATCAGTCTGTTGCGCAAGCACACCTTCCCGGAAGGGATACGTACCTCGGACGACGTGGTCGCGATGCTGGCGCTGAACAATTCCTGCCCAGAGAAATGCCCGGAGTGGAACTGCTTCTTCGTCGAGCAGCTCGCGGATTTCATCGTCAATTACACCTACCCGCAGGGGTCTCTCGACGAGATAAACGTGGCCTGGCTTATGCGCATGGTCTCGACCGACGGCGTGGTCAACTCGGCCCTTGAGCTAGAGCTGGTTCTGCACGCAATGGAGATTTCCGCGAATGTGCCGGATGAACTGCGTGCCTTCGCGCTCGATCAGCTGCGTCTCGCACTGACAGAAGGCATTGGCGGCTACAAGCTGTCGCGCACAGTTGACCGCAGAGGCATCACCCGTCAGGACATCGACTATGTAACGCGGGTTCTCCGTGGCACAGGCGATGCTGGCGTCATCCATGCTCAGCCGCTGACCTGGAGCGTGCTGATGCAAATCGCCGAGGAAACGCTCCCAGCCGGAAATCATCCGCGTTGGGCTGACATCCTCGCGGCGCTCCATCTCGTCGAGTATGCCGGGCCCCCACGGCGAAGCCGCTGGCTGAGGATCGTCGACGATACCTTCGGAAGCGAAACTGCCGTCGCCTGACATCCACTGATATTCTTTACGCCGATTGTACGTTCCGGGGTTTTATGCGTAAAAACTCCGGAACGCATGTTTTGGGTGGAGTCTTCATGTTCAAGAAAATCCTGATCGCGAATCGCGGCGAGATCGCTTGCCGCGTCATCAAGACCGCGCGCCGCATGGGAATTGCAACAGTTGCGGTTTATTCGGATGCGGATCGGGATGCTCTCCACGTGGAAATGGCGGATGAAGCCGTTCACATCGGTCCCGCGGCTGCCGCCGAAAGCTACCTCGTGGCGGACAAGATCATCGCCGCGTGCAAGCAAACTGGCGCGCAAGCAGTCCATCCCGGCTACGGTTTCCTCTCCGAGCGGGCGTCGTTTTGTGAAGCGCTGGAGAAGGAAAGCATCGTCTTCATCGGTCCGAAGCCGAAAGCGATCATGGCGATGGGCGACAAGATCGAGTCGAAGAAGTTCGCCAACGCCGCCAATGTCTCCACCGTTCCTGGCTATCTCGGTGTGATCGACGATGCGCAGCACGCAGAGAAGATTGCTGCCGAGATCGGCTATCCCGTTATGATCAAGGCATCCGCCGGCGGTGGCGGCAAGGGCATGCGCATCGCCTGGAGCGAAGCGGAAGTGCGCGACGGCTTCGATAGAGCGCGTTCCGAGGCGAAAAGCTCCTTTGGCGACGATCGCGTGTTCATAGAGAAATATGTCGTCGAGCCGCGTCACATCGAGATCCAGGTACTTGCGGACGCACATGGCAACGTCGTCTATCTCGGCGAGCGTGAGTGTTCGATCCAACGCCGTAACCAGAAGGTCGTCGAAGAAGCGCCCTCGCCTTTCCTGGATGCTACGACACGTGCGGCGATGGGCGAGCAATCTGTGGCGCTCGCCCGCGCGGTGGACTATCAGAGCGCCGGCACGGTGGAGTTCATCGTCGATCGCGACCGGAACTTCTATTTTCTGGAAATGAACACACGCCTGCAGGTCGAACACCCGGTGACGGAACTGGTCACTGGCATCGACCTGGTCGAGCAAATGATCCGCGTCGCGGCCGGTGAAAGGCTTCCGTTCGCGCAGAGCGACATAAAGCTGAATGGCTGGGCAATTGAGAGCCGGTTGTATGCCGAGGATCCCTATCGCAATTTCCTGCCCTCGATCGGTCGCCTGACGCGATATCGTCCGCCTGCCGAAGGCCGGTCCGGGAACGCTATCGTGCGCAACGATACGGGTGTCTTTGAGGGCGCAGAGATTTCGATGTACTACGACCCGATGATCGCAAAGCTCTGTACCTGGGCGCCGACACGCCTGGAGGCGATCGAAGAGATGGGCGAGGCACTGGATGGCTTCGTTGTCGATGGGATCGAACACAACGTCCCCTTCCTTGCGGCACTGATGAAGCACCCCCGCTGGCGTGAGGGACGTCTGTCGACGGGCTTCATCGCCGAGGAGTATCCGAACGGATTTTCCCCCGCGACGCCGGATGCCGACCAAGAGGGCTTTCTCGCGGCAGTCGCACTTTCGGCGTCCCTGATCGAGTCCAGCCGCAGGGAGCGCTTCGCCGATCGATTGCGTGCCCAATCCGGCGCTAGCCGGGAAGAATGGACAGTGAGGCTGGGCGACAGCTATGTGGATGCACGGCTGGTGGACGGTCTCGTGACAATTCCATTCGACATGGATATCGAGATCGGAGGCAAGGTTTCGAACATTGTCACTGATTGGCGAGCTGGCGACGCCGTTTGGCACGGCAAGATCGCCGGCCAAAGCGTAATTGCGCAGATCCGCCCGGTTCTCAACGGCCTTCGGCTGGACTGGCAAGGCATATCGCTGAAAGCCAAGGTGCTGACGCCGCGTCATGCCGCACTTGAGAAGCTGATGCCGGTCAAGCTTCCGCCGGATACGTCGAAGCTCCTGCTCTGCCCGATGCCCGGACTCGTGGTCTCGATAGCCGTGGTCGAAGGCCAGGAAGTCAAGGCAGGTGAAACGCTGGCTGTCGTCGAGGCCATGAAAATGGAAAACGTGCTGCGCGCGGAACGCGATCTTGTCGTCAGTAAGATAAATGCCAAGCCGGGAGAGAGCCTGGCGGTCGACGCGGTGATCCTCGAGTTTGCCTGACACGGTCGCCGCGGCAGTTAACTTTTGTTAACCGCCGGCTGCCTATGGTGAGCCCCCTGGCAGGACGCCGGGCGGAGGTAGCTAATGACGGCGCTCCAATCGGCAATCCTTTTGCTGATCATAAATCTAGGCCTTCTCTGGCTTTTGATGCGCGCTCCGCTTGGGCGCAGAACCATCCGCCTCAGCCGGCTCTATCAATGTGCTCCCGATATATTGTGGAAGGCGATGCATCCCGCCGGTCCTGATGCTTCCTGGCACCATTCGGTGATCAGCAGTCGCGCGCTTGTTGATCGCGGCGGCGTTGTGGAGCAGATCTATCGGCATCTCGACAAGAACGGCGCCCCGTCGCGCAGGCTCATCGTCCTCGAGCCATTGCCGCGCGTTGCGACGAATGCGCATGGGTTCCAGTCGCGCATCATCGACGACAGCACGCTGGATCCCGCGTTCTGGAATCACTACCGGGAGCGCCGCATCATTCGGCCGACACCCGAGGGCGCGCTGCTGGAAATCGAGCAGACCGACCGTTATCGCGGATTGGCCTTTCTCCTGTTTCGCTATTTTGTTCTTCGCCGTGAAATGCAAGCGTTGGACGAATGGTTGAAAACGGGCGAGTCTTTGCCGCAGGGCTATTTCGAGTTGCCCTTGGTGCAAGGTGGACTTGCGGTTCTGTCGACGTTGCTGCTGTGGCCGTTCTTCGGGCTCAACGCCGGTGGCCTGATGCTCTCGACCTTCCTGACGTTGGTGATTGCGTTGCATGAGCTTGGGCACATGGCGGCCTACCGTATGTTCGGCCACGCATCCGTGAGGATGATCTTTGTGCCCTTTCTGGGCGGCATCGCCATCGGCGGCAGGCCGTACCGGTCGCTATTCGAAGTGGCGACCTGCGCGCTGATGGGCGCGGGCATGTCAGCGTTTCTGGTGCCGATTCTTGCGGTTGCCACGCAGCTTTCCGAAGCGGGATTGCTGCCTTTCGCATCGCGTGCGCCCCTGCTCGTCTTCATTCTGATCCTCGGTGCCTTCAATCTACTGAATCTGCTGCCGATGCATCGTTTCGACGGAGGTCAGGTTCTCCGGCAAATCTTCCGCACGAGAACGTCGCAGATCGCCGCCAGTTTCGTCGTGACAGTGTGCATCCTGGGGATCGGATTCGAGATCGGTCTGCCTGCGAAAATGCTGACGGTCGGTCTGCTCGTCTTCACGCTTGTCAGCCTCGTCAGTGGCGGGTCTGTCAAGCCGCGCCAGATGCTCGAAGAGATGAAGGATGGCGAGCGTATGCTGGTTGCTTTCGGTCTTTACGCGGCGATTGCCGTTCATGGCTATGCCATTATTTTCGCAACCGAAAACCTCTTCTGACGCACGCTGTGCAGTGGCTGACGCAATCAGTCCATTCGAAGCTGAAACGTCCACTCAAGGACAGTTTTTCCTTGAGCCTGCCGCGCCGTGCATGCAAAGGTCCGTGCAATCAAATCAGCAGGAGACACTCGACATGGACGTTCGCGCCGCCGTTGCCGTTGAGGCTGGCAAGCCTTTGGAAGTGATGACCGTGCAGCTGGAGGGACCGCGGGCC
>NZ_JANUBV010000014.1:0-181078 GCF_024808055.1 Rhizobium sp. BK176 | reverse complement strand
GGCGCCCGCGGCCGCACCGACGTCCCGAAGATCGTCGACTGGTACATGCAGGGCAAGATCGAGATCGATCCGATGATCACCCACACCATGCCGCTGGAAGACATCAACAAGGGCTTCGAGCTCATGCATTCCGGCGAAAGCATCCGAAGCGTGGTACTGTATTGAGACGAGGACGAGGGAATGCGGCGTTGTTTTGAAATGGCCTGCGGCTTTTTCGCAAATTGACCCTGATTTGGGAGCTGTGGGCAGCCAAGGAGGAGGAGCTGAACATGCCAAGTCAAGTATCAATACACCCCGTCCTCGACGGCGGCGTGACGAAGGGCCAGGCGAATTTCAATGGCGGCACGCTGGTCTGCGCCTGCTCCGACCGCCCCGTGAAAGTCGCGATCAAGGGCAACGTCGCCCACAATCACGCCTGCGGCTGCACGAAATGCTGGAAGCCAAAGGGAGCCGTTTTTTCGGTCGTCGCCGTCACCCCGCATGAAAACGTCAGCGTGCTGGAAAATGGTGACAAGCTGCAGGTCGTCGATCCGGACGCGCTGATCCTGCGCCATGCCTGCAAGGCATGCGGGGTGCACATGTATGGACCGGTGGAGAGGGATCATGCGTTCAAGGGGCTCGATTTCATTCATCCGGAACGCTTTCAGGAAGGCGGCTGGGCGGAGCCGACATTCGCCGCCTTCGTCTCGTCGATCATCGAATCGGGCACACCGCCTTCGGCAATGGCGGGTGTCCGTGGCCGCCTGAACGAACTCGGCCTCACGCCCTACGATTGCCTGAACCCGACCCTGATGGATGTCATCGCAACCTGGGTGGCGAAGAAGGCAGGCACGCTCAGGGAAGCCTGACGTCTTGAACGAATGGCAGTCGTTGGCCTAAGAGACCTGAACGAACCGTCGCTACGCGCCCGTCGGGGCCGCGTAGCGTTTCCGTCAAAGCAGATTGAAGTACATGATTTATGTCGATGCAGACGCCTGCCCGGTGAAGCCGGAAATTCTGAAGGTAGCCGAACGCCACGGCATCGAAGTGACCTTCGTGGCCAATTCCGGTCTGCGCCCTTCCCGCGACCCGATGGTCCACAATGTCATCGTCTCGGCCTCCTTCGATGCCGCCGACAACTGGATTGCCGAACATGCCGGCGCAGGCGACGTGGTTATCACTGCCGATGTTCCGCTCGCGGTCCGTTGCGTGGCGACTGGCGCGCTTGTCACCGGCCCGACTGGTCGCGTCTTTGATGATACGAATATCGGGATGGCCAGTGCCATGCGCGATCTCGGTGCCCACTTGCGAGAGACCGGCGAAAGCAAGGGCTACAACGCCGCCTTTGGCCCCAAGGATCGCTCCCGCTTCCTCGAAACTTTCGATCGCCTGTGCCGCCGGGCCAAGGCGCTTACCCCAAGAACGGACGACAAAGAATGAACATCATTTCCCAGACGACCGCCTTCGGCGGCATGCAGGGTGTTTTCACGCACGAGTCCGAGGCCTGCAAGTGCGAGATGACCTTCGCCGTTTTTGTTCCGCCGAAGGCAATCAAGGAGCCCTGCCCGGTCCTCTGGTATCTCTCAGGCTTAACGTGCACACATGCGAACGTCATGGAAAAGGGCGAATATCGGCGCATGGCTGCAGAGCTCGGCCTGATCATTGTCTGCCCGGACACAAGCCCGCGTGGCAATGATGTTCCCGACGAGCTTACCAACTGGCAGATGGGCAAAGGCGCAGGTTTCTACCTGGATGCCACCGAGAAGCCGTGGTCGGAAAACTATCAGATGTATAGCTACATTACCGAAGAGCTTCCGGCCTATGTCAGCCAGCACTTCCGGATGGACATGAGCCGCCAAGGCATCTTCGGCCATTCGATGGGCGGCCATGGGGCCATGACGATCGCACTCAGGAACCCCGAACGCTTCAAGAGTTGCTCGGCGTTCGCGCCGATTGTGGAGCCGTCGACTGCGGACTGGTCGGCTCCGGCGTTCGAAAAGTACGTGGGCGCCGACCGTGCAGCGTGGCGCAAGTATGATGCCTGCGCTTTGGTAAGCGACGGAGCACGTTTTCCCGAGTTTTTGATTGACCAAGGCAAAGCGGATGGCTTCCTCGAAAATGGGCTGCGTCCCTGGCTGTTTGAAAACGTTGTCAAGGAAACCGACATCAGGCTTACCCTGCGCCTGCATGAGCGCTACGACCATTCCTACTACTTCATTTCGACCTTCATGGACGATCATCTGAAGTGGCATGCTGAGCGACTTGCCTAAGGCAAGCAAGAAACGGGTGGTATGGCCAAGGCATGCATTCCTACCTGAGTTGAACCGCTTCCGTTACGGAACGGATTCCATCTGGATCCCGACCGTGTAGGGCGTGGGCTCTGTTCTCAACAAGGAAGATATGATGGCTTGGCTTCTACTTTTTCTCGCCGGACTATTCGAGTGCGGCTGGGCGATCGGTCTGAAATATACCGATGGATTCACGCGTTTTGTGCCGACAACGCTGACGGCCATTTGCATGGTGGCAAGTGTCGTTCTTCTCGGTCTCGCGGTGAAGACGCTGCCAATCGGAACGGCTTATGCTGTTTGGACGGGCATCGGCAGCGTCGGCACTGTGTTGCTCGGGGTGTGGCTGCTGGGCGATCCCGCTACTGCACCGCGGTTACTGTGTATCGTGCTGATTGTCGCCGGGATCGGCGGCTTGAAGTTGACGGCATGACCGGGACTGTGGCCGGTTGCCCGGCCACAGTCCTCAAAAAATCACGCCGCGGCCTTGCGCTGGTCGACCGACAAAGCGCCGGGGCCGGCGAAGACAATGAACAGGAAGATGAAGCAAAACAGGATTGCTGCTTCCCCGCCATTCAGTGCCGGCCAGAATGCCTTTGATCCGTGTGCCATGAAATAAGCAACGGCCATCTGGCCCGACAGGATGAAGGCGACTGGTCGCGTGAACAGGCCAATCAGCACAAGCAGCCCACCGACCACTTCAAGCAGCGCAGCAGCCAAGAGCAAGGGCGGCAATGGTCCTTCCATCTGCGCGGCCGGGAACGCGAAAAGTTTCATCGTTCCGTGTTCAATAAACAGCAGCGCTGCAATGATGCGCAGGGCGGCAAGCGCGTAGGGCTGATATGCGCTCAGTCGTTCCATGTAGACTCTCCTTTTGAGTAAAGACAGCGGAGCGTTAGCTGCTTCACCAATAGGAAAGAAGACACGGATCGCTGACGGGCGATCACTTCCTGTTGATTTTCCTTAGCTTTCCCCACTTTAGACTCCTCAGAGCGGAATATTGTCGTGCTTCTTCCAGGGATTGCTCAGATCTTTGTTGCGGAGCATCTTGAGACCCCGCGCCAGCCGCCTGCGGGTTGAATGCGGCATGATCACCTCATCGACATAGCCGCGCTCGGCGGCAACGAACGGCGATAGGAACCGGTCTTCGTACATCTTGGTATGCGCTGCGATCTTTTCGGGATCTGCAATGTCCTTGCGGAAAATGATCTCGACGGCGCCCTTCGCTCCCATGACGGCGATCTGAGCTGTCGGCCAGGCATAGTTCAAGTCGCCCCTCAGATGCTTCGACGCCATGACGTCGTAGGCACCGCCGAACGCCTTGCGTGTGATCACCGTCAGCTTCGGCACCGTCGCCTCCGCATAGGCGAACAACAGCTTGGCGCCGTGCTTGATGAGACCGCCATATTCCTGTGCGGTTCCCGGTAGGAAGCCCGGCACGTCGACGAAGGTTACAACAGGTATGTTGAAGCAATCGCAGAAGCGGACGAACCGTGCCGCCTTTCGTGAGGCATCGCTGTCGAGCACGCCGGCCAGGACCATCGGCTGGTTTGCGACGAAGCCGACCGTCGATCCCTCAATGCGGCCGAAGCCGCAGACGATATTCTTGGCGAAGCTCGACTGGATCTCGAAGAAATCGCCCTCGTCCACCGTCTTCAGGATCAGCTCCTTGATGTCGTAGGGCTTGTTCGCATTCGCTGGCACCAGAGTGTCCAGGGATGCATCGACATCCGTCACCGATTGGTAACATTCGATTTCCGGCACCGGTGACGTGTTCGACTGCGGGAGAAGATCAATCAGCCGACGAACCTGGAGCAATGCCTCGACATCATTGTCGTAGGCGCCATCGGCAATCGAAGATTTGGTCGTATGCACGGAGGCGCCACCAAGCTCCTCCGCGGTAACAGTCTCGTTGGTCACCGTCTTCACCACGTCCGGACCGGTCACGAACATGTAGGACGTGTCGCGGACCATGAAGATGAAGTCGGTCATCGCGGGCGAATAGACATCGCCGCCGGCGCACGGTCCCATGATGACGGAAATCTGAGGAATGACACCGGATGCGAGCACATTGCGCTGGAATACCTCGGCATAGCCGCCCAGTGCGGCCACCCCCTCCTGGATGCGGGCACCACCGGCATCGTAGATGCCAATGATAGGCGCTCTGTTCTTGAGCGCCATGTCCTGCACCTTCATGATCTTCTCGGCGTGAGCCTCGGAGAGCGAGCCCCCGAATACCGTGAAATCCTTGGCGAAAACGAAGACCGTCCGCCCGTTGACCGTTCCCCAGCCCGTGACCACGCCGTCGCCTGCAATGCGCGACTTCTCCATTCCGAAGTCGCTCGATCGATGCTCGACGAACATGTCGAACTCCTCAAAGGAGTCCTCATCGAGGAACAGATCAATCCGCTCCCGCGCCGTCAGCTTGCCGCGCTGGTGCTGGGCATCGATACGTGCCTTGCCTCCGCCAAGCCGTGCGATGCCGCGGCGACGTTCGAGCTCTTCAAGAATTTCCTTCATGGATACTCCTCGCCGCGGATCGCGCGGCTGGTTCAGGCGCGTCCAGCGCGCAGCGAGAAAGCGGAACGAATGCGAGCGGCAATATCCTCGGCGAGGATCTCGTCGGCTGCTGCGGGGTTGCCGGAAAAGCTTGTCACCTCGAACGCGCTGACGGCAATGACCGATCCGTCGTCAACGGACGCGGCATCGATGCTGACCTTGGCGACATTTCGGCTCTTGTCGAAGCCTTGACCTTTTTCGACCGAGAGAATCCGGATGGTCAACACAACACGCGGATAGACCTCGGTCCGCACCGTGGCATTGATCGCGGCATTCACCCGATCGCCTACACCGGCAAGGATTGTCGGCGATATCTTCTGCGGGCTGACGACAACCGCGCTGCGGACGTCATAAATGGGCGCAGGTTGCTCTCTTGCAAAAATCGAGCACGAGGCCAGGGCGATACAGATAAGCGCAACCCGAAAAAAGCACGACCTGAGCCAGTTCATTCAAAAAATCCGCATCCGCCCCCGATAGACTCGCAGATTTTCGCGATAACCCGGCGCAACGCAACATGTTTCAGCCTTTCAGGGCTAAAAAAACGTCCGTCGCAGCCTTGAAGTCTTCGAAGCGCTTCTCGCGCCGTTCCTCGGCCTCTTCGTCGCTTCCCCAATGCTCGATCGTCCAGTCTTCGTCGAGATGCGCGAGCGACCAGACCTTCTTTGCCGACAGAATGCCTTCCGCAAAGGCAAGCGCCAGCAGCGCGGAACCGGTCAACGTCGTAACGGTATGCAAGGCTGCCAGTGCGGTCGGGCCGTCGTGCCGTCTCAATGCCGATGAAAATGCGGAAATCGCGTCTCCTGGTTGATCGTGATGCATGACGCCTTCGATCAGGATGAAGCGCGCACCGAGTGCGTTTGCGGCCCAATCAAGCACCGGATCCCAAAGCTCTTTCTGACGCTCGACGAGCGCTTCCGGCCCGTCCGCGCGATAGCAAAGAAGGTCACTCGAGGAGAAACGCAGGATATCTTCGAAGACGGCCTGGGTGTCGGTCGCAACCCCGTCGATAGCCGTGTTGACGAGCCGTGTCACAGGCATGGTCGACGGGTCGATGAGCTCGGTCTGTGCTTCCCACTCGCGCACGACGAGTTCTGCGAGCGGCTTCGTGGCCACAACCAGCAGTTTTCGGGCCGGCGTCCGGATTGCCTTGCCGTCCAACTCGATCGAAAAGCCTTCATCGAGTTCCCCGATCGTGACCGCCTTGTAGAAGCGCTTCGGCAATGGCTTCTTCATCTGGATCTGGGCGCGACGGATCGGGTCGGGATGGCTCAATCCTTCCGCTATGTCGTTTAACAGATCACGCATGCTTCACCTCGGAAAAGTGCTTCAAAATATCGCTCGGCTGCCGAACAATACTGTCCGCGCCGGCAGCCACCAGATCGTCCACGCTCGCATAGCCCCAACTTACGCCGACGGCCTTGGCGCCGGCGGCCTTCGCCATCTGCATGTCGTAGACGGCATCGCCGATGACGATGGCATCGGCGGGATTCATGCCGGTCTCGCTGCAGCACTCTACTACCATAGCTGGATGTGGCTTCGATGGGCAGTCGTCTGCGGTGCGCGACACGATAAAATGTGGTGCAAAACCGTGCGTTTCGAGAATATGGACAAGACCGCGACGCGATTTTCCGGTTACCGCGCCGATCAGGATGTCATCATTCTCTGCCAACCCATGAATCAGCGGCTTGATGCCATTGAAAAGCGGTACATCCATTCCGGGTTCGTCGCGAACGCCAGCATAGATTGCCTTGTAGTGCGCCGTCATCGCGATCGCCTCATCGTCAACGTGAGGCTTTCCCTGCATCCGTGCGATCGCGATATCCAACGTCAGCCCGATGATCGACTTCGTCAACGAAACATCAGGCCTTTCATGGCCGAAGTGACGTTCGCGCCATCACCTCATGGATCAGCGCCGCGCTGTCGACCAGCGTTCCATCACAATCGAAAAGTGCGAGTTTCATTCGTCATCATCCCTCTCCTGGGATGCGAGGTCGAGGCCAAGGAGGTTCCACGTCTGCACCATATGAGGTGGCAAGGGCGCGCTTATGCGAAGTCTCCCACCATTGGGGTGAGGAATGTCGATCTTGCGCGCATGCAGGTGCAACCGCTTTTGGATGCCGCCCGGGAAATCCCAGTTCGGGTCGTCGATGAAATATTTGGGGTCGCCAATGATCGGGTGGCCGATATGCAATGCATGGACGCGCAGTTGGTGCGTCCGTCCGGTGTAGGGCTCCATCTCCAGCCACGCGAGGTTCTGCGCGGCGGTTTCCAGGACGCGATAGTACGATACCGCGTGATCGGCACCCTCTTCGCCATGTTTGGCGATACGCATCCGGTCGCCGTCGGCGGTCGCCTCCTTGACCAGCCAGGTCGATATCTTGTCCTCGTGCTTGCGCGGAACGCCTCTCACCAGCGACCAATAGGTCTTCTTGGTATCGCGCTCGCGAAACGCTGCCGTCAGCTTTTGTGCAGCGCCTCGGGTACGGGCAATAACGAGGACGCCCGAAGTGTCGCGGTCAAGGCGATGCACGAGCCGCGGCTTCTCGCCTTTTGGATTGGTCCATGCTTCGAGCATCTTGTCGACATTCCGCGTCACACCGGACCCGCCCTGCACGGCAAGACCGGCTGGCTTGTTCAAGACGATCACCTTGTCGTCTTCATGGAGGACCATGCGCTGCAGAAGCTCGTAGTCACCCCCGTGTTTCAGGTCGTGGGCAGCGATCGGCGTGTTTTTCGACTTGGCATCGACATCGAGCGGGGGCACGCGTACCACCTGCCCTGGCTGCACCCGCGCATCCGTTTTCACGCGCCCGCCGTCGACACGTACCTGCCCGGAACGCATGAGTTTCTGAAGCGGGCCAAAACCGAGACCGGGGTAGTGAATCTTGAACCAGCGATCCAGCCGCATGCCGGCCTCATCGGGTTCCACCGTTATATGTTCAATCCCAGCCATTCGTGCTCTTTCGGAAAATGTCGCTCGCGCCAAACGCGGCCTTTCCGGCTGCCTTTAGAGCATTTTTGCCGAAAACGGAAACCGTAATCTCACAAGATTGCGCGCATGAGCGCCAGGCCGGCGATGACCGCTGCCATCGACAGACCGACACTGGCAACGATATAAACGGCGCCGGAGACCGCCGCACCACGTTCGAACAGCGAGATCGCATCCAGCGAGAATGCCGAGAAGGTCGTGAAGCCGCCAAGAAAGCCGGTGATCAGCAGCAAGCGCAATTCCGGCGATGCGTCGAAGCGCCGAGCGATCATTTCCGCGAATACGCCAATAACGAAGCAGCCGACGACGTTGACGGTTAGCGTTCCCCACGGAAAGGCCGGCCCGGCGAGCCTGAGAGCCCACTGGCCGACATAGTATCTAAGGAGGGAACCAATTGCGCCGCCGCCGGCGACAAGGAGGGCCTGAACCATGAGTCGTCTCTTTCTGCTCGCGCCGGACATTCCAACCATCTCCGGCGAAGATCAAGATGCATAAAATGCCAGCGAATAATTTAGCCAGTTAAGAATATCGGACGCCTATTTTGGAACGATGACAGTCTTGGTCGGTACCATATCCGCGAACACCGCTGCCGCAGCGTTTGAAACGCTGCGGATTCCTCAGCGCGTCTCCGCAAGCACGGCTGCCAAAGAAGCGCGCCGCGCCGCCGACCGTCAAACCAGGGCCGCCAGCGGCCAAGACGTCGAAGAGGCGGCCAATATCATCCAGTCGACGGAGGTCGCGCTGGACCTGATGACGATGGGCCAACGGCAGCCACAGGCAGGTTTGCAACAGGCCCTGGATCTTTACAGCGACAACTGAGTTTCGCCCGCCGCCTCTCCGACGTAGCCCCCGCACGCAAAAGCCACGCGACAAAAATTTGCTCGGCGGCGACATTCCCCCTTGCCAAGTACAGTCCTGGCCAGATAATTGCCTCGACCTTGTTGGGAGAAGCCGGTCATCTGCGACCGGTGCCGAAGGAGCAACCGCCCCGGAAACTCTCAGGCCAAAGGACCAGCAAGGGGCAGACGGAACTCTGGAGAGAAGCGTTCTCGAAACGCTCGCCGAAGGGATAACAATCTCAGGCATAGGGACAGAGGGGGCTCGAAGTGCAAGGCGCAACCGCGCCTGAAGATTTGAGCCCGCGCATGGAATTCCAGGCGCAAACCCCGGAGGCGTCGTTGGACGATACTGCTGCCCTCAAGAAAACCCCGCTGCATCAGCTGCATCTGTCGCTTGGCGCCCGTATGGTGCCCTTTGCTGGCTATGACATGCCGGTGCAGTACCCGGCCGGCGTCATGAAGGAGCACATCCAGACCCGCACCTCCGCCGGCGTCTTCGATGTCTCCCATATGGGCCAGGTCGTCATCAAGGCGAAATCGGGAAAGTACGAGGACGTCGCGCTAGCGCTAGAAAGCCTCGTTCCTGTTGATATTCTTGGCCTCGCGGAAGGTCGCCAGCGCTACGGTTTCTTCACCGATGACAATGGCTGCATTCTCGACGATCTGATGATCACGCATCTCGACGATCATCTCTTCGTCGTCGTCAACGCCGCTTGCAAGGATGCCGACCTTGCGCACCTCCAGAAGCATCTCGCCGCCACCTGCGACATCACGGTGCTCGACCGGGCGCTGATCGCGTTGCAGGGGCCCCGCGCCGTGGAAGTGCTGGCGGAACTCTGGGCCGATGTCGCCGCGATGAAGTTCATGGACGTCCGGCATTGCCGATTGCACGACGTTTCCTGTCTCGTTTCGCGCTCCGGCTACAGCGGCGAAGACGGCTTCGAAATCTCAATCCCCGCGGATAAGGCCGAGGATGTCACCAAGCGGTTGCTTGAGCACCCGGATGTGCAGCCGATCGGCCTGGGTGCCCGCGACAGCCTGCGTCTCGAGGCTGGCCTTTGCCTTTATGGCAACGATATCGACACGACCACCACGCCCGTCGAGGCCGCGTTGGAATGGGGCATGCAGAAGGCCCGCAAGTCGGGCGGCGCTCGTGCCGGCGGTTTTCCGGGCGCGATGCGCATCCTCGCCGAACTCGATAACGGCGCTACCCGCCGCCGCGTCGGCCTGAAGCCCGAGGGCAAGGCCCCGGTTCGTGGCCACGCCAAGCTCTTTGCCGATTCTGAGGGCAAGACTGAGATCGGGGAAGTGACCTCGGGTGGCTTCGGCCCTTCTGTCGACGGTCCTGTCGCGATGGGTTACGTCCCGGTCGCTCAGGCAGCCGTTGGAACGCAAGTCTATGCCGAAGTGCGCGGCAAGTACCTGCCCGTCACTGTCAGCGCCCTTCCCTTTATTACACCGACCTACAAACGCTAAACCATTTTCCGGAGAGAACAATCATGCTGAAGTTTACCGAAGAACACGAGTGGCTGAAGATTGAAGGCGGCGTCGCGACGGTTGGGATTACAACCTACGCAGTCGAGCAACTCGGCGACCTCGTTTTCGTGGAACTGCCGGAAGTCGGCACCACCTTCTCCAAGAACGACAATGCGGCCACCGTCGAGTCCGTAAAGGCTGCTTCTGACGTCTATTGTCCGCTTGACGGCGAAATCACCGAAGTGAACCCCGCCATCGTGGCCGATCCGTCGCTGGTCAATTCGGATCCTCAAGGGTCTGGCTGGTTCTTCAAGCTGAAGCTTGCCAATGCAGCCGATGCCGATGGCCTGCTCGATGAAGCGGCCTATAAGGAGCTCACCGCGTAATGACGACGCCGACCGAATTCCAGTTTACCGACTACCAGCCTTACGACTTCGCCAATCGTCGTCACATAGGCCCCTCGCCGGCCGAAATGACCGACATGCTGAAGGTCATCGGCTACAACAGCCTCGACGGGCTGATCGACGCGACCGTGCCGCCCTCCATCCGCCAGAAAGCGCCACTCGTCTGGGGCGCGCCGATGACGGAGCGCGAGGCGCTCGACAAGCTGCGCGAAACCGCCAACAAGAACAAGGTCCTGACCTCGCTGATCGGCCAGGGCTACTACGGCACGATTACGCCGCCGGTTATCCAGCGCACCATCCTGGAAAACCCGGCCTGGTACACTGCCTACACGCCCTACCAGCCCGAAATCAGCCAGGGTCGCCTCGAGGCACTCCTGAACTACCAGACGATGATCTGCGACCTGACCGGTCTTGACGTCGCCAACGCCTCGCTGCTCGACGAAGCGACTGCCGCTGCCGAAGGCATGGCCATGGCCGAGCGCGTTTCCAAGTCGAAGGCCAAAGCCTTCTTCGTCGATGCTGACTGCCATCCGCAGACGATCGAGCTGATCAAGACCCGTGCGGAACCGCTCGGCTGGAGCGTCATCGTCGGCAACCCCTTCACCGATCTGGACCCGGTCGACGTCTTCGGCGCCATCTTCCAGTATCCGGGCACGCATGGCCATGTGCATGATTTCACCGGCCTGATTTCGCGCCTGCACCAGACCGGCGCCATCGCCATCGTCGCGGCGGATATTCTGGCGCTGACGCTTCTGAAGTCGCCCGGCGAGATGGGCGCTGACATTGCCATCGGCAATTCGCAGCGCTTCGGCGTTCCGGTCGGCTATGGTGGTCCGCATGCTGCGTACATGTCGGTCAAGGACGCGCACAAGCGCGCCATGCCCGGCCGCCTTGTCGGCGTCTCCGTCGATGCCCGCGGCAACCGCGCCTACCGCCTGTCGCTGCAGACGCGTGAGCAGCACATTCGCCGCGAAAAGGCGACGTCGAACATCTGCACCGCGCAGGTGCTGCTCGCCGTTATGGCCTCGATGTACGCCGTCTTCCATGGCCCCAAGGGCATCAAGGCGATCGCCCAGCAGGTCCACCAGAAGGCCGTGCTGATGGCCAAGGGCCTGGAAAGGCTCGGCTACACCATCGAGCCGGAAACCTTCTTCGACACCATCACCGTCGATGTCGGCCACATGCAGGGCGTCATCCTGCGCGCCGCGGTCGCCGAAGGCGTCAACCTGCGCAAGGTCGGCGCCACCAAGATCGGCATGTCGCTCGACGAGCGCACTCGCCCGGCGACGCTGGAAGCCGTCTGGCGCGCTTTCGGCGGCAATTTCGCCGTGGCGGATTTCGAGCCCAGCTATCGCCTGCCCAAGGGCCTCGCCCGCACCAGCGAGTACCTGACGCATCCGATCTTCCACATGAACCGCGCCGAAAGCGAGATGACCCGCTATATCCGCCGTCTTTCGGACCGCGACCTGGCGCTCGACCGCTCGATGATCCCGCTCGGCTCCTGCACGATGAAACTAAATGCGACAGCCGAAATGCTGCCGATCACCTGGCCGGAATTCTCGGATATCCATCCCTTCGTGCCCGCTGACCAGGCGCTCGGCTATCGAGAGATGATCGACGACCTGACGGAAAAGCTCTGCGCCGTCACAGGCTACGACGCCTTTTCCATGCAGCCGAACTCCGGCGCGCAGGGCGAATATGCGGGCCTGCTTACGATCCGCAACTACCATATCGCCAATGGCAACGGTCACCGCGACGTCTGCCTGATCCCGACTTCGGCGCACGGCACCAACCCCGCCTCGGCGCAGATGGTCGGCATGAAGGTCGTGGTCGTCAAGGTTCGCGACAACGGCGATATCGACATGGATGATTTCCGCGCCAAGGCGGAGCAGTATTCGGAGAACCTCTCCTGCTGCATGATCACCTACCCCTCGACACACGGCGTCTTCGAAGAAACCGTCAAGGAAATCTGCGACCTCGTGCACAAGCATGGCGGCCAGGTCTATCTCGACGGTGCCAACATGAACGCCATGGTCGGCCTGTCCCGCCCAGGTGACATCGGCTCCGACGTGTCCCACCTCAACCTGCACAAGACGTTCTGCATCCCGCATGGCGGCGGTGGTCCGGGCATGGGTCCGATCGGCGTCAAGGCGCATCTGGCACCCTATCTTCCGGGCCATCCGGAGAGCGACGGACGCCCCGGTGCTGTCTCGGCGGCGGCCTTCGGTTCGGCTTCGATCCTGCCGATCTCCTGGAGCTACTGCCTGATGATGGGCGGCGAAGGGCTGACGCAGGCGACCAAGGTGGCGATCCTCAACGCCAACTACATCGCCGCCCGGCTGAAGGGCGCCTACGGCGTGCTCTACAAGTCAGAGGCCGGTCGCGTGGCGCATGAGTGCATCATCGACACCCGCCCGCTGGTCGATAGCGCCGGCGTCACCGTCGACGATGTCGCCAAGCGCCTGATCGACTGCGGCTTCCACGCGCCGACCATGAGCTGGCCGGTTGCCGGCACGCTGATGATCGAGCCGACGGAATCGGAAACCAAGGCCGAGCTCGACCGGTTCTGCGAAGCCATGCTGGCAATTCGCCAGGAAGCCCGCGACATAGAGGAAGGCCGTTCCGACAAGCAGAACAACCCGCTGAAGAACGCCCCGCACACGGTCGAAGATCTGGTCGGCGAGTGGGACCGTCCCTACAGCAGAGAACAGGCCTGCTTCCCGCCCGGCGCCTTCCGCGTCGACAAATACTGGTCTCCGGTCAACCGTGTCGACAACGTCTTCGGCGACCGCAACCTGATCTGCACCTGCCCGCCGCTCGAAAGCTACGCTGAAGCTGCGGAATAATATGCAAACGGCCCTTCCTTCCATAGGGAGGGCCTTTCCACGAACGCGACAAGATAAAGGTCCGAGCGGAATGCCAAAAGACGACGCCGATTCCGTGACGCAGGCGCCCTGGCCGAAGCCGGTGCTGCTCGCGCTCGAAGAGCCCGGCAACTATGTGACGATCGCGACAACGCAGGCAGCCTCCTGGGCCATGATCGAGGATTGGCCGACAGAAGACGGCACGGCACTCGACAAGGCGCTGCTTGTCTGCGCCGACGTCATCAAGGGCAAGCGCACCAACGACGACGCCCGCGAAGCGTTCATAGCCGCCGCCGTCGAGGCCGGTATCGACATCAAGAGCTGACCGCCAGCCCGTGCTTTCGTTGTGTCAGCGTCCAGAGCGAGCAACGGGGATTTTTGCTATGCCCTCTGTTGCCCCGCGGCATCCAGGATTAAGCCGGCAATGGCGTCCGGGTGCGAAATCAGTGACAAATGGCTCGATTCCAGCTCGATGGTCTTGGCGCCCATGCGCTTGGCCATGAAACGCTCGAGGTCGGGATTGATCGTTCGGTCTTCAGTGGAAACGGCATACCAGCTGGGCTTCGAACGCCATGCCGCCTGTGTCGTCTTACCCGTGAGGAGCGCCTTGTGGAATGGCTCCTGCACCGCATAGAGCACCTTAGCCTTCGCCTCGGGGAGATCTCCGGCAAAATCACGCAGGAACGCCGCTTCGGTCAGCCGCCCCTCGTCGCCATCGAAGACTATCCCTGCTGAAGCAGGCGGTGTCGGAAATGTCTTGGCAAGGGCCGTATAGTCTTCGCCGGCGTCAGGCGCACGCGCAGCGACAAAAACGAGCGCCGATACGCTCGGATGCACCCCCGTCTCGGTAACCAACATGCCGGAGAACGAATGACCGACCAGTACCGTTGGACCATCCTGCCGGTCGAGCACGCGCTGCACCGCGGCTGCGGCTTCGGGGAGCGTCGTTAGCGGGTTCTGCACGGCCGTCGCATTGAGCCCTGCAGCTTGCAGTCGAGCAATGACGTCGGTCCAGCAGGAACCGTCGGCGAACAGTCCGTGTGCCAATACGACGTTTCGGGCCCTCGTCGGGGAGGTAGGCGCTGCCATGCTGCGCGGAGATATGAGGGAAGCTGCAGCGCCTGCCACGAGTGCTGCTGAGAATGTTCGTCTGTTCATCATCATCATGATCGATGTCCCTAAACGTTGAACTGTCTGCAGAATGGGCGCGCAGCTGTGGCTGCGCACACAACCATGTGGGCCTGAAAAACTCGTTCGAAGTGGCTTTTCTTGTCGCTGTTAGACCGGCGCCGTTGGCGCTGGGTAACTCCCTTGGAACGACCTTTGCGAAGAGCTCTCAAGCGCTCTCGCACTGCACTCGTTCGCCAATGAAGCTATTCAGGAAGCGGCAACCGGTCAATCTATCCTGCGCTAGACATAGGTATAGGTCGCGACACAAACCTGCGCGACGACTCAGGATCAACTGCAATGACGCTCTAAAGAAGCGAATAGACCGCCGAGGCGAGTGCAAGAAGTCCGAAGAGGATCAAAAGATGGCTCGTTCCTCGCGCGACCTTCGTCGTGAAGTCCTTGGGCAGTTTTCCCCTTGCAAGGTTCACTGCGCCGCTTAGAGAAAGCCACCAGCCAAGCGATCCGCAGAATACGCCAGCGACGATGGCTGCCGAGCTGAAGCGCCGGGTCTCCTCCGTCAGCCCAAAGCCGGCAAAGAGAGCGCCGAACGAGAGAATGGTCGCCGGATTGGAAATCGTAAGCAGGAATGTCGCTAACGTCGTGCCAAGTAGCCCACCCGCCCTGACATCTGCAGCGCGAACTGGATCGTGGGTCAATCCGCGATAACCGAGCGCCAGCAACAGTAGTCCTCCGCCGAATGCCAATGGCAGGGTAGCGGCCGACATCAACTCCTCAAAAACGGCAATGCCCGTTACCGCCGCAAGAGCGTAGCTGGCGTCGCCCACCGCCGTCCCGAAGCCGCAAGAAAAGCCAGCCAGAAAGCCGCGCTCGAGTGTGCGGTTAATGCATAGCATCCCGATCGGCCCAAGTGGCGCGGTGATGATGACACCCAGCAAAGCGCCTTTCAGGAACAGTAGTAGCATTCTTCCGCGGATTCCTTTTCGCTGGCGCCTTTCACGAGCTCTCGACACCGGGCCATAAACGGCAGCCGCAGGGAGGTAAAACGAAAAAAGCTGCCGAGACGGCAGCCTTGTCGATGATTCGATCGATTGTGACAATCAGTGCGCCGGCACGACAGCATTGCCCTGGGCGGCTAGCGCTGCGAGGTCCGCGGGCTTTAGCTCGACGGATTCGCCACAGCCACAAGCCGATGTCTGGTTGGGGTTGGTAAAAATGAAGCCCGAGCGCAACGTCGTGCTTTCGAAGCCCATTTCTGTGCCGAGGAGGTAGAGCACAGCCGATGGTTCGACCCAGACCTTGGCGCCATCGCGTTCGATCAGGTCATCCTTCGCGTTCGGCTCGGTCACGAGGTCGATGGTATATTCCATCCCTGCGCAACCACCCTTCTTGATGCCGACGCGGACGCCCTTGGCTTCCGGTCCGGAGTTTTCGACGATCGCCTTCACGCGGTTCGCGGCAGCGTCCGTCATGCTCATTATTGCAAAGCCCATTGGCCTCTTCTCCTTCCGCGCTCGGATTAAAGGTCCGGCGTTTCATGATTCAAATGTAGTGCCAGCAGCTTAACCGATCAATACCAGCCGACAGCGACCTGCGCCTCTTCCGACATGCGGTCCGGCGTCCACGGCGGATCGAAGGTCATCTCGACCTCGACGCCTGACACGCCCTCGACCGCCCCAACGGCGTTCTCGACCCAGCCGGGCATCTCGCCGGCGACGGGGCAGCCAGGCGCCGTCAGCGTCATCATGATCTTCACCATGCGGTCGTCTTCGATGTCGATCTTGTAGATCAGCCCGAGCTCGAAGATGTCAGCGGGAATTTCCGGGTCATAGACCGTCTTGAGTGCTGAAATCACATCGTCGCTAAGCCGTGCCAGTTCATCGGCCGGAATGCTGGAATGCACGATGCCTTCGCGCACGTCGATCTTCTGTTCGCTTTCGTCCAGGCTCATATGGACACTCCTTAGGCAAAGAACTTGCGCGCATAATCAAGCGCATCGGCCAAGGCATCGACCTCGGCCCGTGTATTATACATCCCGAAGGACGCGCGGCATGTGGAGGTGACGCCGAAGCGTTTCAAGAGCGGCATGGCGCAATGTGTGCCTGCGCGAACCGCAACACCCTGGCGGTCGATCACCATCGACACGTCATGAGCATGCAGACCGGCAAGCTCGAAGGAGAAGATACCGCCCTTGCCCGGCGCCGTACCGAACACCCGCAATGCATTGACCGCCTGCAGTCGCTCTGCGGCGTAGGCGGCGAGATCAGCTTCATGGCGTGCAATCGCCTCCCGGCCGACTTTTTCCATGTAATCAAGCGCGTAGCCGAGCCCTATCGCCTGCACGATCGGCGGTGTTCCGGCTTCGAATCGATGCGGCGGATCGTTGTAGGTCACGGCATCCTCCGTCACCTCGAAGATCATCTCGCCGCCACCCTGGAAGGGCCGCATCTCGCGTAGCCGATCCTTCTTGCCGTAGAGCACGCCGATGCCCGACGGCCCATAGAGCTTGTGGCCGGTCATGACGTACCAGTCGCAATCGATGTCCTGCACGTCGACGGGCATATGGACGGCGCCCTGCGATCCATCGACCAGCACCGGAATACCGCGCTCATGTGCGATCCGGCAGATTTCCTTGACCGGAACGACCGTGCCGAGCGCGTTCGACATATGCGTGATGGCGACTAGCTTCGTCCGCTCCGTCAGGCTCTTCTCGAAATCCTCGATATGGAAAGCGCCCTCGTCGTCAACAGGTACCCAGACCAGCTTGGCGCCCTGCCGCTCGCGGATGAAATGCCACGGCACGATGTTGGAGTGATGCTCCATGATCGAGATGACGATCTCGTCCCCTTCGCCGATCTTGGGCATGCCCCAGCCATAGGCGACGGTGTTGATCGCCTCCGTCGAAGACTTCGTGAAGATGATGTCGTTGACATCGGGCGCATTGAGGAAGCGCCTCACCTTCTCGCGTGCGCCCTCATAGGCGTCCGTCGCCGCATTCGAGAGAAAATGCAGGCCGCGATGAACGTTCGCATACTCGTTCGAATAGGCATGCGAGATCGCATCAATGACGACCTGCGGTTTCTGTGCGGAGGCGCCGTTGTCGAGATAGACCAGCGGCTTGCCATAGACCTCCTTCGCAAGGATCGGAAAATCCTTGCGAATGGCTTCGACGTCGTATGCTGTGGCCGGAACTATCTTGTCCATGACGCTATCCGATCAGGCGTGCTTTTCGAGCCAGGCCGAGATGACGCCTTCCAGCGACTCGACCAGGGCTTCGTCTTCCAGTTCCTCGACGATCTCGGCAACGAAGGCGTTGACGAGCATGGCGCGCGCCTTGTTCTCCGGAATACCGCGAGCCATCAGGTAGTAGAGATGGTTGTGATCGATGTCGGCAACGGTCGCGCCGTGACCGCACTGAACGTCGTCAGCAAAGATCTCGAGTTCCGGCTTCACCGAGAATTCGGCGTCGTCGGACATCAGCAGCGTGTTGCATGCCATCTTCGCGTCAGTCTTCTGCGCATCAGGCGCAACCCGGATCATACCCTGGAAGACGCCGTTGGCGCGGTCGAAGACCACGTTGCGGATCACTTCGGTGGAACCCGTATGCGGAACGTTGTGGCCGAGAACCATGGTCACGTCGGTATGTGTTTCGGCGCCCAGCAGGTTGATGCCGCGCAGCGTCAGATCGGCACCCTCGCCCGTCACCTTGATGTGCAGTTCCTGACGAACCAGCTTGCCACCGGCGTTGATGATGAAGAGCTTCAGCTTGGCATCGGCCCCGAGGTCGACACGGATCTGGCCAAGATGTGTATCCTCGGCACCCTGCTGCTGGACGATGATCCAGGTAAGCTCGGTGCCCTCTCCGACCGTGATGTCACTGACATGCGACACGAATGCCGCATCCGACGTCACTGCAAGGTGACGCTCGATAACGGTCGCCTTGATGTTGGCACCGAAGCTGACCGGCAGGCGCGTATGCGCCTGACCACCAGCGTGAACGAACTGGATCTCCAGCGGTTCTTCGAGCAAAGTCTCGGCGGGAACGTCGAGGACATAGCCATCACGCACGAAGCTGCCGTTGATGCGACCGATCGCGTCGTCGCTGCCGAGCGCCCCAAGGCTGGTGGCAGCCGTGCCGTTTGAAAGCTGGGCCGCGTAGCCCGAAATTTCCAACCCGTCTACCGAACGCTTGAGGTCGGGAACGCCCTGAATGACCGAGAGAACCGAGGACTCTTCGACCAGCGGGTCGCGGGCTTCCGAACCGGCGTCGCCTGCCTGGTCCGGAATGGTCCGAAGCAGGGTCTTGAGGTCGGTATAGTGCCAGGCCTCGACGCGACGCGTCGGTAGGCCGGCCTTCTTCAGGTCGTCAAGCAGGCGGTCGCGGATGGCGATAACCGAACCGTCGCCCGGCAGTTCGCCGATCTGATCATTGAAAGCCTCGATGAGCGCCGCTTCCGCGGCGGTCTGGCGGCTCGTCGTCTGCATGTTCATGAGACTCGTCCTTTCCGCCGTAATCAGGCTGCCGCACCGATGATGTCGGCGTAGCCATTGGCTTCCAGATCATGCGCCAGCGTCTTGTCGCCCGACTTGATCACCTGGCCCTTGTAGAGAACGTGAACCGTATCCGGGACAATATAGTCGAGCAGGCGCTGGTAGTGCGTGATGACGATGACGGCGCGATCAGGCGAACGCAGCGCGTTGACGCCATCGGCGACGATCTTCAGCGCGTCGATGTCGAGACCGGAGTCGGTTTCGTCGAGGACGCAAAGCTGCGGCTGCAGCAATGCCATCTGCAGGATTTCGGCGCGCTTCTTCTCACCACCGGAGAAGCCGACATTCAGCGGGCGCTTCAGCATCTCAGTGTTGATCTGCAGCTTGCCAGCAGCGTCCTTCACGAGGCGCAAGAAGTCAGGCGTCTTCAGCTCTTCTTCGCCGCGAGCCTTGCGCTGCTCATTCATCGCGACCTTGAGGAACTGCATGGTGGCAACGCCCGGAATTTCGACCGGGTACTGGAAGGCGAGGAAAATGCCCTTGGCCGCGCGCTCGGCAGCGTCGAGTTCCAGGATGCTCTCGCCGTTGTAGAGGATGTCGCCTTCGGTCACTTCGTAGTCTTCACGGCCCGACAGGATGTAGGAGAGCGTCGACTTGCCGGAGCCGTTCGGGCCCATGATGGCGGCAACTTCGCCGGCCTTCACGGTGAGGTTCAGGCCGCGGATGATCTCTGTGCCGTCTTCGGCGATGCGGGCGTGCAGGTTCTTAATCTCAAGCATGGTCTTGTCCCATAAAAAGCAATCGGAGAAAGGCGCGATCCACGCGCCCTCGCGCATTCATTGTCGTGTTGCGTCAGCCGACGCTGCCTTCGAGCGAGATGCTGATGAGCTTCTGCGCCTCGACGGCAAATTCCATCGGCAGTTCCTGCAGGACTTCCTTGACGAAGCCGTTGACGATCAGGGCGATCGCCGCTTCGGTCGGGATGCCGCGCTGCAGGCAGTAGAACAGCTGGTCCTCGGAAATTTTCGAGGTCGTCGCTTCGTGCTCGAACTGCGCCGTCGAATTCTTCGCCTCGATGTACGGCACCGTATGCGCGCCACACTTGTCGCCGATCAGCAGCGAGTCGCACTGCGTGAAGTTACGCGCGTTCGACGCCTTGCGGTGGGCCGAGACCTGTCCGCGATAGGTGTTCTGCGACACGCCCGCGGCAATGCCCTTGGAAACGATGCGGCTCGACGTGTTCTTGCCGAGATGGATCATCTTCGTGCCCGAGTCGATCTGCTGGTGGCCGTTCGACACGGCGATCGAGTAGAATTCGCCTCTGGAGTCGTCGCCGCGCAGGATGCAGGACGGGTACTTCCAGGTGATAGCCGAACCCGTTTCGACCTGCGTCCACGAAATCTTCGACCGGTGACCACGGCAGTCGCCGCGCTTGGTGACGAAGTTGTAGATACCGCCCTTGCCCTGCGCATCACCAGGATACCAGTTCTGGACAGTCGAATACTTGATCTCGGCATCATCGAGAGCCACGAGCTCGACGACAGCCGCATGCAGCTGGTTTTCGTCGCGCTGCGGGGCGGTGCAGCCTTCGAGGTAGGAGACGTAGGCGCCCTCTTCCGCGATGATCAGCGTCCGCTCGAACTGGCCGGTGTTCTTCTCGTTGATGCGGAAGTAGGTGGACAGCTCCATCGGGCAGCGAACGCCCTTCGGAACGAACACGAACGACCCATCGGTGAAGACAGCCGAGTTCAGCGTCGCATAATAGTTGTCGGAGGTCGGAACGACGGAGCCGAGGTACTTCTGCACCAGTTCCGGATGCTCGCGGATCGCTTCCGAGATCGACATGAAGATCACGCCGGCCTTCTTCAGCTCTTCCTTGAAGGTCGTGACGACCGAAACGGAGTCAAAGACGGCATCGACTGCGATCTTCGGCCTTTCGACGCCGGCCAGGATTTCCTGCTCCTTGAGCGGAATACCGAGCTTCTCGTAGACCTTGAGGATTTCAGGGTCGACTTCGTCGAGCGACTTCGGGCCGGGCGTGCTTTTCGGCGCGGCGTAGTAGTAGATGTCGTTGAAATCGATTTTCGGATAGTCGACGCGCGCCCAGGTGGGCTCTTCCAGCGTCAGCCAGCGCTTGTAGGCTTCCAGACGCCATTCGAGCATCCATTCCGGTTCCTGCTTCTTGGCGGAGATGAAACGGATGATATCTTCGGACAGGCCCTTGGGTGCCTTGTCCATTTCGATGATGGTCTCGAAACCGTATTTATACTGATCGACGTCAATCTCGCGGACGCGATCAACCGTTTCCTGGACGGCGGGCATGTCATTCTCCAATCTCGCCGGAGAAAAGGTCCGGCAGCTTGTCGTTCGGGCAGTATAGGTTTGCCCCGTATGTAGGTGGCCAAAAGGGACTTTTCAGCCCGAATGGCAAGCGGAAAATTGCCTTTCCGCAAATTTATGAAGCGGTCACGCCGCCTCTCCGGCCGGCTTGCGCCGAGCGGCTATTTTCGCAAAGACGGAAATCGCTCGGTCGACCTCCTCTTCGGTCGTGGCAAAGCCCAACGAAATCCGCAGAGCACCGAGCTTGGGATCACGCCCCATGGCGACCAGAACATGACTCTCGCCCACCTTGCCGGACGAGCAGGCAGAGCCGGCGGAAAGCGCAACGCCTTCGAGATCGAAGGCGATCTGGCCCGTTTCAGCCTTCAGCCCCGGAAGGGTGAAGAAAGTCGTGTTGGAAACGCGTGCTCCCTCGGCGCCGTAGACGACAACATCGGGTGCAGCCCCACGCATACCGCTTTCCAGCCGGTCACGCAGCGCCGAAATTGCCGCGTTGCGGGCCTCGAATTCCGCGACAGCGGCTTCCGCGGCAGCGCCAAAGCCGACCACCGCCAATGAATTTTCCGTCCCCGAGCGGTGACCCTTCTCCTGGCCACCGCCGTGGATCAACGGCAGTGGCATCAACACTTCCCCGCGTGTAACGAGCGCGCCGGCGCCCTTGGGGCCGCCAATCTTGTGCGACGATACGATCAGGAAATCGGCGCCAAGCTCGTTGATATCGAGCTTCAGTCGGCCCGCGGCCTGTACAGCATCGACAACAAGCAGCCCGCCCTGCGCCTGCACGATCTTTGCAATATCGGAAATTGGCTGAACGATGCCGGTCTCGTTGTTGACAAGCATGACCGCGACCATCGGCAACCCTGCCGACTTGTCGTGAGCAGCAAGCAGAGCGCCAAGAGCGTCAAGATCGACGACACCGGCCTCTGTCACCGGAATTTCCGTCGTCTGCTCCTTCGAAAACCGACCACCCTCCCGCACGGCCGGATGCTCGACCGCCGAATAATAGAGCCGACCGATGGCTATTGGCGTCCGCCCCATCTTGAAATCAGGCGTCAGCACCATGTTGGCTGCTTCGGTAGCGCCACTGGTAAAGATCACATGCGCGGCATCGGCACCCGTAAGGACAGCGACCTGCCGCCGCGCGTGTTCGATCGCAGCTCGGACGCTGCGGCCTTCGCCATGCACCGAGTTCGGATTGCCGAACAGATCCAGCGCGCGCAGAACCGCGTCGCGCGCATGTGGATGCAGCGGCGAAGTCGCGTTCCAGTCGAGATAAAGGCGTGGCGGCGCCATGATCTTTGTCCTGCGCTTTAAGCTTGCACGACGCCTCGGCTCATTTTCCTTGAAATTTCGGCCGGGCTTGCCTTATGACACATCCCACAATGCGTGGATCGCCATGCAAGTTTCGAATTGTTCTAAACTGCGTTTTAGAAAAGCTGACAACGTTCGTCAAGTCTGCGCAGCGTGAACGCGAAGAAATAAACGCCGGAGTACCGATGCCCGAAGTCATTTTCAACGGCCCCGCAGGCCGCCTTGAAGGCCGCTACCAGCCCTCCAAGGAAAAGAGCGCGCCGATTGCCCTCATCCTGCACCCGCACCCTCAGTTCGGCGGCACGATGAACAACCAGATCGTCTACCAGCTCTTCTACATGTTCCAGAAGCGCGGTTTCACGACGCTGCGCTTCAACTTCCGGGGAATCGGTCGCAGCCAGGGCGAATTCGACCACGGCGCCGGCGAGCTTTCCGATGCGGCCTCGGCCCTCGACTGGGTGCAGAGCTTGCATCCCGATTCGAAGACATGCTGGGTTGCCGGCTATTCCTTCGGCTCCTGGATCGGCATGCAGCTCCTGATGCGTCGTCCTGAGATCGAAGGCTTCATGTCGATTGCGCCGCAGCCGAATACCTACGACTTCTCGTTCCTCGCACCCTGCCCGTCGTCCGGCCTGATCATCAACGGCGAAGCCGACAAGGTCGCGCCCGAAAAGGATGTGAACGGCCTCGTCGAGAAGCTGAAGACGCAGAAGGGTATCCTGATCACGCACCGCACGGTGCCGGGCGCCAACCACTTCTTCAACGGCCAGGTCGAGACGCTGATGGGCGAATGCGAGGATTACCTCGATCGCCGCCTGAATGGCGAACTGGTGCCTGAGCCGGCCGCCAAGCGCATCCGCTAGGCCGATCGCATCCCGGCGGTCATTTCGAACGTCGGACAGGACAATCCGTCAATGATCATAGGCATGCGGCTTCGCATGCCTATTTTCGTCAGGACATGCTGGGACGCGGCATTGTCAGGATGGGTGAATGCGATGAACTGTTGCGCAAAGTTCCGCCGGAAAAACCAGTCCATCAGGCGGCTGGCAATCTCCGTCGCATAGCCTTTGCCCCACTCCTGCTGCCTCAGCGAGTACCCGAGTTCGAAATCCTGCCTGTCGCCGCCGAACAGCGAAAAGCCCGCGCGACCGATGAAGCGGCCATCCTCACGACTCATAACCTTGTATTTCGTCGTTCCGTCCCGCGCCTGCTCGCCGAACCAGCTGCGCAGTCGCTCGTCGGCCTTCTCTCGCGACCATGGGGCTGCGCCGGAAAGATATCGCGTCGTCTCGATCGTCGAGTGAAGCTCCTGAATGAGACCGGCATCGTCGGGTTCCCACATGACGGCGACAAGCCGGGGCGTCTCCAGAATGACCTGCCTCACGGCTTCACCACCACACCGCCGCTGACAGGCGTACCAACTCCCGTCGTTCCCGGAAATGTTAAAGGCAGGCCGTCCAGCGACCGAACAGCGAGATAAGCCCAGGCTTCCGCCTCCATGGAATCACCGTTGAACCCCGCTTCTTCCGCTGCAATCACCTCGGCGCCCCGTCTTTGCGCCAGATCCTTCAGATCCTGCATCAGCACGCGATTGAGGCGCCCACCTCCGCAGATGATATACAGCGTCGGCATCACTGGCAGGTGACCCGCGGACTTGATGATCGACGCGGCGGCGACATGCGCAAGGGTGCGCGCACCATCCGCAAGCTCTGCGTCCGAGCCTGAAGGTGGTGGAAAGTCGTTGCGGTCAAGCGAGCGCCGCTTCTCCGCTGTAAAGAACGGGCTGCTCAAATAGCGATCCGCGAGATCGTCGATCACCCGTCCCTCCGAGGCAATCATGCCGCCTTGATCGAACGGCACCCCCGCATGGGTCTCAACCCACTGGTCGATCAACGTATTGCCCGGCCCGCTATCATATCCGACGATGATGCCATCAGCACCGACATAGGTCAGGTTGGAAATCCCGCCGATGTTGACGAAGCAGACCGGCAAGGTCGCATCAGCGACGTTAGCAGCAAGCGCCGCGTGGTAAACCGGGACCAGGGGTGCGCCCTGACCGCCGTGGACCATGTCATTGGCGCGGAGGTCATAGGCGACAGGTATCCCCGTCTCGCGGGCGAGCAGCGTCCCGTCACCGATCTGGACCGTCAGCGCCTCGTCCGGCCGATGCAGCACCGTCTGCCCATGAAAGCCGATGACGTCGATCGCGGATGCATCCAGCGCGTTCGCGTCCAGAAATTGCCTAACGGCAATTGCATGACGCAACGTCAGTTCTCGCTCGATTGATGCCAGTTCGCCCGGTCTCTGCTCACGCCGCGTGATAATTTTCGCCTGCTCCAGCGCAACCTTCAGCCGGTCGCGAAAGGCGGGCTCATACGGGACACCAAGGGAGGGCCCGCGTTCGACGACGGTACGGCCGTCGGTGCGCAGCAGCGCCACATCGATACCATCCATCGACGTTCCGCTCATCAAACCGATCGCGGTTCTGATCTTCTCCATGGAGCCTCGCTGGAAGATTCCTGCCAAATGGTGACTGTTCGGCAAAACAGTGCTAAACGCGCCGCGTCACTTCGACAATAGCCAATCCGAAAATCCGCATCCGAGAGCAAAAGGTCATGTCCGAGTTCAAATCCGATTTCCTCCGCACGCTGAAAGAGCGCGGCTTCATTCATCAAATTTCCGATGAATCCGGCCTCGACGAACTCTTCGCCAAGGAAACGGTAACAGCCTATATCGGCTTTGACCCGACCGCGCCTAGCCTGCATGCTGGCTCGCTGATCCAGATCATGATGCTGCACTGGATGCAGGCGACGGGCCATCGCGCCATTTCGCTGATGGGCGGCGGCACCGGCATGGTCGGCGACCCCTCCTTCAAGGAGGAGGCGCGGCAGCTGATGACCGTCGATACGATCGAGAGCAACATCGCTTCGATCAAGCGCGTCTTCTCGAATTACCTGACCTACGGCGAAGAGGCGAAGGACGCGTTGATGATCAACAATGCCGAATGGCTGAGATCTCTCAACTACCTTGAATTCCTGCGCGATGTTGGCCGGCACTTCTCGGTCAACCGCATGCTAGCTTTCGATAGCGTCAAGACGCGCCTCGATCGCGAACAGTCGCTGTCGTTCCTCGAATTCAACTACATGATCCTGCAGGCCTACGACTTCGTCGAATTGGCGAAGCGTTACGACTGCCGTCTGCAGATGGGTGGTTCGGACCAGTGGGGCAACATCGTCAATGGCATCGATCTCGGTCACCGCATGGGGACGCCGCAGCTCTACGCCCTCACCTCGCCGCTGCTGACGACCGCGTCAGGTGCGAAGATGGGCAAGTCTGCCACCGGCGCTGTCTGGCTCAACGCAGACATGCTGTCGGCCTATGACTTCTGGCAGTACTGGCGCAATACAGAGGATGCCGACGTTTCGCGCTTCCTAAAGCTCTACACAACCCTACCGATGGACGAAATCGCACGACTTTCGGCGCTCGCCGGCTCCGAGATCAACGAGGTCAAGAAGATCCTCGCCACGGAAGTCACCGCCATCCTGCACGGCCGTGCAGCCGCTGAACAAGCTGCCGAAACCGCCCGCAAGACGTTCGAGGAAGGCGGCCTTGCAGAAAACCTTCCGTCTGTCGACGTACCGGCTGCCGAACTCGACGGCGGCATCGGCCTTCTGTCGCTGATCGTCCGCGCTGGCCTTGCTGCTTCGAATGGTGAGGCGCGCCGCCATGTTCAGGGCGGTGCCGTACGTATCAACGACCAGGCCGTCAGTGATGAGCGCAAGGTGATCGGCAGTGGCGAAGTTACCGCCGATGGCGTCATCAAGCTTTCGCTTGGCAAGAAGAAGCACATTCTGATCCGCCGCGCCGCATAACACGGACGACATCGGAAACCGAAAGCCGGCCTCGAGCCGGCTTTTTTGTGCCTATTGGAATTCAAAGATGTTGCGGAAGACGCCAGGCGCAATGATCGACAGCGGATTGATGATGAGAGCCGGGGATTCCAGTTTGCCCGTCAGCTTGAAGGTAATGCCGATCAGGCCGCGATCCGTGCCATTGCCGAGGATGAATCCGATTAACGGCAACTCGGCGAACAGGCGATTGAGCCCGTACGCAGGCATGAAAGTGCCGGTCATGTCCATATTGCCGCGCTGGTCGCGTACCGTGCCTTGGAATACAGCGCCGACCTGATCTCCACGCACAACACCGTTCTCAATGCCGATCACGCCGTTCTGCGAAACAATTCTGGCAAAACCGCGCTGGAACCGCTGTGCGGAGGTATCGATGTTCCGCTTGACCGCCGAATTCAGGCTTCGTTGCTCCTGACCGACGGGCGTCGACACAATTGAATGCAGACGCTGCTCATTGACCAGGGAGAAGCGCCTGATGTCGATCGAGCCATCCCAGCGATCTCCAGCGCCAAGGCGGATCTGCATGTTGAGCAAGCCACCCATCATGTGCTGATAGAGGTCGGCGAAGCGCGAAACCGAGCCGGCATCCCCGCTGGTGACGTTGATAACGCCATTGCCCTTCGTCTGGGCTACGAACGCCTCGCCGCTGTCGGTGACGCCGGTGAAGTTCAACGATTGCAGCCGACCATCGGCGGAAACGTACAGCATGTCGGCATTCCGCATCTTCTCGTCATTGAAGCCGATGATGCGGCCGAGCTTGGCACGGACGGATACGCTGCCGCTGCGATCGGAGTCACCGCCCCCGCCGCCGGCGGACTTTACCCGGGCGATGATCGGGCGCGCATCGGCGCTGTCGCCGGATACGGAGACATCAAGCCCTCCCTTGTTCCTCTTCACCGACACCGCAAAATCATCGAGCGACGACAGTTTGACGCTGTCGAAATCCGCTTTCATGAGGTTGCCCTTGCCGATGACAAGGGAGCCGTTCGCCCCGAATCCATCCCCCTTGAGGACGAAGTTTTTCAACTCAGTATTGTCGGCGGGGCCAGATGCCTCGAATGTCGCCGTCGCGCCGATTCCGGCTCCTTTCGACCAGCCGATCCATGGAAGAGACAGCCGTGCCCTTCCAAGGTCGACCGACACCGCCTGCCGGTCCTGATCGATACGATTGAGCTCGACATCGATGCTGCCATCGATGATGTCGTTGAGGCCGGGTAGCACTTTTTCACGCTGGTCGTTGTTGAGCGTGGCTGTGATGGTTTGTTGCGGTTGGACGTCCGACGATTTGTCGGTCGGCTCAACGAGTTTGATGCCAGCGGGAATCCCGTCAATCAGCCCTTTGCCGTCAACGCTTACCTGTTTCGGGTCGGCGTTCAGAACCCCGTCGAGACCGGTGATCTTGCGGCCAGAAATTGGCTTGGCAATATCGAGATCCTGCAGCTGCAGCACAGCCTTCCACTCGGCCGGCGGAGGATTCTGGGACGAGATCAGCCCGATGCGTGCCTGCACCTTTGCCGACACCTTGCCTTTGAGGTCCTCAGGCACGAAACCAGCGCGTTGGAGTACTTGGATCGGCTTGTAGGTCAGCAGTTCGCCGACGGCGTCCGCCGCGCCGGAAACGGGAAGATTGATCTCGGCCATGAGGGGCTTGTCATAGGTCGACGGCATGACAAACGTACCCTCGCCGACGTTGACAGATCGTCCCGAAGGGAAGAATGCAGTCCCGCCCTTGATGGAGATTGTTGCGCGCGGACCGCTGAGATCAAAGTGAGCACTCGTATCGCGTATCGGCGGGATGTCACCGGCGACGTTCATCCGCGTATCGGCGATATCGAACGCAATGCGGATCTGGTCCTTATTGAGTTTCAGCCCCTTGCCGACCGCCTCATCAAGACGTCCGAACGGAATGAAGACAGAGATTGATGCGTCGGTAACTGTGCCCCCGAAGAGGTTGCGAAGGACCCATTCGCGACCCTTCGACGCCATCCAGAACGGCCATAGCTGTTTGACCGCCGTGGTCTGCAGCTGCTGTGACTGACCAGCAAAACTGATCTCCGGTGACACATCTGCGAGACGGACATGGAGCGAGCCAAAGAGACCGCCGGCCGGGCTTGAAACCCGCATGTTTGGAAATTGGAGCTCACGGCTGGCAACGAGGTAGCGACCCGTCGCCTGGATGTCGAAGGCGAGAGGTTGCTCGCCGGACCCTGACGGCGCCGCGGTGCCGCCGCTGACAAGGAGATCAATCCCGAAGCCCTTTCCTGCCGACGCATCGACTTTGTCCAGATCGATAAGGGCGCCGCTGAGCGGCACGGATGTGGCGCCGAACTGAACGCGCGACTTTGCAATCTCGAGCGTCTGCTTGGAGAAATCATAGGCGAGATTGATGCGACCGCCGTTCAGTTCTTGCTCGTCGCCGTCCATGTAGAACTGTCCCGGCTTCAGTTCGATTGCGGCAGCGAGCGCCGGCGGCTCTTGATCGCCGGCGCGAACGGCAGAGATCGTCAGATCACTGGCGGCATCGATGCCTTGTCGAATCTGACCCTGAACGTTCCGCTTCAGCGTGAACGGCCCCAGATCGACGCCCGCGACCTGGCCGGTCAGTTTCGAGGTGCGTCCATCAGTCCTTTCGGTGAGGATGCTAAGCGTTGCTGCTTTGCCGTTGATCGCGACCTCGCCATCAAGCGCCAGTGCCCCCTGGCGTGTTCGTGAGAAAGCCACGTTGTTGACCACGATCGAAAGCGGACCGTTTGCAGTATCGGCAAGCTTGATGTCGATGCCCGAGAGCTTTACCGACCGTGTTCCGCCCCGCTCGACAAAACCGTCGACCATATCGAGCTGAGCGAACGCGGCTTCCATCGCAGCGGGAATCTGGTCGACGCGAACATCGTCGAGCTTGAGCGGCTTTCCGGATGGCAGCAGCGCTGTGTCGAGCGCTATATCCTGCGCCTCGATCTGCGCAATCGCGATGCGGCCACGGAAGAGTTGCAGCGGGTCAAGCGCGATGCGCATCGCATGCGTTGTCGATAGGTGCTGTCCGCTCTTCTCGTCGATCATGCTGACGTCGCGCGCCTCGAGCGCAAGCCGCAGGTTTGATGTAAAGCGAATGACGGTCGAACCGACCTCCGCTCGATAGCGGGGTCCGATGGCGGAGTTCAATGCAACCTGCGCCTGTCGCGAAAGCAGTGCGTCGAACATGCCGCTTTCCACCGCGAAGGCGATCGCCGCGAGCACGAAAAGGATAACGGCAACGCAACCACCAGTGACGCCCGCGGTTCGGCGCATGCGCGAACGCGACGGCGGGCAGCTGACAATGATGGGATCCTCGGCCTGCGCGGAGGGAAGCTCATGCAGTGCGACGATATCTTTCTTGCGGAATCTAATTTTTTCGCCGCGGATCGCCGACATGCGCCTCGCCTAACTCCTTATTTTGTGGTCTGGACCAGACTGGCTGGACGATTGTTCGTCCAATATATATCTGGCAAATCACCTGTTATCCACAAACTCGGCAAAAGAAAGGTTTCTCCATGGCGGATATAAGCATCGGCACCGCAGCGCCGGACTTTGATCTTCCGCGAGACGGCGGAGGCCGTGTTTCGCTCGGTGAATTCCGTGGTAAGCCGCTGGTGCTTTTCTTTTATCCCAAGGACGACACGACGGGATGTACGGCGGAATCGCTCGCCTTCACGGCACTGGCCGACGACTTTGAAAAAGCCGGCGCCGCAGTCATCGGCATGTCTCCCGATTCGGTCAAATGTCATGATCGCTTCATCAAGAAACACAATCTTTCGGTTGTCTTGGCGTCCGACGAAGAGAAGACGACGCTTAAGGCCTATGGCGTGTGGAAGCAGAAGACCATGTACGGCCGCAATTTCATGGGTGTAGAACGCACCACGTTTCTCGTTCGCGACGACGGGACGATCGGCACGATCTGGCAGAAGGTGAAGGTGTCCGGTCACGCTGAAATCGTGCTTGCAGCAGTGCAAAACCTCTCACGATGACGCATCGCTCCATCACATCGTTGCGCGGCGGAGCGATTGACGCCATCCGAGCGACCGATCTCGACGAGAAGACTGCCCTTGCCCAAGAGACTGCCACGCGATGGTTTGGCCGGACCTTGTCGCTGCGTTCGCCGCTCGACGCGTCGCTGCCCGATAGGCCAGGCCGCCCCGATAAGCCGGAGTTAATACCGCCGACGCAGGTCGAACGGCGCTCCCTGCACACAGTGAAGGGACGCATTGCGCTGCTCCATGCAATCGCCCATATCGAGCTTAACGCTGTCGACCTCGCACTTGATATCGTGGCGCGATTCGCGACCGAACCGGTGCCGAACTCATTCTTCGACGGCTGGATGCAGGTTGCCTTTGAGGAAGCGAAGCATTTCCGCATGGTGCGCGCCCGCCTGAACGACCTCGGCGCGGATTATGGCGATCTGCCCGCCCACGATGGCCTGTGGCAGGCCGCGCATTCGACCCGGAATGACCTGACGGCGCGGCTTGCCGTTGTTCCGCTGATCCTGGAGGCGCGGGGCCTGGACGTGACGCCTTCGTTGCAGGCCAAGATGCGCGAGACTGGGGACATGGAGAGTGCGGCCGTGCTCGATGTCATCTACAATGACGAGAAGGGTCATGTTGCCATTGGCGCCAAATGGTTCCGCTTCCTCTGCGCGCGCGAAAGGCGGGATCCGGCTCGCACGTTCCACGAATTGGTGCGCGCGAATTTTCGCGGTCCGTTGAAGCCGCCCTTCAACGACATTGCGCGGGCCGAGGCGGGCCTGACGCCGTCCTTCTACCGCTCGCTGACATCGACTAGCAACGCCTGATCTGCAGCGACAGCAATGCTGACCTAAGTAAATATTAACCATAGTCATGCGTAATTAAGGCAATTGAGGCATTGGCCGTCAATTGGGAGATTCTCCGTGACGCATGCACAGCAGAGCCGCGTATTCGGCCAAAGAAAACAAGAGCATATCCTGATCCTGGCGAGCGGCGATCGGGTCCGTCACCTGACGGTCCGGCCGTGGATGGCAGCACTCGCCTTCTGTTTTGTTGGCGTCTTCTCGATCGGCTATCTGCTGGCCACCTCCTACCTCGTCCTGCGTGACGACCTGATCGGCGCGACGATGGCCAGGCAGGCGCGTATGCAACATGATTACGAAGACCGGATCGCCGCTCTGCGTGCTCAAGTGGATCGTGTCACGTCGCGTCAATTGCTTGATCAGCAAGTTGTCGAAGACAAGGTAGACAAGCTGATGGAGCAGCAACTGGCCCTGACGTCACGCCACGGCAAGTTGGGCTCCCTCTTGGATCGCGCTGAAAATTCCGGGCTGGGCGGCAAAGAAACGACACCGCTGCAGTCGTATGCTCCCGAGGTGAAGAACAAGCGTGCGTCGCTTTCGGGTGCCGTTCAGGCGATCGAAAACGAACTTGCTGGCGCTGACGAACCGGCCGACGTGACGACCGACAATGCCTCGCCCACAGATGTCCCGGCGCACGAGACTGTCGGCGATCGCGCCGATCGCGTTTTCTCCAAAGTGACGCTGTCGCTGAAGGACATTGAACAGAAGCAGCGCAATCGCATCGCCCAACTGACGAGCGATGCCGGCGGTACAGCCGATGCCATATCCAAGGTCTTGACGCGCTTCCGCATTTCGGTGCCGGCAGAACGCGCAAAACAAGACGACAGCGCCGTCGGCGGCCCCTATGTTGAACCCGAAAGCGCCGATGATTTCGACAGTTCGCTTACGCAACTCGATGATGCCCTCACCCGCCTGGAGACGGTACGAAGCACCGCCGAATCGCTGCCGTTCCAGAACCCTGCAGTTGGCAAGGAGATTACGAGTTCGTTCGGTAACAGGCGTGATCCGTTCCTTGGGCGCCTGGCGCTGCACTCGGGCATCGACTTCCGCTTTACGCCCGGCGAGAAAGTGCGCCCGACAGCGCCCGGCAAGGTGATCGCGGCTGGCTGGACGGGTGGTTATGGCAACATGGTGGAAGTGGACCATGGCAATGGCATTTCCACGCGCTACGGCCATATGTCTGAAATTCTTGCGAAAATTGGCGACAGGGTTGACCGCGACGACGTGATCGGCCTGGCCGGCAGCACCGGCAGGTCCACTGGCACGCATTTGCACTACGAAGTCCGCCAGAATGGTCGTGCCATCGACCCCATTTACTTCATGAATGCCGGCTTGAAGCTTGCCAGTTACATGAAGTAACTACGCGCGCTAACCACGTCTTTACCTCTGCACTGGTTGCAAGGCCTGTATTCCTTGACTTAAGGACAGTTTCGGCTTATGTCGCGCTGCATTGCGGCATGCAATCACGCCGACTCAATCAGAGTGCGGCCGAACCGGAACGGAAACAGTTTTCCCTTTGACGACATTTGCTGATCTTGGCTTGAGCCAAAAAGTGCTTTCCGCTGTGACCGACGCGGGCTATACGACGCCAACCCCCATCCAGGCTGGCGCGATCCCGTTTGCGCTCGAACGTCGCGATATTTGCGGAATTGCGCAGACCGGAACCGGCAAGACCGCGTCGTTCGTTCTGCCGATGCTGTCGCTGCTGGAAAAGGGCCGTGCCCGTGCACGTATGCCGCGTACGCTCATCTTGGAGCCGACCCGCGAGCTAGCTGCGCAGGTTGCCGAAAACTTCGAAAAGTATGGCAAGAATCATCGTCTGAACGTCGCCCTCTTGATCGGCGGTGTTTCCTTCGAAGATCAGGACCGCAAGCTTGAGCGCGGTGCCGACGTTCTAATCTGCACCCCCGGCCGGCTGCTCGACCACTTTGAGCGTGGCAAGCTCTTGATGAGCGGCGTTGAAATTCTCGTCATCGACGAAGCTGACCGCATGCTCGACATGGGCTTCATCCCCGATATCGAGCGCATTGCCAAACTCATTCCGTTTACCCGCCAGACGCTGTTTTTCTCGGCCACCATGCCGCCTGAAATCCAGAAGCTCGCCGATCGCTTCCTGCAAAATCCGGAGCGCATCGAGGTCGCCAAGCCGGCGTCGACGGCGAAGACCGTGACGCAGCGCTTCGTCGCCTCGCATGGCAAGGACTACGAAAAGCGTGCTGTCCTTCGCGATCTCGTCAAGGCACAGAGCGATCTCAAGAACGCAATCATCTTCTGCAACCGCAAGAAGGATGTTTCCGAGCTCTTCCGTTCGCTGGACCGCCACGGCTTTTCCGCCGGCGCCCTACACGGCGACATGGACCAGCGCTCGCGCATGGCCATGCTGCAGAACTTCAAGGATGGCAACCTCCAGCTTCTCGTGGCTTCCGATGTCGCCGCCCGCGGTCTCGACATTCCTGACGTCAGCCACGTTTTCAACTTCGATGTTCCGATCCATTCCGAGGATTATGTGCATCGCATCGGCCGCACTGGCCGCGCAGGCCGTTCCGGCGCTGCATTCACCATCGTCACCCGCCATGACCAGAAACATGCCGACTCGATCGAAAAACTTATCGGCGAGAAGGTCGAGTGGTTGAACGGTGACCTCACCGCCTTGCCCCCTCCCGAGCCGAGCCGTGACGACGATCGTTCGCGCCGCAAGGGCCGGGACAAGGACCGCGGTCGCGGCAAGGGCCGTGGAGGTCATAAATCTGATATCGCCGTCGCAGATAATGACGTCGAGACGATGGAAACAGCAGCACCAGCAAAGGTCGAAAGCGTGAAGCAAGAGCGCAAAGCAGAACAAAACAAGCCGCACCACAACACGCGCGCCGCTCGTCCTTATCCGGCAAACGATGACAATCGCGACCGCCGGCGCTACCGTGACCACGATGACGGCCCGACACCTGTCGGCTTCGGCGATGAGATTCCCGCCTTCATGCTGATCACGGCAAACGCCAAGATCTGACGAGCCCATGGGTACGCCGGGCATCGATTTTCCGGGCGTCGGCGTTGGCCTGGTGATCTTGCGGGATCGCAAGATCCTACTTTACAAGCGTATTCGGGCCCCTGAGGCCGGCCACTGGAGTATCGTGGGCGGCAAGGTGGATCATATGGAACCGGCCGAGCAAGCGGCGCGCCGGGAAGCGGAAGAAGAAACGGGACTTTCGATCGGCCGTATCAATCTCCTCGGCCCTGCCGAAGTTATCAGTACGACAGACGAGCAGCATTGGGTTTCTCTGCTCTACATCGCGTCCGAATTTGACGGCGAACCGCAGCTTACTGAGCCGGAAAAGCTCTCGGACTTCGGGTGGTTCGGTCGTGCCGACCTCCCGCGGCCGCTTTCCGCCTTTGCAACCGCTGCCATGGAGCGGCTGAACGCGGACGAATTTCTCTAAGACTTATTCCGCACGGAGCGCCGCTTCATAGGCAAGCCGTACCCATCGCGCCATGAGATCAGGGTCATCATAGGCATCGTCCGGGATCGACCAATATGGCATTTTCACAGGGCTTCCCTTCTTCCCTTCATAGGCCCATTGCGTGGCTCCCGCTGCCGCGAACTCGGAAGCACTCCGCTCGTCGGCCTTGAGCAGCATTTCTCCGCGCACCTCGACCGCAACGATCCGGCCCATATGATAGATGCCCTTGCCACCGAACATCCGCTTGATGGTAACGGGGCCAAGCCCTTGAAACATCTCTTCGATCGCCGCCGAATCCATTCCTCAACCCTTCAAAATTCCGCCGGCGGAGATCACGGCCTCTGGCGTATCCACGTCCAGATGCGCCGCGTCCCCTATGTCGACATCGACCACAGGCACTCCCGAGGTTTCGATGATGTGCCGGGCCCCAACGTCACCTTCCAGCCTCAGGACGGCATCGAACAGCGATTTGGGCAGAACCACCGGATTGCCGCGCTTGCCGCCCGACACGGCCCGGATAATCGATTGGCCGCTCGATTGCCGGAATGCTCCGATTAGCGCATCGAGATCACCAGTGGAAACACCCGGCATATCAGCGAGCATGACCAAGATACCATCCGCGCTCCGCGCTTGTTCGACGGAAAATCCGGTCGCGAGCGACGAGGCCATACCGGAGGCGTAGTCCGGATTGTGAACAGTCGTGATGTTCAATCCGGATACAGCCGCTTCCAGAGCGTCCTTCCGGTGGCCGGTCACTACGACGACAGACGATGCCTGACTGCCGATCGCCGTCATGACGGATCTCCGAATGAGCGGCACCCCATCAAACTCAGCGAGCAACTTGTGCGGCCCGCCCTCGCCCATCCGGCTGGCCTTGCCAGCAGCGAGAACCACGATCACGACCTCGCCGGCCGGGGCCGTTTGCGCTTCCGCTTCACGCAGGCGTGGCCGTGCTTGGATTTCCATCAGGAGACCTCCTACGCCCATGCCGCTGATATCGAGCGCACTCGGCTTCTCACCCGCGAGGATCCGATCGAGCACCCAGTCAAAGCCATTCTCTTTGGGGCTGCGTGCACAACCTGGCGCGCCGATCACCGGCACATCGCCTATACGTCCGAGCACGAGCAAGTTGCCTGGATCGACAGGCATGCCAACCTGCACCACCTCACCTCCCGCCCGTCGAATCGCTTCGGGAATCACGTCTTCATCATCAATGACCGCAGACGCACCGAAAAGAATGATTAGTTTCGCCGCGGCGTCGGGCAAGCGTGATGCTGTCCGAAGTGCCTCGGCGACCGGCTCCACATCGTGCGCAACCCGTGCCTCTCTGACAAGCTGACTTCCGGATGCGGTAAGCCGGCGAGAAAGCACGCGCGCAGTCTTGTCCATCACCGTGGGCTTGAGCGAAGGCAGTACCGTTGCGATCAATGACACCGATCGGCTGGCAAAGGGCTTGACCTCGAAAGCGGATGTGGCCCGCAGCACTTCGCAGGCCATGTCAAGCTTAGCGCCCGAAACAGCGAGCGGAATGATCTTGAACGTTGCGACCATGTCCCCGTTGCGGACGGGTACGTGGTCATTCAGGCAGGCAAGCGTGATGGCGGGATCGATCCTGTTCAGCCGATCAACGGTGCTTCGGTTCGCGACGAACAGGCCGTCCACGGTCGAGTACACATTCACGCGCCCGGTGGACGCTTCCGAGAAGCGCAGGTGATCAGGAGCGACGGCTCCCGCAAGTCGCCCTGCCGCCTCATCCTCACCGATGTCGCCGGGCTCGATGCGTGCCGCGATCACATGCTCGATACCCTCGCCGATCAGCCGCTCAATGTCGGCAGATTCGATCTTGTGCCCCTTGGGCAGGTTGCCGCCTGCAAGCTTCACCGCATGGGCGAGAATCACGCCTTCGGCAACGTCGATGGAAAACGATCCGAATTTCATTTGTTATCACCGGTAGGTGATATTTCGCGGGTCCGCAGCGTATGGACGATCTCAGCGAGAATGGCGACCGCAATTTCCGCCGGGCTCGCTGCACCGATATTGAGCCCAATGGGTCCGCTGATCCTGGCAAGTGCAGCCTCGTCCACGCCCTCGGCACGCAGTCTTCCCAGGCGAGCCGCGTGCGTCTTGCGACTGCCGAGCGCACCGACGTAGAAACAGCCAATTCGCAACGCCTCGGTGATCGGAAAATCATCGATCTTCGGGTCATGCGTGACGGCAACAAGCGCCGTATAGGCATCCAGCGGACGCTCCTTGAGCGCGTCCACCGGCCAATCAGCGGTCAAATCGATGCCGAGGAACCGTTCGGGCGTGGCGAAAGCCGTTCGTGGATCGATAATCCGGACATCGAAGCCGGCGAGAGATGCCATCTGTGCCAGAATCTGGCTGATGTGTACCGCGCCGATAACGACGATATGCGCCGGTGGCAGATGCACGTTTAGAAAGTAGCGGCGGCCATCGGCCTCGATCGACGTCGACCTTCCCGAACGAAAAGCAGCCTCGATGGCCAGTCCAAAGGAAGGGGAGACGGAATCCCCCTCGAGGACGACGCTATCGTCGCCGGTCTCGAGGTCGGTGAGCAGGATGGCGGCCCGGCGCGCCCGGCGCGCATCGTTGAGCTGTCCAAGATTTGTGGCATCCATCAATCGAGCCTTTCGACGTAGACCCGGATCCGGCCGCCACAGGAAAGGCCGACGCGCCACGCGGTCTCGTCAGCGACGCCGAACTCGAGCATCTTCGCCTTGCCCTCGGCAATAACGTCCAGGGCCTCAGCGATGACAGCGCCTTCGACACATCCTCCTGAAACAGACCCTTCGAAATTGCCGTCGCGGTCGACCACCAAATGGCTGCCGGCGGGCCGCGGGGCCGATCCCCACGTCTCGATTACCGTCGCTACCGCGACATCTCGCCCCGCTTTCCTCCAAGCTTCCGCCATCATCAACGGATCAAGGTCAAATGATGTCCCCGTCATGCGATGCCTTTCAATGTTCCGAGGTACCGGCGCGGATCGTATGTTGTCGACCTGGTTGCACCGAGTGCTGCTGCGAGATCGTTCAATGATGATAGATTGTGGACCGGTCGGAATTCGTCAACATGCGGCAGCATTGCGCGCACGCCGCGCGCCCTTGGCTCGAAGCCGTCGAAACGCAACAGAGGATTGAGCCAGATCAATCGCCGGCAGGAACGGTGCAGGCGATCCATCTCAGCCGAGAGCAAATCGGTTCCTTCGCGTTCCAGGCCGTCCGTGATCAAAAGAACGACAGCGCCCTGCCCGAGCACGCGCCGAGCCCACAGCCGATTGAATTCCTGCAGCGTTTCGCCGATCCGCGTTCCTCCGGACCAATCCTTGACGGCGGCGGCGCATTCGTCCATCGCCTCGTCAGGATCCTTGTGTCGCATCTGGCGGGTGACGTTCGTGAGCCGCGTGCCGAATAGAAAGGTATGAACCCGCCTGCGCTTCTCCGTCAGCACGTGCAGAAAGTGCAAAAAAATGCGGGTGTACTGGCTCATGGAGCCGGAAATATCGGCGAGAACCACCAACGGTGGCTGCACCTCCCGAATCTCTCGATAGCGCGGCAAAATCAGCCCTGCTCCGCTGCGCAGGGCAGCCCGCATCGTCCCGCGGGGATCGACGCGCGAATGAACATGCGACGGTCGGAAGCGCCTAGTCCGTACCGTGTCCAGGGGTAACTGCAGTTTCCCGAGCGCCTTCTTGGCAGCGGCAATCTCCATCGCGGACATCTGGGCAAAGTCCATACGTCGGAAGACCTCGTTGCCCGACATGGTGAAGCGCGCATCGATCTCGATGTCAGGTTCATCGCGTGGCGGCTTCTCATTCTCTCGGTTCCCAAGGAGCGCGTCCGCAGCGCGGCTCGCGCCGGGTTTCGCCTTTTCACGGTCACGGGTATCCGGCGCACGGGGCGACATCATCGCGATCATCTTTGCGACGAGATCGCGCGAGTGCCAGAAGAGGCGGAACGCCTCGTCGAAGACCGGTTTGTCTTCGTGGCGCTTGACGAAAACGGCAGAAAGTGCGGCGTGAAATTCCTCCCGCGATCCCATGCCGATCACCTCGACAGCCTCGATCGCATCGACGATCGCCGCCGGTCCGATCTTCAGGCCGGCCTTGCGGAGCGCTCTAGCAAAGAAAACGATGTTGTCGGCGAATCGACCGCCTACCGGAGGAGGCGGAGCGACGATCTCATCCTGCCCGCTTCTCGGATCCATTTGTTACCCAGCCGCCTGCAGTTCGCTTTTGATGTCTTCGAGCACCCGCGCACCGTCGCTGCCTTGGATTCGAGCGATATCATCCTGATACTTCAATAGCGTCCCGATGGTGTCGGAGATCGTTTCCGGATCGAGCGCCAGGCGATCGAGTTCGGTTAGCGCTGTCGCCCAATCGATCGTCTCGGCAACCCCCGGATTCTTGAAGAGATCCAGCGTCCGAAGCCGCTGCACATAGGCGACGATCTGGGCGGACAGGGCGGCATTGCAGCCCGGCACCTTCCGGCGAATGATCTCGAGTTCCTGCGGAGCATCGGGATAATCAACCCAATGATACAGGCAGCGCCTCTTCAGGGCGTCGTGGACCTCGCGCGTCCGGTTCGTGGTGATGATGACAATCGGCGGTTCGGTCGCCCGGATCGTGCCAAGCTCAGGGATCGTAACCTGAAAGTCGGAAAGAACCTCTAGCAGAAAGGCCTCGAAGGCCTCATCGGTCCGGTCGAGTTCATCGATGAGGAATACCGGTGCCCGACCATTCGCGCTGGATAGAGCCTGCAGCACGGGCCGGCGGATCAGGTAACGCTCGGAAAAGATATCCGATTCGATCCTGTTTCTGTCGGTAAGCCCGGACGCTTCAGCGAGACGGATTTCCAGCATCTGCGCCGGATAGTTCCACTCATAGACGGCTGAGGCGATATCCAGCCCCTCGTAGCACTGCAGGCGGATCAGCGGTCGTCCCAAGGCCTTCGACAGGACCTTGGCGATCTCCGTCTTTCCAACGCCCGCCTCGCCCTCCAGGAACAGGGGGCGCTTCATTTTCAGGGCCAGGAAAAGGACCGTACCGAGGGCCCGCCCCGCCAGATAATTCTGATTGCCCAGCATCGCGATCGTTTCGTCGATCGACGACGGCAGCGGCGGATGAGCTTGATCCGACATGTTTCCTCCCATTTCGGGAAGTTATAGCGTGTGATAGTCGCGGTTCATATAGACAAGCGCAGGCTTCGCCTCGTTGTAGCGGACGGCTACGACCTCACCGAAAATGATGTGGTGCGTCGACATTTCCTTGATCTCGCTTACACGGCAATCGAAGGAGGCAAGCGCATCGCGAAGAACGGGCGCCCCGGTCACGAGCCTGTCGAAGGCGCCCGTCTGGAACCGTTGGTCGTTTGTCAGTTGGGCGCGGCCGGAAAAGGCATCAGCAAGCGCCTGATGGTGCGCCGCCAGCGTATTCAACGCAAAGATGCCGCTCCGGAAGAAAATGTCATTCTTCGGATTGCTGTTGTTCAAGCATACCAGAACGGTCGCAGGGTCATCCGATACGGAGCAAGCGGCGGTGATCGTCACGCCGCGGCGCTCCTCGCCGATTGCCGTCGTCACGAGTTGCACATGGCCCCCAAAGCGGCTCATCGCATCCCGGTAGAGGCGCGGATCGATCGGTTGTTTGTTCAACAAATGCATTCTCCATCCGGCATTGCCGGGTTGTCGTTTCCTTTAATATGAAGGTGATCTCTTACGTTTTCTACAAAAGCCGGGCGAAAAGCTTCCTCATTGTGCGTTTTTCTTTGACGATCGATGCCGGACGGATAAAAGAGCAGACAAACGACAGGAACCGGCATCTTTAATGAATACTTTGCGTGGCCTAGCACTTCTGCCGATGCTGCTCCTTGCGGCCGGAGAATGCCATGCTGCCGGCCTAATCGTTGGTATCGTAGCGCCGCAGAATGGCAATCTCGCGCCAATTGGTGCTCAGATCATCGCCGGTGCGAGTGCCAAGGTCCAGCAGGACGGCGACACGATCGTCACGATCGATGAGACGTGCGCGGAAAACAGCGGTGCAGCGATCGCCGATGCCCTGATCAATGCCAAGGTTCAGGTTGCCGTGGGCTTTCTCTGCAGCGAGACTCTTGAAGGCGCGCTGCCGAAGCTGAAGGACGCAAATATCCCGGCGATCACCGTCTCTGTGCGTTCGCGCATCCTTATGGAAGATGCGCTGAAGAACGGCTGGCCACTCTACCGGCTTGCGCCTGCCGATGGAGCCGAGGCAGAAAAGATCATCGACGTAATCCTGCGCGAGTGGGCCGCCGCGCCGATCGCGCTGATCGAGGATGGAACTATCCATGGTCGCGAACTGACGGAAGCGATCCGCAATGCGCTCGAGGAAAAGGGTCTCAAGCCGGTCTTTACCGACACATATCGACCCGGCCAGGAGCAACAGGTCGCGCTCGTGCGACGGCTTCGGAAGGCCGGGGCGACTAAGGTCTTCGTCGGTGGAGACCGTAGCGACGTTGCGGTCATCGCACGGGATGCTGCGGCCGAGAAAATCCACCTCGATATTCTGGGTGGTGACGCAATGCAGGCTGCCGACCAGCCGCTCGCGCTGGCGGATGGCGTTCTCGCCGTCGCCCTGCCCGACTACGCGGCGCGCCCGGAGGCAAAGGCTGTGGTCGACTCGTTCCGAGCGCGCGGTGTCGAGCCTGAAGGCTATGTGCTGCCTGCCTATGCGGCCGTGGAAATCGCGACGAAGGCGGCCAGCGATGCTGGCGCGGATGACAGGCCGATCGCCCAGCACATTGGCGGAACAGCCTTCGAAACTGTCATCGGGAAAATTGCTTTCAATGCCGGCCACGAACTGGCCGACAACCCATACCGCCTGCTGCAGTGGCAGGCCGGTTCGTTCGTCCCGGCAAGTACACCGATCGAGTAGCGTCGTGCGCTTCGGCATGAGTTTTAGGGAGAGATTACAATGACCACGCCCATTCGGATCGCGCCATCGGTCCTTGCTGCCGACTTCGCCAAGCTCGGCCAGGAAGTACGCGATGTAACCGCGGCTGGAGCCGACTGGATCCACCTCGACGTTATGGACGGTCACTTTGTCCCGAACATCTCTTTCGGCCCCGACGTGATCAAGTCGTTGCGCTCCTACACGGATGCCGTATTCGATTGCCATTTGATGATCGCGCCGGTCGATCCGTATCTCGAGGCATTCGCAAAGGCTGGCTGCGACCGCATCACCGTCCACGCCGAAGCCGGTCCACATCTCCACCGCTCGCTTCAGACTATCCGAGGGCTCGGCAAGAAAGTCGGCGTGACGATCAATCCAGCGACGCCACTTTCGGCGATCGAGAACGTACTCGATGACGTTGACCTGATCCTCATCATGTCCGTCAACCCCGGTTTCGGTGGGCAGAAATTCATTCCTGCCATGGCCGACAAGATTGCCGCCGCACGGTCACTGATCGGTGATAGGCCGATCGATCTTGAGGTGGATGGTGGCGTGACGGTAGAAACCGCGCCGGTCATCGGCAAGGCCGGCGGCAACGTTCTCGTGGCAGGGTCGGCGATTTTCAAGGGAGGCTCGGTGGAGTCCTACAAGGCAGCGATCAGTGCGCTGCGGGCTGCCGCGGAAGGCAAATCGAAGTCGTGACGAAAGCAGGCCGTCTTTGATCTCCGAGCGGCTGAAGGCGGCTCGCCCATCTTTCCCCGAGCTCTTTGTCGGCGCTCCCCTCTGGGGCACGCAGATGCTGATATCGGCAATGGCCGCCCTCTATCTCAGGAACGGGATGGAGACGGCGCATGTCCGCGACCTCGCAATACTCTACTTTGCGGGCGGTTTGCTGGCATGGCCATTCGTGTTGCCTCTGGCGCGCTTCTTTGCGCATCGACGATCCCTGGAGACACGCTTTGCCGCATTCTTCGTAGCACTGGCCGCCGGCACCATTCTGATGACAGCCTTTCTCTTTGCCATGGACTACCGTGTCTTCTACTCCGCATGGCATGCGCCATTCGGATCTCTGACATGGGTATTTCAATTCGCCTTTACCGGCGCCAGCGCCGTCTATCAGTTCGCGGTGCTGGGGCTGCGGCTGTTTCTTCCGCTCGGCCTTGTCTGCCTTTTCGGCACCAGCTTTGCGCTTGCAAAACGGATGCGTTGAGATTGCCGCCTGTCTTTGCTACAGGGGCGCCAGCATTCCCTTTATGAACGAAAGCAGGAAGCCATGATCCCGCGCTACTCCCGACCTGAGATGGTCGCCATCTGGTCGCCTGAGACCAAATTTCGCATCTGGTTCGAGATCGAGGCTCACGCCTGCGATGCGCTCGCCGAACTGGGCGTCATTCCGAAATCCGCCGCCAAGACGATATGGGAACGCGGTGGTGCCGCCACGTTCGATGTTGCGCGCATCGATGAAATCGAAGCCGTCACCAAGCACGACGTCATCGCCTTCCTGACGCACCTTTCTGAAATCGTCGGCCCTGATGCCCGCTTCGTCCATCAGGGGATGACCTCTTCGGATGTTCTCGACACCACGCTGAATATCCAGCTCGTGCGCGCGGCTGACATCCTGCTCGCCGACATGGACCGGGTGCTTGCGGCATTGAAGGCACGTGCGTTTGAACACAAGGACACCATCCGCATCGGGCGCAGCCACGGCATTCATGCCGAGCCAACGACCATGGGGCTGACCCTGGCGCGCTTCTACGCCGAGATGAGCCGCAACCGCGCGCGTCTCGTGGCCGCGCGTGCCGAAATCGCCACCGGCGCGGTTTCTGGCGCAGTCGGCACCTTCGCCAATATCGACCCGCGGGTCGAGGAACACGTTTGCGCCAAGCTCGGCCTGCTTCCAGAACCCGTTTCGACACAGGTCATTCCGCGCGATCGGCACGCGATGTTCTTCGCTACGCTCGGCGTGATCGCGTCCTCCATAGAAAACGTCGCGATCGAGATCCGTCACATGCAGCGCACGGAAGTTCTGGAGGCTGAGGAATACTTCTCGCCTGGCCAGAAAGGCTCTTCCGCGATGCCGCACAAGCGTAATCCGGTATTGACCGAAAACCTCACAGGTCTGGCGCGGCTGGTCCGGATGTCGGTTGTTCCGGCCATGGAAAACGTTGCCCTCTGGCACGAGCGCGATATCAGCCATTCCAGCGTCGAGCGCGCCATTGGGCCCGACACGACGATCACGCTCGACTTCGCCCTGAACCGGCTGGCGGGTGTCATCGAGAAGCTCGTCGTCTATCCTGACAACATGATGAAGAATCTCGACAAGTTCCGCGGCCTCGTGCATTCCCAGCGCGTGCTTCTGGCGCTGACGCAGGCGGGCGTGTCGCGTGAAGATGCCTACCGACTCGTTCAGCGCAACGCGATGAAGGTTTGGGAGGAAGGCAAGGACTTCCTCGAGGAGCTACTGGCCGATGCAGAGGTCCGGGCTGCGTTGTCCGAGGAAGAAATCCGAGAAAAGTTCGACCTCGGCTACCACACAAAACATGTGGATACGATCTTCCGGCGCGTCTTCGGCGCCGCCTGAGTTGGATCAATGAGTCGGCGCCTTCGCAGGCGCCGTTTTTCGTTTCGCTCTTGTAGACTTTGTCGATGCGCTGTCGTCGCTCGCCTCGTCAGTGTCAGTCTCGGTATTCGACGATCTTGCTGACCGTTCGTTGCGAGCGCCTTTCGCCGCCTTGGCGACGAGGCGATCGAGATGTTGCAGGTCCTCTTCGTCAAGATGCTCGATGCCGATGAAGCGGTTTTCCGCGTGACTGGTGAGAATGATTTCGTCGAGTTTGGCCTGTACAGCCCGAGCGTCCCGTGTCTGGGCATTCTGCAGTACAAAGACCATCAGGAACGTGATGATGGTCGTGCCGGTATTGATGACAAGCTGCCAAGTCTCGGAGAACCCGAAAACTGGGCCGGTCCCTGCCCAGGCTGCGACCAGCACGACGGCAAGCACGAACGTTGCCGGCCGGCCTGCCCATTCGGACGTCTTGCTGGCAAAGCGGGTAAACAGATGTTGCGGTGTAGCCATATCTAACCTCCCTCGGTATCCGCCTCAGCGAAACTCCAAGGGAGGCTAGCAGTTCCCGGTCTTTTGGTTTTCAGACCACCGGTGGCGCGACAAGCTTCCTGTAAAGATGCCAGCTGGCGTGACCGAGGATTGGCATCGCCAGCGCCAGCCCAACGAACAACGGGATCGTACCGACAATGAGCGAAACAGCGATGATCAGGCCCCAGCTCAACACAGGGATCGGATTGGCGACAGTCGCCCTGACGGAAGTTTCCATCGCGCAGACGAGCCCGACGTCTCGATCCAGCAACAAGGGGAAGGTCACGACGGTCGTGGCGAGAACGACGATGGCAAAGCCGAGACCGAGAACATGTCCCCACATGATTAGCTGCAATCCCTCAGGGGTGTCGAAGATCTCCGAGAAGAACAACGAGACCGAGCGAGGGAAGACGTCGCCGAAGACGTTGGCATAAAGTGTCTGCGCGGCGACCAGCCAGACAATGAAGAAGCCGAACAGCAGCAATCCGCCGGCAATGATCGATGGGAACGCCGGCGATCTCGTTACTTCGATCGCATGCGTCCAGGAGGTGTCCATACCGGCTTCACGCCTGCGGCTGATCTCATAGAGGCCAATCGCGGCAATCGGACCGATCAGCGCGAAACCCGAGATAAGCGGAAAAATCATCGGCAGGAGGTTGGCACTCGAGGTTGCGAGCGCAAGAAAAATCCCGGCGATAGGATACATCAGGCATAGAAAGACATAGTGGGATGGTTTTTCTCGAAAATCATCGAGCCCGCGCCGTAGCGCATCGAAGACATCTGCAACGCTGATCTTGTTGACGACCGGGCGTGTGTAGACATCGCTCGCACCCGACATAACATGGAATGCCGTCATGGCTTTCTCCTCCTCAGCCAAGATGGCCGGCAGCGAAAGGATCGGCGACGACGCCGATACGAGACGCAACCGGCACTGCCGAAAAACATAACAAATTTCGGCGGCCTTGTCCCACCCTCCCTTGACATCGCAGCCAAGCTTTCTCAAATCCGGCGATCATGAAAGCTTCAGACGCCGAAATTCTCATCATCCCCGGTTACACGAACTCCGGTCCCGACCACTGGCAAAGCCGCTGGGAGGCCAAGCTCAGTACGGCTCGCCGCGTCGAACAGGCGGAATGGTCGAAGCCGGTCCGCGACGATTGGGTTCGCCGCATCGCCGAAGAAGTCAATGCCGCGACGCAGCCGGTGGTTCTCGTGGCGCATTCGCTCGGCATCCCGTCGGCTATCCATGCCATTCCGCATTTTCGCAACAAGGTTGCCGGGGCATTTTTCGTCGCACCGCCCGACGTCGCGAATCCGGCCATACGGCCAAAGCATCTGATGACGTTCGGCCCGTACCCGCGCGATCCCCTTCCGTTTCCCACTCTTACGATCGCCAGTCGCAACGATCCCTTCGGCAGTTACGAGCATGCTGATGATATCGCTGCAAGCTGGGGATCACTCCTCATCGACGCCGGGGAAGCCGGCCACATCAACAGCGAGTCCGGCCACGGCCCTTGGCCGGAAGGCACCATGGTGTTTGCGCAGTTTCTCAGCCGCTTGAAGCCATAGCCTAGCCGCCCTGCCGGGGTAGCATCAATGAGATCGGCAGCGGCGCGAGGAGACGCGTCGCGGAAACAAGCACCATGGCGGCTGATTGTCGGCTAATCGCCCTCGCCGCGAATGAAGAGAACGCCCGCCAGGCCCACGAGAACGATGCATTGCAGTATGAACATCGGCCATTCTGGAGACATGTCACTTCCTCCCCCCCCGATCCGGGCGATATAGGGTGCCGCCGTGCAAGTGTAGGCAGACTTTGGAAAAATTAGCCGCGTCCCAGTAGTCGCGCGATGAAGGTGCGGCTAAGCCTTTGTTTTCACATTATTATTATTTTGGCGACATTAAGGGCTGTTTAATTCAATAAATGCAAAATATATACACGCTAAAAGAGCGAGTATGCAGTTTGAAGCAAGCAACTCCCGATAAACGGGCCAAATCTAAAGCCAAGGTCAAAGCTGCAGCGTTTGACGGCAGCATGGCGCCGCAGAATGGTGCTGAACTCTCGGAGCGCGAGAGCCGCTGGAACTACGCTCTTGTGGGATCGGGCCTCGGCGTCTGGGATCACAATCTTCGTCTTGGCAAGCGCTATTATTCCGACACGTGGAAAGTCATGCGCGGCATGGCGCCCGATGAGGAAGCCGACGGCGACTATGATGCGTGGATCGAGCTCATCCACCCGGACGATCGGGAATTCGTCGTAAAGGCTATCGATCGTCAGAATGCCGGCGACCCGGATTATCAGATTTTCGAGTATCGCGAGAGGCATAGAGACGGCCATTGGATCTGGATTGAATGCCGTGGCGCCTGTGTCGAATGGGACGAAACCGGTGCCCCTGCCCGGCTCGTCGGCACCGATACGGACATCACCGAGCGCAAGGAGGCGGAAGAGCGGCTCGCGCACGTGTCGCGGCGCCTCGATCTCGCCCTCGATATCTCCAACATCGGCGTCTTCGAGGCGGACATCGAAAACGGCACAGTCGATTGGGACGACCGCCTTCTGGCGATCTACGGCATTGCAGACACGTCACCGGCGAACACCGGCAACGCCTGGGAGGCTTCGCTGCATCCCGACGACAGTGAGCGCGTGCTGGCAACGATCAATGACAGCGTCGCCAACAACACGGATTTCGAGCACGAGTTCCGCATCATCAGGCAGGACGGTATCGAGCGCGTCATTCGCGCAAAGGCTGCTTTCTTTCTTGACAGCGACGGACGTCGCAAGCTGATCGGTGCGAATTGGGATGTCACTGCCGAAGTTCGGCTCAATAACGAGTTGCAGCGCGCCAAGGATCTCGCGGAAGCCCGCAACAAGGAACTCGAAAGCGCCAAGGAGAACATCGAGCATCTGGCTCTGCATGACTATCTCACCGAGCTACCCAATCGCCGATATCTGGACCGGATGCTGGACGAACGTTCGACCGAATGTCGCCGCACGGGGCTGACGCTCGCAATCCTCCACATCGATCTCGATCGCTTCAAGCAGATCAACGATACGCTTGGCCACCGCGCCGGCGATGCGATGTTGAAGCATGCCGCGCAGGTATTGAAGAGAAATGTCCGTTCCACCGATTTCGTCGCTCGTATTGGCGGCGACGAATTCGTCGTCCTATGCACGCTGGACGTCACCCCAAAGAAAATCTCCAATCTCGCTGAGCGCATCATTCGCGAACTCTGCAAGCCTATACGTTACGAGGGTCACGATTGCCGTTTCGGCGCAAGCATCGGCATTGCGACGGATAGCGGCCCGACACTCGACGCCAAGCAGCTTCTGCTGAATGCAGATATTGCCCTCTACCGCGCCAAGAGTGGCGGCCGCAACCGGCACGAATTCTTCTCGACCGATGAGCGGCGGCGCATCATCGCCAGCAAGCGCTTGGCTGATGAAATCCTGTTGGGCCTCGAACGCGGCGAGTTTGTTCCGTTTTACCAGTTGCAGTTCCATGCCCGAACGCTAGAAGTTGCTGGCGTCGAGACCCTGGCGCGCTGGCAGCATCGGGAACATGGTTTGCTGGCGCCCGATCGCTTCCTCGCGATCGCCGAGGATCTGGATGTTGTCTCGACGATCGACGGCCTTATCCTCGAGCAGGCGCTGGCTGATCGCAAGCGATGGACGGATGAAGGCCTCCGCATCCCCAAGATCGCAGTCAACGTCTCGTCACGTCGTCTCGCAGATCCGAACCTCGCGAAGAAGCTTCGTGGCCTGAAGATCGAACCTCGGACGATTTCATTTGAACTGCTGGAATCGATCTCGCTGGACGACTGCGACGATGCTGTGATCGCCAACCTCCGGCACCTGCGCCGGCTCGGCATCGATATCGAGATCGATGACTTCGGCACGGGCCACGCGTCGATCGTCAGCCTTTTGAAGCTGAGCCCCAAGACCTTGAAGATCGACCGCGAACTGATCCGCATGCTGCCGCATTCGGCAGAGCAGCGAAAACTGGTCCGTTCGATCATCGATATCGGCCGCTCGCTGAACATTCTGGTCACGGCCGAGGGCGTCGAGACGATGGATCACGTCCGCATTCTCTACGACCTCGGCTGCGATATGCTTCAGGGCTATGCGCTGGCCCGTCCCATGCCCGCGATGCAGATAGCTCCTTTCGTACGAGCAGCGTCCTGGCGGGGCGTGGAAGGCCCTGCCAGGGGCCTCCAGCAGGATCTGCGCAAGTCGGTCAACGGCTCCGGCCAAAGATAAAGGTCTGCATGACTGCCTCGATGGGGGCGGCTCACATTCCGTTGATCGCAAAAAACCTGTAAACTCCTTCGCAGAAAGTCTTCGATTCTCTTAGCGGCACTCCGGCAATCCGGATTCCGGGGAAGGAGTGACAGGCGGATTGTGAAACCCTCGCTTTTCCTTTAAGGGGACGCCACGAGATCGATCCACTCGCGCTATCCCAAGAGCGCCAACGATAGAGAACAATTGCAATGAACCGTCGCCGCCGTATTTACGAGGGCAAGGCAAAGATTCTGTATGAGGGCCCGGAGCCGGGCACGCTGATCCAGTTCTTCAAAGACGATGCCACCGCCTTCAACAAGAAAAAGCACGAAGTCATCGATGGCAAGGGCGTCCTGAACAACCGCATTTCGGAATACATCTTCAGCCATCTGAACAAGATCGGGATTCCGACGCACTTTATTCGCCGTCTCAACATGCGCGAGCAGTTGATCCGCGAAGTGGAAATGATCCCGCTTGAGATCGTCGTCCGCAACGTTGCCGCGGGCTCGCTGTCGAAGCGCCTCGGCATCGAAGAAGGCGTAGTGCTGCCGCGCTCGATCATCGAGTTTTACTACAAGTCCGACGCGCTCGACGATCCAATGGTCTCCGAAGAGCACATTACGGCATTTGGCTGGGCCAACCCCGCCGAGCTCGATGACATTATGGCGCTCGCCATCCGCGTCAACGACTTCATGACCGGTCTCTTTCTCGGCGTCGGCATCCAGCTTGTCGATTTCAAGATCGAATGCGGCCGCCTGTATGAAGGCGACATGATGCGCATTATCCTGGCCGACGAGATCTCGCCGGATTCCTGCCGTCTTTGGGATATCGATACCCGCGAAAAGATGGACAAGGACCGCTTCCGCCGCGACATGGGTGGACTTCTCGAAGCCTATTCGGAAGTTGCGCGCCGCCTCGGCATCATCAACGAGAACGAACCTGTGCGCGGCACCGGTCCGGTGCTCGTGAAGTAAGACTTTCAGGCTAAGCAAAGACAGGGACGATAAAGTGATCAAGGCTCGTGTAACCGTCACGCTGAAGAACGGCGTTCTCGATCCGCAGGGCAAGGCAATCGAGGGCGCCCTTGGCGCACTCGGCTTCGATGGTGTGGGCCATGTTCGTCAGGGCAAGGTTTTTGACGTCGAACTCGAAGGCGCTGACAAGGCGAAAGCGGAGAGTGACCTCAAGGCAATGTGTGAAAAACTCCTCGCAAATACGGTGATCGAGAACTATAATATTTCCGTCGACTAACCTAGTCGTGGAGCGCACTCGATGGCTGAATTGACGCAAGAGCTCGTGCTTGAGTTGTTGACGAAAATGCACGAGCACATCGATACGCTGGATGCATCACTCGACGAAATCCGGAGCGAAATGCACTGCATGCGCGACACGATGACCTCGATGCAGCAGGAAATACATAGTATTTACGGCGTCCTCGGCCGGCATGAAGGCCGGCTGGAGCGAATTGAAAAGCGTCTCGTCCTTCGAGAACTTGCAGAAGCACAAACAAGGTTTTAGTCGCACTCATGAAATCAGCCGTCGTTCAACTTCCGGGTCTCAATCGCGATCGCGACATGATCGCTGCACTGACGAAAATCTCCGGTCACGCGCCGGTGACCATCTGGCAAACGGAGACGGACATTCCAGACGTCGACCTCATCGTCATCCCCGGCGGCTTTTCCTATGGCGACTACCTCCGTTGCGGTGCCATCGCTGCGCGCATGCCGGTCATGCAGGCAATCATCGAAAAGGCAAACAAGGGCGTCAAGGTTCTCGGAGTCTGCAACGGCTTCCAGATCCTTCTCGAGGCCGGTCTGCTTCCCGGCGCGCTGATGCGTAATGCCTCCCTCAAGTTCGTCTGCCGTGAGATCAAGCTCGAAGTTGTCAACGCAGACACCGATTTCACCCGCGCCTATTCCAAGGGCCAGATCATTCGTAGCCCAGTCGCCCATCACGACGGCAACTACTTCGCCGATGCCGAGACCCTGGCAACGATCGAAGGCAGCGGCCAGGTCGTTTTCCGCTATGCGGAAGGCACCAATCCGAACGGCTCCCTCAACGATATTGCCGCTGTTATGAACGACAAAGGCAACATCCTCGGCATGATGCCGCACCCGGAAAACCTCATCGAAGCAGCACATGGCGGTTCCGACGGCCGTGGCCTGTTCGCTTCTGCTCTCGAGGTAATCGCTGCTTAACCTTCGGCACGTAAGAGGCCATTCATCCGATCCATTGGAGCAAGTTGATGCGCCCTCGCCTTACGACGACACGTGTTTTCGCGATTGCCGCAACCGCGGCGCTGGTTGCGTCCTGCCAATCGAATACGCCGGCGAAGGGTCCTGACCGCAGCGCGCTGTCTACCATGGAGCGCGTTGCTCTTGGGGCGAACTCCTGCTGGTTCAAATCCGGCGACGCGGCCTTCGCCGCATACAGGCTGGCGCCGGAATTGAATTCCTTTTCCGGTCGCCCTCGCATTCTCGTCGTGCACAAGGGAAGCCCCGAGAGCCGCCCGTTGCTCGTCGTTCAAGCGGAAGGCAATCCCTCAAAGCTCGACGCCTTTGGTCCGATGATGCAAAGCGCCACCGGACCGCGCATTGTCAACGATGTCACCCGCTGGGCCTCGGGCAACAAGGCCTGCGGCTGATCAGTCCCAAAAGAACGACTTGCCGGCTTCCTTACGCGCGTCCGCACGCGTGACGCCAATATCTAACAGCGCGTCATCCGTCAGATCGAGCAGAGCCCTACGGCTTTGCCGTTTCTCATGTCGATATAAGAGCCATCGCCATGTGGATTGAAGCACTGCCCGGCCAAAAGGCAACTCTCGCGAAACACGGTATTGAATCGATTGCACCCCGGAAGGTAGAGATGCAATCCGGGTCTCGCTTTCTGGAACGACAGACATATCATTCTCCAAATGAATTGTATCTGTCGTGGAGATAATGTTGACGTATGGAGGGTGACAATATAGATAATTGTCATGATGACAAATTGGCTCCCAGATGTTTCGCGCGGCTCAGGCCCGGTTTACCTCCGGATCGCGGACAGCATTGAATCAGCCATAGCCAGTGGCACCTTGGCAGCTGGCAGCAAATTGCCGCCGCAACGAAACCTCGCCTATGATATCGGCGTAACAATTGGGACAATCGGCCGAGCCTATGCGCTCGTGCACGAGCGCGGCCTCGTCGCCGGAGAAGTCGGCCGCGGCACTTACGTGCTCGATCGCGCCGAGACAGCACCCGGGAATCAACCGGACCCGCTGACGGTTGCGCTCGGCGGAACACGCCCGATCGATGCGCCCGCCGGTAAGATACGGTTCGACACCACGGCTGCGCCGGATCTTGGCCAGGGCAAGATTATCGGCAGTGTTCTTGCCGCGATCGGCGAGGAGCAGCTCTCCGAGATTTCGTCCTATTCGCGTGTGTTTCCCAAGAACTGGTACGCGGCCGGCCGGCGTTGGCTCGCCAGAAACGATTGGATGCCGGAAACGGAAAACATCGTCCCTACCCTTGGAGCCCACGCGGCTGCTGTCGCCGTCATCTCAGCGGTGTCGTCGCCCGGTGACAAGATCGTCTTCGAAGAGTTGAGCTATACGCAGGTGAGCCGCAGCGCACGTATTCTCGGCCGCCGTACGATCACCGTCGAGTCCGACGAAAATGGCGTGATTCCTGATGACTTCGAGCGCCTGTGCCTTCAGCAGCACCCAAAGCTCGCATTCCTCATGCCGACCGCGCACAATCCCACCCTGGCGACGATGCCGCACGAGCGCCGGGCACGCGTCGCCGAGATAGCGCGCCGCCACGGTGTCTGGCTAATCGAAGACGATCTCTACGGTGGTATGACTGGCGACGAAAACCCCTTGCTTGCGTCGCTCGCACCCGATCGCACGTTCCTGATCAGTGGCCTTTCGAAATCGGTGGCTGCCGGCGTGCGGGGCGGCTGGGTCGCCTGCCCGCCGCATTTTGCTCAGCGGATCAAGGTGACACACAAGATGATCACCGGCGGACTACCATTCATTCTGGCCGAGGCTTGCGCGCGTCTCGTCGAGAGCGGTCAGGCGCACGAAATCCGTAAGGCCAGCACGGTGGAACTCGCCGTCCGTGAGCGTCTCGCACGGGAGCAGTTGCAAGGATACGACTTCGTATCGCATCCGCATGTCCCCTTCCTGTGGCTGAAGCTGCCGGATCCCTGGCTGTCGGGAACGTTCAAGAACGCTGCTTACGGAGAGGGAGTGCTGATCGACGACGAGGACGAATTCAAGGCTGCGCGAGCCGAGAAAGTCTATCATCGCGTTCGAGTAGGCTTCTCCTCGCCCCGAAACCGCGACGATTTGGTTGCGGGCCTCACGACATTGCGACGCCTGCTAGAAAGCGGCGGCGCGGGTTATGACGGTGAGATCTGAGACTGCGCTAGATTAGCCGCACATCCGAAGTAAAAGGCCCAAGCCCCTCTCAAACTCGCTTTATCAAGCCCCGATCGATGCTACGAATTCAGACGGACCCTGACGCGAGTCGGATGAGGGAATCTGAATGGCGATCGAATTTCCAACGGCATGACGCGCGCCGGTATTCAGGTCGGCTACAAGTTCTAAGCTACCATGGTAGTTACCATTCGGTGCCCGCTGTCTGTTAACAGCGGGCATTTTCCTGTCGCGCGTTCCATCCAGTTAGGCTAAAGACACCGCAATCGCGCAACGGCAGGGACTTCCGAGAGCTCATGACCATTTCCAATACCCGCCCGATCACCTCCGAACTGATTGCCGCCCATGGCCTGAAGCCAGACGAGTATCAGCGGATATTGGACCTGATCGGCCGCGAACCGACCTTCACGGAGCTCGGCATCTTTTCGGCGATGTGGAACGAGCACTGCTCTTATAAATCCTCCAAGAAGTGGTTGCGTACCCTGCCGACCAAAGGCCCGCGCGTCATCCAGGGGCCCGGCGAGAATGCCGGTGTGGTCGATATCGATGATGGCGACTGCGTTGTCTTCAAGATGGAGAGCCACAACCACCCCTCCTACATTGAGCCGTATCAGGGCGCGGCAACCGGCGTCGGCGGCATTCTGCGCGACGTCTTCACCATGGGTGCACGCCCGATCGCTGCAATGAATGCGCTGCGCTTCGGCGAGCCGGACCATCCGAAGACTCGTCACCTCGTCTCCGGTGTCGTCTCGGGTGTCGGCGGTTATGGTAATTCCTTCGGTGTGCCCACGGTCGGCGGCGAAGTCGAATTCGACGCCCGCTACAATGGCAACATCCTGGTCAACGCCTTCGCGGCTGGCCTCGCAAAGTCGAACGCGATCTTCTTGTCAGAAGCCAAGGGCGTCGGCCTGCCGGTCGTCTATCTCGGCGCAAAGACGGGCCGCGATGGCGTCGGCGGGGCGACAATGGCTTCGGCCGAATTCGACGAGTCGATCGACGAAAAGCGCCCGACCGTCCAGGTCGGTGACCCCTTTACCGAAAAGTGCCTGCTGGAAGCCTGCCTCGAACTGATGCAGACCGGCGCCGTTATTGCCATCCAGGACATGGGTGCTGCGGGCCTCACCTGCTCGGCCGTCGAAATGGGCGCCAAGGGCGATCTGGGTATTCTCCTTGATCTCGATACCGTGCCGGTGCGTGAAGAGCAGATGACGGCCTATGAAATGATGCTGTCGGAAAGCCAGGAGCGCATGCTCATGGTTCTGGAACCGGAAAAGGAAGCCGTCGCGAAGGCGATCTTCGTCAAGTGGGGCCTCGATTTCGCGATCGTCGGCAAGACGACCGACGACCTTCGTTTCCGCGTGGTTCATCAGGGCGAGGAAGTTGCAAACCTGCCGATCAAGGATCTCGGCGACCAGGCGCCTGAATATGATCGTCCGTGGCGCGAGTCGGATAAACGCGCGCCCCTGCCCGCAAATCTCGTGGCCGAACCGGCAGACTACGGTCAGGCGCTGTTGCAGCTTGTCGGTTCTCCGAATCAATCAAGCCGCCGCTGGGTCTACGAACAGTACGACACCCTGATCCAGGGCAATTCGCTCCAACTTCCGGGTGGCGATGCCGGCGTCGTTCGCGTCGAGAACCATCCGACCAAAGCCCTCGCGTTCTCCTCTGACGTCACACCGCGCTATGTCGAGGCCGATCCTTTTGAAGGCGGCAAACAGGCAGTCGCAGAGTGCTGGCGTAATATCACCGCCACAGGGGCAGAGCCGTTGGCGGCCACCGACAACCTGAACTTCGGCAATCCTGAAAAGCCGGAAATCATGGGGCAGTTCGTCCTGGCAGTAAAAGGCATCGGCGAAGCCTGCCGCGTCCTCGATTTCCCGATCGTGTCGGGTAACGTCTCGCTCTATAACGAAACCAATGGCGTTGCGATCCTGCCGACCCCGACGATCGCCGGCGTCGGTCTTCTGCCTGACTGGAAGAAGATGGCGCGTATCGGCAGCGCCTCCAATGGCGACAAGGTCATCATGATCGGTACGGACGGCAGCCATCTCGGCTCGTCGGCCTATCTGCGGGATATCGTTGGCACCATTGAAGGCCCGGCCCCTGAGGTCGATCTCTTTGCGGAGCGCCGCAATGGCGACTTCGTACGCTCGGTCATCCGTAATGGCCAGGCAACCGCCTGCCACGACATCTCTTCCGGCGGCCTCGTCCTTGCTCTCGCCGAAATGGCGATGGCGTCAGGCAAGGGCCTCAAGATTAGCCTCAATGAATGCAGGGGTGCACCACACGCGTTGCTGTTCGGCGAGGATCAGGCCCGCTATGTCCTGACGGTGCCGGCGGACGTTGCGAGCTTCGTCTGCGCAAATGCCGAAGGTGCGGGTGTCCCGTTCCGCCGCCTCGGCACGGTTGAAGGCGACAAGCTCGTGGTCGACGATCTGCTGACGCTGCCGATTCAGCAATTGCGCGACGCCCATGAATCATGGTTCCCTGATTACATGGAAGGCCATGGCACACTCGCTGCCACGGAATAATGCGCAAGGAGTAACGATCATGCCTATGAAACCCGGTGATATCGAAGACATGATCAAAGCCGGCATCCCCGGCGCCAGGGTGACCATCCGAGATCTCGCTGGTGACGGCGACCATTATGCTGCCGAGGTCGTCGCCGAAGCATTTCGCGGAAAGAGCCGCGTGCAGCAGCACCAGATGGTCTACGAGGCTCTTAAGGGTAACATGGGCGGCATATTGCACGCCCTGGCCCTGCAGACATCGGCACCCGATTGATATCGAACGCAAAATGCCCGGTTAGAAGCCGGGCATTTTGCTGTAGCCGGCCTCGGCAAGCACGAGTGCCGAGCGTGGGCCGGCCGTCAGCAGCGTGAAATCAAACGGCGCCCGCAGATCCGACCCCAGGACATACTGTCGGTGCACGCGCAGAAAGTCCTTTTTGATCTTGCGGTAATGTTCGACCGTCAGCATTTGCTTGACGCGGATGAACACCATCTTGGCAGGGCGTAGATCGCCATGTCCGCAAACGGCCACGACCGGCACCTTGTAGAAGTGAATTGCATCCGTCAGGCACTGGACGTCGAGCCAATGGATGTTCTCGCAGCGGGCGATCAAGCCCACTCGTGACCGCAACAATTTCGCCGGGCGCAATAGCGCGCATTGCAGAAGCGCCGACCCGAGCGTTGCGAACACTACTCTCTTATCGCGGAAGACATCTGGTTGTTCCTCGAGAAGGCGCCCGATCACATGCGCGGCAACGCTCGAACCCATGCTGTGAGACGAGATCACGTATTCATCCGCCGATTCCGACAAAGCGGCACGCGCTGCCACAGCACAGCGATCGAGCCATTCATTGAATTCCGCATGGCTCATGCGAGCGAGCGCTACCGCCATGCGCCAGTCCGCGAAGAGATGCAATGTGTAGAAGCGCTCGGCAACGGGCAGGAACGCGAAGATGAAGAAGCACGACGCCAACCCCACGCTCCAGAAGAGATGAGGGGCCGGCAATTCCATTCCAACCGGGATGACAGCGATCGTTGCGCTGAGCGAGAAGCCGAGGATCATCATCAGAAACGGGAAGATGAAGAACAGTCCAAATCGCCATGCATACTTGAAATAGCCGGCCATCCCGCCGTAACCGATTACCTGCAGAGCGGCCCAAAAGCCCGCGAGAATTTGCCACGCCCGGCTGCCGGCTCCAAGCCACTCCACGAGAGCATTGTGATCAAAGACATGAATATGGCTGTTGGTTTCCCAACCATCCGCAATCGACGTCACCTTGAAACTTGTCGAATCCGGCATGCATTTGGGCTCGCCGATGGTAACTCCACAGTCCCAAACCGCGGCACTTTGCTTTGCGGATCGTTCGTACCGTGCCTTGTGTGCACGCCCATCAAGTGGCTCGAACCCCGGAAAATGGAGAACCACCCTCTTCGAAATCAATGTCATTATTTTCTTTCGTTGCCGCGCACGCGGCCGATAAATTGCTGCGACGCATTCCGCGACAATTGTGGCGAAATCCGGGTAAGTTACCCCGAGACCGGTTGCGCCGAATGCCTTCCCGGGCCGGTTCAGCAACCGGCGTAACGCAAGCGCAACAATCCGCCTCCCGCAAACCGATAGGGTGCTCTTTTTTTGCCGGCGCCTGCTGGAATTCCGGCGATCACATGCTATCTAAGCTTAACGATTGAAACGGCGGGCCTTTAACTCGCCTGTGGAAAGGATTAGGTCCCTATGAGCGGTATCAACGAATTCATCGACAACGAGATCAAGAGCAACGACGTCGTCCTCTTCATGAAGGGCACGCCGCAGTTTCCGCAGTGTGGTTTCTCCGGCCAGGTCGTGCAGATTCTCGATTACATCGGCGTCGATTACAAGGGCATCAACGTGCTCGCTGACTCCGAAATCCGCCAGGGCATCAAGGATTATTCCAACTGGCCGACGATCCCACAGCTTTACGTAAAGGGCGAGTTCGTCGGCGGCTGCGACATCGTCCGGGAAATGTTCCAGGCCGGTGAGTTGCAGCAGCACCTGCAGGAACACGGCGTCACCGTTCGCGGCGCCGCCTGACCTGCCCGGTCACCGGACGCTTCGCCCGGTTTCCAAATCTGTATTTTGAGTCCGAGGCGCTGTGCTGAACAGCGCCTTGGCCTGTTTATGGGAATTTCATTGTGACAGATTCATCACAAGCCGTGCACGCGGGCCGATTGCCCATGGGCAAAGGGGAGTTCATTGCGCTCGCAGCCTTCCTTATGGCGATCAATTCGCTCGCGATCGACATCATGCTTCCGGCGCTGCAGCAGATCGGTGCAAGCCTCGGCGTTGAGAGTGAAAATCATCGTCAGTTTGTCGTTTCTGCGTATCTCCTCGGCTTCGGTTCGGCGCAACTGTTCTACGGGCCCCTCTCCGACCGCTTTGGCCGCCGCCTGCCGCTTTTGATCGGTCTTGCGATTTATATCTGTTCCGCCCTTGGGATCGCACTGGTGCCGACTTTCACCGGCCTCCTCGTGCTTCGCTTCATCCAGGGTATTGGTTCCGCAGCTACACGCGTCATCACCATCTCCATCGTGCGAGACGTCTACGGCGGTCGCCAGATGGCAGAGGTCATGTCGCTGATCATGATGGTCTTCATGATCGTCCCCGTCATCGCGCCGGGGAGCGGTCAGATCATCATGTTTTTCGGCAGTTGGCACCTGATCTTCGTGTTTATCGCGGTGATGGCGGCGTTGATTTCGGGTTGGGCCTACATGCGCCTTCCCGAGACATTGCATCCTTCGAACGTGCGGCCGTTCACGGCGCGCTCCGTCATCGGCGGCTTCAAGCTTGTTCTCACGAACCGCATCGCGCTCTGCTACACGATCGCTACCACCTTCATCTTCGGATCGCTGTTCGGGTTTATCAATTCCGCCCAGCAGATCTACGTGGGGATCTATGATCTCGGCGCCTACTTTCCGCTCGCTTTCGCCGGTGTCGCCGTCTTCATGTCGCTGTCGTCGTTCCTCAACTCGCGGCTCGTCGGCAAGTTCGGGATGCGGCGCCTGTCGCATGGTGCACTGACCGGCTTCATCGCCGTCAACACCATTTGGCTCGCAGCGCTCCTCCTCGGGCCGCACCCGATGCCATTCTTCCTCTTTATCAGTTTCTTCGGCCTGGCGATGTTCCAGTTCGGCTGGATCGGCTCGAACTTCAATTCGCTTGCCATGGAACCGCTTGGTCATGTTGCGGGAACGGCCTCGTCCGTGCTGGGCTTCATGAGCACCGTCGGCGGCGCTCTGATCGGCGCCGGCATCGGACAGGCTTTCAACGGCACCGCACTGCCGATGGTCGCAGGCTATTTCACCGTCTCGATCATCGGTCTGATCTTCGTTTTGATCGCAGAAAAAGGGCGCCTCTTTCAACCGCATAATCCCGCGGTCTGAATGGGTCGCCCGTCCCGTATTTCAGGATTTCCATTATGACGCCACCACATAAACCTCATGTTGAGAATCAAGGCTCCCGCCGAATAGGCATGGGCTTCGTCGAATTTGTCATCACCATCGCCATCATGACCGCCAGTGTCGCGATGGCGATCGACAGCATGTTGCCGGCCCTGCCCGCAATCGGCCATTCGCTCGGCGTCGCCAACGCCAACGATGCGCAGCTGGTCATCGGCGTCTTCTTCCTGGGCTTCGGCGTCTCGCAGATCATTTTCGGCAGCCTGTCCGACACGTTCGGCCGCCGCAACATCTTGCTCGGCGGTTTGGCGGTTTACATGCTCGCCATGTTCGGCGCGGCAGCCACGGGCAGTTTTGAAATGCTGCTTGTCATGCGCTTTATACAAGGCCTCGGCGGCGCAGCGGTTCGCATCACCACCATGGCCATCGTTCGTGACTGCTTTGGTGGTCGCGAGATGGCCCGTGTCATGTCCTATGTAATGATCGTCTTCATGATCGTTCCGATCGTGGCACCTTCGGTCGGTCAGCTGATCATCACCTATGCCAACTGGCACTGGATCTTCATCCTGCTTGGTCTCGTTGGTGGGATCCTGTTTGTCTGGGCATCACTGCGCTTGAAGGAATCGCTTCCGAAGGAAGAGCGCATTCCGCTATCGGTCGGCTCCGTCCTCGATGGCTTCAAGACCGTTCTGACGAATAAGATCACGTGCGGCTATATGATCGGCCTGACAATGTTCACAGCTGTCATCAGCGCCTACGTCATTTCGGTCCAGCAGGTTTTCGGTGAAGTCTACGGCCTTGGCGATTGGCTGCCGATTGCCTTTGCGGCAACGGCAGGCGGCATCGCGGTCGCAAACTTCGCCAACGGCTTCTTCGTGCGTAAGTTCGGCATGCGGCGTATCTCGCATGTCGCCATGATCGTCTTCACCATTGTTTCGGCAATCGGCTACGTCAAAGCGCTGGGCGGACGGCCCGATTTCGCCTTCGCCTATGCGCTGTTTACGATCCTGCTGATGATGTTCGCAGTCATCGCGACCAACTTCACAGCGATCAGCCTGGAGCCGATGGGTAACCTCGCTGGCACAGCAACCGCCATCACCGGCTTCGTGTCCACGACCTTCGGCGCGATCCTCGGCGGCACTGTTGGCCAGCTCTTCAACGGCACTGTCCAGCCGCTCTTCGGTGGCTTTGCCGTGTTCGGTGCGATCAGTATCGCGGCGACGCTCTGGGCGGAAGGCGGCAAGCTCTTCACGCATCCGGGCGACAGCCCGCAACTCATTTCTAACGCGTAGAGCGTTCCTTATCGCCCGCGACACGTTGTTGCGGGCGCAATTCTTTCAGGAGTTAGCGCCACACAAGAGCAACCGACAGAGCCAGCGCAAACGCCATGGCGATATTGAAGAACCTCGCCGCGCGTGAGGTCCGCAGAACCTGGGCCACGAGAGCACCTAGGACGAGCCAAAGGAACCCAGCCGGAAACGCGGCTGCTGCAAACAGCACACCCATCCACAAAGCGCCGCTAGTCTGAGCCTGCTGCGAGGATACAAGGAAGGTGCTACCTGCGCTCAGCGCGACCAGCCAGCCTTTCGGGTTCAGCCATTGGAATAGAAAAGCCTGCCGAAATCCGACCGTCCGCCTCTGTCCATTCGCTTCAACCGTGCCGGCATTGGCGATCTTCCAAGCCAGCCACAGCAGAAACAGAGATCCCGCCATCTTCAGCGCTATTACGATGGCCGGTGCGGCTGCGACAATTTCTCCGACGCCAAAAGCACTTAGAACGATCATCACGCCCATGCCCAGCGATGCGCCGAGCGGACAGCCGATGCCTCTCAAGGTACCGACAGCGGCACCGGTGGACAGGATCATGGTGTTGCTGGGTCCCGGCGTAACGGCCGCGATAAACGCAAACAGCAAGAAAGCCAGCGCCTGCGCGATATCCATCATTCCCTCCTCGTCATTTCAAAAGCGAGAGGATATCTACGATAGGCGTGCCTATCCGTATTGTACGTCTGTGCGCACGGCGTTCTGTTGGGAGCGCCAATATCGCACCCACGAAGCGCAAGTTAGTGGTGGCAGTCCGCGTGTGGCGGCCGCCTCGATATCAGATGGTGAAGACTTCACGCCGCAGAATGTCCCAGCTGTCGTGGTCAGGCGCAATCAGCAAGCCGCCGCGGGTGTGATGCGGGAGGTAGGGCGAACCGTCGAAACGGGCCGCATGGGCGCCAGCCTCGATGCTGATAAGTGTGCCCGCAAGATGATCCCAGGGCATCAGCTTGTTATACATCAGGTAGTGCACGTGGCCGCCAGCAAAGGCGCGGTATTCGTGAGCGGCGCAGCGATAGTTGGCAAGGAACCGAACCTTGGCCAAATTCGCAAGGATTTCACTGCGCTTCGGCTTCGGCAGAAAGCCGGTGGACGCCATGCCGACCATGTCCTCCAACGCGACGGGCGCCGCAACAGAGAGCCGTTCTGCCTCCCCGTCAGGACGTCGAAGCCATGCGCCGCCGCCTGTCTCCGCAATCACCCAATCGTCACCCATCGGGTCGTAGATGATGCCGGCAACGGTTTCACCCTTGAACACCACGGAGGCCATGACACCGAAAGCCGGAATCCCGGACGCGAAATTGAACGTACCATCCACCGGATCAACGACGATGGCAAGGTCCGCTCCCTCGAGCCTCCCAAGCAGGCCAGGATCCGCAGCGACCGACTCTTCCCCGATGAACACGGCATCTGGCCAAAGCGCGCCGGCTTCCGCCTTTATCATCCGCTCCGCCTGCAGGTCGGCTTCCGTCACCAGGTCGGTCGCCTCGCTCTTGGCGCGCACGTCATCGCTTCCAAGTCGACGGAAACGCGGCAATATCTCTGCCTTCGCCGCCCGCCTCAGGAGATCGGCTAGCGTCGTTACATCTATCGTGGAACTCATGGACTTTCCTTCTTTGGCGTGAGCGCCGACTATTCGCTCTTCGGCGCGGTCTCTCCGGCCATCAGGCCGGCGAAATCGAAAAGCTTTGGATCGAGCAGATGTGAAGGATTCACATGTGCGAGTGCTCTCAGCATCGTGTCCTTGCGGCCCGGCATGCGCCGTTCGATATCGGCGAGCATGTCCTTCATCGCATTGCGCTGCAGCCCGTCCTGGGAGCCGCAGAGATCGCAGGGAATGATTGGAAACTGCATGGCAGCCGCAAACTTCGCCATGTCGTCTTCCGCGCAGTAGGCGAGCGGGCGCAGTACCATCAGGTTGCCCTCGTCATTGAGCAGCTTCGCCGGCATCGAGGCGAGCCGCCCGCCATGGAAGAAGTTCATGAAGAAGGTCTCGAGGATATCCTCGCGGTGGTGGCCAAGCACCAGTGCGTCACAGCCCTCCTCCCTGGCAACCCGGTAAAGATTGCCGCGGCGCAGCCGTGAACAGAGCGAGCAATACGTCGCGCCCTCCGGAACCTTCTCCTTCACGATCGAATAGGTATCTCGATATTCGATCCGATGCTTGACCCCGACCTTGGTAAGATACTCAGGCAGGATATGCTTGGGGAAGTTCGGCTGGCCCTGGTCGAGATTGCAGGCGATCAGTTCCACCGGCAGAAGACCGCGCCACTGCAGGTCGAGGAGAAGGGCGAGCAACCCGTAGGAATCCTTGCCGCCGGAGACACCGATCAGCCAACGCTTCTGCCCCTTCAGCATCGCAAAATCGTCGAATGCCTGCCTGACGTTTCGCAGCAGCCGCTTGCGCAGCTTGTTGAACGATACCGAGTTCGGAGCTTCGGCAAAGAGCGCGTGCGCGATCGCGCCGTCCGCGTTCGGCGTTTCAAGCTCATCGGCAATGTTGGCTGCGATGTTCATTCTCTCTTCCAATCAGTCACTGCCTCCGCCTTAGCAGAAAGCGCCAAGACAACCCAGCATCAATCCCCGAAAACCGACCAGCCCGTGCGCGCGGCCAGCATCTCGAGCGCGACAGCACCGAGCTGTGAGTTGCCGACCTTGTTCAGGCCCGGTGACCACGCAGCGATGGACGCGATGCCGGGGGCCACAGCAAAGATACCGCCGCCGACGCCGCTCTTTCCGGGAAGGCCGACGTGGTAGGCGAAGTCGCCGGAACCATCGTAGTGGCCGCATGTCAGCATCAGCGCATTGATGCGCCGGGCCCGCTTCGGCGATACGACCGAATGGCCGGTCATCGGGTTGCTGCCACGTGCGGCAAGGAAGAGCCCTGCCTTCGCCAGTTGCTCGCAAGTCATCGATAGAGCGCACTGGTGGAAATAGACGCCAAGCACGTAATCGACGGGATGATCGAGGTTGCGATAGGAACGCATGAAATTGGCGAGCGCCGCATTGCGGTAGCCCGTCTGCGTCTCTGACTTTGCAACGCGATCATCGATGCTGATCGACTCATCATCCGCCAGATAGCGGACGAACCGCAGCAACTCGCCAATCGCCTCGCGCGGCGCATGGCCGGCCATGACGACATCTGTCACGGCAATCGCACCGGCGTTGATGAAGGGATTGCGCGGAATGCCCTGCTCGTGCTCGAGCTGGACGATCGAATTGAACGCCGAGCCCGAAGGCTCACGGCCGACGCGCTTCCACAAGCCCTCGCCGACTTTGCCGAGCGCAAGCGTCAGCATGAAAACCTTTGAAATGCTCTGGATGGAGAACGGCACGTCTGCATTGCCGACGTTATAGACCTTGCCGTCTACGGTCACCACGCTCAAGCCGAACTGGTTCGGGTCCACCTTGGCAAGCTCTGGAATATAGTCCGCAACTTTGCCTTCGCCGATACGGGGCGCCAGTTCCTTATGGATGCTGTCGAGAACTGCCTGCAAGTCCGTCATCGTACCTCTCCAGATAACAAAAAAGCCGCCCCAAGAGGCGGCTTTTCCGTAAGCGAAAACGCCTCGCGATTAACGCGAATAGAATTCGACCACCAGATGCGGCTCCATGACGACCGGATAAGGTACGTCGCCGAGCGCCGGAACACGAGCAAAGGTCGCAACCATCTTGTTATGGTCGACTTCGATGTAGTCCGGAACATCGCGTTCAGCCAGGGAAATCGATTCCAGAACGGAAACGAGCTGCTTCGACTTCTGACGAACTTCGATGACATCGCCAGCCTTGCAACGGTAGGAACCGATGTTGACGCGGACGCCGTTCACGGTCACGTGGCCGTGGTTCACGAACTGGCGGGCAGCGAAAACGGTCGGAACGAACTTGGCGCGATAGACGATCGCGTCCAGACGGCACTCCAGAAGACCGATCAGGTTTTCAGAGGTGTCGCCCTTGCGGCGGGAGGCTTCAGCGAAGATTGCACGGAACTGCTTCTCGCGCAGGTCACCGTAGTAACCCTTGAGCTTCTGCTTGGCGCGCAGCTGCACACCGAAGTCCGAAAGCTTGCCCTTGCGGCGCTGACCATGCTGGCCCGGGCCGTATTCGCGGCGGTTCACCGGGGACTTCGGACGGCCCCAGATGTTTTCGCCCATACGGCGGTCAATCTTGTACTTGGACGATTCGCGCTTGCTCATCGTATTTCCTTTCAGAGTGTTACGGCGGCTTGTTTCCAAACCGCTCGAAGGAAACACGCCCTCCTTTGATCTTCTTTCGAGGATCCGACAGGATCATCCTATTACGCGAACAGGACAAATCCACGGGACATGTCAAATGAAACACCGGACATCTCTGCCCGGTGCTGCGCGGTCTTTAGGGCGAAGTCGCTGGAATGTCAATCACAATTCCACGCCCTCGCCCCTCAATAACCCCGATGTGCCAGGCTTGGGAGCTTACTTGGCGCTCGCCGTTTCGGTCTTCAGGCCGAGTGCGTCGCTGATCGTATAGAACAGATCCGTCTGGTCCGTCAGGCCGGTGACATTGGCGGCACGCGGTCCAAAGGCAGCGATACGCAGCTGCGAGCCGGTGTGACCCTGATCGTCAGCGTCGTCGGAGTTGCCGTAGCTCACGGCCATGACAGCGCCGTCCTTCGTCATCAGCGCTTCCGTCAGGCCCGGAGCCTTCGTATCGGCATCGACGATCTGGCTGGCGTGCGCATGGTCGGCGGTGACGATAACGAGCGTGTCGCCGGCTTCCTGAGCGAACTTCAGCGCTTCCTGAACGGCTTCGTCGAGATCAACCGTCTCGCCAATCTGCCCGCACGGATTGGCGGCATGATCCTGCTTGTCGATCGAGGCGCCTTCGACCTGCAGGAAGAAGCCCTTCTCATTTGTCCGGAGCAACTCGATCGCCTTCGACGTCATCTGTGCCAGCGTCGGGGTTGCTGCCGTGCGCTTCTCGTTCGGCTTGCAGACGACAGGTTCCTTCTCGACATTGCCGTAGTGGCTGGCCTTCGGGCCTTCCCAGCGAACAGGCATGTTGCCCTCGGCAAACAGGCCGAGCACCGGCGCGCTGTCGTTCGCCTGCTTGACAGCCTGGAGCTCGTCGAGATTCGAGACGATCTTGTAACCACGCTCCTCGGCCTGCTGACGAAGCGTCTTGTCCTTCCATTCGCCTGCCTTCGCGGCTTCGGCGAAGCTCTTGGCGCCGCCGCCGAGCGTCACGTCGGCGCGTGCATTGAGCAACTGCTCGCTGATCGATCCCTTGCCGCCGTTTTCAAGCGCGTTCGTCGGGCACTTCTCGGTCGTGGACAACGGGCTGTAGCACTTGCGCTGGGTCACGTGTGCGATCTGGACTGCGGGCGTCGCATCCTGCAATTCGGCCGTCGAGACGTTGCCCGTGCCGATGCCGGCGGCCTTTGCCTTTTCGAGGAGGGTTTCGTGCGCCTTCTCGTGAATGTCGACGCCGATTGCGCCGTTATAGGACTTAACACCGGTCGCCCAGGCGGTGCCCGAGGCAGCGGAGTCGGTGACGTAGGTCGGCTTGCCCGTCTTCTTGTCGAGCGAATAATGCGTGTACTGGCCGGTGACCGGCAGCGCATCAATGCCCTTGAAATACTGGCCGGCGCCAACCGCGTAGTTGCGCGCGATGGTGATTTCGGAATCGCCCATGCCGTCGCCGATCAGCAGGATGACGTTCTTCGGGCGTGTGTCGCTCAGCGCCGCGCGATAGGCTTCGGTGATATCGCCGGAAAGGCGGCGTGCGCCACCAGGAGCACTCAGATCGGCGCTTGCCGCGCGCTGCAGAAGCTTGTTCGCTGCATCGTCGGCATAGCCTGGCTGAATGGCGACGGTTGCAAGCAGGCCGCCGACGACAAGGCGCAGCAGCGGGTGACGAACATTGTTTCTCATGACCGAGATCTCCTTTTGATAATCCGCATCGACCGCATGGGTCGCGCGCCTTATCCACCACCCGAATGAAGCTCTTGTGACAAAAGCAACTTCTTCGTGTGACATTTGAGATCGACTATAGACCGAGCCGATTACCCGCGCTCGATCCAGTCTTCATTCCGCTGCGGAGCGCATTTCATCCGCATCGGGCGCGTTGGCATCGCCGGGGGCTGTCTGGCAATTCATATCGGGGAACGCGACGATGCGCTTGCCGGCGAAATCCGTGTGGACCACGACCGTCCCCTGCTCCTCGAAATAGCCGAGCAGACGTCGCGCCCGCCGGGCCGAATGAGTGCCGTAAGCCCGGGCAATCCGCGCATCGGATGGGCACGGCTCGCCGCAGACCGCAGCCTTTGCCAGCATCAGGAAAACACCCTGCAGATCGTCGGTGACACCCGAAGAGAGCGACAATGCCGTTGCCCAGGCCTCGGTCTCTGCCGTGGCGGCATCCACGCCGGAGCGAGAAATCGCCACGCGGCGCCGAAACTCCGGCAGGGACATCGGAGGGCCCGGGACCCGGCGCATGCGAAGGCGCACAAGGAAGTCCTGATAAAGCACCGAATCCGTTCGGAATCCCGAGCTTGGATCGTCGAGTATCTCGTGCAGCACCGCCGTCAGCCTTTCCTCGCGCTCCTCGGCGGACAATTCGGGCTGAGAGGAACGCGCCTCCGAGACGGGCGCCGAGGCAGCAGGCGCGGACCGCGACAGTTCGGCAAGAATGTCGGTGGTCGGACGTGGCGCCGGCGGAGCACGGCGCACGATTGGCCTCTGGAACTCCTCTGGATCCGGCGTGAAGATTAGGTCCTCGACGTCCTGCGGGGCATCCGGCAGCGGCATGAGCTTCGGACTCGAGGAACGCGCGGAGGTCTCGACATTGCCGATCTGGATTGGCAGTGGGCGACGTGACAGAGCTGGCCCGAGCGCAACGAAATTGCCCCGCTTCAGATCGCGGAACATTTCCGCCTGCCGCCGATCCATCCCGAGCAGATCGGCCGCACGCGCCATGTCGATGTCAAGGAAGGTGCGGCCCATCAGGAAGTTCGAGGCTTCGGCGGCCACGTTCTTGGCAAGCTTTGCCAAGCGCTGCGTCGCGATCACCCCTGCAAGACCGCGCTTACGACCGCGACACATCAGGTTCGTCATGGCGCCGAGCGACATCTTTCGCGCGTCGTCGGAAACTTCGCCAGCGACCGACGGCGCGAACATCTGCGCTTCATCGACCACCACGAGGACCGGATACCAGAACTCGCGATCGGCATCGAACATGCCATTGAGGAAGGCTGCGGCGGCGCGCATCTGCTGCTCGATCTCAAGCCCTTCCAGCGTGAGAACGCAGGAAACGCGGTGCTGCCGGATGCGGTTGGCGATGCCGGCAAGCTCCGCTTCCGTACGCTCACCATCGACGACGACATGACCGAATTTGTCCGACAAGGTGACGAAGTCACCCTCGGGATCGATGATGACCTGCTGCACCCACTGCGCGGACTGCTCGAGCAGACGACGGAGCAGATGCGACTTGCCGGAGCCGGAATTGCCCTGCACCAGAAGACGGGTAGCCAGAAGCTCCTCGATATCGAGCGTGGCCGGATTGCCTCCCGACGCCGATCCCATATCGATACCAACCTGCAATGTCACATTCCTCTTTCAATCAAACACGGCGTCGTAGCAGATCAGACCGTGTCTTTGGCAACACGGCAACACAAACCCACAGGAGAAAACGTCAGAACCTGGGCTTCAGCATCCGTGTGAAAACCAAGCTGATCAGCAGCGGAACCAGCAAAATGGCAAGCCCGACGCGCAACCCCAAGACCTCGGCGATGAAGCCGATCAACGGAGGTCCGATCAGGAAACCTGTGAGAGCCATGAAGGACAGGATCGCGACGTTGGCTGCCGCCGGTCGGTCCTTGAGGCTCGCCGCGGCAGTGACAGCCAGGGGAAAACCGACCGACACGCCGATCCCGACCAAGGCAAACCCCGCCAGAGTCACCAGGCTATGCCAAGCAAAGACGACAATCAGCATTCCTGTAAGAGCCGCCACCCCACAACCACGGGCCAGCGCGATTGCCCCGAAACGCTGCTTCAGGTGGTCGCCGCTGAAGCGTCCGGTCGCCACCATCATCGCGAAAATCGTGTATCCGATACCCGTCATCATGCCGTCTGTCTGGAAAACGTCCTTGAGATAGACGGCGGACCAGTCGGCAATCGCGCCCTCGGTCATGGTGATCCCGAAGACGAAGGCGCAGATGCCGAGAAGCGCGCTGCTCGGCAGCTTGAACGGCATGTGCGGCGGAACCGAGCCCGCCTCGCGATCGGGCGGCAGACGAAGGCTCGCGACGATGGCAAACGGCAGAACGACGAAGGCGGCTGCCATGATCGCCCATTCGGCAGGGGCAGCAATCGCGACCATTCCCGAACCAAGCAGGCTGCCGGCCATGATACCAAGGCTCCAGAAGCCATGGCAGCGGTTCATGATGATGGAGCCAGTATCCTTTTCGGCGCGGTCCGCTTCGACATTAAGCCCCAGCTCCAACGTCGACATTGCAACGCCAAGCAACGCCAACGCGATGAACAGCTCGATCGACGTTCGAGAGAAAGCGGGAAGGCAGACGATCACCGAGAAGACGACAAACCCGGCTAGAACGGTGGTCTTACCCCCTATCCGCGCCACCACTCGCCCGGCAAAGGGCAGCGTCACGAGAATCCCGACCGGCATGCCGAGCAGCGCCAACGCAAGATCGGCTGGACCAAGCTCCAGCCGGGCCTGAATTTCGGGGATGCGCGGCAGCCAACTGCCGAATGCTATCGGCTGCAGGAAAAAGATAGCCATTACAAGCTTTTGAAAGGACATGCGGAGCTCGGCGGGATCGATGCGAATCACAACCCCAGTTTGCGCAGTCGCATGGCCTTGCGATAGCCCCTATTGCATCAAGATCGATCCCGCGTCGCGCGACAGCGCCGTACGTCAAGCCTTCAGCCCAAATCCCTGCATCAGCCGCCGCGTTGCAAAATCAGGATTGCCTGAGGTGAAGACCGCAAAGTCGAAGTTATCGGGATGCACGGCATCGGCGACATGCGGAACGAGGCTTCGGGCACGTCTGGCAATTGCCTCCGCCGGATCGAGCCAATCGACGGGCCAGGGTGCGAGCCGACGGAACACGTTGGCCATGAAGGGATAATGCGTGCAGGCGAGAACCACGATATCGGTCTTCGAACCGTCCTTCTCCACGAAGCACTGGTTTATCTCGGAAAGCACAGCCTCGTCAGACACAGCATCGCCGCGGATATAGGCCTCTGCCATCCGCGCCAGGTTTTCGGACCCGACCAGGCGCACGTGGCACTGTTGCGCGAAGGATTGGATCAGGTCGCGCGTATAGGCGCGCTTGACGGTCCCCGGTGTCGCCAGCACAGAGACCAGCCCTGAGCGCGTCCGCTCGGCGGCCGGTTTGATCGCCGGCACAGTGCCGACAAAGGTCATCCGGGGAAACGCCGCACGCAAGTCCGCCCCGACAAGCGTGAAGGCAGTGTTGCAGGCGATGATGCAGACCTCGGGATCGTAGTCGACAAGCAGCTTGGCGAAAAGGCCGATGACCCGTTCCTTCAGCGCCTGTTCTTCCCAGCCCCCATAGGGAAAGCCGGCATCGTCAGCAATATAGACAAACCCGCGCTCCGGCATCAGCACGCGCGCCTCGCGGAGCACAGTCAGCCCCCCGATACCGGAATCGAAGACCAGAACCGGTTTCAGTTCATTCCGCGCTGCTGTCATCTTTCGATTGTTCCTTGGCGTCTACGGGCGGCCGGCTACCGCGCGGATATTTCCGCGAGAAGCGGTCGAGGGAGGAAATCACGCCGCGCAATACACTGATTTCCTGTTCCGTGAACGCGCGGCGGGAAAGGACTGCGCGCAGGTTGTCCACCATTTTTGGCTTTTTCGCGGGCGGATGGAAATAATTGCGTGCGTCCAGCGCTTCTTCCAACTGATCGTAGAGACCGAAAAGTTGCTCTTTCGTGGATTGCGTCTGCGACATCGCCTGGAAGGGAACGGCCGCGACATCCTCCATGCCCGACTTCATCCACTCGTACGACATCAAGAGCACCGCTTGGGCGACGTTGAGTGAGGCAAAGGCGGGATTGACAGGGAAGGTCACAATCTCGTCGGCGAGCGCTACCTCTTCGTTGTTGAGCCCCCAACGTTCGCGGCCGAAGAGGATACCGGTGCCCTCACCTGCGCGGAACTTCGCTCGCAGCGTTTCTGCCGCCGCCACGGGTGAGCGTACGGGCTTGAAGCCATCCCGCTGCCGGGCTGTCGTCGCATAGACGAAATTCAGGTCGGCAACCGCCTGTTCCAGCGTCTCGTAAACCTTCGTGCCCTCGATCACATGATCTGCCTTCGAAGCGGCAGCCTGTGCCTTCTCGTTCGGCCAACCGTCGCGCGGATTGACGAGCCTCAGCTCCGCCAGGCCGAAGTTCGCCATGGCACGCGCGACCATGCCGATGTTCTCGCCCATCTGGGGTTCGACAAGGATGATCACCGGACCTTCCCTGAGAAGTTGCCGCTCGCTGTTCGTGCCTGCCATAACGCTGGATCCTTTTGCTAAGCAAGCGCGGGAATAGCCAAGCCGGACCGAAACGGCAAGGGTCAAGCACCAGCGTAGAGTCTCTCCAAGGTAGAACCGATCATCTCCAGCCCAAGGCGAGAGCCGGGACGCGAGAGCGGCAAATGCCGTCCGGGCGTGCCGCCGGTCTTTCTATCGACGAAGAAGCACTCCGACTGACGCTTTGCCAGAAGCGTTACGCGCTGAAGCTCTGCGTCAATCAACTTCGGGCTCTCCACATCGCTGGCGGCTGCTTCCTGGTCTCTGGCCATAACCCGTGCCCAATAGGTCGCGGCGAGAAAGATTGCCAGCGTTTGCCGAATATGTCCCGGCTTGGTGACAATCGACCAGGAGGTACCGAGAGGACGTGCCGCGGTGGCCACATCCCGGTATGCGGCGTCGAGCTTCTGCGAAAAGGCGATCAACGAGTCGGTCGCGTTCTTCGCACCAGCGGCAGAAAGAAGTTCTTCCAAAGCCGAGAACCACTTGCCAACTGCCATATCCAACGCTCCCCGCGTCCGCGACGGAAGGACGACAAACGCGACGAACGTGCCGGCAGCTGCGCCCAGCATGGTTTCCTCGATGCGCAACAACAGGAGATCGACTGTCAGCGATCCCATCATTCCATAGACGAGGCAGAGTGCGATCGACACGAAGAAGGTCATCGTCGCGTAGGATGTCTGCAAGAAGTAGAAGGCGAGGAAAATGGTGATCGTCGTGACGGCAAGCGCAGCCACCATATGCGCCGTGAGAACGGTTGCCAAAACCAGCCCCATGGCGATCCCGAGAAGCGTCCCAAGTGAACGCTGCAGCGCCTTCATAGCGGTATCACCACGGGAATTGGTATTCGTGAACACCAGGAACGAGGCAAGCACCGCCCAGAACCAACGCTCTCGCGAAATCATAAGTCCGAATGTCATCGCGATCGCCGATGCCAAGGTTATCTGCAGCGCGGAGCGGATCAGCGGATTATTGAGCGAAAAGTCGATCTTCGCAGGAGCGGCAATTTCATCTGTCACGGCAGCGACCTCGGCAAATCCTGTCGCATAGCCCCTTTCGATCGTCTCTGCGAGCAGCGCTCTTGCCTCTCCCAGGCGGATCAAAGCCTGGCTTGTTTCTGCCTCTAATTCGTCCAGTGTTTCCAGCATTGCCGGCGGCGGAGAGCCGTCTATGATCGCGTGAACGAGAGGAAATGGCGGCAGGCTTTGCGAACTGAGCACGATGGCACTCTCGGCGGCAAGATGGGCGTCGAACAGGCGGATCGCCAACACCGCCGCCGGCTCAGTGCCCTCGAAGACGCCCGCCGGCGGTCGTGGTATGAAACCCTCGGCCATCAACACGACTTCCTTCAGCCGCTCCTCCAGCTGCCTCAATTCCTGTGCATCCTTGTCCGCCATTCGCCCCACGGACGCGAGGGCAGCAATCTTGAACAAAATCTGGTTGATCCGGCCGCGCACGCTTTCCAGCGAGCGCAAGAGATCCCGACGCCAATCGTCGGGAAGCACCAGAGAACGTACGGCATGCCCGATCAAAGCCGGAGCGACCGGCCCGATCGCAATCAGCGGAAGGTCTGCGATGTGCGGGCGGAAGTAGGCTCCGAGAAAATAGGAGGTGAAGGCAAACATGCCGATCGCATGCCCACGCGGCCCGAACACACGTCCGGCCGAGGCAAGAAAGATGATGAGCAGGAACGCTGCATCCGACACATAGCGGTTTGTTTCGAGGACCGCGGCGAGGCCGACGACACAGACGCTTGCCACGCAGCCCAATAAACGCGTGACGAGCTGGGAGGCACCGCCTTTGTCCTTTACCGCAACCCCGCCTTCGATCGAGAGGACAATGCCGAGACCGTAGGCCGCCGCCGGGAGCGGAACCAGCAGATGGTGGATTGCCAATAGCGCTCCAAACGAGAGAACCATCGCTAGCGTTACCCGCGACGCGATGCGCAGACGCGACAGCGCCGGGTCGTGCGCGAGCAACCAGTCACGGAAGTCAAAACCGGAAAGCACGCATCCCCGCCCCTTGTTCGTGACGTCGAGCAGTCATTGATTGAGGGAAGCCTCGTATTCCTTCGCGGGACGGCCCGCCATCCCTCGCACAACCGCCATTCGGCAGGTGGAAACTAGCGCATTCGTCAGCCCGGGAAAGTGCCGTCCGGAGCCATCCAAGTCATCATTGTCCCTTAGCGATCTGCACCATGGTGTTTTTGAGCGAGTTCGGTGGTTGGCCCGGATCGCCTTCGGTGACGATGTCGTCGATGACCGGCTTGCCGGCCTCCTCGAGCATCTCAAAGCGGACGGTCGTGATCGCCTGCTTGTCCGATCCGTCATCCATGCAGGTCGCCTTCTTGAAGGTGACGACAACTTCCGTTGCACTGTCGGCGGACGGCTTGGGCGTGTAGGTCAGATCCTCAAGCGGACATGCATCCTCGCCATTGACGATCACATCGTAGTCGAACGGCGAGACACCGTCCTCGTCGGCAGCCGGGTTCTGAATGGCCGCCTGGTATTTCGTCACGAAGTCTTTGCTGTAGAGCCGCGAAAGCCTGCTTGGATCGAAGATGTCGATCCAGTCGCTGTCTGCGCCAGACCAGTTCTTGATGGTCGCGTCCATGATCTCTTTCACAGGCGCCGTAACGTCGGCGGCGAACATCGGCGAGGCTGAACCGAGCAGGACCGCTAAGGCAAGGGAAGTCTTCTTCATGACGAGCATCCGGGCAATGGTTTTGCGCCGGAGACTAGCCATTTTCCTCCGCTTGGCAATGGCCGCAAAAACACCGTCCCCTTCTGCTTCCGGCTTTGCACTCCCGGCCCACAATGCTATAGCGCTCGGCATTTGAAATCACCCACCCGGGACGCCTGTCCCTCAAAAAGCTCGAACGAGGCAGATACATGAAGAAGATCAAGGTCGCCAATCCCGTCGCCGATCTCGACGGCGATGAAATGACTCGCATCATTTGGCAGCTCATCAAGGATAAGCTGATCCATCCGTATCTCGACCTCGATATCGACTATTTCGACCTTTCCGTCGAAAACCGCGACGCCACCAATGACCAGGTGACGATTGACGCTGCCAACGCCATCAAGAAGCACGGCGTCGGCATCAAGTGCGCGACGATCACGCCGGACGAAGATCGCGTCAAGGAATTCAACCTCAAGCAGATGTGGAAGAGCCCGAACGGCACGATCCGCAACATCCTCGGCGGCGTTATCTTCCGCGAGCCGATCATCTGCCAGAACGTTCCGCGCCTCGTTCCCGGCTGGACCAAGCCGATCGTCGTCGGCCGCCACGCTTTCGGCGACCAGTACCGCGCCACCGATTTCAAGTTCCCGGGCAAGGGCAAGCTGACCATCAAGTTCGTCGGTGAGGACGGCCAGGTCATCGAAAAGGAAGTCTTCGACGCTCCCGGCGCCGGCGTGGCCATGGCCATGTACAACCTCGACGAGTCGATCCGCGAATTCGCGCGCGCCTCGATGATGTACGGCCTGATGCGCAAATGGCCGGTCTACTTGTCGACCAAGAACACCATTCTCAAGGCCTATGACGGCCGCTTCAAGGACATCTTCGAAGAAGTCTACCAGACCGAATTCAAGGCGAAGTTCGACGAAATCGGCATCACCTACGAGCACCGCCTGATCGACGACATGGTTGCTTCCGCTCTGAAGTGGTCTGGTGGCTACGTCTGGGCCTGCAAGAACTACGACGGCGACGTCCAGTCCGACACGGTTGCCCAGGGCTTCGGCTCGCTCGGCCTGATGACCTCCGTTCTCCTGACGCCGGATGGCAAGACGGTCGAAGCTGAAGCTGCGCACGGCACGGTGACGCGTCACTACCGCCAGCACCAGAAGGGCCAGGAAACCTCGACGAACTCGATCGCCTCGATCTTCGCCTGGACCCGCGGCCTCGCGCATCGCGCCAAGCTCGACGACAACGCCGAACTGGCGAAGTTCGCGGCCACGCTCGAAAAGGTCTGCGTAGACACCGTCGAAGCCGGCTTCATGACCAAGGACCTGGCGCTGCTCATCGGTCCCGATCAGCCGTGGCTCTCCACCACCGCCTTCCTCGACAAGATCGACGAAAACCTGCAGAAGGCGATGGCATAAGCCAGACGCAAATATCAGAATGGACGGCGGGGATTTCCCCGCCGTTTTCGTTTCAGGACAAGATAACAAGGGAACAACTGGAATGACCGCGACTATCAGACCACTTCAGCCTTCCGAGCGCGCGGCATGGGAACCGCTGTGGCTTGCCTACCAGCGCTTCTATGAAGTCGTCATTCCCGACGAGACGACCGACCTGACATGGAGCCGGTTCCACGACCCCGCCGAGGGCATGCATGCGCTCGGCGCATTCGATCCCGAGGGAAAACTTGTCGGCATCGTCCATGCCATCTTCCATCGCTCGACCTGGTTGCCGAAATGGACGTGCTATCTTCAGGACCTCTACGTGGAAGGCGATCAGCGCTGCCTCGGCACCGGTGCTGCCTTGATCGATGCGGTCGCCGATCTTGCGCGGGAGAATGGCGCCGGACGGCTCTACTGGATGACCCACGAAACAAACGCCACCGCCCGAAAGCTGTACGACCGGATCGCTGCGCGCTCAGGCTTCATCCAGTATCGCAAGGCGCTTTGATCGAACACGCGGACTTTGCTTCAACCAGCACTGTCCTATTTCCCGGCAGTGGATAGCTGGGTCGAGGGGGACCGACGAAAACCGAACAGGAGGAGGAATTGAATGGCTGAGGAACTGATACTCTACACGAACCCCATGTCACGCGGCCGCATCGCCCGCTGGATGCTGGAGGAGACCGGCGCTCCCTATGAAACCAAGATCATCGGTTTCGACGGCGGAATGAAGTCGCAGGAATATCTCGCCGTCAACCCGATGGGAAAAGTGCCCGCGATCCGCCACGGCAAGACCGTTGTCACCGAATGCGCCGCGATCTGCGCCTATCTCGCCGACACCTTCCCGGAAGCGGAGCTTGCCCCGAAACCGGATGAGCGCGGCAACTACTATCGCTGGATGTTCTTTGCAGCCGGGCCGCTCGAAGCCGCAGCGACCAACAAGGCGCTGGGCTTCGATACACCCGCCGACAAGAGCCGCATGGCGGGTTACGGCAGCTTCTCGGATGTCATGAACACGTTGGAGAAGGCCGTCGGTGCCTCGACCTACATAGCAGGCAATCGCTTCACTGCGGCCGACGTCTATGTCGGCTCGCATATCGGCTGGGGCATGAGCTTCGGCACGCTCGAGAAGCGCCAGGCTTTCGTCGATTACTTCGGCCGCCTGATGGAACGTCCCGGCTTCAAGCGGGCGTCGGAAATAGACGACGCTTCCATGAAGGCAGCCGAATAGGCTAGCCAAGCGGCATGTAGATGTCGGTCAGAAGCTCGGTCGGCGGTACATCGCGAGGGTTGTTCAGGTATTCCTCGAACATGAGACTGTCGCGCAACTGCCGGCCGGAAACAGGCAACCACTCCGCGTAGAGCCACTGGTAGGCCTTGTGCATGTCGGCGTAAGGCCCCTTGTGGCGCAGGACGGCATACTCGCCGCCATCAAGCATCTGGGCCTGCAGTGGCGGCGCAATGGCAACATCACCGTCAGTGCTCGCACACGCGATGGAGCGCAGCTTGTCGGCGGGCACGATGTCGGGATCGTCGAAGTACACACCGATCATCCGCATCGTTGGCTTGGCAAATCCGCGGACATGCAGGGTGCCGAACAGTGTCTCGAAGGCCTGGCCGATCTGCATGTAGGAGCCGAGGTGCGGTACGCCAATCAATTGAATTGGGTCAATCTTGCGTATGGTAACATCAAACATCGCTATGATCTTTCCGTTAGGTGAAGGTTCAAACGCTGTGTGACTACCCTTCTTCCGGTATTGCGCCGGCGGCATGCCGTAGACCGACTTGAAAATGCGGTTGAATGACTGGAGGTTGGGATAGCCTGATCGCTTTGCAATTTCCCCAACTGAAAGATGCGTACCGACGATATCGCCCGCAGCACGATGCAGCCGCAACCGCTTTACGGTCGCGGCAAGTGTCTCACCATGAATGGCTCGGTAGACCCGATGCCAGTGATAGCTCGACATGCAGGCGATCTCTGCAAGCTTGTCCATATCCAGATCCTCGTCGAGGTGATTGTGGATATGGGCGGATACCCGGCGAAGCCGAGCTTCATAGAGCGTCCATGCCGTTGCGCCATTCATGTCAGAACCTCTTGCAAACCGATCGGCCAACAGAACCATAGCGTGATTTGACAAATCCTGCGGACTTCGACGACTACGCAAAGAAAAAGGCGGGATCACCCCGCCTTTCTAAAAATCGATGTAGTTCAGTACGCTCAGCTTGCCAGCGCGAGCGCCACGGCTTCGATCGCCTCATCGGCCTTCGCACCGTCGGGACCACCGGCCTGGGCCATGTCGGGACGACCGCCGCCGCCCCTTCCGCCCAATGCCGCCGACGCGACGCGGACGAGATCGACAGCGCTGAAACGGCCAGTCAGGTCAGGAGTGACGGCGACAACGGCGCTTGCCTTGCCATCGTCGGATACGCCGATCAGAGCAACGACGCCGGAGCCGAGACTTGCCTTGCCGTCGTCGGCGAGACCCTTGAGATCCTTCGGATCCACGCCCGAGATCGCCTTGCCGAGGAATTTCACGCCGCCGACTTCGCGCACAGCATCATCGGCGCCGCCCTGCCCGCCGCCCATAGCGAGCTTGCGCTTGGCGTCCGCCAATTCCTTTTCGAGCTTGCGGCGCTCGTCCATCAGCGCCTCGACGCGCGACAGCACCTCGCCCGGCTGGACCTTGAGCGCGCCGGCAAGCGCCTTCACGCGCTCGTCCTGCTCGGCAAGATAGGCACGCGCCGGCTCGCCGGTCACCGCTTCGAGGCGGCGCACGCCGGAGCTCACCGCGCTGTCGCCGAGAATGCGCACGAGGCCGATGTCACCGGTCGCCGACACATGCGTACCGCCGCAGAGCTCGACCGAGTAGGCCTTGCCCGCCTTGGCGCCATGCAGCCCGCGGCCCATCGAGACCACGCGCACTTCCTCGCCGTACTTCTCGCCGAACAGCGCCATCGCACCTTCAGCGATCGCGTCGTCGACGCTCATCAGGCGCGTCGTGACAGGCGAATTCTGCAGGATGATCTCGTTGGCCATATCCTCGACGCGCTTCAGCTCTTCCGCCGTCATCGGCTTCGGATGCGAGACGTCGAAACGCAGGCGCTCCGGCGCAACCAGCGAGCCCTTCTGCGCCACGTGCGTGCCGAGAACCTCGCGCAGCGCTTCATGCAGCAGGTGGGTCGCCGAGTGGTTGGCGCGGATGCGCGAACGACGGGCGTGATCGACGGTCATGGCAACCGCGTCGCCGGCCTTGACGCTGCCCTCGACCACGGTACCGGTGTGGACGAAAAGCCCCTCGCCGCGCTTCTGCGTGTCAGAGATTTCGATCTTCGCGGTGTCGGAGGAGATGATCCCAGTATCGCCAATCTGGCCACCGGATTCACCGTAGAACGGCGTCTGGTTGACGACGATCTGCACCTTGTCGCCCTTGGCGGCCGCGTCGACGGTAACACCGTCCTTGACGATCGCCTGTACCACGCCTTCGGCCGTCTCGGTGTCATAGCCGAGGAATTCGGTTGCGCCGTGCTTGTCGCGCAGCTCGAACCAGATGGTTTCCGTGGCCTTGTCGCCGGAGCCGGCCCAGTGCGAACGGGCCTCCGCCTTCTGCCGCTCCATCGCATCGGTGAAGCCGGCGAGATCGACGCTGATTTCGCGGGCGCGCAGCGCGTCCTGCGTCAGGTCGAGCGGGAAGCCATATGTGTCGTAGAGCTTGAAGGCGGTATCGCCGTCCAACATGTCGCCCTTGCCGAGCGTTGTCGTCGCGTCGGAGAGCAGCGACAGGCCGCGCTTCAGCGTCGTGCGGAACTTGGTTTCCTCAAGCTTCAGCGTCTCGGTGATCAGCGCTTCGGCGCGCACCAGCTCCGGATAGGCACGGCCCATCTGCTGGATCAGCGCTGGCAGGAGTTTCCACATCAGCGGCTCGCGGGCGCCGAGCAGTTCGGCATGACGCATGGCGCGGCGCATGATGCGACGCAGAACGTAACCGCGGCCTTCGGCCGACGGCAGAACGCCGTCCGCGATCAGGAAGGCCGACGAGCGCAGATGGTCGGCTATGACCCGGTGGCTGGCGCGCTGCTCACCTTCGGCCTTGACGCCGGTTGCCTCTTCCGAGGCCTCGATCAGGGCGCGGAAAAGATCGATATCGTAGTTGTCGTGCTTGCCCTGCAGGACAGCCGCAACGCGCTCGAGACCCATCCCGGTGTCGATCGACGGACGCGGCAGGTCGACGCGCTCTTCCTTGGTGACCTGCTCGTACTGCATGAAAACGAGGTTCCAGATCTCGATGAAGCGGTCACCATCTTCCTCCGGCGAGCCGGGAGGACCGCCCCAGATATGATCGCCGTGGTCATAGAAGATTTCTGAGCATGGCCCGCACGGGCCGGTATCGCCCATCGCCCAGAAATTGTCGCTGGTCGGGATGCGGATGATCTTGTCGTCGGACAGGCCGGCGATCTTCTTCCAGAGATTAAAGGCTTCGTCGTCGGTGTGATAGACGGTCACCAGCAGGCGCTTGGCGTCGATGGCGAATTCCTTGGTGATCAGGTTCCAGGCAAGTTCGATTGCCCGCTCCTTGAAGTAATCGCCGAAGGAGAAGTTCCCAAGCATCTCGAAGAAGGTGTGATGGCGTGCAGTGTAGCCGACGTTATCAAGGTCGTTATGCTTGCCGCCGGCGCGGACGCACTTTTGCGCAGTCGAGGCGGTTTTGTACGGCCGCTGCTCCAAGCCGGTAAAAACGTTCTTGAACTGCACCATGCCGGCATTGGTGAACATCAGCGTCGGATCGTTTCGCGGCACCAATGGGCTCGACGGAACGATTTCGTGGCCGTTCTTCTTGAAGTAGTCGAGGAAGGTCGACCGGATATCATTCACACCGCTCATGCTATGCCCTTCAATGCTGCCGGGAGGCAGGTCAAAACTTAAATCCAGTGGCTTTTATCGCTCGCCTTAACCACTGTCCAGCAGACAAACAAAACCGGCCGCATTCTCATCGAGGAATGCGGCCGGTTTTGAACTTCTGGCAACCGTCAAGCAGAATTAGCCGTCTGCAGCCTCGTCACCGTCATTTGCATCAGGCCCACCATTCTGCAGGAAGCGGTCGGCAATCAAACCGGCATTCTGACGAAGCGCGGTCTCGATCTCGCGCAGGAGATCCGGATTGTCGCGCAGGAAGAGCTTCGCATTTTCGCGGCCCTGGCCGAGACGCTGACTATTGTAGGAGAACCAGGCGCCCGACTTCTCGACGATACCCGCCTTGACACCGAGGTCTACGAGCTCGCCGGTCTTCGAAACACCCTCACCATACATGATGTCGAATTCGACCTGCTTGAAGGGAGGCGCCATCTTGTTCTTGACGACCTTGACGCGGGTCTGGTTGCCAATCACCTCTTCGCGCTCCTTGACCGCGCCAATGCGGCGGATGTCGAGGCGAACGGACGCATAGAACTTCAGCGCGTTACCGCCAGTCGTCGTTTCCGGCGAGCCGAACATGACGCCGATCTTCATGCGGATCTGGTTGATAAAGATAACCATGGTGTTCGACTTCGAGATCGAAGCCGTCAGCTTGCGCAGTGCCTGGCTCATCAGACGAGCCTGGAGGCCCGGCAGATTATCGCCCATCTCGCCTTCGATTTCCGCCCGCGGCGTCAGCGCGGCGACGGAGTCGACGACGAGAACGTCGACGGCACCAGAGCGGACCAGAGTGTCGGTGATCTCGAGCGCCTGTTCGCCCGTATCCGGCTGCGAAATAAGGAGGTTCTGCAGATCGACGCCGAGCTTGCGGGCGTAGACCGGATCAAGAGCGTGCTCTGCATCGACAAAGGCGCAGATGCCGCCCTTCTTCTGCGATTCCGCAATCGTCTGCAGCGCCAGCGTCGTCTTACCCGAACTCTCGGGTCCGTAAATTTCAATGATACGACCCTTCGGAAGGCCGCCGATGCCGAGCGCGATATCCAACCCGAGAGAACCCGTCGAAACCGTTTCGATCTCGACGACATTCTCGTTCGAGCCGAGCTTCATGATTGAGCCCTTGCCGAACGACCGCTCGATCTGTGAGAGTGCCGCTTCAAGTGCCTTGCTTTTGTCCACCGATTTGTCCTCTACAAGCCGCAATGTATTCTGTGACATTCGATCCACCTTTAGGTTATTGAAGCCGCTCAAGCAATGTCGCCGCCAATGCGGATTTTGTACCGCATTTGTTCTCATTGCGCAAGCCGCCTTCAAATGACTGAAAGAAAAAGGTAAAACGGCCTGTGTTCTGCATTTGTTTTAGTGATGGAAAGCAACAGCTTAGAGATAGGGCGCTGCCGGCCAGCCGGGTAGCGGCAGCGGGACGATTCGCATCTTCCGACCTTGCGGGACGATGAGATGAAACAGAAGATTCTGGTCCTTGGCGGAGCTCATATCGACAGGCGCGGACGCATTTCCGGCGACACCGTGGCCGGTGCCAGCAATCCGGGCTCATGGTTCGAGGAGCCGGGCGGCGGCGGCTTCAATGCCGCACGCAATCTGGCGCGATTGGGGTTCGAGGTGACCATGATTTCGCCCCGCGGCGGCGATCCGATCGGTGAGATGGTGAGCGAGGCAGCCGATTTTGCGGGCGTTCACGACCGCCCCTTTGTTTTTCTCGACCGGAAGACGCCGAGCTACACTGCAATCATCGAGAACGACGGAAACCTGGTGATTGCGCTTGCCGATATGGATCTCTATCGCATGTTCGTGCCGCGCCGGTTGTCGATCCGCGCTGTCCGCGAGACCTTTGCCGCGACTGATTTCATCCTCTTTGATGCCAACCTGCCGGCAGAAACGCTGGCATCGATCGTCGAGCGCGCCAAGGCTCTTAGCAAGCCGGTTGGCGCGATCGCGATCTCGCCGGCGAAGGCCGTTAAGCTGAAACCATGCATCCACGGAATCGACTATCTATTCCTCAATGAAGCCGAGGCCGCCGCGCTCACCGGCGAACGGCCAAACGACCCGGCCCACTGGCCGTCACTGCTGAGTGACATCGGTCTGCGCGGCGGCGTCGTCACGCGCGGCCAACGCGAGCTGATCGCGTTTGCAGGCCGCCGCGTTGTTGCCCTGCAGCCCGTAAATCTCGAGGGCGTCGCCGATGTCACCGGCGCCGGCGACTCGCTTGCAGCAGGCGTCATATCAGGGCTTATGCGCGGAATGCCCTTGGCCGATGCCGTGCGCGAGGGTGCGGCCGCGGCAGCCCTGACGGTGCAATCCCCACATGCGGTCAATGAAAATCTTTCTCCGGATTTGGTGAGGGAGACACTTGCCCTTGTTCCGTCGGCGAGAATTTTGCATTGAAGCCAATACAGACGAAATGGAAGAGACAATGACGAAACCGATCTCCCCCCTCCTGCCGATCGCCTACTCCAAGGAAGTCGCAAGCGCCAAGCAGCGCGGCGCGCCGATCGTGGCTCTCGAATCGACCATCATCACCCATGGCATGCCCTACCCTGGCAATATCGAGATGGCCCGCAGCGTCGAGGCGCTCATACGCGAACAGGGTGCGGTTCCGGCTACCATCGCAGTCATCCACGGCACGCTGCATATCGGCCTTGAGTCCGATCAGTTGGAGCAACTGGCGCAGGCGAAGGACGTCCTCAAGGTTTCGCGCGCCGATCTTGCCTTCGCGATTGCCGAGCGCCGTCACGGTGCGACGACTGTTGCAGCCACGATGATCGCCGCGGAACGCGCTGGCATCAAGGTTTTCGCCACAGGAGGGATCGGCGGCGTCCACCGCGGGGCGGAAGAAAGCTTCGACATCTCCGCTGACCTCGAAGAACTCGGCCGCACCGGCGTCATCGTCGTTTGCGCCGGCGCCAAGGCAATCCTCGACATTCCGAAAACTCTGGAAGTGCTCGAAACCGCTGGCGTGCCTGTCGTCACCTATGAAAGCGAGGAATTCCCGGCCTTCTGGTCGCGTGCTTCTGGATTGCGCAGTCCGCTGACGCTCAACAGCCCGGCAGCCATCGCCAATTTCCAGGCGGTGCGCGAGCAGCTCGGAATTGACGGTGGCATGCTGATTGCCAACCCGGTGCCGGAGGCAGACGAGATCCCGCGGGAGGAAATGGAAATCTACATCGAGCGCGCGCTCGACAGCGCCGAGCGCGACGAAATCAGCGGCAAGGAAGTGACGCCTTACCTGCTCAGCACGATCTTCGATCTGACCGATGGCCAGAGTCTGAAGACCAACATCGCGCTGGTGGAAAACAATGCGCGACTGGCGGCAGAAATTGCCGTCGCACTAGCCGGCTGATTGGTTGAAGGAGGGGCGCTTTGGCGCCCCTTTAGCTGTCAAGCGTCTCCTTGACGACGACGGCAAGCTGCTTGAGGGAGAAAGGCTTCGGCAGGAAGCCGAACTTCGAATCCGGCGGCAGGTTGCGCGCAAACGCATCCTCGGCATAACCCGAAACGAAAATGAACTTCAGGTCCGGATAATTCTTGCGCAGTTCGCGCAGTAGCGATGGACCATCCATCTCTGGCATCACGACATCCGAAACGACGATGTCAACCTTACCTTCGAGTTCGTCCATGATATCCAGCGCCTCGACGCCGGATCCCGCCTCGTAAACCGTATAGCCGCGGGTCTCGAGCATGCGCTTGCCACCCCGACGTACCGCTTCCTCATCCTCGACCAACAAGATGACAGCGGATCCGGTCAAATCCTCAGGTTGCTCCACAGCTGCCGGCACGGCTTCGATCGGTGTACCAGCCGCTGGCGTCACGGCGTCCACCTCTGCTGCAACCGCCGGCTCTACGATATGGCGCGGCAGGAACACCCGGAACGTGGTCCCCTTGCCAACTTCGGACTCGGGCTGGATGAACCCGCCCGATTGCTTGACGATGCCATAAACCATCGCGAGGCCAAGCCCCGTTCCCTTGCCCACTTCCTTCGTCGTGAAGAAGGGCTCGAAAATCTTGTCCATGATCTCAGGCGCGATGCCCGTCCCGTTGTCCGAGACCTCGACAAGGACCATGTCCTCATGCGGCATGTAGGAATAGTTGAACGCGGCCACCTCTTCCGCCGTCACGTTCTTCGTGCGAAGCGTCAGCTTGCCGCCTTGCGGCATGGCATCGCGCGCGTTGACGCAGAGGTTGATCAGCACCTGCTCGAATTGCGAAAGGTCCGTCTTCACTGGCCAGAGATCACGACCATACTCAACGTCGAGCTTCACATTCGTACCCGACAGCAGGCGATCGACAAGCATCCTGAGGTCGCCCACCACATCGGTCAGATTGAGCACGGTCGGTCGCATCGTCTGCTTGCGCGAGAACGCCAGCAGTTGCCGCACGAGCACGGCGGCACGATTGGCGTTGCGCTTGATTTCCATCAGGTCCGCAAAGCCTGGATCGGCAGGCCGTGCCTGCAGCAGCAGATGGTCTGAGGACAGCAGGATCGCCGTCAGAACGTTGTTGAAGTCGTGCGCGATCCCACCTGCCAGCGTGCCAACCGCATTCATCTTCTGCGTCTGGGCCATCTGCGCCTCGAGCGCCTTCTGCTCGGTCACCTCGACGGCATAGACGATCGCGGCCTCCTCCGGCGCCTCGTCGCTCTGGTCGATCACCGCATTGACGTAGAAGCGGAAGTGGCGGGCTTCATCCGTCGGCGTGCGCGAATCGATCGGCGGGATATCGCCCTGCCGGTCCTTGGCCGCCGCAAGCGCGTCTTGCAGCCTTGCCTTGTCGCTGTCCTGCACAATGACCTCAAGCAAGGCACCGTTCTCAACGTCATTGCGCGAGACGATTCCGGAAAACAGCTTCAGGAAGGGCGCGTTGGTGCGCAGGATGCGGCCTTCGCCGTCCACCGAGGCGATCGCCATCGGCGTGTTGTTGAAGAAACGCGTAAACCGCATCGCCGCGGCCGAGGCGGATTGGTCGCTTTCTCCGCTCTTCTGGCGGGTCAGCACAATCGTCCGGCTTTCTCCGGGCGCGCCGTCACGCATCGACGTGACGCTGTGAACGATCTGTGCAGGCAGGCTCTGACCGTTCATCTTCTTTAGGTCGAGATCGAGCGTCACCGTCTTCTTCAGGCCGGGATCCGCCTGCACCGACTGGATCAGCGCAAGCCCCTCGCCCGCAACAAAGTCGCCAATCGTTACCGAACCGGGCACGAATTTCGTGAGATCGATGCCGAGCCACTCGGCAAGCGTCGCGTTGAGGTAGAAAATCTCGCCCTTGCGCCCTGCCGAAAAGAACCCAGCCGGCGCATGGTCGAGATAGTCGATGGCATTCTGCAATTCCTTGAAGAACCGCTCCTGATCGTCGCGCTCTGATGTAATGTCGCTGATCTGCCAGATATGAAGCGGTTTGCGTCCTATCTCCTCGCTCCGCAGGCTCCGCGCTTTCAGACGGTACCAATGCGCTCCCGCGCCACTTGTGGCAGGGCCGAGCGACCGCAAAAGGCGGAATTCCTCGCTGCCCTCGCGGCCCTCACGCAGTCCGTTGGAGAGGCGATAAAGCGCCTCGTTCGATTCCCGATGTCGCGACAGCAGCGCTTCAAGCGTCTGAACCTCCGTCGACTTGCGCGCGCCGGTCAATTGACCATAGGCCGCGTTCGCATAGACGATGCGGCCCTTCTCGTCGGTAATCAGCGACCCGTCGGGGTGGCTGTTCAAAAAGGCCCGCGCCAGGCTGTCCGACTGCCGCTGCGGCATGACCTCGATGAAACCGATCACCGAGGACACGAGGAAGAAGATCCCGACCATGGCCAGCACGCCGAGAACACCGAGCACCATCTCGTTGTCTAGTGAGCGTTTGAAGACAACGAACCCGGCGGCTGCGCCAATCAAGACAAGCGCAAGCAGAATGATCCGCAAAGCCGTGCCCGTGCGCCCCCCGCGGTCCAAGAGCGGTTCGTTAAAGTCTTCGGCCTGACGCGGTTTCGTCATCTATTCCCTCGCATGGCCTGCCGGGCTTCGGTCGTAACAGGGAGACAAAGCAGGAATCAGGCGCCTTTTCTTCTTACCAATTTGCGGTCTCCGCAAAAACACTGGTCTCCATGAAGACTGATTGAATTCACAGCGAAGAGCGCCAATTTCGCCATTAAAATGCGTTGTTAAGAAAACATGTTCGAATTCCACTTCGGGTTGGGATGACTGGACAAGGCCGTCGCGACTTGTCTACGAAGTGGTAATATCGCGATGTGGTGCAAAACCGCGAAGGGAGTAAACCAAGATGTTCGATGATCTCATGGGAGCTTACGGAAGCCGCTTCCTTCTTGCCGCTGGCGGCGTCGGCCTAGCTCTGTTGCTGCTGATTGTCGTACTCTTGATCGTCCGTAGCCGCGCGCCTTCGCCCTTCGTCCGTGGTGGTCGCAATCGCCAACCACGGCTGCAGGTTCTCGATGCCGCCGCCGTCGATGCGCGGAGGCGCCTCGTCCTCGTTCGCCGTGACGACGTCGAGCATTTGATCATGATCGGCGGTCCGACCGATATCGTGATCGAGAGCCGCATTGGCGAGGCTGCAGACAAGGCGCTATCGGCCGAGATAGCGAATCAATCTGCACTCGTTCCTGCTCCAGCACCGCCAGCGCCCCCGCAGATCGAGATGGCACCGGAACCGCTAGCGCCCGCTCGTATTGCGCCTGCCGAAGTCCAGAATGCACGGCCGGTCCTTAGCCACACGCCGACCGAACCTCCCGCCGTCGAGCGTGCGCCGATTGAAGCGCGCCCTGAACCGATGAGCGCCCCCTCGTCCGCGTCGCCGCCGCCAGTTGCTGCCGAACGTGAGCGCGCCCCGCGTCCAGCACCGTCGTTCGAACCACGTCAGGCACCCTCGTTCGAACCACGCCCGGAACCACGACCGGCGCCTGCCCCGATCGAAGCTTCAGCCGCCGCTGATATCCTTGATTCGGCCCGCCAGCGTGTGCTGCCGCAACAGCGCATCGAGCCGCAGATCACCCCATCGCCCATCCGAAGCGCTCCTGCGCCCGTGCAGCCCTCGTCGGCGTTCGTTGAAGTGGGAACACTGGCGCCAGCAGTACAGCCGAGCGACTTTCAGCGCATTCTCGAGGAGGAAATGACCAGCACGCTTGCCGCCGAGCGCATCGTACCGGCACCGCAGGCACCTGCACCGCGGCCAAGTCCAGCACCCGGCAACCAACCTCGCCGCGATCCTGAAATGGCCCCGATTACCGGTGCGGATGCTGCTCTTCAAAACGAAGTCGCACGCATCTTCGGTGAAATGAGCGTCAATCGCGACAAATAGTCGATCGACGCACAAGTAAAAAAGGGCACCGCGGAAACCGTGGTGCCCTTTTTCTTGTCGGCATTTCGGGATTATTCGTCCCGGTAGACCTTTTCCCGGCGCTCGTGCCGTTCCTGGGCTTCGATCGAGAGCGTTGCAATCGGTCGAGCGTCAAGCCGCTTGAGGCCGATTGGTTCGCCGGTTTCCTCGCAATAGCCGTAGGTGCCGTCTTCGATACGTTGCAGTGCTGCGTCGATCTTGGAAATCAGCTTTCTCTGGCGGTCGCGGGCTCGAAGTTCGATGGCCCGGTCGGTTTCAGACGATGCCCTGTCAGCAAGGTCCGGATGGTTTGCGCTTTCCTCTGCCAGGTGGTCGAGGGTTTCGCGCGCCTCTCTGAGAATATCATTCTTCCAGGCCACCAGCTTGGCTCTGAAATAAGCCCGCTGATTACCGTTCATGAACTCTTCCTCTTCCGAGGGTACGTAGTTGCTAAGATCGATCTTCTCACTCAACGCGATTCTCCTGAAGAACATCTCATCTGGCGGGTGTATATCGCGAGCACTGCGGTTGATTCAAGCCAAATACGCTAGGTAAACAGTTTTTTAAATCTGTCATATTTTTACGCTAACAGACTATTTTCTCACCACTATTCCGACGAGCACGTGTTTCGCTCCCGGTAACCCCACACTTTCCTACCCTGGATTTAGCGGCGACTCCTGCCGGCACGGTTGACGCGCGGGCCGCTCACCCGCTACTGAAAAAGTCCCTTCGACGTGGATTTTCCTATGGCTGCAATCACGCCTCCGCCCTCCCGGATTTATCTGCTGCGGCACGCCGAAGCTGCCTGGGCCGCACCTGGACAACGTGATTTCGACCGCCCGCTGAACGACAAGGGCTATGCGGACGCTGAGATCGTCGCCGACAAGGCTGCCGACAAAGGCTACAGGCCGGATCTGCTTCTGAGCTCCACAGCTGCGCGTTGCCGGGACACTGCTGATGCCGTGCATCGGGCCATGGGCTCTACGCTTGACCTCCGGTTTGTCGACGCCCTCTACAATGCCTCGCCGGAGGTCTACCTTGAGATCATCGACGCACAAGAAACCATCAATTCAGTAATGCTTGTCGGCCATAACCCAACGATGGAACAGACGCTCGAAGCGTTGATTGGGCACGAGGCGCTCTGTCAGGCGCTGCCGACCGGCTTTCCGACGGCCGGCCTTGCGGTTCTGGACTATGACGGCGGGTTGCCAGGCTGGCGTCTCGTTGATTTTGTGATCGACTAAGGTCTTTTCGCGGAACGTCTTTTCGCGTCGACCTGCGGTCCCTATATGGCTTGTCACGATCCACCGGAATTCCGCCTTGCCGCCCAGCCTGACCTCCTTTTCCGACGACGCGCGCATTGCCCTGGACAATTTTGCCGACCGGGCGTCGGGCCTGATCAATCCCACCGTGCGCCTCGGCGTGACCGGCTTGTCGCGTTCCGGCAAGACGGTCTTCATCTCATCTCTGGTCCACAACCTTCTGCACGGCGGTCGTCTGCCACTCTTCGAACCCGTCCAGTCCGGTCGTGTTTCGGCGGTGCGGCTTGAGCAGCAACCGGACGATGCAGTGCCGCGCTTCCAGTACGAGGATCACATTCGCTCCCTCGTCAAGGATCGCGTATGGCCGGACTCGACGCGGGCGATCTCCGAACTGCGCATCACGTTGGACTATCAGAGCGCAAGCGGCTGGAACCGGCTGTTCTCGCCAGGCAGACTATCAATCGATATCGTCGACTATCCCGGCGAATGGCTCCTCGATCTGCCGCTGCTCGCAAAGGACTACCGGACATTCAGCGAAGAGACGATCGGCTTGGCGGAAGCCGGCATTCGCGCAGAGCTTTCGCAAGCTTGGTTGGCGCTCACTCACGCCACCGACGTCACTGCTTCGGCCGACGAGATGCGCGCGCGCGACCTCGCCACCGCCTTTTCTGATTATCTCAAGGCCTGCAAAGCCGACGAACGCTCGCTCTCGACGCTTCCGCCGGGCCGCTTCCTGCTGCCGGGAGATCTCGATGGCTCGCCGGCCCTAACCTTTGCACCGCTCGCACTTCCGCCGGAAGCTAAGCCCCAAAAGGGGTCCATTTGGGCAATGATGGAGCGACGCTATGAGGCCTATAAGTCCGTCGTCGTGAAGCCCTTTTTTCGCGAGCACTTCGCCCGCCTCGATAGACAGATCGTGCTCGTCGATGCCTTGCAGGCCATCAACCGTGGCCCGGAGGCGGTACAGGACCTCGAACGAGCCCTGACGGACGTTCTGGCTTGCTTCCGCCCAGGCACGAATTCCTGGTTATCCTCATTGCTCGGCCGCCGGATCGACCGCGTTCTCGTCGCGGCGACGAAGGCCGACCATCTGCACCACGAAAGCCATGATCGGCTTGACGCCCTCACCCGCCGCCTGGTCGATCGCGCGGTGCATCGGATTGGCATGGCCGGCGCGGGCATTGATGTCATGGCGCTCGCATCGGTCCGCGCCACTCGCGAAGCCACTGTGAAACGCGACGGCCATGACCTCCCGGTCATCGTTGGAACACCAATCGAGGGCGAAACCATCGGCGGAGAGCGCTTTGACGGTCAAAAGAAGACGGCGATCTTTCCCGGCGACCTGCCCGCGGATCCCGAGAGCCTGTTCGAGCGGATCGAATCGGGAGACAGCGATGTTTCCCTGCCCGATGTGAGCGTAGTGCGTTTCCGTCCGCCCCACCTTGAGGAAACGGGTGGCGGCATAACGCTCTCGGTTCCGCATATCCGCCTGGACCGTGCCATGCAATTTCTGTTCGGAGATCGCCTCGCATGATCAAGCCACCGTCCGAACGCCCCACACCTCGCGCGCCGGCCGCCTTTTCTTATGAAGAGGATACACCGGCTCGACCAGCGATCGAGACCAAACACCGCCCGCGGCGGCCCGGCAGCTTCACCGACGATGTCGTGCTGACCGCCGACGAGGATGACCCATTCCTTAGTCCCGAAAAGGATGTCGCGCCAATTCCGGTCGCAATCACGCGCAGGCGCGGCGCGTCGTTTGGGAAAATCGCGGCTGCCGCGTTCGGCATTCTTTTCTCGCTCGCTTTCGGCCTCTGGACCGATAGCCTTATCCGCAATCTCTTCAGTCGCGCCGACTGGCTGGGCTATGCGGCGCTTGCTGCGCTCGGAATTGGCCTCTTGGCGGTGATCGCCATCGTTATCCGTGAAACAGCCGGCCTGATGCGGTTAGCAGCCGTGCAGGAAATCAAGACGGAGGCCGAGGCCGCCATTGTTGAGCCGAAGCCGGCGAAGGCACGCGCACTGGTCAAGCGCCTCGAGACCCTGCTTTCCAGCAAACCTGAAACTGCCAAGGGCAGAGCGACACTGACGGCGGCAGAGGGCGATATTATCGACGCACCGCAGCTGATCGCTCTCGCCGAACGGGAGCTTCTGGCGCCGCTCGATCGGCAGGCACGCGCGTTGATCGTCAACGCATCGAAGCGCGTCTCTATCGTCACCGCCGTCAGCCCGCGCGCGATCGTCGACCTGCTGTACGTGCTTTATGAGGCCGCTCGGCTGGTCCGAGCTATGGCGGAGCTCTATGGTGGACGACCGGGGACGCTGGGGATGATCCGACTGATGCGGGACGTGCTGGCGCATCTTGCCGTGACCGGCTCGATCGCCGTCGGCGATAGTCTGGTGCAGCAGGTGCTTGGGCACGGACTGGCATCGAAACTGTCCGCGCGACTCGGCGAAGGCGTCATCAACGGGCTTATGACCGCCCGCATCGGGATCGCCGCGATGGATCTCTGCCGTCCGCTTTCCTTCCACGCGCTGAAGCGTCCGGGAATCGGCGACTTCATCGGCGATCTAACGCCGTCCATGACGTCGCGCGACAAGAGTTCTTGAGAATTGACAGTTTTCTAACGCTTGCCAGGCGCTGAACGGCGTGGGAAAATACTTGCTACGAATTCAACAGGGTAGCGTCCCGATCAGGACGATCGGCACCTGCGAGACGCCCTGAAATTCAGCGCTTTTCGGCCCGCAAGAAACCAACCATTAACCATTCTGCGGCAAAACTTGGAACCAGTTAAGCGATGGTGTCGCTAGGGAAAATCCATGTATTCGCGCAAGTTTCTTCTTCTTTTCGGGCTCGCTGCCGTGGCGTTGTCACCGGTCGCCGACATGGCTCCGTCCGCAACGGCGGCAACACGGGATAAGGCCTTCTTCGAGTCAATCGCCGGCACCTGGCGAGGTCCCGGCGAGATCGTCGCTGGCAAGTACAAGGGTACGAAATTCACCTGCAACCTCGTTGGCGAACCGGTAAGCGCCGGCGGCACGGGGATCAAGCTCGACGGGAGCTGCAGGGTCGGTGTCTTCAAGCAACCCATGACGGCGCTGATCACCCAGTCCGGCAATTCCTACAAGGGCAAGTTCCTTGATGGCGCCGAGGGCAAGGGGCTTGACGTCGTCTCGGGTGCGGTGACGCCGGATACTGTGGTTGTCGGTCTCAACCGCTCCAAGCTCAACGGCGCGATGATCGCCCGCGTCCGCGACGACAAGACAATGAACGTTACCGTATCGGTGAAGGTCGAAAGCCAAATGGTCCCGGTGATCGGCCTTACGTTGACGCGTCAGGTCGACGAAATCACCGTCGGCTCTGTCGAATAGAGCGTCAGGATAAGTCTTTGCAAAGCGACGGATTTTCCGCCGCTTTGTTGTTTCAGGCCGTATGCCACCACTCGCCGGTCTGGTCAGCTATTTCGATCCCCTGCACATCTGCCTTTGCCAGCCATTGACGAACGGTCGCGCCGCTGACCCGCAGATCCGGGGCAATATCAGCGAGCGGCATAAGCACGAATCCACGATCCGTCATGCGTGGATGCGGAAGCTCCAGCCGCGGCGCCGATTGTGCCACATCGCCGTAGGTCAGAATATCAATGTCCAGCGTCCGCGGCCCCCAGCGCTCGATGCGCTCGCGCTTCATGCCCCGCTCGATATCAAGGCAGACATCGAGAAGCGCCTCGGGACCAAGCGTCGTCTTGACCGCGGCACAAGCATTGAAAAAATAGGACTGGTCGGTCTTTCCCCACGGCGGGGTGCGATAAAGCCGCGAGACAGCGACAACGTGACAGTCGCGCCTCTGGTCAAGTGCCCTCAGCGCGAGGGCCATGGCGTGGACGGGATCGCCGAGATTGCCGCCAAGTCCGAGCGTGGCGGTATCGAAAGTAGCCTCAGGCAAAGTGTTCGACGCTCACCTGAACGAAATCAAGAACGCCCGGCACCGGCGCGTTGGGCTTGCGGACCGTGATTTTTGCACGCTTGATCTGCGGAAATGTCGAACACAGCCCCTTGGCGATATCAAGCGCAAGCGCCTCGATCAGATACCGACGCTTGCCGGTGACAATCTCCTCGATCACCGTGAATGCGATCCCATAGTTGACGGTATCGTTGATCGAATCGCTCTGCAGTGCATCGCCGGCGACAACGTCGAGTTCGGCATCCACGAAGAAACGCTGACCGAGAAATTCCTCTTCGTCGTGAACGCCATGCCGGGCAAAGAAGGCACAGTTCTGAAGCGTGATGGTGTAGGTGGTGCTCATGCCAAGGTTCCCTGCTCGAAGCTACAGCGCGCCGCAAGCATAGCATCGGCGATGGCCAGAGCGTCCCTGTTGATTGCGACATCGTGTACGCGAAAAATGCTGGCTCCCGCCAGACGCAGCAGCGCGCTCGTCGCCGCCGTCCCAACGTCTCGATCGGCGGCTTCCCTGCCGGTGACGGCGCCGACAAACCGTTTGCGCGAGGTTCCGGCAAGCAGCGGAAATCCCAAGCGGTGCAGTTCGCCGAAACGGGCCATCAGCTCGATGTTTTCCTGCGTGTCCTTCGCAAAGCCGAAGCCGGGATCCAGCACGACGTGATCCTTACGTACCCCAGCTGCGGTAGCGATTTCGAGCGAGCGCTCCAGGAAAGCAAACTGGTCGGCAATCACGTCCGGAAGCTTGTCCCGGTCGCGACCGGTGTGCATCAGGCACAGCCCCGCACCGGTATCGGCAGCAATATTCCCGATTTCCGGCTCCTTCTGGAGCCCGAATACGTCGTTGATGATGTGCGCGCCGGCGCCGACGGCAAGCCGCGCGGTCTCGGCCCGATACGTATCGATCGAAATCAGCGCGTCAGTCTTACCACGCAGCGCCTCGATGACCGGCAGCACCCGCGCCTGCTCTTCAGAGGGAGTAACGGCGGCAGCGCCCGGGCGTGTCGACTCCCCGCCGATATCGATGATGTGAGCTCCCTGGTTCGCAGCTTCGAGCGCATGTGCGACAGCCCCTTCGACGCTCTCATATCGCCCGCCGTCGGAAAAGGAATCCGGTGTCACATTGACGATCGCCATGAGCACGGAACGCGCGCCCAGTTCGACCTCACGACCATGCCCGACGCGCCAGAAACTGCTCCTAAGCTGTGTCAACGGCATTCATCCTATCGATCGAAAAAAGCGCCAGCGATATTGCGCTGGTCGTGGCTATGCCCCAAGCTCCGGCAAACTTCAACATGAGTATCTGCAGAATGCTTTTCGTACCGCGTTATATGCCGCTCCTCCTCGGGTTTTCCATGGCCATAGCCGCCTGCGGTCCAGCTGCCGCTGCCGTCATCGCGACGCGAAGCTACTCATACTTCACCATCAAGGGCAAAACCGCCGACCAACTGGATCAGCAACTGAGCAGCAACGGACCGACCGCGAGCGGTTCGTCAGCTCGTCACCCGGGAGCCACCAAGATTCGCTTTGGCGGCGACGCCACCTATGTCCAGGCGGGAGGGCGATGCCGGGTAGGCAGCGCCAAGGTCACGGTCCACACACAGATTATCCTTCCCCGCTGGACCAACCGCAGAGGTGCGAGCAAGCAGTTGTCGATGATATGGGACGCTCTGTCGAGCGACATCAGGCGGCACGAGGAGCGGCATGCCGAGATTGCTCGAAACCAGGCGCGCATCATGGAAAGGCAGATCCTCGCCCTTCCACCACAGTCCACTTGCGAACGCATGCAGGAACTGGTCACCGATGTCTCGACACGCGGAATCGACGAACACGACAGGCTGCAGGCCCGATTCGACCGAATCGAGGCCGTCAATTTTCAGAACCGGATGATAAGACTTCTGAACAATCGGATGAAAACATCCGGCGGCGAAAGATAGCCGATTCTCAAGCTTAAGGCGATCACAGAAGTTTAGCCGCGTAACGAAACTTGTGTGAAACTGCAGTCGCCCCAGTGATTTACTGGTTATTTCTCGGTCTAGCTAAATCAACTACAACGCGCTAATATTCAGACATTCGAAAGTTCAGGTTCGTAAGCCCGAACTTTCACTCCTGGGTTCTCCTGGCGCGTTGCGAAGCCGCGGACGATCCTCCCTCGTCCGTAGGTAATGCGCCTACCTCGCCTCGCTCGTCTAACGGCCAGCGAGGCTTTTTTTGTGCGGAGTGGCGATCAGGCCTGACGCTCGGGCACGTGGACGATGAGTCCGTCCAGGACGGCCTTCATTCTGATCTGACAGGAGAGGCGCGACGTCGGACGCACGTCAAACGCGAAATCGAGCATGTCTTCTTCCATCGCCTCAGGTGGACCGACGCGCTCCGTCCACTCGTCGTCGACGTAGACGTGACAGGTCGCGCACGCACAGGCGCCGCCACACTCGGCCTCGATGCCCGGCACCGAATTGCGCACGGCATTTTCCATAACGGTCGATCCCTGGTCGACATCAAGATCAAAGCGCGTGCCGTCGAAGGCGACAATAGTCAGTTTGGGCATAGTGATTTCCGGTAGTCGTCAATGGGAGGGTCTGGATTTTTTCTTCCAACAAATCGTCGAGGCAGTCAACATCGACCGCTGATACCCTTCATCACAGATTGGGAAGCGACGCGCTTGTCAAAATGCGTCACGCTGACGGTCACAAAAAGACCCGCTGCTCCGAAATGGATCAGCGGGCCGATTTCTGCGGCCGACTTGCGTCGCTTAACGGCAAAGCTTGAGAATGAAATTCTCGGCCTCAATCACCGCAATGCCAACCGCCGCCATCGTTGCAGCGTCGCCGCAATTGCCCTCGAGCGCCTCAGCGGCCGCATGAACGCGGAACGCGCCGACCGCGCTGGCAGCGCCCTTCAGGCGATGCGCCGCAGCTTCAATCGTCTTGATGTCGCCGGAAGATATTTCGTGCAGGCAAGCGCGCGCCTGCCGCGCAAACATCTGCAGAACTTCGATTTCCAGGCTCTTGTCGCCCATTGTCTGGTTTGCCAAATGCACAAGATCCACGGGACGCTCCTGCGATGGGCGTGGACCCTTGCAATTGTCGGGTGCCGCAAACGCAATACTGACTGCTGCCATGTGCCAATTCTCCGGTCGTCTAGCCCCGCTGTTAGATGATCGTGCGGGCGCCATGTGGGCATCGCGTTAAATTCCGGCACATTCGGGGCGGATTTCTCAGGATATGGTTAACATCGACTAAACCTCGTTAACCCTTTGGTTTTTAAGTGCGCACGTTTGTTAAATGGTGTTAACAAGACCTTAATATCGGGGGATTTGACTGGTTGCGTTAATTGTCTAGCAGTCCCGGATGTGTCACTACGATACTACTGGGCGAGCTCTCCGGTCCCTGCCTTTGCTCGCCAAGTGGATAATGGTAATGTTTTGATACCGTCTGTATGAAAAAGCAGCTATCCACTCTGAAATGATATGCTTATCCGTCCTCGGCAGCGTGGACGGGCGGGCTCAGAGGCTAAGGTTTTGTTCGGGCTCGGCGGGAAGCCCGGATGCGTTGTTGAACCGGCTGGGATGTAACGAGGCGTAACGTAAATGGCGAACAACAAGTACAACGAGTCGATCGAGGACAAGGCGTTCAAGGCATTGGACGAAGCGCTCCAGATCGACTTCGGAGAAGACGATACGCTGTCTCGCAACGGCAAGACCGACGCCCCGGAGGCCAAATTGTCCGAAACACCAAGTGCCCGCAATCAGCAGAACCAGACCGATGCCAAGCGCGCCCGCGCTGCTAGCACGCCTCGCCAGCCCGAACAGCCGTCACGCGCTCCATCCTTCGCCGCCAACGACGCCAACCGCATATCGCCGGCTTCGCTTCTGAAGTCCCTCGAGAACGGCTCCAGCCGATCGGCTATGCGCAATGCAACCCTCGTGTCGCTTTTGTGGATCGTCGGCGGACTCGGCCTGATGGCCCTGCTCTATTCGCCGCAGATCTGGCAGATCCGATCGATCGCCGATCTTTTGGGACTGCCCGGCGTCATCGCCGGCTTTATCGGCATTATCGTGCCGGTGCTGTTGTTTTATGCCTTCGCGGTCATGATGGCCCGCGCCCAGGACATGCGCAATGCCGCACGCTCCATGGCCGAAGTTGCGCTCCGCCTCTCGGAGCCTGAGACCGTTGCCTCCGAACGCATCATGACGGTCGGCCAGGCGGTTCGCCGCGAAGTCTCGGCAATGAACGAGGGCATCGAGCGCACCATTGCCCGTGCGTCCGAACTGGAAACCCTCGTCCACTCCGAGGTCAACGCGCTCGAGCGCAGCTACGCCGACAACGAGTTGCGCGTGCGCGGCCTCGTACACGAGCTTGGCTCGGAGCGCGAAGCGATCGTCAACCACGCCGAGCGCATTCGTACGTCGATCTCAGGCGTCCACGATCAGCTCAAGGAAGACCTGTCGCTTGCGACAGAGGAAATCGCGGTACGCCTCGCAACCTCCGGCGAAGCCTTCGCGTCGATGATCGACACCCGCGCCGCGGCGATCACTGAAAAATCGGAGTCGGCGATCCAGTCGCTGGGCACGCTGCTCGCGGCTAAGACGGATTCGCTGCTGCAAACGCTGACCTCCTCCGGCTTCGCGCTCACCAACGAATTCGACACACGGTTGGACTCTCTCACGTCGAGCCTGAGCGAACACGGAGATCAGATCCTTCGTCAGTTCGAAACGCGTGCGTCCACGATGGACAGCAACGCCGAAAAGCTGAACGCGGCGTTGAACGACCGTGCCCGTCAGCTGAACGAGATCCTGATTGCCCGCACCCGCGAGATCAATGAGAGCCTGACGGGCGGCGAACGCACGATCAGCACCACGCTTGATGACGTCCTCTCCAAGCTGAACAGTGCTCTCGACGAGAAGGGTTCGAGCTTCCGCCAAAGCCTGCAATCCAGTGTCGACGACACTATCATGGATCTCGACCTGCGCTCCGGCTTCTTCGACGAGAGACTGCAGGCGACGGTCGCGCAGCTGTCGACCTCGTTCGATGAACGCGTTGCTGAATTCGCCAACGCCTTCGACAAGCGGGCCGGCTCGCTCGATACGAAGCTCATGGAGAGCCTGAATCGCATCAACGAGACTATGACCGGTGGCTCGGAGTCCCTGAACGGCATTCTGAGCTCGAGCATCGACCGGCTTGGCGCATCGCTGACCGACCAGTCCTTCGCACTGGCAACGGCCCTCGCGACCAGCCAGGAAGTCATGGAAAGCTCGCTGGCAGGCAAGGTTTCCGAGGTTACCGAAGCGATCCATACCCACACGACGGGTATGACGTCGGCGTTAAGCCACGCAACCTCCGAAATCTCGCTGGCGCTGGCATCCGGCACGTCGGAACTTCACAACAACCTCTCGGCGCGGGCGACGGAGTTCCGCGACACGCTGCTGTCCACGACCTCCGACCTGAGTTCCGCGGTATCCGCCGGTACCGAGCAGATCACTTCGGCGTTTGGCCGTGCCGACGATCTGAACACGATGATCTCGAGGCGCGCCGCTGATATTACGCAGGCGCTCGACTCGGCGCACGAACGGATCGACGGCGTCATGGCCAATCGCGGTGGCGCGCTGACGACAGCCCTCGCCGACAGCCAGGAACGATTCGAGAGCACCCTTGCAAGCCGTTCCGAAGCAATCATCAACGCCGTCGCCGGCAGCCATGAGCGCCTTGCCGAAACGCTCGACGACAAGGCGATGACACTCGCGATCTCGCTCGACGAAAGCCAGAACCGCTTCGAGGATACGATCGCCAAGCGTGCCGACTCGATCGCGGCTTCGATGGCCAGCGGCCACGAACGGTTCGCCGACACTCTTGATGAAAAGGCGATGACGCTCGCCATTTCGCTCAATGAGGGCCAATCCCGCCTCGCCGATACACTTAGTCACCATATTGAGACCGTCGCAAACCAGCTCGCAGGCGGCCATGACAAACTCAGCGAAGTCCTTGACGACAAGGCGATGTCGCTCGCCATCTCGTTGAACGAGGGGCAGTCCCGCCTCGCCGACACGCTCAGCCACCATGTCGAGAAGGTCGCAAACCAGCTCACCGGCAGCCACGAGAAGCTCAGCGACGTTCTGGATGACAAGGCGATGGCGCTCGCCATCTCCCTCAACGAGGGACAATCCCGCCTTGCCGACGCGCTCGGTCACCATGTCGAAACGATCTCCAACCAGATCGCCGGCGGCCACGAGAAGCTCACGGAAGCTCTCGACGATAGGGCAATGGCGCTCGCCATTTCCCTGAACGAGAGCCAGACCCGTCTCGAAGACACGCTCGGTCATCATGCTGACGCGATCAGCCATTCACTCACCGGCGGTCATGACCGGATCACCGAAGCGCTCGATGATCGCGTCATGGCGCTCGCCGTATCATTGAACGAGGGTCACAGCCGCATCGAGGACGCGCTTGGGCGGCGCGTCGATACCATCGCCAATTCGATTGCCACGGTTCAGGACCGTCTTTCCGATACGCTCGACGAGAAGGCCATGGCGCTCGCGATCTCCTTCAGCGAAAGCCAGAGCCGCTTTGACGACGCGCTGGAAGCGCGCACCAATGCGTTGCTCGACACAGTGGCTGGCGCAGAATCTCGCGTTGCCGGCGCCCTCGTGGACAAGTCCGACGCAATTCGGAGCGCTTACACCGAGAGCCAGGAACGCCTCGAGCGTTCGCTGAGCGATCACGCAGCGACGCTGGCCGGCACGCTTTCGACCGGCGGAGACCGTATCGAGCAACTCACCGGCAGCGCCGCCAGCCGCATCGAATACAGCTTGAGCGATGCGCATCAGCGACTAGAGACACTGCACGGCAGCGCCGCATCCCGGATCGAAGGAGGCCTTGCCGCCGCCCACGATCGCTTCGAGGCTCTGACCGGCAATGCCGCGACGCGCATTGAAGGGGGCTTGGAATCGGCCCATGAGCGCATTCGTTCGACGCTCGCTGATCGCGAGCAGGCGATCAATCTGGCGCTCAGCGATGCGCACAGCCGCATCAGTGACACGCTCTCCGATCAGGCGACGACGATTGGCGCATCGATCGCGACCAGTGTCGGCATGCTGGAAATGTCGCTGGAAGACCATGAGGTCTCGCTTCGCCAGACGATCGACAACAGCGCCCGGGCGCTCGAAGATCGGCTGCGCGACAGCACGGGCCACATTGCCGGTCGGTTCCAGGAGTCCGCTAGCGAGATCTCGCGGTCGGCGGAAACCTTCTCTTCGCAGCTCGACCAGTCCATCGAGGGCATGACCGGCCGCTTTGCGGAAACGGGCTCTCGTGTCGAAGCCGGCCTTGCCGCTCTCGAGAATCGCATTCGTGACGGCGTCGGCGGTGTCGCCGAGCAGGTCGATGCTGCTGGCGGTCGCCTGTCCGACACATTGTCCGACGGTATCTCCCGCCTCGGAACGCTTGGCGAAGAAGCAACCGACCGGATTGCGGCGGCGCTCAACGACAGCGCCGCAAAGTTTGCCGAAACGCTTGATGGCCGCACCGCCAACCTCACGACGGAAATCGACAGCCGCACGGCCAATCTGACCTCCGGCATAGACAGCCGCGCGGCAAGCATCGGCGAGGCAATGGAACGTGGCAGTGCGCGCATCGAAGAACGCCTGTCGACCATGGACCGAGCCCTGACGGTCGGCCTGGATGCGGTCAACCGCACAATTGAAGGCAAGGCCGCCGGCCTTGCTGCGTCGCTGCGCAGCGCGGTCGCTGAAACGACACAGGGAATGGATGACGAAGCCGCCCGCGCCGCCGAAAACCTCGGCCGCACGGGGCAGCAGTTTGCCGAAAGCCTTGAAGGCAAAAGCAACGAGTTCAGCCGCGCAATCGAGGAACGCTCCGAACAGATCGTCGGTCGGGTCTCGGAAGCCCAGAACCGCCTCGCCGGCCAGGCAGCGGCCGTCGCTCAAACCTTCTCGGAAGCTGGCAACGCAATCATCAAGAAAGTCGCGGAAGCCGAGACCTTGGTCAGTGGCCAGGTTGGTGCCATTTCCCGCGCTCTCGGCGACGCACAAGCGACCTTCGAAAACCATGGCGCCGGCATCCGTACGACGATTTCCGACGCAAGCGAGGGAATCGCCTCGACTATGGCTGAAGTGGAACGCGCCCTGGAAGCGCGTGGGAACGCGATCCGCTCAAGCCTGGAAGATCGCACACGCGAAATCGACTCGACGTTGACGGACGTCGAAAAGGCGCTCGATGCACGCGGCAGCGCCATCCGCACGACACTGGACGACCGCACGCGCGAACTCAACTCGATGCTTGCCGGCCGCTCCACCGAGCTGTCGCGCATCCTCGACGAGACCGCACGCCCACTGATCGACCGTTACGCTGAGGCTGGCAAGGACGCCGCCGCTCGCATCACTGCGGCAACCGAACGGAGCACCGAGCGCCTTCGCAGCGAAAACGAAGCCTTGATCAACGCGATTGCCGCACGCACCGAGAGTGCGTCTTCCGCCGTCGATGCGATGGAAAGCAGCCTGCTTACCAACGTCAACCAGCTGATCGAGCGCCTGTCGGACAACAGTTCCGCCATGGGCCAGATGATGAGCCGTGCGACCGAGAATCTGGCCGCGGTCGATGGCCGCCTCGGCGATACGACCTCGCGCTTCACCGAGTCCGCATCGAAGGCCGCTGAGATGGTGTCCGCATCGACGCGTCTGCTCGAGGGCAAGGTCGATCGTCTCTCCGATATCTCCGGCCAGACGCTTGCCCAGGTCGGTGGGATCATCGGTCGCTTCGACGAGCATTCGAAGGTCCTCAGCCAGGCATCCGGGCTGCTTGCGGCGGCTCAATCGAATCTCGTCTCGACCCTCGAGGATCGCGAAACCGCGCTGCAGAACCTTTCTGTTGGTCTCGTCCAGCGCTCGGAGGAAATCGAAAAGACGATGCGCTCTCTGGGTGGCATGGTCGAATCCGCCTTTGACCGCGCCGAGCAGCGCTCCAACCAGGTCAGCGGGACGCTGCGTGAAAGCGTGCAGTCTTCGTTCTCCGACATAGGCCGCGTTCTCTCTGAAACCGAAAAGCGTGCGGAGGAAGCAGCCGCGACCATGCGCGCAGCCCTCGAAAAGGCCGGAGAGGAAGCCAACGCAACGATCGATGGCGCATTCGGCAACGCCGAGCGCCGCTCCGGCGAGCTTTCCAACCGCCTGCGCGGTGGCCTGACGGCATCGCTCTCGGAAGTCGAGCGGATGCTTGGCGAAGCCGGTCGCCAGTCCGACGGTGCGGCCCAGCAGATGCGCGAATCGCTTCGCGAAGCAGTCGACGAGGCTGTGGCCCGCTTCTCCGGTGCTACCGAGGAAATTCGCCGCTCCGCCGGCGATATCCGCAAGGAACTCGATATGACCCGCAGCGAGTTGAAGCGCGGTGCATTCGACCTTCCCGAGGAAGCCAAGGAGAGCGCCGCCGCAATGCGCCGAGCCGTGGCCGAGCAGATCAAGGCGCTGCAGGATATCTCCCACATCGTTGGTCGTTCGACCCAGCAACTGGAGATTTCCGAGCCTGCGCCGCGTGCCATTCCGCAGCCGCAACCTCAGCCTGCCCCGCGTCCGGCCCAGCCCGCTGTTGCCCAGCAGGCACCCCAACCGGCTCCTCCGGCGGTCCCGGCTCCGACTCCTGCCGTGACACCCTCGCCGATCGAAAACTTCGGTCTACGCGGCTCGCTGACACCGCCGGCGCCTGCCACTACAACACCGCAGCGGGCACCTGTGGCCGCACCGGCTCCGGCCTCCCCGGCAACCGGCGGCTGGATCAGCGACCTCCTGCGCGGAGCCTCGCGTGAAGAGGCCGCCGAGGAGGCTCCAGCGCGGCAACCGGCACCGCGCGCAGAGACACCCGCTCCGGCGCCGGCCCGCACGTCCGACAGCCGCAACCCACGCCACGTCGTCGAATCCTTGAATTCGCTTTCCGTGGATATCGCCCGCGCGATCGATCATGACGCATCGGTCGATCTGTGGCGTCGCTATCAGCGTGGCGAGCGTGATGTATTCACCCGCCGGCTTTATACGCTCAAGGGCCAGCAGACCTTCGACGAGATCAAGCGCAAGTACGATCGCGAGCCGGAATTCCGCACCGCCGTCGATCGCTATATCGCTGACTTCGAGAAGCTGCTTGCCGATGTCTCCCGTGGCGATCGCGACAAGACGATCACGCAGTCCTATCTGACCTCGGACACCGGCAAGGTCTATACGATGCTCGCCCACGCAGCCGGACGGCTGAAGTAAGCGCTCGGAAATCAAAAATGGCCGCCTTTCGGCGGCCATTTGCATTTCCGGAAGTTGCCCTTGCAAAGATTCGGCTAAGACCTTCTTTAGACTTCAGGCCAAGCCGCACACGTCCGTCTATTTGTCGCGGCTACGCCTCCATGGGCCTGCGGCGCTTGCCGTCCGCGCCCACGCAAGAATCAGATCGACTGCAGCGTCCACGCGACGATCTCAGCGGCTACGGCCGAGAATGCACCATCAAGGCCCTTCACCAGGCCATCGTTGGAGCCACCGGCAGGCACGACCTGTCTGAACACCTTCTGAGTGCGTACGGTACCGTTGCGATCATTCAATATCTTCGCTGAGATCTCGACAACCGCGCGGCTGCCACTGGTGGTGTCGATCTCAAAGGACCGGATATCCGTCACGAGCTGGTAGTCGATAGCCAGCCCCTGGCCCGGTACACCGACGCCACCGACCTTGCCCGAGTTCTCATAGGCCTCGACCAGCTTCGCTTGAACAATGCGCGGCAGCTTGTCGCCCCATTGCGCCTTGGAAAGATACTGTATTTGCGAGGGAGCGACCCGAACGACGATCTGCTCGCTGTCGATCGCCTTCAGTGCAGTCGGCTGCTGCACCAGGATTTGCCGGCCTTTCGCCGCTGGTCCACTGCCGGTCACCGAACCGGATAGATCGTAGGTGTCGTTCTTTGCAGAGGTTCCGCAGCCGGCAAGGCCTGCCAATAGCGGCAGCGCGATCGCGGTTGTCGATAGCCACGAACGACGCTGAACCAGATCCGATACGGCCATATGCGCTCCCCTAATGTCCCTTTTAACGCCGCGTCCGGCCGTCATATTGCTTTACAGTATCGCCGCCGAAGATCAGCCGCTGCGGATTGCGGTCGAAGTCACTGATCGCATTGCTAAGGTTTTGTACGGTGGAGCGTGTGTCGTTGATCAGCGACTGCATATCTCGCAGTCCACCGCTGGAAAATTTCTGCAGATTGTCGGCGATCGGGCCAATGCGAGAATTGAGGTTGTCGGCCACCTTCTTGAAGGAGGTAAGCGTGTCACGCGCTTGCGCAAAAAGCGACTGCGTGTTGTCGGTCCCGAGCAGCGCATCCAGCTTGACTAGAATGCCGTCGACGCGCGTGGACGCCGAGTTCAGCTTGTTCGCCATTTGCGACACGTTCTGGATTGTCTGATCGATGTCCTTCTGTCGCGCAGCAACCGTGTTCGCGACGTCCTTGATCGAGGCGACAGCGGTGCGCGCATCCTTGGTCGCCTGCGAGATGTCGTCGACGGACCCTTTGACCTTGGCCGGATCGATCTGTGCTACAAGCGTATCCACCCGGTCGAGTGTCGCCTGTGCCTTCTTGCCGAGGTCGTTGTAGGTCGTTGCTGTCTCCTGGAACTTCTGGATCGCTCCCTTGAAGTTGCCAGATGCATCCGCGACGTCGCGGCTAACTTTCTCGGCATTGCTGAGAATGGTATCGATCTTCTTCGCGTCGACGGCCTTCACAAGTGCCTCGATTGCCTCAAGCGTCGAGTCGACGCGACCAGAAACCTTGCGAATGGTATCGGAGAGCTGCCCGACACTTTGCAGGAACGAGTCGATGTTGCCGGAGTTCTTGGCCAAGGCGTCGGAGAACGTCTCGGCGTTCTGCAGCGTTTTGGTCAGTGGTCCGCGCGCGTCTTTCACAAACCCCTGAACCTGCCCGATGGCATCGTTGGCGCGGTCCAGAATCTTATCCGCTGTCGCCAGCAGATTCGTGACACTCGATTGATCCGCCACGATCACCGCTCGCTTGCCGCTATCGATCGATTGCTGAAGGATGTTTTTTTCGCCGATCTTGCCGCCCGAGAGTTCGATATAGGCCGCACCCGTCAAGCCCTGGATTTCCAGGATGGCTTTTGTCGATGGATAGATCGGCGCGTCGACTCGCACCTCGGTGAAGGCGAGTGAGAAGCTCGGATCATCGGCGTCGATCGATAGCGACTTGACCGAGCCGACCTGAATGCCGTTGAACCGCACCGGCGAGCCGACGCTCAAACCGTTCGCGGAGCCCGGAATGCGGACGATCAGCTCCGCCGTCGGACCGCCACGCCCGTATTCGGCCATCCAATACACGAAACCGAACGCCGCTGCGATAACGAGCACCGTGAAGAAGCCGACAATCGTGTAGTTCGCTTTTGTTTCCATCGTATCCGCTCACTTCCCGCGGCTATCTTGCGCCAGGCTGTTCTCGCCGGCGTGGCCACTCTGCGGCACGATCGAACGCGCCCGCTTGCCCTTGAAATAGGCCTGAACCCACGGATCGTCGTAGGCCAGCATGTCGTCGATCGTTCCCTCGACCAGTACCCGCTTCTTGCCAAGCACAGCAATGCGATCACAGACCGAGAAGAGACTGTCGAGATCGTGGGTGACCATGTAGACGGTCAGCCCGAGCGTGTCCCTAAGTCTCGCTATAAGCTCGTCGAATTCCGCGGCACCGATCGGGTCGAGCCCTGACGTGGGCTCGTCGAGGAACACCAGTTCGGGGTCGAGCGCCAAGGCGCGCGCAAGCGCCGCACGTTTAATCATGCCGCCCGAAAGCTCCGACGGGTATTTGTCGGCAGCATCCGCCGCGAGCCCAACCAGTCGAATCTTCAATTTTGCCAGTTCGTCCATCAGCGACTGCGGCAGGTCCAGATACTCGCGCATCGGCACCTGGATGTTCTCCTTCACGGTCAACGACGAAAACAATGCTCCCTGCTGAAAGAGCACGCCGAGCCGCATATCGAGTGCATTGCGCTGCGGCTCGTCGAGCTCGTCGAAATCCTGGCCGAGAATCTTGATGTTTCCCGAGCGGCGCGGCAGCAGCCGAAGCACGGTCCGCATCAGCACCGACTTGCCCGTCCCCGAGGCGCCGACAAAGCCAAGAATTTCGCCGCGATAGATATCGAGGTTCAGATTGTCGAGAACGACCTTGGACCCGAAAGCGACCGTCACGCCGCGCGCCGACAGCACGACATCCCGTCCTTCATTGTTCCCGGTCTGTGTAGGCTGTCCGTCCACGTACAATCCTTAGAAATTGATGGCCGCATAGAACATGGCAAAAAGCCCGTCCATGAGGATAACGACGAAAATCGCCTTCACGACCGCAGCGGTCACGTGCTGTCCAAGCGACTCGGCGCTGCCGCCTACTTTTAAGCCTTCAACCGCCGCGACGATACCGATAACCAGCGCCATGAACGGCGCCTTGATCATCCCGGACAGGACCGTCGACAGCGTAATCGCTTCATGCAGGCGCGAGATGAAGTTCGCGAAGGTGATGCCGGAGTACGCCCAGGCGACGACGGCTGCACCGGCGAGCGAAGCAAAGTTCGCAATCACGGTCAGCAGCGGCAACGCCACAGTCAGGGCAACCAGTCGCGGAAAAATGAGAACGCCGACGGGATTGAGCCCCATCACCTTCAGCGCATCAACCTCCTCGCGCATCTTCATCGAGCCGATTTCGGCGGTAATGGCGCTACCGGAACGGCCGGCGATCATGATTGCCGTCAGAAGCACGCCGATTTCGCGAAGCTGCAGAATGCCAACCAGATCGACGACGAAGACTTCGGCGCCGAAGTAGCGGAGCTGAAAGGCGCCCTGCTGTGCGATGATCGCGCCGATCAGGAACGACATCAGCAATATGATCGGCACCGCGCGTACGCCCATATGGTCGATCTGGTTGACGATCGACGCTGGCGAAACGCCGCTACCCCGCCCGAATTTCATTTGGGCGCCGCGGACAGCGGAGCCGAGAATGTACATCGCGGCCGCGAGATTGTTCCAGATATCGAAGGTGATCTTGCCGATCGGCGCGAAGATTCGTTCCGCCAAGCCTGGACGTCGTTGCGGCTCCTGGTCGAGCTGCGGCGGCTCTTCGGAAAACTCCGCGATCATTTCGTCGATATGTTCGTTGCTGCCTTCGAAGCGCACGGTACCGCCCGCACCCTCAACTTGCTTCTTCAGCCGGCAGAGCAGCCAGACACCCGCCGTGTCGATATCGGTCACGCCCGACAGATCGAGGGTCACTTCGCCAGATCGAGCGGCGGTAAGCTTCTCGAAGTCACGCAACACGAGATGCAGGTTCGCGCTCCGCCAGTTCCCCTCGATATGAACGAGCTGGCCCGATCCATGGGTTTGGTCGTCCACATGCAGTGACGCGGCGTTACGGGTTTCGGACTTCAAAACGCTTGTGTCTTTCAAGGCTTACGGCGACATTGCCGACTCGCGAACTAACGGTTCGCCGCTTCGGATCAATATACCCAAGCCACACCAAATTTCCATGCGCGCAGGATTGCAAATATGCCACGGTCACTTGAAATTCAGACGGAATCCTTCCCCATTTCAGGCACGTTTACGATCTCGCGCGGCGCCAAGACGTCAGCAGACGTGATCCTCTGCACAATCCGGGAGCACCCGATCGCCGGCCGGGGCGAATGCGTTCCCTATCGCCGTTACGGCGAGACGATGGAGAGTGTTGCCGCACAGATCGAAGCGGCAAGGCCGTTGATCGAGGGTGGCCTGACGCGCCTGGAGCTACAGCGCGCCATGCCGCCAGGAGCCGCACGCAATGCAGTGGACTGCGCCCTCTGGGACCTTGAGGCCAAGAGTTCGGGCAACACGGTCGCCAAGAGCCTCGGCCTGATCAAGCCCCAATCGCTGACGACCGCCTTCACGATCTCCCTCGGCGAGCCCGACGTGATGGCGGACCAGGCGCGCGCAAATGCCGGGCGCGCGCTCTTGAAAGTCAAGGTCGGCACTGGTGACGACGAAAGCCGAATCCGCGCTGTTCGCGCCGCTGCGCCGGATGCGGCTATTATCCTCGACGCCAATGAAGGCTGGCCGGAAGACACGCTGGAGCACCATTTACGCATTGCTGCCGAAGCGGGTATCGCTTTGGTCGAACAACCGCTGCCGGCAGGCAAGGACGAACTTCTTGCAGAGATTCGCCGGCCGGTCCTCGTCTGCGCGGATGAGAGCGTCCACCACGCCGGCGATCTTGCGAGCCTTCGCGACCGCTACGACGCGATCAATATCAAGCTCGACAAAACCGGCGGACTGACAGAGGCGCTGGCCATGAAAAAGGAGGCGCAACGCCTTGATTTCCAAATCATGGTCGGCTGCATGGTCGGCACGTCACTGGCAATGGCGCCTGCCGTGCTGCTGGCGCAGGATGCTGAGTTCGTTGACCTTGACGGGCCGCTGCTTCTCGCTCGAGACCGCGACCCGGGTTTGCGCTACACGGCCTCGCTCGTCTGGCCGCCGGAGATCACCCTCTGGGGCTGAAGATAATAAGCCGCGATAACAAGACCGAGGCCCGTTAGGGCGACCACTGCCATGACGTAATAGCTGGCGAGGCCGAGCCAGGCGTAGAGGTAGCCGGAGGCAATTGTCATCAGCCCCAGGAACATGCCGTTGTAGAAGAAATAGGCGCCCTGGGCCGACGATTCCTGGGTCTCCTGGACGGTGGCAACGATCCGGCGTTGCACGCCGGTATGCACGAACGCATAAGTGCAGGAATGCATGCACTGGAGCAGAAAGAAGCCCCAGAAGCCCCAGTGCATCGGGAACAGTATCCAGCGGCAGACACTGACGGCCGCACCGAAGCGAATCAAGGTCCAGGCGCTGAACCGACGGTTCAGCCGGCGCGAGAGAAAGAACACAGTCACCTCGGCCGCGACGCCGGCGCTCCACAGCACAGCGATCTGCGTGCCGGAAAAACCGAGTTCACGCCAGTAGAGCGACGCAAAAGCCTGCAGAACCGCGTGGCTCGATTGCTGGATGGCGACTCCGATCAGCAAGGCCAGCAGATGCGGTTGACGCAACGAACTCCCGGTCGCCGCCGAAATATCGACAGGCGTGCCACGTCTGCGTGTCGGACCAATCCGCGGACAATAGATCGCCATGACCACTGTCGTGACGAAACCAAAGGTCATCACGGGCAGCACCATCTCTCCGCCCCAATGCCCGATCAACTGCCCGCCAATCAGGGTGGACACAATAAACGCGATCGAGCCCCAAACCCGCATCGACCCGTAGTCCAGCCCCCAGCGCCTTACACCCGAGATCACGATCGATTCCACGACCGGGACGTAACAGGCAAAAGTCGCGCCCTGGATGGTATAGACGATCAGCACTGGCCAGAACGTATTTGTCCAGTAAAGCGCAATCGCCGTCAGCAGCGACAGGCTTCCGGAAAACAGCAATACATCCGCCCGCTCCTTCATGCGGTCGGCATACATGGCGACAATAGGTGCAACGAGCACGCGTACGACCATCGGCACTGCCAGGATGACGCCGATCTGATGATCGTTGAACTCGTGCAGCGCGAGCCACATCGGGAAGAACGGCAAGGCAACGCCATTAACAAGCAAAGGCGCACAGTAAGACAAGGCACTGAGAAGCCGAAAGCGCGGTGGCGCGCCCTCACTTGCCGGAGGATTTTGAGCGGGAATCATGATGGACCTGCAGGAAACTGAACGCTGCCTAGCACGTCAACCTAAGGGCGACTATGGCAAGAACTTGCCCATCGAAAACGTTTTAGAAAATAAATAGGGCCTGTCGCAAAGACACAACGGGCTAAATTCATACTGTGAATTGCGGGAGCAAAGGCCGCGACTAGGCAGCCTGCGGCGCGACTTCCTTTTCGCGGTGACCGATAGCCATCGGGATTGGCTGTATTCCGCTCATTGAACGCCACTCGATCAATTCGAAGGTGCCATCCTGATGTTCGGCAATCGCCGTGCAGCTTTCGACCCAGTCGCCAGTATTGATATAGCGGATGCCATCCATGTCCTCCATCACGGCATGATGGATGTGACCGCAGATCACCCCGTCTGCGCCATGCTTGCGGGCTTCGTCGGCGACGACGCGCTGGAACTCGCCTATGAAATTGACAGCGTGCTTGACCTGCAGCTTGGCCCACGCCGAAAACGACCAGTAGGGCATACCCATCTTGCGGCGGATCGCTGCCAGGCCGATGTTGATCATGATCGCCATGTCGTAAGCCCAGTCGCCGAGATAGGCGAGAAGGCGCGCATTGCGGACGACGACGTCGAACTCGTCGCCATGCAGGACCAGGTATTTCTTGCCGTCGGCCGTTTCGTGCATCATCCGCTCGGCAACCTCGATGCCGCCGAAATGGGTGCCTGGAAAGTCACGGAGGAATTCGTCGTGATTGCCCGGGATATAGATAACCCGCGTGCCTTTGCGCGCTTTGCGCAGCAGCTTCTGCACAACGTCGTTGCAATCCTGCGGCCAGTACCAGCTTCGCTTCAGCCGCCAACCATCGACGATATCGCCGACAAGAAAGATCGTGTCCGCGTCGTGATGCTTGAGAAAATCCAACAGGAAGTCCACCTTCGCGGCCTTGGAGCCGAGATGCACATCGGAAATGAAAAGCGTACGGAAGTGCCGCGTATCCATGTTGTCCCTCACAAGCATCCTGCTCGTGTCCCATCGTTCACCTGCCTCTCCAAAACCAGAGTCGTGTTTCAGGAAGATGACACGCCGCTTTCCCGGTTGATTTTCCCGGCTCCTGTCGACCTGCGCGGATGCCAGGAGAGATTCGCGTTGTTTTCGCATTTAGATGGAAATTCCGACTGTTCCGCCATGCCGATTGATGTATTGAAAACACTTCAAGACAGCATGCGGCAGCCCGGAGGCGATGATGGATCATCACGAAAAGTCCAAGACGGAAAAGAATTTGGTAGGTGGAAGCCTCGATGAGCAGGCGCTCTATTTCCATCGCTATCCGCGTCCGGGCAAGCTCGAGATTCAAGCGATCAAGCCGCTCGGCAACCAGCGCGACCTGGCATTGGCTTATTCCCCCGGTGTTGCAGCACCCTGTCTCGCAATCCGCGACAATCCGGAGACGGCCGCCGACTACACGTCGCGCGCCAATCTCGTAGCGGTCATATCCAACGGCACCGCCGTTCTCGGGCTCGGCAATATCGGCCCACTCGCCTCAAAGCCTGTCATGGAAGGCAAGGCCGTCCTCTTTAAGAAATTCGCCAACATTGACGTCTTCGACATCGAAGTCGAGGCATCGAGCGTTGATCATATGGTCTCGACCGTCGCTTCGCTCGAGCCGACCTTCGGCGGCATTAATCTCGAGGATATCAAGGCGCCGGAATGTTTCGAGATCGAGCGCCGCCTTCGCGAGACCATGAAGATCCCGGTTTTCCACGATGACCAGCACGGCACTGCCATCATCGTCGCCGCGGCGATCCTCAATGGCCTCGAACTGGCGAACAAGAAAATCGACGAGGTCAAGATCGTCGCCTCCGGCGCAGGTGCTGCCGCCCTTGCCTGCCTTAATCTGCTCGTCACGCTGGGCGCCAGGCGCGAAAATATCTGGGTCCACGACATCGAAGGTCTGGTCTACGAGGGCCGCACCGAACTGATGGACGAATGGAAGAGCGTTTACGCCCAGAAAAGCGACACCCGCACGCTTGCCGAGAACATCGGTGGGGCCGATGTTTTCCTTGGCCTTTCCGCAGCCGGCGTGCTGAAGCCGGAACTGCTGGCGCAAATGGCCGAAAACCCACTGATCATGGCGCTCGCCAATCCGACCCCGGAGATCATGCCCGATCTCGCCCGGGCAGCGCGTCCCGATGCGATGATCTGCACTGGTCGTTCCGATTTCCCGAACCAGGTGAACAACGTTCTCTGCTTCCCCTATATCTTCCGCGGTGCGTTGGATTGCGGCGCAGTCACGATCAACGAAGAAATGAAGATGGCCGCCGTGCGCGCCATCGCGGCCCTTGCGCGCGAGGAACCATCCGACGTCGCCGCCCGGGCGTATTCGGGCGAAACTCCTGTCTTTGGCCCCAACTACCTGATCCCCTCGCCCTTCGACCCGCGCCTGATCCTGCGCATCGCCCCGGCGGTCGCAAAGGCCGCGGCCGAAAGCGGCGTCGCGTTGCGTCCGATCGCAGATTTCGACGCCTACCTCGACCAGCTTAACCGCTTCGTCTTCCGTTCGGGCTTCATCATGAAGCCGATCTTTGCCGCCGCGAAGAATGCCGAGCGCAAGCGGGTAATCTTCTCCGAAGGCGAAGACGAGCGCGTCCTGCGCGCCGCGCAGGTTCTGCTTGAGGAAGGCATTGCCGAGCCAATCCTGATCGGCCGCCCATCGGTCATCGAAACACGCCTGCAGCGCTACGGCCTGCGCATCCGGCCGCTTTCGGATTTCGCCGTCATCAACCCGGAAGACGACCCGCGCTTCCGCGAGTATGTCGATCTCTACTTCTCGCTGGTCGGACGCCGTGGGGTCATTCCGGAGGCCGCGCGCACGATCGTTCGTACGAACACAACTGTGATCGGTGCACTGGCGCTGAAGCGGGGCGAAGCGGATGCACTGATCTGCGGCCTCGAAGGCCGCTATGAAAAGCATCTCCGCGATGTCCGTCAGATCATCGGCAAGAGGCACGACGTCTGCGATTTCTCCGCCCTCAGCCTCCTGATTTCCCAGCGCGGCGCCACTTTCTTCACCGACACCTACGTCACCTTCAATCCGAGTGCCGAAGAAATTGCCGAGTCGACAGTTCTTGCCGCCGAGGAAATCAAGCGCTTCGGCATCACGCCGCGCGCTGCTTTGGTATCCCATTCGAATTTCGGTTCGCGTGAGTCCGAGAGTGCGACGAAGATGCGCGCTGCGCTTCAGCTTGTGCGCGAGGCTGCGCCTGAGCTCGAAGTGGACGGCGAGATGCACGGCGAAAGCGCCATCTCCGACGCCCTGCGCAAGCGGGTCATGCCTGACACAACCCTGCACGACGAAGCGAACCTGCTGGTCTTCCCGAACCTCGATGCGGCAAACATCACGCTCGGCGTCGTGAAATCGATGATCGACGGATTGCATGTGGGACCGATCCTGCTTGGCGCTGCACTCCCGGCACATATCCTCGCGCCGTCCGTGACCTCGCGCGGCGTCGTCAACATGGCCGCCCTCGCCGTCGTTGAGGCTTCACAGCCAGCGTGATTTGCGGCCGATGGTGAAAATGCGCTAAGATTTCAACCGCAGCCTGCTACAAGCAGGCTCGCGGCAGAGGTGAGGCACAACGCCGCGCCTATGACCGCTCGTATTTGCTTACCGATGGGACCGTGCCTTGAACCGCTGGATTCTGTCACTCGCAACAGTGCTTGCCTTCACCGGCCTGGCCCATGCGCAGGTGCCGGCAATCTGTGGCGACCTGCGGGCGCGGCTCGCCGACCTGCCTGAGATCATTGGCACCACGCCAGAGGTGCGCAAATTCGCCAGTGCCATTGCAGAACAGAACCTTGAACTGCGCAAGCTCCGCAGCGATCTGCGCCAGAACGGTTGCACGAGCGGCAGCATGGTCGTGATCGGCGATGACGACGGCTATTGCGGCGAGCTCGAGCGCGCAGAGAGCAAGATGGTCGACAACATCCGTTATCTGCAGCAGCGGCGCGATGAATTGCGTGGCCAGAGCCAGGATGTGCGCACGAGAAACGAGCTGCTGGCGGCACTCGACGACAACGGCTGCAATGACGAGCAGTGGCCCGAGGACCGCGCAGAGGGATACGCGGCGCCGCCGAGCATCGAAGACCAGGCTATGCGCAACGACACCTTCATACCTTTAGGTGACGATCCTAACCAGCGCCGATACGGTTTCGGCATGTCGACTCTCTCTCATCTGAACACCGTTTGTGTCCGAACCTGCGACGGCGGCTTCTTCCCATTGAGCTCGAATGCGACCTCCCAGGACTTCCCCCGTGACGCCGATACCTGCTCGAAGATGTGTCCAGGGATCGACACCGAGCTTTTCTATCATGACGTCTCCAGCACCGAGACATCACAGATGATTTCGGCCGCGACGGGCGCTCCCTACAGCGCCATGCCGAATGCCTTCGCCTACAAGAACCGCAAGCCTGGCGAAAAATCGTCCTGCAGTTGCGATCTCAACGGCTACTACGAGCGGATGCGAAAAAGCCAATCGATCAGCGAACCTCCACAGCAGGGATCAATTACGACGATCGAAACCAAAAAGCCCGAGGCCAAGGTCCAGTCCGTTACCCCCGCGGCTTCGCAGCCACAGGCACCTGACAGGCCTTACGATCCGGCAACCAGCAAGGTCCGCCAGATCGGCCCACAGTTCCTGGCCGGCGACCAAGGCACGATCGACCTGAAGAACCCGGCAAAGCCGGGCCCTCAGCCGCAGCAACAATAGCCACCCTCAGTCCAGCGAATTGTCCCAACGGTCAGTGAACACGAGTTCCTCCAGCGGCAGCCGCTGACGCCAACCTTTGGCCGCCAGCTCCGGCTGGTCATAGAGCTGATCGACATAGCCGACGCAGAGCCAGGCAACGATCTCGACGCGATCCGGCACACCGAGGATTTGCTTGATATCGGACTCGTGAAAAATGCTCACCCAACCAACCCCGATACCTTCGGCTCGGGCAGCCAGCCACAGATTCTGCACGGCGCACACCGTCGAATAGGAATCCATCCGCCGATTGTGCGTTCGGCCAAGAACGACGTCGCCGCAGCGATCCGGATCGCAGGTCACGCAGATGCTGAGCGGTGCGGCGCGGATGCCTTCAAGCTTCAGCGACCGGTAGAGCTGCTGCCGCTCGCCCGCAAACATCTCGCTGGCCTCGCGATTGGCGCGATCGAAGGCTTGCCATACTGCCTCTTTCACCTGCTGATCGCGCACCAGGACGAAATTCCAAGGCTGCATGAACCCAACCGACGGCGCGTGGTGCGCGGCGGTCAAGAGCCTGCGGACAACGTCGTCCGGTATCGGATCCGGGAGAAACTCCGAACGGACATCGCGACGCGTCGAGATCGCACGATAAACGGCGTCACGTTCCTCGGTCGAAAAGGCTGCGGCTCCCGACAGGGAGCCTGAATGGTCTGGTCGCATCGTCAATCCCCAACAACACAACCGCCCGCCGTCCACGCAGGTCAGTCTACGATGTCGGGCCGGTCTTCTGACTTGGCGTCATCCGACTGCCGCGCCTTCCCGGTGCTGGACCAGTGGCTTGATGCGGCAGACGTCAGCCTTACAGCGCTGGGCACGTTCCGGTCTCTCACCGAATTCCCGATTCTCCCGCCTGAGACGGGCACCCGACGGAGGGTCTATGCCGGTAAAAATCGCTCGATGCAATCCTTTACGCAGAGACCGGGTAATAACGTACATAGGCGAACTCATCGCCTAGAGGCGACCAGTTGGGCACGTTGATCGTTCCCTGTCCGCCGAAGAGATCGAAGAGCGTCCTCAGATTTCCGCCGTCCATGTCCATCAGCCGCAGGCGAACGTGGAGATCGCGCGGATGATCGAAGACGTCAGGGTCGTAAGAGAGGATCAGAACCTTGTCATTGTTGGGCGACGGATGAGCGAACCAGTTCCCGTAGTTGTCGCCGGTGATCTGCTCGAGCCCGGTCCCGTCGGGATGGATCCGCCAGATCTGCATGAGGCCGGTACGGCTGGAATTGAAATAGATCCATTGGCCGTCCGCGGAATAGTCCGGCCCGTCATTGCGTCCTTCGCCATGCGTTAGACGCTTTTCTTCGCCGCCTGCCACAGAGATCGTGTAGATATCGAACAGGTCGTTGCGGATGCCGCAATAGGCGAGCTCTTTTCCGTCGGGCGACCAGCCGTGCCAATAGGACGGCTGATTTTGCGTCACAAGTCGCGGCGTCCCGCCTTCGGCGGGAAGCACATAGATCGTCGACTTCCCGAATTCCGTCTTATCGGAGATGACGATCTCACGGCCGTTAGGCGAGATGCCATGATCATTGTTGCAGGTCCTGGCAAAGCCAGTATCCACCTTCGCGACCTTGCCCGAACCGTCTAGCGCCAGCCGGTAAAGAAGCCCGTCGCCATTCAGCAGAAGATAGCTTCCGTCCGGCGAAAAGTTCGGCGCTTCCACCAATTGCGCGGTCTGCCAGACGACGCGCGCCTCGCCCGTTCTGACATTGTAGATCTCGACGGAACTTCTCAATCTAAATCCTCCTGACATCGATTCCCCTGACCTACGATGCCTCGCCACCGAGCACAAGTCGACGCGGGGTAGCGATGGGTGTCGGGCACACGGCCCTCGGCCCTTATCCACCAATCACAAATGCTGGAAACCTAACGGTTCATCTAGCGTTCATGACGAAGGTGTGACAGTTCAGTGAAGCTTTTATGACGTTGGAGTTTTTCAGTTGATCGCGTTGGTAATGAGGTCCGCAGCGGCAACGCGGGTTGCGTCGCTTTCCACCGGTGTCCGGGGAAGCGCACGGTCGCCGGCTATACGGACGGCCCTGGCCATCAGCCTTTCCGCTCTCATTGCCGTTTTCGCCACCGTAGCGGTTGAAATTATTGCGCGCGATGGGCTGGCCGACGTTGGGGAATTCCTGACGTCGCCGGCACGTCCCGGTATCACCACCGTCGCGATGCTGACCGTTCTGATGCTCTCTCTGGATGCAGCCCTGGGAAGGCGATTCATTTCGGCATTGATCGTTCTGCCGGTGGTTATCGTCCCGGCTATCGTCTCCAACCAAAAGCAGCACTACCTTTCGGATCCTCTTTATCCGTCAGACGTCCTCTTCGGACGGCAGATCATGGAATTGCTGCCGGTGATGGTGCGCGACCGACCGTGGACCGCCGTCGCCATGCTGGTTGGCATCATTCTTTCCGTTGCCGCGATTGCCGCGCTCTGGCATTTCGCCTGGCGCCACTTTCCGCGGCTTTCGAAGACCACTCGCCTGCGTCACCTCTGCATCGGCCTGCCTGTCGTCGCCGCCTTCGGCACGCTGATGGACTATTCCAAATACTCCTACATACGCGACCGTCTTCAGGTCGTTCCGATGATGTGGGACCAGAAGGAAAACTACCGCAGCAACGGCTTCATCCTGGCCTTCATCTTCAATATTCCGATGGCCGACGTGGCAGCGCCAGCCGGCTTCGGTGCACAAGCGCTCGATGCCATTCCCGGCCGTAACTACGGTTACCTCAGCGGCCCGCGCGAAAAGCCCGACGTGATCATGCTGATGAGCGAATCCTTCTGGGATCCGACCAGGTTGAGGAACATCAGCATGTCGCCCGATCCCATGCCGAACATCCGCGCGGCGCAGTCGGGCTACGTCTTCTCGCCCGAGTTCGGGGGCATGACGGCCAACGTCGAATTCGAAGCGCTGACGGGATTCTCGAATGCCTTCCTGCCCTACGGCAGCATCCCGTATCAGCAGTATATTAGAGGCAACCTTCCTTCGCTTGCGACGTTCTTCCGTGGCGAAGGCTATGCTGCCCGTTCGCTGCACCCCTTCAGCGGCTGGTTCTGGAACCGCAACGAAGTCTACAAGGATTTCGGCTTCGAGCAGTTCCGCTCGGAAGAAACCCTGCCGCCGATGGAGAAAAGGGGCATCTTCGCTTCGGACGAGTCCCTCATGAAGGAGATCATCAACGAAGCCGACGGCCTTGATCGCCCGTTCTTTTTCTTCGGGGTCACTCTTCAGGGACACGGCCCTTACGAGCCTAACCGCTATGCGCACAACAGCATCGACATACAGGGCAACCTGAACGACGCGGACCGGGCGACGCTCGCCACCTACACACAGGGGATCAAGGAAGCCGACGATAGCCTCAAGATGCTGATGGATTGGGCTAAGAAGCGCGACCGTGAAACAATCATCGTGCTCTGGGGAGACCACTTGCCTCCGCTCGGCAACGTCTACATGGCGACAGGCTACATGCCGGATCAGGTTGCGACCCGCAAGGCATCGGTCAGCGTCATGAAACAGGAGCACGAGACCCCGCTCGTGATCTGGTCGAACAAGAAGGGCAGCAAAAAGGATGTCGGCACTATCAGCCCGTCACTGCTTCCCTATCATCTTCTGAAGTTCGCCGGCTTCGAGCATCCCTACTATACGGGCTTCCTCGGTCGCGTGCAGAAAAAGTACAGCGTCATCGACCGCTATCAGCTCATTGCGCGCGACAACACGCCGTCGCCCGATTGGGTGTTGAAACCAAAAAACCTCGATCCTCTCGTGCGGGACTATCGATACCTCCAGCACGACATCATGTTCGGCAAGGCCGAGACCCTTGATCGCTTCTTCCCACAGCATGCCTGGCTCTATGCGCAAGGCACGTAAAAGAGCGACAGAAGTCCACATTGCAATTTGAAAACATTGGGGAATACTGGCGCCCGAGCGATCTAGCATTCGGAGTCAGCCATGCATAATCTATCGGACTTCATCCACCATCACTTCGACAAGTCGGCCGACGAACTCGGCGAGATCGAGAAGCGCGTCCTCGCAAAGGCCCATGAGCGCAAGATAATCTCGACCGATATCAATGCGGCTCTGCGGGCCGAATCATCTGTCGGCGAACGCCTGGCGGATTCGATCGCCCGCGTTGGCGGCTCCTGGTACTTCATCGTCACGTTCCTGCTTTTTCTGGTCTTCTGGTGCGTCGTGAACACCATCGTGCTGCTCACACGCGCTTTCGATCCCTATCCTTTCATCTTCCTCAATCTTGTGCTGTCGATGCTTGCCGCCATCCAGGCTCCGATCATCATGATGTCGCAGAACCGTCAGGCTGAGCGCGATCGTTTCGAGGCCGCCAAAGACTACGAGGTCAATCTCAAAGCAGAACTCGAAGTCCTGTCGCTGCATCAGAAGATAGACATGCGCGTGCTCACGGAAATTGCAGCATTGCGAGAAGATATCGAACGGCTACACCAGCGACTACCAAGTTGATGCCGCCGTCCGGAACCGCTTGAATTTAACTATACCGACTGATTAACGATCCGCTAATCACGTCCCGCATTGAAACATCGACGCAAATGTTGGAGGAGCAACGGAAACCAATCCGATCCGACCGTACAAGACAATGCTCACTGGCAGGCCACATACTCGCGATGAAATCCTTCATCACCCTCTATTTCTGTCCATAGAACGCCAGATCGCACTCCATCTTATCGGCATCCACAAGCGCGCTCCTCGCCTTGCCCGCCTTGCTGCGTCGCACCAGAAGTGGCTGCTGACACAGACGCTGTTCGCCATGCATACTGGACGCGATAAAAGCAATCCGGTCTCGGGCCTTACGGCCGGTCGCATGATGCAGGTCGCCAAGGAATTCGATCTCGCCAGCAAGAATACGGCCGCCTCGTTTCTTGCCGAACTGATCGCCTACAAGTTTTTGCGGGATGCTCCCGATGAAACACCCGATCGGCGCCTCCGCCGCCTCGAGACGACGGAACTCAGCGAGGAGGCCATGGCCTCCTGGTTCCAGGGACATATGGCCTGCCTCGATCAACTCGACGGTGCCAACCGCGGCAGCCTGACCGCAGATGACCCTCGGCTCTTTTATCTGGCACAGCCGCGCGCCGCGCGTGCCCTGATCCAGGACCCGGTGTGGAAGGAGCCGCGGGCGAGCATCGGCCACTTCCTCTGGTCCGATGTCGGTGGCCTCGTGCTGCATGATCTGATAAGCCGCCTCCCGGACGACGCGCGTGAACAGCATCGCATCCTGCTGAAAGGCGTGAGCATCAGCGAAATCGCTAATGAATTCGGTATCTCCCTGACAAACCTCAAGCGGATGTTCAAGAAAGCCGAAAGGGATGACATGCTTGGCTGGGAGAGCCCACGCAGCCGCGGTGCGCTTTGGCTCTCGCGCACGTTCATCGAGGACTATTTCTACTGGCAATCCGCAAAGTTCGCCGAGCTGGACAGGGCGATCCACTGGGCCGCCGGCCAGATCCGCTAGCCGGTTGCCAACCCGCGTGTCGGTGCGAAACGGTGTGCGACAGGTCCGCATCGCACCGATTGGCGAACCGCAAACACGCCGCTGCCGCTTGACCTCAGGATCGGCACAACATGCGATGCCCCCGCTGCCAGCGGTCGGTCCGTTCCCAAATGAAAAAGCCCGGCATGGCCGGGCTCTTTCTTTCACATTCGCCTTGATCAGCCGTTGGCGGCCATCCGCTTTTCGTCGCGGCCGCCCTTCATGCGCTCTGCCAGCAGGAAGGCAAGTTCCAGGGCCTGGTCGGCGTTGAGACGCGGGTCGCAATGCGTGTGGTAGCGATCGTGCAGATCTTCGGCCGTTACGGCACGAGCGCCGCCAGTGCATTCCGTGACATCCTTGCCGGTCATCTCGATATGAATGCCGCCCGGATGCGAGCCCTCGGCGCGATGGATCTGGAAGAAGCTCTCGACTTCCGACAGGATCCGCTCGAACGGACGGGTCTTGTAGTTGTTCAGCGTGATCGTGTTACCGTGCATCGGATCGCAGGACCAGACGACCTTGCGGCCTTCGCGCTCAACCGCGCGAATAAGCCGCGGCAGATGGTCGGCGACCTTGTCGTGTCCGAAGCGGCAAATCAGCGTCAACCGACCCGCCTCGTTCTGCGGGTTGAGGATGTCGATGAGGTTCAGAAGGTCGTCCGCCTGCAGCGACGGGCCGCACTTGAGACCGATCGGGTTCTTGATGCCACGGCAGTATTCGACGTGCGCATGGTCGGCCTGACGGGTGCGGTCGCCAATCCAGATCATGTGGCCTGACGTTGCGTACCAGTCGCCGGACGTCGAGTCGACACGAGTCAAGGCTTCTTCGTAGCCCAGCAGCAGCGCTTCGTGGCTGGTGAAGAAGTCCGTCTCGCGCAGGCTCGGATTGTTTTCCGCGCTGATACCGATCGCCTTCATGAAATCCATGGTTTCGCTGATGCGCCCGGCAAGCTTGCGGTAGCGCTCGCCCTGCGGGCTGTCCTTGACGAAACCGAGCATCCACTGGTGGACGTTCTCGAGGTTGGCATAACCACCCATCGCGAAGGCGCGCAGCAGGTTCAGCGTCGCGGCCGACTGACGATAGGCCATCGCCTGCCGCTCCGGGTTCGGAACGCGGGCTTCCTCGGTGAACTCGATGCCATTGACGATATCGCCACGGTAGCTCGGCAGCGAAACGCCGTTCTGCGTCTCGATCCCGGAGGAACGCGGCTTGGCAAACTGGCCGGCGATACGTCCGACCTTGACCACCGGCAACTGCGCGCCGAACGTCAGCACAACGGCCATCTGCAGGAATGCACGGAAGAAGTCCCGGATGTTATCCGCGCCGTGCTCGGCGAAGCTTTCTGCACAATCTCCGCCCTGTAGCAGGAAACCATTGCCTTCAGCGACGTTTGCAAGATGCTTTTTCAGGCGACGAGCTTCCCCCGCAAAGACGAGCGGCGGATAGGACGCGAGCGTGGCTTCCGTTGCTGCCAATGCCGCCTGGTCCGGATAGTCCGGAACCTGCTGAATCGGTTTTTGCCGCCAACTGCTCGGTGTCCAATTCTCTGCCATGTCACTCACCTGCTCCAGCATCCGGTCCGTCCGGATGTTCCGTCCTAAAAATGTTGGGCGGCTTATAAACCGTTAGCGTCATCTTGCATAGCGGCGTTCCGCTCTTTGGCGTTACTGATTCAATCGACCAACAACAGCCGATATAAAGGAATTCCGCGCCGCGTTTTCAAACATAGGCGCGCAATTTAACGGTCAATAAACCAAGACAGTTTGTATCTAATTCAAGCTTGTACCGTAGAAACACCGTCAATTCTAATAGCGCGTCATGACGACCCCGCTTGATCACCGATGGCATGGTGGAATCATGGGTTTGATTTCGTGCGCAGCTTGTATCATTTCTGCACTGACCGTTCTGGCAATTTCGGGATGCTGACAGCCATCCTCATGGTACCCCTGATCGGCTCGGCGGGCGTGGCCGTCGACTTCGCCCACGCGCTCAGTCTGCGCACGCAACTCTATGCGGCAGCAGACGCCGCGGCCGTCGGAGCAATCTCCGCGAATTCGGCCGCAGCTGCGGCCGCCATGAAGATGACCAGTGACGGACCGATATCCACCGGACAGGACGACGCCCGAAACATTTTCGTCGGCCAAATGCAGGGCGAACTTACCGGAAGTCAGGTGGCCGTGGATGTGCAGGTGAGCCGCGCATCTAACAAACTGAACTCTTCCGTCAGTTTCACTGCCTCGGTTCCGACCACCTTCATGCAAATCCTCGGTCGCAACAGCGTCGATATCTCGGGCACCGCTACGGCAACCTTCCAGACGGCGGCGTTCATGGATTTCTACATCCTTATCGACAACACACCTTCCATGGGTGTCGGAGCGACCCCGGCCGACGTCGCCCTCATGGAGCAGAAGACACCCGATACCTGTGCCTTTGCTTGCCATATCGTGTCGGAAGCTGGTGTCGTGGACAAGAACAGCTACTACAACATCGCGCGCAACAACGGCGTGACCCTTCGCGTCGACGTGGTTCGCCAGGCTACGCAGAAGCTCACCGAGACAGCAAAGACCGAGCGGGCTTCTGATAACCAGTTCAAAATGGGCGTCTATACTTTCGGCAAGAAGGCCGAAGACGCAAACCTGACGACGATCTCAGCGCCGATCACCGATCTCGACAAGGTCGCAACCTATACGAATGCGGTCACCCTGATGTCGATCCCGAGGCAGGGGTACAATAACGACCAGCAAACGAGCTTCGACAACTCGCTCACGCAGATGAACAAGATTATCTCCACGCCGGGCAACGGGAGCACCGAAGCGCAGCCTCAGAAGATTCTGTTCTTCGTATCCGATGGCGTCGGCGACAGCCAGAAGTCGAACTGCACGAAACCAAAGACAGGCGAGCGCTGCCAGGAGCCGATCGACATTTCCTTCTGCAAGCCGCTGAAGGACCGGGGCGTCAAGATCGCCGTGCTCTACACGACGTACCTGCCGCTGCCGAAGAACAGCTGGTATAATAGCTGGATCAAGCCCTTCCAAAACGAAATCCCGACGAAGATGCAGAACTGCGCTTCACCAGGTCTCTATTTCGAGGTGACGCCGACCCAGGGTATAACCGATGCGATGCAGGCGCTCTTCCTCAAGGTCATCCGCATGCCCCGCATCACCAGTTGATCGGCTAGGCTCGAATGCCGTCCCGAATCCGATAGCTCGGCGCATACATTGTGACGAGTTCTTCGGCCGCCGTCGGATGCACGGCCATAGTACGGTCGAAATCGTCCTTCGTGCAGCCTGCCTTTAGCGTAATACCAAGGATTTGCGCCATCTCTCCGGCATCGTGGCCGAGGATATGCGCGCCGACGACCTTCCTGCTCGAAGCATCAACAATCAGCTTCATGATCATTTTCTCGCCCCTCCCCGACAGCGTCGCCTTCAGCGGCCGGAACTGGGCGCGATAGACCTCAAGCTCCTTGTAGCGCTTGCTCGCCTCTTCCTCCGTCAGCCCTACGGTACCGATTTCCGGCTGCGAGAAAACAGCCGTTGCGATCGTCTCGTGATCCGGCTTGGTCGGGTTGTCCTTGTACTCGGTTTCGATGAAGCACATCGCCTCGTGGATTGCCACCGGCGTTAATTGGACCCGGTCGGTGACGTCGCCGAGCGCATATATATTCGGCACGCTGGTACGCGAATATTCGTCGACGACGACTGCACCGCGTTCATCAGTCTTCACGCCGGCGGTTTCCAGGCCGAGGCCTTCCGTGTTGGGGATGCGTCCAAGCGCCAGCATGACCACATCGGCCGTCAGCGTACCATTCTTCAACGTCTCTATGGAAAGTCGCCCCTCCTGCTTCGAGACGCTCTCCAGAGTGTCATGGCAGAGAATGCGAATACCCTTCGCGGCCATCGCCTCATGCAACCCCTGGCGAAGATCCTGATCGAAGCGCGAAAGGATTTCGGCGCCACGGTAAATCAGCGTCGTTTCGACGCCGAGGCCGTGGAAGATATTGGCAAACTCCACCGCGATGTAGCCACCGCCGGCAATGACGATCGCCTTCGGAAGCTCTTCCAGATGAAAAGCCTCGTTGGATGAAATACAGAACTCATGTCCCGGCAAGGCAGCGTGCGGGTTAGGCCGACCGCCCGTCGCGATCACGATGGTCTTGGCGGTCACCGTCTTGCCGGTATTGACCAGTCGAACAGTATGCGCGTCAACCAGCTCAGCGCGCGTTTCCAGTATCTCGGCGTTAGCGCCAGCGAGGCCCTTCTTGTAGAGCCCTTCCAGACGCGCGATTTCGTTGTCCTTCGCGGCGATCAGTTTCTTCCAATCGAACGAACTCGCACCCACCGTCCAGCCGAAACCGGCGGCGTCCTCGAAATGCTCGTGGAACTGGGCCGCATAGACAAAGAGCTTTTTGGGCACGCAGCCACGGATCACACAGGTTCCGCCGTAGCGGTACTCCTCGGCAATCGCGACCTTGTTACCGAGCGATGCTGCAACGCGGGCGCTTCGTACACCTCCCGATCCGCCGCCAATGACAAAAAGATCGTAATCGTAGGACGTCATGAGAAGCTCCGGATGAAATCGGCTGGAAAGGTGAAATTGATATAGTATCGACCACCGTAAAAACAAAAGCCCGGACGATGCCGGGCTTTCGATCTCTTACAGGTACAGCTTACGGCTTCGGCTTTGGGGCCGGCGCGGCGGGCTTCGGTGCCGTCGTTGCGGCCGGGTTGGCCGGATCGGCGGCCGGCGGCGGAGCCTTGATGACCTTGGCAAGCTCGGTGCTGGTCTGCTTCTGCAAATCACGGGAGATACCCTGTGCCCAGATATCAGCCGCCTTCACGGTTTCGCGAGATGCGATCGGGCCATCCTTCAGCAGCTTCTTGCCGACTTCCGAGTTGTAGAACTCGGCGATTGCGTTGAGTTCTTCGACCGAGAATGCCTTGGCATAGGTCAGAGCGGCTTCCTTTTCGAGATCGGCGCGACGCGGTGCAAGTGCCAGCGCCTGCTTATCGACCTCAGCCGTGATGGCATCCTGGTAGTTCGGAGAATCCTGGATCAGGTCGGCCTTCAGGCGCTCGGCGAGGCCCGGCAGGATGTTGTCGAACTGCGCGGTTGCACCGATCGCGTCGATAGCGGCGCGGGCTGCCTTCAGCTGCTCCGGAGATGCTTCCTGCGCGTGTGCGACAGAGCCGAATGCAACGCCCGAAAGAATAACGGTCGCAGCAGCAAAACGGCCAAGACCTGCAAATTTAATCATGAGTTTCAATGCTCCTGTTACCTGTTCGCCCGCAGCGTGCGTGCACCTGCTGGACCAGCAATGATCGCAAGCGCCGCCATATTGAGAAAGAGCCCGTGTTCAACGACTCCGGGTATTGAATTCAGCTCGTTTGAAAGCGCCTCTGCATCAGGAATGCGGCCAAAAGATGCATCGATGATGTAGTGGCCGCCGTCCGTCATGAAGTCTCCGCCTCCGGATTGGCGCAGCGCCAAGCCGCCGCTCAATCCCAGTTTCGAAGCCTTCTTTTCAATTGCCATACGCGTCGACACGAGTCCGAACGGATTGACCTCGATCGGCAACGGAAATGCGCCGAGCGTCTCGACCAGTTTGCTTTCGTCGGCAATAACGATCATGCGCTGAGATGCCGCGGCCACAATCTTCTCGCGCAACAACGCACCGCCGCCGCCCTTGATGAGTGTCAGGTCGGAATCGACCTCGTCCGCGCCATCGATCGTCAGATCGAGTTCCGGCAACTCATCGAGCGACTTCAGCGGAACGCCGAGCTCGACGCAAAGCCTAGCCGTGCGTTCCGAAGTTGGTACACCTTCGACCTTGAAGCCGGTCGCAACCTTTTCCGCGAGCAGCCGAACAAACTCCTCGGCAGTGCTTCCCGTTCCGATTCCAAGCCGCATGCCGTATTCGACATGAGCAAGTGCGGCCTCAGCGGCCTTGATCTTCATTTCGCGGGCATCCATGCGCCGCTGACTCCGATTATTGCGTTGGATGTGCTGTTTACACGGCTCGCTTGCCAAACGAAAGCCAAAATAGCGCAATGATTTTCGAAAAGCCGTGGGGAATACAACTCGTCGGCTTTGCCGCGAAACGTTGCTTTTCCCGCCCTCATCACCTACTGCCTGATGACATCATTTCCGAAAGGCGAAATCCTTGACCCCTTCCCTAGTTGTATTCGATCTCGATGGGACACTACTCGACACTCATGCCGATCTTGTCGAGAGCCTGAACCATACGATCGCCGCGATCGGTGTGGCGCCAGTCGGCTACGACGACTTGACTCATCTCGTCGGACACGGCGCCAAGGTCATGATCGAGCGGGCGTGCAGTTTACGGGGACATCCGTTGTCACAGGAGCAACTTCCCGGCCTCCTTGACCGCTTCATCGCGCACTACACCGACAACATGCCGGGACATACAGCTCCTTATCCCGGTCTTGTCGAGGCGATGGATCAATTGAAGAGCGCCGGCTGCAAGCTTGCCGTTTGCACCAACAAGCTCGAAGGGCTGGCACGCAGCCTGATCGAGAAACTTGAGCTTACCCACTACTTCGACGCAATTACCGGCGGAGATACCTTCACGGTCAGAAAGCCGGACGCCCAGCATCTCCTCGGTACGATCGAGCGCGCCGGCGGTGATGCCCGCAATTCCGTCATGATCGGCGATAGCATCAACGACATTCTTGTCGCGCGAAATGCTGGTGTTCCCTCGATCGCCGTACCGTTCGGCTATTCCGACGCGCCCGTCGAGACCCTTGGACCAACCCGCGTGATCACGCACTTCAAGGAACTTACGCCAGCGCTCGTCGACGAGCTGATCACGGATTTCACTGCTGCAAGGCCGACGGCTGCGGCAGGCTGACACGAACGAAAAAGGCGGCTCAACGGCCGCCTTTTTCTTATCATGCGCTTAGCGCGATCATATCTGCGCGCCACGTGCCTTCGTCGTGGCGTCGAATGCCTTCTGAACGTAAGCGTCGCGACCGTAGACATCGTCGAAATACTGTACGACGCCATCCTTATTCGGCCAGGCAGTGAAGTAAGCGACGTATACCGGTATCTTCTGCGGAACCTGCAGAGCGTGGTTCTTGCCGATAGCAATTTCCTTGCCGATCTGATCCACCGACGTGTTCAGTACCGCCGCCGCCATCGCACGCGGTTCGGCGAGACGGACGCAACCGTGGCTGAGTGCGCGCATGTCCCGCTTGAAGAAGCTCTTCGAGGGTGTGTCATGCATGTAGATCGCATGCGCATTCGGGAAAAGGATCTTGAGTTCGCCAAGCGCATTGTCGTCGCTCGGCGGCTGGCGCACGGAGACGTTGGTCGTCGAGCCGTACCAATCGACGCTGGACGACGCTACAGCGCGGCCACCAACAGTTACCTCGTAGCCCATCCGGTCCAAATAACTCGGGTCCGAGCGCAGACGCGGCAGCATTTCGTTGATGATGATAGACTGCGGCACGCCCCAGAACGGGTTGAACTCGACCGTCTCGATCTGATCCTGGAAGAAGAACGTCTGGTGCGACGGCTGACCGATCACCACGCGCATCGACAACTGCTCCTTGTTGTCGTTGTGGTAGTAAACCATGTAGGCCGGCTGGTTGATAAAGACGTAGCGCGAGCCGAGATCGTTAGGCAGCCAACGCGCCTGCTCCATGGCGACGATCAACTTCTCGATCTTCGAAGCGTTACTGTCGCCACCGGTCATGATACGGACCGTGGCTTGGCCAACGACTCCGTCGGGCTTAAGCCCATGCTCCTTTTGGAAACCTTCGACGAGCGCGACGATCTCCGCTGAATATTCGGTGCTGCCGGTATATGCGGCAAGTGTTGCCGCATGCTCGGCCTTCAGCGCTGCCGAACCGTGCTTGTCAATCGCCTTCACGATATTCGGGATTTCGGAAGAGTTGTCGCCTGGGCGAAGCAATCCGTTCAGAGCAATGTCGATGCGGTCGCCGCCTGCGCCCTCCGCCTGCAGCTTCGCCAATTCGCTTTCGAGCGCGACAAACTGCGGACCATCCGGCGTCCGGCTTTTGAGATAAGCAGCCGCATCCGGGCTCATGCGGGCAAGCTTGAGGACCGGGGCAAGGTTCACATCCTTGCGCTTGAAGTCATGGTAGCCGGAGAGCTTGTTCGGATCGACGCGACCGCGAAGGGTATCCTGCACATAGGCAAGAACTTTGGCCGAAAGCTCCAACTCGAATTGGGTCAGTGCACGATCGCGGTTGGCAGGGTCAGGATTGGCGGGGTCTTCGGTCGGCATCTGGACGGCATAGTCGGCCGGATCGAGACCAACCGACGCAGCATTCGACAACACGTCCATCGCTGCCTTGGCGCGATCGTTGACGTCCGTCCCGGTGAGCCAGACCAGCGGATTCTTGATGTCGCCATAGTAGGCCTCAAGCGCTTTGGCGACCTCGACGGGAGCGCGCACCTTTGCCTCGATGAGGAAGCGGCGCTGCACCGACGGCATGGTCTCAGTCGCAGCCGAAGCGTCGGCAACTGCACCCGTGACGACAGGATCGGTAAACTTGCCGGTATCGACGAAGCGCATCGCGTCGGGCTGGTAGGTGTAATAGCGCGGGCTGGAAACTTTCGGCAGCGGCGTATCTGGAGCGGACTGAAGATACGAAGGAACGGACGCTCTCGGATTGACAATCGTGCCCTGGTTCCGGGCGCGATCGCCGCGGATCATATCCATCAGCGTATAGGCGTTCGCGGGCGCGACGCCCATCACGGCCATACCGCAGGAAAGCGCGAGTGCGGAAACCGCACTTTTCAAAAGGAATGTCATGCTTTTATCCAGTCCCAGTGTCATGCTGTCTTCAAAATAACGGGCGCGGCCCGCCTCAGAACTCGTTTTATCCGGCGCGAGCGTCACATGGCAGAAAGCGGTCGAAGCCGCCAGCCTGCGCCTACTCAACTCAAAGTAACGCGAATAACGCTAACGTCAGCCTTCAGTTCACACAAAATTCTGAAATTATTGGTTAATTTTTTACTTTATTTTCGCCTTTAGACACAGTGGCCAAAAAGACGCTGAATGATAAAAATTCAGACGTGTCTAAAAGATCACTGACCCCCATGAATAACCTGAATCGCCAATTCATGTTTCTTTCCAGAACGGTTTTCTTCGGCCCGTTTCGGACCTATAAGACCGCATCTCTGAGAGGCACCGCGACAGAAAGGCATGGCCATGACCTCCACCCGTACCGAGACGGATACGTTCGGCCCGATCGAAGTCCAGAATGACAGATATTGGGGCGCGCAAGCGCAGCGTTCCCTTGGCAATTTCAAGATCGGCTGGGAGAAGCAACCACTTTCGATCGTCCGCGCGCTCGGTATCGTCAAGCAGGCCGCTGCACGCGCGAATATGGCACTCGGACAACTCAATCCTGAGGTCGGCAACGCCATTGTCGATGCGGCACAGGAAGTCATCGACGGCAAGCTCGACGACCACTTCCCCCTCGTCGTCTGGCAGACTGGCTCCGGCACGCAGTCGAACATGAATGCCAACGAAGTAATCTCCAATCGAGCCATCGAAATGCTCGGCGGTGTCATGGGTTCGAAGAAGCCGGTGCATCCAAACGATCACGTGAATATGAGCCAGTCGTCGAACGATACCTATCCGACGGCAATGCACATCGCCTGCGCGGAACAGATCGTGCGTCAGCTTCTGCCGAGCCTGAAGCATCTTCACGCCGCGCTCGACATGAAGGTCACCGAATTCAGCCACATCATCAAGATCGGCCGCACCCATACGCAGGATGCAACGCCATTGACCCTTGGTCAGGAATTCTCCGGTTACGCGGCCCAGGTTGGCTCCGCAATCAAGCGCATTGAACTGACCCTGCCCGGCCTCTGCGAACTCGCTCAGGGTGGCACCGCCGTCGGCACCGGCCTCAACGCGCCAATCGGCTTTGCCGAGAAAGTCGCCGACGAAATTGCCGAAATTACCGGCCTTCCCTTTGTGACGGCCCCGAATAAGTTCGAAGCGCTGGCGGCACATGACTCCATGGTGTTCAGCCACGGCGCCATCAATGCGGCCGCGGCGGCGCTCTTCAAGATCGCCAACGACATCCGCCTACTGGGTTCCGGCCCGCGCGCCGGCCTCGGTGAACTCGCCCTGCCGGAAAACGAGCCCGGCTCCTCCATCATGCCGGGCAAGGTCAACCCGACGCAGTGCGAAGCGCTGACCCAAGTCTGCGTGCACATCTTCGGCAACAACGCGGCGCTCACCTTCGCCGACAGCCAGGGCCACTTCGAACTCAACGTCTACAACCCGATGATGGCCTACAATTTCCTCCAGTCGGTGCAGTTACTCGGTGACGCCGCCGTTTCCTTCACGGACAACTGCGTCGTCGGCATCGAGGCCCGCGAGGACAACATCAAGGCGGGACTCGAACGCTCGCTGATGTTGGTTACGGCACTCGCTCCGAAAATTGGCTATGACAACGCCGCCAAGATCGCCAAGACGGCACACAAGAACGGCACGACTCTGAAGGAGGAAGCCTTGGCGAGCGGTCTCGTCACCGTAGAGGAATACGACACGATCGTGCGCCCCGAGACAATGATCGGCCCTAAATAAATCCGCCTAGCGGCCTGATCGACCAGTTGACACCGCCGCCCGCGCGGCGGTGTCTTTGCGAATTTTCATGAGTAAAGCAGACAAGTTTTAGAATTATTGCAATTGCGAAGACGCCCGAATAGACCATCTGCGATTTCGGTCCGCATGAAAGGTCCTTCAATGGCTGACGATCTTTTCCCCCTCCACAAAGACTCCACCCAATACCGCAAGATCAGCAGCGACTACGTCTCTGTGGACAGCTTCAAGGGACAGGACATCCTCACCGTCGAGCCGGAAGGCATCCGCCTGCTCGCCGAAACGGCCTTCGCCGACATCAATCATCTCCTCCGGCCCGGTCATCTAAAGCAGCTCGCGTCAATTCTCGAAGACCCCGAGGCGACTGATAACGACCGCTTCGTCGCCTATGACCTGCTCAAGAACGCCAACATTGCCGCCGGCGGCGTGTTGCCGATGTGCCAGGATACCGGCACCGCGATCATCATGGGCAAGAAGGGCCGCCGTGTCTGGACCGAAGGCGAGGATTACTCCGCCCTCGCGAAGGGCGTCATGGACGCCTACGAGAAGAAGAACCTCCGCTATTCGCAGCTCGCGCCGATCAAGATGTTCGAGGAAAGGAACACCAAGAACAATCTGCCGGCGCAGATCGATATCTATGAGGAAGGAACCGACTCCTACGACTTCCTGTTTGTCGCCAAGGGCGGCGGCTCGGCCAACAAGACCTTCCTCTACCAGGGCACCCCGTCGCTGTTGACGCATGATCGAATGATCGACTTCCTCAAGGAAAAGATCCTGACGCTAGGTACGGCGGCCTGCCCTCCCTATCATCTGGCGATCGTCATCGGCGGCACCTCGGCCGAGATGAACCTGAAGACGGTCAAACTTGCCTCGACGCGTTATCTCGACGAGCTGCCTATCGAGGGTTCGGAAAGCGGCCATGCGTTTCGCGACGTCGAGATGGAAAGGGAAATCCACAAGCTGACCCAGCAGATGGGCGTCGGCGCGCAGTTCGGTGGCAAGTACTTCTGTCATGATGTGCGCGTCATCCGCCTGCCCCGTCACGGCGCATCTCTGCCGATCGGTCTTGGCGTTTCCTGCTCCGCCGACCGACAGGCAAAGGGCAAGATCACTCGGGAAGGCATCTTCATCGAGCAGTTGGAGACGGATCCCTCGAAGTACATGCCTGACATCGACGAGTCGAAGCTGTCGGACTCGATGGTCCGCATTGACCTCAACCAGCCGATGTCCGGAATCCTTGCCGAACTCAGCAAGCACCCGGTCAAGACACGCCTGTCACTGACGGGCACCATCATCGTCGCACGCGACCTCGCCCACGCCAAGATCCGGGAACGGCTGGAAAGCGGTCAAGGCATGCCTGACTACATGAAGAACCATCCGGTCTACTACGCCGGGCCGGCCAAGACTCCGGCAGGCTACGCCTCCGGCTCCTTCGGCCCGACCACTGCCGGTCGCATGGACAGCTACGTCGACCAATTCCAGTCTTTCGGAGGCTCGATGGTGATGCTGGCCAAGGGCAACCGTTCGCGCGCGGTGCGCGAGGCCTGCAAGACGCACGGCGGCTTTTACCTGGGCTCGATCGGCGGGCCGGCCGCCCGGCTGGCACAGGACTGCATCAAGAAGGTCGAGGTGCTGGAATATCCCGAACTCGGCATGGAAGCAGTGTGGAAGATCGAGGTCGAAGACTTCCCGGCCTTCATCGTCACCGATGACAAGGGCAACGACTTCTTCCAGGAATTCAACCTCGGCTGATCGACCTCAATGGACCGCCGCGGTCGTCGTATGGTCGGCCGCGGTGGCTTTGGCAGCACCGACGGTCTCCTCCACCCTCACGCTGGCGAGAATCTCGTTGTGGAATATGCCCTCGAAGAAACCGTTCTGCTCGATCAAGGCGAGTGAGCCGGCAATGACTGCGGTGACGAGGATGATAGGCGAAGTGTGGCGAGACGTTTCCATGATCTCATGCTTTCCGTTGGAGCTGTATCGCTCGTTGGAAGCAACGTGCACCCTCTTGCCGATGCGCGATAGAGCGACCAATCGCGACCGACTGTCAACGAATTGGAAACGGTAAGAAACTCAACCAAAACGGTTGGTTGGATTTTTTATTTTTGTAACTCGCCTTTAAGGCGAGGCAATTGTCACGCTCTTCTAAATTCTCGAATAAAAATCAACGCGATAAACATAGAAACGTTAAGGATGGCCAGATTTCGCATGTAATCATTGGTATATCCACCCTTAATCATTTCCCAATATTTGTAGTCTAAGCAATTAAAGACTGCATTAAACATTCAATTGAGGAGTAGTCGTATGACGACGGCCGCGGCGCCAACTAGGGCGCAGGTTCCCGATGTGGCAGGTCAGATCACATTCGCGATGCGCTCCATGGGCGTTGCGCCGATCCCACGCAATTACGAGCTCTTCTACGAGGCTTATATCGGCTCCAACCCGGCGCTAACGCGGGATCTTGCCGCACTCGGCAGCCAGGCCTCGCAGGAGGAACTGGACGCGCTCGGCGCACAATATTTTGCGCACAGCCCATCTCGTGTGTTCGACGACGTTCATGGCCGCATCGCCGCCGAGTTGGAGACGTTGCTCCGCGTCCTGCGCCAGGAGCAGACATCTCTCGAGAGCTACAACAAGCTGCTTGGCGAAACCTACAAGCGGATCAGCTCGAAAAACCATACGAGTGTAGAGCTCATCGAAAACGCCCTTACCTTGCTGACTGAAGCAACCGGCGACACGATGGCCCACGGTGAACGCACGGTCGAGAACGTCGTCCAGCGCTCACAGGAAATGGACCAGGTTCGCAAGGAACTCGACGAGTACAAGCGTATCGCCAATACCGACTCCTTGACGCGCCTGTCGAACCGCCGCGCCTTCGATGACCGCCTTGCCGGGGTCTTCAACAATCCCGCCATGCGCCCTGTCACCGCGCTGGTGCTCGCTGACATCGACAATTTCAAGAAGATCAACGACACCTATGGTCACCCTGTCGGTGACAAGATCCTCGCGACCGTCGCTTCGGTCATCCGTGCCAATGTCCGCCGCGATGTTTTTGTCGCCCGCACCGGCGGTGAGGAATTCGCGCTCATCATCGAGGGCAACACCGCCGAGGAAGTCATGAGCGCGGCCGAGCGCATCCGTCGCACACTGGAAACGACGCCCTTCACGAACTCGCGTACGAGGATCAACTACGGGCCAGTGACGGTATCGGTCGGCGTCTGCATGGCCTCCCATGCTGAAGACGCCGGCGAGCTCTACCACAAGGCCGACGTGGCGCTTTACGGCGCCAAGAATTCCGGCCGCAACTGCAGCGTCCTTTTCGAAGACGGTATGCAGAAAGACTTCACAAAGAGCTGGCTGATCTACAAGGGCTAACCTCGGGACCTGGCAGCCTGGGCTGCCTTCATCCGCAACGTTCGTGAGACTGCCGCAAGCGCGAAAGCTCTGACGCTACCACATTGTCTTGGCTGCGCGCTCCGGCCACTCGCGATCATAGGTTTCGTAGTCGAAATCCCCGGTTGCCGCTTTCAGCATCATCCCGGGTGTCGGCAGGCTCTTCGGGTCAACGAATGTTTCCGGGTTCCATATCTCGGAACGGATCAGCGCCCGGGCGCATTGGAAATAGACCTCATTAATCGTGATGACGATCACCGTCCGCGGATGCTTTCCGTCCATCTCGAAGCTGGTCAGAACCGCTTCGTCATTCGTCACGACGCCCCGCCCGTTGATGCGCATCGTGGTGTTCGAGCCAGGAACGAGGAACATCAGCGCCAGGCGCGGGTCGCGCACGATATTGGAGAGCGAGTCGACGCGGTTGTTGCCACGCCAGTCCGGCATATGCAGCGTCCTATCGTCCACAATGCGCACGACGCCGCCGATGTCACCGCGCGGCGAACAGTCTACTCCTTCGGGTCCCACCGTCGCCAGCGCCACGAAGGGTGATGCTTCGATCATCTCTCGGTAGAGAGGTGTCAGATAGTCCGTCACCTTGGCCACGGATGCCTGCGTCAGACCGCCAGCGTAGATCGCTGCGAGGTCCTCTACCGTTTCAATGATTTTCATGATTGTCCTGCCATGTTGTCGGAGGCGGCCTTTAGCTGCCTCACGTGACGTTACAATGACATGCGCCGTGCCGGAAGCTCGAAAAGAGGAATGATCTCAGCATCTTTGCTGACGGCTCCCTCGCCAAGGAAACCAGTGATCGCGTCGAATACCGGCCGCGCCGCGACGATCCGACGATGCCCGAAGCCATTCGCCCAATAGAGCTGCACAGCGTCGCCTGCCGCCGCATAGCGCCGAGCATGGATGTGGCTTACTTCCTTGTCATCCTCGGCATGCACGATCAGTACCGGACGTCGGATCGCGCCTGCCGCCTTGCTTGCATCGAATTCCTCCAGCCTCCGGCCGGTGACACGCCGTACCTCATTCTCCAGCACATCCTGCGCTTTCCGCCGGAGCCCGATCATCTTGCCGAAGTCCTTGAACAGCCAGTGCATCTCGCTCGGCGAGCCGATCAACGTCAGCTTCTCCGGCACGACGGCAGGCACGCCCGGCAGCATGCCGGACGCGGCCACCATCAGAGCGGCTCCACCGAAGGAATGGCCGATCGCCGCGTCGAAGGCGCCGAACCGTCGCTCTGCAGCCTCTATGGCCTTCACCGCCATTCCCATGTGCAGAACCCGCCCGGCCGCGCGTCCATGACCTGGAAAATCGACCGCAATCACCTCTGCACCCGAGGCAGCCAGCGTCTCCAAAAGATCAGCCATGTAGGCGCTGCTCGATCCCCAGCCGTGCGTCACGAGATAGCGAGGGCGGCGTCCCAGAGCGCCACCATTCAACCGATAGGCATGGGCTTTTCCGCCGCCGGCAAGGCGGAGCGTGAACCGCTCAGCTCCGGCAAGCTTCCAGGCGCCGGCGGCATGTGCCGCTTTTGCCTTGTCACCCTTCGGCTTTGCCGAGGGCGTCATGCAGAAGAGGCTGAACGCCGCCTTCCCGGCAATGCGCGGCGAAACCGACTGCAACAGAGAGAATCCGAGGCGGGTGACCTTCAGCGCAAAGCTTGTCATAGTGGGAATCCAACAATGTTCAACACTGAACAATAAAGTACAACGATGAACAAAAATCAATCCCTGCCCTGGGATCATCCGCGTTTTCGCAGCTGGATCGCCGTCGCCCGCGCCTGCCAGCTGATGCAGCAGTCGCTCGGTCGCTCGCTCGCCGAACTGGATATCAAGACTCCGCATCTCGACATTCTGATCAATCTCTACCGCTTTGAAGGCATTTCGCAGCAGGAGCTTGCCCGCAAGCTGTTGGTCGGTCGCTCGAACATGAGCATGCTGCTTCCGCAGATGGAAAAGCGCGGATTAATCGAACGGCGCGGCGATGAGAAGGACAAGCGCGTGCTGCGTCTCTTCCTGACGCCGGAAGGCCGGGACGTCACCGAGAAGGCCATGGTCATCCAGACCGATCTCATCGAGCGTGTGCTTTCACCCGAGCCGATCGAGCAATGCATGGCGATGGCAGGCTCGATGGAGCGGATCATCCGCCTGTTGCAGCGCGACCTTGTCGACGAAGACTGACCTCGAGCCTTTCAGGGTTAAATTGAAGCGTTCTTTTGGCTGAAACGGGCCGAATGGTCGACCGGCCATGCGACTCGTTTGAGCCAACGGAACGCTTCAAAGGCTCTAGTGAACCGTGTGACCGACGGTCTGCCCGGCAAGCGATCGATACTCCCACGCAGCCACGATGATCAGCACCAGGGTCGCGAGAATGCCGGCGAGATAAACCTCGATGAACGGTGCGATGAACGCAAGCAGGATCAGCAGCACCAAGCCTGCCAGATGCGAGAGTGGCATGCGTCCGCTGGTCGCTCCCTTGAACCACAGATTGCCGGCCAGAAACAGCCCTGAGCCGCCGAGCACCGATGCCATGACGCCAAGGTTGCCGGACTCGTGCGGATGCGAGAACATGAACTCGACCGCAACGGCGTGGACAATAATGCCCGCCAAGATCGGAATGTGGGCGTAGGTAAAGGCCTGGCGCGCCAAGCTTCCCGGCGTTTCTTCGTGCTCGATCCGATGCGCCGCCCGCTCGTGGCCAAAACGGAAATAGAGCCACCACATCGCCACCGTGCCTATGAAGCCGGTGACGAAGACAACCGCCGTCAGTGTTGAGAACGGCATTTCCGAGAATGTCCGCCCCGAAACCAGCACCGCCTCACCGAGGCAGATGATGACAAATAGCGCGCAACGCTCGGCCATATGTGCGCCGGACACGTCCCACTCAGTCGCATTCGACTTGCCAAGCCCCGGCACTGCGAAGCCGCTCGCCGGCCCGGCATACTCGATGGCAAGCGCAATCACCCACGCGATCAACCGCGCCTCATGTTCCAGGAAGCCGCCGACGATCCAGAAGACACCGGAAACGATGAACCAGGTGCTGATACGCAAGAAGTTGCGGCAGTTGGCAGCGCTCTGATCCTTAAAGGCATATGTCGTGAACAGCGATCGGCCGACCTGCATAAAAACGTAAGCGCCTGCGAACAGCAGTCCCTTGTCAGTGAAGGCTTCCGGAATGGACGCGGACAGAACGAGGCCGAGCAGCATCAAAACCCCAAGCATAATCCGCACGGGCATCTTGTCGGGATCGAGCCAGTTCGTAGCCCAGGCGGTGAATATCCAAACCCACCAGACTGCGAAGGTCATCAACCCGGCTTCGGCGGCGCCGAGTGGCGTATAATGTGCTGCAAGCGCATGCGAGAGCTGCGAGATCGAGAAAACGAAGACCAGATCAAAAAACAGTTCGAGGAAGGTGACCCTGCTGCTGCCCTTGTTCCGCAGCCAGTTTCGTTTGCTCGTTCCCGTCATGCAGTCCCCCTTCTAGCTGTTGTCGTTCAGCGCGGCTTCTCGGACGTGTCGCGATCCATGCCCTTCTCCCGCAACTCGTCTTCATAGGCGGCGAATAGCTCTGCGCCATGCTCGCCGAGTTCGCGCAGATAGGTCCACGTATAAATGCCCGTATCATGCATGTCGTCGAAGCCGATGCGCACGGCGTAGTTGCCGGTCGGTGTCAGCGAGATGATCGCGACATTGCGCTTGCCGGGAACCGTCACCTTCTGTCCCGGCCCGTGGCCCTGCACTTCCGCCGACGGCGAAAGCACGCGCAGCATCTCCGCGGAAAGATCGAAGCTTCTCTCATCGTTGAACGTGACGACGAGGTGCTGCCGGTCTTTTGAAACTCTGAGTTCGGTCGGCCAGATATCGCTCATGATCCCACTCCCCTTCAAAAATGACGAGTAGGCAATGGCGCTTGGCGAGGCAAGCGTAATTTGCCGCTCCCGACAGCGTTTCCCTTGACGTGGCAATAGCCTATACGCACATTAGTAGCATTGCGGAGGCATTCGTGAACAGCAACGTCGGAACGACAGGCAGCGCATCGCCACTGGTTGCAGAGGCGAAACCAATGATCGACCCCTTCCAGCGGGCCGTGACCTATCTGCGCGTATCCGTCACCGACCGCTGCGATTTCCGCTGCACCTACTGCATGGCCGAACACATGACCTTCCTGCCGAAGCAGGAGCTATTGACGCTCGAAGAGTTGCACCGGCTCTGTTCGGCCTTCATCGCAAAGGGCGTGCGCAAGTTGAGGCTCACTGGCGGCGAGCCACTGGTGCGCAAGAACATCATGTATCTGGTGCGCGAGCTCGGCAAGCAAATCGGCTCTGGTCTCGACGAGCTGACGCTGACCACCAACGGTTCGCAGCTTTCCCGCTTCGCCGATGAACTCTACGCGTCGGGCGTTCGCCGCATCAATGTCTCGCTCGATACGCTCGACCCCGACAAGTTCCGTCAGATCACGCGCTGGGGCGATTTCCACAAGGTGATGGAGGGCGTCGAGGCGGCCCAGAAGGCCGGTCTCAAGGTCAAGCTGAATGCGGTGGCGCTGAAGGATTTCAACGACAGCGAAATGCCCGAGATGATCCGCTTCGCGCATGGCCGCGGCATGGATCTGACCGTCATCGAGACCATGCCGATGGGCGAGATTGAGGAAGACCGGACGGACCGCTACCTGCCGCTGTCGAAGCTCAGGGCCGATCTCGAACAACAGTTCACGCTCTCCGACATTGGCTACCGGACCGGCGGCCCTGCCCGCTATGTCGAAGTGAAGGAAACTGGCGGCCGACTCGGCTTCATAACGCCGATGACCCATAATTTCTGCGAGAGCTGTAACCGCGTGCGGCTGACCTGCACCGGGACGCTCTACATGTGCCTCGGCCAGAACGACGCCGCCGACCTGCGCGCCGCCGTCCGCGCCACCCCGGACGATGGGCTGCTCTATGCGGCGATCGACGAGGCGATCTCGCGCAAGCCGAAGGGTCACGACTTCATCATCGACCGCACCCATAACCGCCCGGCCGTCGCCCGCCACATGAGCGTCACCGGCGGGTGACGCCCACTGAATTCAAGCAGATCAGGTCCGGTTGATCGAGACCCCGCCATCTGCCAGCATCGACGTGCCGGTCACGAAGCTTGACATATCCGATCCCAGGAAAAGTGCTGCCTTGGCGATTTCCTCCGGCTGCGCCAGGCGCTTCAACGCGTGCAGGCCATGGATGAAGGCGACCAGCTGCATATCCGGGTTTTCGAAGTTCGCCGGGTTCAGCGCGGTGTCGGTGCCACCTGGCAACAGCGCATTGACGCGAATGTTTTTTGGACCGAGTTCGGCGGCAAGCACCTGCACCAGCCCGGTCAGTCCGGCCTTGCTCGCCGCATAGGCGCCCATCCCTGGCATCCCCGCCGTATGGCCGACGAAGGTCGAGGTGTAGACAATCGATCCACCGCCGCGGTCAATCATCGCCGGCACCTGGTATTTCGCTGCGAGAAACGCACTCGTCAGGTTGAGCGCCAGCATTTCGTTCCAGCCAGCCAGCGAAAGGTCTGCCACCGGCGCTGATTCGCCGGTGCCGCCGGCATTGTTGAAGGCGACGTCGAGACCGCCGAAGCGCTCGACCGCCACCTCGACCAGCCGCCGGTTCAAAGCTTCCTCGCGCACGTCACCGGCAACGGCTACGGCCTCGCCACCCGCGCGCTCGATCTCTTCGACCAGCATGCCGAGTTCGGCCTCGCGTCGGGCCGCAACGACGAGCCGTGCGCCTTCGGCTGCAAAGAGTTTGGCTGCTGCCCGGCCGATGCCTGAGCTCGCCCCGGTTATGATCGCAACCTTGCCATCCAGATATCTCATCTCGGAACCTCCGCTTGTTGTTTGCGGTATTCCAAATCTCAGACATCGGGGCGCGCAGCCACCCGTTTCCTGCCCTCGCCTGCCCGCACCGCCTGGGTCATTGTGCACTGCGCAATCGAATTATCGCGACTGTGGCTTTCGATCGATTCCCTTGGCGACAGGCACCTTCTAAAAGGACGTGTACGAGAATCGGAATATCGACATGCCGCGGTCCCGCAATACCCAGGGCGCCATCTACATGAGTTCGGCCATGGCCGGATTTTCCTGCAGCGACGCACTTTCCAAGTCAGTTATCGCCTCGATGAATGCCGGCCAGATCATGTGTCTGCGCGGCCTGTTCACGAGCATTTTCGTCTACCTTATTGCCCGTCACATGGGGGCGCTGCGTCCGTGGCGCATCATCCTCAAACCGATGATCATCATCCGCGTCATCTGCGAGATACTGGCAGCGGTGACTTACATTACCGCTCTTGGAATGATGCCGATCGCAAACGCGTCCGCCATCCTGCAATCGCTTCCGCTGGTTGTTACTTTCGGTGCGGCGCTGTTCTTCCGCGAGCCTGTCGGTTGGCGTCGCTGGTCGGCCATCCTCGTCGGCCTGATTGGCGTGCTGATCATCATCCGGCCCGGACCGGAAGGCTTTACGGCCGCCGCCCTCCTCTGCGTCGGCAGCGTCCTCACCACAGCCGGCCGCGACCTCGCCACCCGCGGTATTGGGCGCGAGATCCCTTCGCTGATGATCACAGTGGTAACGGCCGTCTCCGTGACGGTCGTCGGCGCCTTGCTGACGCCGCTGCTTGGCGGTTGGGAGCCAGTCAGCATGACATCGCTGTCCCATCTGCTGCTCGCCGCCATTCTGGTGCTGATTGGCTATCAGTCGGTGATCATGGCGATGCGAACGGGGGAAATCTCCTTCGTGGCGCCATTCCGCTACACCAGCCTAATCTTCTCGACATTGCTGGGCTTCGTCTTCTTTGCGGAGTTTCCCGATCTCTGGACGCTGATGGGTGCTGCAGTGGTCATAGCGTCCGGCCTCTACACGTTCTATCGTGAAGCCAAGCGCCATGTGCCGCCAGTCGCCCAGGAATCCGAGCCGAGAACACCCGTCTGAGGCAATCATGAACGATTTTGCACTAGATAGATCCAATATACCGGGTGTGGTCCTGGCGGGGGGGCGCTCTTCCCGCATGGGCCGAGACAAAGCCTCCGTGCGCCTCAGCGGCCGCAGCCTGCTCGAGCGCGTCATCGAACAGCTTGAGCCCCAAGTGAGCACCCTTGCGGTCAATGCCGATGCGACGCCGGAAAACTGCCGGCATTTGTTCATTCCTGATATAATTCCCGGCAAAGCGGGACCGATGGCTGGCATTCACGCGGCGATGGCCTACGGCGCAACGCTGAGGGGGGTGACGCACGTGATGACGGTTTCTGTCGACAGCCCGTTTTTTCCCAACGACCTCGTCGATTGGCTTGCAGGCGCCATCGACGCGCCCTTGAAGATTGGTATTGCCGCCTCTGAAGGCCGCAGTCATCCGGTGTTCGGCCTATGGCCCGTTAAACTTGCCGATGATCTCGAAACCTGGATTGCCACCGATGAAAAACGCCGTGTTCGGGACTTCCTCTTACGGCATGACGTAAGGGAAGTTGACTTCCCGCTGCGTCCGACACGGGCGAGCCTCCTCGATCCGTTCTTCAACGTCAACACGCCTGACGACCTCAAAGAGGCGGAACGCTGGCTCAAGGTGCTGGTCTGATGGACAAGCCGAAGGTTTTTGGCATCGCCGGCTGGAAGAACTCGGGCAAGACGGGCTTGGCTGTCCGCCTCGTCGAGGAATTCACCAGCCGTGGTTACAGCATTTCCACAATCAAGCACGCCCATCATGACTTTGACATCGACAAGGTCGGCGCCGACAGCTACCGCCATCGGCAGGCCGGCGCGCACGAAGTCACCATCGTTTCCGGGACGCGCTATGCCATCATGCACGAGTTGCGCGGCGCCCCGGAGCCGACATTCGAAGAAATCCTTGGCCGCATCGCGCCCTGTGACCTCGTCTTGATCGAGGGCTATAAGCGCGAGCCGATTCCAAAGATCGAAGCCCGCCGTTTTGACTCCGCGAACCAGGAACCTCTCGCGCCGACGGATCCTTTCATCGTCGCCATTGCGACCGATCACCCGATCGCCGAAGGCTTTCTGCCGGTCTTCAATCTGGACGACACCAGGGCGATCGCGGACTTCATTTCGGGAATAGTGGAACTACCTGCAAAGTAGAAAACCCTGTTGCGAGGGAGCAATGACCTACTACGGCACGGAAAAGCAGCAGCGCTTGCAGCGTCAGTCCGACGAGGCGCAGCCTAAAATCGCTGCCACGCCGGGCCTTGTGCAAGCCGGGCGGTTCTTCTCGGTCGACAACTTCGACCTCATCGACTGGGCATTTGTCGACGAGCGCCTCGCCCAGGACGGCGTCTTCGGCTTCCGCATGATGTCGGCAACACGCATCGAGGACATCCGCCTGAAGCTGGGGCCGTCCTATCGCGTTGACGTGTGGAGTGTCTGCAGGGCCGATCGCACGGCGGCGACACGAGCCTGCACTGCGATCCTGAAGGATGACATTCCCGGTGGCCTGACGCGTGTCAATCTGACGGCCGATCCCGGCGACGACGCTGTCGGAGCTATTCAGACATGCATGGCGGAAAATGGCATAGCGCCGTTTTCAGGCGCCATGCTGGCTGGCAACATAGTCCCCGCGGTCACCATCGCCCTCGCTGACGCTCAAGGTCATGTCGTCGCAACCGCTCACGCGAATATGCCTTTCAACACCCACAGCAAACACTCAGGCACCGCCTGGGTCGGTTTGATCGCCGTCGCGGCGCAACAGCGTGGAAAGGGGCTTGGTCGGCTTATCAATGCCCTAGCGGTCAGAGCGGCCTTCGAAACGCTGGGAGCCGACGAAGTGGTTGAGTTCGTCCACGCTGACAACATCATTTCACGCCGGATGATTGAGGCCTGCGGCCTCCGCCTCGATCCCAGTATTCTTTGCGGGCTTGCAACGCCAATCGTCGACGCCCGCTTTACGACCTGAGGCTCGGCAACCGCCACCAACATTGCAGCGCGAGCAAAAGAAAAAGCCGCCGGTCTCCCGGCGGCTTTCCCGTCAACTCTGGCCGTCAGCTCAGTTGCGCGAAGCGACCGGGCGAACGAGCGCCGTCACGCGGCGGATGGTGACACGGCGGTTTTCCTGGTTCGGTCCTTGCGTATTGACCTTGAGGTAACGCTCGCCGTAGCCCTGCGTTGCTAGGTTTTCGGGCGGGATGCCGTAAACGTCGGTCATGACGTTCGCGACGGATTCAGCGCGCTGATCCGACAGGACGAGGTTGCTCTGGTCAGACCCCACAGCGTCCGTGTGACCTTCGATCAGGAAGGTTTCCGACGGATCCTTGCGCAGGACCTCATTGATGGCATCTGCAACCTTGCGCAAGCTGCGCGCCTGACTCATCGGGATTTCGGCACTGCCCGTCGCAAAGGTGATCGTATCGAGGTCAATACGGCGAACCTTGTCGCGGATACGTGCCGAGTACTTCACTTCGTTCAGCGAATAGACACGCTCTACCGGTTCCACCGGCGGCTCGCGGAGGAAGTCGTAGTAGTCGCGGCCGTCGTCGCTGCTCGTGTCCATGATGTAGTCATCAAGCGGAATGCGCAGGCGCATCGGCGGCAGGTCGCGACCCGGATCCTCGAAGTAACCGCGGTCCGGATCTTCGTAGAGATCAGGCGAATAGTAGAGAACCGACTCACGGCCTCGGTTGTCGAGGCGCGACCGCTGGATGATATCGCCATAGCGATTGCGGATCGTCACGATCTGATAGCCGTCACGGTCGATGGTCTCGCGATAGCGATCCCGTGGCAGCTGCTCGTAAATCGGACGTTCGCCATCCCGCAGGAAGCGCCTGTCGTCATCGCCGCGAACGATCGTCTGGTTGTTGATCTGAATGATCACGCGATTGTCGTCGCCGCGCTCACCGAAACGTGCACCTTCCGGCCTGTCAAACTGCGGACGCCTGTCGAGGCGCCGGCCCTCTTCGCTGGTGACGGCTTCGATCTTGATCGGAGCGGCCTTGGCGCCTTCGGTTATGATCTGGGCGTCGGCATCCGACTTCGGGACGCGGAAGTTCTGCTCCTGTCCACGCTGCCTGTCGCGGTCACGGCGCGACTGGACCCCACCGGAGCGATCGGCGTCCTTGTCGCTATCGAGAACGGCAGCACCGTTTTCAACCGGAAGAACGACGGTTTCCGTGCTCTTGCTCGGATCAGCGGCAATCTCCTTACGACGCTCAAGCTCCTTGGGCGTGACCTTCTCCGGAGCAGGGATAGCCTGTTCTGCCTGACCGGCTGCCGGCTGGTCAGTCGGCTGCGCCGGGACTTGTTCCCCCTGCTGAACAGCCGGCTCGCCTGGCTGAGGCGCGGGAGCCTGCTCACCCTGCTGCTGAGCTGGCTGCATGCCGCCGGGTTGGGCTTCGATCGCCGGCTCCTGCGCGGGAACCGCCGGCTTTTCGGCCGTAGGCGCCGCCTCCGGCTTTGGAGCCTTTTCAGGCGCGGGCGACTCCTGCGGAACAGGCGTATTTTCGGCTGCCGGTGCCTCCTGCTGCTGAGCAGCCTTCTTGCGCGGCTTTACCGGCTGTTCCGAGCCATCCGTGGCCTGCTTGCTTCCCTTGCCCTTTTGCTGTGGCTCTTCGGTCTGCGGTTGAGCCTGCTCCTGCTGCGGGGCGCCCTGTTCGGGCTGCGGTTGCGGCGCGGCCTCTTCCTGCGATGGCTGCTTGTCACGCTTACGACGTGGCTTTTCCTGGCTTTCCACAGGCTGCTGTTCCTGGGCCGCCGGCGCTATCCGCTCCTGCGGAGCCGCGGCCTCAGCCGGCTCGGAGGCCGACTGCCGCTTCTTGCGCGGCTTTTCGACAGGGGCTGCTTCCTGCAACTGCTGTTCCTGGGCCGGGGCTATCTGCTCCTGCGGAGCCGCGGGCTCTGCCTGCTCGGCGGCCGGCTGCCGCTTCTTGCGCGGTTTTTCGACGGGGGCTGCCTCCTGCAATTGCTGTTCCACGACAGGCTCTTGCTGTGGCGCGGGCTGTGCCTCTGCTGCCGGCTCACGCTGCTTGCGTGGCTTTTCGGCAGGCGCTTCCTGCGATTGCTGTGGCTGCTCCTGCTGGGCGGCCGGCGCCTGTTCTTCACCGCCGCCGCCGTGCTGCTTGTGGTGCTTCTTCAGAAGCTCTTCGTCGGATGGCGCATCCTGTGCAACTTCGAAGCTGCCCGCGACTGCTTGCGGCAATGTGCGAACCTGTTCAACGCTGGCAGCTGCTGCGAAGGAATGTACTGGAGGGATTACGAGCGACAGCGACAACAGCGGAAAGGCGGCACTGGCAAACAATCTGGATTTCATTCCCATAGGGGCTCCTCGTTGTACTTTATGTTCTTGAGACGCAGTCGTGGCCGCGTCCGATTTTGGGGCGTTCACCCACGGCGAAAACCGCGCGGGGACTGCATTTGTTCCACGAGTCTTAGGAACTGGACTATTAACCCGGTATGAATGTGGCAGTGCGGCATTGTTCATCTTCGCCATAGTTGACCGTTCGCCGCGCCCCTGCGATTCCAGTTGCAATTCCTCAAAAAAAGGTTTGAGTATCGCGCCAAGGCAGCGCCCAGCGCCGCCCTGCTCAGCCGCCGTCCAAAAGAAGAACACGAGCGGCAGCACCAACAGAGAGGACTAACATGCGTATCTCCACCCGTATTCTCGCCGCCGCTTCTGTCGCCGCGATGTCTCTTTTCGCAGGCGCCGCCATGGCTGATGGTGAGAAGTATGTCATCGGCACGGACTCGACCTATCCGCCCTTCGAATATGTTGACGCCAGTGGGCAGTTCCTGGGCTTCGACATGGACATCGCCCGCGCACTCTGCGCCGAGATGAAGGCCGACTGCACCATCGTCAGCAGCGACTGGGACGGCATCATTCCAGCACTCCAGGCCAAGAAGTTCGACATGATCATCTCGTCCATGTCGATCACGCCTGAGCGCTCGAAGCTCGTCGACTTCACCAACAAGTACTACAACACCCCGCCGGCAATCGCCGTGCCGAAGGATTCGACCATCACCGACGTTGCCGGCCTGAAGGGCAAGACGATCGGCGCGCAGACCTCGACCACCCACTCGAACTACGCTGAAAAGCACCTGCCCGACACCGAGCTGAAGCTCTACCCGACGGCAGACGAATACAAGCTCGACATCGCGAACGGCCGTGTTGACGCCGTCATCGACGACATCGTCGTGCTGTCGCAGTGGGTCAAGTCGGATGCCGGCGCATGCTGCAAGATCCTGACGCCGCTCCCGGTCGACAAGGAAATCAACGGCGTTGGTGCAGGCATTGCCGTCCGTAAGGGCGACGACGCGCTGCGCGAAAAGCTGAACACCGCGATCGCTGCGATCCGCACCAGCGGTGAGTACAAGAAGATCCAGGACAAGTACTTCGACTTCAACGTTTACGGCGAATAAGAAAAGCTGTAGGTCGCTCATAAAGCTGATGGCGGAAGGCTTGCTCTTCCGCCATTTTTGTTTGACAAGGATGGAAAGATCAAAGCGGTACAAACCGCGAGGGGAAAACTGGCATGGGCGGATTATTTTCCGCGCTGGGCTCATTGTGGGCCTGGATTGGGCATATCTTCGATCCGCTTTGCGGACCTGCAGGACTCTTCACCTGGTTCGGCTCTTCGACGATCCTGGCCTGCGGCGACACTGGTTGGGGCGATGAGATCGCCGCCGGCCTGAAGGTCACCGTTGCAGTCGCTCTGGTAACGCTGCCGATCGGATTGATCATCGGCTTTCTCGTGGCACTCGGCCAGCAGTCGGAAGAGAAATCGGTCCGCCTGGCCGCCGGCATCTACACCACGATCTTCCGCGGCCTGCCGGAACTGCTGACGCTGTTCATCATCTATTACGGGATGCAGATCCTGATCCAGTCGGTCCTCGCCTCCTTCGGATACGAAGGCCGCATCGAGATCAATGCCTTCTTCGCGGGCATGATTGCCCTTTCGGTCGTATTCTCCGCCTATTGCTCCGAAGTGCTGCTCTCGGCTTTCCGCGCCATTCCCAAGGGCCAATACGAGGCCGGCGACGCCTTGGGCTTCCATCGCGGCCGCACCCTGTTCCTGATCGTGCTGCCACAGCTGGTGCGGATCGCCCTGCCCGGCCTGGTGAACCTCTGGATGATCCTGCTCAAGGACACGTCCTACGTCTCGATCATCGGCCTTGCGGATATCCTGCGCCAAACAGGCGTCGCCGTTAAGGTCACCAAGCAGGCGTTCCTCTTCTATACCGTTGCCTGCGCTCTCTATCTCGGTCTCGCCGTTATTTCCTCCTTCGGGCTCAGCTACATCGAGCGGTGGGCCAAGCGATCGGAGATCAGCCGATGAGCCACGCCCAGACCCTCATTCCGGCGCAGCCGGCGCCGAAGCAAGCGCACAAGCCGATCACCGTTGCACGCATCACCGGTTACGTGGTCGTCGCTCTCTGGATTCTTCTTGCCGCCGCGCTGATTGCAATGGTGGTCAGCGGTTGGGATTCGGAAAAATTTACCCGCTACGGTCCCCGCTATCTGCATGGCCTGTACACGACGATCATGCTCGTGGTGATCTCGGTTTTCTTTGGCGCCATCCTCTCCTTGCCGCTGGCCTTTGCCCGCATGTCGAAGAACAAGGTCATCAACGGCATCGCCTATTGCTACGTCTACGTGTTCCGCGGCACCCCGCTGCTCGCCCAGCTCTTCCTCATTTATTACGGCCTCGGCGGCTTCCGGCCGCAGTTGGAAGCCGTCGGACTTTGGTGGTTCTTCCGCGACGCATGGTTTTGCGGCCTGTTTTCAATGACCATCAACACGGCCGCCTATCAGGCGGAAATTCTGCGCGGCGCCATCCAGAGTGTTCCGCGCGGCCAGCACGAGGCCGCGGCTTCGCTCGGAATCCACAAGGTCATCGCCTTCCGCAAGATCATCCTGCCGCAGGCGCTGATTGTCGCCCTGCGCCCCTACGGCAACGAGATCATCTTGTTGATCAAGGGCTCAGCGGTCGTCGCGATCATCACCGTTCTCGACCTGATGGGTGAAACGCGCTACGCCTTCTCGCGCACCTTCGATTACCAGACATACCTTTGGGCGGCGATCTTCTACCTCAGCATGGTCGAGGCGCTGCGCCATCTCTGGGCTTGGATCGAGCGCCGCCTCACCCGCCACCTGAAGCGCTGAAGAGGTTGGCAGCACTCACTGCCGACAGCTGCCAACGACTTGAAATTAAAAGATAAATCCATGAGACACTAGCAATTCGTCAAGCTTGGGTTAAGCTTATCGTGGTTCCATTTTATGGATCGCTAATACGCGATCATTGGAACCAGAAGCGAGACGACGATGCACAAGGACATGGAAAGGCAGCTGCAAGGCTACGGCCTGACGACGGCCCAAATTATCTACCGGATGCCGGATCACCGAACGATCCTCCAGACCTATATCTGGCAGGACTACGACCTTGCTCCGGACTTTCCAGAAATGCGCAGTTTCCTGAAGTTCTGGCAGGAGAAGCTCGACGGGCCGTTGCATTCGGTGCGCTACATTCACCGCAAACTGATCTCGGCCACCGAATGGCGCGCGCTGAGAGGTGAATTCATAATCAACTGATCGGGCCGCACGGCCGGTCAGACATGAGCCTCCCCTTTGACGAACTCGTCTTCGTCCATCTCTCGGTGCAGTGTGCCATAGAGGATGCCGGCATAGGCCAATACAACGACGCAGAGCACTGCCCAGCCGGGAATTGGCCCAAGTGCCGCGTTCTCGACCACATAGGTCCAGGAATGTGTCTGCGTCAGCGGATTGCCTTCGGTCTGGAGCTTGGGTGTCGTGATTTTCAAGCACCATGCGAGCAGCAGGATCAGGTACATCCAGCAATAGTTTCGCCGCAGTCGACGCTTTACCGCCCCGTGGTAGCTCAGCAGAAATTGCGGATTGCGCAAGCTCTTGGCAATCGCGCCGGCCCAATCGGCTTTGAAATCACCATTCGGCGCCAGGATCTGTGCGAAATAGCCTCGCTCAAGCTTCCGTACGCGGGCACGATAAATGTCGAAGAAACGATAGCGACGGGCCTCGATGAGCAGCAGCAACGTAATCAGCATCATCCCGAAAAGCAGCACGCCGTGATGCGAACTCGGTGTCGAAAGTGAAACCGAAAGCAGCGCCGCCGCCACGGTGATCGCCCAATTCGATGTGCGGTCGATGCGATCCCGCCAGCTGATCATCCGGCCGAGCTCACCGCGGTAATAGTGGCTGAGCGTATTCGTGATCTCGCCTGGAGTTGCCGGGAGCGCCGGGCGCAGACTATCCAACTCCTTCTCGAAATTTGCCTTGCTGACTTCGGCGACCATGGCATTTCCTCCATTTTGTTCTTGTTCATTAGAGGACACTTACTTTGCTCCTCGAACGTCGCCATTGCAAAAGACATTCAGTCGCCGTAGACGCAGCTTTGGAATAAAATGATGGTGAATTGCTATGGCCAAGAAGATCGACGAAGACGCACTCGCGGAAGCCTATGACCGGGCACTTGCACTCGAGAAGGCGGGCGACGTTGACGCCGCCGTGAAGGCCTATGAAGAGGTCCTCGCCATCGATCCGGAAGATCATGGCGGTGCCGCCGTGCGGATCGCTTCCATGGGCCGTGGCGAGACGCCGACCAAGGCGCCCGACGCCTATGTCGAGACCCTGTTCGACCAGCATGCCGAAGTCTTCGAGGATGTCCTCGTGGAACAGCTCGGCTACCATGTGCCGATGATGGTCCGCCAACGGCTGCAGGAATTAAAACTCGGCCCCTTTAAGCGCATGCTCGATCTTGGCTGCGGTACTGGCCTCACCGGCAGCGCGCTCGGTGATCTCTGCGAAGATATGACCGGGATCGACATCTCCGAAAACATGGTCGAGATCGCCCATGAAAAGGAGCACTACGAAACGCTCTTCGTCGCGGAGGTAGAAGATTTCCTCGACGACAATGACGAGGACCCGTTCGACCTCATCACCGCAACGGACGTCCTGCCCTATCTCGGCGCGCTCGAACCGCTGTTCTTCGGCGCGGCGGAAAATCTGAACCCGGATGGTTTCTTCATCTTCTCATCGGAGGAACTTTCCGAGGCTTCGGGAAACGGCCAGCCGTATATGGTCGGACCTCATCAGCGCTTCCTCCATTCGGCGACCTATATTCGCGAAAGGCTGGCGGCAACCGGCTTCACGCTCGTCGAAATGAGGGAGATCAACGTTCGCATGCAAGAAGGCCTTCCGAGTCCAGGCCATCTGGTGATTGCGCGACGTGGCTGATGGCAGTCGCGAAATATCCGCGCGACACAGGGTTTTACGGCAAAATACAACCACCAATTGCGTCTCGTTGGTAGACGAGTGACCATTTGAGGCTGAACCTCTCAGAGCAACCCTGGGGAGAGGTCGCATGGGAGAGTCGCAACCATTCAACATCGCTAACTTACTGCGCTGGCTCCATTCGGAATTGCACGACTTGGACATCCAGTGGCCGGTTTTGCTTTTGGCAGTCTTTATCCCCCTGCTGCTCATCTACGCGCGCAATGACATACGCGTGCGACGCCTGCGTATCATTTCGGACTTCATAGCCTCCTATCCGACAACGAGGGACCAGGACCCAGCGAGGGCCGGCGTTCCATCGGACAGGCCGGGTAGCAATCCGGCCCTCGAGTTTGTGACATCGAAATATCTATCCGATCTGCGCGAACCGGACGACCAACCGATCCGGCTCGGTTCCGAGGGCCTGATCAAGGAGATCGAAAGGCGGATGCGGTCGTCGCGCATCATCGGCAACGCGGGCGACCTCCGGCTGTTTCTTTCCGCGCTCGGCTTCATGGTCATTTGCTATTTTGGGTTTGGCAGCTTGCTCAAGGCGCTTGAAACCGGGCTGCAGGTTGCAGGTGTCGAGGGCGCCCCAATATGTGGCGCAACAACCACGTGCTGCCCACCGAACGCCTTCCTGGGTCAGATCCGGATCATAGGCACGCTGGCATTCGCAGGCGCCTTTATTGCAGCGATCCGCCAGTTCATTCGCAGCCTCGCAGTCTTTGATCTCTCCGCCTACACAATTATCTGGCAGACAGCGGAGATATTTGCCTCCGTAGCGATCGTAATCTTCCTCTACGTCGCCTTCACCGATCCGACACGCCTGCTGGGAACGCTGGGCGCGGGCGGCGACGGAGCACGCGATTGTACCCATATTTCATGGGTGTGGCTTGCGCTTGCTCCCTTGCTGGGTCTAGCGCCGCAGAGCGCGACCAAGTTCCTGCTCATCAAGATGCAGTCGATCATCTCGTGGATAAAGATGGACGACGACCGCTTCTATCCAGTGACCCGTGTCACCCCTCTGGATGTGCTCGACGGGATCGACTACGCCACCCGCTTCAGGCTCGAGGAGTGCGGCATCTACGACGTCCAGAACCTTGCCACCTACAATCCGATCCAGCTTCACATCGAGTCGCCTTACGGCATCTATCAGACGATTGACTGGGTCGGACAGGCGCAGCTCTGCAATATGCTGGGCCTCCCTAAGTATCTGATGCTGAAGCAACTGAACATCCGCACTGTCTTCGATCTGGAGCGCGCCATCGACTACGGAGGACGGGAGGCTGCGCCCACCGAAAAAGCAGGGCCCGACGAATTCGATAAGATCTATGCGGGCGTTCTTTTTGCCGTTACCGCAGACGCGCGCAGGATCGGCGAACTTGGCGGCCTCAACGCGTTTATCATACGCAATGAACCCACAAATTCGCTGCCACCAGGAGACAGTCCTTCGGCATCTGCTCTTCCGCCCATCCAAGCAGCAACTGTCGATGAATATTTTACCTGGGCTTGCCGAACCATCACCGAGAATCCAGCGAAAACGAAGGCTTGCGTGGAGCACTTGATCGGATGGATCGCTGACGACCTCCACGTTCGGCGGCTACGGCGGATCTGGCAAGAGATGTCGGATGATCTAGGCAATCGCTCGAAGCGACTGGACAACGGGCCGGCACCTCCTCAACCCGTCAATAGTTAGCTAATCACGCAACTTTTTCGTTGAATATGGGGTCACGACCTGATACTTAGCCAATCACGCAAGTTTCAAACAGCGTGAAAGGCTGGCCTCATGTCGCTCTTCCTCCACAGTCACCCGCTTGCATCCTTTTGCCACAAGGTCCTGATCGCCCTCTACGAAAACGCCACGCCGTTTGAGGCCGTGCACGTCGATCTCGGGAGCGAGGCGTCCAGATCTGCCTTCTTCAGTGTCTGGCCGCTCGGAAAAATGCCGGTACTGCGCGACGAAACCCGGGGCCGCACCGTGCCGGAAACGACGATCATCATAGAGTATCTTGATCGCTATTATCCGGGCGCAAGACCGCTTATCCCGAACGATTTTGATGAAGCGCTCCAGGTCAGGCTGTGGGATCGGCTCTTCGACCTGCACGTGCAGGAACCGATGCAGCAGATCGTCGCGGAGCGGCTGCGTGGCGGCGGCGATCCGAGCCGCGTGGCGGACGCCCAGGCGGCGCTACGCAAAGCCTACGGAATGATCGAGCGGCAGCTTGACGATTGCCTGTGGATCGCCGGAGACAGCTTCACCATGGCCGATTGTGCGGCCGCTCCCGCCCTCTTCTACGCCGAGACACTGGTTCCTTTCGTGGACCAGCCGAGGCTGCAGGGCTACTACGACAGACTTCTTGCGCGCGCCTCCTTCGCCCGGGTCCTTGAGGAGGCGCGTCCGTACTTCAAGTTCTATCCCTATCGTGAACGGCTGCCTGCCCGCTTCCGGCCAGATGAAGCCGCAAAATGATGCACGAACCCGCCGCTCTCGATCAGATGTTCCACGCGCTGTCGGACCGCAGTCGGCGCGGCATGGTCGACCGTCTCGGCCACGGCCCTGCCTCGGTGTCCGAACTGGCCGAACCGTTGTCGATGGCGCTCCCGACGGTCATGAAGCACCTGGCGGTCCTGGAGCGAAGCGGCCTTGTCCGATCGGAAAAGAGCGGCCGTGTTCGGACCTATCGCCTGCAAAGGGACGCATTGGCAGAGATGGAACGCTGGCTTGCAGCGCATAAGGCGGGTTGGAACAAGACTTTCGATCGCCTGGAGCAGTTCCTGGCAGATGAGCAAAAACCGGAGTGATGAAGCGATGACGACGTATTCCTCCATGCACGAGACGTTCGCGATCGAGCGAAAGATGCGGGCTCCCGTTTCACGCGTTTTTGCCGCCTGGGCAGATCCGGACGCCAAGCACCAGTGGTTCGCCTGCCACGATGAATGGGTGTCCCTCGAATACAGCCTCGACTTCCGCGTCGGCGGCCAGGAGCGAAACCGCGTCGCCGACAGCGATGGAGTCCCACACGTTTATGAGGCGCGCTATATCGATATCGTGCAGCAGGCGCGCATCATCTATGCCTATGACATGAAGCTCGGCGAAACACGCATTTCGGCATCGCTCGCAACAATCACCTTCGAGGCGACGCCATCAGGGACAACCATGCTCTTCACGGAACAGGTGGTCTTCCTTGACGGTTACACCGACGGCGGTTCCCGCCGGCAAGGAACCGAGATTCTGGTCGACCGCATCCAGGCCTATGTCGAACGCGAGAGCAGCACAACACACTGAGCCGCTTTCATGCTAGATTGCTGTCCGAACAATCCCACTGCGAGTAAGACGGCATGAGCGCAGGAAAGAGGCCTTCCCAAACCGGAACCGCCCAGAAAAGGCGGCACAAGTTTAATCCCAAGCGCGAACCTAGACCCGAAGTCCTGGCAAGGGCCAACCACACGGTCGCATGGGCAGCGGCCTGGGTCGTCGTAGGCTTTCTGGTGATTGCTACCGCCGCTAGATTTTTGTTCTAGTCGCCCTTGAGGCCGCCGTGGTCAAAAATTCACTGAGCGGTCTCCGTTCCCAGGATCGCCGCCAACAGCCGCCCTTCAAGCTCTGCCAGTGCGGGATTGCCGTGTCTGCGCGGATGCGGATAGGGAATCGCCAGATCGAGCGCAATGCGCCCCTCTTCGAGCACGATCACACGATCGGCGAGATGCACAGCCTCGCTGACGTCATGCGTGACCAGCACGGCCGTAAAGCCCAATTCTCGCCAGACGCGATTGAGTAACTCCTGCATGCTGATCCGTGTCAATGCGTCGAGTGCCCCGAGCGGTTCATCGAGCGCCAGTACGCCCGGCTTGCTCACCAGTGCCCGCGCCAGCGCAACACGCTGCCGTTGTCCGCCTGAGAGACGGGCCGGCCATTCGTTTGCTTTTTCGACAAGCTGCACCTCGGCAAGCACCGCCTCGGCTTCCCCAAGGGCGGCACCTTTATCGACGCCATCGCCGAGCCCGACCGCGACATTTTTGGCAACGCTCAACCAAGGGAGCAGGCGCGGCTCCTGAAACACGATCCTCGCGTTCCCTTGGGCATCCGCACCGTCTGCGTTTTCAAAGTGCAGTTCACCGCTCGTCGGCTCATCGAGCCCCATCAGAATGCGCAGGAGCGTACTCTTGCCGCAACCGCTCTTGCCGATAACCGCGACGAACTGCCCGGCCGGAATGTGGAGATTGATGCCGCGCAGCACACGGTTGCCGCCGAAGCTCTTCTCAAGTGCTCTCAGGGTAATCGTCGCGGCCCCGGTGCGTTCCGGCGTCGCACGATCGGACTCGTATTCGAACTCGTCAGCGGCCCCTTGAAAACGTTCATGCGCAATGATGGTCACGACGCCTCTCCTACTTCTGATAAACCGGGTTCCACTTGAGCGCTCGACGTTCGAGCGCCCGGGCGACAACATCGGCAAGCTTGCCGAGGATGGCGTAGATCACCAGCGCCAGCACCACGATGTCCGTCATCATGAACTCGCGCGCGTTGTTCGCCATGTGACCGATACCGGACGAAGCAGCGATCGATTCCGATACGATCAAGGTCAACCACATGATGCCGAGTGCGTAGCGCAGGCCGACGAAGATGGACGGCAGGGCGCCGGGAAAGATCACCTTCCTGAACAACGTCCAGCCTCTCATACCATAGACGCGGCCCATTTCGATCAGGTCACGGTCGACGTTGCGGACGCCGTGATAGGTGTTGAGATAGATCGGAAAGAGCACGCCGAGCGAAGTCAGGAACAACTTGGATTCTTCGCCGATCCCGAACCAGAGGATGACCAGCGGGATCATGGCCAGATGCGGGATCGTGCGCAGCATCTGCAGCGTCGTATCCGTCAGCTGCTCGGAGATTTTCGAGACGCCATTGGCGATGCCGAGCAGGAAACCGATCGAGCCGCCAACCAGCAGACCGGCAAAGGCTCGGCCGGCGCTGACGAGGATATCGTGTGGCAACTGCCCTGTGGCGGTCGTCGACCAGAATGCAACGGCTACATCCGCCGGTGACGGCATGATGCGGGAGGAGATCCAACCGGCCGAAGAGGCCAGTTGCCATACGGCGATGATCGCCACGGGCACGAGGAAGGGCAACAGCTTATCTCGCCCCGGAAGAGGCAGACGGATATTTCCCTTGCGTTCAACGCGGTCGGTTAGTGCCCGCCCAATCGGCGTGTCGAAAGTCGACATGAAGGTTTTTCCTCGCTGCTGCTTGCTCCACCTCAACTTCGGAGAGGCATGGGGGTGTGGTCATCAATCAAGAAGCGTCGCCCGATAGCGGGCGGCGCCATCTGGCGGGTCAGGAGCCGGAAACTACCTTCAGGTTTCCCCCATGGCTGCCGCCACCGAAGACCTGATGCTTGGCGAAATCGGTCTGGAAGCCGTGCCGTTGCTCGTCGCGTGCGATCCCGAGTTCCGGGAACAATAACTCGGCCACACGATAGGCTTCCTCGAGATGCGGGTAACCGGACCCGATGACGGTATCGATGCCGACGTCCTGATACTCGCGCAGCCGCGCGGCCACTGTCTTCGGCGAGCCGACCAGTGCCGTTCCTGCACCGGCGCGCACCAGGCCAACACCGGCCCACAGGTTCGGTGAAACTTCCAGCTTGTCGCGCCTGCCGCCGTGCAACGCTGCCATGCGCTTCTGACCGACCGAATCGGATTCCTTCACGAAGCGCTCCTGTGCCTCGCGGATCGTCTCATCGTCGAGCTTCGAGATCAGGCGATCGGCCGCCGCCCATGCTTCCTCATCTGTCTCGCGGACGATGAAGTGCAGGCGAATGCCGAAGCTCACCTCACGGCCTTTTTTCGCAGCGGCCGCGCGCACCTTCTCGACCTTTTCGGCGACCTGTGCAGGTGGCTCCCCCCAGGTCAGGTACTTGTCAACGCGACCAACCGAGAAATCAATGCCGGCATCCGACGAACCGCCGAAATAGAGCGGCGGACGCGGGTTCTGGACTGAGGGAAAACCAAGCTTCGCATTCGTTGCCTTGATGTACTTGCCGTCATAGCTCGCGACGCCTTTCTCGAGCAGCTCTTCGAACACCGTGAAGAACTCATCGGCATGGGCATAGCGCTCGTCATGGGCCAGATGAATGCCGTCGCCGGCCAGCTCCTCCGGACTGCCACCGACAACGATGTTAAGCAACAGGCGGCCATTCGAGATGCGGTCCAGCGTTGTCGTCAGGCGAGCGTAGTAAGCCGGCGACGCCGTGCCCGGGCGGATGGCGACCAGGAATTGCAGCCTCTCGGTCTTGGCGGCAAGTGCTGCCGCCGTCACGAAGGATTCTTCACAGGCGACGCCTGTCGGCAGCAGCACGCCGGAGTAGCCAAGTCGATCGGCCGCCTGGGCGATCTGGGTGAGATAGCCGATCTCGGGCGCACGCGTCTGCTCGTTCGAACCGAGATAGGCGCCGTCCCCCGAGGTCGGGATGAACCAGAGGAAATTGATGGGATCGTGTTTGCCGGTCATGGAATGATGCCTTCTAGTCGGAATAGAAATCAGCTTGCCTTGGCGCGCCAGACGATGTCGCCGGTGTTCAACTGCTTCGGGACGATGCCGAGCTTGTAGAACTCATCGGCCAGCCCCTGCTGATAAGCCGCAGCCGCATCCGTAATGCCGGAAACACTGCCGAGGTCGGCCCCAGCTCGCGTCAGCGTCACACGCGTCACTTCGGGCGGCACGCCGGTGATTTCGGAGAGCTCCTTGATTGTCTGATCGAGATTGCTCTGTGCAGACCGCCCGACCTGCGTCAGCTCATCAAGCACATCGGTGATGACCTGGCCGTTTGCGTCGGTGAATTCGGCATTCGCCAGGAAGAAGCTGTAGGAGTCGACGATGCCTTCGGCCGTTGTCAGGATGCGCGTTTCCGGATCCGCCTCCGCGATTGCGAGATATGGATCCCAAATCGACCAAGCCTCGATGCTGCCATTCTTGAAGGCGGCTGCGGCGTCCGCTGGGCTGAGATCGACGCCCTCGATATCCTCAGGCGCGAGCCCAACCTTGCGCAGTGCCTTTACCGTGACGTTATGGGCGCTCGAGCCGCGCTTGAAGGCAACCTTCTTGCCCTTCAGATCTTCCAGCGACTTGATCGGCGAGTCCTTCCTGACAAGGATCGCCGAGCCGGCCGGGCTGCCTCGATAAAGTCCAACATAGTAGAGGTGACCACCGGCGGCCTGCGCGAAAAGCGGGGGGACATCACCCGTCGCGCCGAAGTCGAGCGCACCGGCGCCGAGCGCCTCAAGCAGCGGTGGGCCCGAGGTGAACTCCGACCAGCTGACGGTGATGCCGCGATCAGCCAATCGCTTCTCCAGCGCGCCGCGGCGCTTGGCCAGAGCCAGAACGCCATTTTTCTGCCAGCCGATCCGAAATTCGGTCGCCGCCGCACGCGCGCCTTTGATCCCGGGGAGCAACGCCGTTGCCGCCGCCGCGCCGAAAAGCCCCAATGTCTGACGTCGTGAAATCATCGTCGTTCCCTCGTTGGGAGTCGGCCTTGTCCGTCGCCGCTCCAGCGTTTCGATGTTTCAATCTTGATAAACCCCATTAAATCGATCGACATTTATATTTATTATCTTTTGGCGCTTGCGGGATTATCCGAACCAGCATTCGGCCCTTTCGGGGAAAATTTTTCCCTCCAGATGTTGCTGGCTCTTCCGACGGCTTTTCGGGCGCCGTGCTTTCGGCTAATCCTCATGCCCTGCATTCGGGAAAGGATAGACACATGGCAAAAGTCGCATTCATCGGTCTTGGCGTAATGGGGTTCCCCATGGCTGGCCATCTCAAGGTGAAAGGCGGCCACGATGTCACGGTCTACAACCGGACCACGGAAAAGGCGGCTGCCTGGGTGGAGAAATTCGGCGGCAAGTCCGCCCCAACGCCGGCAGAAGCGGCGAAGGATGCGGACTTCGTCTTCACCTGCGTCGGCAACGACGACGATCTCCGCTCGGTGACAACGGGCGAGGACGGCGTTCTCCTGACGATGAAGCCGGGCGCTATCCTCATCGACAACACGACCGCAAGCGCGGAAGTTGCCCGCGAGCTCGATGCCGCCGCGAAAGCAAAGGGCTGTGCCTTCATCGACGCCCCGGTATCGGGCGGACAGGCAGGTGCCGAGAATGGTGTGTTGACGGTCATGTGCGGCGGTGAAGAAACCACATTCGACAAGGCGAAGCCGGTGATCGATGCCTATGCCCGCATGGCTGGCCTCATGGGACCGGCCGGTGCCGGCCAGCTCACCAAGATGATTAACCAGATCTGCATAGCCGGTCTCGTGCAGGGACTTGCTGAGGGCATTCATTTCGGCAAGCGCGCCGGCCTCGATATCGAGAAGGTAGTTGAGGTCATCTCCAAGGGCGCGGCCGGCTCCTGGCAGATGGAGAACCGCCACAAGACCATGAACGCGGGCAAGTACGACTTCGGCTTCGCCATCGACTGGATGCGTAAGGATCTCGGCATCGTCCTCAGCGAGGCGCGCCGCAACGGCGCGAAGCTGCCAGTGACAGCCCTCGTCGACCAATTCTATGGTGACGTTCAGGCCATGGGCGGCAATCGCTGGGATACGTCCTCGCTGCTGGCTCGATTGGAGAAATGATCGTCCCCTCCTCCAGCGCAGCAGAGCTCATCGCGCATCTGCGGACGCTGCGCTCTGAGGAAATCATATCAGGCATGGCCCGTTTCGGGATCGTCACCGAAACCGCGCTTGGGATCTCCAATCCGGATCTGCAAAAGATCGCGAGGATAGTGAAGCGAAATCACGCTCGCTCGCTTGAGCTTTGGCAAAGCAACGTCCGCGAGGCGCGCCTACTGGCGCTCTATACGGCCGAACCTAAAAGGTTGACGCCGGACCTTGCAAGAACATGGTCCGATGACTTCGCCTCGTGGGAGATCGTCGATACCGCGGCAGACCTCTATGTCGAAGCCCGTCTCGAGGCGCTGATATCGGAGTTCGCGGCCGACGATCGTGAGTTTGTTCGGCGAACCGCCTTTGCCATGATCGCGAGCGCTGCAGTTCATATGAAGAAGGAACCGGACGAAACCCTGTTGGCGTGGCTTCCTCTCATTGAGTTGCATGCTGGCGATCCACGCAATTTTGTGCGCAAGGCGGTGAACTGGGCGCTGAGGAACATGGGCAAACGCAATCTGTATTGCCACGCGAAGGCACTCGCGGTCGCGGAAAGCCTCGCCGCATCCAGCGACCGGACCGCGCGCTGGATCGGGAAGGATGCCGTGCGGGAACTGACAAGCGAGAAGGTCATTGCCAGGGTGGAACGAAAGTCCGCCGAACGATGACCGCGCCTCAGTCGTGTTGAAAACAGCGGACGGAGAATCTTCGTCCGCCCGCCGTTCCTTCTACCCAACTATTTCTGGATGCACGTATCGACCGTGTCCTTCGTGCACTCGTCAAGACCGGTGAAAACAGGATCCGGGACGGTCTTGCCGGCGATCAGATCCATCATTACCGACGGTGCCTTGTAGCCCATTTCAAAAGGCCGCTGGCCGACGAGCGCCGTAACGAGGCCTTCCTTGGCAATCGCGACTTCATCGCCGATCGTGTCGGCCGCACCGATCACGAACTCGTTCTTGCCGATCTTGTCGGCCATCGGCTTGAAGAGATCCCGATAGGGCTGTGGTGCGCCGAACAGCGGCCAACCGCCCATGATGCCAAAGGCATCGAGGTCGGTATTGGCGGCGAGAATGTCGGTCATGGCCTGAACGCCCTTGGCGCCATCGTCATTGGTAAAGACCGGGCAACCGGCAACTTCCGTCCACCCACCCTCACCTTTCAGCGCCGTCAGGCCTTTCTGGCCGGTCAGCGTGTCACGCATTCCCTGCGCACGACGCAAAATGTTGTCGGCGCCGGGGTTGCCCTCGATCGTGCAGATCTTGCCGCCCTTCGGCTTGGCTTTCTTGATGTATTCGCCGATGCGGGCGCCCATCAGATAGTTATCGGTGCCGAGATAGGTTTTGCGCAGTGCCGAGTCCTCGGCAGCAAGGTCGGCATCGAGTGTCATGACGGGGACCTTCGGATTTGCCGTCTTCAGCGTCTGCGCGATCAGCTTGGCGTTTGACGGAGAAATAGCGATGGCCGCCGTTTCGGATTTACCCAATACGTCCTGAACGATTTGCGCTTCGCCGGCTTCATCGGAAGTCGATGCGGGACCGGTGTAGAAGCATTCATATTCGGAGTCCGGGTTTTCCTTGTTCCATTTCTGGCAACCCTGGTTGATTGCCTCGAAGAACGGGTTGTCGAGCCCCTTCACGACAATGACCAGCTGTTTCTTCGCGGCAAGGGCCTGTCCAGCCGTCAGCGCCAGCACCGCGGCTGTAAGCAATAATGCCTTCCTCATAGCTTCCTCCCATTTAAAAATGGCGGACGCCATCGCCCGCCACATGATCAACCCGGATACCAGACGATGCGAGGATCCTCCTCCGAACGCATATACCCCCAGGCCGAGTCGATTAGCATTTCCAGATCGTAGACGGGCCGCCATCCCAGCAGGTACTTGGCCTTGCTATTGTCCATCCAGTTCGAATGGAACTGGCTTGGGATGTCGACCGAGTTGAGCCCGCGCGTGCGCGCCAGATGGGCGGCGACCTCGCCGTAGTCGACGGGACGATCCATGCAGATGTTGAAGAGCTCCCCGTTGGCGCGCCGATTGTCGAGCGCGGCAAGGATCGCGGAAACAAGGTCATCCACATGCACGAAATTGCGCTTCAATGGGCGACCGTCAGCGTCACGCAGGAGCGGGATCGTCTGTTCCCGCGCATAACGCACAGCATCGCTCGCCGGAACAAGCGTCTTCCAGTCCGGCCCTCCGAAGACGTCATCACCGAACGACAACGTGAACTTGAAATCATCCTTCTCCATGATCCAGGGCGCACGCAGACAGCAGCCATTGATGCCGTACTGGATCTGGAATTGTTCCAGCATCACCTCTTCCAGAACCTTCGACAGCGCGTAGCACCCGGGATAGGCTTGGTGCGGCGTGGCCTCGGTGATCGGCGCTTCATGGCGATAGAAGAAATGGCCGATTCCGGCATCACCGCCGATAAGAATGAACTGGCGCGCAGTGGCGCTCGTCCTGAATGCCTCGAGTAGCCAGAAAAGTCCCTTGACGGTGACGTCCATGACGTCCTCAGGCGTTTCCTTGCATGTCGCCAAATGCACGACATGTGTGACGTCGGCAAGCGCCTTGGTTACCGTCTCGCGATCGCTGATCGAGCCTCGGAGGGTTTCGACCCGCTCGGTTTCTGGGCACAAGCGATTATGACAAAGCGCGCGAATGCGCGCCTTTGAAAATCGCGGATCGTCGAGCAGCCCAGCGATGAAGTGCTGCCCGACCTTGCCCGTTCCACCGGTGACAAGGATCAGCATACTCTCCTCCACCAATAGCTAATATACAGACACCTACGCGCGTCAATCGAATTGTAGTACAAAACGAATAATTGTAACGGAGCCCGTAAATTAGCAGCATCCGATTGACGGTTTCGCGCGGTTCTGGGTAATGTTGCAACGGCTCGCGAGGGAGGAACTGGCGAGCTACATCACGGCCCGAAATAGGGGTTTCGGCTTTAGGAGGCTAGACGGCTGGTGGCAGTTCTCGAGCTCGCCAACATATCAAAACATTTCGGCGCCATACAGGCGGTCAACGACGTTTCGTTTTCACTGGAAGCGGGAGAGGTCGTCGGGCTGATGGGCGACAATGGCGCCGGCAAATCGACACTCGTGAAAATGATCGCCGGCAACTTTCGGCCGAGCCATGGCGCGATGCGGCTCGATGGTCAGGATCTCATCCTTCACAAGCCGATCGATGCGAGACAGCGCGGCATCGAGATCGTCTATCAGGAACTTGCGCTCTGCAACAACCTCACCGCCGCAGCCAACGTATTCCTTGGCCGCGAACTCCGCCGCGGCCTCGGCCCGCTGCGCATTCTTGACTACCGGACGATGTACAAGCGCGCCGGCGAAATCTTCAAGGAACTGAAATCGGAGACACGCCCGCGCGACCTGGTGAAGCAGATGTCGGGCGGCCAGCGCCAAGCCGTCGCGATTGCGCGCACCATGCTGGCCGAGGCGAAGCTTGTGCTGATGGATGAGCCGACGGCCGCCATTTCCGTTCGTCAGGTTGCGGAGGTCCTCTCCCTCATCCGCCAACTGCGCGATCGCGGCATCGCCGTCATCCTGATCAGCCACCGCATGCCCGACGTCTTCTCGGTAGCTGATCGGGTGATCGTTATGCGGCGCGGCCGCAAGGTTGCCGACAAGCAGATCGGGGCAAGCTCGCCGGAGGAAGTCACGGGGCTCATAACCGGCGCAATCGAACAGGTGTGAACAAGCACCGGATGCAAGCGAACGAAGGTCGACCATGGCAATAACCCTCGATCAAACGATAGCGCAGAAGCAGCGTAACTGGCTGTCGTCAGTCTTTGTGAGCCAGACGTTCTGGGTCCTCGTCGCCGTCGTTCTCGCCTGCATTTTCCTGTCCTTCGCCACGAGCTCCTTTGCTACCCCCACCAACCTCTACAACATCACCCGCAATGTCACCTTCGTCGCGATCATCGCGCTCGGGATGACGCTTGTGATTGTCACCGGTGGCATCGACCTCTCGGTCGGTTCGGTGCTGTGCCTCTGCAGCATGGTATTGGCAGTCACCATGCATGCCGGCTATGGCATCGGAACCGGCATTGCGGCTTCGATCGGCACGGCGCTCGTCGTGGGCGCCTTCAACGGCCTCCTGATCGCTTATCTTGGGTTCCCGCCTTTCGTCGTCACCCTTGGTATGCTGTCGATTGCCCGCAGCCTCGCGATGGTTGCCTCGAACAACACCGTTGTCTTCCAGTTTGGCCCGGACCACGACAAGCTGCTGGCGCTTGGCGGCGGCGCATGGTTCTTCGGCATAGCCAATCCGGTGCTCTATATGGCAGTGCTGGCCCTCCTCACCGGCTTCGTGCTGCGCTGGACCCGGTTTGGCCGCTATGTGTTCGCCATCGGTGGAAACGAGCACGCGGCAACGCTGACGGGCGTGCCCGTCAGGAAGATCAAGGTCGCCGTTTACATGATCTCGGCACTCTCGGCCGGGGTCGCCGGCATCATCCAGACGGGCTGGCTTGGCGCCGTGACCACGAACATCGGTGCGGGCATGGAGCTACAAGTTATCGCCGCGGCCGTCATCGGCGGCGCCAATCTAGCCGGTGGCGTCGGCACTGCGTTCGGCGCCATCGTTGGCGCGGCGCTGATCGAGGTGATCCGCAACAGCCTTGGACTATTGGGGATCAACGCCTTCTGGCAAGGTACCTTCATCGGTGGCGCGATCGTACTCGCGGTTCTGTTCGACCGGCTGAGAAATCTCCGCCAGAGCGAGTAGCTGAGGAGCCCTCAGTCCTCGTTCGACTTGGCGTTGTCGAGGATCATATAGTCGAGCGGCAACTGCGTCGAATACTTGATCTGTTCCATGGCAAAAGCAGACGAGACGTCACGAATCTCGATCTTTGCGATCATCCGCTTGTAGAATGCATCATAGGCCGCGATGTCAGGCACGACGACGCGCAGTAGATAGTCCACATCGCCGCTCATGCGATAGAACTCGACGACCTCGGGGAAGTCGGCGACGACTTCCGAAAAGCGTCGCAGCCACTCGATCGAGTGCGTTGCCGTCCGGATCGATACAAACACCGTGACCTTGGTGTTGACCTTCTCCGGATCGAGGATGGCCACACGGCGCTTGATGACGCCGTCTTCTTCCATCTTCTGGATGCGCCGCCAGCAAGGTGTTGTGGAGAGCCCGACCTTCTTGGCAAGATCGGCCACAGCCAAAGTCGAATCCTCCTGCAAGAGACGCAGGATCTTACGGTCAAGACGGTCCATACGGCAAAGCCCCTTCGAATTATTTTCTCTGTATAGCGCGATTCCGGGAGTTTAAAAGAATTTTGTTTCAGACAGCAATGCCGCAACCCGCTCGCGCAACGTCGGCAACAACTCTGTTGCGAACCAAGGATTGCGTTTGATCCAGCCGGTATTTCGCCAACTAGGATGCGGCAGCGGAAAAATGACCGGCGAGCCCGGACGCGAAAGGGCCGTCTGCCAGGCCCGCACCGTCTCGGTCATAGTCTCGCGGCGCTCCCGGCCCATGTGCCAAGCCTGCGCATATTGGCCGACCACGATCACCAGTTCGATCTGCGGCATTGCCGAAATCACCCTACTCCGCCAATGCGGCGCACATTCCCGCCGCGGCGGCAGGTCGCTTCCCTTGGCGTCGTAGCCAGGAAAGCAAAAACCCATCGGCACAATGGCGAAACGGTCGCGGTCGTAGAACGTCTCCCGATCGACATGCAGCCAATCGCGCAGGCGGTCGCCGGATGCGTCGTTGAACGGCAGACCTGTGTCGTGGACCTTGAGCCCCGGCGCCTGCCCCGCGATCAATATCCTCGCCTTGGAAGAGATGACCGCGACCGGCCGCGGCTCATGTGGCAATCGCGCACCAGGCCCGCCGAACGGTGCGTCACGACAGATCCGGCAGGCGGCAATCTCCTGCCGAAGGCGATCCAGCGCGCGCTCGTCCGGCGCGCCTTCGTCAGTCACCATCCGAGTAATCCCGCTATTCCCCGCACATTCGATCTTGGCGCATGCTCGCGCACACTGCGCGGCGTCTCAAACGTCCCAGCCCAGAGCCCGACCTTTTCCATTCTCGCTTGCCTCTCCTCGTCACCATAAGCGCCATAGGACACCGCCATGCCGCTCCGCACCATCACGGCGTTCAAATCGACGCCGCCAGCCCGGCAGATCACAAGCAGGCGATCAAAACGGTCCCGCTCCGTTCCAGCGCACTGTGTATCGACCGCCCCAACAAGACGTTGCAATGCCCGCTTCGCCTCCTGACCGCAGGTCCATACTCCACCTGCCCGCTCGCATGTCTGGCTCAACTCGGGTGCATCGATGCCGTAGAGCCGCATCCGCTCATTGCCGAGATTCAGACTGTCACCATCCGCGGCATGAAATTGTCCGGAATGGACCGTTTCTGTCTTGTCGTTCAACTTCGCCGCAATCAGCCACAGGAACGCCAGCAAAGCCAGCGCCGTCACGCCGTCGCGCATCACCCGCCAACCGCGCGTCACGCTTTCGCCTCCTTCAGAAACAAATCCTTGGCAAAGATGGCTAACATCATCTTAAGGATTGGGCTTTAGGGTGTAGAGACCCGCGGATCAAGTTTCAACGTGCACAATGAGTACTGGCGTTAGCACATCGACCGATAAGAACATCGTCGACAAGTCACGCAGTCACCGGAACAAGCCTGTATCGAAGGCTGTTCGGCTGACGCGGGAACGCCTGCAATCGAGCCACGCCGCGAGCGGCGGGTTCGATCGCGACGTACTGGTGATGTATGTCAATGCCGTCCTGCAGGGCGCTTCGATCGTCCCGCTCTTCGTCATCATCATTGCCGCATTCGGCGTTTACTTCACGGAAGACACGCAGATCTTTCTGTGGGCGCTGCTGACACTGACAGCCCATGCGGCAAACGTCTTCATCGCGCGCCGCGCCCGCAGCCAGGAAATCAACGCGACAACCGCGCGCAGCTGGCGCCGCATTCTCCTGCTCGGCCAACTCATGGTCGGCTGCTGCTGGGCAGTGTTCGCTCTGCAGGACTGCGCCGTATGCGAGCCGTCGAGCTTCCTGCTTTACAAGGGCGCTACGCTACTGATCGCACTTTCCGTGACGGCCATGTCGAATTTCATGCTGACACCGTCGGTGCTGATAACCTTCGCCCCTGTCGTCCTCGGCCTGGTCGCCAAGGCCGGTCTGTCCCGAGAAATCCTCGAGATCAGCCTGACCGCCATCTTCACAACCACCGTCATTTTCTTCAACTACATCGCCGACCGGCTCTTCCAATCCAACCTCAAGATTCTCGCCTATCAGGCAGAAAAGGACGACCTGATCGCCGAACTCGAAGTCGCAAAATCGATGTCGGATGAGGCCCGCCGCCGGGCCGAGGAAGCAAACCTTGCAAAGTCCCGTTTCCTCGCCTCAATGTCGCATGAGCTGAGAACGCCACTCAATGCCATCCTGGGCTTCTCCGAGGTCATGTCAGCTGAGGTCATGGGGCCGCTCAACAACCCGACCTACAAGGAATACACCAGCGACATCCACCGCTCGGGCGAGCATCTGCTGAATCTCATCAACGAGATCCTCGACCTCTCGCGCATCGAGGCTGGCAAATACGAACTCAGCGAGGAAGCGATTTCGCTTTTGAACATTTCCGAAGATTGCATCGGCATGGTGCAACTGAGGGCTCGGGGCAAGAACATCACCATCTCGCAGCAGTTCGAGCCCGAATTGCCCGCCGTCTGGGCAGATGAGAAATCGCTTCGCCAGGTCGTCCTCAACCTGCTTTCGAACGCCGTGAAGTTCACGCCGCAATCGGGCGAAATCCACGTCAAGGTCGGCTGGACCGCCGGTGGCGGCCAATACATCTCCATCAAGGACAACGGCCCCGGTATTCCGGAAGATGAAATTCCGGTGGTCCTGTCCGCTTTTGGCCAGGGCTCGATCGCGATCAAGAGCGCGGAACAAGGCACCGGCCTCGGCCTGCCGATCGTTCAGGCGATCCTCGCCAAGCACGACGGCCAGTTCATCCTCAAATCGAAGCTGCGCGAAGGCACCGAAGTTATCGCCATCCTGCCCGCCAAGCGCGTGCTTCAGACCGTTCCGGCTGTCGAGGATACCCAAGCGGTTTCCCGCAAGCGCCGCAGTTTTGCGTGATGTCGACTATTTGACGATCCGCCAAAAATCATCACTCGTCGCAAAATCCTGCAGATCGTTGTCGAACGCGCCTGCGTCAGTCAAGGCAATCAACCTCGCTCTATAGCTAGGATTGAGCTGGACGGTCTTTTGCACCGCGTCAAGCACAGCACGCCTTGCAGAAAGACGCTCTGCTTCGGGTGCGTCGGCGTCCAATAGTGCGTGATGCTTTTGGCCATAGGCTGCCGACATGAGAAACCAGTACCGTGCAAGCTTGACTGCTGGCGTGGTCACGAGTTTGTTGCTGAGCTCGAGTGCTCGCGCGTATCCATCGGTTTTATAAAGGAGGTTTTGGATGACATCGAGACTGTCTGCTATAGAAATCTCCGAAGCCTTCGAAGTGTACGCCATCGATAGGTTATCAGTGCCCTCGGCAAGGCTCGCCGCCGCATTTCGGAACTCGGGGATCGCGGTTAGCAGTGGTTCCGTGCTTAGCTCGTCTCCCAGAATTTCTTCAACGCGCTGAAAGAGTGGCGACAAATAGATCCGGGTATACAGATAGAAGAAGATGAATCCGCTTACCAATCCGCAAACTAGCAGGAGAGGACCGATTGCGGGGAGAACGCCGGCATTTGGCTGTCCATCGACGAGGAAAACCCGGGCCTTCGCGTCGAGAAAGCCGCTAAGGCCCATTATTGCCCGATCGAGCGAGCCGATCTGTGTGAGCCCCACGCCAACGAGCATTGTCGTAAGCCACTCAGAGATGCGCTCGAGGTTCGTGTTCGAACTGAGCAGACGCTCGCGCTTAATCGCCGCCACAGCCGCCGGCGGGGCAGATGGACCCGTCCCATTTGCTGCCGCGCCAACAATGGCGCTGAGCGGTGCTGTGCTGTCCTTCGCCAGAATTCGCGGTACCGAGAACAAAAAGCCAAGGAAACCACCAATGGACATTCCAAGGAAGGTAATCAAACCGCCGACGCCTGTAGCAGCGATCCAACCGTCAAACTGCGAGAGAAGCATAAAGAGCAGGGTTACAACCGTTGCAACTCCGCCCACGATGCAGAGAAGAAGCGCATGTCGGCCGCGCTCGCGTTCCTCGGAAGTTGAGTTTGATCTCCCTGCCATCGCCGACATCGCCACCCCTCCAGTTGGTGCGCACCTGACAGCCAGCCTAGCGTAGGTTGAAATACACCCACAAGATGCACTTGTGTAGTAACAACAACCGATTACATCAAGAAGTGGAGGCGCGCCGTTTACCCGAACAGCAGATGCTTGCCGATCGTAAACAGGAGGAACACCCCGCACGCGGCAATCGTGCAGAGCACGGCGAAAGAGCCGAGATCCTTGGCGTGCTTTCCAACCATCGAGATCTCAGGCGAAATCCTGTCGATGACTTCCTCGATCGCGGTGTTGAGCGCCTCTACGGCAAAGAGCACGAGAAACAGGACGACAGCGATCATCAACTCCGCCAGCGTCGCGCCGACGGAGACCAGCAGGATCAGTGAAACCACGAAGAACAACAGTTCCTGCCGGAACGCCGCCTCCTTGATCAGCCGGCGAAAGCCGCCAAGCGAATAGCTGGCGGCTGCAAAGAAGTGGCTGATGCCGGTGAGTTTTGTCACGGCAGGTTTCATCAAGTGCCCTCGTCGTCCGTCAATGGCAGCCATTGCCGCCATCAGTCAGAAATTGCGATACCGGTTCACGGTCCCCGCGGCAAGAACTCTGTCATCAACCTGTCATAAACCTGAAGGTTTCAGTGCTTGTTGCTGACACCTGCCTGCGAGAACGTTGCCATGCCGGAATGGCAGGCCGCCGCTGCCTTGACGATACCGGCCGCGAGCGCCGCGCCAGTCCCCTCGCCAAGCCGCATCCCGAGCGCGAGAAGCGGCGTTTTGCCAAGCATTTCAATCGCTCGCAAATGTCCGGGTTCGCCGGAGACGTGGCCGATCAAGCAGTGATCGAGCGCCGAAGGATTGGCGGCCTTCAGGATGGCGGCGGCCGCTGTCGCGACATAGCCGTCGATCAGCACCGGGATCCTCTCGACACGCGCGGCCAGGATTGCCCCAGCCATCGCCGCGATTTCGCGTCCGCCGAGGCGGCGCATGATCTCCAGCGGATCGTCAAGATGGTCACTGTGCAGCGCCACAGCCTTTTCGACCGCAGCTATCTTGCGTTCCAGCATTTCGCCTTCGGAACCGGTGCCCGGGCCAACCCAGTCACGCGCGTTCCCGCCGTAAAGGGCATAGTTGATCGCTGCTGCGATCGTGGTGTTACCGATCCCCATCTCGCCGATGCAAAGAAGATCGGTGCCGCCTGCGATCGCCTCCATGCCGAAGGCCATGGTTGCCGCACAATCGCGCTCGGACAATGCGGGCTCTTCGGTGATGTCACCGGTCGGGTAGTCGAGCGCGAGATCGAAGACCTTCAGCCCAAGATCATAGGCCACGCAGATCTGATTGATCGCAGCGCCGCCGGCCGCAAAATTCTCCACCATCTGCTGCGTCACGGCCGGCGGAAACGGCGTGATGCCCTGCTTGGTGACGCCGTGGTTGCCGGCGAAGATCGCCACCAGCGGCCGGTTCACTGCAGGCGCCCTGCCCGTCCAGGCGGCAAGCCAGAACGCAATTTCCTCAAGCCGTCCGAGGGCGCCGGGCGGCTTCGTCAATTGAGCATCGCGTTCGCGCGCGGCTGCAAGTGCCCTGGCATCCGGTCCCGGGAGATCGCGCAGAAGTGCCCGAAAATCGTCGAATGGCAGGCCTGAAACGCTCATGAATGCGATTTCCTTGTCTTGGTCGGTAACTTGTCTTTTCGCTGCAAATCAGCTTCTTTCGTCGCCACTCTCTTAAAGGTAGGCGCCGGGGCGAACAACTCCTAAAGCGCTGCATATGGTCGCGGAGTCGGGGTGAGAATGAACATCGGAAACTATGCGGCCGACCTCGCTCGCGCCGTCGCCTTCCTCAGCCGCATTCCGATGCCGTCTTTCGCCTTCGCCGGCTTCGACGGCAAGCTTGACCGCGCCTCCCGCGCCTTTCCCATGGCAGGCATTGTCATTGCGCTCGTGCCCGCGCTTGTCTTCCTGGTCATGCTCGGCCTGCGCGCCGACAGTCTGATGTCGGCGTTTGCAGCCCTGGCCGTTCAAGCAGTATTGACCGGCGCGCTGCACGAGGATGGCCTTGCCGACTGCGCCGATGGCCTCGGCGGCGGGCGCGACCGCGACCACGCGCTCTCCATCATGAAGGACAGCCGCATCGGCACCTATGGTGCGCTCTCGCTGATCCTGTCGTTCGCGCTTCGGGCGGCTGCACTCGCTGCGATCGCACGCACAGCGCAGCCACTTGCCGCGGCGCTCACGATTCCCGCAATCGCCTGCATCAGCCGCGGCGCGCTCGTCTGGCACTGGCACCGGCTGCCATCGGCAAGACCCGTGGGCGTAGCAGCCGCCGCCGGCCAACCCGGCGAAGGCTCGATGCACATGGCGCTCGTGTCCGGCTGTGTTGTGTCCGCTCTGCTTCTCTGGCCGAGCCTTGGTCTCCTTCCTCTCGTTTGCGCTCTCCTTGGCTGCGGCTTGTCGGTCATGGCCTTCACCCGGTTCGTGCGCCACAAGCTTGAAGGCCATACGGGTGACACGCTCGGCGCGGCGCAACAGATTTCGGAAATCGCCGCCGTCTGCGCCCTTGCCATGGCCCTGTGAAATCTCGATATAGATTGCATGCAAACACCCTGCATCGATGTCTGCTGTATCGACCCAAAGACCGGCCTTTGTACGGGCTGCGGTCGTACGCTTGCCGAGATTGGCGGTTGGATGTCATTTTCCGACGACGAGCGCGAACGGCTCATGGCCGTACTGCCCGCACGGCTTTTCGCAAAGGGACAGGATATCTCGCAGGCTACGCAGATTAGGCCGGAGCGGCGTGCATGAACCGTCTGACGATCGTCCTTGCGGTCCTTGGCCTGGGTCTCGCCGTCCTCCTGTTCAGCGACGACACAAGCCGGATCTTCGGTATGCGGACCGACGATTTCGGCCGCTTCATCTATCTGCTTCCGATCGCGTTGATGCTGGCTGCCGGCATCTGGGCGCGCCGCGCCAGCGCCAGCGAGACCCTTCGCAACCTGATGATCTGGCTTGTCCTGATCCTCGGCCTTGCGACCCTTTATCTCTATCGGCAGGAAGCACTCGGGGTCGGCAATCGTCTGCTCGCAGGTCTTGTCCCGGGCCGCGCCGTGGTCGTGACCACCAGCGAGGGTGATCAGGAGGTCATCTTGCACAAGCTTTTGAACGGCCATTACGAGGCCTATGTCACGATCAACGGCCAGAGTATTTCGATGCTGGTCGATACTGGCGCCAGCATGATCGCGCTGTCCCGCGAAGACGCCGAGCGAGTAGGCATTATCCCTGACAACCTCGAATATTCGATGAGCGTGATGACTGCAAACGGCCGCGCCCGCGCCGCCCGTGTCATGCTTTCCGAGGTCGCCATCGGCCCAATCATCCGTCATAACGTTCCCGCCAGCGTCGCGCAGGACGGCAAGCTCGATCAGAGCCTTCTCGGGATGAGCTTCCTCTCGACCCTCGGATCCTTGCAGATCCAGACTGACGAGCTTCGGATGCGGGACTAGAGGCAGTGTTCAGCTCCGCAGCCGGTAGCCCGTCCTGAAAATCCAGCCCAGCGTCCCTAGACAGATCGCCAGGAAGATCGCGATCATCCCGAGGCTCACTAGCGGGTTGACGTCCGCGATGCCAAAGAAGCTCCAACGGAAGCCGCTGACGAGATAGAGTACGGGGTTGAAGTGGCTCACTGCCTGCCAGAAGGGCGGCAGCATGTTGATCGAATAGAAGCTGCCACCGAGGAAGGTCAAGGGCGGCACGACGAGCATGGGAATGAGGTTCAACTGTTCGAAATTCGTGGCCCATATGCCGATCATGAAGCCGAACAGGCTGAACGTGATCGCTGTCAGCAGAAAGAACAGAACCATCATCACTGGATGCTCGATCCGGATGTCCACGAAGACATTCGCAGTGAGCAGGATAATCACCCCGATCATCAACCCTTTTGTCGCCGCGGCACCGACATAGCCAAGCAGAATTTCGGTCATTGCCACCGGCGCCGACAATACCTCGTAAATCGTGCCGGTGAACTTCGGAAAGTAGATTCCGAACGACCCGTTGCTGATGCATTGCCCGAGCAGCGTCAGCATGATCAGGCCGGGCGTGATGAACGCGCCGTAGGACACGCCTTCAACCTGCTGGATGCGCGAACCGATCGCCGCGCCGAAAACGATGAAATAGAGCGATGTCGAGATCACAGGCGAAACGACACTTTGCAGAAGCGTCCGGCGGGTGCGGGCCATTTCGAAGAAATAGATGGATCTGATGGCTTCGAAGTTCATTTTGCCCCTCCCACGAGCGCCACGAAGATGTCTTCCAGCGAGCTCTGTTGCGTGGAAAGATCCTTGAAGTGAATGTTGTGCTCGCCGAGCCGCTTCAGCAGCGTGGCGATGCTTTCCTGCTCCTTCTGAGTATCGAAGTCGTAGATCAGGCGGCTGCCGTCTGCCACAAGCGAAAGACCATTGCCCGCAAACCGATCCGGCAGCGCTTGCAGCGGTTCGTTCAGTTCGAGAATAAGCTGCTTGCGGCCGAGCTTCGCCATCAGCGCCGTCTTGTCTTCGACCAACAACAGCTCGCCGCCGTTGATGACGCCGACACGGTCGGCGATCTCTTCCGCCTCTTCGATATAGTGCGTGGTCAGGATAATCGTGACGCCGGAGCGGCGCAGCTTTTCGACGACGTGCCACATGTCCTTGCGCAGCGTCACGTCGACACCTGCGGTGGGCTCGTCGAGGAAGAGAATTTCCGGCTCATGCGATAGCGCCTTGGCAATCAGCACCCTTCGCTTCATGCCGCCGGACAATTGCCGCAGCGTGTTGTCCTTCTTGTCCCAGAGCGAAAGATCGCGAAGCACCTTCTCTATATGCGCGGGGTTGGATCGCTTGCCGTGCAGACCGCGCGAGAAGCTGACCGTATTCCACACAGTCTCGAACTGATCGGTGGTTAGCTCCTGTGGAACGAGACCGATCATAGAACGCGTCGCCCGGAAATCCTTCACCACGTCATGACCGCCGACGGAAACAGCGCCCCCGCTCGGATTGGTAATGCCGCAGACAATCGAGATCATCGTCGTCTTGCCCGCCCCGTTCGGCCCGAGCAAGGCAAGGATTTCGCCCTTCTCGACATCGAGGTCGATGCCTTTGAGGGCCTGAAATCCGTTGGCGTAGGTCTTGGTGAGATTTCGAATGGAAATGATCGGGGCCATGAAGGGCTCTTATGGAGGCTGCGGCGAAAAGTTGCTCGCCGCTATATATGCGTTTCCGGTGGTTTTGACATCCCGGCGCTGCTGAACAGAGTATTCACTTCCGTGAAAACGCTTCCAAGCGAAAAAAATGTCCAAGCCTGTGGAAAACTCCGGCGTGGCAGCATGTCATCAACCGGTGATCTTTCTGCGGCATAAAGGCGGCGAGGCAGCAAGCGCTCTCCGTCCCGCCGCACCCCTTGCGGAGCAGCCGCCTGAGCGATCTCGTTACGCTCCCGTGTTTCCTCGACATGCGTGAAGTGCATTACCAGTCATTACATGATCTGACTCGGCCGGGCGGTGCCGCCCGCGCCGTGTTCGCCTTGGGCCGGCCTTCGGGCCGGCCTTTCCTTTTCAGTGGCAGTAGACCCTGCCGCTCTGGCGTTCGCGCAGATCGAAATGGAAATGGTTCCAGTGCTCCGGGTTGCTCCCGGGCCCTAACACTGTATTGAAATATTTGCAGCTGTCGGTGCGCACGGCCTGCAACAGCCTGCCCTCCCGGAACGAGAACAGCCCCTTCTTGCGCACGTCGATCGCGTGGCCGCTCTTCAGAACGAACTTGCCGACATCGATCGCGTTGCCGCGGGCATGCTCGGACATCGGATTGTAGCGCTGCCGGCTGTTGTTCATGCGGCGGCAGCTGTATCCGCCAAGCGGCTGAATGGTCTTGATGCCCGACCAGTAGCGGAAGCGCGCGGACGGGGCGAGCTCGTTCTTGACCCATTTGGCAAAAGCGAGCGTCACCTGGCAATTCAGTGTCACCGCTGGCCTGACACCGATATTGCCGGAAAGCCCCTGCAACGAGATCGGATACGGCACCTGGCAAGCGGGCCCGTTCGAGATTGGTGGCTTCTCGGTATAGACAACGCCCATTCGCTTCAGCTCGCGGCGGCAGGCAAGCTCCGAGGCCGGCATGACGCTCGGATCAGCAGGAGCCGCGGGCGCACTCATCATCGGCGCGGTCGGGTTGTTCGGCCGCAGCATGGCGACCTCCTGCTCGTCGTTCTCCTCGGGCACCCGCGCGGGCGCCACGACCGCCCTGCCATCGTTCCAAACAGGCGCGCTGCTCATCTGTGCCTGCGCCGCCGGCGCCGGGATCCGTGCAGGATTGAGCTGGGTAGGATTGTCGGTCCCGATGCCATCGACGACCGGCTGATCGGAGTGCCCCTCCGCGATCTGTTGCTGCTGTTCCTCGGCGAGGCCGACAACCGGTTCGGCACCAAGTTCGGCATCCATGTTGACGCCGCCCTCGGGCACCGAGAGCTGCTGAGTCCCTCCCCAGGTCGAAGGCTGACTGCGAAGCGATCCGGCCGCACCCTGCGCCCCTGCCATTGCCTCATCGCTGTCGATCATAGGCAAGCGCCCAGGTTGCTGCGGTGCCTGTAGCGTCCGTGACCGAGTGCCCGCGCCACTGTGTCCCGTTCCGGCAAGATTGGGCGTATCGAGGTAATCGACCGAACCTGCTGCATCAGCGACCGGTGCACCTGCGACCGGATAGGGTTGCTCGTTCGGCGGCATCTGCATCTGCGCCGCCGGCGCGCGGCGCTGCGGCGAAATCGATCCGACCCGAGTTCCGTTGTCGACGTCACCGGGCGGAATAAGGCCATCGGTCGAACATGTTACCAGCGCCGTCGAGAGCAGCGTTGGCAGCACGTATCGCCGAAGAATGGAAACAAACGCCATGCTCTCATCGCTTCCGAGGAACGGCAGGGATCTAAAACTTCAACCGAAATTTAGTGAAGAACGGTGAACGAAAGCTTACCCGGACCGGCGACGGCGGGCCTTGAGCCCAAAACAGTACCGGACTAGCACAAGCGCGCGCGACAAGACCGTTGGCGCCGCCGCGTACAAAACGAAATCTTAAGTCATTCCAACGATTGTAGGATTGGGCCATCCAACGTTGGGTCGAGCATGAAATTCTTCGCTGCCTTCGCCAAAATCGCAGACTGCGTGGCGCCCTCCCGGCGCGGCCGCCAGGCTGCCATGGAGGCTCTCCAAAACGCGCTCGCGGAAACGGAAAAGCAGCTCGAACAACAGGCAGTTGCGCTTGCCCACAGCCGCAAGATCTTCGATCGCTCGTCTGAGGCCGCCAGGATTGGCGTATGGGAATGCAGCCTTCCGGACAATCGCCTGGTCTGGACCAAGATGGTCTATGATCTCTTCGATATGCCAGACGACGCCGAACTCGATCGCGCCGAAATCCTGAAGTGCTACTCGAAGGAGTCGCTCGCCGAGCTTGCTCGCCTCCGCACGCGTGCAATCGAGGAACGCACAGGCTTTACACTCGACGCCGAGATCGTCACGCCCAAGGGCAATACGCGATGGATCCGCATTACCGCGACCGTTGAGTGTGAAGGCGGTGTACCTGTCCGTATTTTCGGCATGAAACTCGACATCACGGCCGAGAAGACGATGTTCGACCAGATTCGCTATCTCGCAGAATTCGACATCCTGACTGGCCTCCCGAACCGCGCGCAATTTCAGACTGCGCTGCAACGCCTGCCCCTCCGCTGTATCAACGGCACCGCCACAGCCCTGCTTCTCATCGACCTTGATGGCTTTAAGGGGATCAACGACACGTTCGGTCACCAGGCCGGCGATGAATGCCTCAAGGAAACAGCAGAGCGCCTGCTGGCGGCATGCCAGGGGGCAGATCTGGTCGCACGCATCGGCGGCGACGAGTTCGCGGTCCTTGTCAGCGGTTACGACAGCGCCGGCAGCGTCGCTAGGCTCGCTGAGACGGTCGTCGACTGCCTCAGCCGCTCCGTCGAACGGGATGGCTCCCGGATGCATGTCGGTGCCTCTGTTGGCGTCGCCTTCTTCGACCCAACCATGCGCTCCGACATCTTCGTTTGCGCCGACGCCGCGCTCTACGAGGCGAAGTCTCAGGGCAAGAACCGGTTCCGAATCTGCCAGGCTTTGGTCAGCGACGACAACCGAAAGATGGATGCAGCCTAGCCACCCGGTAAAGCCTGACGAATCTGCTGCTTTCAGGTAAGATGCCGGAACGCTATCCCGGGTTCGTTGGCAGCGTGCTGGAGGTCCATATGGCAGGCGGAAAATCCACAGTCGTCACAAGTGCACGCGAGACTACGCTGTTGATCGGCCGGCTGCTTCTTGCCTGGATCTTTCTGCATGAGGGCGTATCGCTGGCGCTGAATTTTTCCGGCGCCATCGAGATGGCCGCGCAATTCGGCTTGAGCGTCCCCTTGCTTGTGGCAACGATCGCTCTGCAGATCGTTGCTGGTCTCTCCATCGCGGCCGGTTTTTTGACCCGCATCGGCGCGACCGCCTTGGGCCTGTTTTGCGTTGCGACGGCGACGCTCTATCACACCAACTTCAGCGACCAGAACGAGCTCTTTCATTTCGAGAAGGATCTCGCGATTGCAGGCGGCATGTTCGTGCTCGCGGCCGTCGGTGCAGGCGCTCTCTCGATTGATACCTGGCTGAAGGGTCGCGGGTTCTAGCGCGAACGACAGGTCACCGCTCGGTCACACTGGCGTCGCGGCGCTCTCGTCGATAGGCTCGCAAGATTGCGTCAATCGCCCTCTCCGCCTCGTCGGCACCCGTCTGATAGTTGGAAACCGAAAGCCGCATGACGTGCCTGCCGCGCCATGCCGCTCCGCTGGCAAACAGGACGCCTTCGCGCTGCAAGGCCCCGATCGTTCGTTTCGTCAGCTCATCACCCTGCTCGGGCGGCAGGTCCGCTCCGAAGCGCACGATAACCTGGTTGAGAACGACATCATTGCCGATAGCAATGCCCGGTTCCGCGCCAAGAGCGAAAGCGATGGCCTTTGCAGCGTCACACGCTTGATCGACCAGAGCGCCGACACCACTGCTCCCCAGGTGTTTGATCATCGCCCATGTGGCAAAGCCGCGTGCGCGTCGCGACAGTTCCGGGACATAGTCCGAGGAATTGCGCTCGCCTTCGCTCGCAAGCGGCAGATAACTCGCCGCGATGGTCATCGCGCGCCGATGCGCCAGTTCGTCGCGCACGATCGCATAGCCGCAATCATACGGCGTCTGCAGCCACTTGTGCCCGTCGGTGGCCCAACTGTCCGCCTGCTCTACGCCAGCGGTCAAATCGCATCGCAGGGCGGAAGCCTGCGCCCACAGGCCAAATGCACCGTCGACATGCACCCATGCGCCTTTCGATTTGGCGAGCGGGACCAAGCTACGGAAATCGTCGCAGCCGCCGGTATTGATCTGGCCAGCCTGGAGGACCGCTATACACGGTCCGGAAACATCCGCTACCGCCCGCTCGAACGCTGCAGGCTTGATGCGCCCTTGATCATCCGTCGCGATGCGCACCACACGATCGTGTCCAAGTCCGAGAAACTGCAAAGCCGAAAACACGGTCGTATGCGCGTCATCGCCGATCAGTACGGTGATTGGCGGCGCTCCGAACAATCCATTGGCATCTGCATCCCAACCGGCCCTTAGCAGCACCTCGCCCCGAGCAGATGCAAGACAGGTGAAATTTGCGAGGGTCGCGCCGGTGACAAAGCCGACAGAGCTGCCTGTCGGGAGCCCGAGCAGTTGAAGCAACCAGGCCGCAGCCACTGTTTCTACCGCCGCAGCCGAAGGCGACACCATATGGTTGCCGGCATTCTGTCCCCATGCGCTCGTCAGGAAATCGGCAGCAACCCCCATCGGATGAGAGCCGCCGATGACCCAGCCAAAGAAGCGCCCCCCGGTCGTTAGATGCAAGCCGGGCTCCGCTGCCGTCACCAATTGCTCGAGCACGTCGACCATGGGTGATGGTTGTTCGGGCAGCGGACCGGCAAAGGCATCCACCGAGGCGAAATAGTCATGAAATGGGTGATGGGGACGGCCGTCGTTCTTCTCTCGAAAGCGGGCCGCATGACCGGCAGCGATTGAGAACAATTCCTTCGTGCCCATGATATCCGCCCTCCACGCCGCGCCGTCAAAGCCCGCGATGGCGGAGAGTAGCCTGAACTCTATGACGGGGCCAGCCCACCGGCTAAGCGCACCTGTCGACAGCCTTCAGGGCTTCAAGCGCCGAGGCTGCGAAACGCCATCGGCACATCGCGTTTCTCGCTGCCGTAGAGCTCGTTCATGATCTTAGCGACTTCGATGGCATGGCCTTCGGTCAAGCCGTGCAATATCTGCCCGCCGAAAGAAGCAGGCTCTTCAGTCTCGTTGTCCCACACGATCCATGAATCGAGCGGGTCGCAAATGACATCGTAACGTTGATCGGAACTACACATGGGTAAATTGCCTTAAAGAACCCTACCCGCTTAAGCCCTCGACTCTTAACGTGCTCTTGCTTCGGACTACCAATTTAACGCGAGCGATTTCTTGTCCTGATGATCGGGAAGCCCAGAAAATACCAGGACAAGGCCGTTCCCAAGCCCACCGGCGCGATCGGACCGATGCTGCCACCACGTAGCAGGCAGGCCAGAAGTCCCGCGACCAGTCCGACGATCACCAGATCGATCAGGCATGGCCGCGACTCGGATGATGATTTCTCTCCCATGATGTCGACTTAGGTCATCCGCCTGCCCTGACAAAGGCATTGCCCCCGGGATGCCTAACAAAGCCTGAACGTCAGGCAAGGCGTCTCCCTAAGAGATGCCGGAGGTTCCGATTTGGTGCAGCTGGCGTCGCTTGCGCCGGGCAAATCCGACGCACCCCTCGTCTATCGAGCTGGAACGCTGCCCGTGACGATCCGGTCTGTCTTCATCACCTGCATCTGGGGCCAGTTGGACGCGGCTTCGCTGGCCGGACGGCTACCGACGGCCAGAATTGTTATCAGACCCGCCACGATGGCAGTAAAAAGCAAGCCGCTGTAGGTCATTGTTTCGAGCCTCAATGCTGTGGTTTCCCAGCCACTGCGGCGCAAACTGATACGAGACGCTGAATGAAAGCCTAATGAACATGGTTAACGCTCAGCGTTTCCCGATTTGAGGCGCGACCTGTGGATAACTAGTCGCCCTCGCCGGTCTGCGCTGGCCGCTGCTGGAACAACCGCTTCAAGGCGTCGACCTGCTCCGCGTCGATCTTCGCGTCCGTCACGGTGATCCAACCATCAATGTAGTGTTGCGGAGCATAGACATGGCCGTACCCCATCGGGGACGTCGTAGCGGTTGCCATGTCGACGAGCAATTGCAGCATCGTCAGCGCGGGAAACCAACGCAGGCTCGGCGAAACATCGGGTCCTCGCGGCTGCCGCATCCAGGCCGGCTCCCGGTAGAAGGAATGAGGATCGAAAAACGTCACGGCATCGCTGGCATATTGCAGATAGACAAGGCGAATTGGTCCCCAATGTGCACCGGGAATATCCAACTGGTTCGTCTGGTTGGTGAACCGAATGAGAGATCCATCCCGGAACTGCGGCAACCAAGCGGGCGATTTGGGATTGCGCGCAGCCGTCACGTCGCGCCACATTCTGCTTTCGAACGGCGGGCCACTCCACAACGCGCCATGGAAGGGATCCGACACGATATCGAATATGTCGGCGGAGATCTGGGAATTCAGCGCTCCAAGGCTGAGGCCGTGCAGGTAGAGCTTGGGTCTCTTGTCTCGCGGCAGCGTCGTCCAGTAGCCATAGACTTCACGAAAGAGCGCCCTGGCGGAAGCCGATCCGTATTCCGGCTCGACGAGCAGCGAAAGCCAGCTGGTCAGATAGGAATACTGGAGACCCACGCTCGCCACGTCCCCGTGCTGCAGATATTCGAGCGTATCCATTGCCTCGGGGTCGATCCAGCCGGTGCCGGTTGGGACGATGATGACGAGCAGCGAGCGTTCGAACGCGCCTTGGCGCTTCATTTCGTCCAGCGCAAGCCTTGCGCGTTGCTCGATGGTCTCTGCGTTGTTGAGGCCGACGTAAGTTCGTATCGGCTCCTGCGCCACAGTCTTCCAGAAATCGCCGATATCAACGGCTGTCGGCCCCGATGAGATGAAATGACGGCCCTGGCGACCAAGTCCCTCCCAGGTGACAAGCGAGGCGGTGCTTCCGGTCTTCGCGGGGTCGGCTGGTACGGGGATGTTGTCTTCCACCAGTGCATCCAATTTCCGGAAGGATGTGTCTGCCATATGGAGAGCCGAGCGCAGCAGCACGCCGTTCACGACGGACCAGAAAAGCACGATGGCCAGTGCCCCGCCAACCACCTGCGAGACCCGACGCGGGACGAAGCGTGATAGCCATCCCGAAAAGGACAGACAGGTAAGGCGGAACAGCCGCCCAATCAGAAAGGCCGCGAAAAAGACGAGGATGGCGATGGTCGCAACCTTGAAGGGGTCGGCCGTATCGACACGCTCGATATGCCATAAGTCGCGGATCGAATTCTGCCAGTCGGCAGCCCGCCAAAGGAAAGCCACGGCCAGCAAGAGGCCAAGTCCGCAAACGATCAGGTTGCCGGGCAGCCTGCGGCCGTCGAAAACGGGCAGTTCCAAGTACTTCCACAGCCAAGTGAAACTTACCGCGATGAGATACCCGACCGCGGCGGCAATGCCGGACAGAGCGCCTTGAATGAAATAGGAGCGCGGCATGAGGCTCGGCGTCAGCGACGCAGCGAAGAAAATGAAGGCTAGGGCCAGCCCCGGCGTCGAAAACGACGCGAACAGGCGCAGCAGCAAACGGTTCATGCGTTCCCTCTCATGCTTCTGACGCCGATAACGACCGGCGTGCCCAGTCTTGCCACATCTAAAGTCCGAGGAACTTGAACGGCGCGG